>NZ_JAGEMO020000033.1 GCF_017921975.2 Hymenobacter terricola
ATGACAGGCTGAATAAACGTTCTTGCAACCCCCTCCAATTTAATTGGGCCAGGAAAAAGTCCTCAATTTAGCGCCAAACTTTGCTTCCATGCCAAACCTTGCCCTGCGTAGCCAGTGCGTCGTCACGCCCGAGGGCGAGCGCGCCGCCACCATTCTCATTGAAAACGGCCGCATCAGTGCCCTGCTGCCCCACGACGTCGACGTGGCCGACGCCACCCTAATCGACGTGGGCCACCGCGCAATTCTACCCGGCGTCATCGACCCCCACGTCCACATCAATGAGCCCGGCCGCACCGAGTGGGAAGGCTTCAATACGGCCACCAAAGCCGCGCTGGCCGGCGGCCTCACCAGTTTGGTGGACATGCCGCTGAACTCGGCCCCGGTCACAACTTCGGTGGCCAACCTGGGGCTGAAGCGGGCCGCTACGCGGGGCCAGCTGCACACCAACGTGGGCTTCTGGGGCGGCGTAGTGCCCGGCAACGCGGCCGAAATCGAGCCCCTGATTGCGGCCGGCGTGCTCGGCTTCAAGGCCTTTCTGACGCACTCGGGTATCGATGACTTTCCCAATGCCACGGAAGATGATTTAAGACAAGTGATGCCGATTCTGGCCCGGCACGGGCTGCCGCTGCTGGTGCATTGTGAGCTGTCGGAAGACGATGACGCGTGGAAGAAAAACGACCACCGCTCGTACCCGAACTACCTCGCCTCGCGCCCCAAAAGCTGGGAGGATACCGCCGTGGCGCTCATGATTCGCCTGTGTGAGGAATTCAACTGCCCGGTGCACATCGTGCATTTGTCGTCGGCCAGTTCCATCGCGCCCATTGCCGCCGCCAAGGCCCGCGGCCTGCCCCTGACGGTGGAAACGGGCCAGCACTATCTGTATTTCAATGCCGAGGACATTGCCGATGGCCAGACGCAGTTTAAGTGCGCGCCGCCCATCCGCGAAAAGGCCAATAACGACCAGCTGTGGGCCGCGTTGCAGGCCGGCATCATCGACTTCGTGGCCACCGACCACTCGCCCGCGCCGCCCGATTTGAAGCAGCTCGAAAGCGGCGATTTCACCACGGCCTGGGGCGGCATTGCTTCGTTGCAGCTGGCCTTGCCGGTGCTGTGGACGGCCGCCCGCCAGCGCGGCGCCACCCTGAACGACCTGGTGAAATGGCTGAGTGAAACCCCTGCCCGGCTCATTGGCCAAAGCCAGCGCAAAGGCCGTATTTCAGCCGGTTACGATGCCGACCTTATCGTGGTGGACGTCGACCAGTCCTTCATGGTGACGGAGGAGCTGCTTCAGCATAAACACAAAGTGTCGCCTTACATTTGCCAGGAATTGACGGGCGTGGTGGAACATACTTTTCTGGGTGGTGAGCAAGTCTATCAGCGCCCGGATTTTCTCCACCTCAACCGCGGCGAACTTTTAACCCGGTAGCTGAATGCAGCAGTACTTACCCCGCGCTGAGCGAATCATGCAGCGCATTCAACAATTGGCCGCCATCAGCGAAGACACTGACGGCGTGACGCGCACCTTCGGCACGCCCGCTTTCCTGCAGGGCCGTGCCCTGGTGCAGGGCTGGCTCGAAGCCGCTGGCCTCGTCACCCGCGTCGACGGCATCGGCAACCTGCGCGCCCGCCTGCTCAGCCCGAATCCCGAAGCCAAAACCTTCGTGCTGGCCTCGCACATCGACACGGTAGTGAACGCCGGCAAGTTCGACGGCCCGCTGGGCGTGCTCATGGGGCTCGATTTGGTGGAGCAGCTGATTGAGCAGAAAGCCGAATTGCCCTTTCACATCGAGCTGATTGCCTTCAGCGACGAGGAAGGCGTGCGGTTTCACACCACGTATCTGGGCAGCAAAGTAGTGGCCGGTGCTTTCGACCATGCCCTGCTGATGCGGCCCGACGCCGGCGGCATTACCCTGGCGCGGGCGCTGGAAATAATGAAAGCCGATGCCACCCAGCTGGCCGCCGATGCCATTCCGGCCGCCGACTGGCTGGGGTATTTCGAAATGCACATCGAGCAGGGGCCGGTGCTCTGGGAGCGGGATATTCCGGTGGCGCTGGTCACGGCCATTGCCGGGCAGCAGCGCGTCGAGCTGACCTTTACGGGCATGGCCGGCCACGCCGGCACCGTGCCCATGGCCATGCGCCAGGACGCCCTGTGCGCCGCCGCCGAGTTTATTCTCATCGCCGAGCAGTTTGCCCTCACCCACGGCCAGGGCCTGGTGGCCACCGTGGGCAAGCTGGCCCTGAGCCACGCCGCCAGCAACGTCATTCCCGGCGAAGCCACCCTCACCCTCGACCTGCGCAGCCCCGACGAAGCGCAGCTGGCCGCCGCCTACCAGGCCCTGAAAACCTACACCGAAGCCATTGCCAGCCAGCGCAACGTGGAGCTGACGTGGACCCTGATTCAGCAAACCGCGCCCGTCAATTGCAACACCGAGCTGAACGAGCTGCTCACGCAGGCCATTGAAGAAACCGGCCACGAAGTGCTGGCCCTGGTCAGCGGCGCGGGGCACGACGCGGTGCCGGTTTCGGCCGTGGCGCCCATTGCCATGATGTTTGTCCGCTGCTACAAAGGCATCAGCCACAATCCCTTGGAGGATGTAGAGCTGGCGGACCTGGCTTCCGCCATCGAAGTAGCCGACCGTTTTTTACACCTCCTCCGCCTCCAAATTCCCACCCGCTAAATGGAAATGTCTGCCCTGACCCGCTCGGTTGTGAAGCGCAACCACGCCATCATCGCCCCCGACGGCTACATCAACAGCAACGTGCCCGGCTGGACCGACTGCACCGTCAACGTCATCATCAACGAGCAGATGGGCGCGCACCTCTGCCAGACGCTCATCACCCTCACCGAAGCCGGCAATGTGAAGGGCCAGACCGAGGCTTCGCAGATTTTCTTCTACGTGGTGCAGGGCGGCTGCCAGGCCACCGTGGGCGGCGAAACCCGCCCGCTGAAAGTGGGCCAGTACGTGTATGTGCCCGTGAGCCAGGCGTATGAGTTCAGCCAGCCGGAAGCCGGTACGCAGCTTCTGACCTTCCATAAAGTGTACGAGCCGCTGGCGGGCCACGCCACGCCGGGCGTTTGCTGGGGCGAGCGCGACCTGAGCAAAGCGCCCGTCTACATGAACGACGAGGCCCTGCGCATCCAGGAGCTGCTGCCGAACGTGCCGGGCTTCGATATGGCCGTGAACATCTTCACCTACGGCACCGGTGGCAACCTGCCGATGGTCGAAACCCACATCATGGAGCACGGCCTGCTGTACCTCGAAGGCCAGGCCATCTACATGCTCGACCAGTGCTGGTACCCCGTGAAAAAGGGCGATTCCATCTGGATGGCGCCGTATTGTCAGCAGTGGGCCACGGCCATGGGCCAAGAGCCATCGGTGTACATCTACTACAAGAACGTGAACCGGTTTCCGACGGTGATTTGAGCCATACAAGGGACGTCATGCTGAGCGCAGTCGAAGCATCTCTACCGCATGAGTAATTAATTGCTCTGATGAAGTTCATTGAACGGTTACTCTTGGCGCTGGCGTGGCTGCAAATCTTTATTTCACCAGCAATTATCGGCGTAATTATCGGTGCAATTGTCTGGCTGAACAAGCGTAATGGATTGAGCTTGGGTCTTGCAATAGTAACTGCGCTGATTGGCTGCATCGCAGGCGTAATTTTTGCTGAAAAAGCCCGGCGTGGCAAAGGCACCATTGAATTTATGTCGCGCGCAATTGCCCATCCGGAATTGCGCGAAAAAGAATTAGCGAATGACCCTGACCGAACTAAATAACCTCCCCAAAACCGCCCTCACCGAAGCGCTGCAAACGTGCTGCGGCTCCACGGCGTGGGTTGAAAAAATGGTGGCCAGCTTTCCCGTATCCGACGTCGAAACGCTGATGGATGAGGCCAATACGCAGTGGAACAGCCTGAGCGAAGCCGACTGGCGCGAAGCCTTCACCCACCACCCCAAAATCGGCGGTGATGTGGCGGCACTACGGGCGAAATTCGCCACTTCCAGCACCTGGGCCGAAGGCGAGCAGGCCTCCGTAAAGCAGGCTTCGCAGGAAACACTGGAAGCTTTAGCGGCGGGCAACGAAGAATACGAGCGGAAATTCGGCTACATATTTATCGTGTATGCCACCGGTAAATCAGCCGATGAGATGCTGGCTTTATTGCAAGCCCGGCTGTCGAATAAGTCGGAAGATGAAATATTAATTGCCGCCGGCGAACAGAATAAAATTACCCGACTTCGCCTCGAAAAACTCCTCGCTGCATGAGCCAGATATCCACCCATATTCTCGATACAGCCAAGGGCAAGCCGGCGGCAAATGTCACCATCGCGCTATTGCAGCAGGCCGGCGATAGTTGGCAGGAAATAGCGCGCGGTGTCACCAACGCGGATGGCCGAATTGCCGATTTATTGCCTCATGAAAAGCAGCTGGAATTTGGCGTTTATAAAATAAAATTCGACACGCAGGAATATTTCGCACAAGACGGCACAGCCAATTTTTATCCCTTCGTGGAAATCGTTTTTAACGTGGCTGGCAATGAGCATTACCACGTCCCGCTGCTGCTGAATCCGTTTGGGTATTCCACTTACCGCGGGTCGTGAACGATGTGGAGACGCGTATTCGCGTCTCCTCGTCTGTGCTGCCCGCACATCATCGTTCAACGACAAGACGCGAATACGCGTCTCTACGACATCAATTCCCATCATGAAACTCAGCTTACCCGAATCCGACAAAACGGCCCTGCTCGACCAGCTCGGCGCGGCCAATATCAAATTCCAGCATACCTATCCCGGCGACCGGCCTGACCGCCAGGCCGTGCACACCGTGTACGGCGGCGCCAACCTTTTCAAGGCCGATACCTGCGTGAAGATGGGCGAAATCGCCCTCAACAACCTGTTCACCTACGCGCCCAACTTCGTGGAGTTGGCCCGCGTGCTGCAACTCAAAAATCACGAGTACCTGCCGCATCCGGAGGCTGACGTAGCCGCCCTCACCGCCAGGCTCGACGCGCTGAGTCCCGAGGACCGCAAGCAGGAGCCCGGTTGGCTGGCCTATTCGGTCTACAACAAAATCGTGGCGAAGCTGAAGCGCGAGGCGGTGGAAGACTTCCGCATCGATTTCGAAGATGGCTTCGGCAACCGGCCCGATGCCGAGGAAGACGAAACCGCCGTGCGCGCCGCGAAGGAAGTGGCCAAAGGCATGAGCCAGGGCACGCTGTCGCCCTTCATCGGCATCCGCATCAAGCCTTTCACGGAAGATATGAAGGCCCGGGGCGTGCGTACGCTCGATATTTTCCTGACCGCACTGCTGGCTGAAACCGGTGGCAAGCTGCCCGATAACTTCGTGGTGATGCTGCCCAAAGTGACCATCCCCGAGCAGATGACCACCATGGTGCGCCTGTTTGAGCTGCTGGAAAAGGCCAACGGCCTGGCCCCCGGCACCCTCAAAATGGAAACAATGGTAGAGGCCACGCAAATTATCATGGACGAGGAGGGGCGCAACCCGCTCCTGCGCATCATCCGGGCCAGCGAGGGGCGCTGCATCGCGGCCCACTTCGGCACCTACGACTACACGGCCTCCTGCGGCATCACGGCCAGGTACCAGACCATGAGTCACCCCGTGTGCGATTTTGCCCACCACATGACCAAAGTAGCGCTGGGCGGCACTGGCATCTTCCTCTCAGATGGCGCAACCAACGTGATGCCCATCGGCCCGCACCGGGGCGACAACCTGACCTTCGCCCAACTGCGCGAAAACCGCGAATCGGTGCACAACGCCTGGCGCCAGGCTTACCGCCACACCACGCATTCACTGATAAATGGCTTCTACCAGGGCTGGGACCTGAACCCCGCGCAGCTGCCCATGCGCTACGCCGCTACCTACAACTTTTTTCTCAGCAGCTACGACGACGCGGTTTTTCGCCTGAAAAGCTTCGTGGAGCGCGCCGCCATCTCCACCCTCACCGGCGACATCTTCGACGACGCCGCCACGGGCCAGGGCCTGCTCAACTTCTTCCTCAAGGCCCTGAACTGCGGCGCGATTTCGGAAGAGGAGATTCTGGCGACGGGTTTGACGCTGGAAGAGGTGCAGACCCGCTCGTTCTTCCGTATTCTGGAAGGCCGGCGCAAGCAGGCCGCGTAATTGTCATTGCGAGGAGGCATGACGAAGCAATCCGTCCTCTCGATGCGACCAACCCTAAGATGTGACCAGCCCCGGTTCTGCGTAGGACCGGGGCTGGTCGCTTAAAAAAAGTGTCTGAATATTCACAGGACGGATTGCTTCGTCGTGCCTTCTCGCAATGACTGGCTTGATTCGTACGCAAACTCCGGATACAAGCTCACCAGCACCTTCTCCGGCGTCATCGGGGCCGAGAAGGGGAGGGCGGTATGCCCCTGAAACGCCCGCACTGCGTCGCGCAGGGCGAAGTAGGTGCCGATGCCGTACATGAGCGGCGGCTCGCCCACGGCCTTGGAGCGCAGGATGGCCCTGGGGTGGCCGGGCGTATCGAGAAAATGCACGTCGAGCACGGCGGGGGCGGCGTAGATGTCCGGGATTTTGTAGCTGTTGAGCGAGTTGCTGAGCAGGCGGCCTTCGGCGTTGTAGGCGATTTCCTCCATCGTCATCCAGCCAATGCCCTGCACTGCGCCGCCCTCAATTTGGCCCTGGTCGATAACAGGGTTTAAACTTTGGCCGAAATCGTGGGCAATGCGCAAGGCGTCCACGGTGTAGGTGCCGCGCAGGCAGTCCACCGTCACGGTGGTCAGGGCCGTACCGTAGACGTGGTAGGCGAAGGGGTGGCCCTGGTTCACGGTCGCGTCAAAATGCAGGTCGGGCGTGGCGTAGTGAGCGTTTTCGGTGAGGGCCACCCGCTTCCAGAAGGCCGAGGACACCAGCTTTTCCCAGTTGGTTTCGGCGGGCACGCCGGCGGCCAGCACCTGCTCGTCGTGGATTTCGAGGCCCTCGTAATTAAGCGTGTACTCGGTGCTGGCGTGGGCGAGGAGCCGCTCGCGGAGAGCAGTGCAGGCCATTTCGGTGGCCTTGCCGTTGAGGTCGGCGGTGGCGCTGGCGGCGCTGGGGGAGGTGTTGGCGACGCGGGTGGTGTTGGTGGTTTCGATTTTGATGCGTGAAATCGAAATGCCCAGCGTGCGGGCCGCTACCTGCGCAATTTTCGTGTTCACACCCTGGCCCATCTCCACCGCGCCCGTGCTGATGCCCACCGAGCCGTCGGAGTAGATGTGCACCAGCGCCCGCGTCTGGTTCATGGGCGTTTTGGTGAAGGAAATACCGAAGCAAATCGGCATCACCGCGAAGCCCTTCTTCTTCAGCTTATTGGCCTGGTTGAACTGCGCGACTTCGGCTTTGATTCCGGCCAAATTGAACTCCGTCGCGGCCGTGTCCCAGGCCTGCTCGGCATGACACATTTCAGCTGCCTGCCGGTACGAGAACAGGTCGCCCTCACGCAGCAGGTTCTTCCGCTGAATCTCAAAAGTTGGTACGCCCAATTCCTCGGCGGCTTTGGCAATGGCCGACTCAATGACGAACATGCCCTGCGGCCCGCCGAAGCCCCGGAAGGCCGTATTCGGTGGCAAATTTGTTCGGCAGCTAAAGGCCGTGGCCGTCACGTTGGGCACGAAATAGGCGTTGGTGGCGTGGAAGAGCGTGCGCTCCATTACGGCCGGCGAGAGGTCGGCCGCCGCGCCCGCGTTCTGGAAAAACGTGACTTCGTAGGCGACGATTTTTAGGTCGGCACCGAGGCCAATTTTGAAGTCGGACGAGTAGGGGTGGCGCTTGCCGGTCATGCGCATATCGGCCATGCGGTCGAGCACCAGCTTCACCGGCTTTTTGGTGATGAACGCACCCAGCGCGGCCAGCGCCCCCCAGGGCGTGGCCTGGTCTTCCTTGCCCCCGAAGCCGCCGCCGAGGCGCGTCACGTCCACTTCCACCTGGTGCATCCCCAGGCCCAAAACGTGCGCCGTATGGCGCTGCACGGCCGTCGGCCCCTGCGTGGACGAAATCATCCGCACGCCGCCCATTTCCGTGGGGAAGGCGTACGCGCCCTGCGTTTCGATGTACAGATGCTCCTGCCCGCCACTCTCGGCCACGCCCTCAAATACGTGCGCACATTCTGCCCAGGCCGCCTGAGAATCACCGATTTTGAAGGTGCGCGGCGGCACAATCAACTCGCCCTGCGCGGCGGCCACACGTGGGTCCGTGATGATGGGCAGCGGGTCGATTTCCACCTTGATGAGCTTAAGCGCGGCATGAGCCTGCGCCTCGGTGCGGGCCAGCACCAGCGCCACCGGCTGCCCCCGGAAATGCACGTGCCCCTCGGCCAGCAGCGGCTCGTCGGCCACGATGCCGCCAATCTGGTTGTGCCCTGGAATATCAGCCGCCGTGAGGATGCGGGCCACGCCGGGCGCCATCAGCGCGGCGCTGAAATCGAGGCTGCGGAGCACGCCGTGGGCCAGCGGGCTTTCAAACACGGCCGCGTACAGGGTGCCCTGCTGCACGGGCACGTCGTCGAGGTACTGCGATTCGCCGCGCACGTGGCGGTTGGGGTCGAGGTGGTTCATGGGTTCTAAACAATCAAAAATCAGCGGACGGGAAGCGTTGCGAAGCCCTTTTTCCACCTCCGCTCCCACGAATTCCACGTCAGGTAAGGGCCATCAAAGCCCTTCACAAATAGCAATTCGAAGGCATCGTCGTCGATTTTGTGGTACTCGGGGTACGCTTTTTCTAATTCCTGACTGGTGAAGCCAACTTTTTTAAGCTGCTGCCAGTCATCATCATCGGGGAGCGTGTGGTTTTGGCTGAAGTAGTCTTCTAACCGTTGCCTCAAAGTATTGCCGCGACTGACTTCCGCATGGTGAGTAATAGAAAGCGGCAGGAGCCACCAAGCTAATCCGGCTGCTAAAGCCACGCCCAATACCCACTTGCTGCCAGTTTTGAAAAAGCTATTTGCCACGCAAGTAAGGGGTGAAGTGTAATGGCTTGGGTGTCGCCCTCCGCGTTCGCCTCACCCCCCGGCCCCTCTCCGAAAAGGAGAGGGGGCACCGGCTATGTGCGGACGGAAGTCGTCAGGCTCCCCTCTCCTTTTCGGAGAGGGGCCGGGGGTGAGGCGAACGCGGAGGGCGACGCTAAAAATTTAAATCAACTCATCCACCGCCAATTCCGGCGCAAACTGCAGGAAATGTGCCCACAGCAGCTGGCGCAGCAGCAGACGCTTGTAGTCGGCGGTACCGCGTACGTCGGAAATCGGGCTGATTTCCTCCTGCATCACCGCGTTGGCGGCGTTCACGGTTTCAGCCGAAAGCTCGCGGCTGACCAGAAACGCGCTGGTGCAGGCCAGCAGCAGCGGCACCGGCCCCACGCCACCTGCCGACACGCGGGCTTCGGAAATAACGCCGTTTTCGACCCGCAGCCAGGCAGCGGAATTCACGCTGGCAATGTCGAGGTGGGTGCGTTTGGATACTTTCTCGAAGTGAAAAAAGTCGCCGGCCAGCGGCGCGGGGAAGCTGATTTCGACAACCTGCTCATCGGCGGCTTTCGCCAGCTTTTTGTAGCCGAGGTAGAGGTCGGGCAGGGCTAGCTCGCGGGTGTTGCCGGCGGCATCGAGCAGCGTGATGGACGCGCCCAGCGCCAGAAACATAATGGTCAAATCGCCAATCGGCGAGCCGTTGATGAAGTTGCCGGCCACCGTGCCCATGTTGCGGATGGGCGTGCTCGACACCAGTTTCAGGTACTGCGGCAGGTTCGGCAGCAGGCCGCGCATCAGGTCCGATTCGAGCAGCTGGCTGGCCGTGGTGGCAGCGCCCAGCACCACGCGGCCGGTGGTTTCGTGGCGGATACCGCGCCGGCCGGGCTGGTCGAAAATGAGGCGCACGCCCGGCTGCTCGCGCAGTTCTTCGAGGCGCTGCACCAGCAGGTCGGTGCCGCCGCCCAGTAGGGCGTGGGTGAAGGGAGAAGTGGTGCCCAGGTGGCCGTGGTCATTCTGGCTTTGAGCGTGGCCGTTGGGCGAGGTCGCAATGGTGCTGCCGCCGTTGGCGTGGGCCGTAGCGGAAGCTGCTGGGGCCGCCGAAGAAGCTGCCGTTGCTTTCGCTTCATCGGGTCGCAGCTTCGCGAGCTTAGTTGGGATTTCGGCAAAGTAGCCGGGCACAAACTGCTTCTCGCTGAGCCAGGCCAGGGCATTTTCGGTTGGGCGGTCGGCCAATTCGGCCGTGAGTTTGGCGGCGGCCCGCTCCAGACTCTTATAGCCCGTGCAGCGGCAGATATTGCCATCAATGGCGGCAATGGTGCTTTTCGCGGTGGCTGGCTGCGTGCTCAGGCTGTGGCCCGTCAGCGACATCACGAAGCCCACCGTGCAGAAGCCGCACTGCGAGCCCCCTTCGTCCACAATGGCTTTTTGCACGGGCGTGAGCTGGCTGCCGGCCGCGTTGATGCCTTCCACCGTGACCACGTGCTTGCCCGCGCAATTGCCCAGCGGTGTGAGGCAGCTGGTCATGCTCTGGTAGTTCACCGTCAGGCCATCGGCCGCCAGTTCGCCCACCAGCACGGTGCACGCCCCGCAGTCGCCCTCGCGGCAGCCGATTTTGGTGCCCTTCAGCTGCTCGTGGTAGCGCACGAAATCGAGCAGGGCGCTGGCCGGGGCCTCGGTGGTGCGGATGGGCTGGTCGTTGAGGTAAAATTCAATCATGGGGCAATAAGTCAATTTCTAAAGAACGTCGTGCTGAGCGAAGCCGAAGCATCTCTACCTCAATACTAATTAATTACTCCTGCGGTAGAGACGCTTCGGCTTCACTCAGCATGACTGCCTCAAATTCGTGCTAACTAACTAATACTCCGTCTTGCCTTCCAGTTCCGTCCACGCCTGAAAACCAGCCAGCGCTTCTTCGCGCAGCAGCTGGGTCATGGGGAGCTGGCGGGCGTGCATGGGGCGGTCCAGCTCTTCGTAAATAAACTGGTCGTCGAAGCCAATGGCGGCGGCATCGGCCTTGGTGTTGCCGAAAAACACGCGGGCCGGCCGGGCCCAATAAATGGCCCCCAGGCACATGGGGCAGGGCTCGCAGCTGGTGTAGAGGTCGCAGCCATCGAGCTGGAAAGTGCCCAGCTCCTTACAGGCTTTGCGGATGGCGTCGACCTCGGCGTGGCAGGTAGGGTCGTGGGTGGTAGTGACCTGGTTGAAGCCCCGGGCAATGATTTTGCCATCCTTCACCACCACCGCGCCAAAGGGGCCGCCGTGCCCGGCCCGCATTTTTTCAATGGACAGGCGAATGGCTTCGCGCATGAATTCGGGGTTGGGAGCTTCCATCGAGAAGGGGCGGGAGGAGTAAGTTGAGAGGTAGCCGCTTTTAAAGTTAAAAAACGGGGGACAAAGAACGGTAACCCTGCCTTAATACCGCGCCGCCAGGCCTGCGCTCCGGGCAGTGGGCTTACTTCGTGAGGTTTGGGATGCGCAGCTGGAAGCCCAGCGAGGGCACCACAGTAATGCCGCTCAGCGACGTGCTTTGGCCATTTAGCAGGGCGTAATCGCCGTAGTTCTGGTAAAAGAGCGACACGGCCGGAATAACATAAAAATAGCGGTAGCCCAGCTTGAGGTTGAGAAAGCCGCCGAACGAGGAAAAATTGCGGCTTTGCAGCGGCAGCTCCGGCACCTGCACCGCGCCGCTATAGATTTTGGTGGGCGCGAAGCCGTAGTTCACCCAGCTGTGGGCGTACACCAGGCCGTAGCTGATGGCGCCGATTTCCTCCTCCGGCCCGAAAGACTGGCTGAACGTGAGCGGAATCAGCAAGTCGTTGCGGGTGGCCCGGAAGTTCAGCACCGAGTTGATGTCGGTGAGGAAGGAAAAGCTGGGCAGCTTGGCCCGCTGGGTGGCAAACTGCAGGCCGATGCTGGCGTAGGTAGTGCCCGACTCGGCGCCCCGGCCGGGGTTTTCGGGCGTGCCGGTGGGGCCCAGCAGCTGGTACTGCGTGTCGAACACGTAGGAGCCGAAGGCGTACTTGAAGCCCGCATCGAGGCGCGGCACGATGCCGTAGCGAATGTTGAGGTCGGCGGTGGGCTGCACCGGGTCGAGAATGTAGGCCAGGGCAGCGGCTTGCAGCTGCGTGGTGGCGTCGGTGTAGTCCACTTTTTGTTGGCTGGCGGCCTGGCTGGCGGCGTCCTTCACCGCGCTCCCAACTTTGGCCAGCGGGGCCGAAGCAATGTTAAAACCCTGGTTATAGCCTACCCGAAATTCGCCCTGGGGCGTGACTTTGCCAGTGGCCACAATGGCGCGCGGGGCGCTGCACGAACTAGCAAAAAGCAATGCCGAGGCGGCGAAAGTGGCCACCGATGGCCGACGGGTTAAACTTGAAAAAAGCGCGTTCATGAGGTAGGAATGAGGTTTTTATCTGGCCTAAACGAAAACCGGGCCGAAAAAGCCGGAACCGCGGCTCTCTGGCCGGTGTCTGCTACGCGGCTTTGGCAACGCGGATGGTGCCTGGCGCTCGTTCAAAACATTATGCGTTCTATATGTAACTTATGAGCGATAACCCAGTCCAACGGTCGCAACCCCAACGCAATGGCGGGGCGGGTTCTTGCTGCCGCATTTAGAAATAGTTGGTTTCGACAGCTGATTACACCCTTATGCCGATTCTGTTACTCCTGCTACTCACCTTTTTCGGCTCCGGCCCGGCCGCCGCGCCGCGGGCCACAGTGTACGTATTTCTGGCCGAAACCTGCCCCATTAGTCAGGCGGCTACGCTGCCGCTGCGGGAGCTGCACGGGCGCTACGGGACGCAGGGCGTGCGGTTTGTGGGTGTGTTTCCGGCGGCCGAAACCACGCCGGCCAGCCTGGCCACCTTCGCCAAAACCTTCCAGCTGACTTTCCCGCTGCAAGCCGATGCGGGCCACCGGCTCACCAGGCAGCTGCACGCCCGCGTCACCCCCGAAGCCGTGGTGGTAGCGGCCGATGGCCACACCGTGCTCTACCAGGGCCGCCTGAACGATGCCTACGCCGGCCTGGGCCAGCACCGCGCCGTCACCAATCACCACGAGCTGGCCGATGCGCTGGCCGCCGTGGCCGCCGGCAAGCCGGTAGCCGTGCCCCGCACGGAGCCCGTGGGTTGCTTTATTGAGTAAATTTGAAAACAACTAAGGAACGTCATGCTGCGCGTAGCCGAAGCATCTCTACTGCAATACTAATGAATTACTTGCGCGGGAGAGATGCTTCGGCTGCGCTCAGCATGACGTTTGAAACAAACTGGAAACCAATATGAAACACTGCTTCTCTTTATTGCTGCTGGCCCTGGCGTTATTCGGCGTACTGCCCGCCGCTCAGGCCCAAACCACGCAGTACACCTTCAGCCAGGATATTGCGCCGCTGGTGTACAACCACTGCACCCGCTGCCACCGCACGGGCGAAGTAGCGCCGTTTCCGCTCACGACCTACGCCGAGGTGGTAAGCCACGCCCAAACCATTAAGTACGTGACGGGTACGCGCTACATGCCGCCGTGGAAACCCGACCCCAACTACCGCCACTACCTCGATGAGAACACGCTGACGGACGCGGAAATCGCGAAAATCCGGGATTGGGTGGATGGCGGCACGCCGCAGGGCAACCCCGCGCTCATACCGGCGGTGCCTGCCTATCCCAGCGGCTCGCAGCTGGGTACGCCCGATATGGTTATTCCCATGGCGCAGGCTTTCACGCACTTAGGTAACGGCCAGGATATGTACCGCATTTTTGTGCTGCCGGTGAACATGCCGGCCGACCGGGACATTGCCGCCATCGAGTTCCGGGCCGGCAATAAGAGCATCGTACACCACGTCATCATCGGGATGGACACCACGCAGCAGGCCCAGGCCCTTGATGCGGCTGCGCCCGGCTACGGCTACACGCAGTTCGGCGGCTTCGGCTTCAACCCCGTCGAAACCAACTTTGCAGCCTGGGTGCCGGGCATGCAGGCGCGGTTTTACCCCACGGGCATGGGCAAAAAGCTGTACCGCCACTCCTCGCTGCTGGTGCAGGTGCACTACGGCCCCAACTACGTGACGCAGACCGACTCCTCGGTGGTAAACGTGTTTTTTGCCCGTCAGCCCGTCACGCGCTACATCCAGACGTTGCCGGCCATCTCGCCGGTCACGCTCACCAACGGCCCGTTTATCATTCCGGCCAACCAGATAAGCACCTTCCATGCTCAAATTGTGGTGCCGTTTGAGGCCACCATGCTGAGCATCGCGCCGCACGCGCACTTCCTCAGCAAAGGTTGGAAAGTATGGGCCGTGAAACCCAACGGTGACACTATCCGGCTGGTGAAAATTAACGACTGGGACTTTCGGTGGCAGGGTATTTACCGCTTCACCAGCCTGCAGCGCATCCCGGCCGGCTCGCGCCTCATGGCCGATGCCACTTACGACAACACGGCCCAAAACCCGCGCAACCCCAATAGCCCGCCCCAAACCGTGCAATGGGGCGAAAGCACCACCGCCGAAATGCTGCTCACTTACTTCGACGTGCTGCCCTACCGCGCCGGCGACGAAAACATTGTGCTGAGCACCGTGCCCGGCGTGGCCACTACCCCTGGCACCGTGCAAATGGCCGTGTTCCCCAACCCCACGAGCGCCACCACCACCATCAATTTCCAGATGGAGCGCGCCAGCCCCGTCACCGTTTCGCTGCTTGATGGCACCGGCCGCCTAGTGCGGGCCGTGGTGCGCAGCAAAGCTTACCCGGCCGGCCCGCAGCAGTTGCCGCTGCCGCTCACGGGCGTGGCCCCCGGCATTTACATCGTTCGGCTGGAGTCGAACGAAGGCACCCGCAACGAGAAGCTGGTGGTAGCGGAGTGACGCGATGCTTAATCAGGAATGAGGAATGAGGAATTTCGGCCGAACTTGCCAATTCTTCATTCCTCATTCTTCATTCCTCATTTCCAGAGTGAACATTCTATATGGAGTGCCCGGCGAAGGCCTGGGCCATGCCACCCGCAGCAAAGTCGTCATCGGCCACTTACTGGCCCAGGGCCACCAGGTGTGCGTGGTGAGCAGCAGCCGCGCCTACAAGATGCTGGCCGCCGCGTTTCCGGGCCGGGTGCACGAAATCCGGGGTTTTCATCTGGCGTACAAAGGGCTGGCGGTGAGCAGGATGCGCACGGCCGTGCTCACGCTGCGCACCGCGCCGGAAGACCTGCGCATCAACTTTGGCCGGTACCGCGAGCTGCTGGGCGGTTTTGAGCCGGAAATCGTGATTTCGGATTTTGAATCGTTCAGCTATCTGTTCGCCAAAATGCACCGGTTACCTATTGTCAGCATCGACAACATGCAGATTATCAGCCGGGCCAAGCTAAATGTGGCAGTGCCGAAATCGGAGCGGGGCAACTACAACCTGGCCAAAAGCATTGTGCGGGCCAAGCTGCCGCGCAGCCGCCACTACTTCGTCACCACCTTCTTCGACCTGCCCCTGGCCAAGGACGATACCACGCTGGTACCGCCCATTATTCGGCCCGAAATCCTGGCCGCCACGCCCACCAACGGCGGCCACGTCCTGGTGTATCAGTCGGCCACCACGCAGCAAAACCTAGTGCCGCTGCTCCAGCAATTGCCCGGCCAGCAGTTCCGCGTCTACGGCTTCAACAAAGAAGAAAACCACGCCAACGTGCAGCTGTGCTCCTTTTCCGAAGCCGGCTTCATCGCCGATTTGGCCAGCTGCCGCGCCGTGGTCACCAACGGCGGCTTCTCGCTGATTTCGGAGGCTGTGTTCCTGCACAAACCCATTTGCGCCATTCCCATTCCGGCGCAGTTTGAGCAGTGGCTGAACGCCGCCGAAGTGCAGAAAATGGGCTACGGCCGACATTTTGAGGCCATCACGGCTGATAATTTGCGGGCGTTTATCTACGGCCTGGCCACCTTCGAAACCGCGCTGGCCGGCTACCGACAGCAGGGCAATGAGGTGCTGTTCGCCCAACTCGACGCCACGCTGCGGGAAATCGGCACGCAGCACCTGGCCGGCGAAGCCGCGCCGCAGGAAGCGTCGTGGGGCGGCGAGTAGCAGTAAGGGAGAGTTAAAAGTGAAGAGTTAAAAGTTGAAACCAGAGCATGTTTCAACTTTTAACTCTTCACTTTTAACTCCGTGCCGGGCGGTCTGCGCTACTTTTACCCCATGCCCATCCGTTCCTTTCGCCTCTGGCCGCTGCTCCTGTTGCTGGCCGCCTGTACCCGTACTCCACATTCCAGCGCCGGTCTCGCCAACAAGTACCACGACGCCACTATTCGCCAAATCGGTACGGCGCAGGACGAGCGCAACACCGCCGCGCTGCTGCCTTTTCTGAGCAATGCCAACCCTACCTACCGGCGCGAAGCCGCCCTGGCTTTCGCTTCGGTGCAGGCGCCGGCGGCGGTGCCAGGGTTGATTCCGTTGCTGCGCGATGGCGACTACAGCGTGCGCCGCGCCGCCGCCTACGCCCTGGGCCAAATCGGCGACAGCACCGCCGTGGACAGCCTGCGGGTGCGCGTGCTCAAGGAAAACGACGGCCAGGTGCGCCGCTACGTGCACGAGGCCCTGGGCCGCACCGTCACGCGCCACAGCCTGCCCGAGCTGTGGCGCGTCGAATTTCTGAATGACACGGCCCGCGCCGCCGCCCTGGCCTGGGGCCTGAGCCGCGCCGCTCTGCGCGGCCTCAGCTCGCCCGAGAGCATCCGGCGCACGGTGGCGGTGCTGAACTCGCCCCGGCTGCCCGTGCGCGGCCGGCTGGCGGCCGTGGTGGGTCTGAGCCGCACTCGTGGGCTCGATACAGATTTGGCCCGGCTGGCGGAAGCCACGCTGCTGCGGGTAGCGGTGAAGGACCGGTCGTATGCCGTGCGGGCGGCTACGGCCACCACCCTGGGCAAAATTGCGGCCACCGCGAAGAAGGCGCCCGTGGGCCCTGCGGCTGGCCGGAAAGCGGCGGCTAAATTGACCGCGAAAGCGACTGCTCCGGCCACCGTGCTGGCCCGCCTCGCCACCAAAGACCCCGACTACCGGGTGCGGCTCAGCGCCATCCGGGCCCTGCCTTTTGGCCCCGAAAACTATGCCACCAGCCGCGCAGCCGTGTTTTATGCCCTAAGCCATGACCGGGCTCCCGTGGCCCTCACAGCAGCGGAGTGGCTGCTGGCTCATGCGAAAGGCGAATCGGGCGCGGCGCTGGCCGCCCTGGCCGACGGCAATAAACAGGCCTCGGTGCGGGTGCGGGCGGCGTTGTTGCGGGCGGCTGTGCGCCACGCCAGCCCGGCCGCTCGCCCCAGCCTGGTCGAAACCATTGAGAAGCGCTACCCGGCCGCGCCAACGGTGTATGAAAAGGGCTTTTTGCTGGAAGCATTGAGCGAAGACCCGGCCGCGTTCGACTTCGTGCGTACCGAAGCCTTCGCGCCGGGCCAGTCGCCGGTGGTGGCCGGCTACGCGCTGGCGGCCCTGCTCACCATGCGTCGCAGCGCCGACTTCCCGGCCGCCCATCAAGCCGATTTTGCCGCCGCCATGCGCCACGGACTGGACGGCGGCGATGTGGCCCAGATTGGCACGGCCGCTGAGGCTCTGGCCGACCCCAAACTCTACCCCGAAGCCCAGGCCGACGACCTGACGGCCCTGCGCCGGGCGCAGGCCAAACTGGCGCTGCCGCTCGAAATTGAGGCCTGGCAGGGCATTCAGCAAGCGCTGGACAAGCTGGAAAAAGCCCCGAAGCCCACGCCCACGCCCGTTGCCACGGCCGCCCAGCACCCGATAGACTGGGCCGTGGTGCAAGGCATATCGCTGGGCCAGCAGGTGCGGCTGCGCACGTCCAAAGGCATTATTCTGCTCGAATTGAAGCCTGAGGAAGCGCCCGGCGCGGTGGCCAGCTTCGTGACGCTCGTCGGCCGGAAGTTTTACGATAACCTGTATTTCCACCGCGTGGTGCCCAATTTCGTGGCCCAGGGCGGCGACCCGCGCGGCGACGGCAATGGCAGCGCGCCCTACAACCTGCGCTCCGAGTTCGGCGACCTGCGCTATGAGGAAGGCAGCGTGGGCCTGGCTTCGGCCGGCAAGGACACGGAAAGCTGTCAGTTCTTCATCACCCATACGCCCACGCCGCACCTGGATGGCCGCTACCCTATTTTCGCTCAGGTAGTGGGCGGCTTGGACGTGGTGCACAAGCTCGAAATAGGCGACCAGATTCTGGGCATCGAACTGGTGCAGCTGCCGTAAGGGCGGGTAATTCCGATTGGCGTTTACTTTTACCTTTGCGCCATTGCAATGGGCTGTTGTGGGGCCCGTAGCAGCTTTTCTAGGTCGGATGCCATGATTGAAATAGACCTTATCACCAAACACGGAAAAAAAGCCTTAGGCATGGAAGACGCCAAGCATCCGGCCGGCTGGCGGCACCGGCTGCCCGAAATTCTGCTGGAAATAGGCATCATCGTGTTTGCTATCACGCTGTCCATCCAGCTGCATTCCTGGCACGAGCACTCGGTGGAGCGCGCCGAAGAGCGCAAGTTCCTCACCGGCCTGCGGGCTGACTTAACCAGTGACCTGGTCGAATTGCGCGGCGATTCGCTGGCGTACGCGCAACTGGTGCAGGGCTACCGCTATTTCCGTGGCCTGAGCCCGAAAACGCTAAACGCCGATACGGTGCGCAAGTACCAGTGGACACTGTACAACTCTACCAACCTGCTGCCCAACTCGTCCCGGTTTGAAGGGTTCAAGTCGGCCGGCAAGCTCAGCCTGATTGAAGACGACGAACTGCTGAATGACATTCTGGACAATTACCAGGAACTCATTCCGGCGTTGGTGCGCATGACCACGGACTTCACCCAATACAAGGCAAATAACATCCAGCACCACCTCGACGAGCATTTGCAGCGCTCGGGCGATAACTTCCTGGCCGTGATGCAATCCGACCAAATGTATAATTACCTGAATAAGGGGCTGGCCATTCAGTTCATTACTGACCGCTACCACCAGGTGCTCCGGCAAAACCGCAAGATTATTCGGGAAATTGACGCCCATTTGGCGAAATAATAGCCGCCAGCACCCAATGCAGTTAGCCGTTCTATCTCCTTTTTACCAGCTATGAACCAGGTCACTACCTACGCCCAGCAGCTCCAAACGCTTATTATCCTGTATTTGCCCCGCGTGCTCATGGCCGGGGTGGCGCTGGTAGTGGGCTGGTGGGTTATTGGCCGGGCCAGCCGGATTATTGCCGCTGCCACCGCGCGGCTCGATGTTTCGCTCGCTTCGTTTCTGACCAGCCTCGTCAGCATCGTGCTAAAGGTGCTGCTGCTCATAACGGTGGCCGGCATGGTGGGTTTTGAAACCACGTCGTTTGTGGCCATTCTGGGGGCGGCGGGCCTGGCCGTGGGCCTGGCTTTGCAGGGCACGCTGGCCAACTTTGCGGGCGGGGTGCTCATCCTCATTTTCAAGCCCTACGTGGTGGGCGACACCATTGAGTCGCAGGGGAAATCGGGGGAAGTGCGCGAAATTCAGATTTTCAATACCATCCTCGTTACGCCGCAGGGCGACACCATTATCCTGCCCAACGGGGCCACGTCGAACAACGTCATCGTGAACAAAACGGCCCAGAACAAGGCCCTGGTTGAGATTCTGGCCGAAGTAGACGGCAACACCAACCTGGAGGCGCTGCGCGGCTGGGCCGTGCCCCTCATGCAGGCCGATGAGCACGTGCTGGCCACGCCCGCGCCGCAGGTGGTGGTCACGGCCCTCAAGCCCGGCGGCATGGCAGTGGCCTTCCGCGCCTACACCCCGGCCGGCGAGAACGGCGGTGCGCAAAATCGCCTCATCGAACAGCTCCAGCGCGCGCTGGCCCAGCAGGGCGTGGGCAGCCCGGTGGCCGTGTCGCACAGCTACGTGGGTACGCTGCCGGGCTAGCCAGCAAGTATCGGCCCAGGCCGCCGGAGCCTGATAATTACGCCAGAAATCAATTGCCTTTGCGGCCTCTTCGCAACGGTTCCGCTTAGCAAAGACTTGGATGCCGGTAGAAGATAGTTAAATTCGTGTCCCACTTGCTCAGCTTGCGCGGCTTGGTCGTGTATTTAACCCTCGTTTGCTGTGACTCAACCCAACATGACCTGCACCGAGCTGGAGCTGGCACTTGAGCAGCAGCAGGCTGAAAATGCGGCTCTCCGGGCGCAGTTGGCGCAAGCGAAGGCCGGGGGATGGGCGGCGAGTTCACCGCTGCTGGGCAAGGAGCAGATGGTGCGCCTGATGGAGGAGCTGGCCCCGGCCGTGGTGCTAGCCGACATCGCCGGGGGCATTTTGTGGGTGAGCGAGGGCTTCACGGCGCTGTGTGGTTTCGAGCTGCACGAAGTGCTGGGGCGCAACGCCGCCTCGATGCTGCGGCCAAACCTGCAAGCCGGCCAGGCCCTGGACTACCTGCGGGCCAGCATGCAGGCCCGGCAGCCTTTTACCTACGAAGTGCCCAACCCGCGGCCCGATGTTGTCGCCGGTTGGATTCGGGTTAAGGTGCAGTTCCTTCACGACGCGGCTGGCGAGGCAATGATGATGGTTGGGATGGTGGAGGACGTCACGGAGTGGAAAAAAACACAGCTTACCCTGGACGAGAGCGAGCGCCGGTTTCAGGCCCTGGCCGAGAACACGCCCGGCGTGCTCTATCAATGGCGCAAAAACTGGGATGGCACGTTTCAGTTCGGCTACGTGAGCCCCAAGCTGTACGAGCTGTTTGGCATTCGCGTCGAGGAAATTGACCGGATGCCCAAGTTCATCCATCCCGATGATTTGGCGTCCTTTCGGGCGTCCATAGTGCAGGCCGTTCAGGCCCGGGGGGCGTGGTCGTTTGCGGGCCGGGTGGTGGTGGAAGGGCAGCCAATGCGCTGGCTGCAAGGCAACTCTGCTGTAACCGATATCGACGCCACCGGAATAAAATACAGCGGCATCCTACAGGATATTACGCCCCTGAAGCAAGCGGAAACGGCCTTGCGCGAAAGCGAGATTCGGTGGCGCCTGGCGGTGGAGGGCTTCGGCGACGGCGCCTGGGAGATGAACCTGCAGTCCCGGCACATCTTCTACTCCCCCGACTACAAGGCCATGCTGGGGTACCAGGACGATGAGTTTTCGAACGAGTACAGCACCTGGCTGGAGCATGTGCACCCCGATGATTTGCCGGGCGTAAAGGATATAATGGCTACTCACTTGCACGGCGATGCGCCACTCGGAGTTGCCGAGTACCGCATTCGATGCAAAGACGGCGCGTACAAATGGGTGCTGGGCCGGGCCATGGTAACGGCCCGCGACGCGAACGGGGCCGCCTGCATGCTCACCGGCCTCCAAACCGACATCACCGAACTGAAAAAAGCACAGAGCGAAGCGGAAGAGTCGGGCCGGCGCCTGGCCACGGTCATCGCCAACTTACCGGAAGGACTGGTGCTGGAGGACGAAAACCGGCACATCATGCTGACCAACGACGCCTTTTGCCTCCTGTTGCCGGGAAGCTTCACCCCGGCATCACTCATGGGCAAGGACGGTACCTGGCTGGCCGAAAAGTCGGTGGATTTTATGCGAAATCCGGTGCAGTACGCGGCCCGCATCACGGCATTGCTGCGCCGCCGCCAAATGGTGGTGGGCGATGTGCTGAAGCTGCGCGACGGCCGCGTCATTCGGCGAGATTTTACGCCCATTTATGACCACGAGCGCTACATTGGCCAGCTGTGGAAGTTTGAGGACATTTCGGCCCGCGCCAAGGAGGAAGAAAAACTCAAGCGAAGCGAAGAGAAGTACCGCGGCATCATCGAAAACATGTCGCTCGGGCTCGTCGAGGCCGATTTGAACGACCACCTCATCTTCGCCAACCAAAGCTTTTGCGACATGACCGGCTTCTGCAACGATCAGCTGGCGGGGCGCCGGCTCTCGCCGCTGCTGCTCACGGGCGGCGACCTGGAGCTGGTGGAAAGCAAGCTCGAAACCCGCCAGCTAGGCATCGCCGACTCGTATGAAGTTGCCATCACCACCAGAGGGGGCGACATGAAATGGATGCTGGTGAGCGGGGCTCCGCTCTACGACAACGACCGGCAGCACGTCGGCTCCATCGGTATTTACCTCGACGTGACGCCCCAGAAACACCTCGAAGCCAACCTGCGCGAAGCCAAAGCGCTGGCCGAAGTCAGCACCCGTGCCAAGCAGGATTTCCTGGCCAACATGAGCCATGAAATCCGTACCCCCATGAATGCCATTCTGGGCATGAGCCAGCTGCTGGCCAAGACCAAGCTGGCCGGCCCGCAGGCCAGCTACCTGCGCGCCATCACCACCTCGGCCGAAAACCTACTGGTCATCATCAACGACATTCTGGACCTGTCCAAGATTGAGGCCGGCCGGTTAACCATGGAGCACATCGGCTTCAGCCTCGCCCAGCTGCACGTTCAGGTAGAGAAAACCCTGCTCTACAAAGCCGAAGAGAAAGGCCTGAGCTTCACCACGCACCTGGGGCCGGGGGTGCCGGCCGTGCTCCTCGGCGACCCCTACCGCATCACCCAGATTCTGCTCAACCTGGCCGGCAACTCGGTCAAGTTCACGGAGCATGGGTCGGTGAGCGTGGCCTGCTCGCTGGTGCGGCTGCTGCCGGACGGCGAGGCCCTGGTCGAATTCGTGGTGGGCGACACGGGCATCGGCATGGAAGCCAGCTACCTGGCCCAGTTATTCGATAATTTCAGCCAGGAAGACTCGTCCGTTACCCGCAAATTTGGGGGCACCGGGCTGGGGCTGGGCATCAGCAAAAAGCTGGTCGGGCTGCTCGGCGGTGAGCTGCTGATTACCAGTCGCAAGAACTGGGGCACTACCAGCCGGTTCAGCCTGCGCCTGCCGGTGGGCACCGCCGCCGACCTGCCCCGCAAAGAAGCCGGCCCCGACCTGAGCAGCCTGCGCCATCGGCTGCGCGGCAAGCGGGTGCTCCTCGTCGAAGACAATGACTTCAACCGCATGCTGGCCGGCGTTATCCTGGCCAATAGCAGCCTGAACGTGACCGAAGCCGCCAACGGCGAGATAGCCGTAGCGCTGGCCAAAAACCACTCGTTCGACCTGATACTCATGGACGTGCAAATGCCCGTCATGGACGGCTACGATGCCACCCGCCTCATTCGCCAGCAGTCGGGCCCGTCCGTGCCCATCATCGCCCTCACGGCCAATGCCATTTCCGGTGAGCGGGAAAAATGCCTGGCCGTGGGCATGAATGACTACCTGACCAAGCCGTTTCAGGAAGCCAGCCTCCTGAAAATGGTGTACGACTGGGTGCTGGGGCCACTCAAATAAATGGGCAGCAAAGGCCTGCGGCCCCGATGGCCGGGGCTGTTTATTGACGAAGCAGCTCCCCAAATCAGCGCCGCTGCCCTCAAGGTTGCGGCGGGCTGCATGGCTACCTGTTCACCAGTTTCAGCGCGCCTTCGCTGTAGCGGGCACCCACCACCGGGTGGGCCGCCAGCAGGGCCCGCAACTGCTCCACCTCGGCCGGAGACAGTTCGGTATCGGCCGCGACGGCGTTTTCCTCCAGGTATTTTCGCTGCTTGGTGCCGGGAATGGGGATGATGTGCGCGTCCTGCGCCAGCAGCCACGCCAGGGCCAGCTGCGCCGTGCCGCAGCCTTTTGCGGCCGCCAGCTCTTTGAGTCCGGCTATCAGCGGGGCGTTGGCGTCGCCCACTTCCTCGCCGAAGCGGGGCATGCTGCGCCGTAAGTCCTTCTCGGCCAGCTGCGGGCCGGTGGTGGTGAGGAGGCCCCGGCCCAGCGGTGAGAAGGGCACCAGGCTCACGCCCAATTCCTGGCAGGCGGGCAGGATTTCGGCCTCCACGTCGCGGGTAAATATCGAGTATTCCGACTGCAGCGCCGCGATGGGATGCGTGGCCTGGGCCCGCCGCAGCGACGTGGCCGAGGCCTCGGACAGGCCCAGAAACCGCACTTTGCCGGCCTGCACCAGGGCTGCCATGGCCCCCACCATTTCCTCAACCGGCACCGCCGGGTCGATGCGGTGGGCGTAGTACAGGTCGATGGTGTCGATGCCCAGGCGCTGCAGGCTGGCGTCGCAGGCGGCGGCAATGCGCTCGGGGCGCACGTCGAGGCTGGTGCCGCCCGCCCCGTCGGCCACGAAGCCGAATTTAGTGGCCAGGAATACGCGGTTGCGATTGGGCACCAGCACCTGCCGCAGCAGCGTTTCGTTGGCCCCGAAGCCGTAGATATCGGCCGTGTCCCAAAACGTGACGCCCAGCTCCAGGGCGCGGTGCAAAGTGGCCACCGCCTCCCGCTCGTCGCTGGGCCCATAGGCGTAGTCTGAAGCCATCGACATGCAGCCCAGGCCGAGGGCCGAAAGCTGCTGGCCGGTGCGGCCCAGTTCACGGGTTTTCATAAGGGTAGGGGATGGTTTTTTCTGGGTAATGAACGGTCATGCAGCATGCAGCGCAGCATCTTGCCTGCCATGGTAAACCAATTGATTGAGTTACTGTTGCACGCGAGATGCTGCGCTGCGCGCTGCATGACCGCCTTGATTTATCCGTGCTTGCAAGCCAAATGCGCTACTTGCCTTCGCGACCGTGTACCTGCGCCGGCGGCGAAGTAGCCTCCACGGCCGAGAAGCTTTCCAGCACTTTGTAAGTGTGCTCGGCATCTTTGGGCACCACCCAGGAATTGCCCGGCTCCAGGATAACCATCTGGCCGGCCAGGTGCAGCTCGGCCCGGCCGCTGAGCACGTAGCCCACCGTTTCGTAGGGGCGCGAGGCGGAAGGTTTGGGGGCACCAGGCTGCTCGTTTTCCCACATGCGCATGGCAATGTGCGTGCCTGAGGCTAGATATTTCTCGCCATCGGGGCCTTTGGGCGAGTGGCGCGAATCAATCTTGGTGATGGTGGTATCGGACATGGTGGTAAGGAAGAAAGGTGGAAAAGCGTATCTTTTGGCCGGGCCTCAGCGGCGGTGAAGCAGCGGGACGGGCACGGTGGCTAAACGGCCGAAACCGCCCGGCCGTTGCCCGCCCGCGCCGAAACCTTTGGCAGGCTCAATGGTTGAGTCCCCCGGTTCTTTTCGCTACTTTTTTCTGTAATCGTGCTTCCTGATTCTTTTGCTGCCGAGCTGGCCCAGGCCCACGCGGCCGTGCCCGACGCCCTGCCCGGGGCCGCCTTCTGCGCCCTGGCCGATGGCCTGTTGGCCCTTCTGTTTCCGCAGCGCGCCGAGCGCGCCCTGCCCACCGTCGATGCCGTCGCTTCCGAGCTCTACCACTTCCGCGCCCAGCTGGCCGCGCTGCTAGCCGAAGTGCCGGCCTTGCCGGCCCCTGCCTCGGCGCTGGCCGATGAGTTTACGGCCCAGCTGCCGGCCCTGCGGGCCGCGCTGCTGCGCGATGCCAGCGCCATTCTAGCCAGCGACCCCGCCGCCCAGGGCCTGGGCGAAATCATCAGCTCGTACCCCGGTTTCTACGCCACGGCGCTGTACCGGCTGGCGCACGCCCTGTACCAGCGCGGCCTGCCGCGCCTGCCGCGCCTGCTGAGCGAGTACGCCCACCAGCGCACCGGCATCGACATTCATCCGGGCGCGCACATTGGGCCGGCTTTCTGCATCGACCACGGCACGGGCCTCGTCATCGGCGAATCGGCCATTATCGGGGCCAACGTGCAGATATACCAAGGCGTCACGCTGGGCGCGCTCAGCGTGACCAAAGGCCTGCAGGGCATGAAGCGCCACCCCACCATCGAGGACCATGTAGTGATTTACGCCGGGGCTACCATCTTGGGAGGCAGCACCGTTATCGGCGCCCATAGCATCATCGGGGGCAACGTCTGGCTCACGGAAAGCGTACCCTCGCATTCCCGCGTGTACCACCGCGCCCACATCAACATTTCCCGCAGCGTGGACCCCGCCGCCGAGCTGGTTTTTTCCATCTGACCACTGAGTGAATGAGCGAGTGCTGAAGGGGTTAATGAAGGAATTTCTTTCGCTCGCTCGTCCCATTTGCTCTCCGTCCAATCATTCAGCCATTCGCCCATTCACTCATTAAAAAAATGAAAGCCAATTCCATTCTCGAAACCATTGGCAATACGCCGCTGGTGCGCCTCAACCGAATATTTGCCGCCGTGCGCCCCGACGTGGAGGTGTGGGTGAAGATGGAGCGCGCCAACCCCGGCGGGTCCATCAAGGACCGCATTGCCCTGAGCATGATTGAGCAGGCCGAGAAGGATGGCACTCTTACCAAAGACAGCCTCATTGTGGAACCCACTTCCGGCAACACCGGCGTGGGCCTGGCCCTGGTAGCTGCCGTGAAAGGCTACAAGCTCACCCTCGTGATGCCCGAAAGCATGAGCATCGAGCGCCGCCGTCTCATGGCCGCCTACGGGGCTACTCTGGAGCTCACGCCCCGCGAAAAAGGCATGAAGGGCGCCATCGAGAAAGCCCAGGAAATAGTGGCCAACACGCCCGGTGCCTGGCTGCCCATGCAATTCTCGAACCCCGCCAACCCAAAAATTCACGCTCAAACCACGGCCCTGGAAATCCTGCGCGACGCCCCCGAGGGCTTCGACTTCCACATCACCGGCGTGGGCACCGGCGGCCACATTTCGGCCGTTACGGAAGTGCTGAAGCCCCATTTTCCCAACATGAAGACCTTCGCCGTGGAACCCGAAGCGTCGCCCGTTATCAGCGGCGGCGCCCCGGGGCCGCACCCCATTCAGGGCATCGGCGCCGGCTTCATCCCCGACAACCTGCACGTCAACGTCCTCGACGGGGCCATCCAGGTTTCGCAGCAGGAAGCGTACGAGATGACCCGCCGCGCCGCCCGCGAGGAAGGTATTTTCGTGGGCGTGTCGTCGGGCGCATCGTTGGCCGCCATCGCCAAGAAGCTGCCCGATATGCCCCAGGGAGCCCGTGTCCTCACGTTCTGCTACGATACCGGGGAGCGGTACCTGTCGGTAGATGGCCTGTTTGTGTAAGGCGCCGTGCTACGGACAAGGAGAGGAATTGCCTCAATCAATTAACAAAAAAAGGGCCGCCCCAACCGGGACGGCCCTTTTTTATAAGCGCTAAAAACAGCTTCTGCTACTCCAGCACCACTTTGCGGGTGAGGACATCGCTGCCCACCTGCACGCGCAGGGTGTAGAGGCCTGGGGCCAGGCCGCGGGTGGTCAGCGTCTGCTCGGCCGAGCCGGCGGCCAGGGTTTTGGTCAGCACTTTCTGGCCCAGGGCGTTCAGCAGCGTGGCTTGGCCGGCGGCGTTGAGGCCGTTGAGGCGCACGGTGAGTTGGCCGGTGTTGCTGGGATTCGGAAACACCAGCAGGGCGCTGCTCTCAATTTGCGCCTGGCTGGCCAGCAAAGCCGTGCCAGCCAGCGTGAACGAGCCGGTGGCATCGGAGCCGCCGAAGCCGCTCACGGCCACGTAGTAGCGCGTGCCGGCCGTGAGGCCCGTTACCGGAACCGCGCCCAGGGCCGTGTTGGCCGTGCCGCTGCCCTGGCAGAACACCTGGCTGAACGGACCCGCCGAGCAGCTGGGGCTGGTGAAGATGCGAACCGCGCCCGCCGCGCTGCCGGTGAAGGTCAGCGTGGTGCTGGTGCCGCTGGGCGTAAAGGCGAACCAGACGTCCTTGGGCAGGGCGCCGCCCGCGCAGGCCGGCGTGTTGATGCCGTTCTGGACGCTGGTGGTGGCTCCCAGGTTTGAGCCCGAGACGGTGCCAGAGGTCAATTGCTGGGCTCCGCAAGGCTCGTCGTTGGTGGGGGCCGTGAGCGGGGTGGTGAAGGAGAATGGACCCGTGAGGGTGCTGCTGCCGTTGAAGCCCCCGCAGATTTGCTGCACGTAGAACTGGTAAGCAGTGGTGGGCGCCAGGCCGGTGAGCGTGGCACTGGTGCCCGTAATGCCCGAAAGGGTGGTGCCGCCGCCCGTGGGCGAGAAGCCCGTGGGGCCGTAAATAACCGTGTAGGTGCTGCCCGTGCCGCCGCTCACGGCGGCCCAGCCGGCAACTGCCGTGGTGTTGGTGAGGCCGGTAGCCGTCAGGCCGTTCGGGGCCGGGCAGTTGGGCACCGGCGTGGCGCAGATGGTGAAGTTGCCCAGCGTATAGGTGGTGCTGTATTCGCTCACGCGGATGTAATAGGTCGTGCTGGGCGTCAGCGTCAGCAGGTCCAGGTTGGGCGCCGCGGTGTTGGCCGCCGTGCCTGCGCAGCTCATGTAGGTCAGCGGCCCGGCGCAGGCCGTGCCCGAGTAAGCCCGTACCGCGCTGGCCGCGCCGCCGGTCACGCTGATGCGAACCTGCGTGCTGGTGGGGCCGGTAGCCGCCGTGGTGAAGCTGAACCACACATCGTGCGGCGCCGTGACCGTGCCACAGCCCGTGCCCTGCGCGCCCGAGGCGTACACGGTGCTGGCCGTGGTGCCCGCGCCCACGCTGGTGGTCGAGAGCGGCGTGCAGGTGTTGGTAACCGGCAGCAGCGTGGCGCCGCAGGGGTCGTCGTTCACAATTTGGGTGGTGAAGGCCACCGGGCCGGCCGTGCCGGAGCTGGCCCCCGCCGCGCAGTTCAGCGTGACGTAAAACTGGTAGGTAGTGCCCGGCGTCAGGCCGGTCACGTTATAAGGCGGCGCGGCGAGGGCGCTGACGGTGGTGTAGAGGTTGGTGGCCGAGCTGGGCAGGGCCGGGTTGAAACCGGTGGGGCCGTAGAGCACGGTGTAGGTGCCGGTGCCGCCCGTGAGCCAGCTCAGCGCGGCCGTGGTGGTGGCAGTGGTGGCCGTCAGGCCGGCCGGGGTGAGGCAGCCCGTGGCCGATTCGAGGATGATGTTATCGAGGCCGATGTCGTTGCTGGCGTAGTCGCCCCGCCCGCGAAAGCGGATGATGGACGTGGCCGACGTGCTGCTGATGGGCAGCACCTGGTTGCTAAAGCCCGTGCCGCTCAGCTTGAAGCCCGCCAGCCGGCTAAACGTGGTGCCGCCGTTGGCCGAAAACTCGACTATCAGCGAATCGGTACCGGTGATGTTGCTGAAGTCAAAGCTCAGGCGCTTGGCCCCGGTGGGGCTCAGGTTTACCAGCAGGTCGAGGGTGCCCATCACCCCGCCCATCGTCCAGCCGCTGTGGAAGCGGGCCGAGTGGCTGCCCTGGCTGCTCACGGGCGAGTAGATGTAGGAAGTGGGGGAGGTCCAGGCGGCGGCCACGCCGTCGTCATCGCGCCGCCACGAGGCGTTGCCCGTCGCGGGCGTGTTGCGCCAGAACGTGGAGGGCACATCCCGCGTGTTGCAGCCGTTCACCCAGGTGTTTTCGAAGCTCTCGGTGACGGGCAGCGTGGCATAAACAGCCGTGGCGGTGCTTACGGTTACGGCCGTTGAGTTGGCCGACAGCGTGCCGCAGCTCACCCGGGCCCGGTAGAGTGTGGTGGCGGTGAGGCCCGAAGTGGTGTAAGTAGCGCTGGTGGCGCCGGTGATGTCGGTCCAGGTCACGCCGTTATCGGTCGACGCCTGCCATTGGTAGCCAATGCCAACGTCGCCGGTAGCGCCGGTCAGCGACAGGGTGATGCTCGTGGCCGCGCACACGCTGGCGGCCGTCGAAACGGCCGTGCCGGCCGTGGGCGCCCCCGAGCACACCGAATTCAGGCTGATGCCGAACACGTTGAGTACCCCGGTCGTGGAAGTTTTGTTGAAGGCCACGCTCTGCACCAGCTTGGTGTAGTTAGCAGCCAGCAGGGGCACCCGAAGCTGATAGAGGCGCGGGTCGGCGGTATTGTTGTCGATGGTGCTGGTGGCGTCGCGGCCCACACGGCCCAGGCCGAGCAGCACCGGGTTGGCGCCGGCGTACCAGTCGGCCACCGTTTGGGCGGCCAGTACCTGCGTGGTGCCGTCCGTAAAAGTAACCGTGACCGTGACCGTGCTCACGCCGCCGCCGGATGTTACCAGGGCGTACACTTCACCGGCCGTCTGGGGGGTGGCCAGGGTGAGGGTGCCGGTGCCGGTGGTGCCCGAGCCCGTGAGGGGCAGGCGCAGGGAGTTGTTGGCTGAGTACGAGGCCATCTGGAACGTCAGGCCGCTGGTGGCCGCGCTGCTGATGAGGCCGTTGGCCGGCAGGAAGCTGGTGGGGCTCAGGCCGGCCGGGTTCACGAAGTTGGGCGCCATGAAGCAGTAGCCGGTACCGGCGCTGCCGTCCACGTCGTAGGTGGTGGAAGAAACGGCCGTGCCGCTGCCGTTGGCAATCACGTCCTGGTTGAAACCAGTGACCACGACCGGAGCAAAAGCGGCTTTTGCCGAAGTCGCGCCCAAGCCGAGGCCCAGGGTGCACAGCAACATTCGGAGAAGTTGAGTAGGGGGTTTTTTCATGTAAAACAGTTGGGGTGAAGATGTAAAAGGGGAAAGCAATGGTTGAGTCAAAACTAGGAAACAAACCCCTGTATTCAAGCAGCCTTTTTGCTGTAAGTCAGTGGTTTTTTACCAGATGCCCGTAAGATTGGATGGCTGCTGGCTTTTTGCATCTGATTATACAGCGAAGCGCTACCGGTATTCGGAATGTGAGGCACCGTAAACGAGCGATATATTCCATGCTGCTGACATACACGAAATTAACCCGCCGAAAACCAGCTGGCCGGCTGAATAATGGCTTGCTCAAATATAGATTCACTTATCATTCGTTGTGCCCAGTCCAGAGAGAGGTGCCGTTGTTGGTGCTAAAGCATCGGCTTAATTATTGAATTAAATAGCGAAATAATAAAACTATTTAAGCGGTATTCTGGGGATAATCATTTGTCAGCTGGTTAGTGGGTTGTGAGCCGTTTTTAGCAAAATATTTTTTACTGAGCAGATTATTGGAAAATCTATTTAAAGCTTAGGTTAAGTTTGGAAATATTGAAATTAATGCGATATAAATAATTGAATTCGAAATGATGGTTTACTTCGCGGGTAATTTTTTGCGATACTTTTAGTGAGGACAAAAACTTATTCACCGCATGGAAAAAAAATTTACACGCTTTGTAAAGCTGGCCCTTTTCACGCTGAGCTTCGGTACTGCGCCTGTGGCGCGGGCCGCGTACACCCCGGTCACCGTAGCGGGCTACAACGCCGATGTGGTGGCCAACGGCACGGGCACTTCCCTGGCCTCGTCCACCATCGGCATCGATGCGGGCGGCTACGTCTTTATGGCGCAGGACTACAACCCTACCGGCACTTCCTACCTGCCCAACAGCGGCCTTATCAGCAGTGCGGCCACGGCGGGCGTTACGTTTCAGCTGGGGGCCTTCACCGGCAACAACTCGCTGCGCATGCCCGCCACCGGCACCGGGACGGGCACGGGCACCGGCACGCTCACATTGGCCACGCCGCAATCGGCCGGCGAGGTGTACTTGCTGGCCACGTCGGGCAGCGGGCCGAGCACGGCCAACATCACGGTGAATTTCAGCGACGGCACCACCCAGGTATTCAGCGCGCAGACCATTGCCGACTGGTACGGGGGCTCGGGCTACGCGGTGCTGGGCCTGGGCCGGGTGCAGCGCGGCGTCGAAAACCGCGAAAACAACGCCTCCGACCCTCGCCTGTACCAGGTCCTGCTCACGATTTCGCCGGCCAATTTTGCCAGGCAAATCCAAAGCATTGACTTTGCCAAAACGTCGACTACCGGCGTGCTCAACGTCATGGGCGTGAGCATTAATTCGGTGTGCAGCGGCACGCCCGCCGCCGGCACGCCCGCCGCCAGCACCGCCACTGCCTGCACCAACAACAGCTTCAACCTGACGCTGACCGGTTCCGCGTCCGGCTCGGGCGTGAGCTACCAGTGGCAGAGCAGCCCCGCCGGGGCCAACACGTTCGCGGCCATCAGCGGGGCTACCACCGTGCCCTACACCGTGGCCAGCCAGGCGGCCGCCACCGATTACCGCGTAGTCGTCACCTGCGCCGGCAGCGGCATCTCGTCCACCTCGCCCCTGGTGAATGTGCCCCAAAGCTCGTTTCTGAGCTGCTATTGTACGCCCACCGGCGGCAGCTGCGCCAGCGAATGGATTCGGGGCGTGACCCTGGGGGCGCTGGGCAACTCCAACACCGCCTGCACCACGGGCGGCTACGCGAGCTACGTCGCCAACGCGGCCCTGACCACCACGCTCCTGCAAGGCGCCACCTACCCCGTCACGCTGGACTTGCATGTGAACGCCGCCAACAGCCAGGCCGGCGTCTGGATTGACTACAACCACAGCGGCACCTTCGAGGCCAGCGAATACACGCTCATCGGCACGGGCCCGGCCACCGGCTTCGCCAGCCTGAACCTGAGCCTGACCGGCAGCCTCACGGTGCCCGTCACCGCCCTCACCGGCCCAACCCGCCTGCGCGTGCGCTCCAACAACGGCGCCGTGGTGGGCAACCAGGCCTGCTTCGGCAGCTACTTCGGCGAAGTGGAAGATTACGTCATCACCATTGCGGCGGCTACGGCCTGCGCGGGCATGCCCACCGGGGGCACGGCCACGGCATCCATCCCGTCCGTCTGCCCGGCTACTCCATTCGAGCTGCGCGCCAGCGGCTATTCCTCCGCCAATACGGGCCTCACCTTTCAGTGGCAGAGCAGCCCGGCGGGCGGCAGCACGTTCACCAATATCAGCGGCGCGACCACCGTGCCCTACACCGTGCCCAGCCTGGCCTCGGCCACCGATTACCGCCTGCAGGTGATTTGCACGGCCAGCGGCACCTCGGCGTTCTCAACCCCGGTGAGCGTCACGGCGGCCCCCTTCGCGCAGTGCTACTGCACGCCCACCTACGTGAGCGGCGGCGGCAACGACGTCATCAAAACCGTAACGGTGGGCTCGATGAGCAACAACACCGCCGCCCTCGGCAACGCGGCGCCCTACTACCACGACTACAGCGCCCAGCAGCCCAGCCCCCTCATTATCCCAACCTTCGGCCTGGGCCTCACCGGCGCTGTCACGCTCTCCTTCGGCTCGGATGTTAATCAATACAGCGCCCTCTGGGTTGATTTCAATCACAACGGCATTTTTGAGGCCGCCGAGTACGCCACGCTGGGCACCAACGCCGGGGCCAACGGCACCACCACCATCACCTTCGGCGTGCCCGGCTCCGCCGTGCTCGGCCAGACCAAAATGCGCATCCGGGGCGGCGACGATGTGGTGCCGCTGGCTACCCAGGCCTGCGGGGCCTCGCAGTCGGACTACGGCGAAGCCGAAGACTACCTCGTGAACATCGCCGTCGTGACTGCCAGCCGGGCCGACCAGGGCAACGTCGCTCTCAGCGCCTTTCCCAATCCCACCACGGCCCAGCTCACGGTGCAGGTCGGCGCTGCCAGCCCCCGGGCCCAGGTCACCCTCACCGACCTCACCGGCCGGGTGCTGCAAACGGCCCCCGTCACCAACCAAACGGCCAGCTTCAACCTGAGCAGCCTGGCCGCGGGCATCTACCTGGTGCGCTACCAGGATGAAAGCACTACCAGCACCATCAAAGTGAGCAAGCAATAGCCCGCCCTCGGTTCAGACCCAAAAAGCCCCCGCAGTAACGCTGCGGGGGCTTTTTGCATGATACCAGGCGAACTATGCCAGCCCTCCGCATTACCAGTTTAGGCTCAAAATTGGTTTTCAGAGGCCCACACTTTTCTGTGGGTACCCGTAGCACGCGCTACAGGCACCAACAGAAAAGTGTGGGCCTCTGAAAACCGGGTTACGGGCACCTACAGAAAAATGTGAGGGTCCGTAGCACGCGCTACGGGCCCCTACAGAAAAATGTGGGCCTCTGAAAAAGAGTAGACACCTGCCAACAGAAACAGGGATGCTCCGCCAGCCGGAGCATCCCTCGTTTCTGTTGGCAGGTGCGGGGTTGGCTACTCAATCACCAGGCGGCGGTTCAGCTTGGTGCCATCGGCGAGGCCCACTTCCAGGGCGTAGATGCCGGGCGCGAGGCCGGTGAGGGCCAGCGGCTGCACGGTGGCTTTCACTTGCTGCAAGTCCTGGGTCCACACGCGGCGGCCCAGGGCGTCCAGCACGCGCAGGTGCACGTTCTGGCTGGCGGCCAGGTTCAGGTCGAGCATGAAGCGGCCGTCCTGGCTGGGGTTGGGGTACACGTCGAGCGCGTTCAGCAGCTGGGCATTCGCCACGGCCGCCACGGTGCCGGCCACCTGGAAATTCAGGGTGTACTCGCAGCCAAAATCGCCGCTGATGGTCCTCAGCACGTTGCCCGCCGCGTCGAGGATGCGCATGGCGCCGTTGCCCACCGTGGGCGAGGCCCACCAGGCAAAGCCGTCGCAGCCGGCATCGGTCACGCGCAGGGAGTAGCAGCCGGGCTGCAGCCGCAGGTTGTCGTTGTAGGTGGTGAGGTTGGCGGCCCCGGTGCGCTGGCCCACCACGTTGCCGGCCACGTCCACTATCTGCCAGCTGGTTTCATTGGTGAGGGGGCCGGCGCTGGCGTTGTTCGTCGTCATGGCCACCGTGAGGGAGAAGGGGAGGGTGATGGACGGCGAGAAGCGCGTGCTGAGCGTGTCGTTGTAGGCGTTCTGGTCGCGGGCGCCGTTGGGGCCGGCCGTCCAGGCCTGGAAGCGGCCGCCCGTCGTGTTGTTCATCAGGGCGGTGAGGGCCGGCAGCACCACCAGCGTGTCGCGGCCGTAGGCAAGGTTGCCGGTCCAGCTGTAGGTCTGCAGCGGCCCGCGCCCCTTCACCCGGTAGGCAATGGTGACGGCCGTGAGGCGGGCGCTGCCCAGGTTTTTTAAGCGCACCTGGGGGCCGCCGCAGCTGGGGTTTTCGCGCACGTAGTTCTCGTTCGAGTTCGGCGAAATGATTTCATCCAGCGAGGCATCGGTCTGGAAGTTGATGGCCCCGGCCGTCACCAGCTGGCTGCTCCAGATGTACTGGGCCGTGGCCGAGGCCTGGTTGGAAGCCGTGTAGGTCTGCATGTTCACATCGAGCGTGAAGGGCTGCCCCGGCGTGGTAAGGGCCGTGAGCGGCTGCACAATGCGGCGCACCACCGCGCCGGGGCACCAGTTGCCCCGGTTATACACCCAGGTGCCGGTTTGGGGGTACACCTCGTTCTTGCCGCAGTCGTCGCGCCACAGAAACGTGTTGCCGCGGGCCACGTTGTCGACCAGCAGGGTGTAGCCGCGCCGGCAGAATTCGGCGCAGTTCAACGGGTCGGAGCCGTGGCCCGAAATCAGGCTCTTGAGCGCAATGGTGCCCGCCGAGGGCGCCGTGAGGCTGCGGGCCGGCATGTGATTGTCGATGGGGTCGGTAATCACGCCGTAGGCAAAGGTGCCGTCGTACACGTTGCGCACGTCCACCGGGTCCTGCGGTGGCGTGCCCTCAATGAAGTCGAAGCGCACCGTCACCGTAAACCCCCACGAATACCCCTGGTAATCGAAGCGGTAGCCGGGGCGGCCCACCAACAGGGGCGCGTAATCGGTCACATCCACCACGTAGTCGTGGGTCCGGCTCAGGCTCCAGTCGGTGGCGTAGGGCGTCATAATGCGGGCCAGTTCCAGCGAGTCGTGGGCCGGGGGCCGCAGCATCAGGCGCGTGGTGTAGTCCCAGGAACCGCAATACTGGCTGCCGGGCGCGCAGGCGTAGCGGCCCAGGATGTAATGCATCAGCACCTTGCGGTAGCGCCGGCCGGCCGGGGGCATCGTCACGGTGGTATCGTAGTACCCGTGGTAGGTGAGGGCGCGCCGGCTGAAGACGGTAACGCGGGTGGTATCGCCCGGGGCCGCCAGGCTGCGTTCGGGCAGGGCCAGTCCTGCCAGCAGCAGGAAAAACAGAACGTGTAGTTTTTTAAGCATGAGCAGATGAATAATTTACTGCTCAAGATAGAAATAGAAACCCCAACCCACCTGCTTTTATCACAACGAAACCCGCAGATTAGCAGCTCTTAGGTCACGCATTCTCAGCCGCGCCAGGCCCCAGAATATACTTTTTGGCGAAGGTTGCAAAATTCTGCGGGCAAAGCTGCTATTGCTTTCACCATATCGCCGGAAACCTTGCCATTCAGGGAATGAGGCAAATACTTGCTCATCCGGCCAAATTTTGCCCTGGCCCCGCTGGCCCATTGCGTAGGAGCCCGCCGGGCCTTAAAACAAAACAGGCAGCCACGACCGGGGTCGTAACTGCCTGTTTGTCTTCATTCACATCTTCAGTGGAGAATATCGGAGTCGAACCGATGACCTCTTGCATGCCATGCAAGCGCTCTAGCCAGCTGAGCTAATCCCCCAAATTTGTGGGTTCCCGCCGTGCCATTTGCGCATTGGTTCGACAAAAGTACGGCTCGCTGCCGGTTTAGCAAGGCCAGCGCGCACTTTTTTTGCCCAGTCGGCGCAATGGCCAAACAATCAGCCACAAAAAAACGGGCAGGAATTTCTTCCTGCCCGTTTCGGAGCTACGCCAAGCCGGAAGGCTTAGTTGAAAATGTAGCGGATGCCAATCTGACCCTGCCAGCGCGAACCAATACCGCCCGTGTCTTTGCGGAAGGTGTCGGTTAGCGGAGCGCCGGGCGTTACCACTGCGGGGGTGGTTGGGGTAGCAGCTGTAACGAGGACCGGGTTGGTCAGGTAGGGGAACGTGTACACCGGCTGGCCCTGAGCATTGTAGCCGGCAAAGGACAGCGGGTTCGCCTTGTTAGCCGTCTGGAAAGTACCCCAGTTGCTGTTAATCAGGTTGCCGATGTTGAAGATGTCGATGCTCAGCTGAAGCGTGTTGCGGTTCTCACCCAAGTTGGTGAAGATGTCCTGCAACAGGCGCAAGTCCAAGCGGTTCTGCCACGGACGCACGGCACCGTTGCGCTCGGCGTACTCGCCGCGGTGCTTGCTGAGGTAGCTGTCTTGGTTGATGAAGTTATCTAGGTCGGTCCACTGCTGAGCCGCCGAGTATGAGCCACCACCCTGAGCGGTCGTGAGCGTGATGGGGTTCAGGAGGATTTCGCTCTGGTTGCGGGGGATGTACATCAGGTCATTGGCCGTCTGGCCGTCACCGTTCATATCACCAGCGTACACGTACGAGTAGCGACCGGCAGGAGCAGCTTCGTAGAACAGCGACAGGGTGGTGGCCAGGTGACCAACGTACTCCTTGCGGTAAGAAGCCGAGGCAATTACGCGGTGCTGCTGCAGGAAGTTGGAGTAGCTCAGTACGTTGGCGTTCGGGTCACCCGATACCGAGCGGTCGCGCCAGATGGACTGGGCAATCGAACCGCCGTCGTTAATCGAGCGCGAATCGGAATAGGTGTAGGCCAGGCTAGCGTAGAAGCCGCTGCTGAAAGTCTTCTGCAACTGGGCCGTCACGGCGTAGGAATAGCCTTTGTTGGTATTCTTCATCACAATGGCGTCGCTGATGTTGGGGTTGGTAACCGAAACACCGCCGCGGCCAGCGTAAATTTGGTTGTTGCGGGTGGTAGCCGCTAGGCCGTTCGTAATCACTGCCGGGCTGTTCACGGTGTAGAAAATCGGACGACTGTCACCACCGTTCACACCTACGGCAGTAGCGCGGTTGTAAGGGTTGGCTTCGCTGCCGGGCAGGTTCACGTTCTGGTGATACACGGCATTGATATCTTTCGTGTAGAAAGCCTCTAGGGTAGCAATTACGCCGCCGGGCAGTTCCTGGTCAACCGCCAGGTTCGTGCGCCATACCTGCGGGAATTTGAAGTCGTTGGCCGTAACTGCAATGTTGTAGTTCGTGTTGGCAGCTGCAGTCTGCGGGCGGTAGGCGTCCACGTTGGGGTTGAAATACGATGGAGTGGTGTTACCGGGCACAAGTGTGCTGGAACCAATTGAGCTGAACGAGCCAAACTGCACGCCGTTGTTGCTGGCCTGGTTCGAGAGCCACACGAAGGGCACGCGGCCGGTGAAGATGCCCGTACCACCGCGAAGCTGCGTTTTGCGGTCGTCGTTCACATCCCAGTTGAAACCAGCACGGGGCGAGAACAGCACGCTTTTCTTGGGGGCGTTACCGGTGTTGATTTGCACATTGTCACGGAAACCAGTCAGGTTCGCGACGTTGGGGTTCTGCGTCAGGTCCGACGTCAGGTAAGGCAAGTCGGCGCGGATACCATAAGTTACCTTTAGGTTGTTGCGGGGCGACCATTCATCCTGCAGGTACAGGCCCAGCTGAGCCGCCGAGATTTCGGCGAAGGGGAAGCCGCCGGGCAGGGCCGAGTACGAGAAGTTGTAGCGCTGCGCACCGGGACGAGTGCCGGTGAAGGGCGAGAACGTGCCCGCCGTGCGGTTGTAGTTGAAACCAGCCGAGGCGTAAAAGTCCTCCAGCGAGTTGTAGGCGTAGTTGCCGTAGTAGTTCGGCGAGAAGCCGTTTTTGAACTTGTAGTACTCGTTGTATGTACCCACCGTCACGTTGTGCTTGCCAAGGTAAGCCGTGAAGTTGTCGCCGAGCTGATACACGTCCGAATTAAGGATGTTGAAGGCCGAGAAGGGCTCGAAACCAAACGAGGTCAGCGAGTTCGCTGCCGTCGTGTTGGCCGTGCCAATGGGGGTCAGGCCCACGCTGGTGCCGATGTCTACTAGCGGGAAAGTGCCGCCGCTGCTTTCGCGGAAGTCGCGGAAAGCCGAGTAGCCGGCCGTCAGGTTGTTCGAGTATTTACCCGCGCCCAGCGTGCTGTTCAATTCCGCAATAATCGAGTTCAGGTTGTTGTTGATGCGGTAGTAAGACGACAGGTAAGGCAGGCCAAACTGCGACTGCGAACGCTGGTTGTTAATGGCACCCGAGGTGCTCGGGGGGATATCGGCATACGACTTCAGGTAGTTGTATTTGATGTTGAAGCGGTTGTTGGCGCTGATGTTCCAGTCGATTTTAACCGTGGCTTTGTCGCTGTTCGACTTCAGGTTATAGTTTTCGTACGGGCCGGGGTTGTAGCCATACTGCTGCTGCAGGAAGTTGCTCAGGATATCGAGCTCGCGGCCCGAAGCCTGCGAAACCGTGCCGCCGACAGGAGGAGCCGAGCCATCAGTAGCGCGGTTGGCGGTGAAGTTGTTGGCGGGCGGGTCGTTACGGCGCTCCGATTCGGCGTTGATGAAGAAGAATAGCTTGTCTTTTATAATCGGGCCGCCTACGCGGAAACCAATGTTGTTCAGGTTGAACGTAGGATAGTCGCTGGTTACGTCGGCTACTTTGCTGCCCACTAGCTTCTGGTTGCGGTAGAAATCGTAGATGGAAGCCTGCACCTTGTTGGTGCCCGAGCGGGTCACCACGTTGATGCCGGCACCCGTGAACGAGCCTTGGCGCACGTCAAACGGCGCAATGCTCACCTGAATCTGGTCGATAGCATCCAGCGAGATAGGCTGGGCACTGGCCTGGCCACCCACCGTCGACGACAAGCCGAAGGCGTTGTTGAAGATGGCACCGTCAACCGTGATGTTGTTATAGCTACCGCTGCGGCCGCCAAAGTTCTGGCCGTTGGCCTGCGGGGTGAGGCGGGTGAAGTCGTTCAGCGAACGGTTCAGGGTGGGCAGGCGCTCAATGGTTTCGCGTTGCACCGTGGTGCTGGCCCCGGTGTGGTCGGCACTCATGATAGGGTCGCGGCGGCCGCTCACGGTCACTTCTGCCAGCTCCGTGCTGGCGTCGCTCAAGGTCTGGTCGAAGCGCTGGTTCTGGCCCAGGGTCAGGTTGATGCCTTCGCGGGTCAGGTCCTTATAGCCCACAAACGTGACGCGCACGGTGTAAGGGCCACCCACGCGCATGTTCTGAATGTTGAAACGCCCGTCGGAGTTCGTAGGGGCTACGTACTGCGTGTTGGTGGGCGTGTGAATGGCAATGACGGTGGCACCGGGCAGGCCTGCGCCGGTCTTATCGGAGATAACGCCGCTCATTGCGGCGGTGGTTGCACCCTGGCTCCAGCCTAGTCGGGCAGCAAAAAGCATTACCGCCAAAAGCAGTAAATGGCGTAAACGTAGATTATTCATAACAAAAGAAACTTGGTGAAACAATGGGGTTGATGGGAACAGAGATAGAGGGATAGAACGGGGGGGCAAAGGTAATGCTGGCACGAAAGGGCCAACATTATGACAACTTTACCATTTATTGAGCCTTACACAATGAACCATTTACAGGGCAAAGGTAGTAGACGCGCCTCATAAGAGAGGCCGTACGGCCCGGATAAAGCGACTGAGGTAATAATCAGATTCCAAGCTGTTTTCCACTACTCCCAGGGAAGTAGAAGCGTGAATAAAGTCAACACCTTCGTCGTCAACCACCGTCACCAGGCCCACGTGGGTGATGGTGCGGCTGCCGGGCGAGGCCCCAAAAAAGACCAAATCGCCGGGTTGGAGTTCGGTGGTCTTCACGGGGTCGCCCCACACGGCTTGCTCGTTGGACGAGCGCGGAATGGTGACCCCCGCCTCGCCGAACGAGAGCTGGAGCAGCCCCGAGCAGTCGAGGCCGAGGCGGGTGGTGCCGCCGTAGAGGTAGGGCGTGCCCTGGTAGGAGCGGGCGGCTTCTATCACCGAGGCCAAGGTGCCGGTGGCGCTGCCCATGCGGGCGGGCCGGCGCGTCACCACCTTGGTTTTGCCGCCGCTGGGCGTGCTGCCGATAACCTTGGTTTTGCCCGTGGGGCGGGCGCTGGCGTAGCGGCCGCCCTTTTTCAGGCGAACCATTTCGCGCGCCGAGCGGTACTGGCCGTCGCGGTAGTTGAGCTTGCGGTGGCAGCTGGCCAGCAAGGTTAAAGCCAGCAGCAGCCCCGGTAGTATCTTCGTTGTCACCCTCCCCATTGGCCGCAAAGATAGTTTGCGCGGCCTTTCCAGCTTTGCCGCTTATGAATTTTAACGCCCTCACCCCCGAATTATTGGTTGCCTTCGAGGCCATTGTCGGCCCCGCGCACGTCCTAACGGCCCAGCGCGCCGAAGCCACCGCCACCGCCGATGCCTACGCCGACTACGGCCGCGACCACACCGAAGACCTGCATTTTGCGCCCGATGTGGTGCTGCGCCCGGCCGATGCCGACGAAATCAGCCAGATACTGCGCCTGTGCCACGAGCACCACATTCCCGTCACGCCGCGCGGCGCCGGCACGGGTCTGAGCGGCGGCGCCCTGCCCATCCACCACGGGGTGGTGCTGAGCACCGAGCGGCTGAACAAAATCATTCAGATTGACGAGCGCAACCTGCAGGCTACCGTGGAGCCCGGCGTGGTGAACGAGGCGTTTCAGAATGCCGTGAAAGAAGTGGGCCTGTTTTATCCGCCTGACCCGGCCAGCAAGGGCAGCTGCTTTCTGGGCGGCAACCTGGCCCATAGCAGCGGCGGCCCCAAAGCCGTGAAATACGGCACCACGCGCGACTACGTGCTGAATTTGCAAGTGGTGCTGCCCACCGGCGAGATTATCTGGACGGCCGCCAACACCCTCAAAAATTCCACCGGCTACAACCTCACGCAGCTCCTGGTGGGCTCGGAAGGCACGCTGGGCATCATCACCAAAGTAGTGTTCCGGCTGTTGCCGTATCCGCAGCACAACATTCTGATGCTGGTGCCTTTCCGCCAGGAGGCGCAGGCCGCCGACGCGGTTTCGGCCGTGTTCCGGGCGGGCATCATCCCGTCGGGCATGGAATTTATGGAGCGCGAAGCCATTGCCTGGTCTTCCGATTACCTGAAAATCCCGCTCACGCTGCCCGAGGATATCCGGGCCCACTTGCTCATTGAGCTCGACGGCCAGGACCTGGACCAGCTTTATAAGGAGGCCGAGCAGGTGTACGGCGTGCTGGAGCACTACGACGTGGGCGAAATCCTGCTGGCCGATACCGCCGGCCAAAAAGACGACCTCTGGCGCATCCGGCGCAACATCGGCAATTCGGTGCGCTACAACTCGGTGTATAAGGAAGAAGATACCGTGGTGCCCCGCGCCGAGCTGCCCACGCTGCTGAAAGGGGTGAAGGAAATAGGCGCCCGCTACGGCTTCAAAAGCGTGTGCTACGGCCACGCCGGCGACGGCAACCTGCACGTCAACATCATCCGGGGCGACTTCGACGACGAGATGTGGAACGTGGGCCTGCGCCAGCCCATTTCGGAAATCTTTGAGCTGTGCGTGAAGCTGGGCGGCACCATTTCCGGCGAGCACGGCATTGGGCTGGTCCAGAAAGGCTACATCGGCATCGCCCTGGCCGAAACCAACCTGAACCTGATGCGCGGCATCAAAGGCGTATTCGACCCGCACGGGATTCTGAATCCGGGGAAGATTTTCTAAGGTCCCTTCCAAACGTTTGGATGAGGAGTTTTGGCTCCAAATGCCCCTTCCAAACGTTTGGATGAGGAGTTTTAACGCCAAAAGTTCCTTCCAAACGTTTGGATGGGGAGTTTTAACGCCAAAAGTTCCTTCCAAACGTTTGGAAGCCTCCCTTTAGCACCAAACCCGGCTTCCCAACGTTTGGAAGCCTCCCTTTAGCGCCAAAGCCTGCCTTCCCAACGTTGGGAAGGCAGGCTTTGGCGTTCCAGCTGATTAGGATAGGAGCCGTCTTGCTATGCCACCGTCGGTAAAAACTGCGGGGCCGTGCGCTTGTGCGTGGCCTGCTCATAGGCGTAGCCCAAAGCCAATAACTGCCCCTCGTGGTAAGCCGGCCCCACAAACGACAGGCCCACCGGCAGGCCGAGCACCTGCCCCATCGGCACCGTCAGGTGCGGATAGCCCGCCATGGCCGCCGGCGACGAGAAATCGACGCCCGTCGAGTAATCGCCGTTCACCCAGTCGATGCACCAGGCTGGCCCGGTCGTCACCCCCACAATGGCGTTGAGCTGCTGCGTGTGCAGCAGCTCATCAATGGCTTTGCGGGCCCCCGACACTGTTTTTTGCACGGCGGCTTTGTACTTGGGGTTGTTGAGCCCGTCGGTGGCTTCGGCCTTAATCAACGTTTCCTGCTGGAAAAACGGCATGGCTTCGGCGGCGTGGGCGTTGTTGTAGGCAATCACGTCGGCCAGGTTGCTCACGCTGGCCCCGGCCCCGGCGAGGTACTTGTTCACCCCATCCTTGAACTCATACAGCAACACGTCGAATTCGGCCTCGCCAAGCGGGTTTATCAGCTTGTTCAATTCGACTTCCACCACGGTCGCGCCCTGCGCTTTGAGCGCGGCCACGGCTTCTTTCAGCAGAGCGGCCACGGCAGGCGGGCCGTTCAGGTGCGCTTTCTCAACACCGAGGCGCTGGCCCTTTAGCGCATCGGCTTTGAGAAACGTGGTGTACTCGGTTGGCGAGCCGGTGGGAATGGGCAGCTTGGCCGGGTCCGCCGGGTCGGGGCCGGCGAGCGCGCCAAGTAGGAGGGCGGCGTCGCGCACGGTGCGGGCCATGGGACCGGCCGTGTCCTGGGTGCTCGAAATGGGAATGATGCCGCTGCGGCTGAGCAAGCCCACGGTGGGTTTGAGGCCGACCAGCCCGTTGCACGACGAGGGAGAAACCACCGAGCCATCCGTCTCCGTGCCAATGGCGACGGCGCACAAATTGGCCGCCACCGCCGCGCCCGAGCCGGAGCTGGAGCCGCTGGTGCTGCGGTCCAGCGCGTAGGGATTGCGGCTCTGGCGGCCCCGGCTGCTCCAGCCGCTCACCGAGTGCGAAGACCGGAAGTTGGCCCACTCGCTCAGGTTGGTTTTGCCCAGCAGCACCGCTCCCGCGGCCCGCAGCTTCTGCAAGATGAAGGCGTCCTGTTTGGCCTTGTGCCCAATCAGGGCCGAGGCGCCGGCCGTGGTCATCATCTGGTCGCCGCTGTCGATGTTGTCTTTAATCAGCACCGGAATGCCGTGCAGCGGGCCGCGCACCTTGCCGGCCTTGCGCTCTTTGTCAAGGCCATCGGCAATGGTCAGCGCATCCGGGTTGGTTTCGATGACCGCGCGCAGCAGAGGGCCGGCTTCGTTCAGGGCCTGGATGCGGGCCAGGTATTTCTCGCTCAGGCTGCGGGCCGTTTCCGTGCCTTTGGCCATGCGGTCCTGCAAGTCGGCCACAGTGGCTTCGTGCAGGGCGAAGGGTTCGTCGGTGCTTTTTTCTGCGGGCGCCCCGGCCGTGGTGGGTGCCTCGGCGGTGGGCTTGTCGGTGGTAGCCTGGCAGGCCACGGCGGGCAGTAGCGCGGCCGTGAGGGCGGCCCGCGTGCCATGATTCAAAAAAAGACGACGGTTCATAAGGTAATAAGTAGCGAAAAAGACAGCGCTGAAAACGCGAAACCGGAAGCCAAAAGCTCCTGCCAGCAATGATACTGCGCGATTGGTGGCTGATAGTTAAGCGAGTAGGAATATTTTTTACTTAGCCCAATTCCCGCCAAAAACAAAAAGCCGGCCCCGCACGGGGCCGGCTTTGCTACGCATTTGCTGCCAAAGCCAATGGCCTGGCTGCCGTGCTGCTTATTCGGCCTGCTGGCTTTTTAGCTTGTCCTCGCCACCATACGGGGAGCCCGCCTCGATGTCGCCCCGCAGCCCGCCGTGGTCGTGGGTGCGGGGGGCACCCGACTGGCGGTCGGTGGGCACTTCGCTGGCTTCCGTACCGAAGCCAGCGCTGCCGGTAATTTCAGCGACTTTGGCCACGTAGCGCCGCTTGGCTTCCTCTTCGGGCACGCCCTTAAACTGGTCCCACGAATCCCACTGGGCCTGCGACAGGCCGGCGGGGCCACTGGCCTGGTCGGCAGCATCGGGGTCTACTTCGTTGGTTTTCATGTTCACATCGCCCTCCGTGGCCTGCTTATAGAGGCCGTAGAGTTCGGTCATGTGCGCGGCTGCGGCATCGCCGGGCAGGTTGTTTACTTGCTGTGCCGCCGCTTGAAATTGGTCGTTGAGGTTCATGGGTTGGACAGAATAGATGGGAAATGAAAAAGAGCAGCGAAGGCACTGTGGTGGCCTTTTGGTAGAAATTGTCGCCATTTGTGCTCTTCGCAATACCACGCGGATGGCCTTTAGGTTGCGGGGTCGTACTTTTGCGTGCTACTATGTGCGGAATAACAGGAGTATTTGCTTTTACGGAAACAGGTCGTCAGTCACTGGCCAACCTGCAAGCGTCTACCGACGCCATCATTCGCCGCGGACCCGACTCCGAGGGCCATTACACCTACGATAAAGTAGGGCTGGGCTTTCGTCGGTTGGCTATTCTCGACCTTTCGGCCGATGGCAATCAGCCGATGACCGACGCGTCGGGGCGCTACACCATCGTCTTCAACGGCGAGATATTCAACTACCGCGAATTGCGCGAAAAGTTGATAAAGCGCGGCTGTGCATTCCATTCGCAGACTGATACGGAAGTCATCCTGCAGCTGTACATCACGGAGGGCCGCAGCTTTATCAAGAAGCTCAACGGCTTTTTCGGGTTTGCCATTTACGACAAGGAAGAGAATTCGCTGTTCATCGCCCGCGACCGGTATGGCGTGAAGCCGCTCCTTATTTACCGCGACGAAGACAAGCTGTTTTTCGCTTCGGAAATGAAGTCGATGATGGCCCTGGGCGTGCCGCGCAAGCTCGACTACGTGGCTCTGAGCCAGTATTTGCAGCTGAACTACATCCCCGGCCCGGCCAGTATTTTCAAGGGCGTGAAAAAAATGCTGCCCGGCCACTACCTCTACATCAAGGACAATAAAGTAGTCGGCAAGGCGTGGTATAAAATCCCCTACGACGCCAAGAAAGTCGCCAAAAACAAGCTCACCTACGAGCAGCAGCAGCACAAGCTGGTCGACCTGATGGACGGGGCCGTGCAGCGCCGCCTCGTGGCCGACGTGCCGCTCGGCGCCTTCCTCAGCGGCGGCATCGACTCCAGCGTGATTACCGCTTTGGCCGCTCGCCACACGCCGCACCTCAACACGTTCAGCATCGGCTTCAAAGACGAGCCGTTTTTCGACGAAACCAAGTACGCCAACCTGGTAGCGGCCCGGCACAAGACCAACCACACCGTCTTCTCGCTGACCAACAACGACCTCTACGAGCACATCCACGACATGCTGGATTACCTCGACGAGCCGTTTGCTGACTCCTCGGCCCTGGCCGTGTACATCCTCAGCCAGCGCACCCGCCAGAGCGTGACCGTGGCCCTCAGCGGCGACGGCGCCGACGAGATGTTCGGCGGCTACAACAAGCACATGGGCGAGTTCAAGGTGCGGCAGGGCGGCGCCAAGGCCGAAGCCGTAACCGCGCTGGGCTTCCTCTGGGATGCCTTGCCCAAGTCGCGCAGCGGCTTTTTCGGCAACCGGGTGCGCCAGCTGCAACGCTTCTCACGCGGCATGGTAGCTGGTGTGAAGGACCGGTATTGGGACTGGGCCAGCTTCGCTTCGGCCGCCGATGCCCGCGACCTTCTCAGCGCCGCCAGCCGCCGCAAAGTGGGCAAGAAGCTGGCCGCCAAGCGCCGCAAGGACATTCTGGAGCACCTGCACACCGACGGCGACCTCAATGAGGTGCTGCTCACCGATATGACCCTGGTGCTGCCCTACGACATGCTCACGAAAGTGGACATGATGAGTATGGCCAGCTCGCTGGAAGTACGCACCCCCTTCCTGGATTATAAGGTCGTCGACTTCGCCTTCTCCATTCCCGTGACCAGCAAGGTCGATGCGACGATGAAGAAGCGCATCGTGCAGGACGCCTTCCGCTCCGAGCTGCCCGTCGAGCTCTACGACCGCCCCAAGCACGGTTTCGAGGTGCCTTTGCTGAAGTGGATGCGCGGCGAGCTGCGGTCCCTCATCGAAGAAGACCTGTTGCGCGACGAGTTTATCGAAAGCCAGGGAATTTTTGATGTTGAAGCCATTCGGGCGCTTAAGGCCCAGCTTTTCTCGCGCAGCCCCGGCGACGTGCATGCCCGTATCTGGGGCCTCATCGTGTTCCAGACGTGGTGGAAGCAGTATATGAATAGCTAATTATCATGTTAGCAGAACCAACGGAAGGGCGATAAAGCTACCTTTGCCCGGTTGACACCAGGTTTATTTCCAATAAAATCTTCGTATGAAAATAGCAGTAGTAGGCACCGGCTACGTTGGTTTGGTTACGGGTACGTGCTTTGCCGAGGTCGGCATCGACGTAACGTGCATCGACATCGACCAGAAAAAAATTGACAACCTGCACGCGGGAATCCTGCCCATCTATGAGCCCGGGCTGGAGGAAATGGTGAGCCGCAACGTAGAAAAGGGCCGCTTGCATTTCTCCACCAACCTGGCCGAAAGCATCAAAGACTGCGACGTTGCGTTCATTGCCGTGGGCACGCCGCCCGGCGAAGACGGCTCGGCCGACCTGAAATACGTGCTGGCCGTAGCTCGTGGCATCGGCGAGCACATGAATGCCTACGGCGTCATCGTGACCAAAAGCACCGTGCCCGTGGGCACCGCCTCCAAAGTGCGCGCCGAAATTGAGAAGGCCTTGGCCAAGCGTGGGGACGACATCGAGTTCGACGTTGCTTCTAACCCCGAGTTCCTGAAGGAAGGCGCTGCCATTGATGACTTCCTCAAGCCCGACCGCATTGTGGTAGGCATTGCATCCGACCGCGCCGAAGAGGTGATGCGCCGGCTCTACAAGCCCTTCCTGCTCAACGGCCACCCGATTATCTTCATGGATATTCCGTCGGCGGAGATGACTAAATACGCGGCCAATTCCATGTTGGCGACGAAAATCAGCTTCATGAACGACGTGGCCAACCTCTGCGAAATCATGGGGGCCGACGTGAATATGGTGCGCCGCGGCATTGGCTCCGATGCGCGCATCGGCACCAAGTTTATCTATCCCGGCATTGGCTACGGCGGCTCCTGCTTCCCCAAGGACGTGAAGGCGCTGATTAAAACCGCCCAGGAAAACGGTTACGACATGCAGGTGCTGCGCGCCGTGGAAAGCGTGAACGAGGACCAGAAGTCGGTGCTTTTCGACAAAGTGAGCCGGCATTTCGGTGGCGAACTGCGCGGTCTGAAAATAGCCTTGTGGGGCCTGTCCTTCAAACCCAAAACCGACGACATGCGCGAGGCGCCGTCGCTGGTTATCATCGAGAAGCTGCTGGCGGCCGGGTGCACCGTAACGGCCTACGACCCCGTGGCTATGCCCGAAGCCCGGCATTCCCTCGGTGACACCATTACCTATGCCAAAGACGAATTCGCGGCCCTGATTGATGCTGATGCACTTCTGGTAGTGACGGAGTGGCCTGATTTCCGCGCCCCGAACTTTGAAGTGGTGGCGCGCCTGATGAAGCAGAAAGCTATTTTTGATGGCCGTAACATCTACGAAGCCAAGGAATTGCAGGAGCTCGGCTTTGCTTACCACTGCATTGGGGTAAAAACCGAGCACAAAGAGCCGGCGGTTTCCTAAGAATGGAAAATTAAGAACGTCATGCTTTGTCCGGCGCCCGCTGGCAGAAGCCTGGCGTTCCATCAGCATTACCAACGACTATATGACCAACATGTCCGAAGAAAAAAAACGCGTCCTTATCACCGGTGGGGCCGGGTTTCTGGGTTCCCACCTCTGCGACCGGTTCCTGGCCGAAGGCTACCACGTCATTGCGATGGACAACCTGATTACGGGGTCGCTCCAGAATATTGAGCACTTATTTGGTAAAGAAGACTTTGAGTTTCATCACGCCGATGTGAGCAAGTTCGTCTTCGTGCCCGGCAAGCTTGATTATATCCTGCACTTCGCCTCGCCCGCCTCGCCGATTGACTACCTCAAAATTCCGATTCAAACCCTAAAAGTGGGTTCGCTCGGCACGCACAACCTGCTGGGCCTGGCCCGCGTGAAGGGCGCCCGCATGCTGATTGCCAGCACCTCAGAGGTGTACGGCGACCCCGAAATCCATCCTCAGGTAGAAGAATATTTCGGCAACGTGAACCCCGTGGGCCCGCGTGGTTGCTACGACGAGGCCAAGCGTTTCCAGGAGGCCATTACCATGGCTTACCACAACCACCACGGCCTGGAAACGCGCATCATTCGCATCTTCAACACCTACGGTCCGCGCATGCGGCTCGATGACGGCCGCGTGCTGCCCGCTTTCCTCTCGCAGGCCCTGCGTGGTGAGAACCTGACCGTGTTCGGCGACGGCTCCCAGACCCGTTCGTTCTGTTACGTCGATGATTTGGTGGAAGGCATTTACCGGTTGCTGCTCAGCGACTACCACTTGCCGGTCAACATTGGCAACCCGTCGGAAATCACCATCAAGGAGTTTGGCGAAGAAATTGCCCGCCTCACCGGCGTCGAATTCACGCCCACGTACCAGGCCCTGCCCGAAAACGACCCCCTGAAGCGCCGGCCCGACATCACCAAAGCCAAGGAAATCCTGGGTTGGGAGCCCAAAGTGGACCGCGCCGAAGGCCTGCGCCGGACGCTCGAGTATTTCAAGGAACACGTTAAATAAGGTCAGTGAGCAGTTAATAGTGGACAGTTAACAATTGGTCTTTCGCATTAATAGCTGCTCACTGCTCATTGTTAACTGCTCATTGTTAACTGCTCATTGTTAACTGATAAAATGATTGATTATCCGGCCCCGTATCTTATTCAGTTTCCAAAGCTGGGGGCTCCGGATATCGGTTACATCTCCGTTGGTGAAAATGCCAAAGACCCGCTGCCGTTTCCGGTGCAGCGGGTCTTTTGGACTTATTACACGCCCGAAAGCATTGTGCGCGGCCGGCATGCCCACCAGTGTATGGAGCAGGTGCTGATTGCTGCCGCCGGGCGCATCATCGTTACCACGGAGCTGGCCAATGGCGACATCCAGATTTTTAGGCTGGAAGACCCTTCCGTGGGGCTCTACATCCCGCCCAGTGCGTGGCACACCATGCAGTATTCGCACACGGCCGTGCAGCTGATTCTGGCTTCCCAGCCCTACGACGAGGGTGATTATATCCGTGATTACGAAGCATTTCGGCAGCGATGGGCACCGAAAGCCTGAGCCCATTGGTGGCGGCCCGCGCGGCGGAGCTGGCCTATTATTCGCCGTATTATTTTCTGCGGCAATTCTCTGGCGAGCTTCAGCAGGCCTTGTTTGGGACGGGCACGGCCACCCGCTGGGGCCAGGAAGCGGGCACCAAAACGTACCGTACAACTGGTGAGAAACCGGGGGCGGATGTGTACTGGCTGCTGCGCTCCCTTCCCTGGGATTCCGACTACTTTGGGCTACCCACGTTTCGCCTGTTCACCGGCTTGTTCGCTGCCCAGGTCACGGCGGCCGAATTAGTGACGGCGGCCCACGCGCTGCGCCAGCATCTGGCCGAGCGCAACGGCACTTTCTACGCCTTCAGCATCGTGCCGGCCGAGGACGTGCGGCTTCTGCAAGGCCTCACTGCCGCCGGCTGGCAATTGGTGGAAACCCGGCTCACGTATTACCGCGACCATTTGGAGGATTTTACTTATCCTCGGCATACAGTGCGGGCCGCGACTTTGGGGGAGGCGGCCCATATTGGCCGGATTGCGGCGGCGGCTCGCAATCCTTACGACCGGATTCATGCCGATAACTGGTTTAGCGAAGCCCAGGCCGATGGCTACTCGGCGCGGTATGCGGAGAACGCCGTGACGGGTGACCTGGCAGCTACCGTGCTGGTACCCAACGTGCCCGGCTTGCCCGTTGACTCTTTTCTGGCTATTAGCGACCTCGAAATCGACGCGTCCGCCTTGGGCACGCGGCTGTCGCGGGTTTTGCTCACGGCAGTGGGCCCGGCCAACCGCGGGTGGCACGCAAAGCTGGTAGCCGAAACCCTGCACCGCGCCCACGCGCTGGGCCACGAAGCCGTGGTGATGACCACCCAGGCCACCAACCACGCCGTGTTTCGGACGTGTGAGAAGCTGGGCTTCCGGCTTGGGGCCACCAGCCATGTACTGGCTTGCAATTGCCGTTAACTTTACCGCATGGAAGTTCCGTTCCTTTCATTCGCGCCCCAGCACGCTCCTTTGCGCGCTGCCCTCACGGATGCCTTCACCCGCGTAGTCGATTCGTATTGGTACGTGCTAGGGGAGGAGGTGCGGCAATTTGAGCAGGAATACGCAGCCTTCAATCAGGTGGCGCACACCGTGGGGGTGGCCAATGGGCTCGACGCGCTGGTCCTGGCGTTGCGTGCTTTGGCTATCGGCCCCGGCGACGAGGTAATCGTGCCTTCCAATACCTACATTGCCACCTGGCTGGCCGTGACGCAGGTAGGAGCCGTGCCCGTGCCGGTGGAGCCCGACCCTGCCACCAGCAACCTCGACCCCGCGCGCATAGCAGCGGCGCTTACCTCGCGTACCCGCGCCATCGTGCCGGTGCATCTTTATGGCCAGGCCTGCCGCATGCCGGAAATCATGGCGCTGGCAACGGAGCATGGTCTTTTTGTGGTCGAAGACAATGCCCAGGCGCAGGGCGCCGCGTTCGCCGGCCAGCGCACGGGCAGTTTTGGCCATATCAACGCCACCAGCTTTTATCCGGGCAAAAACCTGGGGGCCCTCGGCGATGCCGGCGCCGTGACTACCAACGACGATAACCTGGCCCAGCAAGTGCGGGTGCTGCGCAACTACGGCTCGCAGCAAAAATATTACAACGAAGTAATCGGTTACAACTCCCGCCTCGATGAGCTGCAAGCCGCCGTGCTGCGCGTAAAGCTCCCCGAACTGCCCACCTGGACGCGCCAGCGCCAGCAAATAGCAGCCTGGTACGGCCAGCACCTCGCCGGTATTGCCGGCCTGCGCCTGCCCGCCGTGGCCGAAGGCGCCACTAACGTCTATCACCTCTATGTGGTGCACACGCCCCACCGCGCCGCCTTGCAGCAGCACCTCACGGCCCAGGGCATCGGCACGCTCATCCACTATCCCGTGCCGCCGCACCGGCAGCAAGCCTACCAGCAACTGCAACTGCCCGCGGGCAGTTTCCCCATTGCCGAAGAGCTGGCAGCCACTTGCCTGAGCCTCCCCATCTGGCCCGGCATGACCGAAGCTCATGTTGCGACCGTGGCGGCGGCCATTCGCAGTCGTTAGCAGTGGATAGTTGAAAACTGCTAACGTATAATTGCTCCCATGCCCAAGCTCTCCGTCATCATTCCCTGCTACTTCAACGAGGAGAATATTCCCGTAACGACCCAGGAGCTGGTGGCGAACGAAGCGAATTTTCCGCCCGAAGTCACCTTTGAGTACGTGTTTGTGAATGATGGCTCGGGCGATGACACGCTGGGGGCCCTGCGCCGAGCGCAGGCCACCTACCCCAGCCGCATTCGCATCATCGATTTGGCCGGCAACGTGGGTTCCTACAATGCCATCGTGGCCGGCATAGCCCATGCTACCGGCGACTGCCTGGCCGTTATCACCGCCGACCTGCAGGACCCTCCCGAGCTGATGGCCCAGATGTACGGCCACTGGCAACAGGGCTTCAAGCTGGTGCTCGGCAACCGACAGGACCGGGAAGAAACCGGCTTTCTGGAAACCATGGCTAAGGTATTTCACTGGTTGATGAAGAACCTGGCCCTGCGTAACATCCCCGACGGCGGCTTCGATTTCGTCTTTTTTGACCGCCAGGTGGCTACCGAGGTGCTCAACATCCACGAGCGCAACTCCAACGTGTTCTACCTCATGGTGTGGCTGGGATTTCCCTACGTCAGCATTCCCTACGTGCGCCGCAAGCGCCAGATTGGCCAGTCCCGCTGGACGCTTTCTAAAAAAATAAAGTTGTTCATCGATTCGCTGATGGCCTTTTCATTCGTGCCCATTCGCGCCATATCCGTGCTGGGCCTGGGCCTGGGGGCCATTGCGTTGGTCTATGGCCTGTACGTCATCATTCTTAAAATCATTGCCCCCAACGAGCCCGCCGGCTGGACCACGCTCATGGTGGTGCTGCTGTTCGTCTCCGCGTTTCAAATGATAGCGCTGGGGGTGATTGGCGAATACGTCTGGCGCGGGCTGGACGCGGCCCGTAACCGACCTTTGTACGTCATCAACAAAATTTACGAAGAGTCATTGCCGGGAAAATAGCAACCCGTATTAGATTTGGAAAATTTTTAATATAAAAATTAATATTTATTATTGCTGTAAATTTCGGCCATCGCCAATGCCTGAAGTGCAACAAATAGGCGGGCTTGAATTATTTTAGCCAAAATATCATCGATTGATTGCTGGCGCACGTTCGCGATGCGTTGCCGCTGGTGTCGACGGCTCATTACATGCATTAGAATTCTTTTGCTTGAAAATCAGAAACATTCTTACCACAAAAACATATGAAACGTGCGATTGTCACCGGGGTAACCGGTCAGGACGGGGCTTACCTGGTTGAGCTGCTGTTGAGTAAAGGCTACGAGGTGCACGGCATCAAGCGCCGCTCTTCACTCATCAACACCGACCGCATCGATGCCCTCTACCAGGACCCACACGAAGAGCACGTGCGCCTCACCCTGCACTACGGCGACCTGACGGACTCGACCAACCTCATCCGCATCGTGCAGCAAGTGCAGCCCGATGAGATTTACAACCTCGGGGCCATGTCGCACGTCAAGGTTTCGTTCGACACGCCCGAGTACACAGCCGATGTGGACGGTGTGGGCACGCTGCGCCTACTCGAAGCCGTGCGCATTCTGGGCCTGGCCCACAAAACCCGGATTTACCAGGCCAGTACCTCCGAGCTCTACGGCCTGGTGCAGCAGGTGCCGCAGTCCGAAACCACGCCTTTTTACCCGCGCTCGCCCTACGCCGTGGCCAAGCTCTACGGCTATTGGATTACGGTGAACTACCGCGAAGCCTACGGCATGTATGCCTGTAACGGTATCCTCTTCAACCATGAAAGCCCCCTGCGCGGCGAAACTTTTGTCACGCGCAAAATCACCCGCGCGGCCTCGCGCATCGCGCTGGGTCTGCAACAAAAGCTGTACCTGGGCAACCTGGACGCCAAGCGCGACTGGGGCCACGCCAAAGACTACGTGAAGGCCATGTGGCTGATGTTGCAGCAGGAAACACCTGAAGACTACGTGATTGCCACCGGCGTGACCACCACCGTGCGCGAGTTCGTGCGTCTGGCTTTTGCTGAGTTGGGCATCGAAGTCGCGTTCAGCGGCGAGGGCATTGCCGAAACGGGGCAGGTAATGGCCTGCACCAATCCTGATTTCCAATTGGCCGTGGGCACCACCGTGGTGCAAATCGACGAGCGGTATTTCCGTCCCACTGAGGTGGAACTGCTCATCGGCGACCCGGCCAAGGCCAAACGCCAGCTCGGCTGGGAGCCCAGCTACGACCTCGCCGCCTTGGTACGCGAAATGGTACAGGCCGACCTGGAGTTGTTCCGCCGTGATGCCTACCTGCAGGCCGGCGGCCACGTCATCACCAACGCTTACGAATAGGCTGCTGGCCCTGTCGCACATTATCATTTCGTGACCAATGCAGCCAGACGCTAAAATTTACGTGGCCGGACACCGGGGTATGGTGGGCGCGGCTCTGGTGCGCCGCCTCGAACGAGCCGGCTACCACAACCTCATCGTGCGCACCTCGCAGGAACTGGACCTTCGCAACCAGGCGGCTGTGGCCACTTTCTTCGCCCGGGAGCGTCCCGAATACGTGTTGCTGGCCGCCGCCAAAGTGGGCGGCATTGTAGCCAACAACACCTACCGGGCCGATTTCCTCTACGACAACCTGTTGATTCAGAACAACGTCATCGGGCAAAGCCACCTGCACGATGTGCAGAAGCTGCTGTTTCTGGGCTCCTCGTGCATCTACCCCAAAATGGCCCCTCAGCCCATTAAGGAGGAATACCTGCTCACGGGCCCGCTCGAACCCACCAACGAGCCCTACGCCATCGCCAAAATCGCAGGCCTGAAGCTGTGCGAGGCTTTCCGGGACCAGCATGGCCGGCACTACATTAGCGCCATGCCCACCAATCTCTACGGCCCCGGCGACAACTACGACCTGCAAACCTCACACGTACTGCCGGCCATGCTGCGCAAGTTCCACGAGGCGCGGGAGCAAGGGCATCCCGAAGTCGAAATTTGGGGTACAGGCACACCCTACCGCGAATTCCTGCACGTCGACGACCTCGCCGATGCCTGCCTGCACCTGCTGTTGCACTACGATGGCGCTGCCTCCGTCAACATTGGTACTGGTGAAGACCTGACTATCCGCGAGCTAGCCGAGTTGGTGCGCGACATCACCGGCTATACCGGCAACATTGTTTACAATACCGCCAAGCCCGATGGCACCCCCCGCAAACTACTTGACGTAAGCCGTATGCGGGCTCTGGGCTGGCAGGCTTCCATTGGCCTGCGCGAGGGTATTACGTCTGTGTATAATGACGTGTTTGTTGCGGTGTAGCACGTAAAGGCTGCAGTTCCATTCCGACGGGACTAGTTTATGCGCTTCTGCGATTTGCAAGGAGGTAGGGTATTGACTGCTTTATATAAACGGCAATAAACCAAGTGCTAAGGCTTCTGAGTACGAGCCTGATTATGTTGCTTATCCCTAGCTGCGTCTGTATCATCGTCGCCTTGTCACTATCTTTGCAGCATCCGGCGTCTTGTTCGACAGCCATGCTTTGAAAGTGTCCAGCTTTTTCGGATGCTTTCCGTTGTACCTCCTAATCCGCTATCTGTGCAATCTGTCGAAGTCTTAAACGAGGTTCCTCGCATTTCACCTAGCACCCCGCCCGAGGCGGACTGGTCGGAGGTTATCCAACCACACACCCGCTTATTCGACCTGGGCCTGCGCGACGTATGGCGCTATCGTGACCTTGTGCTGCTGTTCGTCCGGCGCGATTTTGTATCGAGTTACAAGCAGACCATATTAGGTCCTATCTGGTTCTTCATCCAGCCATTACTCACCACAATTACCTACATGGTGGTGTTTGGGGGCATTGCCAATCTCTCCACCGATGGGCTGCCTCAGCTGCCATTCTACTTAGCGGGCGTTACCATCTGGAACTACTTCGCCCAAACGCTGACGACCGTTTCCACGGTATTCACAACCAATGCGGCCATCTTTGGCAAGGTATATTTCCCGCGCCTTACCATGCCACTATCCATTGTGGTGTCCAATTTGGTGCGCTTTGGAATTCAGTTCGCGCTGTTTCTGGCTGTGTGGGGGTACTACTTGGTCCTGGGGAATAGTCTGCATCCCAACCTTTATATCCTGCTCACGCCACTTCTTCTCGTATTGATGGGACTTCTGGGCTTGGGATTGGGCATGATTTTCAGTGCCCTCACCACCAAATACCGAGACCTGGCTATGCTACTTACCTTTGGGGTGCAACTCCTCATGTACGCCACGCCCGTCATTTATCCCTTATCAAAGCTACCCCTAAAATACAAGCCGTTTATTCTGGCCAACCCTCTAAGCGCCATTGTCGAAACCTTTAGGTTTGCCTTCCTGGGTTCCGGCTCGTTTAGTTGGCTCGCGTTAGGCTACAGCGCGGTTGTTACACTGGTCGTATTGGTAATCGGTACAGTGGTGTTCAATAAAGTAGAAAAAAGTTTTACCGATACCGTATAGCCCTGGAGCAGCCCGTTAGTCGGAAAGGAACCAAGAGTAGTACCATCTGGGAGAGTGAGTATGAGCAATGTCGCAATTAAAGTTGAAGACCTGAGTAAGCTATATCGCTTGGGTGAAATCGGTACCGGTACCCTCAGCCACGACTTGAACAGGGCCTGGGCCCGGTTACGTGGCAAGGAAGACCCGTCTGCTATCATTGGCGAAGCCAATGACCGTACCGCTAAAGGTAGCAGCGATTTTGTCTGGTCGCTAAAAGATATCAACTTTGAAGTAAAACAAGGTGAAGTACTGGGCATTATCGGCCGCAACGGTGCCGGCAAATCCACACTGCTCAAAATTCTATCGAAAGTAACCGCGCCTACTACCGGTCGCGTTAAGGTGCGGGGCCGCATTGCTTCCTTGCTCGAGGTGGGCACCGGCTTCCACCCGGAGTTGACCGGCCGCGAAAATATCTTCCTCAACGGTGCCATTCTGGGCATGACGAAGGACGAAATTCGTAGCAAATTCGATGAGATTGTCGATTTTTCGGGCGTTGAACGATATATCGATACGCCTGTAAAGCGGTATAGCAGCGGCATGTATGTACGCCTCGCCTTCGCCGTAGCGGCTTTTTTGGAACCTGAAATCCTGATTGTGGACGAAGTTCTGGCCGTGGGTGACGCGGAGTTTCAAAAAAAATGCCTGGGCCGGATGAAGGATGTGAGCGTGAATGATGGGCGCACTGTTCTATTTGTTAGTCATAATATGGGAGCTGTTACCGCATTATGTGATAAGGCGCTGGTAATGAGCAACGGGCTAGTAGCTTTCGATGGGGCAGTTAACAAAGGAATGGACTACTATTTGAAGCTAGGTAATAATGCGGCGTCGAGTAAATACATAAATGAAAATCCGAAGGAGAATGATTTACTAAGCGTAGACCTGTTGAATACAGTAGGTGAATCGTCAACAAGTTTTTACTTCTCAGAGGAAGTAGTCTTGAAATTCAAAATAGTGATTCGGGATACCGAGAAAAATTTCACGTTAGGATTTCACATCAAGGACCAGACAGAACGAAAAGTATTCACTAGTGAAATTAATATAAAATCAATTGTTTCAGAGCCTGGTGTTTATGCTTTTCAGTCTATAATTCCTGCGAATGTTCTAACCCCTAACAGCTATGCGCCTACTGTAGCATTACATATTCCAAACGTTGAGATTATCACTATTATTGAGGATAAGCTGATGTTCGAGATTGAAGAAACTGGAACAGAATTGTTTCAATATGCAGGTACTGACTATGGCTGTGTATTTATCAATTGTGAGTGGAGTAAAGTATAATAAATATTTTTAATATGAAAACCTGCAAAATTTGTCTGAAAAATTCTCATTTTTTATTTGAAAGTAAGGTGCTTTACAAGCACCAAGTATCTTATTTTCAATGTGAATCATGCAAATTTATTCAAACTGAAACGCCATTTTGGCTGGATGAAGCATACTCATCTGCCATAGCGGGTCTTGATATTGGCCTTTTGTACAGAAATAATGTTTTCTCTAACACAATTCCGGGTATTCTTGAGCAATTCACATTAACTGACGATTGTTATATTGACTATGGCGGAGGGTATGGAGTATTTGTTAGAATGATGCGCGATAAAGGGTACAACTTTTATTTATACGATAAATATTGTGAAAACTTATTCGCACAGTTTTTCGAGCTTGACAATTGCAGCGTGAAACGTTTTGCAGCACTGACTGCCTTTGAAGTGTTCGAGCATCTTGTTGACCCGATTAGCGAAATTGCAAAAATGTTTGAATTTTCTGACTCAATAATATTTTCAACAGAAATTCAGCCTGATATTTCATTTAATTCTGACCAGGACTGGTGGTATTTTGTTCCGGAGGGAGGCCAGCATGTTGCATTGTATAGTTTAGAAAGCTTAAATTATCTTGCCGATTTATTTGAATGTACGCTATTTACAAATAATAGTAATTTGCATATTTTGTCAAAGAGGCAAATGCCTAACCCTTTTGAAGTAAGGACGAAGCAAGATTCTTTACTTCTCAGAACTATGCGATTTATAAACAGGAAAATTTTATTCCCACCAGTTGCTGCAAGTCACCGAGAAAGTCTGCTTTCGAGAGATTTTGAAATGGTTAAGAGTAAATTAATAATTTAAATACACAATGTATGCAAGGTTCTGTTATCAGAATTCCTGTCTATCAGCCTTCGCTGAACGGAAACGAAAAGAAATACGTAAATGAATGCCTTGATTCCACTTGGATTTCTTCTAAGGGGAAATTTATTCCACAGTTTGAAGAGGCATTTGCGGACTATATAGGCTGTGAGCACGCCACTGCCGTCAGTAATGGAACCGTCGCCATTCACTTGGCATTAATAGCTTTAGGTATTGGTCCTGATGATGAAGTCATCGTTCCAACGTTAACTTACATAGCATCAGTAAATGCAATTGCATATACGGGCGCTACGCCAGTATTTGTCGATTCGCTATTCGATACTTGGCAAATGGACCCTGAAGACGTTAGGAAGAAAATCTCGCCTCGTACCAAAGCGGTAATGGCAGTGCATTTGTATGGACATCCATGTGATATGGATGCACTTAAGCGAATATGCGATGAGAATGACTTATTCCTCATCGAAGATTGTGCGGAAGCAATTGGCTCGCTTTACAAGAATCAGCACGTAGGCAGCTTTGGCGATATCGCCACGTTTAGTTTTTTTGGCAATAAAACTATTACCACGGGTGAAGGCGGAATGGTTGTTACCAACGACCATACATTGCATGAACGCGCCGTTCATTTCAAAGGTCAAGGGCTGGCCAAGCACCGGCAGTATTGGCATGATGTAATTGGATACAATTACCGTATGACTAATATTTGCGCTGCAATAGGATTAGCGCAGTTTGAACAAATGGATTTTTTATTGAATCGTAAGTTGGAGATAGCTGCTCTTTATCGTAATGCTTTCCAAGGTTCACCAGTACTCTTTCACGGGGAACATGCTGATGTACGAAACAGCTACTGGATGTGCTCCATTTTGGTGCCAGAAGCAGGCCAAAGAGAGGGACTGCGGGAGCACCTGGCGGCCCACGGAATCGAAACTCGTCCTTTGTTTTATCCCGTCCATACAATGCCTATGTATTCAGGTCGGTTCCAAAAGCATACTGTAGCCGAGGCACTGGGCTGGCGCGGAATTAATCTTCCTAGCTTTCCGGGTCTGTCGGATAGCCAAGTTCACGAAATCGCAACTGTTGTAAAGTCATTTTGGAAATGAAAATTATTCTGTGCGGTTATAATTGGGTAGGATGTAAGGCTTTGGACTTACTAATAAGTAGCGGGCATGAAGTTTTTGTTTACACTCATTCCTCGCAGTATTATACAAACGACTTGGAAAGCTTCTGCAAGAAAAAGGGTGTTGCATATACATTAGAGAAGATTGATGAAGCAAATTTGCCTTTCCTACCGGAAGTTATCGCGAGTATATATTACCGATATATAATTAGTAAAAGCGTAATTGATGCATGTAATGGGAAAATATTTAACCTTCACCCATCACTTTTGCCTGAATATAAAGGGTGCAGCAGTCTCACGTGGGCAATGATTGATGGACTGAATACTTCTGGTTATACATATCACTACTTAACTACTGAAGTAGATAAGGGAAAGATTATCATCCAGAAAGAGGTGGCTATAGAGGATTTTGACACACAAGTAAGCCTTTACTATCGCGTAATGTTCGACGCTGTAAAGGACTTTCTGAACGTTGTTGACTTGGTTAATCGTGGTTTTGAAGGATTAGAACAAGATAAAGACCAAGGGAAATATTTTAAACGAGGAGCGCCTTACCAAGGTGCAATAGACCCAGGTTGGGAGTTGGAAAAGAAGGAAAGATTTATAAGAGCAATGATTTTTCCACCTTTACCATTGGCCACATTTAATGGTAAACCTGTGGCCAATCTCTCCGATATACAAGGCGCTGACAAGTAGACTGATAATGAATATCTTACTTTACATTCCTAAGCTAGACCAGTCACACGGCGGCGTAAGGCAGTATTCAATTGCATTAATGAGAATTCTTGCTCAAGATAAGCATAATACTTATTTTGTGTATCATAACGGCTCAGACCAAGAAGTACTGAGTTCTCTTGCTGTTGCACCTCATTTGCACCGGGTCATGGACTCTGATGTGGCCAAGACAACGGTTCAGGCTAAAATAATTAGAGGGAAACAAATTATAAATTTTCTATCACGCCGCTTCAGCACCGGATGGCAGTTTAAAATTGATAGTCTCATTGACAGGCTCATTCATAAATATAAAATCGATATAATTCATTGCCCCTACCAGTTTATACCTCTTACTAATAACGCTAAATTAATTGTTACTCTGCATGATGTGCAGGAGATTCATTTTCCGGATTTTTTCACTGCTGAAGACCGCGCTTATCGGGCAGTCAATTTTCTTGATTTCCTGCGACGGGCTGATGAAGTAGTTGTGAGTTACAGGCACATTAAAAATGACCTTGTGAAATACTTTGCCATACCCCCTGATAAAATCCAGGTTGTTTTGCTTGATATGGGAAAGTTATGGTTTGAAAGGTTTACTGAAGCCGATGTTCTTTCACTTAGCGAATTAAACTTACCAAGCCCTTTTATTTTTTACCCTGCAAATACATGGAAGCATAAAAACCATAGCCGGTTATTACGTGCATTAGCCTTATTGAGAGATGAATACGGCTGTAGGGTGAATCTAATCTGTTCCGGGCACTTAAACGAACATTACGAGGAATCTTTGAGCATGGAAATGGATGAGTTGAATCTACATGACCAAGTTCGATTCTTAGGAATAGTGGACGAGCAGTCTTTGTTCAGCCTTTACCGGCATTGCTTAGGCGTAGTGGTGCCTACAGTTTATGAGGCAGGGAGTTTTCCTTTGATGGAAAGTATACTCTTGAAGGTTCCGGTTATATGTTCCAGTGTGACATCATTACCAGAAACGGTAGATAACCCGGATTTTTTATTTGACCCCTTCGATGCTGAAAGCATGGCTGCTAAAATAAAGCTGCTTTGGACCTCAGAGGAATTCAGACAGCTTTCAGTGGCTAATTCGAATACTGTTGGATGGAAATTGAAGCATACGCGAGCGCTGGAAAAACTACTGAGTTTATACTCGGGCCTTTAGTCATAAACATAACTATTGCCTAAAGCAACAGGATTACTTTTTTGACACTAGATTTGAAGCAAAAATAAACTATGAGAAAACTTGTAATTCGAGTTTGTAACAAAGTCGCTCATCTACTATCAGTTGATAGTAAGGTGACTGCAGAAGCTATATTAAGTCCACAATATATTCAGTCAAAACGGGTTGAGCAATGGTTTAAAGATGATGGTGATAATACTCATCGATTAAACTATAGGCTTAATTCAGACTCATTGGTTTGGGATTTAGGCGGTTACGAAGGCCAATGGGCAAGTGATATTTACGCAAAATATAACTGCTCAATGATGATTTTTGAGCCTTTTATCCCGTATGCTAAAAATATCCAGCTGAGATTCGAAAATAATAATCGAATCAATGTATTTATGTTTGGCCTAGGTGCTCGAACAGAAACTCTTGCGTTTTCTGTGCTTGCTAATTCATCTTCAGTTTTCGCTGATGGGCCTAAAGATGAGAAAATCGATATCTTTTCTGTAGAGCAGTTTATAGCCGATAAAGCAATCAAACAGGTTGATTTAGTTAAAATCAATATTGAGGGGGGGGAATTTGAACTTCTCGAGTCGTTGCTAGATACTGGCTTAATCTCGCTGTTCAAGAACGTGCAGGTGCAGTTTCATGATTTCATTGTTGATAATGCAAAGGGAAGGATGGTTGACATCCAAAAGAGACTTGCTCTTACCCATAAGCTGACTTATCAGTACGAATTTGTTTGGGAGAACTGGGAGATACTAAGCTAATGATTGTCGAGTTGATAGGAGGACTGGGAAACCAAATGTTCCAGTATGCATTTGGTTGCTGCTTAGCTACTCAACTTGGTACATCGGTGAGATTTGACACTACGAACCTACTGGATAGGACCCAGAGACCAAATTTTACCTTTCGTGATTTTGAGTTAGGTGTATTCAGCGTCGAAGTACCCCTGGCTACTGAAGCAGATTGTGCTTTATATGTTCCATTGCCTCCTGGCCGGCATACTCGCATAGGCCAACGTTTACTTCGCAAACTGCTAAATCCCCGTCGCTACCTAGAGCAGCAGCATGCCGTCTATGATGCGGGAGTGTTGCAAGCGGGGACAAATACCTACTTTGAAGGGTACTGGCAGAGTGAGAAATACTTCAAACCCTGCGAGGCACTTATTCGACAAGCTTTCGCATTCAAAGCCCCGCTTACAGACCTCAATCGTTATCTTGCTGATGAGATGCTTGCTACTTCCTCGATAGCCATGCACGTACGCCGGGGCGATTATGTGACCAATTCGCTCTCTAGCGAGATACACGGCACCTGTACCCCCGCCTACTACCGGGAGGCAATTGCCTTAATGCAGGAACAGATAGGCGATATCGCCCTCTTTGTGTTTTCCGACGAACCCGAATGGGTGCGGGAAAATCTGCATTTTCCGGTTCCTACTACCTATATTAGCCACAACCAAGGCAAAGCCAGCTATACTGATATGCAACTGATGAGCTTATGCCGGCACAACATCATTGCCAATAGCTCTTTTAGCTGGTGGGGAGCTTGGCTTAATGCCAACCCCAATAAAATTGTAGTTGCTCCGCGCCAATGGGTGCAGGATGCTGGCAGGGATACTACTGACCTCATCCCGAGTGAATGGATACGCCTTTAGCCCTAATCTACAAATAAACTGTATTGTGCGGCTTTTGCCGTCTGAATCTATTAATTAATGAATGCTGCCGCTCCCTTAGTCAGTGTGCTAATGCCTGTGTACAACGCGGCTCCCTATGTGGAACAGGCAGTTCGGAGTATTCTGGAGCAAACATTCGCCGATTTCGAACTGCTCATTTTTAATGATGGGTCCCAGGATGCCAGTAGCGAAATTATCCGCAGCATTCAGGATGAGCGAATCCGGTTTTTCGACTGTGGCCAGAACTCGGGTTATGTAGTGCATTTAAATGAGGGCCTACGGCTGGCCAAGGGCAAATACATTGCACGAATGGATGCTGACGACATTGCCTTGCCTGAGCGTTTTGCCAAGCAAGTGGCACTTCTGGAGCAAAATGTCCAAATAGGCCTATGCGGAACGGCATATGATACGTTCGATGCCATGCAAATAAAGGTTTATGTGCCGGTTAGCGATACGGAAATCCGGGAATTTATGCTGTTGAATAGTCCAATGGGCCACCCTACAGTGATGTTTCGTAAATCAATTATTGAGCAGTATAACCTTCGGTATGACCCCAGCTTTATGCCAGCCGAGGACTATAAGCTTTGGGTCGATTTCAGTGGCGTGACCAGCATTCAGAATATACCCGAAGTATTGCTGCACTACCGCGTGCATCCGTACCAGATAAGTTCCTACATGAATGACAACCAGCGGGCCAATGCCGATGCAGTAAGAATTCTACAACTAACGACGAAAGGATTTGACTTGACGCCACAGGAGCGACTTAGCTACTGCCAGATTCTGCATTGTACTATCCGACCGGAGACACCAGCGCAAATGCGGGAAATGCTGGCATTGATGTGGAACATAAAACGCCAGAATGAGCGGTTACAAGCCTATGATGCCGCTTGGTTCAATCGATTATTCGCTAAAGCCTGGCGTGAAGCTGTTACTGGAGTTCAGCATTATACTCTCGGGCATCTGCAGCCAACCCTCTTACAAGCTAAGCCGATGCCCAATCCGTTTGGCTTAAGCGACACGTTGCGGATAATAGTGAAAAGCCTGCTCGGCTGGGAGGCAAAACACGAGGCTGCTAATCTTGCGAATTCGGTATTATGAGCTTAGTCAGCATCATCATCCCGTGCTACAATTACGGCTGGCTACTGGCTGAAACGCTGGATTCGGTGCTGGCCCAAACGTATGCCGAATGGGAATGCTTTGTGGTCGATGATGGCTCGGTTGACAATACCCGTGCGGTGGCTGAGTTCTACCAAAGCCGGGATGCGCGTTTTCGGTACCTGTACCAGGCCAATGCCGGCATGTCGGCGGCCCGTAACATGGCTCTCTGTTTGGCGCAGGGTGAGTTTATTCAGTTTCTGGATGCGGATGACCTGCTGGCCCCTCACAAACTGGCGGTTCAGGTGGCTTACCTGCGCAAGCATCCTGCCGTGGATGTGGTGTACGGTGACGTGCGCTACTTTCGGCACGACGCACCTGCGGTGCTCAGCCGCTCATTCGATATGCAGGATGTGCCGCAGCTACATCACCTGGAGGGTAGTGGCCTGCCGGTAATAGAGTCCTTCGTGCGGCAAAATGAAATTGTGACGAATGCGCCCTTGCTGCGCGCCCGCCTGATTGAACTGGCGGGGCCTTTTACCGAAGGGCTACGGTCAATGGAAGACTGGGAGTTTTGGTTGCGCTGTGCGATGCAGGGTGCCCGCTTCAAATACGAAGCCAATCCCGATACCTGGGCGTTGGTACGCATCCACCCCACCAGCACCAGCCAGAACCGTAGCCGCATGATGGATTATACCCGGCAGGTGCGCGAGCAGCTGGAGGCTTCCTTGCACCAGTTAGGCGCTCAGCAGGCCATCGCTATCAATCGGGAGGCCTTGCGTTCCATTCTGGAAATTCAGGCCGCCGCCGAGTTTCAGGAAGGCCGGCCCCGGATGGGCTGGCAAAAATTCTGGCAACTGGGGCGCAGTACGGGGCGCTACACCTATTATATGCGGGCAGCTTTGTATTGGCTCCGGCAAGGCCCGAAAAATAATAATGCAGTCGTTGGTACGCCGCAGTCGCGCTAGCGACTAATTTTCTCCTCTCATGGCTACACGTCCGCTTCTTGCTACAGCACCTGTGCCGGCCATGGTTTCGGTTATTATTCCCAATTATAACCACGCCCGCTACCTGCCCCATCGCCTGGATAGCGTATTGAACCAGACGTACCAGCAGCTGGAAGTTATTTTGCTGGACGACTGCTCTACGGACAACAGCCGGGAGGTATTAGCCCGATACGCCCAGGCAGATTCCCGTATTCGGCTGGTGTACAATGACCAGAATAGCGGCAGCACCTTCAAACAGTGGAATAAAGGCATTGCCCTGGCCACCGGAAAATACGTGTGGTTGGCTGAAAGCGACGATTACGCCGCCCCCGACTTTTTGGCGACTTTAGTGACGACCCTGGAAGCTAATGAGCGCGTGGGCCTGGCCTATTCTAATTCGTATAGCGTCGACGAGAATGAAGCCTTGATGCCCGTGCCAACCTGGGAGCCATTTCTGGCGGAGCTTGATGCTACCTTGTGGAAGCACGACTTTACCCAGTCCGGCCTTGCGCTGGTGCACCGGTTTCTATCGTACCGCAACATCATTCCCAATGCCAGTGCCGTACTGTTGCGTCGTTCCACGCTTGCCGAAGTAGGCCCCGCTGACGAAAGCTTTAAAATAATGGGGGACTGGATTTTCTGGGCAAAAATACTGGCGGTAAGCGACGTGTCGTACGTAGCGCGGCCCCTCAACTACTTTCGTTCGCATCGCAACAACGTGCGCAGTAAAACACTGGTGAATGGCACCGCACTGGTCGAAACAACGCAGCTGTTGGGCATTGTGCGCCAATACGGCAAGCCCGATGGTGGTTTTTACCAACTCGCGTTTCAGCAGTTGCTGGACAACTGGTTTCACGCGTTGGTGTATTATCAGGTTCCTTTCGGCCGGCACAAGCTTGCGTATCAGAATATGAGCAAGCTAGACCCCAATTTCAGGTCGCTATTTCTTCAGAATCTGGGGCGATTTCTGTTGCGTAATCGTTTCAGTGGCCTCAAAATGCTGGTTGGCGATAAGCTGAAACGCGTTATTAAACGGGCAATTAATTAAAGTAATGATTACGGTAATTATCTGTACGCGTGACACCACCGCATTGGCGGCAGTTAGTCAGAGTGTAGCAGCCACCATTGGGGTGCCCTACGAAATCATTGCCATCGACAATAGCCGTGGGCAGTACAGTATTTGTGAGGCCTACAACCTGGGCGCTGGTCAGGCGCAGTATGAGTTGCTGTGCTTTATGCACGAGGACATCCGCCTGCACACGCCGGGCTGGGGCACCATCGTAGCCGATACCCTGGCCGACTCCACCATTGGCATACTGGGCGTAACCGGCGGCCTGTACCAACTGGCAGCGCCTGCGGCATGGTGGGGCTGTGGGGTGGCGCTATGCCGCGAAAACGTGCTCAATGTCTTTGCCGACGGCCATACCAAAATGGAACTGCATAACCCCGAAGGGGCGGTGCTGACCGATGTGGCCGTGGTGGATGGCATGTGGCTATGCTCCCGCAAAGAAGTATGGCAATGCTACCCATTCGATGCCCGCACGTTCACCGATTTTCATTTTTACGATGTGGACTATTGCACCGGGGTTTTTCGGCAGGGCCTGCGGGTCTGCGTTACGTTCCAGGTACTGCTTGAACACCATTCCCGCGGCTCTGTGAACGAGGCATGGGTTCGCAACGCACTGAAATACAAGAATAAGTGGCGTGGCCAGTTGCCGTTTGGCCCTGTGGCAGTGTCGGCTGCCAAGCAGCGCCGATTGGAACTGCGCGCTTTGCAGGAGTTCACCGGTCGTTTGGTGCAAGGACATTTTTCCTGGTGGCTAGTGGCTTCTTACATAAGGCAATGCCTTGCGCTGGCGCCCTTTAATCGGGACACGTTTTGGCTGGTTAAACAATGGATGCAGACCGGTATATCTTCTATCCGCTAAATTTGTAGTATGCGCATAGCTTTCGTTTCGTTGATGTACGATGCCCCGTGGGGCGGGAGTGAGGTGCTGTGGGCCCATACTGCCGAAAAAGCGTTAGCTGAAGGCCACGAGGTATTCGTCTCAACCCACGCCTGGCCCGAGCCGGCGGCTCAACTGCAGAAACTAGGCGAATCGGGGGCTTCCTTTTATTTCCGGCCTCGCTACGAAGCGACGCTTCAGTTTCGGGCCACCAGCTGGCTCAAGCGCCTGCCGCGGGGTGGGACACTGCTGGAAATAAAAGCGCTGCGCCGCTTTGCTCCGGATGTGGTATTGGTAAGCCAGGGGGGCTGGAATGACTTGTTGTTTCATCAGCAGCTATACGATTGGTTGTGCGGAGTGCCCTTCCTTTTAATTTGCCATAACTACCACGACCCCGTTCGGCAAAACGACGAACAACGGGCCAACATGATAACACTGTTTGGTCAGGCCCGCGAGGTCATGATGATTTCAAACCAGCAATTGCGGGTGCTGCGCCGGCAGTTAGCGGCTCCTTTGTCAAATGCCCGGGTGGTGCAGAACCCCCTAAACCTACCCCTGAACTTCCCGGTGCCCTATCTGGGGCCAGCCGTTGACGACGTTCCCCAAATGTCCGTAGTCGCTAGTTTCGATGTAGACCGCAAGGGGCAGGACGTACTACTCGAAACCCTGGCGGCACCCGAATGGCTGGCCCGGAGCTGGCACCTGAACTTCTACGGTCGCGGACCAGACCAGGCTTACCTGGAGCGCCTGGTGGATTTTTACGGCTTGACGAGCCGGGTGACCATGCACGGCCACGTAACCGAAAGCACGGCTATCTGGTCCCATACGCACCTGCTGATAGTGCCCTCGCGGATTGAGTCGGGCCCAATGGTGGTGCAGGAGGCCATGCTGTGCGGCCGGCCAGTGGTGGCCGCCGACGTGGGCATGGTACAGGAATGGCTAGACGATGACAAAACCGGCTTCATCGCCGACATGGCCTCGGTCAACTCCCTTAATAAAGCCTTAAACAGGGCATGGGCCCGCCAAGCCGACTGGTCCGCCATGGGCGTGCTGGCGGCCAAGCGCGCCCGGCTGCTGTTGGAAAACGACCCCATTGAACAGCTCCTTAACCGGTTAGTAGCCTTTGCCCGCAGTCCGGCCGTGTCCAAACGGCTGCAATAGACTAGTGCGCAAAATGCAATTGTTTTGTTTTTAACCCCGACCTTTGCAGTCGTTGGATTGCCATCTATACCCTATAGTAGCTTATTAATGATTGATGATTCGTCCCAGCCGCTCATTACTTGTGTTATCGGCGGTGCTGGGTTCATTGGCAGAGCAGTAGTTGAAGCCCTGCTGGCGCAGGGGCGCCATGTACTGGTGCTGGGCCGCCGTGAGATACCCCAGGAAGAGTTGCCGGTTGGAGTCGAATACATCGTAAATGATGGCAGCGACCAACTGCTGCGTCAGGTATTTCACCGCGCCAACGAGGTTGTCGATTTAGCATATGCCACCATTCCACAAACCAGTTTTCAGGACCCGGTGCACGATATTCTGATAAATGTGCCGGCGACAGTGCGTTTATTTGAGTTGGCCGCTGAAGCATCGCTGCGCAAGTTTATCTGGATTTCTTCGGGAGGGACGGTATACGGGCGTTCTACCGCAGCCTCTCAGGACGAAGAACATTCGACCAATCCTATTTCGCCGTATGGGATTACCAAACTGGCAATTGAGAAATACGCCCACTTGTTCTACGAAACCCGGAACTTGCCCATCGTGTGCGTGCGGCCCTCCAATGCTTTTGGCGAAGGGCAACGGGCCTACTCCGGGCAGGGTTTTATTGCCACCGCCATCGCGTCCATCCTGGATGGTAAGCAGTTGAGCTTATTCGGTGAAAATGGCACGGTGCGCGATTACTTGCATGTGCAGGACATGGCCGAGGGCATAGTGGCCGCCCTGGTGCAAGGCCACCCAGGCGAGGTATACAATGTGGGCAGCGGACAGGGCCTGAACAACCGCCAGGTGCTGGATGCGTTGGCCCCATTAGCTGCCGCCACCGGGGCCGAGGTGCGGGTGCAGACATTGCCAGAACGCCAATTTGACGTGCCCGTGAATGTGTTGGATAGTCAGAAGCTGACGGCGCATACCGGATGGCAGCCGACGATTGGATTTTCCGCGGCTTTGCTACGCACCTGGCAATGGTATGTGCATCAGGCCGCCAAACAGCGCCGTTCGCTGGTAAAATAAATTTAATAATGGCAGACCCACACTTGTTGCGTATCGGTTTCGTCACCAGCACCGACCCCCTCAACCGACGGTCGTGGTCGGGGGTGCATTACTCTATCTTTAAGGCATTGGAGCGCAACCTGGGCGAAGTAGTAGCCTTGGGACCCGTAACACTGCGGTGGCCCTTTGCCTTGGGCGACCGGCTGAACAGCTGGCTGGTGAAGCCCCTGACCGGCAAGCGCTACCAATACGGCTGGAGTGTGGCCGTGTCCCGGTGGTACGCTTGGGTATTCGGGCGCAAGCTGGCCCGGCAACGCTTCGATTTGCTGGTGGCCCCGGCCTCTTTTACTGAAATTGCGTTTCTGCGTACCGATGTTCCCATTGTGTACATTGAGGATTCGACGCTGCGGCAGCTCATTGATTTCTACCCCGGCCTGACCGGGTTGCTGGCACTGAGTAAAACCGAGCTTGACTACCTGGAGCGCCGGGCGCTGGCGCAAGCACGCCTGGTGTGCTATTCCTCGGAGTGGGCCGCGCAGTCGGCTCGGGCCGACTATGGCACGCCGGATGCCAAGCTGGCGGTCATCCCGTTTGGGTCGAATTACCCCAGCCCACCGTCCCGACCCCAGGCCTTGCAGCACACCGCCGCGCCCGACGGCACGTGCCGGCTGTTTTTGCTGGGGGGCGAATGGACCCGGAAAGGAGCCGACGTAGCGTATGCAACCATGGTAGCGTTGCAGCAAATGGGCATTCCTGCCACTCTGACCGTGGTTGGGTGCCGGCCCACCAACCTGGCTGCCTTCGATAACCCTGGGCTCCGCATCGTTCCGTTCCTGAACATGGGCGAAGAAGCTGACCAGCAGCAGCTGCACGAGCTGTTCAGCACCGCCGACTTTTTCCTCATGCCCTCGCGTGCGGAATGCGCCGCTATTGCTTTTTGCGACGCAAATGCTTTTGGACTCCCGGTGTTGACCACCGACGTGGGCGGTATTAGCAGCTTTGTGCAACAAGGCCGAAACGGCTACATGCTGCCCTTGTCGGCGACGGGGGAGGACTTCGCCCACCAAATTAAACAACTGCTCGACGACCCCCAGCGCTATCAGCGCCTGCGCCAGCAAAGCCGGGAAGAGTACGAAACCCGCCTAAACTGGGACACCTGGGCGCGGCAGTTATTGGCCGAACTGCACAAACGGCAAATGATACCGCGAACCGACCCCGCCGCTGATGCCGCGCGGAGCCCACACAGCTCTCGAGAACCTTTTCGCCTTCCGTAACTGATTTTTAAAAGTGGCGAGATGATTGTTAGGGCTCGCGAAATATCTATCGGCTATCGAATTTAAAATATTAATTAGTAAATACTTACAGTATTTATAATCGTTAGTGCCTGAGTAGCGCGGTCCCATTTTGTTATCCGAATTCTATGTCTGACATTTCCCGCACCAAAGCTGCCTTTTGGGGTACTGTTTCTACGCAGGCATTCACCATTATTTCGATGTTGGTAGCCATTATCAGCACGCCGCTGATGGTGAAATACCTGGATAAGGACGCTTATGGCTTGTCAATTATATTTTTTCAAATAGTCAACTATTTGGCATTGTTTGACTTTGGCTTATCCTCCGCCGTAATTCGTAATCTGGCCCTGCACCGCGGCGACGACGAGCACAACCGGATGATGGTGAACCGTATTATGTCGACGGGGGTATTGGTGGCCGCGGCTTTCGGGTTGCTGGTCACGCTGATTGGTATTGGCTTTGCACCGCTGCTACCACGCATCTACAACCTCCGCCCCGGGCTGGCCGAACCAGCTATTCCCATTGTCATCACCCTGAGCCTGCTGGTAGGAGCCCAGTTTATTCAGCGTGGATTAGGAGGTATTTTTTTTGCTCACCACCGCCAGACGCTCATTGCCACGCCTACTTTTTTTGTCGGCTTCTTCACTACTGCCCTCACGCTGACCCTGCTATCGCACGGCGTCGGCCTCTGGACGTTTGTATACGCCAACGTGTTTCAATTGGTAGCCAGCTCCGCAGCGCAAGTCGTGCTGCTGCGCATTTATTACCCCAAACTGCGCATCAGCCCCCGGTTTTACGACAAGGAGCTCACGAGCTCGATGCTGAATTACGGCTTTTTTATGTTTTTGCAAGGCCTGGCCACCCAGGTTATCCTGTACACCGACCGACTGGTGATTGGCAAGGTGTTGTCTTTGGCTCTGGTGGCCGTTTTCTCCCTGACGGTGCGCATCCCGGAAATAGGCATGAATCTGCTGGGCCGTATCACTGAAAATGCCTTGCCGGCCGTTGCCGAGATTGTGGTGCACGAAGGTGCGGAACGGGCCCGTATCTATTTTCACCGCATCATGATACTCGTTATTGTATTGAGTATGACAGCTTTCTGGTTGATGCTGGCTTTGGATGAATGGTTTATTCATTTGTGGGTAGGCCCCGATTTCTTTGCTGGGGAACAGGTGTTGGTTCTTGCGCTCGTCATTATGGTGCAGCAAACAATTACCCGCACCGGAATTTTCTTTCTGAACGCCAAGGGCATTGCCCGTCCGCTCAGCTTCGCGGCAATGATAGAAGCAGCGCTCAACCTGACGTTGTCAATCACCTTGGGGCAACGGATGGGCATGCCGGGCATTCTACTGGGTACCATTCTGGCGTCGCTGCTCACCTCTGCCTGGTATGTGCCTTACCTCCTCAAGAAACACCTAACCATTTCCTTCTTTGATTCGATGGTGCGGCCCGCGTTGTGGCCAATAGTGGGCGTAAGCCTGGCCGGTGCTGGGGTGTACGCGCTGTTGCAGCTAGTCAATAATTTGCCAATGTTTAACCATTGGCTCTGGTTCCTGCCCCTTGGCGCGGTTGCGTCGGTAGTGATGAGCGCGTTTGCATGGCTGGTTTATCTGCGCGGCCCATTAGGCGAATACGTACCCATTCGCTTCCGTCGCTACTTATTCTTGAATTCCTAGCGCTCTGGCTAGGCTAATTATTTTTCTCTTAGGCGATGCCCCCTATCTCTAAATTTCTTACCAAAGCCACCCGCACCTTGCTCTGGCGTACGGGCTTGGGCCTCCGAACAGCGGCCCGCTATTGGAAAACCTACGAGAAAGGAGAGGGGTTTCGCTTTCTTTACCGCCACTCGGAAGATGTTTTTACCGGTATGCCCACTCAATTCGTGGACCCGGTCTTTAGTGAGTTTATCGCCGAAGACAACAAGCGGTGGACCATCCAGGAAAGTTTTGTGTTGGAGGTGAGCGATGTATTGCTAGAGCCGGAACGTCTGCTGGGAACCCGGGCCGGGCGGCAACTGGTAGAACAAACGGTGGTCTATAAGTTTGCCCGGCAGTATCCATATATTCTAACCCATCTGCTTCGCCCAGCCAACCCCACAGAATTAGACAAAGCCATTTGGTATGATGGCTCGGCAACGCGCAACTATTATCATCACCTGGTGGATGCCCTGATTAGCCTCCAGCAATTTGAGCACAGCGGATTACCATTGGACACGCCGTTACTCATCGCAAAACAGATGTACGAAACAGTGTTTTTTCAGTACCTGTTCCAGCGCAGCGAGCAACTGCAGAAGTTCAACTGGTATGTCGTGGGCGACCAGGAATGGGTGCATGTTAAAAAACTATATAAGTTTCAAACGGCACCGTTCAGCCCGCCGGCGTGGCGGGCCATGCGTGAGTTATATACCTTGCCTAATCAAAAGCCGAAACGGAGGGTGTTTCTAAATCGTGATAAAACCCGCTACGGCCGTTATTTAGCCAATGAGCAGGAAGTAGTTGCCATGCTCAGGCGTCACGGCTTCGAGGAAGTACTTGCTGAAAACCTGACCATTGAGCAGCAAGCGCAGCTGTTTCAGGAAATCGAATACCTGGTGGCGCTGCACGGCGCTGGGCTGATTCAGCAATTTTTTATGAATTACGATTGTGCCCACGTCGTTGAGATAATGCCTGGAAACTACTTGCAGCCGCTCTACTACTGGCAGGCGTATACAATGGGCATTCATTACTACGATGTGGTAGTGGGCGGCGACATGCAAAGTGGTAAGGCATACCCCGTAGATGTAGCGGCTTTAGAAGCCGCCGTAATCCGTATGCTGCATAACGAGTATTCGGGTCGGGTCTACGGGCTTGTACAAGTGTCGTAAAAATCTTAATTAATTTATAATGAATATTTTAGTTGCAGTTGAAGAATTGCGTATTGGTGGTGCCCAAACCTTTGCCCTTCGGTTGGCGCAAGCTCTGCACAATGCCGGGCATCGGGTTTATCTGTATAATATGTACTGGCAATTCACGGAGCATGATTTAGTGAAGCGCCTGGCTCCTGATGTTGAGCTGTTGCAATACAAGCCTGCAAGCCAGCCAATGGATGCTTTCCTTATGCGGGCCGAGGGGTGGTTAGAGCGGCGAGGCCAGCAGTTTGCCCTACGCAACGGTATCCTTCGCAAGCACTTGAACCAAGTTATTAAAGAAAAAAGCATTGACATAATACACAGCCATACATTTAAATGCGACCATTTAATCACCCAGGTACTGCGCCAGATACCTCGGATTGCCCATGTTATTACAATGCACGGCGATTATGAGCAATTTTTAAAGTTCTATCGTTTGGGAACAGCATATGTTATTCCGAACTACCTGCAAAAACTGAGCGAAGTGCTTTCCCGTGTTAATGGCATCGCTTACTTATCAACACAAAACCTGGAAGTTCTACAGCCTGATGTAACGGCAGTTTCAACAGGCCACATCCGGTTGCGACGTATTTACAATGGGCTGGATGCTCAAATTTCGGAGGAGGCAAATCTGTTTACCCGCAAAGCGCTTGAAATTCCCGCTGAAGCGCTTGTATTTGGCATGGTAGCCCGTGGCGTTCCCGAAAAGGGATGGGAGCCCCTGGTCCAGGCTTACCAGCAAGTCAAAGCGGAAGCCACTCAGCCAGTGCATTTGGTGTTAGTTGGAAGCAGTGCGTTTTTAGATTCATTGCGGGAGAAATACAAAGCTGACGGGAATATACATTTCCTGGGGTTTGTTAACAATCCCGTTGATTGCGTGGAATCATTTGATGTGGGGGTGTTGGCTTCTTCATTAAAGGAAAGCTTGCCGAACTCTATCGCCGAATATTTATTTTGTAAAAAACCGGTTATCTCAACAACGGTAGGCGAGATTCAGCAGATGATTACCACGCCCGACGGGCAGGAAGCGGGCTTATTAATTGAGTTTCCAGAATACGGATTGGCTGACGGCCAGCAGCTATACGAGGCAATGGCCCAATATGCGGGCAATAAGGCATTGTTGAGGCAGCACCAGCAACTAGCCAGCCAAGCATTCACCAAGTTTGATATGAAACGCTGCGTCCAAGCCTACACTGAACTATATCAGGCTTGTCAGCCAGAGCTATAATACTGTGAATACTTCAAATACCGCGCGCAATTTATTGCTGCTCATTCCCAATTTAGGCATGGGCGGTGCCCAACGTGTATTCCACGACCATAGCGTGGAACTGGCCAAGCAATATGCCGTAACGGAAGCCGTGTTCAATCTCGAAGGCGGCGACCTGTACCCCAGCGGCAACCCGGTGGTGAGCCTGGAAGTAGGGGGAGGAGGAGGGGCTTTGGCCAAGCTACAGAATTTCCGGCGGCGCATTAGTGAGCTGCGTCGGTTGCGTGAGCGGCTGCGGCCGGTGGCCTGCATCAGCCACCTAGAAGGTGCCGACTATGTGAACTTGCTGAGCGGCGGGCCAGGAAAAATTATTCTTTGCGTACACGGCTCAAAACTACACGACGCCAACATCCGGGGGGTGGTGGGGTGGCTACGCAAAAAGGTACTCATTCCGGCGCTTTACAACCGTGCCGACCGCATCGTGACGGTGAGTCGGGACATCATTCCCGAACTTATTCAGGGCTTTGGTGTGAAGCCTGAAAAGCTGCTCACCATCAATAATTTCTTCGAGGTGGCCCAAATTGAGGCCAAAAGCCAGGAACCATTGTCGGAAGCAGAAGTCGCAGTATATGCTGCTGACCCTGTGCTGGTGACGTCAGGACGGCTGACTCTGCAGAAAAATCAGGCCCCGCTACTGGATGCTTTCGCAGCGTTGCTCCAACGACAGAAGGCGAAATTGGTCTTCGTCGGCGATGGTGAATTGCGCGACGCCCTTCTTGCCCACGCCCGCGAATTGGGCTTGCGCGTGTACGCCATCTGGGAAGCGTCGGCACTGCTTACTCCGGACTATGACGTTTATTTTTTGGGCTTACAGCAAAATCCGTTCAAGTACCTGCGCCCGGCGGCCGCATTCGTATTTCCTTCCGCCTGGGAGGGTTTTCCCATGGCGTTGGGCGAGGCCATGATTTGTGGGCTCCCGGTACTGAGCGCCGACTGCCCCACGGGCCCGCGCGAAATGCTTGCTCCTGCTACCGCTACGCCCGCTACCCCGTTGCGTCAGGTTGAGCACGGGGCGTATGGGGTATTGCTCCCCATGCTGACCCAGTCAGCCACCCTGAATGCCGACCTCATTGCCTGGACGGACGCTCTCGACGATTTGTTGAACGATTCGGCTGAGCGTGAAAAGCTGGGCAAGCTGGCCCGCGAGCGAATGCAGGATTTTACACGGGAGCGGATTTTTGGTCAATGGATGCAGTTGGTAGAAGATGTGCAATTGTAAAATATATATTTGTATTTTTAAATAATTTAACTCATAGATATAAAAAATAAGGGTCGCATATAAAGTATCGATGCCTAAAAATATTTTTTATAAAAATAAATATTGAAAAACAAATTGTTCTCAAAATTAATTGGTGTATGGTCCGTCAAGACATGAATACGACATTTTTCATTTCAGATAAAATCACCTTGATTCTGGATTCGCAGCTATCAAAAGATAATCTGTTAGAACTAAAATATTGGAAGCTTATCCTGGAGAAGTTAATGGCTAAGCAAATTGACAATTACTTCTCAAATGTGCATTTTTATCTGGTCTTTGGTAATCAGCCCATTAACATGGCCATGAGCAAAGATGTCCTCAACGTTTTTCTGATTGCTGATGAACGCCAGACGCTCCAGCCTACTATTTATAACGGAAGCAATATTGTATTCCAGTCGTCATATACTCCGGCAAAGTTCGGAAATGTATATTCGAAGCTTTTTGCCTTTCCGGTTGGGTATAATGGCGAATTAGATTTTAGTAATCCTGTTCCGTTTTCTGAGAGGTCCGTCAACGTGTTCTTTTCCGGAAACCTGCATAGGGGACGCCGCAGAATGTTTAAATTTTACAGTTATCTGCGGTATTTTCCGTTCTTTCTGCAGCACCGGTTGCAAGAAAAAATAAAATCTACTTACGATGACAAATATCCGAACTCTTACATAAGGTTTACCAATGGCTTCATGCGCGGGTTGAACTTTGAAGAGTACGCTAACTATATTAAAAATAGTAAAATTGTACTGACGCCACACGGCTCCGTCGTAGAAGAATGTTTCCGACATTATGAAGCGATGAAATGCGGGTGCGTGATTATATCGGAAAGACTTCCCGAGAATCATTTTTTTTCCGGCTCACCCATCATTCAAATCGATGATTGGAAGGAAGCAGATAAGATTATTAAAGAACTGCTTGAAAACCCAGACCGCATGCAGGAATTACATATTGCTGCTTTGCAATGGTGGAAAGACGTGATGTCTGAGTCGGCAGTTGCTGATTACATGGCTGATATAATCAGCAAGAACCAAATAGCGTAAGGTTCTAATTAGGGTGTTAATACAAGCAAGCAGCTAATGTGCGCTTTTTACTAGCGGTATTTCGTTGATGCATCTGGCTTCTGGTTTGGTCGTATTGGTAGTTGATAATTCCCGTGCTGTAACCGGGGCGCTGAATGCCATGCGCCACGCGACAGGCCCATTACGCGCCGATGGGCTGCGCTTTGAATACGTGCTGCCCACTGGCAGCACAGGGCGGGCTGCGCTGGAAGCCGATGGCTACGTGGTGCACGAGCTGCCGTTCGTAGAAATCAGCCGCAGGAAGTGGGACTTGCTCAGCTACGGGCCCATGTTGGTGCTCAATGGGTGGCGACTGCGGCAGCTGGCCCGACAGCGGGGCGCAGTGCTTATTCATCTCAACGATTTTTACAACCTCACTGGTTACGTAGCCCGGTTTTTTAGCTTGGGCCGGCTAGAGGTGTTCACCCACGTACGCTTTTTGCCTCAAACGCTGCCTCAACCGCTGGCACGGCTGTGGCGGTGGCTGGCCGAGCACGCCGCGCAGCAGGTGCTGTGCGTGTCAGAAGCCGTGCGGAGCTATTTCGCGCCGGGCCAGGCATCGGTCGTTACCGTATATGACCCTTTGCCCGCACAAGGAGAGGCGTTGCCAGCACACGTAGTGTCGGATGTTTCCCAGCCTATACAGCTGCTGTATCTCAGCAACTACATCCGTGGCAAGGGCCAGAACTTCGCGCTGGAAGCCTTTCGCCTCGCGTATGCTCGCAATGCTAACCTGCGCCTGCATTTCGTGGGCGGCGACATGGGCATGGCCAAAAATCGGGAATTTCGGGCCGAACTGGAAGCTGCCGCGCAAGCCGCGGGCCTGGCCAAAGTAGTGCGGTTCGACGGGTTTTCGGCCGATACCGAAGCCGCGATGAAGGCGCACGACATCGTGCTCAACTTCTCGGAAGCCGAGTCATTTTCCCTGACGTGCCTTGATGCGCTCTACTACGGGGTGCCGCTGATAGCTACCGATTGCGGCGGCCCGGCAGAGTTGTTTGAGCATGAAAAATCGGGCCTGCTCGTGCCCAACCGCGACGTGCCGGCCATGGCAGATGCTCTCATCAAGCTGGCCGGCGACACGGCCTTGCGCCAGCAGTTTTCGACGGCCAGCCGCCTGTTTGTTCGCCAGAAATTCGCCCCCGCCCACACCTACCAGCGGTTAGCCGAGTGCTACCGCCGCGCCCTTGGTCGCGGCTAAATTTTGCTGGGCAGATTGATAGCCCGTTTTCGTGCCAACCTTTGCTCTCAATGACGCCAACGGCCCCCGTTTTGCTTTCCGTGGTAAGCCCCGTATACCGGGCCGATGCCTCGGTGGCCGAACTGGTGCAGCGCCTGGTGACGGTTTTGGAATCCATCACGCCGCATTTCGAAATACTACTGGTTGACGACCGTAGCCCCGACGATTCCTGGGCGCGTATCCGGGAGCTGGCGGCAAGCGAGCCGCGGGTAAGGGGCCTGCGCCTGAGCCGCAACTTCGGCCAGCACCGCGCCATCACGGCGGGCCTCGACGCTTGCCGGGGCGAATGGGTAGTGGTAATGGACTGCGATTTACAGGACCGGCCGGAGGAAATACCGGCCTTGCTGGCCGAAGCGCGGCGGGGCTACGACTTTGTGCTGGCCCGGCGCGCCAATCGGCAGGACTCGTGGGGCAAAAAGATGCTGTCGCGCCTGTTCTACCGTGTATTATCCTACCTCACCGAAACACCGCAGGACCCGGCCGTGGCCAATTTTGGCATCTACCACCGCAAAGTAGTGGCGGCCGTGCTGGCCATGCGCGAGAGCATTCGCTACTTTCCCACCATGGTGCGCTGGGTTGGCTTTCGCGCCGGCTACCTCCCCGTGATGCATGCCGGCCGCGCCGCCGGGCGCAGCAGCTACGGGCTGAGCCAACGCCTCCGGCTGGGCCTGGATATTCTGCTGGCGAACTCCGATAAGCCTCTGCGACTGACCATTAAATTTGGCTTACTGCTGTCCGGAGGAGCATTTTTGTTTGTTCCGATTACCCTGCTGCGCTACTGGACCGGGCAGATTGACCAGCCAGGCTACACCAGCCTGATTATCTCCATCTGGTTTTTTTCGGGGCTGCTGCTGTCGGTGCTGGGAATGGTGGGCTTATACATCGGCAAAACGTTTGAGCAGGTGAAAAACCGGCCGCTCTACATCGTGGACGAGGAAGTGGCAGGCGCCTGAAAATGCTCTGCCGCAACGGCCGCTTTGTTGTTGTTTCGGGCAAGCCCGGCTATGCCCGTACCTTTGTAAGGATTTCCGCTGCGCATGCACCCCGCAATTCCCTTCAACAAACCGTATTTCTCCGGCAACGAAACCCGCTACATCGAGCAAGCGGTGCGCTCCGGCAAAATATCCGGCGATGGATTGTTTACGCAGCGGGTCCACCAGTTTTTTGAGCAGGAACTCGGCTTCCGGAAGGTGCTGCTCACTACGTCTTGCACCGACGCATTGGAGATGGCGGCCTTGTTGCTCAATATCCGTCCCGGCGATGAGGTGATTGTGCCGTCCTTCACCTTTGTCAGCACAGCCAATGCCTTTGTGTTGCGTGGGGCCAACATAGTTTTTGCCGACAGCACTGGCCTCAATCCTAACCTCGACCCGGCCGCGCTCGAAGGCCTCGTCACGTCCCGTACTCGTGCCATCGTGCCGGTGCACTACGCCGGCATTGCATGCGACATGGCTGCCATTCAGGCGGTGGCCGACAAGCACGGGCTGGCCGTGATAGAAGACGCGGCGCATGCCATCGACAGCTACTACCGGGGCCGGGCACTGGGCAGTCTGGGCACTTTGGCCGCTTTTTCGTTTCACGAGACCAAAAATATTATTTCGGGCGAAGGTGGAATGCTGGCTATCAACGATGCGCAGTACGCTCCGCGCGCCGAGGTAATTCGGGAAAAAGGAACCACGCGCACCGCCTTTTTTCGGGGTGAAGTGGACAAATACGGTTGGGTAGATGTAGGGTCATCGTTTCTGCCTTCCGACATCATTGCCGCGTATTTGTGGGCACAAATCGAAAACCTGACGGATATTCAGCAGCAGCGCCGGGCCATTTGGCAGCGGTACTATTCTGCGCTTGAGCCTTTAGCCAACCAAGGAATTGGCCTGCCTCGCCTGCCCGATTACGCCACCAACAACGGCCACCTATTTTACCTCGTATGCCGCAACCTGGCTGAGCGCACAGCCCTCATCGCATACCTCCGGCAGTTGGGTATATTGGCCGTTTTTCATTACCTGTCGCTGCACAAGAGCACCTACTATGCATCCCGGCACGACGGCCGGGCGCTGCCCTGGGCCGACCTTTATTCCGACTGTCTCGTGCGCCTGCCGCTGTTCTACGAACTCACCAACGCCGCCCAGCGCCGCATCACCGATGCAGTGCTGGACTTTTATCAGACTTATTAATTTTCGTTAGTGCGCATTCTATTCCTCGTCCCTTATCCGCCCGGCCGGGCCCCTTCGCAGCGCTTCCGCTTCGAGCAGTACCTTGATGCCCTCACGGCCCACAGCCATCAATACCTCTTGGTGCCTTTTCTGTCGGTGGCTACCTGGAACATTCTCTACCAGCCCGGCCAGGCGGCGGCCAAAGCCTTGGGTATTCTGGGTGGGTTTGTGCGCCGGGTAGGGCTGCTCTTCTCGGTTCCGGCCTACGACTTCGTGTTCATCCACCGCGAGGCTGCGCCCATCGGCCCGCCGGTATTTGAGTGGATTATTGCCAAGGTGCTGGGCAAGAAGATTATTTACGATTTCGACGATGCCATTTGGCTCCCGAATACCTCGGAAGCCAATAAGATTGCCGCGGGCGTGAAGTGGCACCACAAAGTGGCCGAAATCTGCCACTGGGCGTACAAAAACAGCTGTGGCAATGCTTATCTGGCTGATTATGCGCGGCAGTTTAACCCCCGTGCGGTCGTGAATCCCACCACCATCGACACCGTGCATTTGCACAACGAAGTGCGTGACCAGGCCGCACCGGGTCGCTTGGTTATCGGTTGGACGGGCACCCATTCCACGCTCAAATACCTCGACCAGGTGGTGCCCGTGCTGGCCAAACTGGAAGCCGAAGGACTGGACTTTGAATTCCGGGTTATCTCCAACCAACCCCCAGCCTTGCCACTGCGGTCGCTGGTGTTCCTGCCGTGGCGAAAAGACACTGAAATAGCCGACCTGTTGGGCTTCCACGTCGGCCTTATGCCACTGGAAGATGACCCGTGGGCCAAAGGTAAGTGTGCCTTCAAAGCCCTGCAGTACATGGCTTTAGGTATCCCAGCCTTGGTTTCGCCAGTTGGCATGAACACCGAAGTTGTTCAGCATGGCCAGAACGGGTTTGTATGTGCTACGCCCGCCGAATGGGAAGCCAGTCTGCGTCAGCTCCTCCTCGATGCCGACCTGCGCCAGCACCTCGGGGCCGCTGCCCGCGCCACTGTCGAAGAGCGCTATTCAGTGCGTGCGAACACGCCTAACTTCCTCAATTTGTTTGCTTAAGCACGGGCCATCGATGGCGCAGCGACGCTACGCTGTCTGCCCTGAGGCCTTTTTATTGGAACTGTCATGCTTTGCAGAATATATAAACCGCTCAGGTAAAAGGGCATGAGGGGTATCTTGTACCGCACCAGCGTACCAAAGTTGCCGCTGGAAATCCCAACTGAAATGGCGAAAATCAGGCTGAAAACAAAACAAAGAGTCAGCACCGGTACCCGACCAATTGCACTAAACGTTTTGAACAGCCCCACCCGCCAAATAATTCGCAACGTTAGTATCAGGAAATAAGTCGCTTCCAGCGCCGATAAGGCCATGGTTGGGTTGCGGGCTTCCCATAGAAATGGGCGGAATAAGGACACTATCACGGCCTGAGGCGCGAGCTTTACCATACCCGATATTGTGCCGTCCTGTGCCCCAATGTTATATCCCGAACCCCGTTCAGTCTGGCTAACCTGCTGCAGGTAATCAGCTGTTAACTTGCTCTGCGCGCCGATATTGTCGAGGTTAAAGCGGGCATCTGCTTCAGAGAGCTTGGCAAAAGCGTAGAATGCCAATACTGCCCCAATGCCCAGAAATACCGGTTTGGCCAATATTCGCACTGCGGTGCTGCGGATGTCGCGCGTGACTTCATTGAAAACCCATAGCAAAGCCGGCGGCATAAATGCCAGCAGAATGTAAACCTTCATGGCGTAGATGACGCCTGCCGCGCCCATGCCCATCACTACGCAGCGCAGAATATTTCGCCGCTCAATGGCGCCTCGATAAAAGGCATAAAACAACCAGCCCAATGCCCCCAGGCACAAGGAATCTTTGAGCAATCCCGAACCCCAGAAAAATACCGAAGGCAGGAAGAAGACGGCCGTGGCCAGTTCCTGGTATACTTGCGGCCGAATCTTGGCAAAGGTCATGTACATAACCCACATACCGGTGAATGTTACAACCGCGAAAAGCACGGCAATAACCGTATAGGTGTGGAAACTCAGCAAGGCAAACACCGCTGCCACGCGTATTACGAAGTATTCGTTGCTTCCGTGACCAAACCACGTCATCTGGTCGGTATATCTACTGATGGCCGGAGTTACGTCTCCTGAAGTAGTGACCAACTCCCAACCTGCCGCAAATGAATCGCCAAAAGCATGATAAACGATGCCGGCCTGGTGATAGTAATTATTAGTGTCGCCACCATACAGCGTATGGTACAGGATTCCTAGCGAAATAGCTCCTATTATCTTAACCGTGAGCGCGGGAATGAAATATTTTTTGGTGTATACGTTCGTTACGGAGTCGCGCACGCCGTAAGCAATTACATAGATAATTGCCAAATAAAAAGGGGTAATATATAGGTCTTTTAATTCCATGCTGCCTACGCCTACTTATTCTTTTTTAAATAAGTTTTGGCCTCTTTATATTGTTCCGACTTGTGGTCGGCTTTGTCAGCCACCACCTCATAATAGCGCTTAGCGGCGGCAGCATCCTTGTCTTTTACTGCCAGGCGCGCCAAATTCATGTTGGCGAACAGGTAAAAACCGCCGGATGTATCGCCCGTGCTCTCGGCAAATACGATGCAGCGCTGGTAGTAATCCTTGGCTTTGGGAATATCGCGATAGCGGTTTTGCATCAGGTAGCCCAGGAAGTAGCTGGCGTAGCGCCCGCTGATGCCTTCATAGCCCGGCATACCTTTATTAATCTTATCAAGGATTTCGCGGCTGACCCGTTCGCAATCGGCGAACTCTCCTTGGTCGTAGGCGAGCAGGGCGTAAAAGCGCTGGAAATAGCCGTTGTCGGGAAAGGTAGTAGCCAGGTAGCGGGCCACGGGCATGGCTTCTTCGGCATTGTTTTCCTCGTTTTTGAGGATGCGCATGAGGAAGACTCGCGCCTCAGTAGCAGTGTAAAACCCATTGGTGGCCACACTGCGCAATTGTTGCATCCCTAGCTTCTTGTCGCCCTTGGGAAAAAACAAGAGCACCGGCTTGAGTAGCGGGTAGTTATCCGGAATCCAAACGGCGTAGTAATTAAACAACGCCTGTCCAAATTGAAACTCAGGGCTAAGGCCGTTGGCTTCCTGGCTTTTCTTTAAAAAATTCAGGGAGCGCCGGGCTCCCACCGTGGCCTTACGCCAGTCATGGCGTTCGGCATGCAGCCGCGCATCAAACCCATACGCCGCCGATAAGAAAAAGCTGGCTTCGTAGTTATTGTTATCGGTGTCGTATAACTGCTGGGCTTTGGTAACCGCCGTGTCCATATACGCAAAGAATACCTTGTCGTACTGTTCGGTCTGGAAGTTGGTGGGCATGATTTTCCACCACGTGCTGAGCCCCAGTAAAAAGTACGGCATGGGGTGGTTGGGGTACCGCCGCCGCAACGACCGAAACTGCTTCTCAGCCTTGTCATACTTGAAATTGTAGATGTTGTGCACTGCACCGTCCAGCTCAAGTTGAATGTCTTTATCAAGTAGTAGCCAGCCTTTTGTATCGATGGCCGAGGGTAGCACCCCCACGGAATCGAGCGCGACCGTTTGCATGGGAGGGGGAGTGCGAATTGTATCGGGCGTTTGGGCCTTGCCCAGCAGCGGCATCAGCAGCCCCAAGCAGATACAAAACAGCGAACGCAACATAGAAGCAAAGTAGAGAGTAGACCCGCGCTGCTGCCCGGTCAAAAGCTGGGCAGGGTAAACGGGCCTGCTAAAGTACGGACTTTGGCCTAGCTTTGAGTGCAATTTCCTTTGGCTATGCAACTGCTCCATTCCCTTTGCCGGTTCCCGGCCCCATCCGGCAACGAGGCCGCCTTGTCTGGGTTTGTGCTCGACTACGTGCGGCAGAACCAGGCCGCATGGGAGCACCAGCCCCAAGTCATTGCCGACGAAAGATTTCAGGACAGCATCCTGCTGGTGTTCGGCCAGCCTCGCACGGCCGTATTCGCCCATCTCGACAGCATTGGATTCACGGTGCGGTATGGCCGCCAGCTGGTGCGCATCGGCGGCCCTCAGGCCGAGGCAGGCTACCGTTTGGTAGGGCACGATTCGCAAGGGGAAATTGACTGTACGCTAACCATCGACGAGGAAACCGGCGAACTGGGCTATGCGTTCCACCGCGAAATCGACCGTGGCACGGAACTTACCTTCTACTGCGATTTTCGCGAAACCGATACCACCGTCCAAAGCTGCTACCTCGATAACCGCCTGGGGGTCTGGAACGCCTTGCGTCTTTGCGAAACCCTGAAACACGGCATCATCGCTTTTTCCTGCTGGGAGGAACACGGCGGCGGCTCGGTCGCCTATCTGGCAAAATTCATCTATGAAACCTACGGTGTGCACCAAGCCTTGATTTGTGACATTACCTGGGTGACGGAAGGCGTGAGTGCCGGGCAAGGCTGTGCCATCTCGCTGCGTGATTCACTAATCCCCCGTCGGGCTTACGTCGACCGCATTCGAGCTATTGCGACCCGGTCGGGCATTCCGTACCAGCTGGAGGTAGAAGGAAGCGGTGGCTCCGATGCCAAGGAATTACAGCATGCTTCTCAGCCTTGGGACTGGTGCTTTGTAGGGGCTCCCGAAGACAACGTTCATTCGCCAAATGAACTGGTCAACAAGAAGGATATTGTCAGTATGCTATCGCTTTATAAAGTGTTATTAAAAGAATTGTAATACTGGGGCTATTGATTCGCATGGATATAGTATATAATTATTTGGATAATAAATAAGAGTTCGATAGCTACATGTTACGTATTCCCGAAATGGACTTGCAATAAGCATAGCCGGCTGCAACCTGTGGATAACAGATGCATGGGATAAGTCCAGTATGTAGAATGCTGAATAAGAATTACTTGCATCGCCGTTTTAGTTACAAGGTTGTAAAGCTCAACTTAAAAATCTTATATTTGCCGCTGCACGCATAATTTTTTCCAGTATATGCTATTTAATAGCTACGTCTTTCTCTTTGTTTTTTTACCTATCCTGCTACTTGTTTATTACGGGATACTGCGTACCATAAAAGCGCGCAATGCCTGGCTCACCGTAATGAGCTATATTTTCTATGGGTGGTGGAATCCGGTATTTTGCCTCTTGATGATTGCCTCCACGGCTTCCGATTATATAATTGGCAAGCATTTATACAAAGCTGAAACGGAGGGACGACGCAAACTACTTATCACGCTCACCATTATTGTTAATCTATCGGTACTCGGGTTTTTTAAGTACTATAATTTCTTTGCGGGTAGTATCAACGGAATGTTTACTTGGCTGCATCTGCCGGTCTACGCGCCGGTGATTGCCAATCTGATACTGCCAATTGGCATCAGCTTTTACACTTTCGAGTCACTGTCATACACGATTGATATTTACCGGCGGGAAGTAAAGCCAGCCAAGAATATTGTAGATTTCTTCTGCTTTATCTCGCTGTTTCCGCACTTAATAGCCGGGCCTATTATGAGGTATATCGATTTGGACCGGCAGTTAAAAGACCGTACGCACTCCGAAGGAAAGTTTGCAGTTGGCATTATTTTCTTCGTAACAGGCTTGCTCAAGAAGCTGATTATTGCTGATAATGTAGCCCCCATGGCCGATGCGCTGTTCAATTCACACACGGCCACCACTACCTTGGATGCCTGGCTGGGTAGCCTGGCGTATACGATGCAGATATATTTTGATTTTTCGGCCTATTCTGATATGGCAGTGGGGCTAGGCCTAATGATTGGCTTCGAAATCATTCAGAATTTTAATTCGCCTTATCAATCCACCAGCGTTCAGGATTTTTGGCGCCGGTGGCATATTTCGCTTTCAAGCTGGTTGCGCGATTATCTCTATGTGCCACTAGGAGGCAACCGCAAAGGGAAGTACCGCACCTATCTGAACCTCATTATCGTAATGCTATTGGGAGGACTCTGGCACGGGGCCGCCTGGACTTTTGTTATCTGGGGGCTATACCACGGAGTATTGCAGGCAGTGGAGCGCGCCCTCGGGCCCCGCCATCCTCTGAAGCAACTGCCGGTGTGGGGCCAGAAACTGGTTACGTTTCTATTGGTAATGGTGGGGTGGGTATTTTTTCGGGCCACCGATTTCAGCATAGCTTTCCGCATTCTGGGCAATATGGTTGGTTACACGGGTAGCCGTCCGGTTACGCCGTTGCACTTGGCTTACCCAGCTGGACTGCTGTTTTTGGCGTTTGCGACCGTGGTTTCAATGGCTTATCCCAACCTCTGGAATCAACCCGTGCGCTTGAACCTGCGCACGGCTCTGGTGTACGGCGCGGGCCTGGTCGTAAGCATCGTATTGATTATGACTCGGCAAAATAGTCCGTTTCTATATTTCCAATTCTAAAAATAGTTGTTCGTGCGTCATCATTGGCTGAATCTGCGTTCCCGGCTGCGACAGACTTTTTTTGGTCCTCCTTATCACCCCGCCGACCACGCCGCTTTGACACCAAAGGGTGGGGAACGCGGCATTCGGACCGTGTTGATTGTGGTCGGTACTTTGTGGCTGGCCTTGGTGGTGTTTGATAATGTAGCCCGTCCGTGGCAGCGCCCGCCCAAGAGTTGGCAGTTTTTTCAGGGACCTCGGGAGTTTAATGAAGCCCCCAACCAAGTACGTAAGCGCGATTTTTCGCGCACAAGCGGGGATTTGGCGCGTGACCTAGGCGTCAATAGTTTAGCCTGGCCCTACTTTGCAGCCGAGGATACAACACCTGCTTACCTGGAAACGGACGCGCAAGGATTTCGTACGGTAAAATCCGCATCGCCTTTCGCCGGTGCTTTGTGCGGCGATTCTTTCTCCAATAATAATTCTTTTGCCGATAGCCTGACCCGCGCTACGGGGCTGGGGTTTGGCAACCAAGCCATTGAAGGGAGAGGGACGCTTACTATGGCGCGCTTTCTAGAGGACTGGCCCGCCGCATATCGGGATGCGCACGTAGTAATCTGGGAAAGTACCCAACGCGCCGGTAGTGCTGATTTTACTAGCCTAATCGAGCGCCGACGGTTGCTTCGGCAGACATCCAACCAGCATTGGCAGTGGCGACAGTCGCTCCTGTGGCCCTCAAATGCGGATTTGTACTTGGGCGGCAGTTCGCTACTAAAGCCGTTATTGGACAAGGTACAGAAAGAAGTCAAATGGTGGCTATTGAAAAAGCATACGGACCTCATCGTCTTGGGCCGCCGAGATTTGCCCACTGGCCTATCGCCCATGTTGTATTTGGGGAGCGACGAAGCCATCCGCCCTCAAGCTACTACGCGAGCAGAAATTGATATCATCGCTGATAATGTGGCCGAAGTAAACCGTGACCTCAAAAACCGGGGGCAACAGCTGGTATTCACAATTGCCCCAGAGAAAAGCATTGTGTATCCCGACCGCCTGCCGCAAGGCTTGCAGGCTCGTACAAACTATATTACTGATTTGAACAAGGCTCTACGCCAGCGGGGCGTGCACGTGGTTGACTTGAGTCGTGGCTTGCGGCAAATAGCCCAGGCCAATCCACATGTGCTATACTATTACTCCGCTGATACGCATTGGACGCCTGCCGGTATGGCAGTTGCTTCGCGCATCATCGCAGACAGCCTGACTCATTGGCGAATTATTTCTCCCCCGCAACGGCCCATTTAGCAAATACAGCCAACGCCGAAGCCGTCATCAGTCTCGCAAATGAATAAGCTGATAAAACCATTGCGGACCCGCATAAGGTATATTTTCTTTGGCCCTACTTACCAGGTTGCCAACCACAGCGCGCTCACGTCACGGGGCAACCAGCGCCAAATCCGACTACTTCTTGTTGTTGCCGGTGGCATCTGGCTGGCTTTGGTGACCACCGACGGCATTGCTCGGTACTGGGAGCGCAGGCCGAAAAGCTTGCGCACGATTAAAGGTGCCAACGTGCTCAACCAGCGGCCCAATCTTCGGCAGCAGCCGTGGCCCTTGGAAGGTAATCTGGCGCGCAAGCTTGCCGTGGCGCAATTAGAGCAGCCGTATGCTGCGGCAGAAGACACTACGGCCCGGTACCTCACCACCGATGCTTACGGCTACCGGTTGGGTAATTCGCTGCCCCCGTATCAGGTAGTGTTGTGTGGGGATTCGTTTTTCGACAACAATATAATTGCCGATAGCCTTGCCCGCTACAGCAAATTATCGGTCGGAAACATGGCTATTGACGGTAGAGGCCCATTATCAATGGTGCGCTTTCTGGCGGCTGCACCGCCCGCTTATCGCGAAGCCAAAATTGTGGTATGGACCAAAATAGAATCTGCCGTCAAGCGTACGGAATTTGAGAGCATGGCAGGACAATTCAAGGAACTACTGCCCCAGTCCCGTCTCAAATCCATGAAACATAGCTGGGAGCAGTCCATCTTGTGGCCCGCGAGCCTGGATTTGTACCTGACCGAATCATCGGCGCTCAAGCATTATCTCACCCGTATTAGCAGTGAGGTTGAATGGACGCTCACCGGCCAGTATACCAGCGAAATAGTACTGGGCCGGCAAAATCTACCGGTAGGGCAGGTGCCCATGCTGTTTCAGGCGATTGATGCAGGATTACTTCCCGCCCCCTCGACGGAAGATTTGCTGTTCATCGCTGACCGTATCGCAGAAGTAAACCAGCAGTTGCGGCAGCGTGGCATCACATTATTCTTTGCGCTGGCCCCTGATAAGTCTACTATATACCAGGAGCGACTGCCCCAAAGCCATCCGTTTAGAGCGCATTTTGAAGCTCAGCTAGAAAATCTATTGCATGCGCGGGGCGTAAAAACAATCGGTTTATCGCAGGGGATTAGGAAAGCAGCTTTGGAGCGCCCTACGGTTTCGCTGTACTACACTACTGATACGCATTGGAATGAACTAGGCCAATCATTGGCTGCTCATATTATTGCTGATAGTATAAAACACAGTCAAATGAAATAAGGGGGCAATCCTGATTCAGCATATGGAGCAATAAAAAGCCTGTTCTAGACTTTTTGGTCGAGCCAGGTTAATAATTTATTGGCTTGTGTCCCCAAAGTCTTGCTGTAACGCTTTTCAACCAGAACATGGATTAGGTATGCAGCAATCAACATCACTAGTATTGTTGTGCCAAGCAGTACATATTTGTTGAATAGGTGACCAATACGACAAAATGCAATAAAGGCAATTTCACTGTGCACGAGGTAAAGTGGGTACGTTAACGCCCCCAACCAAGCCAGCCAGGTAAACCGGCTCAGGTCAATTTTTCGAAAAGATATTAAAGCGAATAATATAAAGAAAAAAGTAATACTACCTGCTATTATTATTTGTGAATAATGAACATTATAGGAAGCCGATAGTACAGGCGCTTGGCTGGTTGCTGACTTTACTGCTAAACCATAAGCCACAAATAACAGTGCGTAGCGTAAGCGAGTCCGGCCCAATGGCTGCTGAAGCAGATAAAACAGTATTCCCGCAGCGAAGAAAGGAGCATATCCAGGAAAAAATAAGATTGCGAGGGGCGTTCCACTGTGAGCTAGATGGGGAATTGCTGCAAATCCCAACCAACACAATAGAAACCAATCAATGTGACGCATAAACTTAAACCCAATGAGAATTGCAATTAGAAAATAGAAAGTTATTTCTACGGATAGTGACCAGTAGGGGCCATCAATTCCCGTTATGCCAATAAATTCGTGTAGCATGGTCATGTTGCCTACGTACTGGCTAATTCCAGCAATTAAGTAGGGTGACATTAGCGTGTCGTTAGGCCTGGTTCCCCAAATAGATTTCACTGCAAACGTTAGTGTACAGGCCACCCAAAATGCTGGGTAAAGGCGAGTAATCCGGGAAATAAAAAACTGTCTGACAGTTTTCCCCTGGGCGCTGAGCAAAACTACGTAGCCGGAAATAATGAAGAAAAGCTCAACCCCTAAATATCCATATTTCGTAAATCTGCCTATCTCTACAAACGGTATTGGGCTGTATTTTCCTTGGGCGTATCCCCAGAAAGTATACTAGACTTGTTGCAGCGCCCGGCTAGCTCGATATTTGAGGGATGAAACTTTCGATTCAGGATTTGAAAACGCCTCGCCAATGGCGGTCCGCGTTGGGGTGTGACGCGCATCACTTCGCGCAGCTGCTGGTGGTGTTCCGACG
>NZ_JAGEMO020000034.1 GCF_017921975.2 Hymenobacter terricola
AAAAAAAATCGGACGCAAGTGATTGAGCACAACGAAGAAGTCTACAAAAATCGTAACCAAATCGAACGCTGCTTCAACCGCCTCAAGCGGTTTCGGGGCCTCGCTTCACGCTACGAAAAGAACGCCAGCACCTTTCTGGCAATGGTCACCCTCGGAGCCATCCTGATGTGGCTTTAATTGTTTACACGTCCTAGCGCGCCCAGCAGCCAGATGAGGAACAGGGCCAGTATCGCGGCAACTACCCAAGCGAGTAGGGCTAGTAAAAATCCGGCGAAACCATCACCATCGAAGTGAAAATCCGGCCCACCAAAATCAAGGTCGCTAAAATCTGTACGGGGGAAATGCCGGCGACTGATGCGGTCCGTGAGGCGGCCCACGTCATCGCGCAGCTTCACGCCGTGGAAGAGGCCCATGCTGGTAAAAGCGAAGAAGGCGGTAAATAAAATTGTGGTCGAAATGAGCGAGTTGGCAAACAGCGAACGATGCTGGCCGAGCCCGAACAGCCACACCGCCACCGTGGTAAGCGTGACCACTACGCACGAAACCAGGGCGACATTACCGGCGCTGAGCAGCCGGTAAGTGCGCGGATTAGGCGACGACTCCATTACTCTCAAACGTATTAATCCCGAACCACTACCGCACCCGGTACCCGCTCAGCGCATAAAACAACAGGTACAGATAGCACAGCGCCGGCACCACAAAGGCTACCCGCAGCCCGCCGCCGTGCGTGGCGATGAAGCCCATGAGCGGCGGAATGAGCGCCCCGCCCACGATGGCCATAATCAAATAGGAAGAGCCCTGCTTCGTGAACGGCCCCAGTCCGGTAATGGCCAGCGGGAAAATCACGGGCCACATAATGGAGTTCATCAGCCCGCAGAGCACCACCAGCCACAGCGCCGTTTCGCCGGTGCTCAGGATGCTGGCGCCTACCAGGGCCGTGCCCGCCGCGCACACGGCCACCAGCAGCACCCGGTTGTGGAATTTCAATAGCAGCGGAATGCCAATTACGCGGCCTACCAGCGAGCCGAACCAGTACGATGATACCAGCACCGCGCCCACGGCTTTGGTAAAGCCCACGGTGGTATCAATGGCGGAAGGCTCCTTGCCGAATAGCACCAGCGCGTAGTTGGTGGCTACGTTCAGCCCCTGCACCAGGCTTTGGGTGAAGGCCGAAAGCTGCCTGATGCCCTGCGACTCGCCGTAGCGAATCAGAAAAGAACCGAGCCCGACCTCCACGCCCACGTACACAAAAATGGCCGCGATGCCCAGCACGAGGTGCGGAAACGCCAGCGCCGACGTGCGTCCCGCCGCCATGGGCCGCGCCTCCTCGGCGGCTTCCTCGGGAATGCCTTCGATGTCGGGCAGCTTCACCAGGAAGAAAAACAGCGCCGCCAGCAGCACCAGAAACACCGCCAGCCCGATATAAGGACCTTTTACCAGGTGGGATTCTTCGGCCAGCCGCTCCGTCAGCGGCAGCGCCGCCAGCCGGGCCTTGAGGGCCACCGAGCCGCCGAACAGCACCAGCCCGCCCACCAGCGGCGAGAGCGCCCCGCCGAAGTTGTTGGCCACGCCCACCACGCTCACCCGCGCCGCCGCGCCCCGCGCCGGCCCCAGGATGCTCACGTAGGGATTGGCGGCCACTTGCAGCAGCGTGATGCCCGCGCCCAGCGTGGCCAGCGCCGTGAGAAACAGGGCAAACGCCCGCGAATCGGCCGCCGGAATGAACAGTAGCGCGCCGCCGGCCATCACCAGCAGGCCCACCACGATGCCCCGCTGGTAGCCCAGCTTCTTCAAGACCCAGCCGGCCGGCAGCGACATCAGGAAATAAGCGCCGAAAAAGGCGGACTGCACGGCCGTGGACTGGAAATCGGTGAGCTGGCACACGTCCTTGAGGTAGGGCATGAGCACATCGTTGAAGTTCGTGACGGCCCCGAAGAGGAAAAACAGGGTGGTCATTAGCACCATGGGGCCGGCGTAGGAGCGGGCGGGTGCGGCGGTGCTGGCAGCAACGGAAGATGAGGAAGGAGCTAGGGCCATAAAATGCAGCAGTTGGACGGCGAAAGGCGAAAGTAGCGCGAACTTTGTAGTTCGCGTTTCTGGGCGGCTGGGATTTTCTGGCGGCGCGGGGACGCGGACTACAACTGAAAGTCAGCGGAGCTAAAGTCCGCGCTACTTATGCACCTCACCGCCACCACCCAGTTCGGCCTGGAAGAACTGCTCGCCGACGAGCTCTACGCCCTCGGGGCCGATATTACCCACATTGGTAGCCGCGCCGTTGAGTTCATCGGCGACCACCGCCTGCTCTACGAAGTGGCCCTGTGGAGCCGCCTTTCCATGCGCCTGCTGCGTCCCTTCGCCGCCTTCCACGCCGCCGATGAAAAGGGCCTGTACCGCGAAGTCGGTCGCATCGACTGGTCGGATTTCATCGGCCCGGGCCAAACGTTTGCCATCACGCCCGTGGTGAACCGCTCCACGTTTGAGCACTCGCTGTTCGTGGCCCAGCTCACCAAGGATGCCATCGTGGACCAGTTCCGGGCCCGCACCGGCGAGCGGCCCAGCATCGACACCCGCACGCCCGACATCCGCCTGCACCTGCGCATGACGGAAAACGAAGTCATCCTCAGCCTCGACGCGGCCGGCGACTCGCTGCACCGCCGCGGCTACCGCCAGCACACCAACGAAGCCCCGCTGAACGAGGTGCTGGCCGCCGGCCTGGTCCTACTCTCCGGTTGGGATGGCAAAAAGCCGCTCATCGACCCCATGTGCGGTTCGGCCACCATCCTCACCGAAGCCGGCCTCATCAGCCAGCGCATCGCCCCCGGCCTGTTTCACCAAGGCAAATTCGGTTTCGAAAACTGGTACGACTTCGACCCCGAAATCTGGAGCCAGGTGCGCGAAGAAGCCAAAGCCCAGCGCCTCGACGAGCCGCAAGCCTACCTCGCCGGCTCCGACCTCGACCCCAAAGTCATTGACATGGCGGCGGCCAACATCACCGCCGCCGGCCTGGAGGACTACATTAAGTTGTCGGTCCGCGATGTGAAAGACGCCGTAGCCCCGGCCAAGGAGGAGCCCGGCATTGTGCTTATGAACCCGCCCTACGGCGAGCGGATAGGGGAGGAGGCTGAAATGGCGGCGCTGTATAAGTCGATTGGGGATTCGCTGAAGGCGAATTTCCAGGGCTACGATGCCTTTGTGTTCACCGGGAATCTGGAAGCGGCGAAGAGCATTGGGCTGAAGGCGGCGCGGCGGGTA
>NZ_JAGEMO020000035.1 GCF_017921975.2 Hymenobacter terricola
CGCTGTATAAGTCGATTGGGGATTCGCTGAAGGCGAATTTCCAGGGCTACGATGCCTTTGTGTTCACCGGGAATCTGGAAGCGGCGAAGAGCATTGGGCTGAAGGCGGCGCGGCGGGTACCGCTGTTTAATGGGCCGATTGACTGCCGGCTGCTAAAGTATGAGCTGTATCGGGGGAGCCGGCGGGCGCCGTCACCTCACCCCCCGGCCCCCTCTCCTGCGGAGAGGGGGAGCCACGGCGGCGCGGATGTAGATTCAGAATAAAAAAATAACTGAAAAAAGTCGTCCGGCTTCCCCTCTCCGCAGGAGAGGGGGCCGGGGGGTGAGGTGATGGGGCCCGGCGTACCTTGGACCTCATCACCTCACCCCCAATTCCATCCGGCCCCGAAGACGTTGCCAACTTCGTGTTCACGACCGAAGTCCGGCCGTGGCGCAAGCATCTAAAGGAATTTGCCCGCCAGAACCGCCGCCAACCCACCGAGGCAGAAAATGTGCTTTGGCAGGCTTTGCGCAATACAAAGGTGGTTGCCCGCTTTCGTCGCCAGCACGCCATTGCAGGCTACATTGTTGATTTTTTCTGCACCAGAGCCTTCCTGACTATTGAACTCGACGGCGAAATTCACCTCACCCCCCGAACAAGCCGAATACGACCTCGGCCGTACCTTCACACTAACGGAATTAGGATACCGCGAACTGCGTTTCACCAACCAGCAAGTGCTAACCCGCTTAGACGAAGTCCTCGCCACCATCACCGAGAATCTACACCTTACCCCACTCCCCCAAAGCTCGTCTGGCTCCCCCTCTCCGCAGGAGAGGGGGCCGGGGGGTGAGGTTACCCCGCCCGATATGCCCGAACTAGCCCCCGCCCCGCAACTGACCGCCGCCCGCCAGGCCCTGAAACGCTACTACGGCTACGACAATTTCCGCCCCATGCAGGGCGACATCATCCAGCACATCCTCGCCGGCAAAGACACCGTCGTGCTCATGCCCACCGGCGGCGGCAAGTCGGTCTGCTTCCAGATTCCGGCCGTTGTTTCTGAGGGCACCTGCATCGTGGTTTCCCCCCTCATCGCCCTGATGAAGGACCAGGTGGAAGCCCTGAAAGCCAACGGCATTGCCGCCGCCTACATCAACAGCAGCGTGGGCCAGAGCGAGGCCAACGACATTGCCCGCGCCGCCACGGGTGGCTACCTCAAACTGCTCTACGTGAGCCCCGAGAAGCTGCTGTCCGACGGGTTTATGCAGTTTCTGAACCGGGTTAATATCAGCCTGTTTGCCATCGATGAGGCGCACTGCATTTCGAGCTGGGGCCATGACTTCCGGCCCGAATATACCCAGCTCGGCCAGCTGCGGACGCACTTCCCCAACACGCCCATCATCGCCCTCACGGCCACGGCCGACCGCCTCACCAAGCGCGACATCATCACCCAGCTCAATCTGCACGAGCCCCGGGTGTTCCTCTCCAGCTTCGACCGGCCCAACATCAACCTCAACGTGCGCCCCGGCCAGGACCGCGTGGGCTCGGTCATCGACTACATCGGCCGCCACCCCGAAGACCCCGGCATCATCTACTGCCTCTCGCGCAAAACCTGCGAGACGATTTCGGGCAAGCTCATTGCCAAAGGTATCAAGGCCGCGCACTACCACGCCGGCCTCACGCCCTTGCAGCGCGGCAAGGCCCAGGAAGCTTTCTTGCAGGATGATATTCAGGTGATTGTGGCCACCATCGCCTTCGGCATGGGCATCGACAAAAGCAACGTGCGCTGGGTAATGCACTACAATCTGCCCAAAAACATCGAGGGTTACTATCAGGAAATCGGCCGCGCTGGGCGCGATGGCGCGCCCAGCACCGCCATCCTGTTCTACAGCTTCGCCGACGTGATGCAGATGCGCGAGATGGTGACCAAGGACGTGCCCGCCCGCCAGGCCCAGCTCAACACCGCCAAGCTGGAACGGATGCAGCAGTTCGCGGAAGCCGCCAGCTGCCGCCGCAAAATCCTGCTCAACTACTTCTCCGAAACCCTGCCCCAGGACTGCGGCAACTGCGACATCTGCCGCAACCCGCCCACCACGTTCGACGGCACGCTCATTGCCCAAAAAGCCCTCTCCGCCGTGTTTCGCAGCCGGGAGAAAGTCGCTATTAATCTGCTGATTGACATCCTGCGCGGCATGCGCAACCAGGCCGTGCTGCAAGGCGGCTACGACCAGATAAAAACCTACGGCGCGGGCTCCGACCTGCCCTACCTCGACTGGTACAGCTACGTGCATCAGATGCTGAACGACGGCCTGTTCTACATCGCCTACGAGGAAGGCTACGCCCTGAAAATCACCGAGCGCGGCCACGAAGTACTGAAAGGCCAGCTTGCCCTGCCGCTCAAGAAGTTCCAGCCCGCCGAGAAGGCCGAGAAGCCCACCCGCGCCGGCAAAAAAGCCGCCAACGCCGCTGCCACCGCCGCCTTCGGCACCCCCGAAGCCCAGCTGTTCGACAAGCTGCGCAAGCTCCGCAAGCAGATTGCCGACGAGCAGGGCGTGCCGCCCTACGTGGTGTTCTCCGATGCCACACTCCAGGAAATGGCCGCCGAGCGCCCCGTGAGCCGCGTAGGGATGCTGGGCATCTCGGGCGTGGGCATGAAGAAATTCGAAACCTACGGCGAAAGCTTCATTCGCCTCATCCTGGAGCACGGCGGCGGTGGCCAGTACGTGCCTTCCGATTCGGATAATATGTTCAGCGAGCCGCGCCCCCGTATTGCCGCCGTAGCCACCGCCGACAAGCCCGTGAGCGACTCCGAGGACGCCACCATCCAGTTCCACCAGATGGGCCTCACTCCCGAGGATATTTCCGAGCGCCGCGGCCTGGCCCTGAGCACCGTGAAAACCCACCTCTACAACGCCTACGCCAAAGGCCGCGAGCTGCGCATCCACGATTTCGCCACCGATGCCGAGCTGGCCGAAATCTTCACCGCCCGCGCCCAGCTCGGCGGCGAGCCCACGCTCCGCGACCTGTTCGACCACCTGCGCGAGAAGTACGATTATTTCCAGCTGCGCATGGCCGCGCTGTACCACAAGCGGTTGCGCGGCCAGTAGCCGCCAACGCCAATAAATGAAGTGAGCCCGCCGTTAGCAACGGCGGGCTTTTTTATGCGTAGGTTTCCGTCCAGAACTGCCGCGCTTTTATGGTTAGAAAAATTCTCCTCGCCCTCACGGCCCTCGTCATCGCCGCTTTTGCGGGCCTGATGCTCACCAAAACGCTGCCTTACTACACCTTCGAAAAGGGCATCCACTTCCTCACCACCAAGAGCGACGAAACCAACGACAGCCCTGTGTTTCGGGTGGGGTTCTACGTGCACATCACCACCAGTTTGCTGGTGCTGGTGGCGGGGCTGCTCCAGTTTCTGCCGGTGCTGGCGCGGCGCGGGCCGGGGCTGCACCGGCAGCTGGGCAAGTTCTACATCATCGGGATATTAGCGCTGGCGGCCCCTTCGGGCCTCATTCTGGCGCACTTTGCCAATGGCGGGCTGGCCGCGCAGGTCGGCTTTTCGCTGCAATGTCTGGTGTGGTGGCTCTGTACCTGGCGCGCCTACCAGGCCGCCCGCCAGCGCCAGTGGAGCCTGCACGTCGACTGGATGCTGCGCTCCTACGCCGTGACGCTGGCCGCCCTGGCCCTGCGCGGCGAAAGCTACGTGATGTACTACGTGTTCGAAACCAAGCCGATTGAAACGTACCTGACGGTGACGTGGCTCTCGTGGGTGGGCAACTTGATTTTGATTGAAATCCTGCTGGAAGCGGGGTTGGGACGGTATTTTCTGCGGGAGTTTATGCCGGATTTGCGCAGTAAATTGGCGGTATGAAAAAAACTTTTTACCTGGTTGCGCCGGCGTTATTGGTGGTAGCCTGCCAGCAGCAGAAACCGGCTGCTATGGCAGCCTCAACGGTAGATACCGCTACTATGCCCCAACTTAAGGCCAGTGAGAAAGGATTGCCGGTGTTGTTCGCCGCCGCCGATACCCTGACCAAGCCCATGCGGCAGTTGCTGGGCAAATACGACCTTTCGAAGCTGTGGCAAGGTGACACCAAATACCGGCAGCAGGACCCAACGCTGCAAGGTTTCTTTGGTCCCGACCATTACCGATTTGCGCTGGCATTCACCAGTGTAACGCGTGATGAGCAGCATCCCGAAGTTTATCATGTGCAGGGCAAATGCCGTTATCGCAAGAACATCCGCCCGTTTGAAGGTACACTCACCGTGCGGCAAATCGCCGATTTGGATGCACCCTGGGACTATGACGAGTTTTTGCCTCAGTCGCAGGATTCGACACTGTCAGAAGCAGTGGCCGCTGATTCGAACGATGCCCAATACGAAAGAGCCCGCCGCCTTTCGCATCCCTATACGTTGCGCGCCGAGCTTCAACTTCAGGAGAAAATCGCCGATAACAGCGGCATTTTTCAGGGAGAAGCCATTCTCAATTTTCACGTCACCAGTCCTAAGCGGCTAGGTTACGTCACGGCTCCATTTGTGAATAAGGGTGCGCCCGCTAACGGAAGCGCCATGCTCCTGCACGGCTCACGCCGCAACTTGACTACCAAGCAGGTGAAGGCTTTTGTAGTGTCCGATGACGTATTTGCTGCCGCTCCCGAAGTGTATAAAGATTTCGGTATTGGTGACCGGGGCGGCGTAATCAACCCCAAATACGCCAAGCTGGGCTGGAACGAGCTATGGGAAAACGACGAATGGTGGGCCGACTCGCCCAAGCCCAACCTCAACCTCAACCTCAACCTCAACCTCAACCTGTAACGCTACCAAGCTTATATGAAAACTCTTTACCCGCTACTGCTAGTGGCCTTGTTTGCCGCCTGCCAGCATTCGGAGCCGGCCACTACCGGCGCTCCGGTGGCGGCAGCCCCGCTGGCCGTGCCCACTTCGGCCGATTCGCTCTCGCCCACCACGCTGGCCATGCTGCGGCAATACGACCTGGCCCCGCTCTGGGCCAACCGTACAGACGGCAAGGCGGCTCAATCGGCGATGGAGGGCTTTTACGGCGACACGCCCTACCGCATCTCGTTCTACTTCAGCCGCGTCGAGCGCGACCCGGCCCAGCCCAACCTGTTTCATGTAACGGGCCTCGACCGCTACAAAAAGGTTATCACGCCCTTCACCGGCACCATCACCGTGCGCGACATCGTTCCTTTCACCGATTCGATGTACGTAGATGCTCCCGATTCTACGGCCAGGGCTTTCACGGCGGTTAGCCGTTTTGTGTTGCGCGAAGACCCCGCTACCCGGGGCGCGGGCAGCTACGCGGGCGAGGCCCTGCTCGACTTTTATTACGATGCTCACCACCATCTTGACCAGGCTTCTGCTCTCGATGAGGATGCCAACCCGACCAAAGGTTCGGGACTGCTGTTTCGGGGTTCGCAGGTAAGTAATAAAACCGGCCATCGCCAGCCAATGGCCTTCGCCAATTTTTACGGGGCCGTCGTGCCCCAAGCGCTGAGCAAACTGGGCCTGGGGGACCGTAGCGAGGAAGTGAACCCCAACCTGGCCCGCTTTGGCTGGAATGAAGCCTGGGAGAACGACGAATGGTGGGCCAAATCACCCAAGCCCTCGCTCAGCCTCTGATACTAAAGCTGCCGCTCCAGCCGTTGAGAAAGAATAAGTGCCATCTAGCAATATAGCTGGCCTGAAAATCTTTTTTATTCCGGCTCCATGCGGTATTTTCTGCTTCTCACAGCGCCTGCGCTGCTTTTTGGTGCGCCCCAGCCTCAGCACCTGCCCGCACTCTCCGGCCCGGCCACCAGCCCGGCGGCTCCGCTGGCTGCCCCCGGCGCGGTGCTTTCCAACACCACCCGCCAGGCCCTGCTGGCCCGCACCAACCTGGGCCGGCTGTGGCAGCCCCAGCCCCAGGCCGGCCCCGAAGACGTGCTCAACGGCTGCTTTGGCTACGACGGGCGGCGGCTGGAGTTTGTGTTTACCAGCGTGCAGGCCGATGCCAAAAGCTCCGGCCGCTATCTCGTAGTGGGCAAGTTCCGCTGCTACGGCGATGTGACGCCGTTTCGGGGCAGCATCGAGTTGCAGCAGGTGCAGCGCCTGCCTGCCGAGGTGAAAGTGTACAGCGAAAACGAGGAATCCACCGCGCCCACGTACTGCGCCACCGGCGGCTTCGCCCTGCAAGCCACCAGTCACCACGGCCTGGGCGGGCAGTTCAGCGGTCGCATCGCGCTGGACTTTCAAATTAATCGCAGCCAGCGCGCCGTGCTTATGGAAAATACCACCAACCCCACTACCCGCAACGGCGGCCTGCTCTTCGACGGTGCCTGGCGCGAAGATGCCGCCGGCGAAACCGTGCCTACCGTCTGGAAACAGGGCCTTGCCGTGACCCGGCAGGTGCTTTCCCGCTTCGAAGTCGGCAGCCGCGACGTGGAAATCAATCCCAAATACGCCCGCGTGGGGTGGAATAATTTCTGGAAAAACGAAGAATGGTGGGTGGGAAAGCAACTAGCTCAACGCTAAAGTGGTGGGCAGAAAATTATTAGCTAAGTGAATTAGTAACTTCGCGCTTGCGTTGCTAACTTCACCAGCCGAATCCGCGTTGAAAGCAATGCTATTCCCGGCTGCTGCCTCCCCCGATGATTAATACCAACCTCAAGTTTTGCCGGCGCGAGCTCGCCCTCACGCAGGCCCAGATGGCCGAAAAGCTCGGCATCAAACGCTCCTTGGTGGGCGCCTACGAAGAAGGCCGCGCCGAGCCCCGCCTCGCCACGCTCGTCAATATGGCCCGCCTGTTCGGCATCACGCTCGACCAGCTGGTAACCACTGACTTTAGTAAAAAGAAGAACACCAAAATCATCGGCTCGCTGCCCGCGTCCGACCCGGCCGCGGCCGATGCCGACGACAACACCGACCCGCCCCCCACGCCCGCAGCCGGGGGCAAGCTCCGCGTCCTGGCCTTCACCGTGGACCGGGACCAGAACGAGAACATCGAGCTGGTGCCCCAGAAAGCCGCCGCCGGCTACCTCAACGGCTACGCCGACCGCGAGTACCTGGAGGTGCTGCCCAAGTTCCGGCTGCCCATGCTCACACAAACGGGGACGTACCGTGCCTTCGAAATCGCCGGCGATTCCATGCTGCCCATTGCCAGTGGCACTGTCATCGTGGGCCGCTACGTGGAGGAATGGACCAGCATCAAAGACGGCACGCCCTGCATTGTGGTGAGCAGCCGCGACGGCATTGTGTTCAAGCGCGTGTTCAACAAACTGCGCTCGGGAGCCATGTTCGTGCTGCATTCCGACAACCCGAATTTCTCGCCCTACGATATCAACGCAGACGATGTGCTCGAAATATGGGAAGCTAAAAGCTACATCAGCAGCACATTCCCGATTGCAGAGTTGTCGCTGGAGCGCGTGGCCAGCCTCGTCTTGGACTTGCAGCAGCAAGTGGCCCTGCTAAAAAAGGCGTAAGGTGTAGCCGCTTTTCGGCCTTGCACTAGCCCCTCCGTATTCCGGAGGGGCTTTTCTGTTGCAAAAGAGGCAAACCTCCGGGGCCACTGCCGCGTATGGGCTTCACCCCCTATTCACCTGTTCCGCCCTATGCTCAAGTACATTTCCGCCGCCGACCGCCACCACGCTGCCCCGGCCGCCTGGCTCAGCAGCTACTTTCTGTTTTCGTTTGCTGATTATTTTGACCGCGACAACATGCATTTCGGCCCGTTGCGCGTGTTCAACGACGACAACGTGGCCGCGCAGTCGGGCTTTCCGCAACACCCGCACTCCGAAATGGAAATTGTGACGCTGGTGCTGGATGGGGAAATCACGCATCAGGACACGATGGGCAACAAAACGACCATCAAAGCCGGCGAAGTACAGCGCATGACGGCCGGCACCGGCCTGGCGCATTCCGAGTTCAACCGTCAGGACAAGCCGCTGCACCTCTACCAGCTCTGGTTTATTCCCGGCCAAAAAGGACTGGCCCCCAGCTACGAGCAAAAAGACCTGGGTTTCACCACCGGAAACAAGAACGAGTTGGTTCCACTCGTTACGGGCCAGAAGGTGCTCGAAGACGTGGTATATATGAATTCCAACAGCACCGTCTATTGGTCTAATCTGAGCGAGGGAAAAGAAATTGAATTCAAGACTTTTCCTATTCGTCTAACTTTCATTTACGTGAAAGAAGGTTCTATTTTTGCCAACGGTACTGAGCTGGGACCCAACGACCAGGCTCGGATGACCGGCGATGATGTGGTGCAGATTCGCGCTTCCAAGGACGCACAATTTATTTTAATTGACCTGCCCGCTACCGAAGCTAATTATTAAGTTATTGATTGCTCGCTGTTAGTTCTCAGTATGTAGACAATGTATTGGCTAACAACGAGCAACTGCTTAAGTAGCGCTACTTATTGCGCATAAAAAAGCCGGATAATTTCCGGCTTTTTTATATTTAATTCAGGCAGAAATAATCTGCACTGAATTTTATTAAAAATTATAGGTTACACCTGCTGAGTAGCCCGTGGCTTTCCCAATATTGCGACCGGCTACGTAGGTGTTGGCGCCCAGGGTGAGCCCAAAACCGTTGGTGATGGGCCGGTAGGCACTGGCGCCCAGCCGAACGTAGTTGACGCGGGTAGACGGGAAGAACCCCTGAAAGCCGGTTTCCGAAATGTCGGTGCCGCCGTTTGATTCCTGGAAGGAAACCGAGCCCTCAACATACGTTTTGGGGCCGGCGTAGCCAACTTTGGCTTCGCCAATCAGGGCGTTGGGCACGAGGCCGGTGCGCAGGCTATAGCCAATTTGGCCGGTGGCGAACACGCCCGAGCTGGTTTTGAGGTGGGCCACGCCCGTGGCCGTGTATTTCGTGGCGCGGTTGCCGATGGCGATGATGTAGCCGTAGCCGGTATTCGTCTGGTAATTGCTGGCCGGGGTGCTGAAGCTCACCGTGCCCAGCAAGTCCAGAATGCTGCTGCCAATTTCGCGGGAAAACGACTTGAACTTGAGCAGGCCGGTGATGTCCTGCAGGCCTTGGCGAACGTTGGTGTAGCCCTGCGTGGAGTACAAGGCGCTCAGGTCGTTTATCACCGTGCCGTTGGCCTGGCCTTGCGATTGAATGTAGGGCAAGCTCAGAACCGCATCAATTTTATCGGTGATGCCATACGTGGCATAGAGGTTAAGGGAATTGACGCGCACTTCCTGAAAGATGGGGACGCCGTCGACCTTATCGGGGGCCAGATACACGTTGGTGTAGCTCTCGGAGGTGCCGGACACCACGACGGAACCGTGCTTTTTGCCCGCCATAAACCCGCTCACAAGGCCTTGGGCGTGAGTGGAGTGGACGGTGCTGATAAGTGAAAAAGTGGCAATAATCAGAGAGGAAACTTTTTTCATATTGTAGAAATAATCAAAGAAAGCCATTGGCTTTATGAGCAGTTGAACGAAAAAAAGAATGTTCAACACACCCTAACAATGCGCAATCTACGGTGCCGTTCGGGGTAACGGATTTACCTTAGCGCAATCCAACGCCTTTGAAAAACCGTTTATAGACAGTGATTTAAGGTGAGCATACGCTTCAGCCCGATAAAACCAATAAATTTCCCGATGAAAAATTTTTCCTCTTTGTATTCCGGCGTAGCGGCGTTGGGTTTGCTGCTACTAACGCTGAGCGGCTGTGCAAAAAATAAAGAAACTGACCCGTCCATTACCAACATTGCGGTAACGAACCCGGACTTTCAGACGTTGGAGGATGCGGCCATCCGCGGCGGAGTCGCTTATACCCTGGGTAACAAAAATGCGGCCGACCCGCAGGGCAATTTCACGGTGTTTGCGCCCACCAATGCGGCTTTCGCTCGCCTGGGGCTGAACTCGGCCCTGGACCTGACGGCCTTGCAGCCGTCTTTCCTGACGAATACCCTGCTGTACCACGTTTATAGCGGCACCCTGCCGGGCAGCGCGCTCACGCCGACCAGTGCCCCCTCGCCCTCGCTACTGGGGCCTACCCGCCGCATCATCCGTCGGGCCGATGGCAGCTTGTACGTGAACGGCTCGAAAATCCTGAGCACCGATGTAACGGCCGCCAATGGCCTCATTCATCCCATCGACAAAGTGTTGCTGGCCACCGGAGCCGACGTGCTGAACTCGGCCCTGGCCTTGCAGAGCGGTGGGGCTTTCGTGAAGCCGGAGCTGACGTTCCTGGTAGAAGCCGTGGTGTATTGCAACCTGCAGGCGGCTCTGACCGCCACGCCCGGCAGCCCGCAGCTAACCGTTTTTGCGCCAACCGACCAAGCCTTTAAAGACCTGGGCGTGTTGCTCAACGTCCCGCTCAACCAGCCCCGGGACATCCGGTTGCTGCCCGTGGCTACCGTTACGGCCGTGTTGCTTAACCACGTAATTATTGGCGGCACCCAGGGCGGAAAGTTTACTTCTGAGCTGCCCGGCGGCACGACCATTGCGGCGGCGGGCGGCCCCATCGCGCTGGGCACCTTCAGCAACGGGGTGCTGACGGCGAAAGGAAATGGCAACGCCACGCCGGCCAACATGGTGATTCCTGACGTGCAGTGCATCAACGGGGTGGTGCACGTAATTGACCGCGTATTGCTGCCTTAAGCCCTGATTGACTTATTGAAGCGTTTTATCGTACTGGAGGCGAAAATTTCTTGTCCAGCAGCGTAGAGGCAAGGCATTATTGCAAAATGGACATGTTGAAAACAATTACCCGCCTTGCGGGCATGTGGGGGCTTGTGGCTGGGCTGCTGCCGGGCCGGGCCAGCGGGCAGACGGGCACACCCGCGGCGGATGCAGTGGCCCGGCCAATTGTGCCGTCCGCGCCAGTTGCAACAGCGCCAGCCGCCGCGGCGCCGGCGGCCACGATGCCGGTTGCCCCACCGGCGGAGCCTAAGCTGGCAGGGATTTGGAAAGGCCCTTTGGCAATCCCCGGCGGGAGTGTGCCCATTCAAATTGTGATTATCCAGCCGGGAGTTAATAAGTTGATTGCGACGCTGGACCTGCCGGCAAAGCGCCTGAGCAGCATTCCGGCTTCCGTAACCATGCGGAACGATACGGTGGTGTTTTATGCGGCGCGGGCCGACTGCCGTTTCGCGTGCGTGCCCAGTGCCGACGGCAAAGAATTACGCGGGACCTGGGTGCAGCCCGGCCTGCGGGTGCCGCTCATCCTGCGCCGGTTTGTGGAGGGAGCCGCGCCGGTATTGGCCAACGGCCAGGCGGGGACGGCAAAGGTCACTACTTACCACATCGAGGCGGTGACTCTTACTAGCCAGCCGGGCAACGTGCCGTTGGCCGGCACGCTCAGCATTCCCGATGGCCCCGGCCCGTTTCCGGCCGCGGTGCTGCTCTCCGATATGGGCAGCCAGGACCGCGACGAGCGGCAGGGCAACTACCGGCTGTTTGCCGATATCGCGTCGACGTTGGCCCGGCAGGGCATTGCCGTGCTCCGCCTCGATGACCGCGGCGTGGGCCAGTCGGGCGGCGGCGGCAGCTTGATTACCACGGCCGGCCTCGTGAAAGATGCCGAAGCCGGCTTGAGCTTTCTGCGCTTGCGGCCCAGCATCGACCCCGCCCGCACGGGGCTAATCGGGCATGGCGAAGGCGGCAACGTGGCGCTGCTGGCGGCGGCCCAGCCCGTGCCGCCCAGCTTTGTGGTGGCGCTGGCGGCCTCGGGACTACCGGGAGCCGAGTTGCTGGCCAACCAGGCCGAGCCCGTGGCGAACCCCGCCGATACCGCTCAAGTGGGGGCGGCCCGCCGCCAGGCCTGGGCCGACGTGCTGAGCAAAGCCGCCAAGCTGCGCGCCAGCGGCTCGAATGCGGCCCAGGTGGAAACCTACGTGGCCCAGCAGCGCCAGAAAATCAAAGCCGGGGAACGGAAGCAGGTGGAAGGCACACTGAAATTTCGGCGGACCATGCTGGGCATTGTGCAGCAAACCCCCAGCGACGACCAGGCCCAGGCCATTGTGGTGAATATGCTGCGCCAGCGCTACCCCGGCCAGGACCCCGCCCTCGCCCGTTCCCGCGCCGAGCAGCTCATCACGCCCTGGTACCGCTACTACCTGAAATTTGACCCCCAATTGGGGCTGGCCGATGTGCAGTGCCCGGTGCTGCTGCTCAACGGCACCGACGACGCCGAGGTAAACGCCGCAGCCAACCTCTCGGCCCTCGAAAAAGGCCTCAAAGGCAATAAGCGCGTGACCGCGCGCCGCCTGCCGGGCATCAACCACTGGTTTCAGACGCCGGCTGCTGAGCGCCTGGCCGCAGCAGATGGCACCGTGGACCCGGTGGTGGCGCCCGTGTTGCTGGACACCGTGCGGGATTGGGTGCTCAAGGTTGGTGATTTATAAGAACCACGGGCGCCTTGGTATTGCTTACGGAGCAAAAAACCCATTCGGGACGTGAGAATAGCTTGTTCTTACGTCCCGAATGGGTTTCAAAAAGCCCCAAATGCTTGTTGGCAATTCACTACATCGTGTATTTCCGGCCCTTGTTCTGCTTTTGCAGGTAGGCCATCAGCGGCTGAAAGTAGTCAATCATGGCGCGGGCGGACAGGTCCTCGCCGGTTTTTTCCTTCAGCACCACGCGCCAGTCGCGGCTGGAGCCGGGGCGCATGATGTCGCGCAGGAAGTTGCCCACTTCCTTGTTGCCGTAGTAGTTGGTGGCGTGCGGGTCCTGGTGCAGAATGTTCCGGGCGATGTGGTCGTGCAGCTGGAACAGGATGACGTAGCTCAGGGCGTAGTCGTAGTACTGGGCGGGGTCGTCGTTGATGTGGGTTTTGGTGGCGGGGTCGAGGTAGTTTTCGCCGCGTGCAGTGGGGGGCACCATGCCCTGGTACTGCTTGCAGAGCGCCCACCACCTGGCGTTGAGCTGGTCGGCGGGCAGCTTTTCGGCGTAGAAACTGTTTTCCCACTCGCTCATCACGCCCGAGGCAAATGGGATGAACACCACGTAGCTCAGCGCTTCTTTGAGCAGCTGCTGGGTCTGGTCGGTTTGGGTTTTGGGGTCAATCAGGCCCAGGCCGGCCAGGAAAGGCTTCTGCTTGGCAGCCAGGCCCATCATCGAGCCGAGGGCTTCGTGGTAGGCACGGTTGGCCCCCTGACGCAGCAGCGGCGGCGCGTCGGGATTGGAGTAGGTTTGGTAGTAGAAAATGTGGCCCAGCTCGTGGTGGGCGGTTTCGTACCACTCGGTGTTGGCCTCCACGCTCATCAGGCTGCGCAGGTCGTTGTTCAGGTCGATGTGCCAGGCCGAGGCGTGGTTGTTCTTCTTGTAAGTCGCGTCTTTGGGCAACGGGTACAGGCTGCTTTTCTCATAGAATGAGGCCGGCAGGGCCGGGAAGCCCAGGCTCTGGTAAAACCGCTCGGCCTGCTGCACCTGCCATTCGGGGCCTTTTTTGGCCAGCACGGCATCGAGGTTCAGGCCTTCCACGTCCACCATCGAGCCCCAGTCCTGGCCCCAGCGGTTGGGCAGCCAGTGGGCGGGCAGGTAGTCGGGCACCTGCTTCACCTTATATTTTTTGGCCAGCTCGTAGCGGGCGTAAGTGTGCAGCTCGCGGTAGAGGGGTCGCAGCTCGGTGTTGATTTTACGCACCAGGGCCATCATTTCGTCTCGCGTCAGGCCGTAGTCGCTGGCCTGGTACGTGAAGTAGTCGGGATAGCCGAGGGCCTGCACAGTCTGGTTGCGCAGGTCGCGCAGGTTCAGGAGGCCGTCTTTCAGAGTGGGGCCGATGGCTTTGCTGGCTTCCCAGATTTGCTGGCGCCTGGCGGGGTTGATTTCCTTGCGCAGCAGCTCGTCGAGGTCGTTGGTCGTGACGGATTTGCCGGCGTATTTGTAGTCGAAGCCGTAGAGCTTTTCGGTCTGCGCGGCTTCGGCCGCAATGCGGCGCTTCACCACGTCGGCCACCGTTTGCGGGTTGTTGGCGGCGTTGTAGAGGGCCGTTTCCAACTGCTTGGTCTGGATAGCGGTGAGGTCGGCTTTGTGGGCCAGCAGCTCCCGTTCCTGCCGGATATTGCCGGCGCTGCCGGTGAAGGCGGCCATGCGCTGGTTGGCGCGGGTGGTGGCCCCGGCATTGGTGGTGTCGCCGGCCACGATGTGCGTGTTCGAGCGCCACTCGGCTTCGCTGGAAGCCGTGTAGAGGCGCACGTATTCAGCGTTGTAGCCGGTCAGGAATTGCTCGGCCTGGGCGCGGTAGTCGGGCGGGGCGGGCGCGGCTGGCGGCGTGGGCGTGGCGGCCGGAGTGGTGGCAACAGGAGCTTTTGCGGTGGGCGCGCAGGCCGCCAGCGAAGCCGCGGCCAGCAGGGGAAGCAGATGCTTTTTCATCCGGCAAAGAAACGCAGCGCGAGGCTGCGCGAGGTTAAAAGAAGTTTCGCGGGGTTGACGTTCCCGCAAACCTTGTGAAACCTCTTTTAACCTTGCGAAACCTCGCGCTCCAGATGACAGTCTTTGTACTTCTTGCCGCTCGCGCAGGGGCACGGGTCGTTGCGGCCGAATCTGCGGCGGCCGCGCAGGGTTTTCAGCCACTCGCGCGGGTCGGTGGCAAAGCTGAGGAAGCGTTTTTTGGGGTTCTGGCGAAAGGCGCGGCTGAGCAGCTCGTACAGCTCGGGGTGGTGCTCCTGGAGCTTCTCGGGCTTTTCGAAGAAGTATTCGGTGACCACGGCAAAGAATTCGGCCTCGTTGGTGCCCGCGTAGGGGTTGATTTCGGATTTTCCGGCCCGGATGGCGTCAATTTCGCGCTGCATCACCACGGCCCACGGGTGCAGGAGCTCCGGTGGCAGGGCGGCTTTGGGCAGGCCGTCAATTACGCCATCGGCCACGTCCAGCAGGTGCGCAAACTCGTGGATGCCCACGTTCTGGCGGTCCATCCCGTCGCGGAAGCCCTGTTCGAGCGAGGCCTTGGACAGGCGCATGTAGTGCTGGTTCTGGAAGCCCTGCACCGAGCCCAGGAGCGTGCCTTCCAGGGGGGTGACTTCCTTGGTGGGGTCGTTGTTCTGCTGCCAGGCATCGGGCACGATGAGGACTTCGCCCAGGTTACGGTACTCCCAGTCCGGAAAGCCAAATACCGGAATCAGAGCCGAAGCCGCCACCAGCAGGCGCGTGGTGTCATCCACTTCCGTTTGCACGCCGGTGATGCGCGTGCTGGCCAGAAAAACCTGCGCCTGCTGCTCGAACCGCGCTTTTTCCGGCTCGGTGAGCGCGAGGTAAAAGGCCACGCGCTCGGCCAGAATCTGCCGCCAGGCGGCCGGAAATGCTTCGGCCAACGCGGCGGTGCGGCGGCGCGAATCAGCCGTGGCGTATTGATAAAAGGCGTACAGGATGGCCACCAGCACGGCCAGGGAAATGAGGTAGGGCATGGCCCGGTTTAACGCAAGCGGCCGGGGGGAGTTGGGTTACTGCTTCGCGGTTGGCCCGGACTTGCCTGCGTCGGGGTTGCGGCCCAGGCGGTAGCTCACGCCCAGCCGGGCCGCGAAGTTGGTGCCAAAAAACACCGCGCCCGCGAACTGGGCACTGCTTTGTAACGTGCTGTTGGGGCTGCTGTTGCTATCGGTATCACTGCTGAAATACAGCTGTCCATCGAGGCTAAGCGTGAGGCGCTGCCGGCGCCAGCCCAGGCCGATGTTGGGCAATAGCGTTGGGGAGGCGTAGTATAGTTCGTCGCGGGTGAGGGTGCCCAGCGGCCCGGTGGTGGCGATGGTGCTGGGGCTCCTGGCAAAATTCAACTCGTAGCCAAAGCTGAAGAGCAGCTGCTGCTCGTGGGGCAGCGGCACGAAGTAGCGTACCCCAAGGCGCGCCGTGGCCAGCCACGCGCTGTACTCGACGGTATTGTACCTGCCCGTGCCCGCATTGGCATCATAGCCCAGGTAGTGCGACCCCAGGCTGTGAAACCTGCTCAGGCCCAGCTCGCCATACAGGGCGAAGGCCCGGCCCGGCTGCAGCAGCTCCGCGTAGAGGCCCGCAAACGGATGGGCCTGGCAATCGACGCAATCTCCCGGCAGCCCCCGGGTATTGCCTTCGATGCGGTTGTAGCGCACGCCAGCCAGCGCCCCGCCCTGGAAAGCCACCCGACGGCGGGGCGCGGCCTGGGCCAGCAGGTTGCGGCCCCGCTGCTGGAGCGGGCCGCAGCTGGAATTGTAGGCCATCACCACCTCGGCCAGCCCCTTGGCCGTAAAAGGAGCCTTTTGCGAAGCACCGTAGGCGGCGGGGCATGGCCCAAAGTACACCCCCAACTGGCCCCGGTAGTTGTTGCCATCGGTCAGCAGCCAGGCATGGTCCACGGTTTGGCGCAGGTACTTGCGTGCGCTCAGGTCGAGCGGGGGGCGGCCGGGGCTGAGCAGCACGTAGTGCACGGTCTTGTCGAAAGGAGCCACCCGAACCAGCGTGACGGCTCCTTCCACCAACACTTCAGCCAGCAGCGAGTCGACGTGGACATCGGGGCGGTTTTCGTAGGGCAGGTTGCCCACTTTGTCCTGGGCGGCATGGTCAATGGGCAGGCCTTCGTAGCGAAATTCCCGCCCTTTCGTGAAACGCACGGCCCGCAGCTGCTGAGGCTTGAACAATTGGCTGGGGCTGTCCGGCGCGGGGCGGAAGTGGATGAACGGGGGCGGCTCTACCCAAAAGCTGTTTTCGATTTCACCCCGTAAGGTGTCGCCGTTGCTGCGCACCAGCAGGCCCGGTTCGTACGCCTGGGCCTGGGTTTGAAAAGTGTAAAGGGCAAAAGCCGCTGAAAGAGCAAGTAGACGTAGCCGCATTAAGAAACCGGTAGAATGGAACCGCTAAAGTAGTGGCAAATGCGCTACCAGTTTCTGCCGCAGCAGGGCAATGAGCTGGCTGTCGCCAAACGGATATTTATCAGGAATGCGGAGCACCACGAGCGTTTTACCGATGAACTCACCCGCAAACTTCTCGCGCAGCCGGTCGGCGTGGCGGCGCTCCATTACAAAAATGATTTCGGCCCAACCCAGGTGCCCGGCCGTGACGCGCACCCTGGCCCCCGGCTCGGTCCCGGCCGAGCGGGCCTCGTAGTGCGGGTTGCCGTCGAAGAGCCGCTCGGCGGTGGGGCTGCGCCACTTGTTCTGGCTGCAAACGAAGAGGATTCTCAATTGGGGGAATAAAAGGACGTCATGCCGAGCGGAGCCGAGGCATGACGTCCTAACCGGATTGTGAGGCTACCGAATCAAGGCCACTTTCACCTTCTTGCCTTTCACTTTGGCGCCTTGCATGCGGGCCAATACTTCCTCGGCCTGGGCTTCGGGCACGGCCACGAAGCTGTGGTGGTCGAACACCTCGATGCGGCCCACGGCGTCGCGTTCCATGCCGCCCACGCTCACAAAAGCCCCGGCCAGGTCGCCCCGGCTGATTTTCTCGCTCTTGCCCGCCGAAACGTGGAGCGTGACGGTGCTGGGGCGCGGCAGTTTGGGGAGGGCATCGGGGAGGGCAGGGGGGCGCAGGCCGGCCCACTGCACGTTTTTGGCGGAGGGCCAGTTCAGCAGCTTTTGCTGCTCGTAGGGCGTGGCGATGAGGTGCGCGGTGCCCACGGCGCCGGCGCGGGCCGTGCGGCCGGAGCGGTGCTGGAAGGTGTCGGCCTGGTCGGGCATGTCGTACTGCACCACGGTGTCGAGCTCGTTCACGTCGAGGCCGCGGGCAGCCACGTCGGTGGCCACCAGCACGGTGGCCGAGCCGTTGCGCAGCTTCATCATGGACTTGTCGCGCTCGGGCTGGAGCATTTTGCCGTGCAGGGCTTCGGCGGCCAGGCCGCGGCCTTTGAGGAAGCGGGTGAGCTCTTCCACCCGGTCGCGGGTGTTGGCAAATACCAGCGAGCGGCCCGCGTCGGGCTGCGTGATGAGGTGGTAGAGGGCGGCGGGCTTCTGGTCGGCGGCGCTCACGATGTGGCCGCGCAGCACCAGGCTTTCGGGCAGGGTGCTGGCGTTGGAGCCGCCGGCGTTCATCACGCGGGGCTTGGTGAGGTATTCGCGCACCAGGTTCAGCACCTTATCGGGCATGGTGGCCGAGAACAGCAGCGTCTGGCGGCGCACCGGCAGCCGGCTGATGATGGTGGCCATCTCCTCCTGGAAGCCCAGCTCCAGCAGCTTGTCGGCCTCGTCCAGCACCAGCACTTTCAGGCGGTTCGGGACGATGGTGCGGCGCTCCAGGTGGTCGAGCATGCGGCCGGGCGTGGCCACCACAATTTGCGGGGTTTGCTGCAGGCCCTTCACTTCGTCGCGCATGGCGTGGCCGCCGTAGTAGCCGGCCACGCGCAGGTTGGGCACGTGCTTGCCGAGGCGCTGCAGGGCGTCGCGCACCTGCATCACCAGCTCGCGGGCGGGCACCAGCACAATGGCCTGCACCGTGGCGGAAGTGGGGTCGACCTGCTGCAGCACGGCCAGGCCGTAAGCAGCGGTTTTGCCCGAGCCCGTGGGAGCCTGGCCGGCCACGTCCTGCCCCTCAAGGGCGGGGGCCAGCACCAGCTGCTGCACAGCGGTGGGCTGGGTGAAATTCAGCTCCGCGATGCCCGCCAGCAGGGCGGGGGAGAGGGCGAAATCAGCGAATTGGAGGTCGGGCTTGGGCGCGAAAGGGGCGGCGGCAGCGGCGCCGGCAGCGGAGGTATCAGGAGTTTGCACGGGGCAAAGGTAGTTTAGTTGTTGGTCGCTGGTTTTTGGTTGCTAGTTTTCAGGGGGTTGATAGTTGGTTGATTGTTAATTTTCAGGGTAATAAGCCAAAGCATCTTCAGCTGCCTGAGATGGGCCGGGCAGGTTGCGGTAGTACCGAATGAAGCCATGTAACAGTTTCTTGCATTCAGTTACCGCACCTAAGGATTCGTGCAGGTCTTGTTCGCTGATGTAGCCTAAGTCAGGGGCGAGGTAAAGCTGTGTTTCTACTTCGAATAATGAGCCCCGGGCAATAAATAAAAACCGAATTATATCCGGTGTCTGTTGGCGGCCGCATCCTTCCGCAATATTTGAAGGAACCGAAACAGCCGCTCGTCGAATCTGGCTGGTCAGGCCAAATAACTCGTCTTTCGGAAATAGTCTGGTCAGTGCATAAACCTGTTTTGCCAAGTGCCGACTTTTTAGCCAAACGCTCAAATCAGTATAAGACCTTTCCATAATAAAAATCTAAAATTGCGCTACCAACCAATAACTACCAACCAATAACTACCAACCAATAACTACCAACCAATAACTACCAACCAATAACTACCAACCAATAACTACCAACCAATAACTACCAACCAATAACTACCAACCAATAACTACCAACCAATAACTACCAACCAATAACTACCAACCAATAACTACCAACCAATAACTACCAACCAATAACTACCAACCAATAACTACCAACCAATAACTACCAACCAATAACTACCAACCAATAACTACCAACCAATAACTACCAACCAATAACTACCAACCAATAACTACCAACCAATAACTACCAACCAATAACTACCAACCAATAACTACCAACCAATAACTACCAACCAATAACTACCAACCAATAACTACCAACCAATAACTACCAACCAATAACTACCAACCAATAACTACCAACCAATAACTACCAACCAATAACTACCAACCAATAACTACCAACCAATAACTACCAACCAATAACTACCAACCAATAACTACCAACCAATAACTACCAACCAATAACTACCAACCAATAACTACCAACCAATAACTACCAACCAATAACTACCAACCAATAACTACCAACCAATAACTACCAACCAATAACTACCAACCAATAACTACCAACCAATAACTACCAACCAATAACTACCAACCAATAACTACCAACCAATAACTACCAACCAATAACTACCAACCAATAACTACCAACCAATAACTACCAACCAATAACTACCAACCAATAACTACCAACCAATAACTACCAACCAATAACTACCAACCAATAACTACCAACCAATAACTACCAACCAATAACTACCAACCAATAACTACCAACCAATAACTACCAACCAATAACTACCAACCAATAACTACCAACCAATAACTACCAACCAATAACTACCAACCAATAACTACCAACCAATAACTACCAACCAATAACTACCAACCAATAACTGCCAACCAATAACTGCCAACCAATAACTAAACTTCCTCGTCCACATTCACCAGCCGGTAGCGCACGGCCGTTTTCTTGGGCCGAATATCCAGCCCGATGCGGTGGGCATAGGCTTTGGTGAACGCGGCCCCGAAGTAGAATATCATGGCGCAGTAGAACACGAACAGCAGCACCAGCACCAGGCTGGAAGCCGGGCCGTACACCGGGCCCAAATCGCGCGCTACCAGCAGCTGGCCCAGCACCACTTCGCCCAGGCTGATGAGCAGGGCCGTGAGCGCCGCCCCGCGCGTGACGGCCCGCCAGGGTACTTTGGCCAGGCTCAGGGTGCGGAAGGTGATGCCGAACCAGGCCGCCAGAATGAGCCAGGCCATCACCGCATTCAGGCCGCGCACCACGTAATAGGTAAAGGTGGCGTCGAAATCGCGGATGCTTTCGGCAAACAGGCCCAGGGCGGCATCGGTACCAAACGCCAGGAGAGAGAGCACCGCCGTGGCCAGCAGGATGCCAAGGGAGCGCACCCGCTCGCGCATGGCCTGCGCCAGCTGGCCGGTGCCGCGCTTCGGCCGGATTTGCCAGAGCTGGTTGAGCGAGTGCTGAATGATGGTGAACAGCGTGGTGGCCACGAACACCAGAAACGCGAAACCGGCCCACGTCACCAGCCGGCTGCGCATGGGGTCGGCCACGTTCATCACAATCTGCGACACCAGCCCGGCCGCGGGAGCGCCCACCAGGTTGCTGATTTTGCCCAGCAGCAGCACCCGCACCATGGAGGTGGAATAGAGCGAGCTGAGCAGCTCGATGAGGATGATGAGGATGGGCGGCAGCGCAAACGACGTGAAAAACGCCGTGGCCGCGCCCAGCCGCAGCGGGTCGTTGGCACCCAGCTCGCGGCCGGCGCGGTGCAGCAGAATGGGCAGCTCGCGCCACCAGGGGCCGGGCAGCTCGGCCGGAGAACCTAACTTTGTCATAACGCCCAAAAGGCAACATTTTGGGGCGCAGCCGTAAGAAGGCTGCCCCTTCAGCGAAGGTAAGCGCTGCCCGGGTGGCCCGGGCGTGGTCCCGTCAATTTTCTGTATGTCGCCTCCCGAACTGCCGCCCTTGTCCGCAACCGAACCCCCGGCTGCCCCCGCGCACTCCTGGTTCCGCCGCCGGGTGCTCGACCCCTTTCTGAGCCTGCTCAAAGCCGGCCTTTCGCCCGAAAAGCTGGCCCTGACCATGAGCCTGGGCGTGGCGTTTGGCCTGGTGCCCACGTTCGGCGTCACCACGGTGATAAGCGCCGCCGTGGCCCTGCGCCTGCGCCTCAACGTGGCCGCGATGCAGCTGGCGGCCCACCTCATGAGCGCGTTTCAGCTGGCGCTGCTCATTCCGTTCCTGCGCGGCGGGGCCATTATCATGGGCCAGGGCGATAAAGTGGCGCACCTCACGGTGAAAAGCATCCGCTACCTCATCCACCGCGAAGGCTGGGGCGCGGCCGGCAAGCTGCTGTGGCGGGCCGAGCTGGGGGCCTTGCTGATTTGGGTTGTGGCCGCCATTCCACTCGTTACCGTAATTTATTTCGTGCTGCGGGCCGTGTTTCGTCGCGTGCTGGCCAAGCAAGGGCAGGAGATGCCCGAAACAGTGGAAGTACAGTCGTAGCGCCTCATGCCCCAGCCCTCGCCGCCCGTGCGCCCGTCGCTCCCGTTCTATCTCCAGCAGCTGCAGCAGCCGCTGCGCGAGGCGCTGTGGGTGGTGCCGGCCCTGATGGTGCTGGCCTCGTTCGGGCTGGCCTACGGGGCCATTTCCTTCGACCAGGGCAACAGCCTGCACGGCACCCGCCGGCTGCCGCTGCTCTTTGGCATTGATGCGGGCGGGGCCAGTGGCATGCTTTCGGCCATTGCGGGCTCCATGCTCACGGTGGCGGCGCTCACGTTTTCGCTGCTGCTGGCGGCACTGGCGCAGGTCAGCAACCAGTATTCGCCGCGGGCGCTGCGCAATTTCATGCGCGACCGGGTGACCCAGGTGGTGCTGGGCTACTTCGTGAGCGTGTTCACCTACTCGCTCGTGGTGCTGGGCACCATCCGCACGGGCGAGGGCGGCCACCGGGCCGCGCTGCTGCAGTTTGTGCCCACCACGGCCGTGCTGCTGGGCCTGGTGCTGGCGCTGGGCGGCGTGGGCGCGCTGGTATATTTCGTGCACCACGTAGCCGAAGCCCTGCAAACCGGCACCCTTGTGCGCCACATCACCCTCGAAACCCAGGCGGCCATTGAGGAGCTGTTTCCGCACCGCTTCGGCCAGGCCGTGCCCGAGGCCGGGCAGGCCGCCGCCCGCGCTTTCGTGGCCCGGCATGGCTGGCACCCCGTGCCGTCCGATACGGCGGGCTACCTCCAGCGCATCGACACCGTGGGCTTGCTGAGCTGGGCCCGCCACCACCGCACGGTGTTGCGCCTCGAGGTGCCAATGGGGGCTTTTGTGGGCGAGGGCCAGTCCCTGTTCAGCGTGCGCGCGGGCATGGACCACCCCGCGGCCGCCGACGATGCTCCCGCCGACTGGCCCGACGACCTGATGCGCTACGTGAGCATCGGCCGGCATCGCAACCCGGCCCAGGACGTGGCCTTCGGGGTGCAGCAGCTGGTCGATATTGCCCTCAAAGCCCTGTCGCCCGCCGTGAACGACACCACCACCGCCGTCATGGCCGTTGATTACCTGGGCGAGCTGGGCGGGCGCCTGGCCCGGCGCGAGTTTCCCACCCCGCTGCGCTCCGACGGCGAGCAATTGCGCGTGCTGGTCATCGTGCCCGGCTTCGATGACTACATCCGTTTGGCGTTCGACCTGGTGCGCGCCAATGCCCTCACTAACCCGGCCGTGCTGCGTCGCCTGCTGCGTGCCCTGGCCCTCATTGCCGGGCAGGTGCGTTCTGCCGACCGCCGCCCCGTGCTGCGCGAGCAGGCCGAGCTGGTGCTGGCCGGCGCCCGCATCGCCCTGCCTTCCGACTACGAGCGCCGCCAGGTGGAAGCTGCTTATAATGAGCTGAGCGCGGCCTGGCTGTAAGGGCCTGGCTCGCCCGGCGTCCAACCTTCGGCTTCGTTACTTTTGGGGGCCCGCCCGCAGCCGGGACCCTACTGGCGGCTGCCTGCGCCGTGCCCGCCATCCCGGGCTAATCTGCGGAGCACGACTCCGGCTCCGCCTATGCTTAATCCACCGCCTCCGCCCGTTTCTGAATCCACCGCTACAGCATCGGGGGCACCGGTGGGCTGGCTGCAGCGGCGGGTGGTTGCCCCATTGGTGGGCTTGCTGCGGCAAGGGCTGGCGCCCGAGCAGCTGGCGCTCACCGTGGCGCTGGGCATTGCCGCGGGCGTGGTGCCGGTGCTCGGGGGCATTGCCCCGGTAGCCACGCTGGTTGCCCTGCGCCTGCGCCTGAACATGGCGGCCATTCAGCTCATCAGCCACCTGATGACGCCCCTGCAGCTGCTGCTGCTGGTGCCACTGCTGCACCTGGGAGCCCGCCTGCTGGGCAATGCTCAGGAGCAAAACATCACCCTCGTCCAGGTGCGCCAGCTGTTTGCCCACGACTGGCGGGCCGCCCTGCACCTGCTGTGGCGCGCCGAATTGGGCGCGGTGCTGCTGTGGCTGCTGGGGTCCGTGCCCGTGGTAGCGGTGCTGTATTTCGTGCTGCGGCCGCTGTTTCGGCGCCTGGCCCGGCGCGTAACGGCGGGCAAGCCTGCGGCGGACCCGCCAGCGCAGTAGCGCGCTAAAACGCCAGCAGGGCCTCGGCCTGCTCGCGCAGGAGCTGGCGCGACAGGTCGTGGTTGAGACCGTCCTCGGCGTTCAAATCCTGGTTGATGAAGGGCAGGCGCACGCGCTGGGGCAGCACGGCCGTGCCGAGGTACATCAGCACGTCGGTGAGGTGGGCCATGGCCAGCAGGCCGCCCTGGCCGCCGCTGCTCAGGCCCACCAGCGCCGCTTTTTTGCCCTGAATGCCGCCGGGGTACGACAGCCCGTCGATAAAGGCCTTGAGCGCGCCGGGGAAAGAGGCGTTGTATTCCGGGGTAATAATCACCAGCTTATTGCCGGCGTCGAGCATGTGAGCCAAGCGGTTGAATTCCGCGTGAGTGCCTGCGTTGTGGTACAGCGCCGTGCCAATAAAATCAACCGGCAGCTCGGCCAAATCCAGGATTTGGCTCTCGGCGCCCAGGTCCGTGAGGACGGTGCGGTAGTAGTTGGCAATGCGGCGGGCGCGGGAGTTGGGCCGGTTGGTACCAGCGAGGACGGTTATCAAAATGCGAATGACTAACGGGTTGCTGGGCTGCTAACCCGCTAGCCCGGCCCTAGGTTACGAGCAGCCAGGCAGATTAGGCATTTTCGATTCTGTTTATTTACGAAACCGCGATGGCCCGGCCTTAGCCCCGAGGTCGCCCCGCCGTATTCCCCGCCCTATGCCTACTTCTGCCGGCGCTTCTTCCAAGCTTACCATTGTGGCCGCGCTGGCGGCTAACCTGGGCATTGCCACCATCAAGTTTATCGCGGCGGGGTTCACGGGCAGCTCGGCCATGCTGGCCGAAGCCATCCATTCGCTGGTGGACACGGCCAACGAGTGGCTCCTGCTGCTGGGCCTGCGCCGCAGCCAGCAGCCGGCCAGCGCCGAGCGGCCCTTCGGCTACGGCCGCGAGCTGTATTTCTGGTCGTTCATGGTGGCCATTTTCATCTTCTCCATCGGCGGCGGCCTTTCGCTCTACGAAGGCGCGGAGCAGGTGCGGCACCCCACGCCGCTGCACGACCCCACCTGGAACTACGTGGTGCTGGCCCTGGCCTTCTGCTTCGATGGCACGTCGTTTCTGGTGGCGCGCCGGGCCTTCAATGCCCAGCGCAGGCGCACCGGGCAGGGCCGGCAGTCGTTTTGGGCCGCCTTCCGGGCCAGCAAGGACCCCTCTACCTTTGTGGTGCTCTTCGAGGATGGGTCCGATTTGCTGGGGCTGCTCATTGCCTTTCTGGGGGTTTTCCTCAGCCACCAGCTGCACCAGCCGGCCCTCGATGGCGTGGCTTCGCTGCTCATTGGCCTGCTGCTGCTGGTAGTGGCCGCCATTCTGCTGCGCGAAACCAAGAGCCTGCTGCTGGGCGAGCCCGCCGAGCCGGCCCTGCTCCGCCAGCTCACCGCCCTGGCCCGGGCCGAGCCGGCCGTGGTGCGCACGGCCCCGCCGCTCTCGTCCTACCTCAGCGCCCATGAGCTGCTGGTGGTGCTGCTGGTGGAGTTTGCCCCCGAGCTGCCGGCCCGCGAGCTTACCCAGACGGTGGAGCGGATTTGCGCCGCCATCCGCACCCAGCATCCCGATGTGAAGCATGTATTCGTGCAGCCCGTGGGGCCGGGCCGTTCGGGGCACAGTGAGTACTAATAAACTGATGGCGCAGGGAAGTCCCCGGTAGGGCCGTGCCCCGTGCCGCTTACTTGCGGGCCTCCGGCTTGCGTGCAGCAGCCACGCGAACTGCTTTGCGGTGCTCGGCCACGACCCGCCCAACCCCCAATTCCTTAACAGCGCCTTTTTTTGTTAAGAATTGTTTTTAATTCATATTTACATATTGAATAGAATAAGGCTGCACTTGGTCTTTTGTGGCGCGCTCGTTCATCCTTTTCGGCAAAACCATTTTATGGACCCATTCCAAAGTTTCGATTTTGGTCCCAAGCCGTTCGAGCCGGCCACGTTGTACCAGAGCATTATTGCCATGCCCCTGCGCCAGGAGCTGCGGAATGAGCGGATGCGCCTGAACCTCCAGGAGCAGCTGTTCGACCAGGTGGAGCAATGGCAACCCGGTGAGGCCGTTGCGCCGGACCTGATTGACACCATTCGGATGTGGAACGCGGCCGGGTTTGAGTTCGGCCTGCCCGCGCTCTTCAGCATCATCATCGACCTGAACCTGGAATACTCGGGTCAGCAGGATGGCACTGAGCCCGGATACGCCGGGGGCCGGGGGGGCGCGGTGAAATGGGTGGTGGACACGCTCAACCACTTGGTGGAGGACCTGACGGTGGTGGAGGACCACAAGCGCTTCGGCCTGAACGCCGATACCAACCCCAAAAACCAGTACAGCCAGCAGTACCTGTTCGTGAAAGCCGAAGCCGACGTGGTAGTGGCCCTGGTGCGGGCCGACCGCCACGAGGAGCGCAAAACCGGCCCGACGGCTCCCAATGGGTCGCAAAAAACCGGGCCCCGGGCCATCTACCACATCTGGACCGATTTTAAAATCCGGGCCCAATTGAACAAGTCCATCTCGACGGTGAAGGGTGACGCGGCCCACGCCGCCTACTCGGCTTTCGGCGAAGACATTGTGTGGGCCGTGATGGATTCCGGCATCGACCAGACCCACCGCCACTTTGCCGAGCACCAGAACCTGGCCCTGACCTCGCCGCTCAAGCACACCGATTTTACCGGGGCGGCCCAGGCCCCCAACGGCGACTCGGCCGCCGTGCGCGACGAGGCCGGGCACGGCACCCACGTCGCCGGCATCATCGGCGGGGCCTGGGTGCCGGCCGATGACAACGACGGCCCCACCGTGTACACCCGGCAGCGCGACGACGGCGGCACCGTCACCTACGCGCCCGTGCCGCTGAAAAGCATCGGCGGCGTGGCCTCCAAGTGCAAGCTGATGAGCCTGAAAGTGCTGGACGAAAACGGCGACGGCGAAGTCAGCAACCTGATTGCCGCCATTGCCATGGTGCAGGATATCAACGGCTACGGCCGCCACCTGCTGGTGCACGGCGTGAACATGAGCGTGGGCTACGCCTTCGACCCCGAGTGGTTTGCCTGCGGCCAAAGCCCCATTTGCGTGGAGGTGGACCGGCTGGTGCGCTCGGGCGTGGTGGTGGTGGCCGCCGCCGGCAACACCGGCTACGGCACCGCCCAAAGCCAGTTCAACGGCGTGATTTCGGCCGGCCTGCCCTTCACCATCAACGACCCCGGCAATGCCGAAATGGCCATCACCGTGGGCTCGACGCACCGCGAAATGCCCCACACCTACGGCGTGTCGTACTTCTCCTCGAAGGGGCCCACCGGCGACGGCCGCCCCAAGCCCGACCTGGTGGCGCCGGGCGAAAAAATCCTGTCCTGCGCCGCCGGCACCCTCCTGCACGACATGACGGACCAGGGCCTGAAGTGCGACTACATCGAAGACAGCGGCACGAGCATGGCCGCCCCGCACGTTTCGGGCGTGGTGGCGGCCTTCCTGTCCATCCGGCGCGAGTTCATCGGCCACCCCGAGCGGGTGAAGGAGATTTTCATGAGCACGGCCACCGACCTCAAGCGCGAAAAATACTTCCAGGGCGCGGGTCTGGTGGATTTGATGCGGGCCATTCAATCGGTGTAGGGTGCCTACACCAGGAAAGAATTGAACGTCATGCTGAGCGCAGTCGAAGCATCTCGCGTGCTACACTAATCCATGCTAACGTAACGAAGCGGTAGGGATGCTTCGACAAGCGGACGCCAGATGAAGCATGACGTTCTTAAGTAATAGTGAACCCGAACAAACTACGCTACTTCAATTCTTTCCACTTTCGCTCAATTCCCATGGACGGCTCCCAGCAATTCTCATTCTTCCCCGTCGAGTTCACCAAAGACGGCACTCTGTTCGCCCCCGCCCAGGCGCAGGCCCTGCTCGACGGCCTGCACCAGGCCCAGGCCACCGATTTGCTGGTGCTTTCGCACGGCTGGAACAACGACATGGCCGATGCCCGCGACCTCTACCAGCGCTTTCTGGCCGAAGTGCAGGGCGTGCTGAACAACCCCGCCGCCCACCTTGACCTGGCCGCCCGCCGCCTGGTGGTGATGGGCGTGCTGTGGCCGTCCAAGAAATTTGCCGATGCCCAGCTGATTCCCGGGGCCGCCGCCGGCACCAATGCCGGCATCAGCAACGCCATGCTGGTGGCCGAGCTGGAACGCCTCAAAAGCACCGCCGATGCCAGCCCCACCAGCCCGCAGCTCAAAGGCACCTTCGCCCCGGCCGATGCCGACGCCCGGCTCACCGAGGCCCAGGCCCTGGTGCCCCGCCTGGAAAACGAGCCCGCCGCCCGGCAGCAGTTCGTGGACCTGCTGCGCGGCCTGCTGCCCGCCCACGACCAGGCCGTGGATTTCGACGAGGCTGCGAAGTTTCGCACCCTGAGCAGCGAATCGCTGTTCGACAAGCTAAAAACCCCGCCTCCCACGGCCTCAATGCCAACTGGCACCGGCACTGGCCATCCGGCCCCGGCCGTGCCAGCCCCCACAGTGGGCCACGCCTCAGGCATTGGCAGCAGCTTCTTTGGCGGCATCAAAGCGGCGGCGATGAACGCGCTGAACCTGACCACCTACTACCAGATGAAGGAGCGGGCGGGCACCGTGGGCCAGGGCGGCGTGAATGAATTGCTCCGGCGCATCCGGGCCGACCAGCAGCTGAAGAACCTTAAGATTCACCTCGTGGGGCACAGCTTTGGGTGCCGGCTGCTCACGGCCGCCACGGCGGGGGCCGACGCGGGCTCCAGTGCGCCGGTCAGCTCAATGACGCTGCTGCAAGGCGCCTTTTCGCACTTTGGTTTTTCGGACAAATACGACGGCCAGCACGACGGCTTCTTTCGGCGGGTGCTCCGCGACCGCACCGTCAGCGGCCCCATCGTGGTCAGCCACACCCGCAACGACAGCGCCGTGGGCACCATGTATCCGCTGGCCTCCCGGCTGGCCGGCCAGGTGGCCCAGGGCATTGTGGGCGGGCCCAACGACCCCTACGGCGGCCTGGGCAGCAACGGCGCCCAAAAGACCCCGGAAGCCACCAATGGCCAGCTGGAAGACGTGGGTTTTGCCTACGCCTTCGGGCCGGGGCAGGTGTGCAACCTGCAAGCCGACAAATACATCAGCGGGCATTCCGATATCTGCCATCCGCAAACGGCGTATGCCTTTTTAAAAGGGCTGGCCGCCACATAGCCAGCGCGCCCGGGCAGCCTCGGCCCCCGGTTGGGGTTAGCAGGCGGACTGCTTCTCAGTGAATCTTGCCGGTCAGTTTTGTCTTTTTAATGCGCCCGTCGGATTTGAAGCGGGTGCCGGGCAGCGGTTCCAGGGTGACGTCCAGCGGCTTGCAATTGGCCAGCGGTATCTCAATGCTGCTGTAGCCGGCTGCCGTGACTTCCAGCACTGTATTGCGCGGGATGGCCTGGTTGGCCGTGACCATGTATTTGCCTTCGGAGTTGGTAATGTACGCGTCGCCACTGAGTGCCCTGTTGCGGCTGCGCAACATCACGGAGGCCCCCGTCAGTGGGTAGTCGAACCTATCGGTCACGCGGCCGGTGAGCACGCGGCAGTCAAGCTCATCGGCCAGCCCCTGCACCGGAGCCGGAGCCGGAGCCGTCGGTTGGGTAGTGGCCGGTCCCGCAGCAGGCTGTACCGGCTTGGGCATAGCAACAGGCTGTACCGGCTTGGGCGTAGCAACAGGCTGCTGCGCCTGCACGACCGTGCCAATCAGCAGCAAGGCCAGCATTAGGATGAGGAGATGCTTCATGGGGGTGGGAAAATAGCGGAATACGAAAAGTAAATAGCGGCGAAAAAATGCTTGGGCAACGGGGACTCGCAAGCCAGGGGGCAATCATCTAATATAAAATGGGATTTAGACTTAAGTCAGAATCGTAACAGCTGTTTAACTAAGGCAATATAACAGGTATTTGCATCATAAGTCGTAAATCGCTCAGTGAAAAAGCTGTAAATGAATTTGTAGGCGTGTTTGCTGCACCGGCCAAGAGCGTTAAGCTAAGTGTGATTGACTGGTTTGGAAGTGAATGCAATTTGCATTTTAAGAATAACGGCCTTGCCGTTGAAATGGAGTTTAAATTCGCGTTGATTTACGCCGCCGCATTGGGTGCCAGCTGATGTGCAGCACTATTTGCACGCACAAAAGGCGCGGCAGTATAGCTGCTGCGCCTTTTGTCTTGGTTAGTGGCTGAGTGTGGACTGCCGGCTACTTACGTGCTGCCAGCCCCGCCACCGCTGCCAGGCACAGCGCAAACCACGCCCACGGCAGCCGCAAATCCAGCACCGACAGTCCGCCGAAAACCAGCGTCGTGGTCACGCTGGCCAGGGATTGAAAAGCCTGGTTGAGCCCGAAAATTTCGCCCCGGTCGGCCTCGGTGGTGTGGCGGGCCAACCGGCCTTCCAGCAGCCCCTGGATGAGCGACAGCGTGCAGCAGTCGAGCGTGACCAGCCCGTAAAACGCCAGCTTCGAGGTGCCCACCAGCCCGTAGCCGAGCAGCACCGGGGCGCCCAGCACCGCCAGCCACACAATGGCGCGCCGCTGGTTGATGCGGTCGGCAAGGAAGGTGAAAAACCCGTAATTCAGCACAATGCTCAGCCCCCCAAAGAAGATGAACAGGTAGGAAATGCCCCGCGCATCCAGTTTCAGCGGCCCCAGACTCACAAAGGGCACAAAGTAGAAATAATAGCCCGTGCTGAGCGTAAGGGCTACTTGCGTGAGCACAATGCGCCGGATGCCGGGGTTGCTGGCATTTTTGGCGCGCAGCCGCGCCCACAGCGTGAGCGGGTTGACGCTCAGGGCCAGCTCGGCGCGCAGCTCGGCTCCGCGCACATCGTTGCGCTGGCGGTGGGTTTCGGGCAGCAGGCAGCTCAGCAGCACGTTCAGGGCGGCCAGGGCCACGGCCAGGCGCACCACGTAGGTGGCCTGCTGCCCGGTCGGCACTCGCAGCACCGTGAGCAGCAGGCCGGCGGCCATGGGCCCCAGCACGAAGCCCAGCGAGATTATCGCGCCTTCAATTCCCTGGTTGCGAAACAGCCGTTCCGGCGTCGATACGTCGGTAATGGCCGAGCGGGCCGTGGCGTACATCCCGTTGGTTAGCCCATCCGACACGCGGTTTACAAAATATAGCCCCGCCCGTACTGGCAGCAGCAGCACATTGGCCAGCAGCGTGCCCACCGCCGACAGGATGAAAATGGGCCGCCGCCCGTAGCCGTCGCTCAGCCGCCCCAGCAGCGGGGCCGAAAACAGCTGCACCCCCAGAAAAACCCCCGTACCCACACTCAGCCACAGCTGCGGCTCGCGCAGCCCGCGCACAAATTCCGGCATCACCGGTCCCACGGCAGCCCCTACCACCACGTCCACCAGAATGATGGCGTAGAGCAAATACAAGCGGCGGTCGGGTGGGGGAGGCACGGGGCAAAAGTAGCCCCGTGCCACTGGCCGCGTTACTTTTGCGCGCGCTATGAATGAAGTTGAAGTGTTGGCAGCGCCCGAAATTTCGCCCCGCCGGGCCCGCGTTGCCATTGCGCTGTTCTTTTTCGTTTCCGGCTTTGGGTTTGCCACCTGGGCTTCGCGCATTCCCATCATTCAGCACCGGCTGGGGCTAAATGAGGCCCAATTGGGGGCCGTGCTGCTGGCCCTGCCCGCCGGCCTGATGCTGACCTTGCCCGTAACGGGCCGCCTGCTGCAACGCTTCAGCAGCCGCCAGGTAATGCTGGCCGGGGCCGTGCTCTACAACCTCGCGCTGAGCTTGCTGGGCCTGGCGGCGCACCCGTGGCAGCTGGCCGGGCTGCTGTTCTGCTTCGGCTGCTCGCGCAACCTGCTCAACCTGTCCGTCAATGCCCAGTCGGTGGGCTTGCAGGCCCGGTATTCCCGGTCCATCATCGCCACGTTTCATGGCATCTGGAGCGTGGCGGGCTTTGCCGCAGCGGGGCTGGGGGCGCTGCTGATTAGAGCCGAGGTAACCACCACCACCCATTTGGTGGCCGTGTCGGTTGGGCTCACGGCCCTGGCTTTGGCTTTCTTTCCGGGCACGCTGGCGTTGCCGCCCGCGCCCGCCGCGAGGTCTTTTTTCTCCTGGCCCGACAAAACCGTGCTGAAATACGGCCTCATCACCTTCGCCTCCATGGCCTGCGAAGGCACTTTCTACGACTGGAGCGGCGTGTATTTCACCGAAGCCGTGCACGCGCCTAAAGCGCAGGCCGCCGTCGGCTTCACGCTCTACATGGTGGCCATGACCACCGGCCGCTTCCTCGGCGACTGGCTGGTGGGCCGCTTCGGCATCAAGCCCATCCTCCAGACCAGCGGCCTGCTGATGAGCACCGGCCTGTTGCTGGCCGCCGCGTTTCCCACGCCGCTCGCGGCAGGCCTGGGCTTCGTGCTGGGCGGGCTGGGCGTGTCGTGCGTGGTGCCGCTGGTGTTCAGCCTGGTGGGCCGGGCCAACCCGCTCGGGGCCGGCGCGGCCATTGCTTCCGTGTCAACCGTGAGCTACTTCGGCTTCCTGATGGTGCCGCCGCTGGTGGGCTTCGTGGCCAAAGCGGCCAGCCTGCGCTGGTCGTTCGCCCTGGTGGCCGTGCTGGGTGGCCTGGTGGTGTGGCTGGTGCCCAAGCTGCAGGAGGAAGGGTAGGGCACAGCTTCCGGTGAGCCGGACATAAAAAGAGCGCGACGGATGCCCGTCGCGCTCTTTCACTTTTAGGCGTTGCCGGCTTCTACGCCAGGTTATTCGACGTAGCCTTGGCCGCCAGGAACTCGCGGTTTAGAATGGCAATATTTTCCAGCGAAATGCCCACCGGGCACTCGGCCGCGCACGAACCAATGTTGGTGCACGCCCCAAAGCCTTCCTTGTCCATTTGGGCCACCATGTTTTCGACGCGGGTTTTGCGCTCGACGTGGCCCTGCGGCAACAAGGCGAGCTGCGAAACCTTGGCCGATACAAACAGCATGGCCGAGGCATTCTTACAAGCCGCCACGCAGGCGCCGCAACCAATGCAGGTAGCCGCCTCAAAGGCCCGGTCTGAAATTTCCTTTGGAATCGGAATCTCATTGCCGTCGGGCGCGCCGCCGGTGTTCACGCTCACGTAGCCACCGGCCTGAATAATGCGGTCGAAGGCTGAGCGGTCCACGCTCAGGTCTTTGTTTACCGGGAAGGCGTTGGCACGCCAGGGTTCAATGGTGATGGTGTCGCCATCCGAAAACTTGCGCATATGCAGCTGGCAGGTCGTGGTGCCCTTCTCGGGCCCGTGGCTGCGGCCGTTGATGAACAAGTCGCACGAACCGCAGATGCCTTCGCGGCAGTCGTGGTCGAAGGCCACCGGGTCGTCGCCCTTGCGGAGCAGGTCTTCGTTCAGCACGTCAAGCATTTCCAGAAAGGACATATCGGGCGAAATGTCCTTCACTTGGTACTCCACAATCTTTCCCGACGTGTGGCGCCCTGCCTGGCGCCACACGTTCAAGGTCAGGTTCATCGGTTTAGCGTTGGGGTTGGAACCGGCCATCTTTTTGAGTTATGAGTTATGAGTCAAAAGTTATGAATTAAAAGCTTGATAAATTGGCAATTCCAAGGGGTTGCCAAACTCATAACTTTTAACTCATAACTCATAACTCAAATTTATTTGTAGCTGCGCTGCGTCAGCTTCACGTTTTCAAATACCAGCTCTTCCTTGTTGAGCTTCTCGGGCTGGTTATCACCCTGGTACTCCCAGGCCGCCACGTAGGCGTAGTGCTCATCGTCGCGCAACGCCTCACCCTCGGGGGTCTGGTACTCCTCGCGGAAGTGGCCGCCGCAGCTTTCGTTGCGGTCCAGGGCATCATCAATCATCAGCTCGCCCAGCTCCAGAAAATCGGCCACGCGGCCAGCTTTCTCCAGGGTCTGGTTCAGTTCCTCGCCGGTACCCACCACGCGCACATCGCTCCAGAACTCCTTGCGCAGCTTCTGGATTTCGGCTTTGGCGTGGCGCAGGCCTTCGGCGTTGCGGGCCATGCCGCAATATTCCCACATGATGTGGCCCAAGGCCTTATGGAAATCATCCGGGGTGCGGGTGCCTTTGATGTTGAGCAGCGTTTCGGTGCGGGCCTGCACGCCGGCCTTCGCCTCGGCAAAGGCGGGGTGGTTGGCATCCACTGGCTTGGGCGGCGTTTGAGCCAGGTAATCGCCGATGGTGTACGGAATTACGAAGTAGCCATCGGCCAGGCCCTGCATCAGGGCCGAAGCGCCGAGGCGGTTGGCGCCGTGGTCCGAGAAGTTGCATTCGCCCGTAGCGTAGAGGCCGGGCACGGTGGTTTGCAGGTTGTAATCAACCCACAGGCCACCCATGGTGTAGTGCACGGCGGGGTAAATCCGCATCGGCAGCTCGTAGGGGTTTTCGCCGGTGATTTTCTCGTACATGGCAAACAGGTTGCCGTACTTCTGGCTCACCGCCTCGGCGCTGGTGCGCTGGATGATTTCGGCGAAGTCGAGGTACACGGCCAGGCCGGTGCTGCCCACGCCGCGGCCTTCGTCGCACATCAGCTTGGCGTTGCGGGAAGCCACGTCGCGTGGCACGAGGTTACCGAACGCCGGGTATTTGCGCTCCAGGAAGTAGTCGCGGTCGTCTTCTTTGATGTCGGCAACCTTGATTTCGCCTTTGCGCAGGCGCTGGGCCATCTCCACGGTTTTGGGCACCCACACGCGGCCGTCGTTGCGGAGCGATTCGGACATCAACGTGAGCTTCGACTGATAGTCGCCGCTCACCGGAATGCAGGTCGGGTGAATCTGGGTGAAGCAGGGGTTGGCGAAGTAAGCGCCTTTTTTGTGGGCGCGCCAGGCGGCCGTCACGTTGCACTGCTTGGCGTTGGTGCTCAGGTAGAACACGTTGCCGTAGCCGCCGGTGGCCAGCACCACCGCGTGGGCAGCGTGGTTCTCAACCTCGCCGGTGATGACGTTGCGCGTTACGATGCCGCGAGCTACGCCGTCAATCATCACCAAATCGAGCATTTCCGACCGGTTGTACATCTTCACCTTGCCGTAGGCAATCTGGCGGCTCAGGGCCGAGTAGGCCCCCAGTAGCAGCTGCTGTCCGGTCTGGCCCCGGGCGTAGAACGTCCGGCTTACCTGCGCCCCACCGAAGGAGCGGTTGGCCAGCAGGCCGCCGTATTCGCGGGCGAAGGGCACGCCCTGGGCCACGCACTGGTCAATGATGTTGACCGATACCTGGGCCAGGCGGTACACGTTGGCTTCGCGGGCGCGGTAGTCGCCGCCCTTGATGGTGTCGTAGAACAGGCGGAACACGGAGTCGCCGTCGTTCTGGTAGTTTTTAGCGGCGTTGATGCCGCCCTGCGCGGCGATGGAGTGCGCGCGGCGGGGCGAATCGTGGTAAGTGAAAGCCTTCACGTTGTAGCCCAGCTCGGCGAGCGAGGCGGCGGCCGAAGCGCCGGCCAGGCCCGTGCCGACCACAATCACGTCGTATTTCCGCTTGTTGGCGGGGTTCACAAGCTTGACGTTGAACTTGTGCTTGTCCCACTTTTCGGCGAGGGGGCCTTCGGGCGATTTGGAATCCAGCTGCATAGAGAAACGGAGTGGAGGAGTAACTGAGTGATTGTGCGATAGGGTAACAGCCGGACGCAGCAGGTGTTAGCGCGCGTCGGCGGTTTTATCGCCCCAAATCAATTAAAATGCCGAAGCCACGGCGTGCATAATGGGAGAGGCAATGGCCGCTTTGAGGTCGCCCTGGTCGTTGGTGAACAGGAAGAAGTACAGCGGCATGGCGGCAAAGGCGGCCGATACCACCACGGCAAAGGCGTAGCCGACGTACTTAATGACGGGCGTGTACTTGCGGTGGTTCAGGCCCAGGGTCTGAAAGCCGGAGCGGAAGCCGTGCCACAAATGGTAGCCGAGGCTGATTTGGGCGGCCACGTACAGCAGCACGTACCACCAGATGTGGAACGACGACACCACGGCCATGTAGAGGTTGTCGTAGTCGCGGGTTTCGGGGTTGTCGCCGCCCATTTTGTCCAAGCCACCGAAACGGGCGCGCCAGAAGAAGTTGTAGAGATGGACAATCAGGAATATGAGGATGATGCTGCCCAGAATGCCCATGTTACGGGAGGTCCACTCGCTGTTTTGCTCCGAGTGGTTGCTCACGTAGCCCGTGGCGCCACGGGCGGCCTTGTTGCGGCGCGTGAGGGCGAAAGCTTCAAAAATATGGAAGCCAAAACCCAGCACCAAGCCCCACTCAATGGTGCGGATGATGGGGTTGGTGCCCATGAAATGCGAATAGGTATTGAAAGCTGCGCCCTGGTCGTGCTTGAACAGCTGCAGGTTGCCAATCAGATGGACCACCAGAAACGTGCACAGAAACAGGCCCGTAAGTGCCATGATAATCTTCCGGCCGATGCTGCTGGTTAAAGTTTTTGTTATCCAACTCATATAGTAGCCAAACTTGGGAAGTGAAGAGGTATGTTTATATGGCTCAAAGGTAGGCCTCACCCGCTAACCGGACAACGTGCAAACGTTATTCGTACCCGGTAAGCGCGGCCATAAAAAACATTGGTTGGCGTGGTGAATCTATCCGCCGCTGGCATCGTTAACACGCACGGGCGCGGCGTAAAAAGCCGTTGAGCCCGCTTGGTATTTGGCCTTGGCTGCCGCTTGGCGGCCGGGCCGGGACTCAATCGTTCTTCTCTTACTTCTTGGTCAAGTTAGTATGATACAGGTTTCTCTACTTCGGGTTGGGGCGTTGGGGCGGGTGGCGCTGCTTTTGGTGGTGGTTGCCATGGGGCTGGGCCTGCGGCCGGATGCGGCCTGGGCTACGCACATCCGGGCGGGCGATATTCAGGCCAAGGTGGATACCACGGCCGCTCACAATCCGCGGCGGGTCTTTTTTAAGCTGACGCTGTACACGGATAATGCGCATCCCGTGCCGGAGGAAGTAGAAACGGTGTTTTTTGGCGATGGCACCTCCAGCTGCCTCGGCGGCATCCCACGGGACGGCGCGCCCAAGCCCATTCCCGGCAACACGGACACGAGCCTGAACATTTACTATTTTGACCATATTTACCCGTCAGCCGGCACCTTCACAGTGCAGTTCATTGGCGAAAACCGGGTGGCCGGGGTGCAGAACATGGACAACTCGGTCAACTTGTCCTTCTACATCAGCACCACCTTCAAGCTGGACCCCGCGCTGGGGCTCAACCACTCGCCGGTATTGCGGGCGCCAGCAATCGACAAAGCCGGCCTGAACCAGGTGTTTTTGCATAACCCGGCCGCCTTTGATGCGGATGGCGACTCGCTGGTCTTCAAGCTCCAGCCCTGCCAATACAACCCCGTGCTGGCCCAGTACGTGGTGGGTCCGCCCTGCGTGCCCGGCCCTGGCACCAACACGCCCACCCCGGCGGTATGCACGAATTACCGCTTGCCCAACGACCCCTCGGTTACGCCGGCCAGCGTGCCACCCATTCAGGTGGGGTATGGCGGGGTGCCGCCGGGGGTGCCGGGTGCCCCGGCCATTTTTCAAATAGATGTGAACACCGGCCAGATTACCTGGAATGCCCCGGTGGCCGTGGGCCCGTACAACGTGGCTTTTCGGGTGGAGGAATGGCGACGCACCCCGCTGGGACGTAGCAAGATTGGCGAAGTGGTGCGCGACATGCAGATTGTGGTGTCGGCCACCAACAACCTGCCGCCCACCATCACCATTCCGCCCGATATCTGCGTGATTGCGGGGCAGACCGTGACCGGCACCGTGACGGCCACCGATGGCGTGGGCCCTGGCAGCACCGCCCAAACGCCAATCTCACTGTTTGCCTATTCCGGCATTTTGCCCCCGGCCACGTTCACCCAGAGCCTGACCGGCCCACCGCAGGCCCGCGGCACCTTCACTTGGCAAACACAGTGCAATAACGTGGCCCAATTGCCGTACCTGGTGGTGTTCAAGGCCCAGGATACGCCTAACCCGCCCACGCCGACCAACCCGGTGCTGATTGATGAGAAAACGTGGCGAATAACCGTTGTTGGGCCGGCCCCGCAGGGCCTGCGAACGGCTCCTACCACCTCCGGGGGAATAAACAGCGCGGTGCTGAACTGGAACACGTACACCTGCGCCAACGCGTCCCGGATTTACATCTACCGCAAAGTCAACCCGTCGAGCTTTGTGCCCGGGCCTTGTGATACCGGCATTCCGGCCTCGGCGGGCTATACCCGCATCGGGTCGGTGGCGGCCAACGTTACAACTTTCACCGATAGCAACGTGAGCGCCAGCGGCACGGCGCAGGGCCTCGACCGGGGCCAGACCTACTGCTACCGCATCTACGCGGAGTTCCCGCTGCCAGCGGGCGGGGCCAGTATTGCTTCGCAGGAAGCCTGTGTGTCGTTCACGGGCAGCGCGGCCAGGATTGTGAAAGTAGACGTGGAAAACACGGGCGTGGCCAACGGCCAGGTGCAGGTGTGCTGGACCCAGCCGCGCGCCGCCGCCGGCACGGTGCTCGACGGCACGCCCAGCTACGTGCTGTCGCGCGGCGAGGGCCTGACACCCACGGCCTTCGCGCCCATCGCCACCCTCACGTCGCTGCTCGATACCTGCTATACTGATACCAACGTCAACACGCAGGACCTGCAGTTCACCTACAAGCTGGAGTTTGTGCGCACGTTCCCGCCGGCTGCCAACCTGCCGGCCGTGCGGGAGGCTTCGCCCACGGCCAGCAGCGTGCGGGTGAATGCCATCCCGGCCAATGCCGCCGCTTCGGCCGTCACCGTGAGCTGGACCTACAATGTGCCGTGGGACAATACGGCGCATCCGGCGGTGATTTTCCGCCGCACCGGCGGCACGGGCCCGTTCACACGCCTCGGCACGGCCCCCACCACGGCCACGGGCGGCAACTACGCCGACAGCGACCCCGGCCTGGTGAAAGGGCAGACGTACTGTTACTACGTGCAGACCGAGGGCCAGTACGCCGGCATTCCCTACCTCAGCTCGCTGCTGAACCGGAGCCAGCAGCGCTGCCTGGTGCTCACCAGCCCGCCCTGCATCCCGGTGCTCGCGCTGCAAACCACGAACTGCGACAGTTTGGCCGCGCTCCAGGAGTTTCCGGGCCTGGACCAGCGCTACGCCAACCATTTGCGCTGGAAAGTGGGCAATTTGCCCGCTGGCTGCGACGCCACCATTGCCAGCTACCGGGTGTACTACCGGCCCGCGCCCACGGGGCCTTTCACCCTGCTGGGCACCACCACCCAAACCAGCTACGTGCACACCGATTTGGCCTTCTCCGGCGGCTGCTACGCCGTGCAGGCCGTGGCCCCGAGCGGGGCGGTGAGCGACACGAGCAACGTGGCCTGCCAGGACAACTGCGTGTTTTTCAAGCTGCCCAACATCTTCACCCCCAACGGCGACGGGCAGAACGCCGTGTTCCGGCCCAGGAACAACAGCCCGGTGCGCAGCATCCACTTCAAGGCCTTCAACCGCTGGGGCGTGAAAGTCTTCGAAAACACCACCACCGCCAACGACCCGGTGCTCATAAACTGGGACGGCGGGGGGCCGACGGGCGAGGCAAACAGCATTGGGGCCAAGGTGGTGGACGGCATTTACTATTACCTGGCCGAAGTGGAGTTCGCCGACTTCGCCAACACCCGGCGCACCTACAAGGGCTGGGTTGAGATTGTGCGCTAGCGCCGCCTTGCTTCTGCGAATTGACGACAAAAAAAGGCTGCTCCGGG
>NZ_JAGEMO020000036.1 GCF_017921975.2 Hymenobacter terricola
TTGGGGCCAAGGTGGTGGACGGCATTTACTATTACCTGGCCGAAGTGGAGTTCGCCGACTTCGCCAACACCCGGCGCACCTACAAGGGCTGGGTTGAGATTGTGCGCTAGCGCCGCCTTGCTTCTGCGAATTGACGACAAAAAAAGGCTGCTCCGGGGTGAGCGGCCTTTTTTTGCCTGATTTTTGCAGGGAGCCAACACTTCGGGGTGCTCAGCGTACTCCAACGCCACGGTGTGCGTGGGAATTGCGGCAAAGTATATTCACGCATTTTCGGGCCACTCCGCAAACCAAATCTGGTCCATTGCCCTTACTCTGCCAGCGCCGCCTGTTTCTTTCCGGGACGGGTGGCTCGCAGTCCTTCCTTCTTCCCTGTTATTGACCGTAGTATGATAGAATTTACGCCACTTCGAATTAGCGTATGGGGACGGCTGGCCTTGCTGCTGGTAGTGCTGCTTGCGGGCCTGGGGCTGCGGCCGGATGCGGCGTGGGCCTCGCACCTTCGGGCGGGCGATATTCAGGCCAAGGTAGACACCACGGCCGGCCACAACCCCCGCCGAATCTTCTTTAAGATGATTCTGTACACGGATAACGGGTCTCAGGTGACCCAACCGACGGCCACCATTTTTTTTGGTGATAATACTTCCAGCTGCGAAAATGGCGTGGTGCGGGCTTCCATCCAGGTGCTGCCCCGCAACCCGGATACCAGCGTCAATATCTATTATTTCGAGCACACCTTTCCCTCCACTGGCAGCTTCATCGTCAGCTTTATCGGCGAGAACCGGAACGCCGGGGTGCTGAATATGACCGATTCGGGCAATCAGTCTTTCTACATCAGCACCACCATCTACATCGACCCGGCTCTGGGGCTGAACCATTCCGCCATTCTTACTTCGCCGGCAGTTGACAAGGCGGCTATGAGTCAGGTGTTTTTGCACAACCCCGGCGGGTACGACGCCGACGGGGACTCGCTGGCCTACCATTTGCGCACCAGCCAGAAGGTGGCGGCCGCCATCCGCGACATTGTTGGTCCCGGCCCAGGGTGTCCCAACGCCACCGGCAACAACCAGTTCGTCCCGGTGACCGTGCCTGATTTCCGCTACCCCAACGACCCGCTCATAACCGGGGGCACGGTGCCGCCCCAGGTGCCCTATAACGGGACACCGGCCGGGGCGCCGGGCAGCCCGGCCATCTTCGTGCAGGACGTGAACACCGGGCAAATTACGTGGAACGCCCCGCTGGCGGTGGGGTTCTACAACGTGGCAATGGAAATAGAAGAATGGCGGCGTACCCCGCTGGGGGTGCGCAAAATTGGCGTGGTGATTCGCGACATGCAGATTATTGTGTCGGCGACCAGCAACCTGCGGCCCATTCTCACCATTCCGGCCGATATCTGCGTGGTGGCGGGGCTGCCCGTGACCGGTATCGTAACGGCCGTGGACGGTGGCACCGGCGCCGCCCAAACGCCCATTGTGCTATCGGCGTATTCCGGCATTTTGCCCCCGGCCACGTTCACCCAAAGCCTGACCGGCCCGCCCCTCGCCCGGGGCACCTTCAACTGGCAGACGCAGTGCAATAACGTGGCCCGGCTGCCGTATCTGGTGGTATTCAAGGCCCAGGATACGCCCGCAGTTCCCGCTACGGCCGGCAATCCGCCCCTGATAGACGAGCAGGTCTGGCGCATTACGGTGGTGGGCCCTCCGCCCCAAAACCTGCAAGCCGTGCCCGATGCCTCGACCGGCATCAACCGGACGCTGCTGAGCTGGAACACCTACACCTGCGCCAATGCGTCGCGCATCTACATCTACCGGAAAGAAAATTCGGGCACCGCACCCGGCCCCTGCGTCACCGGCATTCCGGCCTCGACGGGGTACGTGCAGATTGGCTCGGTGCCCGCCACGGCCGTTTCGTTTGTCGATAACAACACCTCGGCGGGCGGGGTGAATGTGGGCCTGGACCGGGGCAAAACCTATTGTTACCGCATCTACGCCGACTTTCCGCTGCCGGCGGGCGGGGCCAGTCTGGCCTCGCAGGAAGCCTGCGCCGCCTTCACGGGCCGCAGCGCCCAGCTCAAGAACGTGGACGTGGAAACCACCAGCCCCAACGCCGGCCAAATAACGGTGCGCTGGACCCAGCCCCGCCCGGCCCCCGGCCTCAGCTTCGACGGCACGCCCAGCTACGTACTGTCGCGGGGCGAGGGCCTGGCTCCCACCAGCTTCGCCACGGTGCGTACGTTCACGGCCCTTACCGATACCTCGTTTGTCGACACCAACCTCAACACGCAAAGCCTGCAGTACACCTACAAGCTGGCGTTTGTGCGCACCTTCAGCACCGGCCAAACGCCCGTGACCGAAACCGCCGCCACGGCCAGCAGCGTGCGCACCACGGTGCAGCCCAACAACCCGCCCACGTCCTTCTCCGTGACCTGGAGCTACAACGTGCCGTGGGACAACTCGGCGCAGCCCACCGTTATTTATCGCCGTATGGGCACTACCGGGGCTTTCACGCAGATTGGGACAGCAACTTCCGGGGCCAACGGCGGCATTTATGTAGACCGCGACCCCACGCTGGCCCGGAGCCAGTCGTACTGCTACTACGTGCGCACCGAAGGCCGCTACGCGCCCACCGGCTACCTCAGCTCTCTGCTGAACAAAAGCCAGGTACAGTGCGCCGACCTCATCGCGCCGCCCTGCGCCCCGGTGCTCGCGCTGCAAACCACGAACTGCGACAGCCTGGCCGCGCTCCAGGAGTTTCCGGGCCTGGACCAGCGCTACGCCAACCATTTGCGCTGGAAAGTGGGCAATTTGCCCGCTGGCTGCGACGCCACCATTGCCAGCTACCGGGTGTACTACCGGCCCGCGCCCACGGGGC
>NZ_JAGEMO020000037.1 GCF_017921975.2 Hymenobacter terricola
TGGCCGCGCTCCAGGAGTTTCCGGGCCTGGACCAGCGCTACGCCAACCATTTGCGCTGGAAAGTGGGCAATTTGCCCGCTGGCTGCGACGCCACCATTGCCAGCTACCGGGTGTACTACCGGCCCGCGCCCACGGGGCACTTCACCCTGCTGGGCACCACCACCCAAACCAGCTACGTGCACACCGATTTGGCCTTCTCCGGCGGCTGCTACGCCGTGCAGGCCGTGGCCCCGAGCGGGGCGGTGAGCGACACGAGCAACGTGGCCTGCCAGGACAACTGCGTGTTTTTCAAGCTGCCCAACATCTTCACCCCCAACGGCGACGGGCAGAACGCCGTGTTCCGGCCCAGGAACAACAGCCCGGTGCGCAGCATCCACTTCAAGGCCTTCAACCGCTGGGGCGTGAAAGTCTTCGAAAACACCACCACCGCCAACGACC
>NZ_JAGEMO020000038.1 GCF_017921975.2 Hymenobacter terricola
CAAGCTGCCCAACATCTTCACCCCCAACGGCGACGGGCAGAACGCCGTGTTCCGGCCCAGGAACAACAGCCCGGTGCGCAGCATCCACTTCAAGGCCTTCAACCGCTGGGGCGTGAAAGTCTTCGAAAACACCACCACCGCCAACGACCGTATCCTGATAAACTGGGACGGCGGGGGCCCGGTGGGCGAGTCGAACGGCATTGGGGCCAAGGTGGTGGACGGCATTTACTATTACCTGGCCGAAGTGGAGTTCGCCGACTTCGCCAACACCCGGCGCACCTACAAAGGCTGGGTTGAGATTGTGCG
>NZ_JAGEMO020000039.1 GCF_017921975.2 Hymenobacter terricola
CGAACGGCATTGGGGCCAAGGTGGTGGACGGCATTTACTATTACCTGGCCGAAGTGGAGTTCGCCGACTTCGCCAACACCCGGCGCACCTACAAAGGCTGGGTTGAGATTGTGCGCTAAATCACGGATTTAGCCGGATTATTCGAAATTCACGGATTAATTGCAGTGCGGAGCGGGCCAGATGGTCCGCTCCGTTTTTTTGGGCCAATGGTGGTTTTTGTGCAGCTTGCGCCCCGGTTCGGGTTTTAGGGTCCGAAATCAACCCGCCCCAATCCCACCCACCGTTCCAAAAAATCAATCTGCGAAATCCGATGAATCCGTCTATATCCGTGATATTCCCAGGCCAGGGCAGCCAGTTTCCGGGCATGGCCCGCGAGCTGTTCGACCAAAACCTCGACGCCCGCGCCCTAATGACTCAGGCCAACGACATCCTGGGCTTCAGCCTCACCGCCGCCATGTTTACGGGCACCGACGAGGACCTGCGCCGCACCGACGTGACCCAGCCGGCCATCTTCGTGCATTCGGTGGCTCAGTTTGTGGCCCGGCCCGAGCTGGTGCCGGCCATGACGGCCGGCCACTCGCTGGGCGAGTTCTCGGCCCTGGTAGCAGCCGGCGTATTGAAATTTGAAGATGCCCTGCCCTTGGTAGCCCGCCGCGCCCAGGCCATGCAAGCTGCCTGCGAGGAGCAGCCCGGCACCATGGCCGCCATTCTGGGGCTTGATGATGCCACGGTGGAGCGCATCTGCCAGGAAATCACCGCCGCGGGCGATGTGGTGGTGGCCGCCAACTACAACTGCCCCGGCCAGCTCGTCATTTCCGGCACTACGGAAGGCGTGGCCAAAGCCTGCGAAGCCCTGAAAGCCGCCGGGGCCAAGCGCGCCCTGCTGCTGCCCGTGGGCGGGGCTTTCCATTCGCCGCTGATGCAGAGCGCCGCCGCCGCCCTGGCCGAAGCCATCGAGAAAACTACCTTCGGCGCGGCCCGCTGCCCCGTGTATCAGAACGTGGACGCCCGGCCTCATACTGACCCAAGCGAAATCAAAGCCAATCTGTTGGCCCAGCTCACGGCCCCCGTGCGCTGGACGCAATTGGTGCAGGCCATGGCCGCCGATGGGGCCACCGAATTCGTGGAGTGCGGCCCCGGCAAGGTGCTGCAAGGGCTTGTGAAGAAGATTGTGCCCACGGCCATCATCGGCTAAGTGGTGCGGGGGACGCTGGAATCGGCCCATGAGGCGCGATGGTTTTGGTGGTCGGTAGGACTGGCGGCGCTGGTGCAGCTGGCCCTGTTTGCCACGGCCACCGGCCCCGGCCTGGCCGGCACCGGCGACTCCGGCTACTACCTGCACGCGGCCGGCACCCTGCGCACGGCCGGCCATCTGCTCAACCCCGACGGCTCGGCCTACCGCTACTGGCCGCCGCTGTACCCGGCACTGCTGGCGCTGGGCGGCAGCCTGGGCGCGGCGCGGCTGCTGCAAGGCAGCTGCCTGGTAATAAGCCTGCTGGCATGGAGCCAGCTGGGGCGTTCGCTGCTGCCCCGCGCCGTGGCGGTTGTCCTGCCCTGGGCCCTGGCTCTGAGTACGCCATGGCTGCTGGTGAGCAAGTTTGTGTGGGCCGAAACCGTGTTTTTAGCCTTATTTGCGGGGTATGCCGGGGCACTATTCCGGTGGCTGCGCATACGCCGGGCCGGCTGGGGGGCGCTGGCCACGGGGCTGGGCGTGCTGCTGCCGTTGCAGCGCACGGCGGGCTTCTTCCTGTTGGCGGGTGTTGCACTGGGCCTGCTGCCGGAATGGAGAAAGCTGCTGCCGAAGCAGCGCCTGTTGCTGGTTGCCCATTTTGCAATTAGCGTGGTGGGAGGGATTCTCTGGCATTTCTATGCGCTGCTGGTGGCGGCTCCCAGCGTGTACCGCCTCAACCGGGGATGGGCGCAGTTTTTTGATTCTGCCGCCGATTACGGGTTTCTGGTGGGCCGGTGGCTGCTGCCTGTGCCGGCGGCGTGGCGGCCCGAGGTGCCCGTTTTGTGGGCGTTGGGGCTGCTGGGGCTGCTGGCCTGGCTATGGCCCCGGCCGCCGCGCGCCCTGGAAGTAGCGCCCGGTTTCGGCCCCGTGTCGCCCTGGCTGGCTGCCTTCCCGCGGGTGGTGTGGATGAGTGTTTTTGTCTTCATCCTGCTGATGCTGATTTCCACCACCTTCACCCGCAGCGCCTCGGGCCTTTACGACTCTGAGCGTTACGCCAGCGTGCTTTATGGGCCGGTTTTGCTCCTGGCCCTGCGTCGGCTGGGTGGGGCGCTGGCTGCGAAAAACAGCGCGCCAAGGCGGTGGCCGCAGCTTCTGCTGCTAGGCATAATGGGCATATTTGTGGCCTATGCGGCGGGCCGGTCGGGAAGCAATGCGCTGTCGCTGCGCAAGCTGCCCGTGTTGATGTGGCCAGCCGCGAACAAATGATTTATAGCGGTTTGCACCGCATCAGCTTCTTCTAAAGCTGTTCCTCCAGCCACGGCTGCACGGGCAGCGGGTCGGGGCACCGCGCCAGCAGTTCCGCCACCGTCAGGCCCAGCACCGGATGCTGCACCTGCCCGCCGATTTCGGCCAGGGGAACCAGGGCAAACCTCCTTTCGGCCAGCCGTGGATGCGGCACGGTCAGGCCCGGCTGGTCGATGATTTCGGAGCCGTACAGCAAAATATCCACGTCGAGGGTGCGGCTGCCCCAGCGCTCACTCCGCTCGCGGCCGGCGTGCTGCTCAGCGGCCAGGCAGTGCGCCAGCAGCAGGCCGGGCGGCAACGTGGTGCGCAGGGCCAGGGCCTGGTTGAGAAAAGCCGGCTGGTCTTCGCGGCCCCAGGCCGCCGTTTCATACAAGGCAGATGCCGCTGCAATTTCGCCCGCCGTGGCGGCCAGATAGGCCCGTGCTTCGCGGAGAAGCGCAGCCCGGTCGCCCAGGTTGCTGCCCAGCAGCAAGTAGGCGGTTTTCGTGGCGCTCACGCCTGGCGCTGGAAGAACGCGGCCGTGGCCTCAGCAACGTGCCGGGCCGGCTCGGGCAAGGTCTTTTCGGGCCAGGGATGCGCCCCGCCGAACATGTGCATGGCCCCCGGCACCAGCAGCAGCTCGGCATCGGGCTTGAGCTGCTGGAGGGCGTGGGCGGCGTCCACGGCCACGGTTTCGTCCTGGTCGCCGTGGATGATGAGCAGGGGCTGGCGCAGCTTCCGGCGCACGTTGTGCGGGATGTCCAGGCGCGGGCGGTGGGCGTGGTAGTCCTCCACAATCTGGTAGTGCATGGGCAGCTCCTGGCCGGTGCGGGTGTTGGGAACGTGCAGCACCCCGGCCCGCTGCCATTCGTCGAACACCGGCTGGGGCCATTGCGGGTGCACTTCGGCGATGGCGGCCCAGGTGGCCACGGCCCGCACGCGCCGGTCTTCGGCGGCTTTCAGCAGCACCAGACCGCCGCCCCGGCTGTGGCCCACCAGGAAGAGGCGGTTCAGGTCCGTTTCGGCGGCGGGCAGGGGCGTGGCGCCCGGCGTAAAAAGCGCGTCGAGAACCTGGCCAATGTCGTCCAGCTCAATGCTGAAATTGTTGCGGCCAAAGGCTTCCAAATCCTCCAAATCGCCGGTGCCGCCCACCACAATGCCGTTGTGCGAAAGGTTCAGCTTCACAAACACAAAGCCGCGCTCGGCAAAAAAATCAGCCAGCAGTGGGAAGTGGCCCCAGTCTTTGAACCCTTTGAACCCGTGCACGAACACCACCACCGCCTTGGGCTGGCCATCGGGCCGGTAGGTGGCATCGGCCTCAAAAGGCCTGCCGTGGCGCGTGCCGGTAAGCAAAAAGGACGAATGAGTAAGCATGGCGCGAAGGTAGGGGAGAGGGCTAGCCCAATGGCCGTTAGTAGAGGTATAATCCGTTCCGGGCGCAAAAGGTTGGGGGCGGGGCATGGGCCTCTGCGCGGTTGTGCCGTATCATTGCCGGCGCAATGCCCCAACAATCCCCCTTCTCCCTCGCCCAGATTCAGGCCCCCATCGCGGCCGAAATGGAAGAGTTTGAGCACAAGTTCCGCCAGTCGATGCGCACCAAGGTGCTGCTGCTCGACAAGATTATGGGCTACATCGTGAAGCGCAAGGGCAAGCAAATCCGGCCGATGTTTGTGTTTCTCACGGCCCGCGCCACCCGCGCCGAGCCCGCCACCGGTGGCCCGCTGCCCGAAGCCACCTTTCGCGGCGCGGCCCTCATCGAGCTGCTGCACACCGCCACGCTGGTGCACGACGACGTGGTGGACGAGAGCAATTACCGCCGGGGCTTCTTTTCCATCAATGCGCTGTGGAAAAACAAAATTGCCGTGCTGGTCGGTGATTACCTGCTGTCGCGCGGCCTGTTGCTGGCGCTGCAAAACGACGATTACGACCTGCTGAAAATCGTGAGCAATGCGGTGCGGGAATTAAGCGAAGGCGAATTGCTGCAAATAGAAAAAGCCCGCAAATTAGACATCACCGAAGATGTTTATTTTGACATTATTCGCCAGAAAACGGCGTCGCTGATTGCCTCGTGCACGGCCGTGGGCGCATCGTCCGTCGGAGCCGATAAAGAAACGATTGAACGCGCCCGCTTATTCGGCGAAAAAGTTGGCATTGCCTTTCAAATTAAGGACGACTTATTCGACTACGGCACGGCCGAAATCGGCAAGCCAGTGGGCATCGATATCAAAGAGAAAAAGATGACGCTGCCGCTGATTTATGCCCTTCAACGGGCCAGCTGGCTGGAAAAGCGCAAGGTTATCTTCAACGTAAAAAACAACGAAGGCCACCGCGACCGGGTGCAGCAGGTAATTGAATTCGTGAAGAAATCGGGCGGGTTGGATTACGCCATTACCACGATGAAAAAATACCGCGACGAAGCCCTGGAAATCCTGCACAGCTTCCCGGAATCTCCCAGCCGCACGTCGTTGGAGCAGTTAATTAATTACACGATTGAACGGGAGAAATAGGACCACTGATTAGCACGGATTTTAACGGATTGGGACGGATTATTTGTGGTTCCGCGCCGTGGCTGTTATTCGCCAATTCTGTTTATAAGTCAAAGAAAAAGCCGCTTAAATAAAGCGGCTTTTTCTTTGGTCAAAGTGAGAAGGAGGGCCCACAAAGAATCCGTCCCAATCCGTTGAAATCCGTTCAATCTGTGGTCTTATTTGTCGGCTACCTGGTAGCTTACCTCCTTCGCGTGGCTCACTTTGAACGTGACGCCGTCGAACGTGCTGTCGATTTCCAGGGAGTGCGTGATGTCGCAGCCGGGGCACTTTATTTCTTCGATTTCGTGGTTGTCGGCGTGCTCGGGCAGGTCGGCCTCGTCGTTGGGAGCGGGCACACCCATGAGGTCGGTGAAGACTTCTGTGTGGCATTTCTCGCACTCAAATTTGAGGCCGACGGCGCGGCCCTGCAGGTCGTTGAGGGGAGCGGGCGAGTTGGGTTGTTGCTGAATCCACATAAAAGGAGAGGTGTTTGGGGAAATGAAGAGAAAGCGGTGGGCCGTGGCCCGGTTGAGTTTACGCGGTGGGGTCGAAAAAGATAAGTGGGCCGCGGCCGGAGGTTATTTTTGCGGGCTGCATCTGGTTGCGGCCACGGGCTATGGGAGACTTGCAAGGTGCCGAAAAAATAGGTAAAATCCCGGTTGTGCTGCCGCGCCTGCCGCGCTGGCGCTCGCTGCTGCGCTCCTTCGCGCTGGCCAAAGACCCGCTGCCGGTGCTGAACGAGGCCCTGGCCCGCTACGGCGACACGGTGGAGCTGTTTATTGGCGGGGTGGAGAAGAGCATCCTCACCCGCGACCCCGGCCTGACCCAGCACGTATTGCAAAAAAACCATCGCAACTACGCCAAATCGAAGTTCACGCAGGGGTTTTCGCGCTACATCGGCCACGGCCTGCTCACCAACGAGGGGCCCGACTGGCTGCGGCAGCGCCGGCTCATTCAGCCCGGTTTCCATCGGCAGCGGGTGGCCGGCCTCACGGGCCTGATGCAGGAAATCACGGCCGAAACGCTGGCGCCGCTGGCCGCCCGGGCAGCCGAAGCGGGCGGCGCGGCCACGGTGGAAGTCCACGCGCTGATGACCCGGCTCACGTTCCGCATCATCGCCCGCTCGGTGTTCAGCACCAACTTCCCGGAGGCCGAGCTGGACCGGCTGGCGGGGCTGATTACCGAAATTCAGGCGTTTTTCGTGCGCTCCATCCGGCAGCCGTACCTCAAGCCGTGGTTTCGGTTTAAAGGCCATTTCAAGTACCACGATGCGCTGGCCGCGGAGCTGCGCACGCTGCTGGCCGGCCTCATTGCCCAGCGCCAGCAGGCCAACGCCCGGCCCGGCGCCACCCCGCCCGACGACCTGCTGCAAATGCTGCTCGACGTGCGCTACGAGGACACCGGCGAGCCCATGACCCCCGACCGGCTCATCGACGAAGCCCTGATTTTGCTGGTGGCCGGCCACGAAACCAGCGCCAACGCCCTCACCTGGCTCACGTACCTGCTGGCCCACCACCCGTCCGAAGCCGTGGTTGTCCAGACCGAAATGGCCACCGTGCTGGCCGGGCGGCCGCCCACTTTCGAGGACTTGCCGCGCCTTGGCAGCGCCCTGCACGCGGTGCAGGAAACCATGCGCCGCTACCCGCCCGCCTGGATGGTGGACCGCGTGGCCCTGGCCGACGACGAGTACAACGGCCTGCGCATTCCCAAAGGCACCCTGTTTTCGCTGTATTTCCACGGCCTGCACCACGACGAAAAGTATTGGCCCAACCCGCAGGAATTCCGTCCCGGCCGCTTTGCGCCGGGCCAGGCCCCGCCGGTGCAGCCCAACGCGTTTGTGCCCTTCGGCGGCGGCCCGCGCCTGTGCATCGGCATGCAGTTTGCCCTCACCGAAATGCAGCTCGTGACGCTGGAGCTGCTCCGGCAGTTCGACCTGGAATGGGTGCCCGGCCAGCCGCCCGTGACCATGCAGCCGCTCATCACGCTGCGGCCGAAGCACGATTTTCAGGTGCGGCTGCGGCTGCGGCCAACAGCATAAGCCCCTGAAAGCGCCAGGAAGGCCTTCGCCGGAGTTGCATGGCCTCTTGAAAGCGTCAGGGCGCCTGTCGCCTCAGCCGCATGGCTGCCTGATGCTTTCAGGGTGCCCGTCGCCGGAGCCGCATGGCATCCTGAAACGCTTGGGCACCCATGCGGCTGGGCCGGCAGGCCTCTGGTGGCGGTGGCGCAGCGCCTACTGCAAGTGGTAGGTGAGCACGGGCGGGAAGGCGTGGGTGGCCACGGCCTCGGCAATGCTGGTGCGGAAAAAGCTGCTCAGGCCGGAGCGAACGTGGGTGGGAATGACCACCAAATCGGCGTTGACCTGCTGGGCATATTGCTCGATGCCGGCCACCGTGCTGCCGGCCTGCACCACCCCCATCTGCATGTGGGGGAACTGGGCGTGTTGCGCAAATTCCTGCATGTGCTGCGTGGTGGCGGCGCTGTGCGTGCCGGAAGCGACGTGCAGCAGGTGCAGGGTGGCATCGGGGAAAGTGGCCAGCACCTGGCGCAGGTTGTCGATGGCCCGTGTGGCTTCGTCGGTAAAATCGGACGGGAACACAACGGTGCGCACTTCAAACTCGGCCTGCTGGTGCTTCACCGCCAGCACCGGGCAGGGCGCCAGCCGAATGGTGCGCTCGGTGTTCGAGCTCACGAAGAAATGCTCCATGGCCCCGTGGCCCCGCGCGCCCATCACCACCAGGTCGGTGTCGTGGCGCTGAATGGCTTTCAGAATGCCCTCGCCGATGGGGCCGACTTTTATCGACTCCTGCACCGGCACGTCGGCCGCCAGCCGCGTGGCCTCGCCCATCAGGTTGTGCAGGCGGCGCTTGGTGGCCTCCATCAGCTTAATGGGGAAGATTTGGTCGATGCCCGGGCCGGCCACCGTGCTGCCCGAGCTGCTGAAACCACCGGCTGAATCCTCGAGGCCTTCCAGCACGTGCAGCAGCACCACGCGGCCGCCGGTGTGCCGGGCCAGCTGCAAGGCCACCTCGTAGGCATAGTGGGCTTCGGGCGAAAAATCAGTGGGAACCAGAATGCTTTTCATGGCTGAGAAAATTAGGTGCCCCGGGAAACGCGGCCGCGTCTGCCACCGCTTAGCCCCTCGCGAATGAGAACTAATGTAGCGATAATCCGCTGGAAAGCGACTACTTTGCTTAATTCAAATGTTACTCTTTTTGCGTTCCGGCGGCCCTCGCCGCCGCGTAGCTGCCGCCTGTGCCGTGGGGGCGGGTTTTTCGCCAGCACGAAGGCCGTGACGCGGCGGCCGTAATCGGAATATTTCCGGTACGGCCGCCGCGTCACGGCCTTCGTGTGCGGGCAAGCTTTAGCCGCGGCTCCTTTGCCCCGGGTGCGCCGCTGATTTGCCGTTGCGGCTACTGCAAGTGGTAGGTGAGCACGGGCGGGAAGGCGTGGGTGGCCACGGTTTCGGCAATGCTGGTCTGGAAGAAGCGGCTCAGGCCGGAGCGGGCGTGGGTCGGAATCACCACCAAATCGGCGTTCACTTGCTTGGCAAACTGCTCGATGCCGGCGCTCGTGCTGTCGGCAGTCACCACGCCGGTCTGGAAATTAGCCAGCTGCGCCTGGTGCGCGAAGGATTGCAGGTGCTCCTGCGTGGTGTGGCTATCGGAGTCGGATACCACGTGCAGCAGGTGCACCGTGGCGTTGGGGAAGGCCGCCACTACCTGCTGCAAGCCCGCAATGGCCCGGGAGGCCTCTTGGGTAAAATCGGACGGAAACACGATGGTGCGCACCTCAAACGCGGCCTGCTGGTGCTTCACGGTGAGCACCGGCACGTTGGCCAGCCGAATCAGGCGTTCGGTGTTCGAGCCCACGAAGAAGTGCTCCATGGCGCCGTGGCCCTGGGCGCCTATCACCACCAGGTCGATGCCGTGGCGCTCGATGGCGGCCAGAATCCCGTCGCCGATACGGCCCACTTCCACGGTGTCCTGCACCGCTACGCCGTCGGCCAGGGCGGCGGCCTCGTCGCGCAGCGTGTGCATCCGGCGCTTGGTCACCTCCATCAGCTTCACCGTGAACAGCTCGTCGATGCCGCCGTCGCTGTTGGGCAGCTCACTGCCGTTCACCGGGCCGCCGAAGGCGCTGAAGTTGGCCGTGGTGGCCTCGGGGCTTTCCAGCACATGCAGCAGCGTGACTTGGCCGCCCGTGTGCTTGGCCAGCTGCAACGCCACTTCGAAGGCAGCGTGCGATTCGGCCGAAAAGTCGGTAGGAACCAGAATGTTTTTCATGGATGAAACGGGTGAAGATGAAGGGGGAATGAGGAAAAAGGTGGAGCTTCAGCGAAGCCCTGTCATGCCTACGTAGAACGGCCGCCAAGGTAGCGAACGGGGCTTTGGCGAGGGCCGGTTTTTTCTCATTTCCACCGCTTCAGCCGCGCCTATTCCTTCAGCAGCTTGTCCACTTCCCGCTCGAAGCCAGCCGTTTCCTCCTGATAATACTTGCCCGTGCCCGGCCCGGCAAAGCCCGTATGAATCTTCCGCACGTTGCCTTTCTTATCCAGGAAAATGGTGGTGGGGAAGGCCAGGAACTTGGCCAGCTGCGGCAGCGACTTCGCTACCGAGTCCCTGTTGGCCACACCCGCAAAGGCCACGTCGTAGCCCATGTGGAACCGCTCACGCATGTTGCGCAGCTTGGGCGCGGCCACTTGGTAATCACCGCTGCGCTCGTAGCCCAGGCCGATTACCTCCACGCCGCGCGCCTTGTTTTTCGCGTACCACGGGGCCAGGAAATTGGTTTCGTCCATGCAGTTGGGGCACCACGAGCCCAGGATTTGCAGCACCACCACCTTGCCCCGGTATTTGGGGTCGGTGGGGGAGACAGCCCCGCCCGCTATCACATTCGGGAACTTGAAATCCAGCCGCGACTCGCCTTTTTTGAGGTAGGCGAGGGTATCGGCGTCGGGCAGCTTGGCCTTGGGGTCGAGCACGGCCGTCCAGGTTTCATGGCCGGATTTGCCGGAGTAGTAGTCGCCTTTTATGTCACCTGTAATTATGCCAACTGGTTCAACGCCTTTAAACTTGGTGAGCGGTGCCACACCGGTGAACAAGTACCCATGACTACCGTCAAAAGTGGACAGATGAATCGTTGTACCAACAACTTGACCAGCAAGATATCGGTAATCACCAGTGGTGGTCAAGAAAGTGCCTCTTATTTCGGTATTGTCTTGTTTGAAAATACCAACTGCGGGGTATGTTTCACCATCATCGCCCTTAAATGTGACTCGCCAAGTGCCAGTATAGGACTGAACCTTACCCGATGATGTGTTGAATAGAGGCTTGTTGCCCGCCTCTGCCGCCATCGGCACGCGGTACGGCGTCTTCGAGTCATACTTCACCCAGGTGCCTTTCAGCTTGTCCTTGCCATCGGCGCGGACTACCAGCGCGGCATCGAAGGCGTGCAGGCGGATGGTGGTGGAATCGCCGGCCGATTTGATGTCCTCGCAGCGCAGCCGCTCCTCGCCGTTCAGGCCTTTGTTGATGAGGTAGACCACCGGCTGGCCGGCTTCGGTTTTCACCTCGAACAAAAACGGGATTTCCTGGCCCTGCGTGGCCAACGCCCCGCGCCAGGGGCCGGGCGTGAGCACCGGGGCCGCTGCGGAGCTGCCCACCGCGGCCGTCTCAGAAGTAGCAGTATTGGAGGAGCAGCCCGCGAGGCTCAACCCGAAAGCGGCCGTAGCCAGCAGGCGAAGAGAAAGTGTATTCATGGTAATGCAAAAATGCGAACAGAACGCTGGCCTTGCCAACGGGGCATAACAACTAAGCGGCGTAAATGGCCACGGGAGAGAAGCCGCTAGCTTTGCGGCCGTATCGGTGCCTCCCCAGCCGGCGAATTATGCTGTTCAACTCCTTCGGGTTCCTACTGTTTTTTCCGGTGGTGACGGTGCTGTTTTTTCTGCTGCCGCACCGGTGGCGCTGGCTGCATCTGCTGCTGGCCAGCTGCGGGTTCTACATGGCCTTCATCCCGGCTTACCTGCTGATTCTGGTGTTCACCATCGGGATTGACTACGGCGCGGGCATCCTCATCGAGCAGGCGCGGGGCAGGCAGCGCAAGTTTTACCTGGCCATGAGCCTGGTGGCCAACCTGGGCGTGCTGGCGGTTTTCAAGTACTACAACTTCTTCGTTGGCAACGTCAACGGCTTGCTGCACCTGGCCGGCGCGCCCGCTGCCTGGCCGCTGCTCAACATCATTCTGCCCATTGGCCTGTCGTTTCATACGTTCCAGGCCCTGAGCTACACCATTGAAGTGTACCGCGGCAACTACCCGGCCGAGCGGCATCTGGGCATTTATGCTCTTTACGTCATGTTCTACCCGCAGCTGGTGGCCGGCCCCATCGAGCGACCCCAAAACGTGCTGCCCCAGCTGCACGAGCGGAAGTTTTTCAACTATGACGACGTGACCAGCGGCCTGCGCCTCATGGCCTGGGGCCTGTTCAAAAAGGTCGTGATTGCCGACCGGCTGGCCTCACTCGTGAACCAAGTGTACAACGCCCCCGGCCACTTCCGGGGCCTGCCGCTGCTGGTGGCCACCGTGGGCTTCTCCATCCAGATTTACTGCGACTTTTCCGGCTATTCTGATATGGCCCTGGGCACGGCCCGCGTCATGGGCTTCCGGCTGATGAAGAACTTTGACCGGCCCTACTTCGCCCGCAGCATTGCCGAATTCTGGCGGCGGTGGCACATTTCGCTCTCTACCTGGTTCCGGGACTACCTGTACTTTTCGCTCGGCGGCCGCCGCGTGGCCATTCCGCGGGCCTACTTCAACCTGTTTTTCGTGTTCCTGGTAAGCGGCCTGTGGCACGGCGCCAGCTGGACCTTCCTGGCCTGGGGCGCGCTGCACGGCGGCTACCAGGTTTTCGGCCGCCTCACCCAGCCGTTGCGCCAGCGGCTGACCGCCCGGCCGCCCCTTGCGTGGCTGAATCGCCCAATAGTCGGCATCCTCACAACCTACGCCCTCGTCACCTTCGCCTGGATTTTCTTCCGTGCCAACACCTTCGCCGAGGCCTTCTATATCATCCGGCACCTCGCCGATGGTGCCTCCGCCGAGCGCAACGGCACCACCTGGCACGGACTGGCCACGGTGCTGCCCATCTACACTGCCGATGAGTGGCTGGCGCTGGCCGGGGCCCTGGCGGCCTTGTTCCTGGTAGAAAAAGCCCAGGCCCGCGTGGCCGTGGGCGCCTGGATTACGCGGCAGGCCACGCCCGTGCGCTGGGCCCTGTACTATGGGTTGGTCGGCTACATTGCCCTGCTCGGTGCGTTCGAAACCGTACAGTTCATCTACTTCCAGTTCTAGGCCGATGGCAATTTCCTCCCGCGTGGGCCAGCTGCTGGGCAAAGTATTTATCCTGAGCCTGCCCGCGTGGGCGCTGGTGGTTTCCTACTTCGTGCTCGACCCCTTCTGGGTGCTCTACCACTATCCTACCTTCTCCGACAACCTCATCACGATTCCCAACCGGGACTACGTGAGCACCCAGATGTACCTGAATACCTACCAGCAGCGCCGCTACCAGTCGTTCATTCTGGGCAATTCGCGCACGCTGGCCTTCCGCATCCGCGACTGGAGCCGCTACACCCACGACACGGCCGCGTTCCACTTCGATGCTTCCAGCGAGTCGCTTTTCGGCGTGTGGAAGAAGCTGCGATTCCTGGAAGCCCACAGCCCCGGACTCCGCAACGTTCTGATTATCTGCGACCCGTCGCTGCTCGGCGAGACGCGGGACGTGAAAACCCTTCTCGCCCGCAAAGACCCCCGGCTGACCGGCGAGCGGCCCTTCAGCTTCCAGCTCACGTTTTTCAAAGCCTACTTCTCCAACCACTTCTACGCCAAATACCTCAAGCGCCGCCTCACCGGCCGCTACACGCCCGACATGGCCACCATGCTGGAGCGCCGCCGCGTGCACTACGACCCCCAAACCAACGACCTGACTCTGCCCGACCTCGACGAGGAAATCCGCGCCGACTCAGCCGGCTTCTACGCCCGCAACCGCAACCTGACCGCCCGCCCGGCCACGGCCACCATCGCACCCGCCGTCATCGGGGCCGCGCAGCTGCGGCAGCTGGTGGCCGTGCGCAACATCTTCGAGCGCAACCACACCAGCTACCACTTCGTCCTCAGCCCGCTCTACCAGCAGGAGCGGGTCAACCCGGCCGACGTGGCCCTGCTGGTGCGCCTGTTCGGGGCCGGCCGCGTCCACGACTTCAGCGGCGTCAACCAGTTTACCCGGGAGCGGGGCAACTATTACGAAGAATACCACTACCGCCCGGTGCTCGGCCGCCAGCTACTCCGGGCCATCTACGCCCCGGATAGGCCGGCCGGCGTGCCCCCGAAATAGGCCGTCCGAACTTCTGCATCATCTGCACAGCCTTCGGTGCCCTCTACGGGCTAAAGTCGGAACACCGCTCCCCAAACCCACGTTAACCCTATCGATACCCGCATTCGCGCATTTTGGCTAGGTCCAACTTCCCGTGGGTGCTACATTTGCGCAACCACTCATTATTAACACGCATCCTATGGCTTTCGACCTGGAAATGATTCGCGCGGTGTACGCCGGCATGGGTTCCCGCATCGAAGCGGCCCGCGCCGCCGTGGCGCGCCCGCTCACCCTCACCGAGAAAATTCTCTACGCCCACCTGTTCGGCGGCGAAGTAAAGCAGGCCTACGAGCGCGGCGTTTCCTACGTCGATTTCGCCCCCGACCGCGTTGCCATGCAGGACGCCACCGCCCAGATGGCCCTGCTCCAGTTCATGCAGGCCGGCAAACCCACGGCCGCCGTGCCCAGCACCGTGCACTGCGACCACCTCATCCAGGCCAAGGACGGCGCAACGGCCGACCTGGCCGAAGCCAACTCCGAGAACAAGGAAGTGTACGACTTCCTGGCCTCGGTGTCCAATAAGTACGGCATCGGCTTCTGGAAGCCCGGCGCGGGCATTATCCACCAGGTGGTGCTCGAAAACTACGCCTTCCCCGGCGGCATGATGATTGGCACCGACTCGCACACCCCCAACGCGGGCGGCCTGGGCATGGTGGCCATCGGCGTGGGTGGTGCCGACGCGGTGGACGTGATGGCCGGCATGGCCTGGGAGCTGAAGTTCCCGAAAGTCATCGGCGTGAAGCTGACCGGCAAGCTCTCGGGCTGGACGTCGGCCAAGGACGTTATTCTGAAAGTGGCCGGCATCCTGACCGTGAAGGGCGGCACCGGCGCTATCGTAGAATATTTCGGCGAAGGGGCCGAAAGCCTTTCGGCCACCGGCAAAGGCACCATCTGCAACATGGGCGCGGAAATCGGGGCCACCACGTCGGTGTTTGCCTACGATGAGAAGATGGGCGACTACCTGCGCGGCACCGGCCGCGCCGAAATCGCCGATGCCGCCGCCGCCGTGGCTGCCCACCTGCGCGCCGACGACGAGGTGTACACCCAGCCCGAGAAATACTACGACCAGCTCATCGAAATCGACCTGAACACGCTGGAGCCCTACGTGAACGGCCCGTTCACGCCGGACGCCGCCTGGCCCATTTCGCAGTTCGCCGCCGCCGTGAAAGAGCACGGCTGGCCCGAGAAGCTGGAAGTCGGCCTCATCGGCTCCTGCACCAACTCCAGCTACGAGGACATCACCCGCGCCGCCAGCATTGCCGCCCAGGCCGTGGAAAAAGGCCTGCACGTGGCGGCTGAATTCACCATCACGCCCGGCTCGGAGCTGGTGCGCTACACCGTGGCCCGCGACGGCCTGCTCGACACCTTCGCCGAGATGGGCGGCGTGGTGCTGGCCAATGCCTGCGGCCCGTGCATCGGCCAGTGGGCCCGCCACACCGACGACCCCAAGCGCAAGAACTCCATCATCACGAGCTTCAACCGCAACTTTGCCAAGCGCAACGACGGCAACCCGAACACCCACGCTTTCGTGGCCTCGCCCGAAATCGTGACGGCCTTCGCCATCGCCGGCGACCTGACCTTCAACCCCCTCACCGACACGCTGCAAGGCACCAACGGCCCCGTGAAATTCGACGAGCCGGTGGGGGTGGAAGCGCCGCCCCGTGGCTACGCCGTGGAGGACGCCGGCTTCCAGGCCCCCGCCGCCGATGGCAGCGGCGTGCAGGTGCTGGTGAGCCCCACCTCCGACCGTCTGGAACTGCTCACGCCCTTCAAGGCTTGGGAAGGCACCGATTTGATGGGCCTGCGCCTGCTCATCAAAGCCCAGGGCAAGTGCACGACCGACCATATTTCGATGGCCGGCCCGTGGCTGAAATACCGCGGCCATCTCGACAACATCTCCAACAACATGCTCATCGGGGCCACCAACGCCTACAACGGCAAGGCCAACGAGGTGCGCGACTTCGTGAGCCAGGGCGACGGCTACGAAACCGTGCCCCAGGCCGCCCGGAACTACAAGAGCATGGGCGTCGGCACGGTGGTGGTAGGCGATGAGAACTACGGCGAAGGCTCGTCGCGCGAGCACGCGGCCATGGAGCCCCGCCACCTCGGCGTGCGCGCCGTGATTGTGAAGAGCTTCGCCCGCATCCACGAAACCAACCTGAAGAAGCAGGGCATGCTCGGCCTCACCTTCGCCAACAAGGCCGACTACGACCTGGTTGAGGAAGGCGACACCATCGACATCCTCGGCCTGACGGATTTCCAGGAAGGCAAGCCCCTGCAAGCCCGTCTGCACCACGACGACGGCGATACCGACCTCATCACGCTCAACCATACCTACAACGAAGGCCAAATAGAGTGGTTCAAAGCCGGCTCGGCCCTGAACCTGATTCGCTTGAAAGAAAGTGGCGCCGTAGTCGCCTAGTTTGAGCCGCAATAAGTCTCCGGTTTCGGAGCCTAAGTAGCCACGGCCGCCTCAGGAAACTGGGGCGGCCGTTTTGGTTACATTAGTGCGGAATTGGGCGGTCAAACAGTCCATCTGCTTGTAGGTAGATTTCTTGCGTTCCTATCACGCGTACAATGAAATTTAAAATATTATTGCTTGTGTGCATACTGGCCACCGGAGCAGCTTTTGCGCAACTCACGCATCGCAATACAGGTGAAAGTTTGTCGTTGGGCGACTACAACAAGGGTTCGTTGCAGAACGGATACTTACTGCCCCGCACCGGTAAAAATTTCCAGTGCTACAGCTGGATTAGCTATTACCTACTTGGACGGGAGTACACAAATTCGCGGGTGTACCGCACGGTGCTGGCGGCCTACCAGGCTATGGAAGAGCGCTGTCCTGGTCGGACGTTTATTTACATGGAAAGTGCCCGGCGCAAAGGTGGCCGGCCATTTCCGCACCGCACCCACCAAAATGGCTTGAGCATTGATTTCATGAGCCCTTTGGTATGGCACGACCGACCCAAGTATTACAATGGCTTGGGTTTATTTCGGTATTTATTAAGTTTTGATGCTACGGGTAAATCAACGCTGAACTCAGCGGTTAAAATAGATTTTGAAGTGCTGGCGGCCCACTTGCTGCTGCTGGAAAAACATGCCCGAAAAAATGGGTTAATGATTAGCAAAATTATTCTGAAAATTGAGTTGAAAGACGAATTGTTTGCAACTGAATCGGGGAAGAAATTAAAGGCGAGTGGTATTTATTTTGCTCAGAACCTAACACCGGTACTAAACGAGGCGCACGACGACCACTACCATGTCGACTTTAAACTGCTGCAATAAGGTATTCGTGGAGCTAACCTGATTTACTGGCCATGAAAGCATTCTTTTTTTTACTAGTAGTGCTGCAATTGGGGCAGCTAGCGGTTGCCCAACCCGCAATTCCATACGGCCACAACCCCGCCGCCGGGCACTACCAGCTGGTGCGGGGCGTGAAGCTGTACTACGAAACCTACGGCCAGGGCCCGCCGCTGCTGTTGCTGCATGGCAACGGCGACAACCTCACGGCCTTTGCGAAGAACATTCCCTATTTCGCCCAGCGCTACCGGGTAATTGCGGTGGACAGCCGGGCCCACGGCAAATCCATTGACGCCGGCGATTCGCTGAGCTTTGAGATGATGGCCGATGACTTTGATGCGCTGCTCACCAGCCTGCGCATCGACTCGGCCTACGTGTTGGGGTGGAGCGACGGCGGCATCAACGCGCTGGTGCTGGCCCTGCGCCACCCCGAAAAGGTGAAGAAGCTGGTGGCCACGGGCGCCAACCTCTGGCCCGATTCAACGGCGCTGCTGCCGGGCCTGTGGCGGCAGCAGCAGCAGGGTTACCAGGAAAACCGCAACCCGAAATTCACCGACCCCAAGCGAAAAAACGACTGGAAAATATTCTGCCTGGATGTGTTTCAGCCGAATATTCCGTTGGCGGCGCTGCACCGCATTCGGGTGCCGGCCTTCATCATTGCCGGCGACCGCGACGTGATTGTGCCCGAGCACACGGTGGCCATCTACCGCAACCTGCCCCACGCCTGGCTGTGGATAGTGCCCAGCAGCGGCCACGCCACCTTGCAGGAGCACGCGGATGAATTCAACCGCAAAGCCGACGAGTTTTTTCGGGCCAAAACCATGCGCCCGCCGGCTCGCTAGCAGAACATTGTCATGCTGAGCTTGCCGAAGCATCTCGACCGCAGCAGTAACTAGTTGCCCTCGCGGGAGAGATGCTTCGGCAAGCTCAGCATGACGTTCTTACGAATGGAAAGCCAGCGCTAATTTCCGGGCATGAAAACTTCCACCCAAACTGCCGAACACTACACCTGGGGCGAACACTGCGACGGCTGGCACCTGCTGAAAAGCGACTCCCTCAGCGTGATTCAGGAGCGGATGCCGCCGGGCACGGCCGAGCAGCGCCACGTTCATGGCCGGGCGCAGCAGGTATTTTTCATCCTCGCCGGCGAGGCCACGTTTGAAGTGGCGGCAGAAACCGTGCGCGTGGCGGCGCAGGAGAGCCTGCACATTCGGCCCGGCATCCCGCACCGCATCAGCAACCACGGGCCGGCCGACCTGCACTTCCTCGTGATTTCGGAGCCCAAAGCGCACGGCGACCGGGTCAATCTGCCCGGCGAGTAGCCGGCGGCGGCGCTGCTTGGGCGGCGAAATGCCGCATGCGGTAGCAGTTCATGGCCGTGTGGCCGAGCTGCCCGATGAGCTGGTAGTTGGCCACCGCCCCCGCGGCGGCCCCGATTACGGGCACCAGCTGGGCCATTTTGGCAACGTCGAGGTAGTCGCGGTATTCCTGCTGGAAGGTGCGCCAGTCGAACTCGGCGGGGTCGAGGGGCAGGTTGAGGCGGTAGGCCTCCCAGTTGGCCAGGCGGTGGTAGGCGTGGCCGCGGGTGTGCGGGCTGCCAAAGGCGAGCTGGAAAACGTGGAGCAGGTAGAGGCGCTCGGTGTAGTCGTGCACGTCGTGGCCGTAGAGGGCGGCCGTGTCGAAGAGCAGCTTGAGCTTGAGGCTGAGCAGCAGCGGAAAATCGGCGAGGCCGAGCAGGAAGCCGCCCGCGCCGGTCACGGCCCCTTCGGCGGTGGCCATGGTGCGGTAGTCGCGGATGCGGGCGCGCACTTCGGCTTCGCGGGTGGCGAAGGGGGCGTTGGTCAGGGGCGCGCCGGTGGTGAGTCTGGATCCAAACAGGACGCCGCGCACCAGCTGCCGGATGGTGGCGGTGATGGCCTGGTGGGCCCGCTCGGGCAGCAGGGTCTCGGGCAGCAGGGCGCTGACGTGGGCCTGCACCCGGCGCGCAAACCGGTTCAGCCGCGAGGGCGGCCGCTGCATCTGCTGCTGCCAGGCGTGCAGCTCCGCGTGGGCTTGCTGTTCTTCGGGCGACATGGGCGAGCGGGGTGGCGTGGGATACTCAAAGCTACGCTGCGGCGGTTTCCGGGTGGGGTGGCCGGGCCGGGTGTTGCGGTTGCGGCGCATAAGGCAGTGGCGGCTACCTTCGTATGCGCCGTGCCGGCGCACTGGCTTCCATCCGTCCCACTCACCCCCGTGCCCATGAAAAAGTGGCTGTTATTGCTTCTGGTAATTTCGTTGGCCCGCGGGGCCCAGGCACAGGCGGCCCGCACCCTGCCGCAGCTGCAGGAATACGAGGGCCAGTATGAGTACCTGAACCGGACCACGCTGCGGGTGGCGGCTTCCCCGCGCGAGCTGCTCCTGTATGCCCTCATCGGCGAGGCCCGCTACAAGCTTTCCGCCATCGGTGCCGACATTTTCCGCAATCCGACCAACGACACCGTGCGTTTTCAGCGCGATGCCCGGGGCCGCGTGGTGTCGTATTCGGTGCACCACCAAACGTTTCGGCTGCTGAACCGGGACGTGGTTTTTCCCGCCCGGATGTGGGTGCCCCGGCTGGTTGATGCCGCCCATCCCTTCGCGTATCGCTACACGCCCCCGCCCAAAACCACCGACGGCCTGCCCGTGGGCACCCTCCCGCCGTCGGGCCTCGACCCGGCGCTGCTGGCGGCTATGACCACGAAAATCGTGGACGGCACCTACCCCAACATCCACAGCGTGTTGATTATTAAGGACGGGCGGCTGGTGTTCGAAGAATATTTCTACGAATACAGCCGCGAGAGCCTGCACCCGTTGCGCTCGGCCACCAAAAGCTTTGTTTCGGCGCTCACGGGCATTGCCATCGAGCAGGGAATTATCAAAAGCGTGCAGGCGCCCGTCGTGCCGTTCTTCCCCGAATACACCCTCAAAAACAACTCGGCTACGAAGCAGCAAATCACCATTGAGAACCTGCTGACCAACCAAAGCGGCCTCGATTGCGACATCGCCAACGAGCATTCCGAGGGCAACGAAACCACCATGGACTACTCCCGCGACTGGGTGAAATTTACCCTCGACCTGCCCATGAGCGAGCAGCCCGGCGGCAAGGGCATGTACTGCTCGGGCAATCCCATTACCGTGGGCCGCATCATCGAGAGGCAGGCCCGGATGCCGCTGGTCGATTTTGCCCGAAAAAACCTGTTTGCCCCGCTGGGAATCACGAAGTTTGATTGGCGCTTCCGGCCCGATTCGACCAGCGCCGAGACGTACTGCCAGCTGTCGCTGCGGCCCCGCGACATGGCCAAATTCGGCCTGCTCTACCTCAATAATGGCCAGTGGCAGGGCCGGCAAGTGGTGTCGGCGGCCTGGGTCACAACGTCGTTAGCCAAGCACTCAGTGGTGCAAAACGTGGGCTACGGCTACCTGTGGTGGCTAAAGTACCTGGACGTGAACGGGACGCGCTACTACGGGGCAATGGCCCAGGGCAACGGTGGCCAGCGCATTTCGGTGTGGCCGCAGCAAAAGCTGGTTGTCGTGGTGACTGGCGGCAACTACAACCAGCAGTCGCCTTCGGATGAGCTGATTGGCCGCTATGTTCTGGCGGCTTTCAATCAGGCCCCGGGTTCGGCCGGGAAAAAGCCCGCCCGATAAACGCCCGCCCCAGCACTGAGCTATAACGTAGCTACCTGCGTTTCCCGCGTCTCGCGGGGCTTCTGCACCAGGTAGTAGTACAGCAAAATGCCCAGCCCGATGAGAAAGGGCACCAGCGCCAGGTGCTTGCCCGTGACGTGGGGCGCCACCTGCGCGGTATCGAACCCAAAAAACTCGCTGCTCATCCAGTACGAGTTGGCCGTAATCCAGAACACGATGGCCAGGTTGTGGGCCAGCTCCGAGGGATAGGAGCGGGTGCGCCAGGCGATGACGATGGAAATGCCCAGCGTGGGCACCACCATCAGCAGGCCCAGCGGCCGCCACACCATGCACCAGGCAATGTCCTTCAGCAGCCAGAACAGGATGTGCGTATTTTCCATCTTCCGGTACGCGGCCGGGATGCTGTACACTTCTTCTTCTACTTGGGGCGCGGGCGTGGACATCGGGATGGGCAAAAGCCCAAAAATAAGCGACTCAATACTTTCCACATAGCCCTTAACGAGGCCAGGCCGCGCCCCAGGGTAGGAGCGCGGCCTGGGTGGACAGCGGGGGCCAGCTCGCCGGGGCTATTTCGTGGTGAGGTTGCCGAGCATGGTTTTCGTGTAGAGCGTTTCGCTCACGGGGGCCCAGGCTCCGTCGCCTTTGCGCTCCTCGGAGAGCACGCGCAGGTTGTGGTCGTCGGTTTTGGTCCAGGTTTGGCGGCGCTGGGCCGTAATGCCCATCAGGGCCGTTTCGCCCTGCAGCACCAGCTGGTCGTTTTGCCAGTCAGGGCCTTTTAGCAGGCTCCAGCTCGTGCCCACTTCGTCGGTGTTGAGGGCGGCATGCACCCACTGCCGGCTGTGGGGCTCGAAAGCCAGGAAGGGCTCAAACTTGCCGTCGCCCCGCGGGTCAATCTGGAGCATGGTTGGGTTTTGGGCGTCGAAGCGCAGGCCCGTGGTGCGGGGCGGAAACACAATCTCCGGCTCGGTGGGCGTGGCGAAAAGCTTCTGATTGGCCGTCCAGGTGCCTTCCAGCCAGCGGGCGGTGGCGGTTTCTGCCGCTGTGGCGGCCAGCATGTAGGCGGTGGGGTCGAGCCGGAGCATTTCCTCGCGCTGTTCGTAGGCGGTTTTATCGGGGTGGGGCGCTTGCAGGTAGGCCGCCACGGCATCGGCCCGCTTGCGGTCGTCGGCCTGGCTTTGGGCGTATTGGGCGGGCGTCAGAATGCCGTCGAGCGTCATCACGAAGGTGCCAGCGGGCGCCTTGGGGTCAAAGTTCGTCACGCTGAGGCGGTAGCGGCCGGTGGTGGGGGCCAGCACCGTCACAAACTCTTTGTAAGCCGTTGAGGTGGGCGAGTCGAAGGTGGCCAGTTTGGCGCCATCGGGACCATAAGCCGTCACCAGCACATCAACGCCCTTTTGCTCCACCGTCGCCTTCAGCGCTTGCCCGGCCTTGAGCGCTACCTGATAGTCGAAAGCCTGCCCGCTCTGCAGGGTTTGGGAAATGGATTTTCCGGGCTTGAGAACGGTGGAGCTGCCGGCCGATTTGGTTTGAGCGTTGCCGACAAGCGACAGGGCAAGCTGCCCGGAGAGCAGCAAAAAAAAGAGGCGCAAGCGAGACATGGCTAAAAATGTTAAGGGTGAATTGTTATACTAAATATAATAATTTATATTCAATATAATAATATTTGTTTTCCATGAGGCCAAAGCCCGCTTTCGGCCGCTGCTGTTGCCCTCACCGGAAGCAGCTGGGCCTACTGCCCCGGCTCCAAAATGCCCAGCGCCTGCAATTGCGGGGCATATTTCTGGTAAATCACCCGCAAATCGGCGTTGTGCTTATCCGCGTCCACCCCAATGCTCACGTTGTGGGCGTGGAAGCGGTGCAGGTGGCTGACGTGCGGGCACACCACCGGCAGCTGCCCGGCCAACAGGAAGCGCACGTACAGGTCCAGGTCTTCGGCCATTTCTAACTCCCCATCGTAGCCGCCCACTTCATCGAAGAAGGCGCGGCGGTAGCACACATTGCCCTGAATGAAATGCTCGGCCCGAAAAATGGCGCGGAGCATCTCGGTGGGCGTTGCAAACGGCCAGGCGTAGTAGTCTTCGCCGGGCAGATACTGGCCATGCTCGTTCACCCGCAGGAAATCGGCCACGAACCACGGCCGGCCGGGATTGGCGCCAATCTGGGCCGCGTAGTGATGCAGCGTGCGCTGGAGCAGGATATCGTCGTCGTCCAGCGGCACAATCCAGGCATTGGGCGCGGCCTCCCGGATGAGCTGGTTGCGGGCCAGCCCGGCCAGCTGGCGGCCGGGCGAGTGCCAGTGGCGCAGCGGAGGGCCGGGCTGGGCGGCGGCTTCGCGCAGGTAGGCAGCCGTGCCATCGCGGGAGCCATTGTCGTACACCAGGTGCTCAAACGAGAAATCGAGCGGGGCATTGATGCTGGCGCGCACGCTGGCCACGGCCTCGGGCAGCAGTTCCCGGCGCTGGTGCGTGGGGGTGATAACGGTGAAGTACATAGCCTTCTTTTCGGCCTTAAAGCCGGAAAAGTTGCTTGCTGATTTGCTCAAAGTGGGCCGTAGTGCCGCCAAGAGGCCTGTTTCAAGCCACTTACCTGGTGCTGATTTTGCTTTTCAGTCAGTTGTTCAGCTCGCCTCCGTCGACCACGGCGCGCAGGTTTTCCATCGCCTTGTTCTTGTCACTGCCGCCCAGCTCATACACTTTGAGCATGGATTTCACGCCTTCCGCCGCGGCTGCTTCCGCTCGCAGGCCATTACTTTGCCGGCGCATGAAACAACCAGCAATTTTCAATTGGAGCGGCGGCAAAGACTCGGCTCTGGCCCTGTACAAGGTGCTGCAAAGCGGCCAATACGACGTGCAAACGCTGCTGACCACCGTGAGCGAGCCCTACCAGCGCATTTCCATGCACGGCGTGCGCACGGCCCTGCTCGACCAGCAGGCCGCCAGCCTCGGGCTGCCCTGCCGCAAGCTGTTCCTCCCCGAAATGCCTTCCATGGAAGCCTACGAGCAGCTGATGGCCAGCACCATGCGGGAGCTGAAAAGCGCCGGGGCCACGGCTTCCATCTTTGGCGATATTTTCCTGGCAGACCTGCGCCAGTACCGCGAAAACAAGCTGGCCGAACTGGAGTTGCAGGCCGTTTTCCCGCTCTGGGGCGTGCCCACGGCGACTCTCATTCGGGAGTTCATCGGCCTGGGATTCAAAACCATCACCACCTGCGTCAACGAAAAATACCTGGACCGCAGCTTTGTGGGCCGGGTGGTTGACGAGGAATTCCTGCACGACCTGCCCGCCACCGTGGACCCCTGCGGCGAAAACGGCGAGTTTCACACCTTCGTGTTCGACGGCCCGCTGTTCAGCCAGCCCATTCCATTTGAAAAAGGTGAAATCGTGTACCGCAAATACACCGCGCCCGCGCCCAAATCCGACGATTCCGGCTACGAATGCGGGGACCAAACCGACCCCAGTCCGTTCGATACTGGGTTCTGGTACTGTGATTTAGTATAGCCAAAGGCCCGGCTTAATCGGGGTGGGCGGCAGCGGAGGGCCGCTTGGAAATGCGCTGCCTACCCAATCCATGGCCCGGCAGCCGGGCAAAACCACGCGCCGGCCGGGGGCCGTGGTCCAGGATTTCTGCCGTACTTGGCGGCCTAAACTCAACCGTTTTGCTTGCCATGAACCCCCAACCGCAACCGTCCAATGCTTTTATCGCCGCATCCTGGGTGGCGCTTCTGGCCGGCCTGGCCGCCTTCAACATTGGCCTGTGGAACGCGCAGATGCCGCTCAACGAAAAGGGCTACTACTTTACGGTGCTGATGTACGGCTTGTTCTCGGCCATTTCCCTGCAAAAGAGCGTGCGCGACCGCCTGGAGGGCATTCCCGTTACCAATATCTACTACGGCCTGAGCTGGTTTTCCACCATCCTGTGCCTGCTGCTGCTCACCGTGGGGCTGTGGAACGCCGCGCTGCTGCTGAGCGAAAAAGGCTTCTACGCCATGTCGTTTTTGCTGAGCTTATTCGCGGCCATCGCGGTGCAGAAAAACACGCGCGACACGCAGCGGGCCGGCTCGGCGCACAGCGACCAGTAGCGGTTTAATTCGTTTGATTATGCACCCAGTCGTCCAGCAAACCGCCCGCATCGCCGGTTACGGGTTGATTTCCCTCGTCGGCATTATCATCCTGTACGTGGCGGCGGCGTTCGTGCTCTCGCGCATTCCGGTGGCCAGGGAGCGGCCCGATGCCGCGCTCACCGTGCCCGTGTTCCTGCACACCAATGGCGTGCACACCGACATCGTGCTGCCCATCAAAACCAGCCAGATGGACTGGAGCCAGCAGTTGCCCTTCGCCAACATCCCGTCGCAGGACACTACCATGCGCTACATCGCCTTCGGCTGGGGCGATAAGGGCTTTTACCTCGACACGCCCACCTGGGCCGACCTCAAGTTTCGCACCGCCTTCGTGGCGGCGTTCTGGCTGGGCTCGGCGGCCATGCACGCCACCTATTTCCACCGCCTGGAGGCTGGTTCCCAAACCATTCCGCTCCACCTCAGCCCGGCCGAATACGCCCGGCTCATCGCCTACATCCAGCAAAGCTTCGCGCTCGATGCCGCCGGCCGCGTCCAGCACATTGCCGGCCACAGCTATGGCCCCGACGACGCCTTTTACGAAGCCCACCGCGTGTACAGCTTCCTCTACACCTGCAACACCTGGACCAACAATGCCCTGAAAGCCTGCGGCCAGAAAGCCTGCCTCTGGACGCCCTCCGACAAAGGGATTTTCCACGTCTACGGCCGCTGAAGCAGAGACGCAATAGGTTGCGTCTCGTCGTTGCTGATGTTGTTATAACTGTGCGGTGCGACGTGGTTCCGGTCGTTCAACGACGAGACGTAACCTATTGCGTCTCTACCTCCAAAAGCCCGAACACAAACCGGCCCCGCTGGCAACGAAGCCAGCGGGGCCAAAAGGAATACAGCAAACCGGCCGGCGCGGCCTAATTCAACCACACGTCCGCCACTTGCTCGAAGCGGTGGGCGGCGAAGGCACCATACGGGCGTTCGGCATAAAAACCAAGCACATGGACCTGAGGCTGGCCGGTACGCACGTGGGGCAGCACGCGCACGGCGTACACCCGGCCGGCCTGGGGCCAGTCGCCAACGTAGTCGGCTGGGCGTTGCGCATCGTTCACACAACGGGCAAATTGCTGCAGGGGCAGCGGCGTGGGGAGCTTTACGTTTGACATACCCAAAGATAAGGATTTTATGTAAACTAAAAAAGTTGGAAAAAATATTTTTTAGGCTTTTTCAGAGAGAATATAACCTAAAATATTGAATCAACATGATTTTCCCATGAAGCAGCCTGATGTACGACTGGGCGTTATTTTCGGATTTGGAGTAGTGCAGAAAACAATTTACTAAATTAGTTAGCAAATAGCATCTCCTAAGCGCATTTACATAGACGCTGGGGCAGTCGTATGCTTGCACACTTTCACGATTTTATTTCGGCCTCTTTGGTAGACACTCGGGAATTGCCGTTGTTCGGTTGCCCGGTGCCGGCGGGTTTTCCTTCGCCGGCCGACGACGACCTCGACGCCCCGTTCGACCTCACGCGTCACCTGTTTCGCAACCCGGCGTCCACGTTTCTGGCCCGCGTCAGCGGCGATTCGATGACCGGAGCCGGCATTCACCCCGGCGACCTCGTGGCCGTGGACCGGGCCCTGCGCGCCCGGCACGGCAGCATCGTGGTGGCCGTGGTGGAGGGCGAGCACACCATCAAGCGCCTGCAATTGCGCGCCGGCCAGCCCTGGCTGGTGGCCGAAAATGCCCGCTACCCGCCCCTGGCCGTGGACCGCGACGCGGGCCTGGCGGTGTGGGGCGTGGTCACGCACGTCATCCATTCGCTGGGCGATTATCGGGTAGTCGGCGTTCGGTAGCAGCAACTGATAATTCATTGTTGAGCAAAAGTATAATATCTGATTTTTGACTGTGTCCGAAAACGCTGAATGCCGGGTATGCATCTGGGTCTTTAGCGGCGAGGCGGTCAAACAGGACGGCAGCATGATTCGCCCCCACCTGTTTGCCCTGTCGGACGTGAAAATCCGACGGCACATCTCCCTCAAAGAGGAAGCCAACCCGTTTGACGTCTGATGGGAACTGTATTTCGAGCAACGGCTGACCCAGCAAATGCAGCAGACCTTTCGGGGTCGGCGGCAACTGGCGTATCTCTGGCAGCAGCAAGGCGGGCGCTGTCCCGTCTGCGCCGAGCTTATCACGGAGCAAACGGGCTGGCACAACCACCACCTGCGGCCCCGGGTGCTCGGCGGCAAAGACACGTCGGAAAACCGGGTACTGTTGCACCCCGATTGCCACCGAAAGGTGCATAGTCAAGGGATTCAGGTAGAGAAACCGCGTCCGGCGAAGGCCGGGTATTGGTGAGGCGTGAGCCGTATGAGGGGAAACTCTCACGTACGGTTCTTGGAGGGGTGGAGGGCAGCAATGCCCTCCGCCTACTCGACTACGTTTCCTGCGAGCAGGTTTTCGCGCCGCAGCTGGCGGGCCGGCCCGTGTTAGTGCTCTCGAATAATGACGGGTGTGCGCGACTTGTTGCCTGTGAACTAACTAAGCAGGCGTTCTTTAGCTCGGGCTAAAGAATAACCATCTGTCTGGTGCAGCGTTCAATTTGCTGCCGCCCTGATGAGCGGGCGAAAACGCTTTCCCCACTTACCCGGCGTGGCAATCCGGGTGGGTGAAGCGGGAAAGAACGCGGGTACGCCGGAGACTGGCCGGTTATCCCCGCAAGTGTGAAAGCATGCGTAAGAATTCTGAATCCACTACTCATCGTTACGTTGAACAAGCTTAGCCAGTATGACAAGCTTGCCCAAAAGGGAACGGTTGTCGGGCCGTGGTAATGCGTTTCCGACCACGGCCGCTCATTCACAGCACAACCCGGTGACCACGTGGGACGCTACCCTTTCGTGAAACAGACAGATGGAACAAGGAAACCACGGAACGGCTCTGCTTCGGCAGTGGGCCGCCAGCTATACGCCGGCCCGTGGCAGGATGGCGCAAAAAGCCAACGCCGCCGGGAAAGCCGGCGGATACGCCCACTTGCGCCCGTTGTGTATCGATAAATGCAGTCAGTAGCAGTCAAGACGATGGACACTGTGACGCCACAGATGGAGGAATGGAAGGCCTTGCCCTGGAAGCAATTCCAGCGCACGGTTTTCAGACTGCAAAAGCGCATTTATCAGGCCAGCCTCCGGGGGGATACCCGCCAGGTGCGCCAACTCCAAAAACTATTGAGTAAATCCCGGGCGGCCAAGTTGTTGGCCGTTCGCAAAGTCACCCAGGACAACCAAGGCAAACGCACGGCCGGCATCGACGGGGTGAAGTCGCTCACCGACAACCAGCGCCTGCGGCTCAGCCGTCGGCGCTCGTTTCGGTGCGCGGCCAAGCCCCTGCGGCGGGTCTGGATACCCAAGCCGGGCTCCACCGAAAAGCGCCCGTTGGGCATTCCCGTCCTGCGGGACCGGGCCTTGCAGGCCCTGGTCAAGCTGGCGCTGGAACCCGAATGGGAAGCCCGGTTCGAGCCCAACAGCTACGGCTTCCGGCCCGGCCGGTCGGCGCACGACGCCATCGGGGCCATTTACAACGGCATCAACCAGCGGGCCAAATGGGTGCTGGACGCCGACCTCGAGCAGTGTTTTGACCGCATCGACCACGCGCGGCTCTTAGCCAAAGTGGCCACCATGCCCTTGTTTCGTCGCCTGCTCAAGGGCTGGCTACGGGCCGGGGTGATGGAGGGCGAGGTCTTTCAGCCGGGGGCAGCCGGCACTCCCCAAGGGGGTGTCATCTCGCCGCTGCTGGCCAACATCGCCCTCCACGGCATGGAAACGGTCATCCAGACGCACTTCCGACAGAAGCGCATCAGCCCCACCCGCCTGAGTCCGAAAGCAACCCTGATTCGCTACGCTGACGACTTCGTGGTCCTCCACGAAGACCGCGCCGTTATCGAAGCGTGTCGGGAAATACTAGCGGACTGGTTGGCGCCCTTGGGACTGGCCATGAAACCGGCCAAAACGCGGGTGGTGCACACGCGGCACCACGCACCGGAACACCCGGCCGGGTTTGATTTCCTGGGCATGAGTGTCCGGCAATTCCCGGTGGGGCGCACCCACACGGGAAAAAGCCCCCGAGGCATCCCGTTGGGATACAAGACGCTAATTAAACCCTCCCGCACCGCGCAGCAGCGCCACGACCGCCGACTACACGAAATCGTGTACTGGCAGCGGGACTCGCCCCAGGCCGCCCTCATCCGGGAACTGAACCCGGTGATACGGGGCTGGTGCACCTACTACGCGGGCGTGGTGGCCAAAGACGTCTTCTCCCGGCTGGATTACAGCCTCCACCACAAGCTCCGCCGCTGGCCACGCGTCGGCACAGCGGCAAGCACAAACGCCGCATCGTGCACAAATACTGGCGACTCGAACAAGGCAGCTGGAAATTCGACACGCCGCAAGGCGTGCGGCTGCGGACGCACAGCGTCAACCGTATTAAACGACACGTCAAGGTGGCGGGCAGTCGCTCCCCCTTCGATGGCAAGTGGGTGTACTGGGGCGCCCGGCTGCGGGAGTACCACGGCCTGGACCGGCGCACCAGTGCGCTGCTCAAACGGCAGGCGGGGCGATGTGCGTGGTGTAAGCTCTGCTTCACGGACACGGATGTACTCGAAAAGGACCACCGTGTACCCCGAATATGCGGCGGAAAGGAGGAGTCGGCGAACCTGCAACTGCTGCACCGGCACTGTCATGACCAAAAGACAAAGCAGGACGGCAGTATGGCAGCCCGCAGTAGCGGTGCACAACGAGGAGCCGTGTGAGGTGAAAGTCTCACGCACGGTTCTGAAGTGGCAGCCGGGGGAGCGATTCCCCGGCTGACCATAACGTGATTTCGCGCTCCGACGAAGCCAAGGCCCTGGGCCTGAAAATGGGCGAGCCGTACCATTTGGCGCGCCCGCTGCTGGAGTAGCACCAGGTGCGGGTGTTTTCGACCAACTATGGCCTGTACGGCGACATGAGCCGGCGCGTAGTGCGGGTGCTGGGCGGCTTTGCGGCGGGCGTGGAAGTGTATTCCATCGACGAAGCCTTCCTGGATTTGCAGGGCATGAACCTGCTGGCGCCCGATTTGCTGGCCTATGGCATTCGGATGCGAAAGACGGTGAAGCGGGATACCGGCATTCCTGTCTGCGTCGGCATCGCGCCCACCAAAACGCTGGCTAAACTGGCTAACCGACTGGCCCGCAAGCAGGGTGCCAACGGCGTGCTGCTGCTCGAAACCGCCGCCCAGTGGGAAGAAGCCCTGGCCCAGGCGCCCGTAGCAAGCATCTGGGGCGTGGGCCGGCGCTATGCCCACAAGCTGCAGGAAATGGGCACTGTGACGGGTGCTGGCCTGGCCGCGCACTTGGTGACGGTGATTTTGGGCACGGATAAGTACGCGCCAACTGCCGGCCCCAAAACTCACACCGCTGCCGTGAGCCTGCCCGTGGGCACCAACGACAGCAGCGCCCTCACGCAAGCCGCCTTGCAAGGCTTGCACCGCCTGCGCCGCCCCGGCGTGGCCTGCCATCGCGCCGGGGTGCTGCTCAGTGGCCTGGAACCCGCTGGCCAAACGCAGCTGGGTCTGTTCGCGGCCCCCATTGCCGCGCAGCCAGCAGCTGATGGAAACCCTGGACGCGCTCAACGCCCGGTTTGGCTGGCAGCTGGTGCGGCTGGCGGCGGCGGGGGTTGCCAAAAACTCAGCAGGCCAGCCCAAAATGCCCGTTTGGGCCGGCCGGGCCGCCCATTGCTCGCCCCTGTACACTACCGGTTGGGATGAGCTATGGGAGTTGCACTGAGCCTTAGCGCACCACTACCGTCCGGGCCAGTAGGCCGCCGACACCTTGCGCCTGCACGGTGTAGAGCCCCGGTGCCAGCTTGGCAACGTTCAGATTAACGGAGCTTCCACTTGCGGCCTGGTGCATAGCCACGCGGCCCAGCGCATCCAGCACACGCACTTCGGCCAACCCAAAAGCTGGCGGTACTTCCACCCGCAGCAAGCCGGTGCTGGGGTTGGGGTACACGTTGAAGCCGGCGGCCAGCGTCGTGAGCCGTGTGGGCAGCAGCGTAGCATAAACCTGCGCCGCCGCATCGGCGGAGGCTTGCAGCTGCGCCAGGGTAGGAGCGGCCAGTAGCGCGAAGGCCACCGTGGTGGAATCGCCGGGGGCAAGTTTGGCCAGGCGGGTGCCCACTACTTGCACCACATCGGCGCCGTTGGGCAGGCCGGCGGTGCGCTGGGCGCGGGCGGTGCCGCTGCTCAGGGCAAGGAATTTTTCGGCGAGGGAGAAGCCGTCGGCCAGGCGGATGGGGCTGCCGGCCGGGGCGCTGCTATCGATGGAATACACGGCCGGGGTCCCGCCCCGCAGCAGCCGCACGCCGGCATAAACGGGGGGTGAGATGGCCGCCGAGGATATGCCCAAAGGGTAGCAATAGCCCAGGGTGCGGGTGCTGTCCCAGGCGGCGGCGTTTTTGCCCGCTCCGTCGGGAGTAGGCAGGTCCCAGTCGGTGAACAAGCCGGCATAAAGCGGCTTCAGGGTATCGGCGGTAATGTTTTTGAGCGAATATTCCAGCACCACGAAATCGCGGCGGCCGGGCGTGTCCCAGGCGTAGGCGCGCTGGCGCACGGCCACGCCCACGCTGCGTACGCGGCTGCCCGCCACCGGCACCGTGTCCTGAAACGCCACGCGGGCTTCCTGGGCGGCGCGGGGGCCGGGCTGCTGGCGCGTGGCCTGGTTCAGGGAGAAAAACGACTGGCGCGACTGCGAGCCGCTGGCGCGAATTCGGTCCGATACGCGGGTGGGGCTGGCGGCCAGCAGCAGGCCGCCTTCGCTCAAAATGTTGCCGCTGGCGCGGTATGTCACGCCCGCCCCGATGGTGCCGGTCAGGTTGTCGTAGGCCAAGTTGCCGCGGCTGGTGAGCGTCACGGCCAGGTCGTTGGCGTTGAGCACCACATAGTCGGGGTTCAGCACGAGGTCCACGTACTGGTCGTACTGGAAGCCGCCGGTGGCCGTGAGGCGGTAGCGCAGCGTGGCCGTGGTGTTCAGCGGGATGGTGCTGGCAGCCACGGCCACCCGGAAGGGCGTGGCGGCGTTGGTGGCGCGGCCCAGCGTGGCCAGGCTGCCCACCGCGAAGCTGCCCTGCTGCACCGTGAGGTAGGGCGAAAGCGAGGTGAGCGTGACCGTGAGCCCGGCCACGGGCAGCAGTAGGTTCTGCACGTCCACGGTCAGGCGCGTGGTGTCGCCGGGGGCATAGGTGGCACGGGCCGGCGCGAAGGTGCTGGTGAGCACGCGGGCTTCCTGGCGGGTGGTTTGGGTGAGGGCCTTCAGCACGTTGAGGCGGCCGGTGCCCATGCGGCCGGCCCAGGCGGCGTTCACGGGCAGGCCGTCGATGTTGTCGGTGGTTTGGCGCAGCTGGGCCGCCACTTGCGCCGCCGTGAATTGCGGGAACTGCCGCCGCACCAGCGCCGCCGCCGCCGCTACCAGCGGCGCGGCAAACGAGGTCCCGCCCACGGCAATGTAGTCGCCATCGGCCGGCCCGGTCGAGGTGGCGGCGTGGTAGCCTTGGGTGGTGAGGATGCTCACGCCCGGCGCCACCAAATCGACGCGGTGGTTGAAGGTGGCGTTGGGGCTTTTCTGGTCAGTGTTCTGCACCCCCGATACCGAAATAACGTGGTCGTAGGAAGCGGGGTAGAACAGGATGTCGGCGCTGGTATTACCGGCGGCGGCCACCAGCACGGCGTCGCGGTTCACGGCGGCGTAGTTCATGGCGTCCTGCTCCAGGCGCGAGTAGCCGCCCGGCGCGCCCCAGCTCATGTTGATGATTTGGCAGCCGTGGTCGGCGGCATATACCACGGCCTCAATGCCGGCAAAAACGCCGGTGGGCGTGTTGGGGTAAATATTCAGTGGCAAAAACCGGCACCGGTTGCCCAGCCCGGCAATGCCCAGGCCGTTGTCGGTGCGGGCGGCGGCGATGCCTGCCACCAGCGTGCCGTGAATGATGGTGATGTCGTAGCCGGAGTCGTTGTCGTTGTCGGCCAGGTCCCAGCCGGTGAAATTGTCCACGTAGCCATCGCCGTCGTCGTCAATGCCGTTAATCGGGTCGGCGTAGTTGTGCTTAATCTGCTGGCGCAGGTCTTCGTGGGTGAGGCGCACCCCGCCGTCGGTGATGGCGATGACGATGGAGCTGTCGCCGCGGGTCACGTCCCAGGCGCGGTAGGCCTGGATTTGCTTGAGGTAAAACTGGCCGGTGGCGATGTTGGTATTGGTGGAATCCGCCATCGGGTCGGTGGGCTGATACAGCGGCTCGCGGATGTAGAGCGGCTCCACGTACTCCACCGCGCCGGTGGCCAGCAGCACGGCGCGGGCCTTGGCCAGGGTGAGGGCGGGCGGAACATGAAACTGAAAGATGCCGCGCAGCTCCACGCTGCCGGGCCTTTCGGGGCTGGGGGCGAGGGCGTGCGGAAATTTCTGCTGAAAGCCAAAGGCCCCGAGCGTGCTAAACGCGGCTTCCAAAGCCGCTTGCGACTGGCCGGGCCGCAGCTTCAGCACCAGGCGGCCGGGCACGGTGGGCGGCGCGGCACTCACGCGCAGCGGGCCAGCCAATCCAATTAATGAAAAGAATAACAATATACGTAACGTGTTTTTCATCAGGCAGAAAGCTATAGGTTACCGTGGTAGTAAAGATAGCCCCATACGCAGCGCTCCCGGTGCGCGGACGGCCCGGCGCCGGGAAAAATCAGCGAAAAAATGCGGTGCCGGGCCGCAAGCTGTTCCGAGCCGAGCCAAACTGCAAAAGCCCGGCCTTCGCCGAGACGAAAGCCGGGCTTTTGCAGGCAGTGGCAATTCCCTACTTGGCTTTGCCAAAGCCGTTGCCCTTGCTGAATTTGTAGGGCTTGTTGGCTTTGGCAGTCTTGAATGTGGTTGACTTGTGAGGCGTCAGGTCGATAATGGGGCGCTTGCTTTCGCTTCGGAAATGGGCTTTGTCGTTTTTGCCCCTGCGTGCTTCCGAATTGTGGGCAAACGCGCGTTTAGGCCGCAGTTTGGGCTTCGATTGGGCAGCAGCCTGGTTGGTGAGCCCAATGCAAAGCATAAACAAGGCGAGGGGAAGGAATTTTTTCATGTCAATGGCAATGAAGAAGTTGAGAGTGTCTGGAAGGTTGTTTTATGATGGATTAGGTGTTGCCGCGCTGCGTGCCGAACCGGTTTACAGCAGGGCCTGCACGTCGTCGTCCAGCGAATCGATGCCGTGCCGGATTTGCTTCCATACGCCGGGTTCGGGGCCCTCGGGCGGCGCGGGGGCCTGGTTGAGCTGCTCGGCCAGTTGGGCGCGCTTGGCTTCGAGGGCTTCGGCGTGCTGCTGATAGGTATTGGCCGAGCCGGCGGCCGTGGCGTGGGCCCGGTTGTGCAGGGTCTTTATCTTGGCATCCAGCCCGTCGAGCGCCTGGCGCAGCTGAGCTTCGGATAAATGGGGAGCGCGCGGGTTCGGAGCGGACATGGGACGGGCGGGGCAAATACAACGAATGCAACGTAGTGTACTGTGGTTCGGCTGGAAAAGATACCCTCGCCGCCGAGTTGGCGCGGGCCGTATTGCCACCATTAGCGTAACAAAAGGATAATTCTGGGTGAGCCGGGCCATTGAATGGCGCTGGTAGCTTTGTAAAATAGAACTTTATCCGGCCTCAGCTTATGCTTCGCTATTTTGCGCTTATCTGCGGACTAATGGCCGGAGCCATTGGCGGAGCTGATGCCCAAACGGCCTCATCGGTTGTCTTGCCCCAAACCGACGGCGGTGCCAGTACCACCAAGCCGGCCCCGGCGGCCCCCACCATCTATTTCACCGCCGACGAGATGCCCACCTTCCCGGGCGGCGACGCGGCCCTGCTCAAGTTCCTGGGCAGCAAGCTCAACTACCCCGCCGCGGCCCTCGACCGCAACCTCTCGGGCAAAGTGTACCTCACCTTCACCGTCGACCCCGAAGGCCACCTGCACGACCCGCGTGTGGTGCGCGGCCTCGGCTCCGGCCTCGACGAAGAGGCCCTGCGCCTCGTGCGCCTCATGCCCTGGTGGAACCCCGGCAAAATCCACGGCCAGCCCGTGTGGGTTACCCTGACCATGCCCATCGTCTTCCGGGCGCTGTGAGGTCAGGTAGCAATTAACAGCGAGCAACGAACAATGAGCAGTTGCCAGACGGTGAATGGTTTGCCGTTGATTGATAGCTGCTCATTGTTCATCGCCAAATGACCTGGGGATGCCCAACTCCCGCGCCAGTGGGGCGGCCCCGGATTGCCAGAGCGCGGCCAGCACGGCGTTGGCGGTTTCGGCCAGCTCCAGGTGGTAGTCCTCGTGGAGGCGGGCGGTTTGTTTCAGGGCTTCGTGGGTGCGCCTGGTGAGGTGCTGGAGGAGTGGCTGGGTGGGGCCGTGCAGGCGGGCCGTGGCCTCGGGCTGGTGCCGGAATACGTTGGCCAGCAGGCGCCAGCTGAGCTCGATTTCGCCAAAGGCATCGTCGGTGATGCGGGCGTGGTAGGCCAGCCGGGCCTGGAGCTGCCGCAGAATCACGAGCAGGTCGTTGGGCGTTTGGTGGTAGCCGCGCACGGGGTCATCGACCTGGGCACGCAGGGCGGCACGGCGGTTTTCCAGCGCATCGGGGCCTTCGAGCAGGCGGAAGGCCAGCTGCTCGGTGAGCACCGCATCCTGCGCCACGAGGCTGGCCAGGAGCTGGTCTTTTTCTTTCTGGGAAAGCTGGAAAAGCGCGTTGCGGAGGTTGGGCGGGAGGGCAGGCATGGGGCGGGAAAGGGCAGGGCGGGAGTCATCGGCAGCCGGGCAGATGTCCCGCGCCGGCCACCAGGCTGCGATGGGCTAAGATAGCAGCCCGGCGGCTGGCCGATGCTAAGAAAATACGGCGTGGCCAAAGGCTGGGGGCCTCAGCGAAGCAACGTTCTAATGAGTGGGTGCCCAGCGGATTATTGATTATATTTATATACAACTCGCTGTTAAGCTCCGCCTTAGTGCCAACACCTCTACGCGTTAACCTGTGCTTGCTTGGAGGTTGCCTGGGCCTGTGGCTGGCCGGGGCAGGTTGCGGAGCTGTGTCGCGGCCGGTGCTGACCAGTGCGCCGCCCGAGGAGCCGGTAGTGGCGGCCGCCCCGGCTTTGCCCGAGCCCCCGCCGGTGCCATCGGTGGCCGCCCTGATTCAGGCCGAGCTCGACACCTCGGCCGGTGGTGCCCGCGCCGCCGATGGACGCCTGGGCCTGCAGGCCGGAGCCGAGGTGCGCGCCCTGTACCGCCTGGCCGGCGCGCCGGCCTGGACGGCTGCCGACAGCCTCGGCGGCAATGCGGCGGCGGCCCTGGCGCTGCTGGCCCGCGCCCCCGAGCACGGCCTGCGCCCCACCGACTATGGCCTGCCGCGCCTGCTGGCCCTGCGCGACTCGTTGGCCCCGGCCGCTGCTTCGGCCCCCGATGCGGCCGCGCGGGCCCGCCGGCTGGCCCGGTTCGACGTGTACCTCAGCGACGCGGTGCTGGCCTTCATGCGTGACCTGCGGCGCGGGCGCCTGCGCCCCTACACCGCCCTGGTCCGCGAAAAAGCGGGCCAGCATCCGGCCATGGCCCTGCGTGCCGCCCTGGTCGCCGGCCGGGTGCCGCAGGCCATGCTGGCCGGCCAGCCCGCCAACCGCGAATACCGCCAGCTGCAGCAGGCACTGGCCCGCTGGCTGGCCCGGCTGGGCTCGCCCGATTCGGTGGCCCGGCACCAGGCCCGGTATGAACAAGTGGCGCTCAACCTGGAGCGCTGGCGCTGGGAGCCCATCGGCCGGGACGACGAGTACCTGCTGATTAACCTGCCCGCCTTCGAGCTGCAGGTGGTGGCCTGCGACTCGGTGCTGCGCCGCTTTCGGGTGATTGTGGGCAAGCCCGAAACGCCCACGCCCACGCTCAGCAGCCGCATCAAGTACTTCACGCTGGCTCCCACCTGGAACGTGCCCTATTCCATTGCCTCGCAGGAAATGCTGCCCCGCCTCAAGGAAGACCCCGGTTTTCTGAACGATAATAACCTGGAGCTGTACGACGGCCGCAACCGCCGGCGCAACCCCTGGCGCATCGATTGGGAACGGGTCACGGAGCAGACTTTCGTGTACAACATCCGCCAGTCGGCTGCCTTCGATAATGCGCTGGGCAGCATCGTGTTTCGGTTTCCCAATGCCCACTCCGTGTACCTGCACGACACGCCCTACCGCCGGCTGTTCGCGCTGCCCAACCGGGCCCTGAGCCACGGCTGCATCCGGCTGGAGCACCCGCGTGAGCTGGCGGCCTACCTGCTGCGCCGTGAAGGCCGCCGCGACCCGCTGCCCAGCCCCGCCGAAGCCCGCGAGGCCGACCCCCAGGACGTGACTTTCACCCGCCCCATGCCCGTCTACATTCGCTACGCCACCTGCAGCGCCGAAAAAGGCCGCCTCCGCTTCCTGCCCGATATTTACCAGCGCGACGAGGTGCTGCGCCAGGCGCTGTTCGGCACCTTGCCGTAGCGGGCGAATCTGATTTCAAACGTAGCACTGCGCCAAGCCGAGCAGGCGGTGAGAAGCATCAGGAAGTGCAGCACCCAGGACCATTCCGGGCGGGCCAGCAATTGCCAGCTTTTGGAAAGCTGCTGGGTTTGGGGCCACCAATTGGTGGCGGTCAGACGGGACCACAAATCCGGCTGTGGGAGTGGCGCTGGCGGAAGTAGAAGCTCGTCGAGTGCGGCCGGCGGTGAGGGTGGGGTGCTCAGCAGCGGGTCCGTCCAGCGCTGGCGGTGAAGGCTGCCATTGAAGGCGTAAAATGAGGTGCGATTGCGAAAATCCCGGGCATCAAAAAAATACTTCCTGATGTTGTGTTGGTTCATCAGGTCAAGCACCAACACCAGCGAGGCGTAGCGGGCATGAGCGCCAAACACAACGCGCAGCCCGTTGCTGGTCGGTAGGTCGTCCGAACCCAGCGCCAGCGAGCGCAGGGCCATTTTTATTTCGTGAGCTGCCCGGTTGTCGAGGGCCGGGCCCTGCCCGAACTCCACGGTAAACCAGGTGCGGAGGTGGGGCAGGGTGGAGTAGCGCAGCTGGGGCTCGCGGTGTGCATAGCCATACGCGTGCGGCATCGGCCAAATGATGTCGGAGGAAGACAGCGGCGGCATGGTAAGCTGCATTACGCTATGGCGTTTCAGCTGTTCCGGGTGGCTGCTCAGGGCTACGCAGCCCAGCCACAGCAGGCCCGCCAGCGCCAGCAGGCCCGGCGGGAACAGTAGCTTGCGGCGGTGGCGGCGGGGCAGGTGGAGGTGCATGAGCGCAGGGGAAAGCGGGCGGCGGAGAAACGCGTATTTGCGTCTCGTTGGTGAACATGCTGGTCGTGGGGACGGCGTTATCGTTCAACGACGAGACGCAACTATGCGTCTCTACGGCCGCGAAAATTTGTGCGGATACGCTGTCTTTCGGCAACAATTCCCGTACCCCGCTGGTCTGCGTCGTTGTGCCTTCGTTGCAAATCATGCCCCACCGTTACCTGCTGTTTTTGTTGCTGTGGCTGCCGCAGCTACCCACCCGCGCCCAAACGCGGCCCGATACCACCCGCGCCGTGGCCCTGCCCGAAGCCACCGTGACCGGCTACGGCCAGCAGTTGCCGCTGCGCCGCACCGCCGCCGCCGTGGGCGTAATTGATGCCCGCACGATTGAGCAGTTCAGCCCCGCCGCGCTCACGCAGGTGGTAAACACGCTGCCCGGCGTGCGGCTGGAAGAGCGGGCCACGGCCAGCTACCGGCTCAGCATCCGGGGCAGCACGCTGCGTTCGCCCTTCGGGGTGCGCAACGTGAAGGTGTACTACAACGGCATTCCCTACACCGACGCCAGCGGCAGCACCCCGCTGAACCTGCTCGACCCCGCCATCATTGGGCGAATAGAAATACTGAAGGGGCCGGCCGGCAGCGTGTACGGCGCGGGCACGGGCGGCGTGGCCCTGTTCGGCACGCCGGAAGTGGCGGCGGGCAGCAGCCGGGTTTCGGCGGGTGGCACCGTGGGCAGCTACGGGCTGCGCCGCAGCACTGTCACGGCCGAAACGGGCAGCGCCACCAGCAGCATCCGTGCGCAATATGCCCACCAATCGCTGGACGGCTACCGCCAGCAAAGCGCGCTGCGGCGCGATGTTTTTGCGCTGGATGCCCGCACCGTGGCCTCGCCCAAAACCACGCTGGCGGCCCACCTGCTCTACACCGACATCAGCTACCAGCTGCCCGGCGGCCTCACCCGCGCCCAGTTCGGGGCCGACCCGCGGCAGGCGCGGCCGGGCACGGCCACTGCGCCCGGCACGGTGGCGCAACAGGCCTTTTATGCCTCGCGCACGGGCTTGCTGGGCCTCACGCACGAGTATAAGTTTACCGATAAGCTGGAATTGCAGACCACGCTTTATGGCAGCGGCACCACCATTCACACGCCGTATTTGGTCGATTACGAGAGCAATGTGGCGGTGGGCGCGGGCGGGCGCACGGCCCTGAGCTACCGCACCGCGCTGGCCGGGCGGGTGCTGCGGCTGCAGGGCGGCGGCGAGTTTCAGGCCAGCTTCACCGACGGGCGCAGCTATGTGAACAACGGCGGCACGCCCGGCGCGCTGCGCTACGACGACGAAATCACGACCACCACCGGCTTCGTCTTCGCCCAGGCCGACTACAGCTTGCCGGCCGACCTGCTCCTAACCGTGGCCGCCAGCTACAACCGCCTGCACTACGGCATCGAGCGGGTGAGCGACGCCGTCGCGAAACCCAACGCCTACCGGTTTGCCCGCGATTTCCAGCCCCAGGTGTCGCCCCGAATCGCGCTGCTCCGGGAGTTTAGCCCGAACCTGTCGGTGTACGCCAGCGTGAGCACCGGTTTCTCACCGCCGACTACCGACGAAATCCGCACCTCCGATGGCAGCCTGAATGGCGACTTGCAGGCCGAGCGCGGCACCAGCTACGAGGTGGGCACGCGCGGCAATTTCTTCAGCAACCAGCTGCGCTACGAGGTGAATGTATTTGACCTGGAGCTGCGCCAAACCATCGTCAGCAGCACCACCGACCAGGGCATCGTGGTGTTCCGCAATACCGGCAGCACCCACCAGCGCGGCCTCGAAGCGGCCCTGAGCGGCTGGCTGTGGCAGGCAGCGGCGGCCGAGGCTGGCGCCAATCCCCCGGGCCTGCGCGCCTGGGCCAGCTACGCTTACAACGACTTCCGCTTCGGCAGCTACCCCAGCGGCAGCGCCGATTTGAGCGGCAACCGCCTCACCGGCACCACGCCGCACACGCTCAGCGAGGGGCTCGATTTCAGCGAGCGCCAGGGCCTTTACTTCAGCCCCAGCCTGAGCCACCAGGCCCGCGTGGTGCTCAACGACGCCAATACCGAAGAGGCCGCCGGCTACTGGGTTTTCGGGGCGCGGGGTGGGTGGCGGCGCATCCTGGCCGGGCACCTCGAAACCAATATCTACGCGGGCATCGACAATGCCACGAACCGCAGCTACAGCCTCGGCAATGATTTGAATGCCTTTGGTGGGCGGTACTTCCAGCCGGCGCCGGGGCGGGCCTGGTACGGCGGCGCGCAGCTGAGCTGGCGGTGGTAGGGGAGGCGCTTGCCGTGGCCCGCGCCCCTACAAAAAAGCCCCGGCACTGCGCAGTGCCGGGGCTTTGTCACATTACTAACGTGTCTTAGCTCTGCTCTTCGGGCAGGGTGAAGGCGCGGTCGCTCGGGTCGGTGAGCTCCTTGGGGAGGTTATCGGAAGAGGCGGGAGCGGGGCCATTGGCCGCGTTTATTTCCTGAGTTTCGGAGCGGAGGGAGTCGTCCATCTCGTCGGCTTTTTCCTGGCCGGAGGAGTTGTTGTCGTCCAGCTGCTGGCCGTGGGTGGCCGCGTCGAGCATGGGAGTGGAGGCCCCGTCTTCGGAAGGCTCATCGGCGGCGGGGTTGTTAGGGTTTGTGGACATGGGGGCAATTAATAGTGAACAGTGAACAATTAACAGTGAACAATTAACAGTGAGCAGTTATCAGGAGATGGCAAGCAGGAGCTATTAATTGCTCACTGTTCACTGTTCACTGATAACTGCTCACTGCAAATTATTTATTGTCGGCGGACTCTTCGCGGGTGTTGTGGGTGCCGCCGCCGGCGTAGCGGGGGTCGTCCTTGCTCCAGGCGGCGCGCTGCTCGTCGGTGTCGGCATGCTGGGCGGCGCGCACGGCGGCGGGGTCCTGGTTCTGCTCAACGTGGCCGGGCTGGTCCTCCGGGTTATCGGGCGCTTTCTGGGCGTCCTTCTCGCGGTTGCGAAATTCGCTGAACTCGTCGGGGTTGTCGTTGGCGCCGCTCCGGCCGGGGGGGGGACTGGCGGCCACCGGGGCGTGGGTAGCCGCCAGGGGACCAGAAGCGGGCACGCCGCCGAATTCGCCGTAATTGGGGCTGGCGGCCTCTACTGCCGGGTCGTTGGGGTTGAGCTTGGCGGTGGCGGCGCGGTCTTGCTGGTCGTAGGGGCGGGAATCGTCGGCCGGCAGCAGGGGAGGGTTTTGCGTATCCATGGGGAAAGAAGAAAAAGGTGTAAAACCAAACGGGCCGGGCCCGTCTTTCTCTTCCTGTACGCAATTCGGCCGCCGCCGTTCATTTCCGAGCGCGGAGCTTACTTTACTCCCATCCCCAACGCGCATCAACATGGCCATTCAGCACGACACCGAAAACCAGGAATTCACCACCACCCGCGACGGCCACGAAGCCGAGCTCGCCTACGCCCGCCCCGCCGAGGGCCTCATCGATTTCACCCACACCTTCGTGGACGAGGCCCTGCGCGGCCAGGGCGTGGGCGAGGAGCTGGCCCGCACCGCCCTGGCCTTCGCCCGCGACAATAAGTTGAAAGTTAAGACCACCTGCACCTTCATGGCCGGCTTCGTGCAGCGCCACCACGACGAGTACGCCGACCTGCTGGCCTGAGACGGGCGGCTCGCTGGCGCTGCCGCCCCGGTAGCCACCAGCCGTAAGGTGCCCTGCGAGAGAGCCGCCAGGCATCCTACGGCTCGTAAGGTGCCTGACGGCCCTCTCGCAGGGCACCTTACGGCCCGTTGGCAGGGTGCCGGCTCGTTGGCAGAGCCCCCTACGAGCCGTAAGGGGCTTGCCAGCTCTTTTGTATGAGGCCTTACGGGCCATCGGCGGGGGACGGCGCCTTTGCCTGACACCCGTCGGTCCGGGGGCGAGTTGCCGGGTTCTGGGAGAGCCCGGGAGGGACAAAAAACAGGTCGCTATTCACGAAAAAGCCCCCGTTCGCATGAACAGGGGCTTTTCACTTCATAGGTCTGGGGCCTGACCGGCGGCGCTATTGCACCACCACGCGGCCGGTGTACTCCACCTCGGCGCACAGCACGCGGATGGCGTAGAGGCCGGCGGGCAGGCCGCGCAGGTCCACCTGCACGGCATCGGTGGCGCTGAGCTGGGCGGCGCGCTGGCGCACGGAGCGGCCCAGCATATCCAGCACTTCCACGGTGGCGGGGCGGGCAGAGGGCACGCCGGGCAGGCGCAGCTGCACGGTTTCGGTGGCGGGGTTGGGGTAGATTTCGAGGGCGTTGCGCAGCACGGTGGCGGCGCGCGTGGCCGTGGGGATGAAGCAGGCCGAGCTCACGTAGCTGCCCACGCCGGCGTAGTTGTCCACGCCGCCGGCGCTCCAGGTCACGCTGCCGTTGGGGCCGTTCCAGCGGCCGCCCTGGCTGGTGGTGGGCTGGCGCACGAGGGTGTTGTTGGTGGTCGAGCCGTTGGGCACCACCCAGCCGCCGGTGGGCGGCGTCTGGCCAATCACGCCAATCACGTCGAGCGTGTCGGTGCCATCAAACAGGGCAATGGAATGCGCCCCGCTGAAGTAGCAGACGTTGGAATTCAAATCGACCTGCGCCTGGGTGGCCGCGTCGGTCACGACGGTACTGTTGCCAATCACGTACACATCGCCGGGGGCAATGCTGCCAGTCAGCGCCTGGGTGAAGTTGGGGGTGGTCGAGCCCGCGTTGTAGAGCACCACGCGCTTGCCGGCCAGCGGCATGGGCGCCAGGGTGGGGTTATAAATCTCCAGCACCTTGGTGTTGCCCACCTGCGACTCCACGTACTGCGAGAAGTAGGGCTTGGTGCAGGGCGAGCCGGCCGGGGCCGCGTCGTCGTTCAGAATCGTGAGGGTGTGGGCATTGGGCGGGCCCACGATGACGGTGGCGTTCGAGGGCGTGCCCAGGCGCAGGCGCACCGTTTCGTTGGGCTCAAACGTCACGTCGCCGTTCACGGTCACGCTCACGGTTTGGGTGAGGGCCGTGCTGCTGAAGGTGAGGCTGGTGGTGTTCAGCACATAATCCGAAGGCGTGGTGGCGGTGCTGTTGGCCACGTCCACGCTCACCGGCACGGTGAAGGAGCCGGTGGGCAGGGTGCCGGCGGCCGTCACGCTCACGGTGTAGGTGCTGGTGCCGGCGTTGCCCTCCGGAATGGTGCCCCCGGCCGAGGCGAAGGCCACGGTAGGCGCGGGGCCGTCGTCGTTGGTGATGGTGAGCGTGTGGGTGCCGGGGCTGCCCACGCTGGTGCCGGTGCTGGCGCTGGCCAGGGTCAGGGCCACGGTTTCGTCGGCTTCGGGCTGGGTGTCGCCGTTCACGGTCACGGTCACCGTCTGGGAGGTGCTGCCGGCCGGGAAAGTCACGGTAGCAGGCGAGGTGAAGGCAAAATCGGTGCCGAGGGTGGCGGTCGAGTTCGCGGCATCGAGGCTCACCTGCACGGTGGTGGCCGTGGTGGCAGCCGGGGCCAGGTTCACGGTGAAGGTGTAGGTGCTGGTGCCGGCGTTGCCTTCCACGAGGCTGCCGCCGGTGGCGGCGAAGCTGAACACCGGGCCGGGCGGCGCGAGGCCCCAGGCCACGGCCACGCTGGCGGGGTAGGCAATGTAGGGGTTGAAGTTGCCCTGGCTGGCGGCCACGCGGTTGTTGCGCTCAATCTCGTGGGCGTCCACCGGGTCGGCGAGGTGCCAGGCGTAGAGCGTGTTGATGTCGGCCACGGCGCTGATGCTGTTGTGGCCGGTCGCAATCAGGTCGGGCTGATTGGCGTGCATCGTGTAGAAGTAGAAGATGGAGCGGGCCACGTTGCCCTTGTGGTCTTCGCGGGGCTCAAACTGGGTGTTGGTGTCCTCGCTCCACTCGGCCAGGTTGGCCGTGGGGATGGTGGCCTGGCTCACGAGGCCGCGCATCCAGGTCTGGGTGGTGGCGTCGGGGATTTCGGCGTAGGGGTCCGAGCCGCGCAGGTTGTTCCAGGTGTCGTAAGTGGGGTAGAGGTGGTGCATGTCGGAGCGCATGCGCACCGTCTGGTTGAACCACGACTGCGGCACGGTGTGCTCGCAGTTGATGCGGCTGACCACGGTGGTGCTGGTGTTGGTGGCGCTGTAGGGCACCGTTTCCTGGTAGCCCGAGTACACGCAGGTCACCAGGTTGTTGTAGTTGTCGGCGTAGTTATACATTTTGCCGCGGGCGGTGGCGTAGCTCAGCTCCACGCGCTTGCCGGTGTACCAGTTGTCGATGTACCAGGTGCGCAGGGCCTGGCCCGACAAGCCGGCGGGCGGCGCGGGCGGCATGGGCGGCACGGTTTGGGCCTGCAGCACTGCGGGCACAAGCGCCAATGCTACCAGCAACGAAGCGAAAAAGTGTTTCATGAAAAAGATTGAGAGGGGAGGTAAACCGCAAAGATAGGAATTTGGCCGTGCGCCGCTGACTGTCCGCCCATTACCAAACCAATAAGACTTCGGCCGTACTTTCGCCCTCCTTATTCCCCATCTTTCTCCTTACCCACTCCCCATGGCCGATATCACCCCCATCGAACTCCACCAGCGCCAGCAAGCCGGCGAAACGCCCACCATCATCGACGTGCGCGAGCCCTGGGAATACGAGGAAGCCCGCATGCCCGGCGCGCAAAACATTCCCCTCAGCTCCCTGCCCGAAAAGCTCGACGACATCGACGAGTGGAAGAACCAGGAAATCATCGTGCACTGCAAGAGCGGCAATCGCTCGGCCTCGGCCAAGGCCTACCTCACCCAGCAGGGCTTCACCAACGTGCGCAACCTGGTGGGCGGCTTCCAGGCCTACATGGCCGCCGGTATCTAGCCGCAGTTCCCCCGAAAACCAGCGCCGCAACGCGGCGGCACCTCCGTCGGGAGTTGTGCCGCCGCGTTGCGGCGCCGGCCGTTTTTGGCTATCTTTCTACCATGTCAGCAGCGGAAAAAATCTGCCTCATTGGCGCGGGTTCTACGGGCCTCACGGCGGCCAAGGCCCTAAAGGAAGCCGGCCTGCCCTTCGACTGCTTCGAGAAAGGCTCGGCCCTGGGCGGCAACTGGCGCTACGGCAACGACAACGGCCTGTCGTCGGCCTACCGCTCGCTGCACATCAACACCAACCGCGAAATCATGAGCTATTCGGACTTTCCCATGTCCGCGCAGTACCCCACGTTTCCGCACCATTCGCACATCATCCGCTATTTCGAAGAGTATGCCCGTCACTTCGGCGTGGCCGATTTGATTACCTACAACACCGAAGTCACCGGCGTGCGCCCCAACCCCGACGGCTCCTGGCGCGTGGCCACCCGGCCCCGCGCCGGCACCCCGCACGAGGACGATTACCGGGCCGTCATCGTGGCCAACGGCCACCACTGGAGCCCGCGCTACCCCGAGCCGCCCTTCCCCGGCCACTTTACCGGCGAAACCCTGCATGCGCACTTCTACCGCACCCCCGACCAGGTGGCGGGCCGCAACGTCGTCATCGTAGGCATCGGCAACTCGGCCGTCGACATTGCCTGCGAAGCCGCCCGCCAGTACGGCGGCCAGGTCACCATTTCGACCCGCAGCGGCGCCCACATCCTGCCCAACTGGCTCTGGGGCATGCCCTTCGATTCTCTGGCCTCGCCCTTTACCAGCAAGCTCCCCCTGGCCCTCCAACGCCTCGTGCTGAAAGCTGCCCTCTGGCTGGCCCACGGCAACCAGGAGCAGTACGGCGTGCCGCGCCCCCAGCGCGCCCTGCTCATGGAGCACCCCACGCTCTCGCAGGATTTGCTGAACCTGGCCGGCCGTGGCCTCATCCAGTTCAAGCCCAACATCCGGGAGCTGCAAGGCGATAAAATCCTGTTCGAAGACGGCAGCACCCTGCCCGCCGACCTGCTCATCTACGCCACCGGCTATAAAGTCTCGTTCCCCTTCTTCGCCCCCGATTTCCTCAACGTGGAGGCCCAAAATAATCTGGAACTGTACCGCCGCGTGGTGCACCCCGACCACCCCGGCCTCTATTTTCTGGCCTTCATTCAGCCGCTGGGAGCCATCATGCCCCTGGCCGAAATTCAGGCCAAATGGGTGGCCCAGCTGCTCACCGGCCAGTGCCAACTGCCGTCGCCCGCCGCCATGCGCCAAAGCATTGCCGCCGACAAAGCCGCTCTGTCCCGCCGCTACGGCCCGTCCCCGCGCCACACCATGCAGGTCGATTTCTACCCCTATAAAGAGCTGATTGAGGAGGAAATCCGGCAGCACGCAACGGCCAAAGTGTGAGGTCACGCCACCACCAGCCGCCCATCGGCCGCGTAGGCCAGCTCGCCCCGGTCCACCATTTCGCGCACGGCGGCGGTAATGGCCGCCGCATCCTTAGGCGGAAACGCGGCCAGCAATTCCCTCGGCGACGCCGCCGCCTGGCGCAGGTGTTGCAGCAGCGGCTCGCGTAGCGAAGGGGCCTCGGAAGTGGCCTGGGCCGTTTTTTTCTCCGCCAGGCAAATATCGCACACCCCGCAGGGGGCCGGGTCGGCTTCGTCGAAATACGTGAGCAGCAGTATCTGGCGGCAGCGGGTGCCGGCCAGGTAGTGGCCCACGGCGTTGGTTTTGGCGCGGGCCAGGTCGCGGGCGGCGGTCATGCGCACCTGGTCGATGGGCAGCTTGGGCGCATCAAAGCGCGGCGTGGTGAACATGGCCTGCGGCGACTCCTGCCGGGGCTGGTAGTGCAGAATCCCCGCCGTGTGCAGGTAGCGCAGCTGCTGGCGCACTTCCACCACGCTGCGGCGTAGGTGCGTGGCCAGCGCATTTTCCGAAATGGCCTGGAAATCGGCAAACAGCTCGCCGCCGTGCAGCCGCAGCAGGGCCTTTATCAGCAAATCGTGCTGGGCATTGGCCACCTGGAAGGCGTACAAATCCTGGTGGTTCATTATCAGGTGCACCCGCGCCGGGCTGTTCACGGCCTCGTTCAATTGCACGAAGCCCTCGCGCTGCAAAATCTTCAGCGAATTGTGCGCGTCCACCGCCTTGATGCGGTAGGTTTCGGCAAACTGCTGCAAGTCGAAGTCGAACGCGGCCAGCTCGCCGCCGCCCACCGCCGTGCGCGAGTAGTTGGCCAGCGCCTGGTACACGCGCCGCACCGTATCCAAAGGTGGAAACGCCTGGTTGGTGCGGCGGCGCAGCTCGTCGGCATCGTTCGGGCCAGCCAGGAGCACGGCGAAGGCGTACTGCCCATCGCGCCCGGCGCGGCCGGCTTCCTGGTAGTAGGCCTCCAGCGTATCGGGCGCGTCGAGGTGGGCCACGAGGCGCACGTCGGGCTTGTCGATGCCCATGCCGAAAGCGTTGGTGGCCACGATGAGCCGGACTTTGTCCGCAATCCAGTCCTGCTGCACCTGGGTGCGCTTTTCCGAGGGCAGGCCCGCGTGGTAGGCCGCCGCCGAGAACTTGTGCAGCTGCAAAAACGCCGCCGTGTCCTCCGTCTGGCGCCGCGTGCGGGCGTACACGATGCCGGTTTTGGTGGGCCCCACGCCGCGCACCACTTCCAGCAGCCGGCGCAGCTTGTCCTCGGTATGCAGCACTGAATACGACAGCTTGGGCCGCGCAAAACTCTGCCGAAACACGCCCGCGCCCGGCCGAAACTTCAGCTTCTCCACGATATCGGCCTGCACCTGCGCCGTGGCCGTGGCCGTAAGGGCGATAACCGGCACATCCGCCGACAGGGCCTCCCGCAGTTCTGCGATGCGCAGGTACGGCGGCCGGAAATCGTAGCCCCACTGCGAAAGGCAGTGGGCTTCGTCCACGGCCAGCAGGCCCACGTTCATCTTTGCCACCCGCACCTGGAACAGCTCCGTGAGCAGCCGCTCGGGGCTCACGTACAGGAATTTCACGTTGCGGCCATACACGCAATTATCCAGCGCATGGTCGATTTCCTGGTGGCTCATGCCCGCGTAAATGGCTTCTGCTTTCAGCCCGCGCTTGCGCAGGTTGTCCACCTGGTCCTTCATCAACGCAATGAGCGGCGACACCACGATGCAGATGCCGGGCAACGCCAGGGCCGGCACCTGGAAGCAGATGCTCTTGCCGCCGCCGGTGGGCAGCAGCGCCAGCGTATCGTGCCCGCCCAGCACGGAATTGATAATATCCTCCTGCCCCGGCCGGAACGCCGTGTGGCCCCAATGCTCCTTCAATAGAGCCAGTGGCGAGGTTTCGGTAGGAGCGGAGGACATAGGGCGAAGGTACTGCCTCGTTTTTATGCACCAGTTGCTTTCCTTCTTACCGCAATTCAGTAGTCTATTACGTCAACGAAAAGAACCAGAAAGCGCATTAGCTAAGGAGTTCACGAAACTCATTCCTGCTTCGAGTTTCGTAAACTTTGAAAAGTGAACGAGTTTCTTAAACTCAATCTGGATAATCGGGTACATTCGCCAAGCTGAAAATTCCCATTTGCAGCGGTTCACCAAAAGGAGCGTATGTTTCTTATTCTGGTTCACCCTAGCCAGTGCAACACGGTTCATTCTAAATAATATCCCTTTTTATAACGATAACCTGTTGAATTAAAACAATATACAGTCTTAAATTATCAAATACGAAGTCTAATGTAGGTCTTTTTAGCCTTGCTCCCCAAGGTGACTCAGCGTAGGTTTGTTCGGTGGGATTTTCCGCGATGCTCTTTCCCTTAACGCGATGAAAAAGGTGCTGTTCTGCTTGCTGGTCCTGTTGGTTAGCTGCAAAAAAGACGACGGCAACCCGTTGCCCAAGGCTACGCAAGAGGGGAAAAACACGTTTGGTTGCCTCTTGGATGGGGAAGTATTCATACCTACGCCCAGCCACAACGTTTTTCAGCCTGTCACCCCGTTGCAGGGCTATTTTTACCGACGTGAAATCGGCGTAAAAGCGTATGGCGAACAGGGGCAGATGTACTTAGCCTTGCGCGACGCGTTTCGGCCAGGCACCTACTCCTTGGCTGAAACCTCCACGGGCAACTACGGCAGTCTTAATCGCAGTTCGGGCGGATTTTATACCTCGTCCACGCACGGGGGGCTCATCACGCTCACCCGCATTGATACTGTCGCCCGCGTGATGGCCGGCACCTTTGAGTTTTCCGCGCTGGACCGAAGCGGCGGTACCATCTCCGTCAAATCGGGCCGGTTTGATGTTGCGTTCTAAGGCAAGCCTTACTCGTTTACGAAAACGGTGGATTTCTAATCCGTCAACAAAAAAAGCCCGGTACCTTACGGCACCGGGCGGGCAGAAATGTGAAAGAAAAAGGATTAAGCGGCGGCTTTCTCGCCGTTCTCACGGTCGTCGATGGCTTTGCGCAGCTTGGCGATGGCCTGAATGGCGCGCTCCTCATCGAGGCGGTTGATGTTGAGCAGCATCTTGGTTTTCTCGGGGCGGGTGATGACCGGGTGGTTCAGCAGGCGGATGATTTCCTCCTTCTGCGAAGCCGTGGCGTATTGCACGGGGGCAGCAGCGGCTTCCGCCGCCACGGCTGGTGCCTCGGCGGGCACTACCTGCATGGCGGGCACGGCCTGGGCCACTGCAACGGCCGGAGCGGGAGCCGCAACAGGCGTGTTGGTGTTGTAGTCCATTTCCTCGGCGGGCGTAGGCTCGTAGCCGGCGGCGCGGATAATCCAGGCCAGGCAGTTGCGGTAGGCTTTGCCGATGGCGCGGGTCTGGGCCATGCTCATGATGGCAAATTCCTGGTAGAATTTCTTGCCGCTCTCCTTGTTCGAGCACACGGCGAAACCGGCGCCCACCGTAGCGCCGTGACGCAGGTCAAACAGCGTCACCTTGGCCTGGTACTTCATTTCCTCGGCGCTGCTCACGTTGATGACGTGCTCCACGATGGGCACGATGCCCAGGCGCGAGCCGGCGTACTGCCAGCCTTCCACGTTCACAAACTCCTTGCCCTGGACGTTGGTGGTGAGCTTGTTTTCCTTAATGAACTTGGCGAGGTCCTTCGCCAGGTCCAGTGTTTCGTCGGAGCGCGCAATGTCGTAGCTCTCGGCTTTAACTTTTTTGGTAATGTCCTTGGTGGTTTTGGGGGCCTCGTTCATGGCGGTGCTTTTTTTTTAATGTGTCCAACTGATGTTCGGGTCTATAACCCAAAGATAGAAAGAAACGTGCCAGAAAAGCCAGAAATATTAGTAAATTTTATTGCTGTATTTCAGGTGTTTATCAGCAATAGTAAAATTTGTTCGGTTTTTACTAAAGCTAATTAGGTTGGGATGATGGGTTTTTAGCAAAGTGAGGAGTTTATAAAGCGGCCGCCGCAATTTGGTTCCCCGGGTTTGGGAAATGTCCGGAGGTCAGCCACCCGGCCGGCACAGGTTTTTTAATGACGCGAAACAACCTTTTTTCGCCTTCCTCCGAGTACAGGTTTGTATCCCTGACGCAGATGCGCTAGCCCGGTTCGCGACCGGCACCGCAGTTTGTTGCTCTGGCCGGCTCGTGGCCGGGCGGTGGGAGGTCGGCGCCGACTTCCGCTGCTTGCTCATTACCGGCTGACCGTTTACGCCGTCCCTTTTTCATGCTGGTTTCGCCGCTGCGAAGCTCCTTACCCCCGCCCGGCTTCCGGGCGGTTCAGGCCTTGCTGTGCCCAGTTTTTGGCCACCCAGGCAAGCCATTTCCTTCTTTTCTAAAGCTAAAGATTCCCTGTCATGACCAAATCAGCCAATTCCCTCCTGTCGCGCTTCCGCGCCCTTGGGCTGGGCCTCGCGCTCCTCGGCTCCCTGAGCCTGAGCGTCGTGAGCTGCAAAAAAGACTCTACCACCGCTCCCGCCGACGACCAGGACGCCGTGGCCACCGTGAAAGTGGCCACCTCCGCCACCCTCGGCCCCTACCTCACCGATGCCAATGGCAAGACCCTCTACTTTTTCGCCCGCGACGTGGACGGCACCAATGCCTGCACCAGCGCCACCTGCAGCCCCCTCTGGCCCGTGTACTACGAAGCCAGCCTCAAAGTGCCCAAAGCCCTGAAAGCCGAGGATTTCGCCACCAAAACCACCACCGATGGCCGCCCGCAAACCACTTACAAAGGCTGGCCGCTCTACTACTACGCCCCGGCCGCTGCCGGCGTGTACACCCGTGAGGCTCCCGGCGTCACTGGCGGCAACGCCATCGGCGGCATCTGGCACGTCGTCAATCCCGGCTACGGCGTGGTGCTGGCCAGTAAGCTAGTCGAAGACAAAGCCACCCACGTGGTGGCCAATAAAACCTACCTGGTGGACACGCAGGGCCGCACGCTGTACTTTTTTGCCAAGGACAATACCAGCCCCGCTACGCAGCCCACCAACTGCACGGGCGGTTGCGCCGCCATCTGGCCCGCGCTGTACATGAGTGTGCCGGCCGTGCCCTCCACGCTGCACGCCAGCGACTTCGCCACCATCACCCGCGACCCCAGCACCACCACCGGCCCCTACGGCACCACCACCGCTACCCGCGAGCAGCTCACCTACAAAGGCCACCCGCTCTACTACTACGCCGGCGACAACGCCACCCGCGGCCACGCCGAAGGCCACGATTTGCTGGATTCCGGGGACTTGTGGTTCGTCGCCGCGCCGTGAGGATAATAGGTCTGATTATAAGGCCGTCATGCTGAGCGGAGCCGAAGCATCTCGCGTGTGGTAGCAATCCAATCGACTGGGTTTACTCCTGCACGCGAGATGCTTCGGCTCCGCTCAGCATGACGTTTTTTTATTAAGCTACCCCAAACCCTTATCCGCCTTCCAGAATATGGCCGTCGCGCATCACAATCTTGCGGTCGGCCATTTCGGCCAGCTGGTCGTTGTGCGTTACGATGACGAAGGTCTGGCCCAGCTCTTTGCGCAGCAGAAAGAAAATCTGGTGGAGTTCCTGGGCATTTTTGGTGTCGAGGTTGCCGCTGGGCTCGTCGGCGAAGATGATTTCGGGCGAGTTAATCAGGGCGCGGGCCACGGACACGCGCTGCTGCTCGCCGCCGCTCATTTCGCTGGGCTTGTGGTCGGCCCGAAATTCCATGTTCAGCATGCCGAGCAGCTCGCGGGCCCGCACGCGCACTTCTTTTTCGGAGCGGCCGGCCAGGTAGGCGGGCAGGCACACGTTTTCGAGGGCCGTGAATTCGGGCAGCAGGTTGTGAAACTGAAAAATGAAGCCAATGTGCCGGTTGCGAAACCGCGCCAAATCGTTGCGCCCCAGGGAACTAACCGACTCGCCATCGAACAGTACCTCGCCCGAGTCGGGGCTGTCGAGCGTGCCCAGAATGTGCAGCAGCGTGCTCTTGCCCGCCCCCGAGGAGCCGACAATACTCACGATTTCCGACTTCTCAATCGTCAAATCGATGCCCTTGAGCACGTTCAGGGCGTTGTAGCTCTTGTGAATGTTAATAGCTTGCAGCAAGGGCGGGCAGCGATAGACGTGAATGGGTGCGTAGCGGCAAAGCTACGCAGAATCCCGTCGGAGCCGCGCCGCGACTGATACGCAGCCAGCCGGTTGGCGTAGATACCGTTTGGCCGGTGACTGGAAATTATTATTCATGATGCTTTCCTTCTTTTCGTGGCGGCGCTGGTGGCCGCTGGCCTTGCTGGGCGTGGTGCCGCTGCTGGCGCTGTGGTGGTGGCCCCGCCACCTGCGCGGCAGTGCGCCGCCCCCCAGCGCCCCCCAGCTGGAAGCCGAGCTAGCCGCCCGCCCGGCAGTGCCGGCCAGCCCTTTCGACAGCACGCGCCTGCGCGGCGTGAGCTGGGTGGGCGGCGACTCCATCACCGCCACCGAGCTGGCCCCGCTGGTCCGCGACCACATCACCTGGATTGCCCAGATGCCGTTTGGCTGGCAGGGCGAAGCCGCCGAGCCGACTATTCGCGTGCATACGGAGCGGCCCAGCGGCCGGCGTGGCATGTGGGGCGAAAGCGACGCTGGGCTGACGTACACGGCCCAACTGGCCCGGCAGCACGGCATCCGCACTTTGTTGAAGCCCCACTTGTGGGTGCGGGGCCACAATTCCTGGCCCGGCGACATCAACATGACCAACAACACCGACTGGGACGCCTGGTTTGCCAGCTACGCCGGCTTCATGCTGCATTATGCCCAGCTGGCCGAAACGGCCCATCTCGACGGCCTGTGCATCGGCACTGAGCTGCTGCACGCCACCGAGCCAGCCCACGAAAAGGCCTGGCGCGGGCTCATCCGCCAGATTCGGCGCGTGTACCACGGCCCGCTCACCTACGCTGCCAACTGGAGCGGCGAGTACGAGCAAATCCGGTTCTGGGACGCGCTGGACTACGTGGGCATTCAGGCTTATTTCCCGCTGAACACGGCCACCAGCCCGCCGCTCGATACGCTGCTGCGCGGTTGGCAGCCGCATTTGCAGAAGCTGGCAGCCTGGCAGAAGAAAATCAAAAAGCCCGTGGTCTTCACCGAAGTAGGCTACAAAACCACGCCCGATGCCGCCGTCCGGCCCTGGGAATGGCCCGAGCGCATGGCCGCCTTCGACACGCCCGATGAAGCCACCCAGGCCCGCTGCTACGAGGCACTTTTTCGGGCCTGTTGGGGCCTGCCGTGGCTCAAGGGCATGTTTATCTGGAAGTGGTACCCCGGCCTGGAAGCCGACGGCCCGGCCCGCCGCCACGCCGATTTCACGCCCCAGCACAAGCCCGCCGAGACGGTATTGACGCGGTGGTATGCGCAATGACGCCGGGCCGCCGTACTTTCGCGCCAGCAACCGAAGGTCAGCGTAGCTAAATCCACCCCTTTTTCATTTTTATGAACATTCACGAATATCAGGGCAAGGAAATCCTGAAAAAATACGGCGTGCGCGTGCAGGAAGGCATCGTGGCCAACACGCCCGAGGAGGCCGTGGCTGCCGCCGAAAAGCTCACCGCCGAAACCGGCACCAGCTGGTACGTTATCAAGGCGCAAATTCACGCCGGGGGCCGGGGCAAAGGGGGCGGAGTGAAGCTGGCCAAAAACCTGGACCAGGTGAAAGAAATTGCCGGCAACATCCTCGGCATGCAGCTCGTCACCAAACAAACCGGCCCCGAAGGCCGCCTGGTGCACAAAGTGCTGGTGGCGCAGGACGTGTACTACCCCGGCGTGTCGGAGCCGAAGGAATACTACATGAGCGTGCTGCTGGACCGTGCCCTGGGCAAAAACGTCATCATCTACACCACCGAGGGCGGCATGGACATCGAAGAGGTGGCCGAGTCGCACCCCGAGAAAATTCACCACGAGCACGTGGACCCTTCGGTGGGCCTGCAAGGCTTTCAGGCCCGCAAAATCGCGTTCAACCTGGGCCTGGAAGGCGAGGCGCAGAAGGAAATGGTGAAGTTCGTAACCGCTCTTTATAAGGCTTACGACGACACCGATTCCAGCATGTTCGAAATCAACCCGGTGCTGAAAACGTCGGACAACAAAATTCTGGCCGTTGACGCCAAAGTGAGCCTGGATGAAAACTCCTTCTATCGCCACAAGGACCTGGCCGCCCTGCGCGACATCAACGAGGAAGACCCCCTGGAAGTGGAAGCCAGCCAGAACAACCTGAACTACGTGAAGCTCGACGGCAACGTGGGCTGCATGGTGAACGGCGCCGGCCTGGCCATGGCCACCATGGACATCATCAAGCTGAGCGGTGGCGAACCCGCCAACTTCCTCGACGTGGGGGGTGGAGCCAACGCCCAGACGGTGGAAGCGGGTTTCCGCATCATCCTGAAGGACCCGAACGTGAAGGCCATCCTGATTAACATCTTCGGCGGCATCGTGCGCTGCGACCGGGTTGCGGCCGGCGTGGTGGAGGCTTACAAAGCCATCGGCGACATCCGCGTGCCCATCATCGTGCGCCTGCAAGGCACCAACGCCGAAGAAGGCGCTCGCATCATCGACGAAAGCGGCCTGAAAGTGGTTTCGGCCGTGCTGCTGAAGGATGCCGCTGCCCGCGTGAAAGAAGTGCTGGCAGCCGCTTAGGCATCAGTTAAAAGTTGAGCGTTAAAAAGGCCCGCCTGGTAATCCAGGCGGGCCTTTTTAACGCTCAACTTTTAACTATTTTCCGGCTACTCCGGCATTTTCTTCGGCTTCCACTGGAATGGCTTTGCCCATCACGCGCAGTTCCACGTCCATGTTGCCGCGGGTGCCTACCGAGTAGGGGCAGATTTTGTGGGCCTGGCGCACCATGTCAATGGTTTTGCCTTCGTCAAACTTCTTCAAATCCACGTCGAGGATGGCGCTCAAACCGTAGCCCTCGCCCTCCTGAAACAGCGTTACAGAACACTGCACCGAGCTTTCCTTATCAAGGGTGTCGCCGGCGCGCTGGGCCGTGACGAGCAGCGCCTGCTGAAAGCACGAAGCATAGCCGGCGGCAAACAGCTCTTCAGGGTTGGTAGCTCCCTTTTTACCGCCCAAGCCTTCGGGTACGGACATTTCCAGATCGATGACGCCGGTGGTGGAACGGATGCGGCCACTGCGGCCACCAACGGCCGAAGCATCGGCCGTGTACAGGTTCTTTTTCATGAGAAAATAATGTGGAAATTGGAAAGAATCACTCCTGGCTTAACTGAATTTATGCTCGTTGGGTTTTTTAGGCGGCCACCAACGGAGGAGTAATTTGGCCGCAAATTTGGTCGCCCTCGCTTTTGAGGCTACTTTTGCAGTCCTATTCGGACCCGGCCGCGTCGTACAACGGATAGTATGAGAGTTTCCGAAGCTCTTGATTTAGGTTCGATTCCTAACGCGGCCACTAAAAACCCCCTTTGCAGCTTGTAGAGGGGGTTTTTCTTTGTCCTAGTATGTGTCTAGTATGTATGGGGCTTGAGAGGTTGCCACCGTCGCCTAGGAGCGGCTAGATTCTTTCGCGGCTGCTGAGCCTAGGGCGCTGGATTCGTTTGGCTACTGAGCGGCCGAAAACCGGGACAGGGAGCGTAAAACGGGACACAAACCGGGACGAAAACAGGTAAAACCTGCCTCAGTAGTATGCTATAGCTGTTTCTGCGCTCCCATAAGGGAGCGAACGGGGTTTTGTGGGCTAAAAACGGGCGCGGAATCCGTTGGGCTGTGTAAGCGGGTGAGCTTTGGGGCTACTTCTTTTGTGCTGAGTGAGTATAAAAAAGATTGAGTACAACGCAAGAGGCTACTGAACGCCTTTTGTTAGAGGGTGAATAACAGTAAATATTTGCTTTTCAAATAATTATCCTTTGATTTGCGAAAATACCCGAATGTAAAATACTGTTCATCATCATACTTCACTAAATAGTATTATTTGTATTTATTTATAGTTATTCCTTATGCAAGTGGGGTTTGAATGCCAGTAACCTTTTTGGCTTTGGAATCGTATAAGATTCATCTTCAAACATTTAATAATTCAAATACTTGCGTATGATTATACTTTCCCCGTCGTTTTATGACGAACTCGCCAACCGCCTAGCGGACATAATGGAGAAACGCCTAATTAAGCTCTGTAAGGCTGCCGTAGCGTCTAATGAAGCTGAGACGCTGCTAACCGTTTACGATTGCGCTCAGAAGCTGAAACTGTCTGAAAAAACGATTCTAGATAGGATTGCAACGGGGCTACTGCCAGCGGACAACTACGGTACCGACGAGCGCCCGCGTTGGCGGGTCACGAAAGCCGGATTAGAGAAGTTACGACTAGCCAGCGCCCGCAATCGTTAGAAGCAAAGAACCCCGTTAGCCTAAGTGGTTAGCGGGGTTTTTCGTGCTTGCGTAAAACGTAAGACTGTGAGACGGCATTACCGTTTTGGTGGTGTTGGTGGTTTTTGAGAACTCAAGCGGCGGTAAGGTTTCCGTTAGCGTCATGCCTACCAACTTCCCGCATTACGCTGCGCTGCATTTGGTAAGCTGCTAACGTCATTCCTACCTACAACGATTATTTGAGGGTTACTCTTTTTTCTTTTTTGTGAGTCTGGTTATTGAAGGTTCCATTTTTGATACCAAAGCAGCTATAGTTATAGGCAAAAGAAAGCCCCAATCCAAAGGAGAGGGGTTTTACTGGAAATGCTATCAGTATTCGACTCTGATACAATTTAAATACGTTTTAAAACGGTAACCAACCGTCCTCTAGTTCTGGCAAAGCGGCTAACTCTTTTTCAAATAATTCATCTTGTAATTTGATTGCCTCTGATACTTCTTTTGCCGTTGGTGAAGGTTCCATTTTTGATACCATAGTAGCTATAGTTATAGGAGTTGCGGGTGTTGCTTTTGCCATTGGTATAGTAGGTTCCAAATTTGATACCGTTGCACCTATAGTTATAGCGTCTTTTAATTCGCGCAACGGGGCAAAGCTGCTGCTATCGCTATCAAATGCTTTGTAGCTGGCAAGCATTTCCGCGTATTTCTTTCGATGACGTATTTGCGTTGGTTTCTTTACGCGCTTTTGCTTGAGCCAGTAATCGATTTTCTTTAAATTGAAATCGTGCTTTTCCAAAACGTAAAAGAATTGGGTATCGTCATAAGTCAGGGAATCGGTAAAAGACAATGCTTTGCTTTCGGTTTGGTTGGTTATTGCCATGTAAATCTGTTTGGTAATTTCGGTAAATTGGGTTAGCAGTGGGTTAGACTTACTTAACAGCATATCCATTAGCTTTATTTCTTTGGGGATATCGGGGAAATACTGCCTTAACTTTCTTTTTGTGTTTAGCTGCGTCTCCATTCGCATTTTATCCGCGAAGTATTCACTTACCAATTCCTTTTCCTGCTTAGAAAGCGTCTCCCTGTAAGCGGTATTGGCATCGGTAGCGCGTTTGTATTCCTTTGCTTTGTCGTAAAGCTTGAAATATTCGCGGTGCTTATCATCTAGGCCCGTAGTATTCTGAATGAATGTTACCGTTTCGTCTTTGTAAGGCTTTAACGTATAGTCGCGGCTTACGAATAGCTGAGTGAGCGGCGCGGCGTAATTGGCAAAGAGCTGTTTTAGCGTTAAATCTTGCGTCTGGTGACACTTTGCGACGTGGGCTTGGCTCAGTGCTTCGTGAACGTCAAACGTGAAGGGAAGCAGCGTTTCCGCGTTAAATAGAACTTGCTCTATAGTGCGGGCTGAAATGAGTTTAGGGTAATCGACTTTAAGAATCTTAGCGGATATTTCTAAAGCAATTTCTTTAGCGCCTACTCGCACTGTGACTAGGCCGGGCGCGCTGTTTCGTTGATAATAAATTAGCTTTCCTTTTGCGTCTACGGCTTGTGTGAGTGCTTTTGTGTCTAGGTCGGAAATGAGTAGGCGCGGGAATAGTATTTTGATAGTGTCGAATTGGAGCATTTAGTATAGTTGGTGAGGGCAAGGTTATTTCACGTTAATCTGATTTAGCTTTTTGAGGATAAGAGCTTTTAGCGTTTTGTTGCTTTGGCAAATTGTCTCTAGAAACGGGCTGAGAGTGGTGATAGGCATAAGTTCGTTTAATTAGTTTAGGTAATCTTTAAGCAGGCGGCGAATTAGCTGCGAATAGGTAATATCATTAGCCTCTGTATGCTGCTGTAGCTTCTCATGCAGTTTTGCGTTCATGCGTAGCGTAATGCGCTTTTCTTCTTTCGTGGTGGTGGTTTTCATAAATGTTAATTGTTACTATTGGTAAATAAGTAAAATGTCAGACTGTGTGCGATGAATTATTAAACAAACCTAAAACTTATAATTCATTCTTCAAAATGTGCAAACATTTCTTAAATAGGAATTGTATTCCTAGAGAGGAAACGGCACAAAAAAGCCCCTAGCGTTGGCTAGAGGCGGTTTTGCTAGACTGAAAATAATTTAGAATTATTTCACAAGTTTCGCGGCGTAACGTGCGGTAAAATCATTGGCGGCGTTTTCGTTCAAGTCAGATAGGCCGATATAGCGGCTGAATGCTGCTAGGGTGCTGTGGCCGCTCCAAACCATTGTTTCCTTTACTGAGTAGCCCAAATCCAAACAGAGGGAGCAAAAGCTACGGCGGCTGCTATGGCTGCTAATTTCTTCCCATTTGGGAACGTCTTTGGTATCGGTCACAGTGCCTTTTGTAAATTCAATAGTAATCGGCTTTAATAGTTCCGGTACAAGCTGCGCAACTTCTTTAATATAGTCGTTGAATTTCTGATTGCTGAGCACTGGCAAGCGCAATTCCCCGGTTTCGGTATCAGTGTACTTGGCAGCGATTTCTGCGAACGGGGGAAACATCGGTATTCTGACTGTTTTATTTTGTTTGCGGGTTTTCCACATTTTAATTACAATATGTCCTTTCTGAATGTGACGGGATTCTAACCGGATTAAATCAGAGAAACGCAAGCCGCTAAAGATTTGAGCTATTTGTAAATCCCTTACTCTTTCTAAACGCGGGTTATTCGTCAAGTCTAAGGCCCGTAGCGCCTCTATTTCGTTTTGGTGAAGAACTACGGGCGGTGTGGGCGATTGTGTGAATAGCGGCTTTACTTTGCTCAGATTGATTTGAGCGGGTTGTTTATCGGTTAAGAAGGTTTTGAACTTGCCCACCACCTTGCCCAATGTAGCGTTATTGAAGTTGTAGGTTTTTACTAGCCAGTGCTGCCACTTTATTATTTCGTCGTTGGTCAGCGTGGTGAGTAGCCAAGTAACCTTTTTGGCTTTCTGATAGCCTTGAATGTGATTGCTGAGCGTGTTGTATGCTTTGACTGTGGCCGGTGCCCAATCGGTTTTGCCAGCTATGAAGGTGCCTAGCTCAGCTACTAGCGTTTCCTCAGTGCCTACGGCGGCTACAACCTCGCTCTGAGCGGCTAGATACTCGTTCAATTGGGGGACGGTGGGCATTACGTTGCCGTTGGCTTTGTATAGCTCAGTAACGGCATCATTCAGATTCTTCAATACTGATTTCAGTTGGTCGTTGGTTTTTGTGACGTTGGCGGTGCCGTTGGCTTTGACTAGCCGGGTTTCATTGTCCCAATACTTCACATTGACTTTTACGCCCGTTGCTACTTTCTTAATCTTCTTAGTATTTGAATACTCCGCTACGATAGTTACAAAACCGTCTTTGGGGTTGCGGGCTGCGAGGTAGGCGTTCATCTGGCATTGGGCGTTGGTGAGAGAGAATGCACAATGATACGGCAAGTACGCATACTTAGTATGTGTCAAGTATGTGAGCGGGGCGCAAGGCAGCGGAAAAACAGACATTATCTCTTTAGAAAACGTCATTAGAGCCCGTATAGAGGCATTTTGGGTAGTGTACAAGATTTAGGTGTTATTCCTAACGCGGCCACTAAAAACCCCCTTTACAACTTGTGAAGGGGGTTTTTGCTTTTGCTGGACTGGCTGGCTCAGCCGTAGTCGTTTGGTAGCTGGCTTTAGCACACGCTGGGTGGGCAGTTAAACCCAGAAACCCCGGCCGGTTGGCTGGGGCTTCTGTAGGGGTCCGGTGTTTTCTCAGTTATGGCCGGCAGCTGGTGTCCACGGTGTTAAGATAGGTGCCACGCGGCAAATAGGCAAGCGGTGTAGACCGCCGCGCCGGCTCCCAGTACCAGCCGCCGCAGAAGCTGCAACTCCCTCGCCGCGTGGGCACTCCGGGCGGCCAGCAGCTGCCGGGTGGGCTCCACGTCGGGAAACGCCTGAATGGCCCGCCGGGCCAAGACTCTATCCGGCCACGGCCACAAGGCGCCGGAGGCAGCCCCATTGCTTTGTGGCCGCGCGTAAGCTCGTGCCGGCACCCGGTTCTGGTCGGCGGTGAGCGCGTAGAAGAGGTACGCGCTGCCAAGGCTGGCCAGGCCGGTTGAGGCCACGCTGAACAGCGAAAATGACACGGCCAGGCAAGGCAGGGCAGTCACCAAGGCCACCGATACCGAATAGCCGAGCCGCCACTGCTGGCGCATGGAGCGGGGTGGGCTGCTGGGCCGGCCAAAGTTCCGGAACCCGGCCCTGTCGGGATTAATCCATTGGCCGGTGGCGGCATAGCTCAGGACTAGTCCAAGGAGCTGGCCCGCGATAATTGCGATAGGATGGAAGAACATTATTTGCCGGTTGGGTGGCTCCGAGTGAAGAAATCCGGTAGCACAAGGCGATGACAAGGGCACTGGCCCAAAGGCTGCTGGCGGCCGGCTGTTTCGGGAGTAGCTCAGCAAAGAAGGGCTCATCTTTGGTGATGGGAAAGCCGTTTTATCGGGTATTAGATTGAGATGTAGCGTGTTGAAATGGTGAGGGAGTATGGTCGGAAACGGGCAGTTCGAATCTAATAGCTCAATTTGGCCGTATAGATGGGCATTACTGTTCTTCTCACTCTAATTCCCAGTCCCATGAACACGAAACCATTCCTAGCCGCTTTGGCTCTCACTGCCGCCATTAGCGTGCCCGCTTTCGCTCAGGATGCGACGAAAACCAAGAGTGACGCCGAAAAGACCAAAACCACGGCCGACGGCATGATGACCAAAACCAAGATGGCCGATGACGGCAAAATGAAGGTCAAAGGCAAGTCGGACGCCGGCGATAAAATGAAATCCAAAACCCTGCCCCGCAAAGGCGATATGACCACCACTACGACCGATGCAATGACTTCCATGCCGGCATCGGGCGGCGGGGTGATGGTGGGCGGCGCGATGATGACGCCCGACAAAGACATTGTGGACAACGCTGCCGGCAGCGCCGACCACACCACGCTGGTAACGGCCGTGAAATCGGCTGGCTTGGTGGAAACCTTGAAAAGCACCGGTCCTTTCACCGTGTTTGCGCCCACCAATGCGGCGTTTGACAAGCTGCCCGCGGGCACCGTCAACACTTTGGTAACGCCGGAAATGAAGCCCACGCTCACCAAAATTCTGACCTACCACGTCGTGCCCGGCCGCCTGATGGCCGCCGACCTGAAGAACGGCCAGGTGCTGACCACCGTCGAAGGCGAGTCGCTCACGGTGATGAAAAGCGGCGACAGCGTGATGCTGAAGGACGCCAAAGGCGGCATGGCCACCGTGACTACTGCCAACGTGGTTTCCAGCAACGGCGTGACGCACGTAGTCGACACCGTGCTGATGCCCGCTAAATAGCGTGCCTGTGGGCCGGTGAAAGTCGAACCACTCATCAGCTGATTCCGGTACGCTGCAACAACAAAAAGGCCCGTCAGATTATCTGAGGGGCCTTTTTGTTGTTGCAGCCCCGCCCTCATTCCAGCATGAGCCGGCGTCCGACGGTGCGGCCATCGGCCAGGGTCAGGCGCACGGTGTAGACGCCGGCCGGCAACATGGGCAGCGCCAGCGTGGGCTGGCCGGCCTGGGCAACTGGTTGTTCCCACACGGTGCGGCCCAGCGCGTCGAGCACGGTGGCGTGGGCAAAGGCTGGCCCGGCAATGGCAACGGTGCCGTGCGCCGGGTTGGGGTACAGGCTGTAGGCTGCGGCCTCCCGGGCAGAGGCGGTGGCAGTGGCCACGTTGTTGGTCATCACGGGGCGCATCATCAGGGCGCCGCGCCGGTTGGGGAGTGGGATGGTGTCCCAGACGCCCACGTTGTCGTGGCGCCAGAGGTAGCCGGCGGGGAACGAGTTGTTCAGGTCCAGGCCGTAGTGCAGGTCGCGGGTGGTGGAGCTGGAAGGCTGCGAATAGCCCACGTAAAAAATGCCCGATACCGCAACGGGCTGGTCAAAGGTGACTTCGTAATACTGCCAGCCCGCAGGAAATTGCGCCGGGCCCGGAATGGTCACCGATTTGGAGGCGCGGGGCTGCGCTCCGGGCTTACCAGCGACGTCGTCCCAGACGCTGACGGTGACGGCCCGCGGCAACTGGTCAGAAGCCGTATAAACCGGGTACAGGCGCAGCGAGCGCACATAATCGGGGCGGTTGAGGTCGATGCGGTAGGCAAAGGAGCTGGCCTGGCCCGTGCCGTAGGTGGGCAGCTGGGTCACGGCTTCCGCCGTGCCGTCGTCGTAGGCGTAGTAATTATTGAACTCAACGTCGCGGAAAATGGTGTCGTTGGCCACGCGGGGCGGCGATTCGCGGGTATCGAGGGCCAGGGTGTAGCGCAGGATTTTGGGAGTCGCGGTGGCGGGCAGGGGCTGGCCGGTGGCGGGGCCGGCCACCGCCGTCAGGCGCGGAATGAGCAGGGCCTGGATGGAACGCTGGAGCCAGGTGCCCAGCGGGGCCCCCGAGGCCAGGTCGCGCACCGTGCCCAGTACATTCACGGGCACGGGCAGGGTCCCCGTCAGGTTGTTGATGTTCACGCCCAGGTTGGGGGTTAGCTCGCTGGTGGGAGTGGGTGCCGCATTGAACTGCCACACCGGCATGGCCGTGAAGCGGCGCAACGGGCTGCGCAGCCCGCCCGATGGGTTGCCGCCCAGCAGGCCGCTGCTGGTGGCGATGTCGACAAACGTGGTATCGGCGAGGCCAGCGTTGCGGCCGCGGTTCAGCAGCACGTAGTCCACGCCCCAGTTGTCGCTGTTGCTGGACTGGTTGCCGGTGGCCACAAACATGAACTGAAAGTTCGCGTGCAGGTACTTGGCCTGGTTCAGGTCGATGACTTGCTGGCGAAAGCCGGTGCGCTGGTTTACACTGGCGTAGAACCACGCCCGGTCCCAGTCGCCAAGGTTCGTTTTCACATACAAATCGAGGCGCACGGGGATGGTGCTGAAGCTGCGGTTGGGCACGCCCACGATGCTGCCCGCCTGCCAGGCAAAGCTCAGGTACACATGGTCGTTCGGGGAAAGGCCGCTGAGGTCGATGGGCTGCGAGGTCAACGAGTCGGTGGCACCGTTGAAGGTGCTAACGGAGCCGCTGTAGCTCTTGCCATCGGCTTTGAGGCCGTCGAGGGTGGCCGCGCCGCGGGTTAGCGGCATCAGGGACAGTCGGTTGCTGACTAGGGTGCCGCCGGTGGGCAGCCAGTTCTGCACCTTGGGAGGGCCCTCGAGCGGCAGGGTAAAATCGTCGAAGAATGGCAGCGTGAGCGAGTTAGTGCGGTGCTGCGCGTGCACGGCCGGCCCCGGCGCGTAGCTGGCCCGGGCGGGGTCTGCCGGCAGGGGCAGAACCGGCAGCGTGGCCTGGGCTGCCGCCACGCGGGCCAGCAACAGCAAGGCGGGAAGTAGCAGGCGGCGGTACGTGCGAAAGGGTGTCATCATAGAAAGAAGGGTTGGGAACCTAACGCCGGCGGTAGCGAAAAAAGTGCGGAGGGCCGGTTTTCGGCACGGCGGCTATTTCGCCACCCAGATATCGACCAGCTGGCCCATGCGGATGGTGGCATCGGGGCCGGCCACGGGGCGCTGGCGCACCACCGTGCCCGCCACCTGGCCTTCCTCGGCGGGCAGCTCAAATACTTCGCCTTTTTGCAGGCCCTGGCCTACCAGCAGGGTAATGGCTTCGTCCTCGGGCATGTTCACGAGGTTGGGCACGGCGAAGGTCTGGTTGCCCTGGCCGTCGCCCACCACGAGGTCGACTTTCGTGCCTTTGGCGATGGGCGCGCCGGGCGCGATTTCCTTGCCGCCCACCAGCTGCTTGAGGACGGCATTCTGGGCCAGGTCGGGCACCAGCTGAATCTGGCCCACCACCAAATCGTAGCTCTTGAGGATGAGCTGGGCGTTTTTCATCGAGCCATCGGTGAGCTTGGGCATCTTAATCACCGGCGGGTTTTTCATGCTCACCTGCAGGTAGATTTTGCGGCCTTCCTTCACCTTTTCGCCCGGCGCGGGGTCCTGCACCAGCACCGTGAACGGGCGGATGCTGGGGCTGTAGCTGGAGTCGTCCACGAAATAGGCCAGCTTGCGCTCGTCGAGGTATTTCTCCAGGTCGGCCACGTTCATCCCCGTCACTTTGGGAACCGTGATGGTTTCGCCGTGGTGGGTGCTCACGGGCAGGTACACGTAGAAAAAGCCCAGCACGAGCAGCAGGCCCGCCACCGCGATGAGCACGAGGTGCTTCACGACGTCAAGCGGGGTATTGGAAGTTAGAAAAGCCATTTGGGATAATACGGAAGCTATTTAAAAGAATAAAGAACGTCATGCTTCGACTTCGCTCAGCATGACGTTCTAGTTGGCGGGAACTGCCTTTTCCACCCGCGCCTTGCCGAACTCCAGAATCCTATCGATAAACTCGTAGGGCGTGTAGCCGGCCAGGGCCGTTTGGTGGAAAATGCAGGTGGCGGGCGTCATGCCGGGCAGGGAGTTGACTTCGATGACGATGACCTCCACCTCGCCTTTCTGGCGCACCCGCACGAAGGCGTCAATCCGGGCGTAGCCCTGAATATTAAGCACTTCGGCCACGCGACGCAGCACGGCTTTCACCTCGTTGGACACGCGCTGGCGCTCCGCCGGGTCGGCGTCGTAGCGGGCGGGGGTAATGTTCTGGCCTTCGCCGGCCAGGAATTTCTCTTCCAGGCTCAGCACCTCGCCGGTGGCCAGGGCCTCGCTGGCCTCGAACACTTCGATGTCGAGCAGGCCGTCCTCGTCATAAGACGTAAGCAGGCCGCCCGTCACTTCGAGGAAGTGGGCTGCGCCGTCGCGGCTGATGAGCGTTTCGACCAGGAAGGCATCTTTCTGCGGGAATTCTTCCTTGAAACCCAGGTGCAGCACCCCGGCCGGGGCGGGCATGAGGTCCTCTTCGGTCCGGAAAATGAGTTGGCTGAAGGCCTCCAGCTCCGCGCGGTTCTTGATTTTCTTCACCGCCGAAGAGCAGCCGTCGTCGGCGGGCTTGGCGATGAAAGGGTAGGGGAACTGCGTTTCCAGGGCGCGGTAAAAGCTTTCGGCGTCGGCCAGCCACTCCAGCTTGGTGGCCATGCGGTGTTCGGCCACCAGCAGGCCGGCGGCGCGCAGGCGCTTGTTGGTTTCGAACTTGTTGATGGTGATGCTGCTGCTGGCCACGCCCGAGCCGTTGTAAGGCAGGCCGAATTTCTCCAGCTCCTGCTGCAACGCGCCGTCCTCGCCGGGCCGGCCGTGCAGGGCGATGAAAACTTCATCGGCCATGCCCGCCAATTCTTCAAACGAAATACGGCGTGGCAAGGCCAGCGCCTGCCCGGCGTAGGTGCTGGTGATGGCGCTGGCCTCGTGCCGGATGCGCGCCAGAATGGGGTGCGGAGCCTCACCGGCCTCGGCGTGCTCGATTTTCTCGCGGATGTCGTCGGCGTTGTCCTTCAGCATCACGTTCACGGGCAGCACGTAGAGCCGGTGCTCCTGGGCTGAGCCGGTAAGGAATACCGGCACCGGCGCGTACTTGGCCGAGGAGCTGAGCTTCTCGAAAATGTTGCGCCCGCTCTCCACCGAAATGTGCCGCTCGGAGGAGTAGCCGCCCATTATCACGGCCACGCGAATGCGCTCGGTGGCCTCGTGCTGGCGGCCGGCTACGGCGGCATCGAGCTGCTTGAGCAGCTGCGCCAGCTTCACGGGGCGCAGGCCGGCGCGGCGCCGGGCGGCCAGCGACGTGCGGATAAGGTAGGTGAGAAACTGCGAAGGATTGAGCCCGATTTCGGCCGCCTGATGGAAGAAGAACGAGGCCGGCAGCATGCCCGAAGTCGTGTTCGGGTCATTCAAAAACAGCTGGCCATCGTGCCCCACAAAGCCATCTAAACGGGCGTACACCTGGAAGCCAAACGTGCGGAACATCTCCTCGCAGGCCTCGCGGATTTCCTGGATTTTCTCTTCGGGCAAGTCAATGGGGGTGACTTTGCGGGCCAGGCCGGGGAGGTATTTCGAGCGGTAGTCAAACATCTCCTCGCCCTTCACAATCTCGGTAGGGGGCAGCGCCAGGGGCGCGCCGTTGGGGGCTTCCACCACGATGCAGCTGAACTCGCGGCCGGCCACGAAGCTTTCCACCAGCACCTGGGTTTCGCCGTCGATGTTGGTCAGGCGCACCTGTTCAGCCGTTTCAAACTGCTCATTCAGGGTATAGAGCAGGGTTTCGGGGTGGTAAATGGTTGTTAGTTGTTCGTTGTCCGTTGTCAGGCTGAAGTTAGAAGAGCCAACAACGGACAACGAATAACCAGCAACTGTGACCGGCAGGCCGATGCCTTCGCGGATGTCGGTGAGGTGCTGCACCCAGGCCAGCTTGTCCTGTTCGCCCAGGCGCTGCCAGTCGGCGCGGGTCACGGTTTTGCGGAACAGGCTCTTGTCGATGGCCGCTTCGAACCTGGCTAAATCGTCGGTTTTTAGAATGCTCACGCCGATGCTGGAACCCTGGCGGGGCGCTTTCAGCACCAGCGGCAGGCCCAGCTCGCGCACCAGGTCGGCGAGCGTGGCGGCGTGGTCGGCCGTGTCCCACTCCTCGGCTTTGATGACGCGGAAATCCGGCGTGGGCCGGCCCAGGGCCTTCAGCAGGTTCTTCTGTGCGATTTTATCGATGCCAAACGCCGACGGCAGAATGCCCGAGCCCGAATACGGGATGCCCAGCCACTCCAGCACCCCCTGGATGGCGCCGTCTTCGCCGCCCGGCCCGTGCAAGGCCAGGAAGGCAAAATCCATGAGTAAGGGCAATTCCTGCATCTGCACCTCGCGGCCTACTTTGGCGATGGCATGGAACCGCTCCTCATGGCCCAGCTCGCCCAGGCTCTCGATGTAGACCTGCAAATGGTGCAGGGAAGGCGGCTGCGAGCTCACCGGCGGGTAGAAATCCCGGATGGTGCCTTTGTAAATAAACTGCCAGTCGAGCAGAATGAACTGCCCCAGGCTGTCGACGAAGATGGGAACGGGCTGAAACAGCGCCTTGTCCAGATTATCAAAGACGGTGCGGCCCCCGGCGAAGGAAATTTCCCGCTCACGCGAAGTGCCCCCGAAAAAAATGCCAATTTTCATAAGTGAGGCAAAGGTAAGAACCCGTAGCGCGGACTTTAGCTTCGCTGACCTTCGGTTGTAGTCCGCGTGGCCGCGCTGAAAGAACGACTGCGCAATACGCAGGGACGCGGACTACAAAGTCCGCGCTACTTGCAGCAATGCCACGAGTTCGGCCACCGACGCCGCATCCGTTTCAAGCCGTTCCGCCTGAAACAGGCCGTCGGCGGGGTCGGCGGGCAGCCGGCGCTTGGCGCTGGTGTGGAACTCCCGTGCCCCGGTCTGGTTTGCCAGCGCCTGAATATTAGCCGCCGTAATGCCCGCCCCCGGCATGATGAGGATGCGCCCGGCCGCCTGCGCCACCAGCGCGGCCAGCTGGGTTTGGCCCGCTGTGGCCGTGGGCTGGCCGCCGGAAGTGAGCACCCGCTGGCAGCCCAAACCGATAATGTCTTCCAGGGCCAGGACTTGGTCGGGGCAGGCATCGAAGGCGCGGTGGAAGGTGACGGCCATGGGGCCGGCCAGCTCAATCAGCCCCCGGCAAGCGGCCAAATCCACGCGCCCGGCCGCATCCAGCGCGCCCAGCACCACGCCGGCGCAGCCCAGCTCGCGGCACATTTCCACGTCGGCCCGCATGATGGCCAGCTCGTCTGCCGAATACACGAAGCCGCCCGGCCGGGGCCGAATCAGCACGAAAACCGGGATGCTGAGCTGCGCCAGCGTCTCTCGAATCAGGCCGTAGGAGGGCGTGATGCCGCCCTGCTCCAGGTTCTGGCAGAGTTCAATTCGGTGCGCGCCGCCTGCCCGCGCCGCCAGGGCCGAGGGCAGCGAAGCGGCGCATATTTCCAGATGTCGGGTCATTTCAAGAACGTTATGCCGGGGACGTCATGCTGAGCGCAGTCGAAGCATCTCGCGTGTGGCAGTAACTCCATCGTGAAACGGTTTTGATTACTTTCCCGAGCGAGAGGCTTCGGCTGCGCTCAGCATGACGTCCTTTTTCTTGACCAAGTGCCTTATTTCAGCAAAAACTCGCTGTCGAGCAGACGCGGGGTGTCGGTGGTGCTCACGGCGTAGTTGAAGCCGGTTTGCAGGGCGTAGGAGCCCGTCCGGCCGTTTTTGTCGAGGGCGATGAAGGCAACCTGAATATCCTTGGCTTTGGCCCCTTTGATGGCGGCGATGCGCTCGATGGCCTCCTTGCAGGCCTGCTGGGGCGTGCGGCCCTGGCGCATGAGCTCCACCACGGTGTGGGCGCCGGCGATGCGCACCACGTCCTCGCCCTGGCCGGTGGCGGCGGCGGCGCCCACGGCCGGGTCCACAAACAGGCCGGAGCCGATGAGGGGCGAGTCGCCCACCCGGCCGCGCATCTTGAAGGCCATGCCGCTGGTGGTGCAGCTGCCGCTGAGCCGGCCCTGCGCATCGAGGGCCAGCATGGCAATGGTGTCGTGGTTCTGGGGGCCGCCGACCGGGCCGGTGGAGCGGCTTTTGGAATTCTCAATGTTGACCACGGGCTTGTACTGGCTGGTTTTCAGCCATTGCTCATAGGCCTTTTTGGCGTCGGGGCTCAGGTGCTGAGGTTCCAGGGAAAAGCCCTGCGCCACGGCAAACTGCTGGGCTCCCTCGCCCACGATGAGGACGTGCGGGGTGCGCTCCATCACCCGCCGGGCCACGCTGATGGGGTGCTTGATGCGCTCCAGGCCGGCCACGCCGCCGCAGTTAAATTTCTCGTCCATGATGCAGGCATCCAGCGTCACGTAGCCGTCGCGGTCGGGGTTGCCGCCCAGGCCCACGCAGCAGCCCTGCTCGGCTTCGGTCACCATCACGCCGGTCTCCACGGCGTCGAGGGCGTAGCCGCCGGAGCCGAGGACTTTCCAGGCGCCTTTATTGGCATTCACGCCCGCATCCCAGGTCGAGATGACGATGGGCTTCACCACGGAAGGAGAGGCTGGGGGCAGGGCCGCAGCGGCGAGTGGGGCGGTGGCCAGCCCTGCCAGGCCAGCTGCGGAGGATTGCAGAAATTTCCGGCGAGAGGCCATAGAATGGAGCGAAATGAATGTAGTGAACCGTCATGCTGAGCTTGCCGAAGCGTCTCCGCCGCGCAACTGACTCAGTTGGTTGAATTGGGATTAGTAATGAGGAAGAGATGCTTCGGCAAGCTCAGCATGACCGGCTATCCGGCTTTGTGGCAGCGGCAGCTCATCGGCGAAAGATACTGCCCACCGCCAACTCCCGCGTACTTTCGCCCCCCATGATACTCATTGCCGACGGCGGCTCGACCAAGTGCAGCTGGTGCCTGCTGGGCGACGCCGAACCCCATTCTTTCAGCACCGAGGGCTACAATCCCTATTTCTGGGATACGCCCGCCATTGCGGCCTCGCTGGCCCGCAGCGTGCCCGCTGCCGTGCGCCAGGCCCCCATTCAGGCCATTCATTACTACGGCTCGGGCGTGCTCTCGCCGGCCAAGGCCGAAGTAGTGGCCGGGGCGCTGCGGCAGGTGTTTCCGCAGGCGCGGCAGGTGCAGGTGGCCGAGGACTTGCTGGCGGCAGCGCGGGCGCTGCTGGGCAGCTCGCCGGGCTTTGCCGCCATTCTGGGCACGGGCACGAACTCCTGCTTGTATGATGGCCAGCAGATTACGCAGGTGGTGGAGTCGCTGGGCTACTCCCTGGGCGATGAAGGCTCGGGCACGTCCATTGGCCGGCTGCTGCTACGCGATTACCTGCGCGGCCGCTTTCCCGCCGCGCTGGCCGCCGAGTTCAAGACGACTTATGCTTTGGGAGAAGTCAGCGAAGTGCTCGACCGGCTCTACAACCAGCCCTCGCCCAACCGCTTCCTGGCCAGCTTCGCCAAGTTTGCCGGCCAGCACTACGCCGAGCCCTACTGCCAGGCCGTGGTAGCGCAGGCATTTGAGGCGTTTTTCGCCCAAATCGTAACGCAGTACCCCGGCTACGCAAGCCAGACGTTCAACTGCGTGGGCTCGATAGGCTACCACTTCCGGGAGGCGCTGGCGGCGGCGGCTACCCGCCACGGCATGGCCGTGGGCCAGATTATTAAAGCGCCTATTGATGCGCTGGTGCGCTACCACGAAGTAGCGCGGACTGTGTAGTCCGCGTCCCGCGCCGTTTAAACCGTTCTGCCACGCGGACTGCAAAGTCCGCGCTACAACCGCTCGCCTCCTTCAGCGGTAAAGACAGGAAGAAATCTGCGAAAGAACCGCACTTTTGTACCCTTGACCCAACCTCATCCTAACCTAACGTTTCACCACCTCATGAACACCCTCGACACCTATAATTTCGCCGGCAAGCGCGCCGTGATGCGCGTCGATTTCAACGTGCCCCTCGACAAGGACCTGCACATCACCGACGACACCCGCATTCGCATGGCCACGCGCTCGGTGATGAAAATTCTGAACGATGGCGGCTCCGTGGTGCTGCTCTCGCACCTGGGCCGGCCCAAGGGCGGCTACGAAAAGAAGTTTTCGCTCGAAAGCCTCGTAGCGCGCCTCTCGCAGGAATACGGCCGCGAGGTGCAGTTCGGCGGCGACGTGCTGGGCGAGGAAGGGGCCCAAAAAGCGGCCGCCCTGCAGCCCGGCCAGGTGCTGCTCATGGACAATGTGCGCTTCTATAAGGAAGAGGAAGCCGGCGACCCCGCTTTTGCCGCCAAGCTGGCCACCTTGGGCACCGTGTACGTGAACGATGCTTTCGGCACCGCGCACCGCGCCCACGCCTCCACGGCCGTGATGGCCAACTCGTTTGCCCCCCAGGACCGGGTGGGCGGCTACCTGCTGCAGTCCGAAATCGACAACGCCAAAAAGGTGCTGGAGAATGCCGAGCGGCCCTTCACCGCCATCATGGGCGGGGCCAAGATTTCGGACAAAATCCTCATCATCGAAAAGCTGCTCGATAAGGTCGACAACCTGCTCATCGGCGGCGGCATGGCCTACACCTTTGCCGTGGCCGAGGGCGGGCACGTCGGCAGCTCCCTGCTCGAAGCCGACAAGGTGGACCTGGCCCGCCAGCTCATCCAGAAAGCCAAAGACAAAGGCGTGAACCTGATGCTGCCCGCCGACTCGCTCATCGCCGATAAATTTGCCAACGACGCCAACGTGGACATCGCCGAAAACCTGAGCATCCCCGACGGCTGGATGGGCCTCGACCTCGGCCCCGACTCCCGCGAAGCCTTCGCCGATGTTATCCGTACCAGCAAAACCATTCTCTGGAACGGCCCGATGGGCGTGTTTGAGATGAGCAACTTCTCGCTTGGCACCGAGTACGTGGCCCAGGCCATTGCCGAGGCCACGGCGGCCGGGGCCTACTCGCTCATCGGCGGCGGCGACTCGGCGGCGGCGGTGCAACAGCTGGGCTTCGGCGACCAGGTGAGCTACATCTCGACCGGCGGCGGCGCGCTGCTGGAGTACATGGAAGGCAAGGAGCTGCCCGGCGTCACGGCCCTGGGCTAGGGCCGGCAGGGCCGCGCGGGCTGCATTTCAGTCCAGTTACATCCCTGCTAAAAAACCCGGCCAGTGCCGGGGGGCGCATCCGGCCGGATGCGCCCCCC
>NZ_JAGEMO020000004.1 GCF_017921975.2 Hymenobacter terricola
CAGCGCAGCCGCCAAAGTACGGCCTCCACGAACAAGCGCGTGTCCTTGGCCGTCACGCCGCAGGCATTCGCTTGGCCCGGCAAGAGTGGCGAAAGGCGTTGCCAGTGCGGGTCGGTCAGGAATGTGCGGTCTTTTTGCATCTTCAAAGCTACCTTAATTGTTCACACGTCCTAGCTCTCCGTTTGAGAACGTCCGCGACACAGCTGCTTGGAGCAAAGGCGAAAACAACTTGTACCTAAGCCACCTCAACCTGCTGTTGGGTTCCTACGCTCGGCAGGTACCAGCAGGTGAGCGCAACGCTTACGCTGCGTTGCATGCGCAGCTCTCCCGCTTTTTAACGGCCCGCCTGCGCGCAGCCTCGACATTGAATGCTCCCTCCTACGGTGAAACGCCGGATTCCCTGTGGGTAGCAGATAATGCGGTGACGTTGCAGAGCCTTTATTTACATGACCAGCTTGCGCGAACCAACGCATCGGCTTTGCTACGGCAGCAGTGGGTAAGCTTCATTACCAACAAGGGCTCTCGGCCGGATGGCTTGCCCTTTTCTGAGCTTACTCTGCATCGCCCGCCCCGGGGATGTGCCAACTCGTGGATGGCTAAATACGGTGCTACTTCAACCCCGGCTTTTACCGCGGCGCTCTGGAGTCAATACAAAAAAGCTTTTAAATACAATCTCGGCCTGCTGAGTGTGTTTCGCGAGTACCCGTCGGAGAACAGCCTGCCCGCCGATTACGACTCTGGACCAATCATTTTTGGGGCGGGTGCTGCTGCCACAGGCCTAGCGCTGTGCGGAGCCAAGTACCAAGGAGATTACTACACGTATTTTCAGTTGGTTAATGCCCTCAAGGCTGCCGAATTAGGTGCTAGTGCGCTGACTTTTGCTTTGAGGGATGAACAATGGGCTTCGGTCAGTGAGAGCTGGCTTTCCAAAGCCATTCAATTCAATGCCGCTAGCCACCAATAAGTCGCTTACCGCGGTTTACCATGTAGCGAATCCATGGGATGGCAATTGCCCATTTAGGAGAAGTTATAGCGAATAGCCACAATCATTGCCATCTAGTATTTAGTGTTTGCCGTTACGTATATTTGGCTATCTAAAAGGGTGTAAAATGGGTCCGGCCCCACCACCGCCCCCAATAATTTTAACCAAAGGACTTAATTATTTTAATTAACTAATTCGCAACGCGTTACACTGCACTATACAGGGCTTGCACTGGTTCCGTCCAGACCGCTACCGCTTGCTAAAAAGGCCATTTCCAGTACGGAAATGGCCTTTTTGTTTTTTCGGTGGCAGAGCAGGAGGTTTATGTTGGCTTGTAAGCCTATATCATATAGAGAAGAACCGGGGCCGGCAACGCGATGGCTTACCCATATGTGCTCAGAAGCATTGAAGGTGACATTGCGCCAGCTGTGTTACCAAAGCGCCCATCTCTTCAGTTAGTAGGTTTCGCACATCATCACGACCAGCGCGTTGAGCAGAGAGTTCTTGCAAACCCAAGTTGCGGAGGGCCGGATTGGGGCATAAAAAAGTCTGTTCCAGCAGGAACAGAGTAGGTTTGAAGTATTCAACGCTTCACTCCTTGCTTTGACCATGACGGAACAGACGGTGGCAATAGACTGCTTTATTGACGATTTGCTGACCCAATGCCGCCCGGCGTGGGCACCCGCACCGGACCCCCGCCAGCACCTGACGGATGCGCAGGTGTTGACCACGGCCTTGGTCGCGGCTCGTTACTTCGGCGGGAACCTCGCCCAGGCCCGGCGGTGCATGCAGGCGCATTGGGGGCAGCGGCCGTTGCATAAAAGTGGTTTCTCGCGCCAGTTGCACCGGTTGCAGCAGGAGCTGACCGAGGCCGTCGCCATCCACGCCAAGCAGGAGCGCTACGAAGAAGCAGCCAACCTGATTTGGCTCAAGAGTGCCCTGGAGAACGGGTACGACAAGCTCCGCCGAGCCTAAGAACGCCGCCCACCGCCACCCTTGCAACCATTACCTAGCAACCTAACCCAACAGGAACTGACCAACGCCGTAGCCAAGAACTACCCCCTCTACCTGTCAAAGGTGAAGGACGGCGTACGCTTCAAGCTGCGCATCAACCTCACCCAAGAGCAGGTGACCGAATTGGTGCACGACGTCGTGGCCAGCATGCTGGAGCGGCACGAGAAGGGACTAATCACCTTCGAGAGCGAGGAGAAGTCTACCGGCTACGTGCTCTTCGGGGCGTGGTGCAACTACCGGGCGCAGGCGCAGAAGGCGAGCAACCACGTCAAGCGTGAGCGGGGCATCGTCCACGACGGCGAGAACCAGCACCTCATCCCCAAGGCAGTGAAGTCACACTTCGACGTCTACCAGTACGACGACTGGGCCGGCACCGAGGGCGGCATCAGCACCGCAGAGCGGACCGAGCAGGACTACCGTGACGACTACTACGCCGAGCTATACACCCTATTGTTTACATATCTCGATGACTGCGTAGCCGATGAGTTCTTCAAGTTTGACGAGGTCAACATCTACAAGCAGTATATCCTGAACGACTGGACTATGAAGAAGTTGGTAGCCAATAGTAATTTCAAGAGGGCTTACGTGAGGTCCGGAATGCGCCCCGCACCAGCTCATCCCGCAAATGATGCGGCGGCGTGGCGGCTGTTATCCGCACCGTGAGCCGCTGCCGGATGCCGAAGTGCCGCGCCTCCCAGGCCACCACATCGCCGAGGGCAAGCTGGCCGCTGGCGGGGCGGGCCACCACCCGCTCGCCGGTCTGTTGCGCAGAATCGAGGTGGGCCTGCACATTCAGGGCCAGCGCATAGCAGGCAGCGGGCGGGGCCTGCACCAGCATTTCCAGCTCGATGCGCGCCACGGGCTAGGCGGGCAGGCCCTCCAGCACTTTCTTGGCGTTGCTCACATGGTCCGTCGCTCCGCTCAGGGAGTTGAAGATGTACTGGATGACGCCGTTTTTGTCAATCACGAACGTGACACGGCCGGGCAGCAGGCCCAGCAGGGCGCGGGGCACTTCGTAAAGCTTGCGCACTTTTCCGTCGGTGTCGGCCAGCAGCTCGAAGGGCAGGCGATGCTTCTGGGTGAATTTCTGGTGCGACTGCTCACTGTCGGAGCTGACGCCCACTACTTCAGCGCCAAGGTCTTTAAAATCCTCGTACTGGTCGCGGAACGAGCAGGCTTCGGCCGTGCAGCCGGGCGTGTCGTCCTTGGGATAAAAATACAGCACGATGCTGCGCTTGCCGCGCTGGTCGGCAAGGCGAAACGTGGCACCGGAAGTAGTGGTGAGGGTGAAATCGGGAGCGGGCTGGCCTACCTGGAGCATGTGACGGAATGGTTGAATAACAGCCGCAAGGTAGCGGCGCAGTTCGGCTTTACGGCGGTGGCGGCATCTTTGTGGTCTTTTAGCAGTTGTTTCCATGCCCCAGCCCCGCGTCAGCGTCATCATTCCCGCCCACAACGAAGCGGGGGCCATTGCTTTAGTGCTGGCTGAAATCCCGGCGGGGTTGGCCCAGGAGGTCATTGTGGTCGATAATAATTCGACCGACAACACCGGTGAAATTGCCGGCGCCGGCGGGGCCACCGTGCTCCGCGAGCCGCGCCCGGGCTACGGCTACGCCTGCCTGGCCGGCATGGCCCACGCCTACGGGCAGCCGCAATCCAAGCAGCCCGACATCGTCGTATTTCTCGACGGTGACCACTCCGATTTTCCTGAACAGATGCCCGAGCTCCTGGCGCCGCTATTAAGCGGCACGGCCGACATGGTCATCGGCTCGCGGGCGCTGGGGGTGCGCGAAAAAGGTTCGCTGCTGCCCCAGCAACGGTTCGGCAACTGGCTGGCTTCGCGGCTGCTGCGCCTGCGCTACGGCGGCACCGTTACGGATTTGGGTCCTTTCCGGGCCATCCTCGCGCCTGCCCTGTTGGCCCTGCACATGGAAGACAAAACCTATGGCTGGACCGTGGAAATGCAGGTAAAAGCCGCCCGGCAGGGCCTGCGCACCGTGGAAGTGCCCGTGCGCTACCGCAAGCGCATCGGCACCAGCAAGGTATCGGGCACGGTGCGCGGCACCATCGGGGCGGGCTACAAAATTCTGTGGACGATTTTTAAATATTGGTAAGCTTCGGGGCAATGGCCCGTCTACTGGCTCACCCGGTTACAATTCAGCTGTGTTGTTCGCTTCTATTTCCTGCTTTTGATGCCCCTGCTGGCCATTTTTCTGGTAGTGGTGTACGGCCTGTGCCTGCTGTTTATTCTGTTTTTCAGCGTGGGCCAGTGGCAGCTCACGCGCCTGGCGCTGCGCGCCTACGCCGCGCCGCCCGCCTTGCCCCCACCAGCCCCGGCCGCCTGGCCCCGCGTGCTGGTGCAGCTGCCGCTTTACAACGAGCAAAATGTGGTGGAGCGCATAATTGACGCCGCCGCCGCCCTCGACTACCCGCCCGAGTGGCTGCACATTCAGGTCCTCGACGACTCGACCGATGCTACCGTGGCGCTGGCAGCGGCCCGCGTGGCCCATCACGCGGCCCAGGGCCTCAGCATCAGCCACGTGCGCCGGCCCACCCGTGACGGCTACAAAGCCGGGGCCCTGCGCCACGGCCTGCTGGAAAATGATGATGAATTCATCGCCATTTTTGACGCTGATTTCGTGCCTGAGCCCGATTTCCTGCGCCGCACCATTCCGTACTTCTTACAGGATGCGCGAGTGGGCGTGGTTCAAACGCGCTGGGGCCACCTCAACGAGAATGAGTCGCTGCTGACGCGCCTGCAAGCCTTTGGACTCGATGCGCACTTTCTGGTTGAGCAGGTGGGCCGCACGTTTGCCGGGTATTTTATCAACTTCAACGGCACGGGTGGCGTGTGGCGGCGCGCCTGCATCGACGATGCCGGCGGCTGGCACGTCGACACCCTCACCGAAGACCTCGACCTGAGCTACCGCGCCCAGCTGCGCAGCTGGCGCTTCGTGTACCGCCCCGAAATAGTGTCCCCGGCCGAGCTGCCCGCCGTGATGGACGCCCTCAAATCGCAGCAGTTCCGCTGGACCAAGGGCGCGGCCGAAACCGCCCGCAAGCACCTGGGCACCATGTGGCGGTCGTCGCAGCCGCTGGCGATTAAGCTGCAAGCCACCTTCCACTTGCTCAATAGCAGCGTGTACATCGTCATCATGCTCATGGCGCTGCTGAGCGTGCCGCTGGTGTTTGTGCGCGAGCAATACCGCGAGTATAAGGTGGTGTTTCAGCTGGCTTCCGTTTTTTTGGTGGGGTTCACGCCGCTGATTTATTACTACTATTCGGCGTGGCGGCTAGCTCATCCCGACAAGCCGCTGTGGCACTATCCGGGCTTTTTTCTCTTGTTTTTGTCGGTTTCAATGGGGCTGGCGCTGCACAACGCCCGCGCCGTGACGCTCGGCTGGCTGGGCCGGCGCACGCCCTTTGTGCGCACGCCCAAGGTGGGCACCGGCGGCGCGGCGCGGCGGCGCTACCGCACGGGCGGCGTTGGAGGGCTGGTGGTGCTGGAGGGGGTGCTGGCGGTGTATTTTGCGGTTGGGCTCGGGGCCGGCGTTTATTTTGGTGATTTCGGCTTGCTGCCCTTTCATTCGCTGCTCACGGTTGGCTTTGCAGCGGTATGCTATTATTCAGTCCGCCATGCCCGATAAGGACGCGGCATTTTTTTAGACAAAAATTGGCAGCCAGGCTTCCCTCGATTTCCCAAATCATTGCGCTGCTGCTCTCCGGGGCGGCCTACGCGGGCCTGGCGTATGCTACGCCGCGCGCGGAGTTTGGGCAATTGACGGGCTTGTTTGGGGTGGCGCTGCTGGCTTATGCGTGGCTATTGCAAAGCAAGCTGCCGGCGCGCTGGGGCTTGGCGGCGGCGCTGCTGTTCCGGCTGCTGTGGCTGCCGGCCATGCCGGCTTTGTCCGACGATATTTACCGCTTCCGCTGGGATGGCTTGCTGGTGGCGCACGGGGTCAATCCCTTCCAGTTCCGGCCCGATGAAATCATTGCCGACGGGGCCCGCACCGCTATGCAGGATGCACCCAGCCGGAACCAGGTCCTGCCGCAGCTGCAGCAGCTTTACCGGCTGCTCAACTCGCCGCACTATTACTCGGTGTACCCGCCAATTTGCCAGTTCATCTTTGGCGCGGCGGCCCGCCTGTTTCCAACTTCCGATGCCGGCTTTGCTTTCAGCCTGCGCGTCGTCATTCTGGCGGCCGAGATGGGCACGGCCTGGCTGCTCCTGGCCCTGCTGCCGGCGCTGGGCTGGCCTCCTGAACGGGCACTTCGCTACCTGCTGCACCCGCTGGTCATCACCGAGCTTTCGGGCAACCTGCACTTTGAGGGACTGCTGGTTTGCTTTGTCCTGCTGGCGCTGTGGCTGCTGAGCCGGCAGCGCTGGGCCATTTCGGCGGTGGCGCTGGGGCTGGGCGTGGCCACCAAGCTGCTGCCACTGCTGGCGCTGCCGCTGCTGTGGCGGCGGCTGGGCTGGCGTCGCCTGGGGCGGTATCTGGCGGTGAGCGCGGGCACCTTGCTGCTCCTGTTCAGCCCGTTTCTTTCGGAGGCCCTGTTCATCAACGTCAGCCGCAGCCTCAACCTGTACTTCCGCAGCTTCGAATTCAATGCGAGCATCTACTACCTCCTGCGGCCCATTGGAATCTGGCTTACTACGTACAACCAGATTGCCATTATCGGGCCTTCGCTGGCGCTGCTCAGCGGCCTCATTGGCCTGGCACTGACCTGGCGGGAACGCCGCCCGAGCCTGGCCAGCCTGCCTCAAACGCTGCTGCTCATGCTCACGGCCTACTACGCCCTGGCCACCACGGTGCACCCCTGGTACCTCACGCTGCTCATCGGCCTAAGCCCGTTGTCGCGTTTCCGCTACCCGCTGGTGTGGGGCGGCCTGGCCATCCTCTCCTACGCGGCCTACCGCACCAGCTCATACACCGAAAGCCTCTGGCTGGTGGGCCTCGAATATGCCGTCACATTTGCCGTACTGGCCTGGGAGCAGGCCCGAAGCTCACCAGGGAACGCGGAAATCTGAGGCCGAACAGCCCGTTTTCACCACCCCATCCTCCGGCAAGTCCCGCGCTTTATTTCGGCCAGTAGGCGAAGCGGCGGGTTGATTTCAGCAGCAGGGTGCGGCCGTCCCAGGTGGTTTGCCGGAGCAATACGTTGGGGTACTCTTTGGCAAACCAGTACACGTTTTCCTTGCCCGGGGCCAGGGCCACGGCCACCCGCCACGCGGGAGCGGCGGTTTCGGCAGGGGGCGCCGGGGTAGTGGCCAGGTGCGCCTGGTAGTACACGGGCGGCTTGGCCTGGTTGGTTTGCTGCAGGTCCAGCACCACGAGCTTGAAAACGGGCAGCTGGTCAAACTTCAGGGTGCGCAAGGTGTACGGCAGGGCATCTTCGAGGAAGACATCGCGGCGCAGGTCGCGGCTGTTGGCGCCCTGGCCGTCCCAGTAAGAATGGTACCACATTTCAAAGTTCACGCCGTCGTCGATGATGGATTTGAACGTGTTGCCGCACCATTCCTGCGACGAGGACGTCATTTTGTACAGCGCCACGGGCTGGTCGCGCCGGAAGAACAGCGACGTCAAATAATGGTACGGGTACTCATCGGCCGCAATGCTGCAAAACTGGTTGACTTTCATCACCGGGAACAAATCGACCCGCTTGTAGTCGTCGGTTTTGACGTTGAACTCCTGGTTGAATTCCTCCTTTACCGTAATCTGAGTATACTCGAACGTGCGCTTCTTTTTGTAAATAGTGCGCTCTGCATCGTAGGTCGCCACCTCGGCCAAGCCATCTTCCCAGTACTTGCGCAGGGCCCATTGCTGGTCGAAATAGGGCAGCATGGCCTGCAATGCCTGCGCCGAAGCCGGCACCCGGCCCGCCGCTTTCTCCTCGTTGGGCCCCGTGCAGCCCATCAGCCAGCCGCCCAGCACCATTGGCAAGAAGAGACGTCGGACAGGGAATTGGGGGAAAGCAAACGGCATTGGTTCAGCAAATGTAGTTGGCAGCAGCCCTATTGTTGGATGCGCATTGCTCCTGGAATTGCCTTATCCTCGGGGAGCATGGCGGCCCGCCACGTCGCCAAATCGGCGACCGTGTCTACGTCGTGCAGCTCGGGCAGCAGGGCCACTCGCCGGCCCAGTCGGTGGGCATCGGCCAGGGTATCGGCCAGCACCGAAGCCGTACTCCAGGCCTTGTGCCGGAACAGCTCCGGGTGCGGCTGGCGCAGGCCCAGCAGGTAATAGCCGCCGTCGGTGGCCGGGCCCAGCACCACGTCGTGGTCGGCCAGCAGGGCAAATGCCTGGGTTAAATGACTCGCGCGCAAGCCGGGGCAATCGGTACCGATGATGGCTACCCGGCCGGCCCCCGCCGCGAAGGCCGCCGCAAAAGCAGCCGTCATGCGCGCGCCCAAATCGCCGGCTTGCTGGCAGCAGGTGGTGATTTCGGCCCACTCCCGCCCCTCCGCAGCCGTGGGCGCGGCGCCGGCGGCATCGGCCAGCCAGACGGTAGCGGGCACGCCCGATTCGGTAATGGCCGTGCGGGTAATGGCCAACAGCTCGTGGTAAACCGCCAGCGCCGCCGGCTCGCCAATGCCGGCCGCCAGGCGGCTTTTTACCCGGCCCAAAGCGGGCACCCGGGCAAACACCAGCAGGTGTTCGCCCGCGCCTGGCAGGTGGGCTTCCATCGAATTTAGTTTACTCATACACTTTGTTTCCGCGCTTCAGCCACGGGCTCCACAACGCCGAATACGGGTGAACATTGCTCGTGGCACCTTCGGCATTATACACTGGATGTCCTTCGTTCACCCACTCGAATAAGCCGCCGTACAGGTTGCGCACATTTCGAAATCCCAAGGCGTGCAGCCGCTCCCCCAGCCGCTCGCTGCGCACGCCCACCGAGCAGTACACCACCACGGGCAGCTGACGGCTGATGCCTTCGAAATTTTCGGTGGCGAGCGAATCGTAGTTCACGAACTGCGCGCCCCGGAGGTGGCTCACCCGAAATTCGGCCGGGGTGCGGGCATCGAGCAGCAGCGGAGCCGGCCGCTGCTGCAGCTCTTGCGCCAGCGTGGCGGCGGGCACGGTGGGCACCGTGTTGCGGTACATGGCCCGCAACAGCTGGCGATAAGCACCACTTGGTCTGCTGGGCTGCTTCACGTCGGCATCGGGATGGCTACAGGCGCTCGCGGCCAGCAAGCCACAGCAAAGGCCGGAAAGAGCTGCACGTGTGAAAGCCATGGAATGGGTTTAGAAAGGAATCAGGCGGTGACCCCGCCGCAACTGGAGCCAGCCCCCGCCGTGCAGCCGTAGCAGTGCCCGCTCACCACACTGCTGCGCGCCTCCAGAGCAGCTTAGTCGCGGATGTGGCGCGTGGCCGGGGTCGTCACGGGCAGGGCCCGCATCTGAGCGTCGCTCATGGTAAATACGGGTGCGTAAGAAAGTAAAACAGCGCGGTTTTCCGGGCTAGGAGCGGCGCACGTGAATGCGTACCCGCTCGCCATCCTCGGTAGTGGTGGGCTGCACGTCGATGCGGTCGGCCTCGTCGTAATAAGTGGCCAGCCCACGCACGATGCCCACGGCAAGGCCGCCCATCCGCCGGGGCGAAACGTAGTCAATCAGCAGTTCATTCGGCCCTAACCGACTGACTTCGAGCACGGGCGGAGAGTTTTCGAGGTTTTCATGGCGCACCTGCTTGTGCATGGTCAGCTCGGTATGTTCCAGCATGTCGAGCGTTTTCCACTCGGGCTTCAGCAGCTTCTGGTACATATACATGAGGTCGGGCACGAGGTATTCGCCGAATTTTTCATGCAGCTCACCCGCTGAAAGGCCGGTCATCTCCGCGGCATGGCCCACCAGGGCATAAATATGCGCGTCGGGATACACCGTTTTGTGGTCAAACTCCACATTTTCCAGCCCGGAAAGCTCCACGAGTTTCACCCAGGTACTGTGGTCATACTGGGTCTGAACGTAGCGTTTCAATAACGTAAGAATGGTGCCGTGCATGAGGGGTAAACGCTATGGGGTTGAACGGTAAATACAAGTACCGCCTGCCAGCCGCATTGGCTAACAGGCGGCAAGTAACAGAATCGCGCGAAGACGGGCCAGAGGCCTACTTACCTTTTTCCTGGTTCAATTGTTCACTGCGCTAAATATTGCCTACCACCGTCATCGTGCTCAGGGTGGGGCTGGCGCTCCCGCCGGCGGGTTCTATCGTCATGGCGAAGGTTTGGGCGCTGGCAATGTCTTTCATGTGCTGGATTCCTTCGCCGGTGGCAGTGGCCACGGTGAGCACGCCGGCGTCAATCGGCTTGCCTTTGTCGAGGGCCCACAGCTGGTATTGCTTATCGGCCGGCAGCGCGGGCAGGCTCCTCACATCAACGTACACCTTGTGGGTGGCGGCGTTGAAAAGGACCTTGGCGTGGGCCGTGGGCGAGGTTTTGGTGCCGGCCAGGGCCACGGCGCGGAACTCGTCGCTGCGCAGCACCTGGTTTTCCTGGCGCAGGTCGCCGAGCTTCCGTTCCACCACGGTGGTGGTGGTGGCAAACTGGGCTTTGTCGTTTTGCAGGGCCACCACATCCGCGCTGGCGTCGCGCCAGCGGGAATACAGCAGGGCATTGCCCGCGAGGCTCAGAATGAGGGCCACCGAGGCGGCCATGGCCCAGCTCGACCGGCCGGCCGGGGCCGCTGCCGGCATGGGCGCCGATGACATGGGGCGCACCACGGCTTCGCCGGCGGCACTGGGCTGGGGCACATAGGCCGGAGTCGCGGTAGTTGAGCTATTGGCCTGGGCCACGGCGTCCACATCGGCGCGTAGGGTGCTGCTGGTTTTCGGCGCGGCAATCCGGGCCATCACGTTCGCCAATACCCGTTCGCGCATGCCGGCGGGCGGCGTGATGGCGTGGGCTTCGGCATAAAACCCGAGGGCCTGCTGCACTTGCGTGAGTTCCTCGCGAATTTCCGGGTGCTGAGCGGCCTGGGCTTCCACGGTGGCCTGCTCAGCCGCTGAAAGCTCACCGAGAGCGTATTGCTCCAGGATGCCCGATTCTATATAGTCTTGGATGTTTTCCACGATTTATTCAGCGAATAAGTTTGCTAAGGACTTTGATGGCGGTGCGGGCGCGGGTTTTCACCGTACCGAGGGGAATGTTAAGCTCCTCCGCCACCTCACTTTGCGTGAAGCCTTCGAAATAGAGCAGGTCGATTATCTGACGCTGTTCGGGAATCAATTTTTGGGTAATTTCCTGCAGGCCGATGTGCTCGGGGCGGAAGGTCGTGGGCGCTGCCTGGCGCTGCGCCGTCAGACTATCGTCCAGCCCCTGAGTGCGGCTACCTACGCGGTGCTGTCGGGAGCGGATTTTATCGATGCTTAGATTCCGGCAAATATTAAGCACCCAGGTGAAGAGCCGGCCCTTGCCGGGGTCGTAGCTGGCAAACGCATGCCAGATTTTTACCAGCGCTTCCTGCAACACATCTTCCGACTCGTCTTCGGCCTTGACGATGCGAAAAATGACACCGTAGAGCGCCGCCGAATACCGTTCGTAGAACAGCGTCATGGCCGACTCGTCGCGCGCCTGCAGGCGCCGGACAAGGTCCGCCTCGGCGGCGGGCGGTAGGGAAATAAGGGAATTATCGGACACGGGAGTAACAGAAAGTGAGAATTGTGAAGCCGGAATCAGCTAGTAAAGCCGCCATCAACGCTTTTGTTAGGGGCACGAAAATACAGTACCCGGCGCATTTGGCCGTATACGGCACAAGCTGGGCTGCAACCGAACTTTGCGCGCGCAACCCGACGGGGCGGCGGGCGGCCCACCGCCACTGCCCGAGGCCCGCCTGCTGGCGCGGCCGGTCGCGCCCTTCCACTCTCCTATTTCCCCCACTCTATCATGCCCATCGAATCGTTTAACCCCCATACTGGCCGCGTGCTGCGCCGTTTCACCGCCTTCAGCTGGGCCAAAACTGCGCGCATTCTTGGCCAGGCGCACCGGGCGGCGGCTACCTGGCCGGCCACCACGTTTGCCCACCGGGCCGGCATCCTGCGCCGCGCGGCGGCCTTGCTGCGCGAGCGCCAGCACGACCTGGCCCGCCTCATGGCCCTCGAAATGGGCAAGCCCGTGACCGATGGCCGCGCCGAAGCCCTGAAATGCGCCGCCTGCTGCGACTACTACGCCGAGCACGCCGAAAGCTTCCTCAGCGACGAAATCATCAAAACCGACGCTGGCCGCAGCTTCATCAGCTACCAGCCGCTGGGCGTGGTGCTGGCCGTGATGCCCTGGAACTTCCCGTTCTGGCAAGTGGTGCGCTTTGCCGCCCCGGCCCTGATGGCCGGCAACGTGGGCCTGCTCAAGCACGCTTCCAACGTGCCGCAGTGTGCGCTGGCGCTGGAAAAGATTTTTCACGACGCGGGCCTGCCGCCGGCCTGTTTTCGCACCCTGCTCATCGGGTCTGATTTGGTGGAGCAGCTCATTGCCGACGACCGATTGAAGGCCGTCACGCTCACCGGCTCGGAGGGCGCGGGCGCGGCCGTGGCGGCGGCGGCCGGGCAGCACATCAAGAAAACCGTGCTGGAGCTGGGCGGCTCCGACCCCTTCATTGTGCTGGCTGATGCCGACGTGGCCCTGGCCGCCAAAACCGCCGCCCAAAGCCGCATGATTAACAGCGGCCAAAGCTGCATCGCCGCCAAGCGCTTCATCGTGGAAAAGCCCGTTATCAAAGAATTCATCAACCTAATGAAAACCCACCTGCTGGCCCTGCGCCCGGGTAACCCACTCGATGACACGACTCAGTACGGCCCCCTGGCCCGGCCCGACCTGGCCGATGAGCTGAGCAAACAAGTGAGCGACTCGGTGGCGAAGGGCGCGAAAGTCGAGCTATTCGGTGGCCAGGCCAAGCCCGGCACGGCCCTGTTCCGGCCCATGATTTTATCGAATATCAGCCCCGGCCAGCGTGCTTACTCGGAAGAGTTGTTCGGCCCCGTGGCCCTGGTGCTGGAAGCCAAAAACGCCGATGATGCCGTGCGCCTGGCCAACGATTCCCGGTTCGGCCTGGGCGCGGCCGTGTGGACGAAGGACGTGCGGAAGGGTGAGCAAATGGCCCGGCAAATTGAAAGCGGCGCCGTTTTCGTCAACGGCCTCGTGAAATCCATGCCCGAGCTGCCGTTTGGCGGGGTGAAAAAGTCCGGCTACGGACGAGAACTGTCCTACCTCGGCATCCGCGAGTTCGTCAACCAGAAGTCGATTTGGATTGGCAAGGAAGCCGTGCCAGTGGCCAAGACAGAGTAGGAACGCGCCACGGCGCGTTCGATACAAGCACAGTTCCTGTTTTGGGTTGCCGGAATTATCCTTCGCACGCCGAACACGCCGTGGCGCATTCCTACAAATACCCCATCACCTTATAGGTGAGCCAGCCCGCCATTTCGTGAATTAACAGGCTCCAGTTTTCCAGGGCGGTAGGGCTGGGAACCAGCCAGTAATCGGGCGTCACGCTCCGGTCGGAACTGCGGAAGCCCGCCGGAAAAATAAGAGGGCGGAGTCCCGCTTTCTGAAAGCAGCCCAGCGCCCGCCGCTCATGAAAGGCCGATGTTACCAGCACCAGTGTGTCCAGCCCGGGGTGCGCGGCCACTATTTGTTTGGTAAATAGTGCGTTTTCGTGGGTGTTGCGGCTTCTTTCCTCCTCGATGATGGCCGAGTTGGGCACGCCGCCCAGGCGCAGCAGCGTTGCCAGCTCGCTGGCTTCGGTGTGCGCCTTCCCAAGCACTGCGCCCGAGCCTCCGGAGATGATGATGCGGCGCACCCGCCCCGCCCGGTACAGCCACAGCGCGCTGGTAAGGCGGTCGGCGCCGGGGCCGAGGTACACCCGGTCGTGCGGCGATTTATCGACCTGCGAGATGCCGGTGAGCAGCACGGCGGCATCGGCGTGGCGTGGCAGGGCGGCGAGTGGCACGGCGGGCCGCTCCCAGGCCAGCATCGCCTCGTTGCTGAGGGCCGGGCTGGTGAGGACGAGTAGTAGCCCAAACGCGGCCCACAGCCATTGCCGTTTCCGTCGGGGCTGCCGGGCCACGAGGGCCGCAATCAACAGCCCGAACAGCCACACCGTGGGCAGCAGCACGAGGTCGAGAATTTTGGAGAGCAGAAAAAACACGGCCAAATGTAGCCCGCAGGCACTAAAAAGCGGCTCCCTTTAGATTTACAGGTTACAGATGCCTTATCCTTTGGACGGGGAAAAGCGGCGCAGGCGGTCAAGCTGGGCCCGAACGTCGGCATCGGTGGCGTGCGTGTTGCATTCCAGCAGACGGCCCTGGCAGTAGCTCACAAAAAACGGGGAGGCACGCTCGGCCATCAACAGCCTGGCCACGGGGTTTTCCTCATGGCCGAGGCGCATGAAAAGAATGTCCTGGTACACCGCTTCCCCGGCAAATTTATTAAAGGAAGGCGCTAGCAACTCACAGATAGCACAGTTTTCGGCAGTGAATTTGGCAAATACCTTGAGGTGGTTATTGGTGTATTGGCGAAGCCCTGCGTCGTTGGTGTCGAGGACAGCGGAGACGGGGATGGTTTCAGACATGGAATGGCAGCAAAAATACCCCTAATGGGCCACCGCAAATACGGTGGCCTACACACAAGAACAATCCTCCAATAGTTCAGGTCTGGCGCGAATAAGATGCGTGAAATCCTGCTATTACTTCCGCAACAGCAGCTCGCGAATGTATTTCACCGGCGCGCTGCCGTAGCTGAGGAAGTTTTCGTGGAAGGCTTTCAGGTTGAACTCCTTGCCCTCTTTCTGCTTCAACTCCTCGCGCAGGGCATAAATTTCGGAGTAGCCGGTGAAGTAGCTGCTGAGCTGCACCTGGCTGAGCGTGGCGCGCAGCCACTTGCCCTCGGCCTCTGCTTTTTCCTGAAAGCCCTCGCGGCGCAGCATGGTCACCACGTCGCTCTGGCTCATGTTATCCACCTGAATGGCGTGGTCGATGACGGCGTTCAGGGTCGAGCGCATGTTCCATTTGTCCCAGAGCAGCCACATTTCGTCGGAGTTGTGGCCGTAGCCGTTTTCCAGCATCATGCGCTCGGCGTACACGGCCCAGCCCTCCACCATGGCCCCGTTACCGAAAATGCTTTTCACCAGCGAGGGCGAGCGGTTGGCGTACACCAGCTGGGTATAATGGCCCGGAATGGCCTCGTGGATGTTGAGAATCTGGAGGGTGTAGTCGTTGTATTCGCGCAGGTAGCTTTCGGCCTGGGCGGGCGTCCAGTCGGCGGGCAGGGGCTCCACGTTGTAGTAGGTGTTGGCGCCCTTGTCGTAGGGGCCGGGGGCCGACACGCTGGCCCCCGCGCCGCTGCCGCGCATGTAAAGCGGGGTTTCGCGCACCACCAGCGGCTTGGTAGGGTCCTGGGTGAGCAGCTTGTGCTCGTTCACAAAGGCAATGAGCGTGGGAATCTGGCGCTTCACGGCGTCCACGAAACCGTCGCGCGGGGCGTGCTTCAGCGTCAGCTGGTTGATGACGGCCGTGATGAGAGCCAGCGTATCGGCGGGGGCTGGCTGGCCGGGCAGGTACTTGGGAAAGAGCCGGGCGGCGCGGTGCCCCATGTCGTGCAGCAGCACGGCCTTGTGCTGCAGGGCCTGCTGATAAATCTCGGCCGCCGTGAAATGCGACTGGATTTCGTAGGCAAATTTGGCATCAAAAAGCTCCTTGCCGATGCGGAACGAGCGAAACGGGCCCTTGGGCAGCACCTCGGTTTTGAGGAAGCCGAGGTAGTCCTGCACGGCGGTGCGGGTGGCCGCGATGCGGTCGGTCAGCGTCTTTTTCTCCGCCGCGCTCAGGCTGGATTTCCGTACCGAATCGGCCAGGGCCGCCCCGAATACAGCCATGCCGCCTTCGTTTTGCTTGATGCCCAGCCGGGTGTGCTCCTGCGTGGGCGTGCGGAGGTTGGCCCTGGCGGCGGCGTAGAACTCGGCGGCGTGGCTGATTTTATCGGAAATGTTACGCAGGCGGCGGGCGAGCGGAAAGTGGCGGCCATTCAGCAAGTCGCCCACCGAGGCCCCGAGGTTGTAGCCGGCGGGGTTCCACTGCCAGGTTTTGAGCGTGTCGGTGTACCAGCGTTCGGCGCGCAGCTCGTTGCGCAGCAGGCGCAGGTCAATCTGGTTGTTGGGCGAGAGGCTGTCGAGGCCGAAGCCGCCCAGCGTGGCCAGGTATTTCCGGGCGAAGGCGTCGTCATTCTGCCGCTGGGCGGCGTTGGGAATCAGCAGCAGCGAGTCGTAGTTGTGGTAGCCCTGGCTGGACGCGTAATCGGGATTTTGCCGCCACAGGGCTTCAATAAACTGATTTTTAACGGCGTCGAAACGGGCATCGGGGCCGGTGGCAGCAGCAGGTTTATCGGCGTGGGAGCAGCTGGCAGCGGCCAGGGCCAGCAAGGGCAGGTAGCGGAGTTTCATGGGTGGGATTTGGGGGTTAAACAGACCGTCATGCCGAGCGCAGCGAAGCATCTCGCGTGCAATAGTGACTCAACCGATTGGGTTATTGCCCCGAGCGAGATGCTTCGCTGCGCTCGGCATGACGGCCAACGGACCCAATGGCCCCAAAGGAACGCCCCAAACCGGCCACGTTGCAAAGCGCCGCCGTAGGTTTGTCCTGCCATCCGGCCATTCCGTACAAGCTCCACCATCCCACCCAAAAATTCCTCATGCCAACCTCCCGCATCGAACACGATTTCCTCGGCGAACGCAGCCTGCCCGATACTGCCTACTATGGCATTCAGACGCTACGTGCCCTCGAAAACTTTGCCATCACCGGCATTCCCATCAAGAACGAGCCGCTGTTTGTGCAGGCGCTGGCCTACGTGAAAAAAGGCGCGGCCCTGGCCAACAAAGAGCTGGGCGTGCTGCCCGCCACCATCGCCGAGGCCATTGCCGCCGCCTGCGACCGGGTGGCCACCGGCGAGTTCGACAACCAGTTTCTCACCGACATGATTCAGGGCGGCGCGGGCACTTCCGTGAACATGAATGCCAATGAAGTCATCGCCAACGTGGCCCTCGAAATCATGGGCCACGGCAAAGGCGAGTACCAGTTCTGCCACCCCAACAACCACGTCAACTGCTCGCAAAGCACCAACGACGCCTACCCCACCGCCTTCCGCATCGCGCTCAACAACAAGCTGGTGGGCTACCGCGAAACCCTCGGCGCGCTGGCTGATGCCTTCGCCCAGAAGGGCGAGGAATTCCGCGACATCCTCAAAATGGGCCGCACCCAGCTCCAGGACGCCGTGCCGATGAGCATGGGCGACGAATTCCGCGCCTTCGCCACCAACCTGCGCGAGGAGCTGCTGCGCATCGACGACTCGCGCCGGCTGATTGACGAAATCAACATGGGCGCCACGGCCATCGGCTCGCGCATCAACGCGCCCACCGGCTACCCCGAGCTCGTGACCGAGCACCTGCGCACCATCACCGGCCTCAACCTGAGCCTGGCCGGCGACCTGTTCGAAGCCACCTACGACACGGGCGCTTACGTGCAGCTTTCCGGCGTGCTGAAGCGCACGGCCGTGAAGCTTTCCAAAATCTGCAACGACCTGCGCCTGCTCTCTTCCGGGCCGCGCACGGGCATCAACGAAATCAACCTGCCGCCCCTGCAGCCGGGCTCCAGCATCATGCCCGGCAAGGTGAACCCCGTGGTGCCCGAAGTGGTGAACCAGACGGCCTTTTACGTCATCGGGGCCGACCTCACGGTGACCATGGCGGCCGAAGCCGGCCAGCTCCAGCTCAACGTGATGGAGCCGGTTATCAGCTTTGCCCTGTTCACCTCGATTTCCTACATGACCAACGCCTGCCGCACCCTGCGCGACAAGTGCGTCATCGGCATCACGGCCAACAAGGAGCACGCCGAAAGCCTCGTGCGCAACAGCATCGGCATCGTGACCCAGCTTAACCCCGTCATCGGCTACGAAGCATCGGCCGACATCGCCAAGGAAGCGCTGAAAACCGGCAAGTCGGTGCACGACATCGCCGTGACCGAACGCGGGCTGCTGACCCAGGAAAAATGGGACGAGATTTTCACGTTTGAGAACCTGATTCGGCCGGTGTTCATGCGGTAGAAACGCATATTTGCGTCTCATCGTTTAACGTCATGCACACCTGGCGTCCGCGCAGCCGAAGCCAGGTGTGCATGACGTTCAGGTTTCAGGACGTCCTGTTGCCGCATGACGGGCTTTTTCACCCTAACCCCGTCATCCATCCATTCTGTCCCATGTTCACCCGTCAAACCCTGCGCCACCTCGCCAATGCCAGCAGCTTCGAGCGCGGCGAAGACTACTACGACGAAGGCAACGTGACCCGGCTGCGCCGCGAGGAAGACACCTTCCGGGCCACCGTGCGGGGCAGCCGGGGCTACCGCGTGGCGCTGCGGCTGGCGGCGGCCGGCCCCGAATTCGAGTGCAACTGCCCCTATGAGTTCGGCGGCATCTGCAAGCACGAAGTGGCGCTGGGCCTGGCCGTGCTCGATGCCTACGGCACCAACCTGGCCCCGGCTACCCCCGCCAAACCGGCCGCCGCCAGCGAGCTGGCCGCCGCTGTGCAGGCCGCCTGGGCCAACCGCAAAAAAGGCGACAAGCTGCGCTTCCTCAAGCAGGCGCTGGCCAAGAGCGACGACCTGGCCCGCCAGTTCCTGGGCTTCGGCCGCCAGCCCCCGGCCGTGTCCGGCGAGGCCCTGCTGGCCAGCCTGCCCACCCGCCTCGCCGAGACGCTGGAGGTATTGGAATTCGACGAGGAATTCTACGAGAATAGCGAAAGCTACTATGAGGAGGACGAAGGCGACGGCCTCGCCGAAGCCGTGGAAGCGGCCCTGCGGGAAGCCCTGGCTCCGTTCGTGGCCGAGCTGCTGGCCCTGGCGCGGGGCGGGCAGCTCACCGATGCCCTGCGCTACTGGACCACGGCCAGCGCGGCCATCTACCAGATTGAGGAGCCGGCCAGCGACGACTACGGCTCCTTCGGGCACTACGGCACCGACGTGCTGCGGCAGTGGCACGCCGACCTCACGGCCGCCGGCTGGCCCGCCGGGCTGCTGGCGGCCGTGCTTCCGCCCGCCGAGCTCAAAGCCGCCCTCAACTGGCTGGGCCAGTACCTGGCCAACCCGCCCGCCCGGTGGCCCGATTTTGAAGCCAGCTGGCAGCCCCTGGTTCTGGCCCTGGCCGCCGACCCCACCGCCGTGGACCTGCTGCCGACGGCGCTAAAAAAAGCCGACTTTACTCCCGACACCCTGGCCCGCCTGGCCCTGCAAAGTGCCCAAACCCGGCCCAACGACGCCGCCTGGGCCGAAGCCGCCGAAAGCCTGCTGCCCACTGATGCCGCCGTAGCCCAGCAGCTCCTGAACTTCTACGCCACCCGCGCCGAGCGGCCCGCCCTGCTCCGCGCCGCCACCACGGCCTTCACCACCTGGCCTGACCAGTTTGGCAACTTCGTCCTGGCCACTTTCACCGCCGCTCAGGCCCCCGACCTCTACCGCGCCGCCCTGCGCCACCGCACCCTGGCCAACGCCAGCCTCGAAGACTTTGAGCGCCTGCGCCCGCTGCTCACGCCCGCCGCCCTGGCCGCCTTCGTGCAGGCCGCCGTGGCCGCCGCCCAGGCCCGGCGCGGCAGCGTGGCCTTCGCTGCCGAGCTGCTGGTCCGCACCGCCGATACCGCCGCCCTTCAGGACTTTGTGCTGGGCCTGGAATGGCTGGCCATCAGCCCGCCCTACCACACCGAGATGGCCCTGCTGCGCCTGGCGGCCCAGGCCCCCACGCCCCTCATGCTGGAGCTGGAAACCCGCACCCGCGCCTACCTCAACGGCCGCGCCAACGCCAAGCGCGGCCACTTCCTGTATGAGCGCATCGGCCGCTGGCTGGCCACCGTGCGCGGCGAAGCCCCCCGCCTCACCGAGCCCGTGCTCCGCCTGGCCCTGGAGCTGCGCCAGGAATTCCCGACCCTGCACGGCCTGCGCGACGCCTTGCGCGCCGAAGGACTGTTACCCGGCGAGCCCGCTACCCCGAAGAAGGCCCCTGGCCGGCGCGGCCGGTGAGCACTGGCGCCAGGCCAACCCGCCTGAACATTACGGCGCTGGGGGCCGGGGGTGAGGTGAACCCACCGCCCAACAATCCCTCCCTTCCCCTCGTTACCCCCCCTCACCTCCGCTCTTCAAGCATGAAATACAACCTGCTGGGCCGCACTGGCCTCAAAGTTTCCGAGCTCTGCCTCGGCACCATGACCTTCGGCACCAACCCCGGCCGCTTCGCCGCCATCAGCGGTGTCGACCAGGCCGGCGCCGATGCCCTCACCAAGCGCGCCGTGGAGGCGGGCATCAACTTCATCGACACGGCCAACGTGTACTCCGAAGGCGCGTCGGAAGAAATGACCGGCCAGGCCATCCGCAACCTCGGCCTCAAGCGCGACGACCTCGTGCTGGCCACCAAAGTGCGCGGCAAAATGGGCGACGGCCCCAACGATTCCGGCCTCACCCGCAAGCACATCATGGCCCAGGTAGAAGCCAGCCTCAAGCGCCTCAACACCGATTACATCGACCTCTACCAGACCCACTCCTTCGACCCCCTCACCCCCCTCGATGAAACCCTGCGCGCCCTCGACGACCTCGTGCGCTCCGGCAAAGTCCGCTACCTTGGGGCCAGCAACGTGGCCGCCTGGCAGCTGACGAAAGCCCTCGATATTTCGCACTACGAGCACCTGGCCCGCTACGTGTCGCTGCAAGCCTACTACACCATCGCTGGCCGCGACCTGGAGCGCGAGCTAGTGCCCCTGCTCCTCGACCAGCAGGTGGGCCTCATGGTGTGGAGCCCCCTGGCCGGCGGCTTCCTCAGCGGCAAATACACCCGCGAAAACCAGCGGGGCGAAGGCCGCCGCAGCGGCTTCGACTTCCCGCCCGTCAACAAAGACCTGGCTTTCGATATCATCGACCAGCTAAAGCCCCTGGCCGATGCCAAAGGCAGCACCGTGGCCTCGCTGGCCCTGGCCTGGCTGCTGCACCAGAAAGTGGTGAGCACTGTCATCATCGGAGCCAAGAAAATGGACCAGCTCGAAGACAACCTCAGAGCCGTCGACGTCCAGTTCACGCCCGAAGAGCTCCAGCAGCTCGACGAAGTAAGCAAGCTCACCCCCGAATACCCCGGCTGGATGCTGGCCTTCACTGGCGGCGACCGCCAGGCATAAAAGGAGCGGGCACAGCCCTACCGGGTACGACCCCGCGCCATCATAACATTTCTATGGAATACCGTCAATTAGGGGCCTCCGGCCTCCAAATCCCCGTTCTCAGCTTCGGCACCGCCACTTTCGGGGGCGGCAACGAATTCTTCAAAGCCTGGGGCAATACCGACGTGGCCGAAGCCCGCCGCCTCATCGACATCTGCCTCGAAGCCGGCGTCAACCTCTTCGATACGGCCAACGTGTACTCGCGCGGCCGGGCCGAAGAAATTCTCGGCAAAGCCCTCGAGGGCCGTCGCAACGAGGTACTGATTTCGACCAAAGCCACTTTCCCGATGGGCGACGGCCCGAACGATTTCGGGTCCTCCCGCCAGCACTTGCTCAAGGAGTGCGACGACAGCCTGCGCCGCCTCGGCACCGACCACATCGACATCTACCACCTCCACGGCTTCGACGCCCGCACCCCCGTCGATGAAGCCCTCCGCACCCTCGACGACCTGGTGCAGAGCGGCAAAGTCCGCTACATCGCCTGCTCCAACTTTTCCGGCTGGCACCTCATGAAGTCGCTTTCCGTGTCGGAGCGCCACGGCTGGGCGCGCTACGTGGGCCACCAGGTGTATTACTCGCTCATCAACCGCGAGTACGAGTGGGAGCTGATGCCGCTCGGCCAGGACCAGGGCGTGGGGGCCATCATCTGGAGTCCCCTGGCCAGCGGCCGGCTCAGCGGCAAAATCCGCCGGGGCCAGCCCGCTCCGCCCGAAAGCCGCCTCCAGCAAGGCGGCGGCCAGGGCCCCGACGTGCCCGACGAATACCTGTTCGGCATCATTGACGTGCTCGACCAGCTTGCCGCCGAAACCGGGAAAACCGTCCCTCAAGTGGCCCTCAACTGGCTCTTGCAGCGCCCCACCGTCACCAGCCTCGTATTCGGGGCCCGCAACGAGGAGCAGCTCCGCCAAAACCTGGGGGCCGTGGGCTGGAACCTCACCCCCGGGCAAGTGGCCCGTCTCGATGCCGCCAGCGCCACCCCGCCCATCTACCCCTACTGGCACCAGCGCGGCTTCCCCATGCTCAAGTCCTCGGTGGTGCTGTAGGTAAGCACCCATTTCCATCAAAAAGCCCCGCTGGTAATTCCAGCGGGGCTTTTCTTGCTTTAACCGATTCAGAACGTCCTGTGTCGATGCGGATGCGGCCAAAACCCCGCTCCCAGCACGCCGCCTTTTATCTTCGCCCCATGCTTCGCCTCATTCCCTTTGCCGCCGCGTTTGCCCTCCTGGCCTGCTCCCAGCAGCCCACCGAAACGGCAACTTCTTCCCAAACCTCCCGCGCCCGCAGCTCGCAGGTGCCCGCCCCCAGCCCATTCCCCGAAACATTCGAGGCCGGCAGCAAAGGGGCCTACGAAGAGGCCGACGAGCCGCTGGCCACCGGCCCCTGGCATTTTCAGGATGCCCTTATCGGCAGCAGCCCGCAGGACCACAAGTCCGGCCAGCACGCCGCCCGCCTGCGCAACCTGGGCCGCATCACCATGCAGTTTGATGCGGTGGCCGGGGTGCAGCGCATCACCATCAGCGCCGCGGCCTATGGCCAGGACGGCCCCAGCACCTGGGAGCTGTGGCTGAGCCGCGACGGGGGCCGCACCTTCGCCCGCACCGGCGCACCCGTCACAACCAGCGGCCCCACGCTCGTGCCCCATGTGTTTGCCGGCACCGCCAATGAGCCCCTGCGCCTGGAAATCCGCAAAACCAGCGGCCCCAAAAACCGGCTCGATTTCGATGACATCACCCTCGAAACCGCCACCGGCCCCGCCGTGGCCACCGGCAAGGGCGTCACGGGCGGCTACTTCGAAAACCGGAACCAGCCCCAGCCGCCCCAAACCGGCCAGCCGCCCGCGCCCGCCCAGCCCACCACCCCCGTTGGCCCGGACGCCGCCACCGCCGATGGCAACCTCGCCCTCGGCAACCCCAGCGGGGCCACTTCCGACCCCGCCAACGCCACCAACTACCTGTTGGTGCACCCCGAATACACGGTGGGCTACAACGCCACGCGCGGCATCCCAACGTGGGTGAGCTGGCACGTTGGCCGCGCCAGCCTCGGCCAGGCCCCGCGCCAGAACAACTTTCGCCCCGATGCCGCCCTGCCCCGGCAGTTCTACCAGGTGACGCCCGCCAGCTACGCCCGCTCCGGCTTCGACAAAGGCCACAACTGCCCCAGCGGCGACCGCACCGCCGACCTCGACGCCAACGCCGCCACCTTTCTCATGACCAACATGGTGCCCCAGGCCCCGCACAACAACCAGCAAACCTGGGCTCACCTCGAAGAATACGGCCGTTCCCAAATCCAGCGCGGCCAGGAAATCTACGTCATCATGGGCAGCTACGGCCGCGGCGGTACCGGCGCCAACGGCTTCGCCACCGCCCTCGACCAAAACCGCGTGACCGTGCCCGCCCGCATCTGGAAAGTCATGGTCATCCTGCCCGAAGGCCGCAACGACCTCCAGCGCCTCAGCACCGACCCCACCGTGCGCGTGCTGGCCGTAGACACGCCCAACGACAACGGCATCGACCCCGATTGGAAGAAGTACCTCACTTCCATCGATAAAATCGAAGCCGCCACCGGGCTGGATTTGCTCAGCGCGCTGCCCACCGCCACCCAGGCCCGCCTGCAAAAGCTGGTCGACAGCGGCCGGGCCCAGTAGCGCAGGCTTTGTACTTGGCTTAAAACCGCCGCGTGAGCGCCAGCCCCGCGCCCCCGGCCCGGCCCGGGAAGCTCACCACGCCCACCGCCGTGTGCTTTAGCCCGGCTTTATGATGGCTCAGCAGGTTCCACGCACTCAGCGCCACCGTGGCTGCGCCCACCCCAATGTTCAAGGTTGACACCGTGCGCTCCTGCGCGTAAGATTTGCCCGCTGGTGGGTTCCAGCCGATGTATAGCCCCCCGCCCGGCTCATCGGCCGGCATCCGCAGTGCGCCCAGCACTATTTGTGCGGTACCGCTCAACACGCCCGCATACGCCGCGCCCCGGCCCGCTTCCGGCCGGTTAAACCGGCTGGCGTTGGCGGCACCCAGCATCACGTTCACCCCGCTCCACACCGCCGAGCCCACCGCGTAGCTCGTGGGAACTGGCTCCGAAGTAACGGTCGGCGTCGAGGAGCCATAGGTGGGCTGAATGAGCGCGCATTCGGCTTTGGTCAGGCCCGAAGTCCGGACCCATTCCGCCAATGCGGGCGTGCTCATATCGGCAATAAGGTCATACTGGTGCACTTTATTGATGCGTTCGGCCACGGGCCGCCCCGCCGTTTCGGCCACCAGATAGCCCACGGCGCACAGCCGCCCGGCGCGGTCGATGAAGCAGGCGCGCCGCTCGCCGGGGTAGTCGTAGTTGCGCGGGAATACGCCCGCCACCCAGTAGCGGTGCAGCAAATCCAGCACCTGCGTGCGCCGTTGGGCCAGCGCGGGGCCAAGGCCGGCGGCCGGGTGCTGCCGCAACCAGCGCTCCGCATACGCCAGGTGCGCCTGCACCCGCACGTCGTCGTTGGTCGCGGCCGTGGGTTCGTGGCCATAGGCGGCCACGTAGCCGGCATTGCCCACCAGGACATTCACTTGGTCGCTAGCCAGCGGGGCCGGCTGCTGCTGGCAGGCGTTTAGTCCCAGGCTGAACAACAGGAAAGCATACAGTTTTTTCATCGGACAGGGAAGGCATAATCCGTGGGAACGTCCCCACGTTTCTGCCTGACCGCCAGCCACCAGTTGAAGTTGCGTGTCGTCACAAATTAGTTGAGCACAACTAAATAGGCACTGCTTTGACGCACGTCGACCCAATTAGGGTCGCAACCACATTGCTTGTGCACAATCACTTGAATAGTTATAATAAGAACGTTCTCCTTGCTTAAACGCAAGGGCTTACCTCGGTTTAACTGCCTAAAACTGGCTTGCTTCCCAAACGTACTTGCCACCTCCGACAGCACTGGAATCTTCTGTAAGTGCTGGCCCTCGAACCCGCAGATGCGCCTAGGAACGTGGAAACGGGCTATGTTGCACTGCCTATGAATTGAGTTCAGGTAAGGAGCAGTTTGAAGTGTAGTACGTTTCAGATAGCGAACATTGTTATTTATTGTGCTGCTAAAATCTAGCTGTGTAAGCCTTCTGATTTAGCAAAAACCTCCGTATCGGCTTCGTGCGGGCTAACACGCAGCGAGGAAATAGCTCCTCTTGTTTCGGGGTCAGTAGTCTGCCATAATAGCTCCAACAAAGGGTCCATTATTTCATCGAAAGATTTACCAACTGACCATGGCGCAAAAATGCGAACGATGTAGGTACCATTTCCGAAACCAGAATCATCCTCATCCAACCGCGCAATGCGGAACTTGAGGTTGCCTGCATAACCTAATTCCTCGAACTTATGTAGGCGCTTTTTTAATTCGTCTCTATCCATTGTAAAAACCCGTTGGGCCCCGTTAAGAAATTCAAAAAGCTTTGTACGTCAACAACATTAACCGGCTCTGGCAATTGGTATCGCAAACCTTCATTCCAGCTCTCAAGCAATTGTTTATATTTCAAAAAACCTATTTCGTTCTGCTTCCTTTGGTCATAAGCAGGTTTGAGGCCACTCACAGCCAATAACAAAATCAGTTTGTGGGTTTTCACTAAATTACGCAAATCTCGCAGCCCAAGGAATTCGTCATTTTTATCTGTGCCTTTCTCGTCAAACAGCCAAGGTAAACCAAGGCGTTCAGCAATCTTAGCTTTGAGTGCAAGCTCAACGCCATAGCCAGCTAAGTAAAAAGCTCCATCAATACGGCCGTTTGTCACCAACACCTGCGCCTCATCAAGTCGCAATTGAGCAAGTAATCGAATATCCTCTGGTGTTTTCATATTCTCATATTCTCAGGTTTCCGTCAGCACCGTTTTGAAGCCAGTCAGCGTCCCGTCCATTGCGCGGCCCAGCGCGTAGGCGTGGAGTTGCGGACCGCTGCCCACGCGGTACACCTGCGTGCCATCAAGGTCCTGCTTCATAAACATTTGCAGGGCCTTGTAGCGATTGGAAAGCGCCACGTCATTCAGCACGCCGTCATCGGCCGTGTGATTGCGCAGGAACTGCGTCAGTTCCACGGTTTCTACTTTGGCCCCGTCGGGCTCGCCCAGTAGCTGGAGCAGCGCGGTGGTGGCCAGCGCACCGCCGGGCGCGGCGTAGGCCACGGCTTCCAGCGGCGCGTCCGATTCACTCATGAAGTGCAGGCCGGCCACCAGTTTTTGCAGCTCCGGCGGCACGGCGGCCCCGGCGGCCGTTCTGGCGGCCGTTCCGGCGGCCTTGGCCTCGGTCAGCCCGCTGCCGCCGTCCACTTTGGCGGCGATGGCGGCGGCCAGCTCCTGCATTCGCGCCTCGGCCACTTTGATTTTGGGGTTGGCGAAGTTCATATCCGCCACCTTGTTCATCGGGATGAGGTGAATGTGGGCATGCGGCACTTCCAACCCAATCACGGCCACGCCAATGCGCTTGCACGGCACGGCCGCCTGCACGGCCTTGGCCACGCGCTGCGAAAAAACATGCAGCGCCGCCAGCTCATCGGCCGGCATATCAAAAATGTAGTCAATTTCCTGTTTCGGAATTACCAGCGTGTGGCCTTCCACCAGCGGCGTGATGTCGAGAAAAGCCAGGTGGCGGCCATCCTCGGCCACTTTGTACGCCGGCAGCTCGCCGGAAACGATGCGGGAGAAAATCGAAGGCATGGGGCGTTAGTTGTTAAGTATTCGTTGTCAGTTGCTGGCCAACCGACGCAAGTAAACGAGAACCAGTCACTCAAAGCCACGCAACCGCCAAAAAACAAGTAGGGCAGCACCTCACGGCACTGCCCTAACAACTGACAACGAGCAACTGACAACGAGCAACTGACAACGAGCAACTGACAACGAGCAACTGACAACGAGCAACTGACAACTAAAAGCTACCGCGAAATCTCCAGAATCTCGAACTGCAGCTTGCCGGCCGGCACCGTGATTTCGGCCAGGTCACCAGCCGATTTGCCCAGCAGACCCTTGCCAATCGGCGACTTCACGGAGATTTTGCCGGCGGCCAGGTTGGCTTCTTCCTCGGCTACGAGCGTGTAGTCGAGCACCATGTTATTTTTCAGGTTTTTGAGCTTCACCTTGCTCATGATGAGCACCTTGGTGAAGTCCATGTTGGTTTCGTCGATGACGCGGGCATTGCCCACCACCTCTTCGAGCTTGGAAATTTTCAGCTCCAGGAGGCCCTGGGCGTCCTTGGCGGCGTCGTATTCGGCGTTTTCGCTTAGGTCGCCTTTGTCGCGGGCTTCACGCAAGTCCTCGGCCGCTTTGGCCCGGCCCCGGACCTTGAGGTCCTGGAGGTCGTCTTTTAGTTTTTGCAGGCCCTCGGGGGTGTAATAATTTATCGTGGTGGCCATAAGAGTAGATGCTTGACGGTTTGGCTAAAAAGCAAGGAGAACGGCTGGCAATGCCAACCGTTCTCCCTCCTTAGGTTCGCTGCAAAGATACGCAAAACGAATTAGCCGCCCGCCGCCTCGCCCTGCTGCTACGCTCGAAAGGCCCGAATCTTCTCCACCAGCACTTCATTAATACGAACGTAGCTCTGGTGCGTCCAGCCCCCGATATGCGGCGAAAGCACCACGTTCGGCGCGCTGCTCAGGAAGTTGAACGCGGCTTGCTGGCCGGCCGTGAGGCTGTTTAACTTTTCGTTATCGAGCACGTCGAGCGCCGCGCCGCGCACCGCGCCCGCTTGCAGCCCTCGCACCAGGGCGGCGTGGTCCAGCACCTCGCCACGGGCTGTATTCATCACCCAAACAGGCTTAGCAAAACCGGACAACAGTGCCTCATTCACGAAATGATGGTTGGCCGGCGAGTACGGAATGTGCAGGCTCAATACCTCAGTGCGGGCCTGCAATTCGGGCAGACTCACTAAGGCAGCGCTAGCATCGGCCACCACGGCCGGGTCCTTATCATGCGCCAGCACGGTGCAGCCAAAGGCGCTGAGCCGCCGCGCAAAGGCCCGCGCCATGTGCCCGTAGCCCAGCAAGCCAATGGTTTTGCCGCCAATTTCCTCGCCCCGGTTGGCCTCGCGCTGCCACTGGCCCTGGCGCACTTCCATATCGGCCCGGGCAATGTTGCGCAGCAGGGCCAGCAGCAGCCCCACGGCGTATTCGCCCACGGCGTCGCGGTTGCCCTCGGGGGCGTTGAGCAGAGTCACGCCGGCGGCCGCCATCGCGGGCTCGTCGATGTTGTCGGTGCCGGCGCCGGCGCGAGCCACGTAGCACAGCTGCGGCCCCTGGGCCAGTAAGTCGGCCGTCACGCGCAGCTTGCTGCGCACCATCAGGCCTTCGTAGGGAAAGGCGGCCAGGGCGGCTGGGACTTCGGCGGCGGTCAGGTTGGGCCGGTAGTCGGCGCTGACGCCGATGTCCGTCAGCATTGGCAGCAGTGACGGATGCATTTCGTCAATAATGAGGCAATGACTCATGGATTTAAAATTCTGTCGAAAGTCGTAAGATAGTATCGCCATTAGGTTGCTGCCGTTTCAGCCGAAACGTGCGGGCATCCACCGGGCCTATGGTTGTTTTTCTGGCTACCGCATCAGTGGCCGCACGCTGCACAAACAGGTAATACTGCGCTTCCTCCCGCACCGCCCGATGCCCGGAATCTACTCCAATTGCGCTGACGTTTTCAATCAATGGTACATTGTTTTCACCCGATAAGCCTTTGAAATACAAAACGGTTCTGGTGTCCGTCGATGTCTCAGCGAAATGTTTGCCGACCATAAGATGCTGGTTATTTTCATCAAACCAAAAACATCCCGTGAGGAAGAAGGCACACCCCAATCCCATTGCCAAGCGCTCGACCAGACGCGTAATCAGGAGGTTTAGTCCGCGCTTATTCTGAAATGTCGCTCAAATCCAAGTCGGGCAGTTCTACGCCCAAACCGGCATTGTGCTGGGCCACGCGCTGCGTGAGGCCCACGAATTCGGCCACGCCCAACTGCTCGGCCCGCTTGTCGAAAATGGGGTCGGTGGTGGCTTCAGCGGGCATTCCGAAGGGTTTCAGGGCGTTGCGCAGCGTCTTGCGGCGGGTTTGGAACGCCTGCTTTACGACCCGGAAAAACAGCTTTTCGTCACAGTCCAGCCGGAAGGTTTCGTTGCGGGTGAGGCGCACCACGGCCGACTCGACTTTGGGCGGCGGCAGGAAAACGTGCGGCGGCACGGTGAACAAATACTCGATTTTGTAGTAGGCCTGGAGCAGCACGCTCAGGATGCCGTAGGTCTTGGAGCCGGGCGGCTCGGCCAGGCGCTGGGCCACTTCTTTCTGAATCATGCCCACCACTTCGCGCACCTGCTGGCGGTTGTTGAGCACCGCAAAAAATATCTGACTGCTGATGTTGTAGGGAAAATTCCCGATGATGGCCAGCGGCTGGTCCGGGAACATCGTGGCCAGGTTCTGCTTCAGGAAATCGGTGGCGTAAATGCGGCTTTCCAACGCCGGATAATGCTTTTTCAGGTAGGCCACCGACTCCGTATCAATCTCCACCACACTGGTTTGGTAAGCGGGGTTTTCGAGTAGGTATTGGGTCAGCACGCCCATGCCAGGGCCGATTTCGAGGACTTGCTGCACGCCGTCGGGCAGGCGCAGGGCCGCCACAATGTTGCGGGCAATGTTGGGGTCGGCCAGGAAGTGCTGGCCAAGGTGTTTTTTGGGTCTAACCACAGAATGAAGCAGCGGCGGCTGGGTGCACCGACAGTGGAACAAAGGTAGCAGCGGCACCGGGCGGACTGGCCGCAACCCGAATTTTTGCCACCTGTTTCAGGGTGTCATTTGCAATTACAAAATTTTGGCATTTATCTTTGAGCCATCAATTCTTCCAAAAAAGGATTGTTTTTATACAGAGGCGTGGAGAGACAGGCTCGACGAAACGCCGGCAACCCTCAGCTAATCACTGAAACGGTGCCAAGTCCTGGACATATAAAAACAAGTTGCCGTGGAAACTTCCAACACCCCCCGCTTACTCCGTACCACCGCCTTTGCTTCGTTGCAAGCGTGTTGTTGTATGCAGTGCCTGCCCGTCTGTATGATGACGTCGGCAACGGGTTGTTGAGCTAGTTCCTCTCCCCTTCCGGCCGGTTTCGTAGCTCCAAAGCGCTGAATTCAGCGCGCTTTGGCTGCGCCCATTTCCGACTATTTCCGGCATAGTCTGCCCGCGTCCGCCCGAACAGGTTTCGGGCACCGGGCGCCCCCTCCATCTGGCGTTTCCCCACTCCCACCCAGGGAAAGCCACATCCTTTTTGCATCATGCAAGTCGCATCGGAGGCGCTGGTCACGGACCTGCGCCAGCAGGTGGCGGGGCGCACCGCCCTCGAAACCCTGGCCCTCGTGGCCGAAACCTTCCCCGGAAAAGCCATTTTCTCGACCTCCTTCGGGCTCGAAGACCAGATTATCAGCCACCTGATTTTCACGCACAACCTGCCCATCAAGGTATTCACGCTGGATACGGGCCGCAATTTCCAGGAAACCTATTCGACCTGGAACAAGACCCTGCTGAAGTACGAGCGGCCCATTGCCACCTATTTCCCGCGTCAGGAAAGTGTAGAGCTGCTACTCCGCACTAAGGGACCCAACAGCTTCTACGACAGTGTGGCAGCCCGCAAGGAGTGCTGCGGTATCCGCAAAGTGGAGCCGCTGGCGCGGGCCCTGGCCGGCCAGCAGGCCTGGCTCACGGGCATCCGGGCCGAGCAGTCGGCCAACCGCCAGGAGATGCACCCCGCCGAGTGGGACGCCAGCCACCAGCTGGTGAAAGTGCACCCGCTCTTCAACTGGACCTGGGACGACTGCTGGGATTTCGTGCACGAGCACAGCATTCCTTTCAACCCGCTGCATCTGCAAGGGTTTGTGAGCATTGGCTGCGCGCCGTGCACAAGGGCCATCGCGGCGGGCGAGGACTTCCGCGCCGGCCGCTGGTGGTGGGAAGACCAGTCCGCCAAGGAGTGCGGCCTGCACGACACGGCCGCTGAAATCGTGGCGGAGCGCTAACCAAGGCCCTTTTTATTCACTGTCATTTTATGGATTCCTACCCGCCGGGCTTTTGAATCCGCCTACTTTTTCATCCTTCTGATGAGCTCAATACCCTCCCTCGACTATCTCGACCGGCTCGAAGCCGAAGCTATTCACATCCTCCGCGAAGTAGCCGGCCAGTTCGAGCGGCCCTCGCTCCTGTTTTCCGGCGGCAAAGATTCCATCGTGCTGGTGCATCTGGCTAAAAAGGCCTTTCGGCCGGGTCGGTTTCCGTTTCCGCTGGTGCACATCGACACCGGCCACAACTTCCCCGAGGTGCTGGAATTTCGCGACCAGCTGGCGGCTGAATTGGGCGAAAAGCTCATCGTGCGCAGCGTGGAGGCCACCATTAAGAAGCAGAAGCTGCGCGACGGCACCGGCAAATTCCCCAGCCGCAACCCACTCCAGACCTACACGCTGCTCGAAGTCATTGAGGAATTCGCGTTCGACGCCTGCATCGGCGGGGCCCGGCGCGACGAGGAGAAGGCCCGCGCCAAGGAGCGCATCTTCAGCATCCGCGACGAGTTTGGGCAGTGGGACCCCAAGCGCCAGCGCCCCGAGCTGTGGAACATCTACAACGGCCGCATTCAGCGGGGCGAAAACGTGCGCGTCTTCCCCATTTCGAACTGGACGGAGCTGGACGTGTGGCGCTACATCCAGCGCGAAAGCATTGCCCTGCCCAACATCTATTTCGGCCATTCCCGCACCTGCGTGGTGCTGCCCAGCGGCCAGCTGCTGGGCCTGAGCGAACACCTCACCCTCGACGACGACGACGAAATTGTGGAGCGTCAGGTCCGCTTCCGCACCGTGGGCGACTCCACCTGCACGGCCGCCGTGGAAAGCGACGCCGTGACCATCGACGACATCATCGCCGACCTGCTGCTGGCCAAAGTGAGCGAGCGCGGCGCCACTCGTTTGGACGACAATATCTCCGAAGCTGGCATGGAAGACCGGAAACGCAACGGATATTTTTAATTTTTTGATGTGAAAATGTGCTGGTGTGCTTGATGTAAAAATCCATCGAAAACGGCCTTCAATCAGCACATTCATCATATTTCCGCATCAGCACATTATATAAAATGGACCTTCTCCGATTCATCACCTGCGGCAGCGTCGACGACGGCAAGAGCACGCTTATTGGCCGCCTGCTGTACGACAGCGACTCCGTTTCCTTGGATGTACTGGCAGCCATCGAAAACCGGCCCGCCGTGCACGGCGCCATCGATTTGGCTTTGCTCACCGACGGCCTGCGGGCCGAGCGCGAACAGGGCATTACCATCGACGTGGCGCACAAATATTTCACCACGCCACGCCGCAAATTCATTATTACCGACGCGCCCGGCCACGTGCAGTACACCCGCAACATGGTCACCGGCGCGAGCAATGCCGACCTCGCTATTGTGCTGGTGGATGCCCGCCTGGGCGTGATTGAGCAGACCCGCCGGCACACGCTGGTAGCGGCGCTGCTGGGCATCAGGCAGTTTGTGCTGGCCGTGAATAAGATGGATTTGGTGGGCAACGACGAGGCCGTTTTCGACGCCATCGTGGCCGAGTATACGACCGTGACGCGCCAGCTCGACGTGGCTGATGTGGTGGCCATTCCGCTCAGCGCCCTGCACGGCGATAACGTGGTGCGGCGCTCCCACAAGCTGGCCTGGTACGCCGGTCCCAGCCTGCTGGAGCATCTGGAGCAAATCGACGTGACCGAGGATGTGAGCGCCGACGAGCCGCGCTTCCAGGTGCAGTATGTAATTCGGCCGCAGCAGGTTGACTTGCCGGACTACCGGGGCTATGCCGGCCGGATTCAGAGCGGCGTGTACCGCAAGGGCGACAAGGTGCGGGTGCTGCCTTCGGGCCTCGAAACCGAGATTGAAGCCCTCGAAGTGGGCCAGCAGGAAGTGGACACGGCCGTGGCGCCGCAGGGCGTAATCATCCGCCTGCGCGATAATGTGGACGTGAGCCGGGGCGATTCCATCATCGTGGCCAGCAGCAAGCCGCACGTGACGCGGGCCTTCGAAGCCACGCTCTGCTGGATGGACGAGCGCACCCTGGAGCCGGGCCAGAAGTTCCTGCTTCAGCACCACACAGCCCTGGTGAAAGCCTCCGTATCGGCGCTGCTGAGCAAGACCAACGTGGAAACCCTGCTTCGCTCCGCCGCCGAATCGGCCCACCTGAACGACATCGTGCGGGTGCGCATCAAAACCGCCGTGCCGCTGGTGGCCGACGCCTACCAGAAGAACCGCGCCACGGGCGCCTTCATCCTGCTCGATGAGCAAACCGGGGCCACCCTGGCCGCCGGCATGATTGACGCGACGGAATAGCTTATAGCTGTTAGTTGCTGGTTGTCAGTTGCTAGTCCATTCTAAAACTGCTGCTAACACCAAAACTTTGACAACCACACCTGACAACCAACAACTGACAACTGACAACTAGAAAATGTCCAGCCTCACTCCTTCTTTCGTGCCTCGCCTGACCGTCGTCGGGGCCGGCCCCGGCGACCCGGAGCTGCTTACCCTCAAGGGCCTGCGGGCGCTGCACGAGGCCGATGTGGTGCTGTACGACGCGCTGGCGAACGACGAGCTGCTGGCCCATATGCGGCCCGGCGCGCTGGCTGTTTTCGTGGGCAAGCGCCGGGGCGTGCGGGCGCATTCGCAGGACGAAATCAACGCGCTGATTGTGCGCTACGCCTGGCAATATGGCCACGTGGTGCGCCTGAAGGGCGGCGACCCGTTCGTGTTTGGGCGCGGCCGCGAGGAAATGCTTTATGCCGAAGCGCACGGCTTGGCCACGGCTTACGTGCCGGGCATCAGCAGTGCGGTGGCGGCGGCGGGCAGCATCGGAATTCCGGTTACGCACCGGGGGCTGAGCGAGGGCTTCCGGGTGATTACGGCCACTAATGCCCAGGGGCAGCTTTCGAATGAAATCCGACAGGCGGCCCGCACGCCCCGGGTCACGACGGTTATTCTAATGGGATTGAATCAGTTGCCGACCATTACCGCCTTGTTTCAGCAGTTTGGCGGGGCGACGGTGCCGGTAGCCATCATCCAGAACGGCACGCTGCCAAATGAGCGCATCGTGACCGGCACCGTGGCCGATGTGGCCGCCAAAGCCGCCGATGCCGGCATCGGCGCGCCGGCCGTCATCGTGATTGGCGAAGTGGTGCGGCTGGTGAAAGAAGCGCCGCTGGCCCGGGTTGCTTTTTCGGTCCTGCTGACGGTGCGCGAGCAATATGCCAAAGCTGCCTGATAGTCTAACCCTCTCCTTCCGTGCCCATTTTTTTCTCCTGAATTCTTTCCTATCGATATGCCTACGCCCGCAAATATTTCAGCCAATCCCGCTGGCTTCGACGACGATACGCTGCAACGCCTGACCTCCGGTCTCAACGCCCAGCAGCTGCTGTGGCTGAGTGGCTACCTGTATGGCCGCGCCGGTGCCGGCGCATCGGCACCGGCGCCGGCAGCATCATTTGCCAAATCGGTGGGCGCCGCTCCGCAGCTGCCGCGCCTCACCATTCTCTACGGCTCCCAAACCGGCAACAGCAAAAAGGTGGCCCTGCAAACAGCCGAATTAGCCCGCCAGCGCGGCCTGACCGATGTGGTGGTGCAGGACATGAACGACTATGCCGGCCGCACCCTCCAAACCGAGCGCCGCCTGCTGGTGGTGGTGAGCACCCAGGGCGAGGGCGACGCGCCCATCTCGGCCGAGGACCTGCACCAGTTCCTCGGCAGCAGCAAGGCTCCGAAATTGCCCGAGCTGCGCTACGCCGTACTGGCCCTCGGCGACCGCAGCTACCTGCAATTCTGCCAGACCGGCCAGGAATTCGATGAGCGCCTGGCCGCCCTCGGGGCCCAGCGCCTGGTGGAGCGGGTGGATTGCGACGTGGATTTCCAGGAGCCCGCCCGGCAGTGGGCCGAGCGGGTGCTGGCCGAATTGCTGGCCGGGGCGCAGTTGGATTCCGTTGCGGCCGAAGTCGGCATTCGGCAGGAAGCCACGCCGTCGAGCCGGATAGTGGTGCCCGCCGGGCCGGCCGTGAATTTCCCCCTCGGCATCGAGTTGGAAGAACCGCTGGAATACTCGCGCCACAACCCGTTTTTTGCGCCGGTGCTGGAGAAAATTCAGCTCAACGGCCGGGGTTCCTCCAAAGAAACGTTCCACCTGGAATTGTCGCTGGCTGGGTCGGGCCTACGCTACGAGCCGGGCGATTCCCTGGCCGTGCTGCCCGTGAATGGGGCCCAGTTGGTTGCCGAAGTCGTGCAGGCCGCCCGTCTGCACGCCGATGCGCCGGTGCGGCTCGATGAGACGGAGCTGGACCTCGCCACCGCCCTCACCGGCCACCGCGAGCTGACCACCCTCACCCGCGACGTGCTGGAGCGCTACGCGGGCCTGTCCCCCCGGCACGGCCGCCTGCGCGAGCTGCTCGATGGTGACCGCACGCAGCTGCAACACTACCTCTACGGCCGCGATGTAGCCGATTTGCTCACCGAATACCCGGCCGAATTATCGGCCCAGCACCTGGTTGCGGTGCTCCGGCCCCTGCAGTCGCGGGCCTATTCCATCGCCTCCAGCCTGTTGGCCCACCCCGACGAAGCCCACCTGACCGTGGGCGCGCTGCGCTACCACGCGCAGGGCCGCCACAAGCGCGGCGCGGCTTCGACCTTTTTAGCCGAACAACTGGGCATCGACGGGCTGGCGCGGGTTTTCGTGGAGCGCAACGAGTACTTCAAGCTGCCGACGGACCCCGATACCGACATCATCATGGTGGGCGCGGGCACGGGCGTGGCCCCGTTCCGCGCCTTTGTGGAGGAGCGGGTGGAGCTGGGCGCTGCCGGCCGCAACTGGCTGCTGTTCGGCAACCCGCACTTCACCACCGATTTCCTCTACCAAACCGAGTGGCAGCAGCACCTCAAGCGCGGCGGCCTGCATCAGTTCGACGTGGCCTTTTCCCGCGACCAGGCCGATAAGCTCTACGTGCAGCATCGCCTGCTCGAAAACGCCCGCGACGTATTCGGCTGGCTCGAAAACGGCGCACATTTCTACGTCTGCGGCGATAAAACGCGCCTGGCCAGCGCCATCCAAACGGCCCTCACCACCATTGTGCAGCAGCAAGGCGGCTTCTCGGCCGACGATGCTGCCGCCTACGTGCATAACCTCAAAAAGCAGCGCCGCTACCTGGAGGACGTGTATTAAACGGCCGTCATGCAGAGCGCAGCGAAGCATCCCGCGTGCCACTACTAATCCAATCGATTGAATTACTACCACCCGCGAGAGGCTTCGCTGCGCTCTGCATGACCGCCTAAAATGGTCTAAAACTACTGGCTACTCCACTCTTTCTGAGCTATGAAAACGCTTACCATCCCAACGCTAATTGCCCGATACAGCCTCATTGGCTGCTGTTGTTGAATCTGCCTTCGCCCCTGCACCAGGCCCAAACGCTGGCACTGCCCATCAAGCCCGGCTGAGTCCCTTCAACAACTTCCCTGCAATCATTTTTTGAGATGAAATTTTATTCCTCCACCTTTTGGCTGTTTTTACTGCTGCTGCTGGTCAGCGCGACGGCCGCTTTTGCCCAAACCGAGCTCATTGCCATCAGTGGTGAAGTGCGAGAGAGAGGCACCAACGAACCCCTGCCCGGCGTGAGCGTGAGCGTGAAAGGCGCTACGATGGGCACCCAAACCGACCCTGCGGGCAAATTTGAGCTGCAAGCCAAGCTGCAATATCCGTTTGTGCTGGTGTTCAATGCCATCGGCCACGATGCGCGGGAAATCGAAATTGCCAAGGGCAGCCGGCGCATCGCCGTGTCGCTGGATTCCCGCGAAATCATCACCAACGAAGTCGTGGTATCGGCTTCGCGGGTGGAGGAAAGCCGGCTGAAATCGCCGGTGGCCATTGAAAAGCTCGATATCCGGGCCATCAAGGAAACGCCCGCACCGAGTTTTTACGACGCCTTGGAAAACGTGAAAGGCGTGCAGATGACCACCAGCAGCCTCACCTTCAAAGTGCCGAACACGCGGGGCTTCAACATTCCGAACAACTTCCGCTTCATGCAGCTGGTGGATGGCGTGGACATGCAGGCGGCCACTCTGGGCGTGCCGCTGGGCAACGCCATCGGGCCGACGGAGCTGGACATTGCCAGCGTGGAAATCACGCCCGGCGCGGCCTCGGCGCTCTACGGCATGAACGCCATCAACGGCATGGCCAACCTCACCACCAAAAGCCCCTTCACCTACCAGGGCCTGAGCGTGTACCAGAAAGTGGGCGTGAACCACGTCGACGGCATCGACCGCGACCCGAGCGTGCTCAACGAAACGGCCATTCGCTATGCCCAGGCAGTCAATAACCGCTTTGCCTTTAAGGTGAACGGCAGCTTTATGCGCGGCACCGACTGGCTGGCCAACACCCAAACCGACCAGAACCCGCAGAATCTGGCCTCGGCCAACCCGCGCTTCCCCGAGCTGAGCGGCCCCGCCAACCCCGCCGCCGACCTCTGGAACCGCTACGGCGACGACAACAGCGGCAACGTGAGCATCACCATCCCCTACAACGGCCGCAACGAAACCTTCAACGTGCGGCGCACCGGCTACTACGAGCAGGACCTCACCAACCCCATCGTGCGCAACATCAAGGCCGACGCCAGCCTGCACTACAAGCTGAAGGAAAACCTGGAGCTGAGCTACGGCTACCGCTTCGGCCTGATGGACGGCGTGTTCCAGCGCGGCAACAAGATTCAGCTCGACGGCGTGACCGTGCAAAACCACAAAATCGAGTTGAAAGGCAAGGACTTCACCGCCCGCGCCTATATGCTGCTTGAGGACACCGGCAACTCTTACAACCTCAACCCGCTGGCCCTGAACCTGGACCTGCAAAACGGCTCCAATACCGTGTGGGGCAACAAATTCAGGACCGAGCTGCAAAGCCGGCTCACCGCTGGCACGGCCCTGGCCGCCGCCATGCAGCAGGCCCGCGTGGTAGCCGATGCCGGCCGCGCCCAGCCCGGCACGGCCGCCTTCAACGACCTGAAAAACCAGATTATTCACACCAATAACTGGGACAGCGGCGTGAACGTACCGGGCGCGCCCACCCCCGGCGGCGCGGCCCTCACCCAGCGCAGCCGCACCTACCACACCGAAGGCACCTGGAGCCTCGGCGACCGCATCAAGTTCGCCGATGTGCTGCTCGGGGCCGATGCCCGCCTCTACGAAGTCATTCCCGACGGCAACAACTTTGTGGATTTCAGCCGCCCGCTGGCCGAGCGCATTCAGGCCGGTGGCAACAACCTCTACTACAAGAAAGCCGGCGTGTTCGGCCAAGCTACCAAGCTCTTGCTGCAAGACCGGCTGAAGCTAACCGCCTCGCTCCGGGCCGACTACAACCCCGAATTTTCGCCCAAAATCAACCCGCGCATCGCCGCCGTCTACACCGTGGCCGAGCAGCACAACTTCCGCGCCTCCTACCAGAACGGCTGGCGCTTTCCCTCGCTGTTCGAAGCCCTGTCCTTCGTGAACAACGGCAACGTGCGCCGCGTGGGCGGCCTGGCCCGCGTGAACGAAGGCCTGAACTACCTCGATAATTCCTACACGCTGGCGTCCATCACCAACTTCAACGCCGCCGTGAATGCCTACGTGGCCGCCAATTCCGGCAGCACCGCTGCCCAGGCCGCCGTCCGCCCCGAAATCCGCAGCCTGCTCACCGTCGGCCACCTGCCCACCGAGCAGCCCGAGCAAATCAACGCCTACGAGGTCGGCTACCGCAGCGTACTCTTCGACAACAAGCTTTCCATCGACGCCGACGCCTACTATAACATCTACTCCGGTTTCCTGGGCCAGGTCGAAGTAAGCGTGCCCAAAAACGCCACCGGTCAGCAAGTAGCCGTGGGCTCCGATGACGCCGTGCTGGCCGCCCTCAACGCCAACCGCTCGGCCCGCCAGGACCGATACCGCGTCTATACCAACGCGTTGAACAAGTACAAGAGCTACGGCTCGACGCTGGGCCTGACGTATAACTTCTACCAGAAATTCACTATTGGCGGCAACGCCAGCTACAATAACATCTCGGCCAATAGCCAGTCCGACATCTTCGTCACTGGCTTCAACACCCCGAGATGGGCCACCAACGTGAGCTTCGGCAACCGCGAAATCGTGCACAACATGGGTTTCAACGTGGTGTGGCGCCACCAGGACTCGTTTTACTGGGAAAGCCCGCTGGCCAACGGCCAGGTGCCCGCCTACCAAACCGTGGACGCCCAGGTGAACCTGCGCGTGCCCGTCCTCAAAACCACCATTAAAGTAGGCGGCGCCAACCTGCTGAACAACCGCTACATCCAGTACGCCGCCGGCCCCACCATCGGCGGGCTGTATTACGTGGCGTTGACGTTTGATAATACGGTAATCCGGTAACGATTAACCTCACCCCCGGCCCCTCTCCTGCGGAGAGGGGAGCCTGACAATTTCTGACAGGAGCATAACCAGTGCCCCCTCTCCGCGGGAGAGGGGGGCAGGGGGTGAGGTTACCTAGCCGCGCAGCCTTTACAAATTCCATATCATGTCCTCCAAACCATCCGAAGTAGAAGTCGTCAAGGACGCCAGCAACTACCTGCGCGGCAGCATCGTCGAGAGCCTGGGCAACCGCATCACCGGCGCGCTGAACCACGACGACACCCATCTCATCAAGTTCCACGGCTCGTATCAGCAGACCGACCGCGACCTCGACAGCGAGCGCAAGCGCCAGAAGCTGGAGCCGCTGTTCTCCTTCATGATTCGGGTGCGGGTGCCCGGCGGCGCGGCCACGGCCCCACAGTGGCAGCGCATGACCGAGCTGTCGGACGAGTACGGCAACGGCACCATCAAGCTCACCACCCGCCAGGCGTTCCAGCTGCACGGCGTGCTGAAGCGCGACCTCAAAAGCACCATTCAGGGCTTCAACGACGTGCTGCTGGACAGCATCGCGGGCTGCGGCGATGTGAACCGCAACGTGATGTGCAACCCCAATCCGCACGAGTCGGCCGTGCACCAGCAGGTGTACGAGGCGGCCACCGCCATCAGCGCCCACCTCACGCCGCGCACCACCGCCTATTGGGAGCTGTGGCTGAACGGCGAGCAGCAGACCACCACCGAGGCCGCCGACGAGGAGCCGATTTACGGCAAAACCTACCTGCCGCGCAAGTTCAAAATCGCGCTGGCCATCCCGCCCTACAACGACGTCGACATCTTCGCCAACGACATCGGCCTCATCGCCATCGAGGAAAACGGCCGGCTGCTGGGCTTCAACGTAGCCGTGGGCGGCGGCCTGGGCATGACCTTCGGCATGCCCGAAACCTATCCGCGCCTGGCCGACCTCATCGGCTTCGTGCCCGCCGATAAAGTGGTGGAGCTCTGCGAGAAAGTCGTGACCATTCAGCGCGACTGGGGCAACCGCGAAAACCGCAAATTTTCCCGCCTCAAATACACCATCGACCGCGTGGGCCTGCCGGTTTTTCAAGCCGAGCTGAACCAGCGCCTGGGCTACGACCTCATCCCGGCCCGCTCCTACCGCTTCGAAAGCTCCAGCGACGCCTTTGGCTGGTCGGGCGATGCCCAGGGCCTGTCGCACCTCACCTTGTTCATCGAAGGCGGCCGCATTCACGACCTGCCCGGCTACGGCCTGAAAACCGCGCTCAGCGAAATCGCCAACTTTCACACCGGCGATTTCCGCCTCACCGGCAACCAGAACCTGATTCTGGCCAACATCGAGGCCACCCATCGCAGCCGCATCCAGGCCATTCTGGAAGCGCACGGCGCCTGGCCCGGCACCGCCCGCCAAACGGCATTGCGCCAGAACTCCCTGGCCTGCGTGGCCCTCAACACCTGCTCCCAGGCCTTTGCCGAAGCGGAGCGCTACCTTCCTCAATTACTTGACAAGCTGGAAACGGTAATCCGCACTCACGGCCTGGCCCAAGCAGGCATTCTGATTCGGATGACGGGCTGCCCCAACGGTTGCGCTCGCCCCTACCTCGGCGAAATTGGCCTGGTGGGCAAAGCTCCCGGCCGCTACAACCTGTACCTGGGGGCCAACTACGCCGGCGAGCGTCTGAACAAGCTCTACCGCGAAATGCTGGACGAAGAAGGCATTCTGCGCGAGCTCACGCCCCTGCTGGCCGCCTATGCCGCCGGGCGTAACCAAGATGAACGGTTTGGCGATTTTGTCATCCGGCAAGGCTACGTGGCAGCAACTACCCACGGCCTGAACTTTCATAATTGATATTTCCTCTCGATATTGTCATGCCAACCTCGCTCATGGACCATCCCCTGCCGGCCTCCCCAACGGCCGGAGCCGCTGGCTCCGATGCTACGCCCAACCCGCTGTTTCCGGTTTTTCTGAAGCTGGAGCAGTTTCGGGTTTTGCTGGTGGGCGGCGGCAACGTGGGCCTGGAGAAGCTGGGGGCTATTCTGCGCAACAGCCCGGCCACGACCGTGACGGTAGTAGCCACCATTTTCCTGCCCGCCCTGCGCGAGCTGGCCGCCCGCCATACCCGCGTCCGGCTCATCGAGCGCCCGTTTCACGACAATGACCTGCCGGGCCACGACCTGATATTTGTGGCCACCGACGACCCCGCCCTCAACCGCCACATAAAGGCCGGAGCCAGCGAGTTGGGCATCCTCACCAACGTGGCCGATACGCCGGCCGAGTGTGACTTCTATCTGTCCTCCGTGGTGCAGAAAGGCGACCTGAAAATCGCCATTTCTACCAATGGCAAATCGCCCACTGTGGCCAAGCGCCTGCGCGAAGTGCTGGAAGAAACCCTGCCCGAAGAGTTGGACTCCCTGCTTCAGCAGATGACCATCATCCGCGGTCGGCTCAAAGGCGACTTCGCCCAAAAGGTAAAATCCCTCAATGCCGTGACCGCCGAACTGGCCAACGGCCCGGCCTATGAATCGCCGGCTACGGCCTACTGGCGGCGCACGGCCACCGGCGCGCTCATCGCCTTCGCTGGCTTCATCGCGCTCAATATTCTCTCCTATTATTTCACCTGGGCCCAGGCCGTTCACCTGCTGGAGTCTTCCACCACGTTCTACACCTTTGTGGCCGTGGGCTTTATCGCGCAGCTGATTGACGGCGTGCTGGGCATGGGCTACGGCGTGGTGTCGGCCATCAGCCTGATGTCCTTGGGCCTGCACCCGGCGGCCGTGAGTGCCAGCATTCACACCGCTGAAATGTTTGCCAGCGGCGCATCGGGCTACCATCACTACAAGTTTGGCAACGTCAACAAGAAACTGTTCAAAGTGCTGCTGCTGCCGGGCATTGCCGGCTCGGTGGGCGGCGCCCTGCTGCTGGCCCACTACGGCGAGCAGTACGCCGCCTGGATTAAGCCCATCCTGGCCGTGTACCTGCTCATTCTGGGCGTTCGCATCATCACCCGGGCTTTCAAAAAAACCGATAAGCGCCGCAAGGTGAAGCACGCGGGCTGGCTGGCCGGGGCCGGGGGCTTCCTCGATTCGTTCGGCGGCGGGGGCTGGGGGCCGCTGGTTACCAGTACCCTCATTGCCAACGGCCGCACCCCGCAATACGTCATCGGCACGGTGAGCATTACCGAATTCTTCGTCACGTTTGCCAGCGCCTTCACTTTTTTTGCCGTCATGGGGCTTTCGCACTGGGAAATTGTGCTGGGTCTGATTGTGGGCGGCGTGGCCGCCGCGCCCATTGCGGCCCGGCTGGCCGGGCGCATCCCCACCCGCTGGATGTTTGTGGGCGTGGGCCTGATGGTAATTTTCTGGAGCCTGTGGGCCCTGCGCAAGGTGTACTTTTGAGGCTATTCTATGGATAGAACGTCATGCTTCGGCTGCGCTCAGCGTGACGTTCTTCTCTTACCAAAAAACTACGAATTAGTAATAGTAAACCGGCCCGTTGCCCGGACTCGGCTACCTTCGCGTCCGTATTACCTCAGCTACTCCCGTTCATGTCCCTCGCCCTTGCCCACGTAGCCGCCGCGCCGGCCCAATCCACGCAGGTATTCATCCTGCCCCACGGCACCACGGCCCTGCCCACGGCCGCTGCCGGAGACTTGCCCGCCGCTGCCACCAGCTACGTGGAAAAAGCATTGGCCGACGACCAGAAGCTTATCCACCTCAACCATTTCAGCCACCACCACTACTATGTAGTGCTGGCCGATAAGCCCACTGCCGCGCAAGTAGCCGAAGCCCTGCGCCGCAGCGGCCACACCCTGCTGGGCCTGCTGAAAACCGAAAAAGTAAGTGAGGTTTTCCTCCAAAACCTCACCAGCACGTCCAATGCGGCCCTGCTGCTGGCCGAAGGCCTGGCCCTGAGCGCTTACCGTTTTGACTACAAAACCGACGAGAAATCGCGCAAAGCCCCGACGCTGACTCACGTTTATCTGGTCGATAAAGCCGCCACCGTGGCCCAAATCCATGAGCTCAACGGCCTGCTGCAAGGTGTATTTCTGGCCCGCGACCTCGTGAACGCGCCGCTCAACAAGCTCAACGCCATGCAGCTCGCCGAGCGCATCGCCGAAGCCGGCGACGAAGCCGGCTACACCACCGACATCTTCGACCTGGCAAAAATCGAAGCCCTGCGCATGGGCGGCCTGCTCGCCGTCAACCTTGGCTCGCCCGAGCCACCCACCTTCAGCATCCTCGAATACAAGCCCGCCAACGCCCGGAACGCCAAGCCCTACGTGCTGGTGGGCAAAGGCGTGGTGTTCGATACCGGCGGCCTCAGCCTCAAGCCCACGCCCAACAGCATGGACATGATGAAGTGCGACATGGCCGGCGGCGCGGCCGTGGCCGGCACCATCTTCGCCCTGGCCAAAAACCACGTTCCGCTGCACGTTATCGGCCTCGTGCCCGCCACCGACAACCGCCCCGGCGGCCTCGCCTTCGCCCCCGGCGACGTGCTCACCATGCACAGCGGCCTCACCGTCGAAGTGAAAAACACCGATGCCGAAGGCCGCCTGCTCCTCGCCGACGCCCTCAGCTTCGCCAGGAAATACGAGCCCGAGCTGGTCATCGACCTCGCCACCCTCACCGGCGCGGCCGTGCGCGCCCTCGGCACCGAAGCCTCCGCTTCCATGGGCACCGCCGGTGCGGCCACCATGCAGCAGCTCTCCGAAGCCGGCTATGCTGTGCACGAGCGCCTGCTGGAATTCCCCCTCTGGGACGAGTACGCCGACCACATTAAGTCCGACATCGCCGACCTCAGCAACCTGGGCAAAGGCGAAGCCGGCCACATCTCGGCCGGCAAATTCCTGGAGCGTTTCGCCGTCGGCTACCCTTGGGTTCACCTCGACATCGCCGGCCCCGCGTACCTGACAGCTGCCGAAAGCTACCGGGGCAAAGGCGGCACCGGCATGGGTGTGCGCTTGCTCTATGAGTTTTTAACGAAACAGCTTGCTTAAATAGCACGTCGTGCTGCGCGCCGCGCAGCACGACGTTTCAGTATAATATAAAATGCCCCACAACCTCCCCCGCCTCGGCTTTTCCGTGGGCGACCTTGCCGGAATCGGCCCCGAAGTCATCTACAAAACCCTGCTCGATGAGCGGCTGCTGAAAATCTGCACGCCCGTTATTTACGGCACTGCCACAGCTCTTTTCGCGGATTTCCCCGACGCCTCCGACGCGGAGCACCTCACCTTCCGTCAGTTGCGCGACGCCGCCGATATTGCTCCCGGTCGCCTCAACGCCGTGACCTGCTGGGATGAAGACTTCGTGCTCGCGCCCGGCCAGCCGTCGCCCGCCACTGGCCAGGCGGCCCGCGAGAGCCTTCTGGCTGCCAGCCGCGACCTCAAAGCCGGCAAGCTCGACGCCCTCGTCACGGCCCCCATCAGCAAGGACAACACCCAGGCCGACGACTTCCGCTACCCCGGCCACACCGAGTTTCTGACCAGCTTTTTCGAAGCCCCCGAGAGCCTCATGTTCTTGGTTGATGAGGACTTGCGCATTGCCACCGTCACGGGCCACGTCCCGCTCAAAGACGTGCCTGCCCGCCTCACGCCCGAACTGCTGCGCACGAAAATCACCTTGTTGCTTAAGTCGCTGAAGCAAGACTTTGGCATTCTCAAGCCGCGTATTGCCATCCTGGGCCTCAACCCCCACGCCGGCGAAAACGGCCTGCTGGGCAGCGAAGAAGGCGACGTAATAACGCCCGTTATCCAACAGTTTGCCCAGGACGGCCACCTCGTTTTCGGCCCCTTCCCGGCCGATGGCTACTTCGGTACCCAACAGTTCCGGCAGTTCGACGCCACGCTGGCGCTCTACCACGACCAGGGCCTGATTCCGTTCAAACTCATGGCCTTCGAGCGCGGCGTAAACTTCACCGCCGGCCTGCCGGTGGTGCGTACCTCGCCCGACCACGGCACTGCTTACGGCATCGCCGGGCAGTTTAAGGCCGATGAGTCATCGTTTCGCGCCGCCGTGTATCTGGCCTGTGAAATATGGAAGCAGCGCTGGACGGAAGCCCAGCCGCGCTCGGTCCGGTAGCCCGGAAGTAGCCCGCTGAGCACACTATCGCAGAGAAAGTTGGAGGTGTTTTTTGGCAAAAAGCCGAAATTTCACTACTTTTGCCCCCTGCTATCAAGCCGCTCGTGAAAAAAGAAAGCCAATACGACCTCAATCTTGCCAGACTGACGCTGAAAACGCATCATTTTGAGTACGAGTTGGGTCCCGACTTTTTTGCCTTATTCGACCAACCTTTGGTGGAAGAAGGCCAGCTGCACGCCGATGTGGAGGTGGTGAAAACCGAGCGGTTGATGACTCTCAACTTTCACATCACCGGCACCGTGCGCCTGACCTGTGACCGCAGCCTCGACGAGTTCGACCAGCCGCTGGACATTCAGGAGCAGCTGCTGGTACGCTTCGGCGATGAAGCCAAAGAGCTGGACGACAACGTGCTGCAAATCACGCCCGAAACCCAGACCCTACCGCTGGCCCAGCACCTCTACGATTATATCGGCCTCGCCCTGCCCATGAAGAAGCTGCATCCGCGCTTCCAGGACGAAGCCGACGACAACCCCGACGCTCCCACCAAGCTCATCTTCAGCACCCGTCCTGCCGATGATGCGCCCGATGACGACGAGCCGGCCGACCCGCGTTGGGCCGCCCTGCGCAACCTGAATTAATCCGTCAGCGCCCCGAGTCGCTTCCCCAACTCCTAACCCGTAATTCAAAAACTCATAATTCTCCGCAACCATGGCTCATCCTAAGCGCCGCACCTCTTCCGCCGTTCGCGACAAGCGTCGTACCCACTACAAGCTGACTCCTAAGGCCGTGACCTTGTGCCCCAACACGGGCGAGCTGCACCTGCGCCACAAGGCGTACGTGGTTGACGGCGACCTGTACCACAACGGCCAGCTGGCCATCAAAAACTACTCGAAGGTGAGCGCTGCGCCCGCCGCCGACGCCTCGGGCGACGACGAATAGCGCATCAGGTTGTTACTTCGCGGTACCAAACGGTCCGGCTTCGCTCCTTTTTTAAGCCAGCGGAGCCGGATTTTTGGTAACTTCTCTCTCCGCTGACTTCCCCAAACACCTCGTTCATGAAAATAGCCCTCGACGCGATGGGCGGCGATTTCGCCCCCCAAGCCGCCGTGGCGGGTGCCCTGCTGGCCGCCGAACAACTCGCCGGCCGGGCCACCATCGTCCTTATTGGTCAGGAAGATGCCGTACGGCCCCTACTCCAGGCCGCCGGCCCCGCTGGAGCGGCGCTGGAGTTTGTCCACGCGTCGCAGATTATCGACATGGGCGAACACCCGGCCAAAGCGTTCCAGCAGAAGCAGGACTCCAGCATCGCTGTGGGCTATAAAATGTTGCTGGCGGGTGCAGTCGATGCTTTTTGCTCGGCTGGCAATACCGGGGCCATGCTCGTGGGCGCCATGCTCACGGTGAAGGCCGTGCCCGGCGTTATCCGGCCCGCCATCGCCAACTTTGTTCCCAAGCTGGCCGGCCACTTCGGCATCCTGCTCGACGTGGGCGCCAACGCCGAGTGCAAGCCCGAGATGCTGGAGCAATTTGGCGAATTGGGCTTTTTGTATGCGCAGTATGTGCTGGGCATTGCGGAACCGAAAGTGGGCCTCGTGAACCTGGGTGAAGAAGAAGGCAAGGGCACGCCCATCACCCAAGCCGCGCACCAGTTGCTGAAAGCCAACCCGCACCTGCATTTCGTGGGCAATATCGAAGGCCGCGATATGTTTAACGACAGGGCCGACGTGATTGTGTGCGACGGCTTCACAGGCAACATCCTGCTCAAAATGGCCGAGTCCATCTACGAGATGATGGAGGAAAAGCACCTTCACGACCCGTTCTTCGACAAGTTTAATTACGAGGCCGTGGGCGGCTCGCCCATCCTCGGCATTAATGACAATGCCATCATCGGACACGGCCGCAGCACGCCGCTGGCCATTGGCAATATGCTGGTACAGGGCTTCAACATGGCCGACTCTGGCATTGTCGACCAAATAAAAGCTACTTTTAAGACCTGAACACGGCCCCCAGCCGTGGAAAAACCTCCGGCTCCGGCCGGATTTTTTTTAGATACTTTTCGGCTCATTGCCGGTGCGTTAAGGACTTGGCAGGAACACTTGCCCGGCCCCGATTCCCATATCTCGCTTGCCCCGCCTACTTTTGCCCGTATGAAGATTACTGCTGCCATTACCGGCGTGGGCGCCTATGTGCCCGATTATGTGCTGACCAATGCCGAGCTTGAAAAGCTGGTCGATACCAACGACGAATGGATTATGTCCCGCACCGGTATCCGGGAGCGCCGCATCCTGAAGGGCGTCGACCAAGGCTCGTCCGTAATGGGCACAAAAGCAGTGCAACAGCTGCTTGACAAAACCGGCACCAATCCCGATGACGTGGAGTTGCTGATTTGCGCTACCGTGACGCCCGACGTGCTGTTTCCGGCCACGGCCAACATCATTTCCAACGGCGTGGGCATCACCAAAGCCTTCAGCTACGACCTGAATGCGGCCTGCTCCGGCTTTCTCTACGCGCTGGCGACGGGAGCGCAGTTCATTCAGGCGGGCACGTATAAAAAGGTGATTGTGGTGGGGGCCGACAAGATGTCGGCCATCGTAGACTACACCGACCGCGCCAACTGCATTCTCTTTGGCGACGGCGCTGCTGCGGTGCTCCTCGAACCCAGCACCGAGGGTTTAGGCATTCTCGACCAAGTGCTGCGCTCCGACGGCAGCGGCGAGGCCTACCTGCACCAGAAAGCGGGCGGTAGCCGCCGCCCGCCATCCCACGAAACCATTGACCGCCGCGAGCATTTCATTTACCAGGAAGGTGCTACGGTGTTTAAGTTTGCGGTGAAGAGCATGGCCGACGTGGCCGCCCAGGTGATGGAGCGCAACCACCTCAGCAACGACGACGTGGCGTGGCTGGTGCCCCACCAAGCCAACAAGCGCATCATCGACGCCACCGCCAACCGCATGGGCGTGGGCCCCGAGAAGGTCATGCTCAACATTCAACACTACGGCAACACCACCAACGCCACCATTCCGCTGTGCCTGACCGATTACGAAAGCCAGCTGCGCAAGGGCGACAACCTGGTGCTGGCAGCTTTCGGCGGCGGCTTCACCTGGGGTTCAATTTATCTCAAATGGGCCTACGACGGCGATAAAGTGGCGGCGAAATAGCCGCTGTATACTGGCGGTTCGCTGGTAGTCCCGGTCCTTATCCCCCAGGGCCTCGTACTTCAAATGCCAGAGCTGATATCCACACGTTTATCTCAGCCTACAGTTCAAAAAACACCCACAACAACAAGCCAACGGCTAGCCGCTAGTAGCTTACAGCAACAACAACCATGGCAAGTACCGCCGACTTCCGCAACGGCCTCGTTCTGAACTACAACAACGAGCTGCACGTCATCACCGAGTTTCAACACGTGAAGCCCGGCAAAGGCCCCGCTTTTGTGCGCACCAAAATGCGCAACATCAAAACCGGCCGCACCATCGACAATACCTTCAACGCCGGGGTGAAAGTGGAGACGGCCCGCGTGGAGCAGCGTCCGCACCAGTTCCTCTACAAAGACGATTACGGCTACAACTTCATGGACAATGCGACCTTCGAGCAGGTGGTGCTGCCCGAGGCCATGCTGCCCTTTGCCGACCTGATGAAGGAAGGCCAGGAAGTAACCATCCTCATGCACGCCGAAACCGAGCAGCCGCTGACGGCGGAGCTGCCCACCACTGTTGACCTGGTGGTGACGTACACCGAGCCCGGCCTGAAAGGCGACACCGCTACCAACACCCTGAAGCCCGCCACGGTGGAAACCGGTGCCCGCATCCAGGTGCCGCTGTTTATTGATGTGGATACCAAAATCCGTATCAAAACCAGCGACTACAGCTACGTCGAGCGCGTGAAATAGCCGTTAGTGAACAGCTAATAGCGCTCAACTAACCGCTCATTGAATATGTCAAATTCGCCCAAAAAGGACGCTGCCATGAAAGCCAAAGAAATACAGGAATTGCTCGATTTTATTGCCAAATCGGGTTTGAACAAAGTCAACATTGAAACCGAGGAATTCAAAATTTCGGTGCAGCGTGACCCTAATACCAAACAAGTAGTGAGTGTGGCCGCCCCCATGGCCCATGCGCCGGCCCCGGCGGCCGCACCAACTCCGGTGGCCGCCCCCACCCCGGCCACTCCGGCCGAGGCACCAGCAGCCAGCTACAAGTCCCTGAAAGCGCCCATGATTGGCACTTTCTACCGCAGCAGCGGCCCCGATACGCCGGCCTTCGTGCAAGTGGGCGACATGGTGGAGAAAGGCCAGGTTATCTGCATCATCGAAGCCATGAAGCTGTTCAACGAGATTGAGGCGGAGGAAAGCGGCCGCCTTGTGAAGGCGCTGGTGGAGAATGCCACACCCGTGGAATACGACCAGCCGCTGTTTTTGATTGAATAGCGCCGTTTGAATTATGAGTTATGAGTTATGAATTATGAGTTCTCATCCAACTCGTAACTCATAACTCATAACTCATAATTTTTTACCTCATAACTCAACGAACCGTGTTTAAGAAAATTCTCATCGCCAACCGGGGCGAAATCGCCCTGCGCATTATCCGCACCTGCAAGGAAATGGGCATCAAAACGGTGGCCGTGTACTCGACTGCCGACAAGGAAAGCCTGCACGTAAAGTTTGCCGATGAGGCCGTGTGCATCGGCCCGCCCGCTTCGGCACTCTCCTACCTGAGCATGCCCAATCTGATTGCGGCGGCTGAAATCACCAATGCCGACGCCATTCACCCCGGCTACGGCTTCCTCTCGGAAAACGCGGAGTTCTCGCGCATCTGCGCCGAAAACGGCATCAAGTTCATCGGGGCCTCGCCCGAGATGATTAACCAGATGGGCGACAAGGCCACGGCCAAAGCCACCATGATTAAAGCCGGCGTGCCGGTGGTGCCGGGCTCGGTGGGCCTGCTCGAATCGGTGGAGCAGGGCAGGAAGATTGCCAATAAAATCAAGTACCCCGTCATCATCAAGGCCACGGCCGGCGGCGGCGGGCGCGGCATGCGCATCATCCACAGCGACGACGAATTCCAGAAAGCCTGGGACGATGCGCGGACGGAATCGAAGGCCGCGTTCGGCAACGACGGCATGTACCTGGAGAAGTACGTGGTGGAGCCGCGCCACATCGAGGTGCAGATTGTGGGCGACCAGTTCGGGCACGTCGCGCACCTGTCGGAGCGCGATTGCAGCATCCAGCGCCGCCACCAGAAGCTGGTGGAAGAGGCCCCGTCGCCGTTTATGACGGACGCGCTGCGCGAGAAAATGGGCAAGGCGGCCATTGCCGGGGCCTCGGCCATTGGCTATGAGGGCGTGGGCACGATTGAGTTTCTGGTGGATGCCAACCGGGATTTCTACTTCATGGAGATGAACACCCGCATCCAGGTGGAGCACCCGGTGACGGAGGAAATCATCAACTACGACCTCATCAAGGAGCAAATCAAGGTGGCGGCGGGCATCCCGATTTCGGGCAAAAACTACTTCCCGAAGATGCACGCCATGGAGTGCCGCATCAACGCCGAGGACCCGCGCAACGGCTTCCGGCCCGCGCCCGGCCGCATTACCACGCTGCACATCCCCGGCGGCCACGGCGTGCGCGTGGATACGCATGTGTATGCCGGCTACCAGATTCCGCCCAACTACGATTCGATGATTGCCAAGCTCATCACCGTGGCCCAGACCCGGGAGGAGTGCATCGTGAAAATGAAGCGCGCCCTGAGCGAGTTCGTGGTGGAAGGCGTGAAAACGACCATCCCCTTCCACCTCGCGCTGATGGATAATGAGCAGTTCCGCGAAGGGAATTTCACGACGGCTTTCCTGGAGCAGTCGTTCGATTTCTCGACGATATAAGCAGTTGAAGTAGCCGTGGAAAAGGCCGGTTAAATAACCGGCCTTTTCTATTTGCCTGAACGGCTTGCCGTTTCTTTCCGTTATCTTGGCACTATGCAACCGCACATTCTGACTATCCCAGACGATGAAAACTACCGCCAACTTGTTCGGCTGGTGGAAGCTATTGGCTTACAAATTAGTACTGATGGCTTGGTTTCCAAACAGGAAAATCTAGCTTCAGCCCACGTTATCCGGCCCGCCCTGACGGAAACCGAACGGCAGCGCCACTTGGCCGTCATTGCCCGTGGTGGCAGCGGCCAGAGCATCGCCGACCCCTTGGCCTGGCAATGCGAAGTGCGCCAGGACCGCCCGTTGCCCGGCCGCGACTAATGGCGTACCTGCTCGATAGCAACCTGCTTATCTATTCGGCCGACGCGGCGCATGCGTTTTTACGGCCGCTGGTGCAAGACCCGGCCAATTATGGTTCGGCTGTTTCGCAGGTAGAAACGCTCGGGTTTCACCGGTTGGTTTTGGCCGACAAGTTCTATTTAGAGTCAATATTTACCCTCCTCGGCGTTTTGCCCGTTAGCCAACCGATTATTGAGCGGGCAACTGTTTTGCGCCAACAGCAACGCATGACGCTTGGCGATGCCCTCATCGCGGCAACCGCTTTGGAGTATGGCTTGGCAGTAGCAACCCGCAACATGAGCGACTTTACGCCCGTTGTGGTCTTATCCGTATACAATCCTTTTGTATCGTGATGGGCCGGGTAATTCGTCCTAGTGAATCCCTCATGGGCTCAATGAAAACACGCACTAAAAACAACCAGTTGCTGGCCTGCTTTCTTTTAAGCGCGGCCGCCCTCGCCCTCACAGCCTGCGCCGATGCCTGCAACGGCAACATCGAAACCCTGGTGCTCTTTGCCAAGCCGGGGCCAAAGGGCGTGGGCCGCGCCACCTACGTCGATGTGCTGAACAAGCCCGGCCTGGGCATCAAAAAGACGCTGCTCTACGAGGGCAAGGAGTTCGGCACGTTCGAGCACGTCGTCATCATCAACGACCCGGAAGGCCGGTTTGCCAAAAACAGCAAAATCTGCTTCACCACCTACCGCACGAATGCCCCCGAGACGGGCGGCGACCTGACCGAGGAAGGCATTCCCGAAATCACCGTGGAGAAGTAACCGGTCGCCTCCGGCCCCTAGCCGTGCAACCCCACCAGCGGGCCGGAACTCTTACGTGGAGTTCCGGCCCTTTTCTTTGCTTGATGCGTCCATTGCTACTTGCCTGCCTGCTGCAATCCCTTATGTCCTGTCCGCTGAGCCGGGCGATGGCGCAGGCCGCAATGACGCCCCCGCCGCCTCGGGATACGGCCTACGCAGTGCACAACTTGTTTCGGGAGCGCCGGCACGGGGCCTTGCAGGGAGCTTCGCTGGGCCTGGCCGGGGTGTCGGGGGCAGTATTCGAGGTGGTGAACCATCAGCCCAAAACGTCGGCGGCCATTATTATCGTCACCGCCTTCTTCACCGTGCTGGATATCCGGCAGCTGGCCCGCTACAGTGAAAGCCGGGAAGGCCTCATCGTGCGGCAATACGAGCAAGGCTGGCCGGTGCCGGCCGATGTTCGCCGCCGGCTGCGGCGCAAGCATTTTCGGGCGCTGAAGTAGCCCCGGCTCTGGCTGGGGCCGCGCGGCCCCTGACCAGAGCCGGAAGCAGGCGCGGCAGCGCGGGCCTTTCCCCAGTCGCGGCGGGGTTTTTCCCCGCCTCGGCGGGGGGCGGCCCAGGCGCGGCTGGCTTTTCTCCCGCCCCGGCCGGGCCACCTCCCGCCGAGGCAGGCTTTCCTCCGGCCCCGCCCGCCGGGCAGCCAGTCCCGGCCCCAAGAAACCCAGGAGCCGCGGCACGCGAAATTCATTCAAAATCAGCTACTATTGTACAGTTACTACCCCCAACTCTCTGTTTTACTTATGGCCGATTTCTTTCCCAACTCGCTACCGACTCTCACCGACTGGGTGGCCCTGCAAACCCGCAAGCGCCCCGACTACGCCGCCGCCCTCGGCCTCACGCCCCAGGACGTGCAGGAACGCGCCGCCGCCGACGCGGCCGTGCTCAAGGCCACCACCGACGCGGCCGATGCCCTCAACACCTCGGCCGCCCTGGTGAGTGCCCGCGACGAGGCCATCCGCAGCTACTCGGCCCAGGCCCGCGCCGACATTGCCCGCGCCAAAACGGCCCCCGGCTACACCGAGGCCATCGGCAAAGATTGCGAGTGGCTCAGCTCAGCTGGCGCCCTCGACCCCGCCACCCTCCAGCCCACCCTCGCCATCAGCGACTCGGCCGAGGGCCTGGTGCTGAAATGGAGCAAAAACGGCCAGGACGGCGTGAACGTGTACCGCCGCCCCGCCGGCACCGCCGTCTGGGGCCGCGTGCTGGCCTTCGATTCCCGCTCGCCCTACATCGACACCGAAACCGGCCTCAGCGGCTCCTACGAGTACTACGTGCAGCTGATGAAGGACGACCGGCCCGTGGGGCAGGCCTCGGACATCGTGGCGGCGATGCACGGGGGGCGGTAGTTAGGCCCTTTTGACTTCTACAATTAAAAAAAGGGTTGGTGCGTTTCCCGAAAGGAAATTCACCAACCCTTTTTGGCCTTATGACTCTTCGTTTTACTGTACTACAGAAAGGCTATTTCTGGCAGTTTATAGGCATCCTGTTCTGTATTGGCATACCCATTCTGATTGAGTTGATATGGAATTGCGACCCGCTTGAGGACTGTGACACCAAATTGCCCAGCCCCTGGGGCGAACTGTGCGGAGTATCACTCGTCCCCGCGTTCCTGTTGGGGATGGGGTTTTACTGGGTTGGGGCTGCCCACATTTTTATTTCTAATGCCCGGCCAGTACATAAGCTGTTAGCCGTTGGGGTACCACTCGTGCTCATTTGGTTAATGATGCGGAGTCTGTCCTGAGCGTCCGAAGACTTAGCCACCGTTTTCTAGCCTCACCATGTAAAACTCCGCCCCTGTCGCCCCACGTGCGGTTTGCTTCTGCCGCTACCTTTGCGGCTCTCGAAACCCTGGCCCCATGCACCCCGACGATTCCATGTACCAGCGCCGCTACACGGTGGCAGAATATTTCGCCCTGGAGGAGCAGTCCGACATGCGGCACGAGTATTACCGCGGCGAGATTTTCCCGATGGACGGGATTGGGCCGGAGGCGATGGCCGGGGCCACCTTCGCCCACAACACCCTCAAGCAGAACTGCGTGATGGCCCTGCGCCAGGGCCTGCGCGGCAGCGGCTGCCGGGTATTCGATGAAAACGTGCGGCTCGCCAGCGCCGACGACGACCATTTCACCTACCCCGACGTGCTGGTGACCTGCCACCCCGCCGACCGGGCCGAAACCCGCGTGGTGCGCCACCCCGGCCTCATCATCGAAATCCTGTCGGCCAGCACCGAGCTGCGCGACCGGGGCTGGGAATTCCAGCAGTACCAGCGCCTGCCCGACCTTCAGCAGTACGTGCTGGTGCCGCAGAAGCGGATGCTGGTTGAGAGCTATACCCGCACCAACCACGGCACTTGGGAGCTCACCACCCTGCGCCAGCTCACCGACACGCTGGAACTTGTTTCGTTGAAAATGGGCGTGCCCCTGGCCGCTATTTACGAAGATGTTGAGTTGCCGCCGCTCCGATTAGCCGACGTTTAACTCACTCTGAACGCCCCCGCCGCTCCTTGCGGCGGGGGCGTTCGGCTTTCTGGCTACCTTTGCCCCACCAAACTCCCACCCCAACTACATTCCCAAAAATACCCCACATACTATGGCACGAGTGGAAATGACGATGCCCAAAATGGGCGAAAGCATCATGGAAGGCACTGTCCTGAAATGGCTCAAGCAAGTTGGCGACGCAATTGAGCAGGACGAATCAGTACTGGAAGTGGCCACCGACAAAGTTGACACCGAAGTGCCGGCCATCTATGCCGGTGTGTTGCAGGAGATTCTGGTGCAGGAAGGCCAGGTAGTGGCCGTGGGTGCGCCTATCGCCATCATGGAAACCGATTCTGCTGCGGCTGGTGCTGCCGCTCCGGCCAGTTCGCCCGCCGCCCCGCAGGCCGCCCCCGCGCCTTCCAGCAACGGCAGCGCCGTACCCTACCTGCCCGAGCCCCAAGCTCCCCAGGCGGTCCAGCCAGTGGCCGGCGCCGAGCATCAGCCCGGCCGTTTTCTCTCGCCACTGGTGCTCAGCATCGCCCGCGAAGAAGGCGTGAGCATGACGGACCTGGAGTACCTGCCCGGCACCGGCAAGGAAAACCGCGTCACCAAAAAGGACATTCTCGACTACGTGGCCGCCGGCAAGCCGGCCCTGACGGGAGTGGCCGCAGCCACGGCGTCGGTGGAAGCGCCTGCGGTGGCCCCCGCGCCGCAGCCACAGGCCGCCCCGGCCGTGCAACCCGAAAAGCCTGCCGCCAGCACCTCGCCAGCCGCCCCGGCCACCAGGCCCGCGCCCAGCGTGAGCGGCGGCCAGGAGCTGATTGAGATGGACCGCATGCGCAAGATGATTGCCCAGCGCATGGTGGATTCGGTGCGGATTTCGCCCCACGTCACCAGCTTCGTGGAAGCCGATGTGACGGAGTTGGTGAACTGGCGCAACAAACACAAAGACGCGTACAAGAAGCGCGAAGGCGAAAACCTCACCTTCACGCCTATTTTCATCCAGGCCGTGGCCCGCGCCATCCAGGATTTCCCGATGATTAACGTGTCCATCGACGGCGACTACATCATTAAGAAGCGCGACATCAACATTGGCGTGGCCGTGGCCCTGCCCAGCGGCAATCTCATCGTGCCCGTCATCCACAACGCCGACCAGCTCAACCTCAACGGCCTGACCAAGAAGGTGAATGACCTGGCTGCCCGCGCCCGCATCAACAAGCTGAAGCCGGAAGACCTCGAAGGCGGCACCTACACGCTGAGCAACGTGGGCTCGTTCGGCAACGTGATGGGCACGCCCATCATCATGCAGCCGCAGGTGGCCATCATGGCCGTGGGCGCCATCAAGAAGAAGCCGGCCGTGATTGAGACGCCGCAGGGTGACCTCATCGGCATTCGTCACTTCATGTTCCTCTCGCACAGCTACGACCACCGCGTGGTGGACGGCTCGCTCGGCGGCATGTTCGTACGCAAAGTGGCCGATTATTTAGAGCAGTTTGACCCGAACACGGCCATATAAGCAGCCTGATTGAACAATAACAGGACGTCATGCTCATCTGGCGTCCGCGCAGCCGAAGCATCTCGCGGGTGGTGGTAATCCAACCTACTGGGTTTACTATGGCACGCGAGATGCTTCGGCCGCGCGCAGCATGACGTTCTGTTTTAGCCTTCTTAACTCTTATGAAAAACATTGTTTTCCTCGGGGCGCTGGTGCTGGCGCTGGGCCTTATCGGCTATTTGTACCAGCAGCTTGACGCTACCGAAAAGGCCTTAAAGCTGTCGGAGCAACGCTTTGCCGATTGCCAGAAAGTCACGTTCCAGCTGCAAAATCAGTTAGCTCCGCTGCAAAAGAAGCAGCCCGGCGGCGTGCCGCAGTAAAGTGCCCGCCCCGCACAAAAAAAGCCGCTTCTCAGTACTGAGAAGCGGCTTTTTTTGTGTTGAAGCTGCTGCTTACAGGCCTTTCAGCGCTTGCTCCAGCGCGGCAATTTTCGCTTCGGCATCGGCCAGCTTCTGGCGCTCGCGCTCCAGCACGTCGGGCTTGGCATTTTGGGCAAACTTCTCGTTGCCCAGTTTTTTCTGCACCGAATCGCGGAAGCCCTGAGCATATTCCAGCTCCTTTTCGAGGCGGACGCGCTCGGCGGCCAGGTCGATGTGACCTTCAAGGGGAATAAAAAACTCGCTGCCGCCCAGCACGAAATTCACCGAAGCGGCGGGGCCGGCATCGGCAAAAGTAACCTCCGAAATGCTGCCCAGCTTGCGGATAATGCCGTCGTAGGCAGTTACCAGGGCGGGGTCGTCGGTTTTAGCAACCAGGGCCAGCGGCTTGTTCGGACCAAGGTTCTTCTGGTTGCGCACGGTGCGGATGCCGGCCACGATGGCCAGGGCCTTGTCCATATCGGCCAGGGTGCGGGCAGCATTGGCGGGCACTGCGGCTTTGGGCCAAGAGGCCACGGTCACGTAGTCGCGGGGGCCGCGCTCGGCCAGCTCGTGCCACAGCTCTTCGGTGATGAAGGGCATGAACGGGTGCAGCAGTTTGAGCAGCGTTTCGAGGAAGCCGATGGTGTGGCGCAGGGTTTCGGCATCGATGGGGTGCTGGTAGGCGGGCTTCACCATTTCCAGGTACTGCGCGCAGAAATCGTCCCAGGTCAGCTTGTACACCGTCATCAGCGCGTCGCTCATCCGGAACTTCTCGAAATGGTCGTCGAGCTCCCCAATGGCGGCCTGCAACCGGGCATTGAACCACGCCACCGGCTTTTCATTCACGAAGGGCAGCGCGGCATCTACTTCCCAGCCTTTCACGAGGCGGAAGGCGTTCCAGAGCTTGTTCGAGAAGTTGCGGCCCTGTTCCACCAGCTTGATGTCGTAGAGCAGGTCGTTGCCGGCGGGGGCCGAGAAGAGCATGCCCGTCCGCACGCCGTCGGCGCCGTACTGGGCAATTAGCTCCAGCGGGTCGGGCGAGTTGCCGAGTTGCTTGCTCATCTTGCGGCCCTGCGCATCGCGCACAATGCCGGTGAGGTACACGTTTTTGAACGGCACTTCGTGGCGGTATTCCAGGCCGGCCATAATCATGCGGGCCACCCAGAAAAACAGGATGTCCGGCCCCGTCACCAGGTCGTTGGTGGGGTAGAAATAGTTGATGTCGGCGTTATCGGGGTCTTTGAAGCCGTCGAACACCGAAATCGGCCACAGCCACGACGAAAACCACGTATCGAGCACGTCCTCATCCTGGCGCAGGTCGCTGAGTTGCAAGTCGGCCCTGCCAGTTTGGGCGCGGGCGTGCTGCAAGGCGTCCTCGGCGGTGAGGGCCACTACGAAGGTGCCATCGGGCAGGTAGTAGGCCGGAATCTGCTGGCCCCACCAGAGCTGGCGCGAGATGCACCAGTCGCGCACGTTCTCCATCCAGGCCCGGTACATGTTCTTGAACTTGGGCGGGTGCAGGCGCACGGTGTCGTTTTCCACCACTTCGAGCGCCGGCTTGGCGAGGTGCTCCATTTTCAGGAACCACTGCAAGCTGAGCTTGGGCTCAATCACGGCCTTGGTGCGCTCCGACGTCTGCTGAATGCTGGCGTACTCCTCAATTTTAACGAGCAAGCCGGCCTCCTGCAAATCCTTGGCAATCTGCTTGCGCGCCGCAAACCGGTCCTGGCCCACGTAGAGCACGGCCTTTTCATTCAGCGTCCCGTCGTCGGCCAGAATGTCGATGACGGGCAGGTTGTGCTTCACGCCCAGCTCGTAGTCGTTCAGGTCGTGCGCCGGGGTCACTTTCAGCGCCCCGGTGCCGAAATCCATCGACACGTATTCGTCAAAAATCACCGGAATTTCGCGGCCCAGCAGCGGAATCCGCAATTTAGCGCCCGCCAAGTGCGCAAAGCGCGGGTCGTTGGGATTCACGGCCACGGCCACGTCGGCCATAATCGTCTCGGGCCGCGACGTAGCCACGGTTAAATAGCTTTTAGCTGCTGGCTGCTGGCTATTAGCTTCGTTCGAAGAAGGGCTAACGGCTAACTGCTGAGAGCTATCAGTTATAATTTCGTAGTTGAGGTAATACATTTTGGCCTGTACGTCCTTGGCAATCACCTCCTCATCGGAGATGGCGGTGCGGCCTTCGGGGTCCCAGTTCACCATGCGCACGCCGCGGTAAATCAGGCCCTTGTTGTACAAATCAACAAATACGCGGAGCACGGCCTGGGTCAGTTCGGGCTCCATGGTGAAGCGCGTCCGGTCCCAGTCGCAGGAAGCCCCGAGCTGCTTAAGCTGCTCGAGAATGATGCCGCCATACTTCTCTTTCCACGCGAAGGCATGTTCCAGAAACTGCTCGCGGGTGAGGTCGGTTTTCGCAATGCCCTGCTCCTTCAGCAAGGCCACCACTTTGGCCTCGGTGGCAATGCTGGCGTGGTCGGTGCCGGGCACCCAGCAGGCTTCCTTGCCCTGCATGCGGGCGCGGCGCACCAGCACATCCTGGATGGTATTGTTCAGCATGTGCCCCATGTGGAGCACGCCCGTCACGTTGGGCGGCGGGATGACCACGGTGTAAGGGACTTTTTTCGGATTGGGTTTGGCCTTAAAAAAGCCTTGTTCCTGCCAACGCTGGTACCATTTGGCTTCAACGTCGGTGGGCGAATAGGTGGTGGCGAGAGACATGGGGAATGATAGGAGAAGCAGAAAGGGCAAAAATAGGCATTAGAACCGGGCCCGGTCACCAGCCAGCCTGGTAGCGCCGCCGACTCAGTGCAGTATCGGAAACGCTTCACAGAAACTTCACATCCAACAACTTTTCGTTTGAAAAGCGCTTCCTTCAATAAACGATGCCCACAGGCAAGCATCGGGCTGAAATAGTCCTTGACTTTCAGAAGACTGACCCCACGGCTGGTTCTGATTTGCTTTCGTACCGGCTACTATTTGGTGCTGTGCCAATGGAGTTTTTTTTTCCGACGACTTCATTTGAGCATCAAAGTCTAATCACGCGTTTGTACCTTCCGGGTGCTTACGACTTTTTCATCCGCAACTCATTCGATGGCTTCGCTATTTCGTTTCCGGAAAGCTCCTCCCGTTGCGCCGCCATTGTTCGAAGTACCTGCTCCAGTGGGCATCCTGCGGGTAGGCCTGGGCCAGTTGCTGGTAGAGGGCGGTGAGCCGGCCCGCAATCTTGCCCGCGCCGTGGAGCAAATTGCCCAGGCCGCCGCCGAAAACTGCGACCTGGTGCTGCTGCCCGAAACCCTGGATTTTGCCTGGACGCATCCCAGCGCCCTCTACGAAGCCCAACCCATCCCCGGCCCCTTCAGCGACCTATTATGCCAGGCCGCAGTGCAGCACGGCATTTATGTGTGCGCCGGCCTCACCGAGCGCGGGCCCGACGGCCGCAACTACAACGCCGCTGTTCTCATCGACCCGCAGGGCGATATTATAGTTAAATATCACAAGATTAACTTGTTGAGTATTGAGCAACCCTTCTACGCCGTGGGCCAGACCCTGAACGTAGTGGATACCCCGCTGGGAAAAATCGGGGTGAATATCTGCGCTGACAATTACCTCGACGGCCTTTCCATCGGCCACACGCTGGCCCGAATGGGTGCCGAATTCATCATCGCCCCAGCTTCCTGGACCGTGGATTACTCCATCACCGAAGAGCACGACCCGTACGAGGAAAAATGGGTTAAGCCATTTTCAATCCTTGCCAGGCTTTATAACGTAGTGGTAATTAGCACGACATCGGTCGGCTACATTGTGGGCGGACCCTACGAAGGCAAGAAAAGCGTGGGCTGCTCCCTGGCCGTTGATGCCAACGGGGTGCAGGCCCGCGGGGCCTTCAATGAGTTTGCCGGCCAGCTGGTGGTGGCCGATTTGGCTCGCCCCCACCGCCCCGAACGGGGCACCGACATTGGCGTCATGCTCCTATGCAAAGGCTATAAGTTTGACCAGTTGCCCTAGTTTTTTCCCTGCTAGCCTTCTTTTATCTACTTCCTTTTATTCTTTTCCTTTCCAGTGCTACCCTCCTCGTCTTTGCTGCCAACTCACTTTTCCTTTTGCAGCCCTTCTATTTCAGCCGCCTTTGCTCACTCAATTACACCCCACCGACAACCGGATTTCAACGGAACACGCCGCTGATTATCAGCGCTGCACCCGTTGCGTAATGGACACCACCGCGCCAGGCATTACTTTTGACGACGCGGGAACCTGTTCTTTTTGCGAGGTCCATGACCGTATGGAACAGGCGTTTCCGTTGGGCGAAGCCGGCCGCCAGAAGGTGCGAAACCTGGCCGGCGGCATGCGCCGGGCGGGCCGCGGCCGCCGCTACGACTGCGTGGTGGGCCTGAGTGGCGGCCGCGACAGCACCTATACCCTGTGGTATTGCGTCACCCAGCTCCAGCTGCGGCCGTTGGCGGTACACTTCAACGATGGATTTGGCAACCCCGTGGCTGGCGAAAACATGGTACGCACCTGCCAGCGCCTGGGCGTGGAACTGCGCACTATCACCTCGGACTGGCGCGAATCAAAAGACTTAAAAATCGCCTTCCTGAAAGCATCCGTGCCCGATATGGAAGAAGGTACTGACCTCGGCATTGCTACGGCGCTCTATGGCGTTGCTGCGAAGGAGGGCGTTCAGCACGTCGTCATTGGCCAGTCGTTTCGGACGGAGGGCATTGCCCCGCTGAGCTGGAATTTCCTTGATGGCCGTTATTTACGCGCCGTGCACAAGCAATTTGGCACCGTGCCGCTGCGGCGCTGGCAGCCCAACGACCCCGGCTTCAATCTGGGCATCAAGGAGATGGTTTATTACGCCTTCGTCCGGCGAATCAAAACCGTAACGCTGCTGTATCACCTCGACTACGTGCGCACTGAAGTCGACGAGTTGCTGGAGCGCGAATTGGCCTGGAAAAGCCCGGGCGCGCACTATTTTGATGACCTCTACCAAAGCCTTATTTATTACCTCAACCGCGTCAAGTTCAATATCGACCGGCGGCTATTTAATTATTCGGCCCTGGTGCGCTCGGGCCAAATGAGCCGGGAAGTGGCCCTGGACCGTATTTCCCGCATCAATTCCATCGAGGACGATGCGGTCATAGCCCTCTGCATAAAGCGCCTGGGCCTGACAAGGGCAGAATTTGATAACATGGTGGCCGCACCGCCCAAAACATTTCACGACTACCCCAACAGCTACGCGTTTCTGCGGCTGTTCAAGTGGCCCATTAAGCTGATGAGCCGGTTGAATCTGATTCCAGAATCGGCTTACGACAAGTTCTTTAATTGCGGCACCTGAACTTTTGTGCGCAAAAAAGGCCGCTTCCTGAGAAGCGGCCTTTTTTGTCGGGTATTGGCAGAAAAAGCTACGCGGCGATGTGCAGCCACTCTTTCTTTTCCAGCAGACGCTCGCGGGTTTCGCGGTAGTCCGGGTCATCCACGCAGCAATCCACGGGGCACACGGCAGCGCACTGCGGCTCTTCGTGGAAGCCCACGCATTCGGTGCACTTATCCGATACGATGTAGTAGTATTCGTCCGAAACCGGGGTTTGTGGGGCCGTACCGGCTACTATGCTGCCGTCGGCGGCAGCCACCTCTTTGAGGCTTGTGCCGTCGGACCAGCGCCATTGGGCACCGCCTTCGTAAATGGCATTGTTGGGGCATTCCGGCTCGCAGGCACCACAGTTGATGCACTCGTCGGTTATCATGATGGCCATGGGGCGTCGGGGGGTCTGGGTGAAGAAGAACCAAAGCGGAACGAGCAGGCTTTACGTAAAACGCTCGCGCCGCGCCGTCCTTTGGGCCTACAAAATTAACCAACAACGGGCGGGTTTGCATGGTTTGACCCAATTTTGCCGGGTATTCTTCTGCCGTCCCCGGGAAACTGCCCGGCCCGCCCCACTTTTTATATGAATCACGCCGAACGTTTAGCTGCCTTTATTGCCCTGGGCCAGCGCCTTGCCACCCTTCCTGCCGACGAGCTGACTACCCTGGCGGCCCGCGCCCGTAACCAAAACGCCTGGTTCGACGAGCCGAGCGTGACTGCCGCCGTGGCCGGCATTGCGCACCTGCTGGCCGAGGAACCGCTGCGGCGCTGGGCGGCGCGCTACCCGCCCGAGCCCACCACCGTGCACCGCATCGGCGTGGTGATGGCCGGCAACATTCCCCTGGTTGGTTTTCATGATATGCTGTGCGTGCTGCTCAGCGGCCACGTGTTGCAGGCCAAGCTCAGCGCTTCGGATACCGTACTGATGACCTGGGCGATAGAGGGGCTAACCCGGCTGGAACCGCGCTTCGCGGACTTCATTCAGGTGCTGCCCCGACTGAACGAGGCCGAAGCCTTTGTTGCCACCGGCTCGGACAATACGGCGCGCTACTTTGAATTTTATTTTGGCAAAAAGCCGCACCTCATTCGTCGCAATCGCACCAGCGTGGCCGTGCTCACGGGCCAGGAAACCAGCGCGGAGCTGGCCCTGCTGGGGCCCGATATTTTCCAGTATTACGGCCTGGGCTGCCGCAACGTGAGCAAGCTGTTTGTGCCCGAAGGCTACGATTTTGTTCCCTTGCTGGATGCCCTGCAGGTGTGCGAGGGCGTGCTCAACCACCACAAATACAACAATAACTACGACTACAACAAGAGCATTCTGCTGGTGAACCGGGTGCCGCATTTCGACAACGGCTTTTTTCTGATTACCCGCGACCCGAAGCTGGTTTCGCCCATTTCGATGGTGTACTACGCCGAATACACTAGCGAAATCGACCTCGTGGACCAGCTCACCGACGTGGCGGCCCAAACGCAGTGCGTGGTGTCGGCCGGGGGGCGGTTTGCGGGCAGTATGCCGTTTGGCCAAGCCCAGTCGCCCGGCGTGGCCGAGTACGCCGACCGCGTGGACACAATGGAATTTCTGGCCCAGCTACCCTAAATTTTTTTTGGCAAAAGCGTAGACTGACGCGGTTTATTTACCGTTTATGGCTGTGTCCGGGCCATTTTTTCCGCCCGGCATTTCCACCCCCTCGCTTCATCCCTTGCCATGTCGTTTACATCATCCGCAGCAACCGTCGAAATCGTTGAAAAAGAAGACTTAACCACCATGCACTTCGCTCACGACGATGTATTGACCGACGAAACGGCCCGCCAGCACCGCCGGGCCGATGCCGAACGGGCTGTGACCCTCGGCAACGCTTACCACGGCAAGCTGGATATTTATTTTCAAACCGCTGACGGGGTCACCAAGCGCATGGCCACCACCGTTTGGGCCGCCGATGCCAACCACATCACCCTCAAGTCGGGCGCTTCGTTGCCGCTGCGTGCAGTGTTGGGCTTCGATTTTTACTAATCCGGCTAAATCCGTGATAAGGTGCGCTCAATCATGGCATCGACCACGGCCCCGGCGTTTTCAGCGAATTCGCCGGTAGCCCGGTTGGCCACGATGGCATTCAGGGAAAGGACTTCATGGCCCAGCAGGCGGCCTAGGGCATAATAGCCGGCCGTTTCCATCTCAAAATTGCTGAGGCGGAATTCCCCCTCCGCACTTTGGTGACGGAAGTTCTGGAGCCGGCTGATGTAGTCGGGCTGGCGCAAATCGAGGCGCAGGCTGCGGCCCTGCGGCCCGTAAAAGCCCGGGCAAGTGAGGGTGTTGCCCATCGTCATGCCCGCGCCCAGCTGCTCCCGCAACAGGTCGGAGCCCCGCACCACGTAGGGCGCGTAGGGCAGCGCCAGCGCCTGCTGCAGCTCGGTGGCAATTTCGGTTTCCAGGCCGGTTTCCATCAAGGGGTAGAATTGCATAAGGCTGTCGAGGCCGACGGCGTGCTCGGTGGCCAGCATCGTGCCAATGGGTACATCGGCCTGCAAGCTGCCGCTGGTGCCCAGCCGAATGATGCGCAGGCTGAGCCGCTCCTCAACCGGGCGCACGGTGCGGGCCATGAAGTCGATGTTGACCAGCGCATCCAGTTCGTTCATCACGATGTCGATGTTGTCGGTGCCCATGCCGGTGCTGAGCACGGTGAGGCGCTTGCCGCGGTAGTAGCCCACGTGGGTCACAAACTCGCGGTGCGTGCCCTCAAACTCGATGGAGTCGAAATGCCGGCTCACCTGCGCCACCCGGCCGGGGTCGCCCACGGTCAGGATGGTGTCGGAAATGTGGTCGGGCAGCAGGTTGAGGTGGTAAATGCTGCCGTCGGGGTTGAGGATGAGCTCGGAAGAGGGAATCATAATGTGAATTAAGAATTAAGAATTAAGAAGGAAGAATTCAAAATGAGAGGTTAAAACTGTCGCATACGACGACCTATTTTTACTTCTTCATTCTTAGTTGCTACTTCTTCACTTGGCGTAGGAGGCGAGCCCCTGGGCGGGGTTGTAGTGGTTGCTGAGTTTGGGATATGCGCCGGTGCCGTCATACGCCCGCTTGTCGGGGTGGGTGGTGCAGGCTTCGGAGCAGGCACCTTGCAGCGTTTCGCCGCAGGCTTCGCAGAGTGGCAGGTGGGCGTTGCAGTGCGGGTTGGCGCAGTTAACGAGGCGGTTGCTGGGCTGCTGGCAGTGCTGGCAGCGCGAAATCACGGTGGGATTTACGCGGTTCACGTCCACGGCCACGCGGTTGTCGAATACGTAGCACTGGCCATCGAAGTCCTCGCCGCCCGCCTCAATGCCGTACTTGATGATGCCGCCGTGCAGCTGGTACACGTTTTCGAAACCTTGCTCCAACAGGAATGCGCTGGCTTTTTCGCACTTCACGCCACCGGTGCAGTAGGTCAGAATTTTCTTATCCTTGAACTCCATCAGCCGCTCCACCCGCTCGGGGAAGTCGCGGAAGTTTTCCATGTCCAGCGTCACGGCATTTTTGAAGCGGCCGAGGTTGTACTCATAATCCGAGCGCACGTCTACCACCACCACGTCGTCGCGGTCCTTCAGGGCCTTAAATTCTTCGGGCGAAAGGTGCTGGCCGGTTTTCTCGTGCGGCCGCACGTGGCGCAGGCTGCTGTGCACGATTTCGGGCTTCACCCGCACGTGCAGCTTCTGGAAAGTGTGGGCCGGCACCTCGTCCACTTTGAATTCGAGGGCGGCGAAGCGCGGGTCGGCCTTCACGACAGCCATGTAACGCGCGCAGCTTTCGTGGGTGCCGGACACGGTTCCGTTCAGCCCCTCGGCGGCCACGATGATGCGCCCGCGCAAGTCCAGCTCCAGGCACAGGCGGTGATGCTCGTCCCGAAACTGCTCCGGGCTGTCGAGCGGTGTATAGCAGTAATAAAGAAGAACCTGATACATGTTAAGCTATGAGTTAAAAAATGAAGCTGTTTAGGAATTCACCAGAACATTTGCGTCTCGTCGTTGAACGACAAAGGCGGGATTCGTTCAACGACGAGACGCAACTATGCGTCTCTACATCCTCGAACTGAATTTCTAACCAGCTTCAATATGAGTTATGAATTACCAGTTATAAGTAAGTCGGCCCGCCGATGGAAACTCACAACTCATAATTTTTAACTCATAATTCCCTTTTACACTTTCACGGCCGGGTTGCCAAATACCGTTTGACCGTTCGGCACATCGGCCACCACCACCGAGCCCGCGCCAATGCGCGCTTTGTCGCCGACTTTGACCCCGGCCACCACCACGGCCCCGGCCCCGATGAAAGCCAGCTCGCCCACCTGCGCATCGGCCCCGATGAGGGCACCGCTGCCCAGCTGCGCAAAGTCACCAACGGTGGCGCGGGCTTCAATCACGGCGTTGGCGCCCACCAGGCAGCCGTCGCCGAGGATGGCGGTGGCAGCCACTACCGCATTGGGCCCCACGTAGTTGCCGTGGCCCAGCGTGGCGTGCCCCGATACGCTGGCACGCTGATGTATGGCGTTCACGGGCACGGCTTCGTACTCCGTGCGCAGCATTTGGGTGAGGCTGCGGCGGCTCGCGGTATCTTCGGTGGCCACAAACACTTCGCATTTTTTACCGAGGAGCTTCAGCAGCTCGCCGTCGTCGGTGTTGCCCATCACGGGCACATCGAGCAATTCGGTGCCTTGCAGCTTTTTGTCGTCGTCGAGCAGGCAGTACACCACAACATCGTTGGAGAGAAACGCGTCGAGGGCGGCGGTGCCAACTGTTTGGGCACCAAGAATGATAACGGGGTTTTCCATGGGTGGGGTTTCGGAGTGCGGGGCCAATTGGCCAGCGGCAACGGGCCGCCGGAATTTCGCCTGGAAAGGCAAAGGTACGGCAACCGCCGCAGGAGCTGTTTTATGCGGGAACCTTCGGCGCCAGGGCAGCAGGCCAACCGCGCTGATTGTTCAAACCAAGGCGCCGGAAGGCGGCGGCCGCGTAATCGTTTTGCAGCAGCAGCAGCAGCAAATAAGGCGTCATAACGCTCCGGTAGCGGTGCAAGGTGCCCAGATTGGCAGTGCTTATGCCCAAAAGCGCGGCCAGCGCCAAACACTGAATAACCAACGCCAGGACCAGGCCAAAAGGCAGATGCCCATATTTACCGCGCCAAGCCGCCAGCAGAGCCGCGGCCAATGTACTCAGGAGCAGCAAGTTTTCAAGGCCGGCAAGGATGTATGGCCCTTCGAACGACTCACCCAGCCAAGGCCGCGTAAGGGTGTTTGCAATTGCCTGAGGAACGTGGCGCAGGACGCTTTCGGGAGTGGGCCGCAGGTCCGGATAATCGATAAAGGTTTTTCCAGCCGATGCGTGGACGCCCTGAGTGCGCATATACATCAGCTGGCTGGTGAACTTATTCAGCCGGAAAACGATGCTCACCTCCGAAGCTACCCAGGCACCACCACTCAGCACCAGCACAGCCACCCCTACTTGCAACCACCGGCTGCGAACAAGCCCTAAGCGTTGCAGCACGCTCACGACAATCAACACGGTTAAACCACCAAAAAGCGGCACAGCGAAGAAGTAGCGCATTTTAAAATGCAGTATTCCCAGCAAGAGCAGGCCCGTAATTCCTAACCAAAGCCTGGTCCCCGTCACCCTTTTCCCTCCATAAAACAGCTCGATAAACACCGCTAGCATCCAGGCTCCGCTCCCCAGAACCACCGATTCTTTCACAATTCCTGATGCCCAATAAATGACCGATGGCCAGAGCACAAAGGCAAGCATTCCGGCCGCGACCGGCGTTTTTGGAAACGTCTGGCTCAGAGCTCGCACCAGTTGCCAACACCCCACAAAGCAGAAAATTGACAGATACACTGCATTGAGCCAATTGGTGCCCATTGAAGCCAAATTGGTAACGCCCAGCACTTTGGCAAAAAAGAAAGTGTTGGACATTCCGTAAAAAACCACTTCCCTTCCTGCGAAACGCATTTCGTCACTCCCCAGCGTATGAATTGCGGCCGCCGGGTCGACCCAAAACTGGGCCGTCAGCAGCCGCCCATAGCCACTCATGCGTTCGGCATCCTGGACCAAATGCCGGGCGTGCACGATGCCAACCAGCAGCCGCGCTCCCAACCCGAAAGCCAGGGCCGCCCGCACCCAGCCCCGCGCCTGCCGCCACTGCCGCCCCAGCCACGGCAGCAGCACGGCCAGCAGGGCGGCATTGAGGAAAATAGCCAGCGCCATCTTCATCGGGCCACCCGGGGCTGCTGCACCAGGCGGCTGCCAATGGCGCAGTGCAGGCAGCGGCGCGGGGTGCAATAGTTCTTGTGCAACGCCAACAAGCCCTGCGAATCGGCGGCCGTGCGGTGGGCAAAGCCCAGGGCAGCATACACGTCGGTGTACTGGTTATGTTCAGCCGGCAATTCGCTGAGCAACGCTACGCTGCTTTCGACCAGCGCGGGCTGGCCCACGTGCCGGGCGTAGGCCACGCGCAACGGCACCACCACGTTGGTGATGAGCAAATCGGTGCTGCTTTTGCCCAGGGCCGGCACCTTGCCCGGCCGGCCGGGCCGGAAGTGCGTGCGCCAATACTCCGGCACCGGAGCGCGAAAAAACTCCGTGAGCGCGGCTACGCTTTGTGCCGTCAGCAAGGCATCGAACAGGGCCGGGCGGGCGTGCAGCAAGCCCGCAAGCTGGCCCAGCCGCACCGGTGGAAAATTGGCCGGCCGCAGGCGCAGGTAGTTCCAGTCGTGCACCGCCAGAGCGGCCGCGCCCAGGGCGTATTTGTGCCGCAGAAACTCGTATTCCTGCTTCAAGTCCTGAATGTACTTGTCAGCCACAGTTTCCTCATTATCAACAAGAAATCCGGCCTGCCCAAACAGTAACGCCTCTAGTTGCCGCTGGTCGTGGCGGTGGCGGCGCAGCACGGCCAGGGGCAGGGCTTTGGCCAGCTGGGTCAGGGGCTCACTGTTTTTCTGGAAGCCGAATGCCGCCATCAAGGCGTGGTAAGTGGTGGCTTCCCAGTCCTGAGCCAGGTGCTGGTGCAGCGCCATGATGGCGTCGGCTTTGTGCTCGACGCGCTCCATCAGGGCGCGCTCGGTCATCATCGTTTTGGTAATTTCAGCCACCAGACCGAGCAGCGGAGCACAGGGCAAGGACGCGACTGCGGGAGCCTCTACCAGGGCGTGGTAGCGCGCCAACAGCTCGGGCGCCAGGCGGGCTTGCAGCGCCAGGGCCGGGATGCGGCTGCCGTTGGTGCGGGCCACATCGGCATCGTGGCTGCCCACGACGTGCAGGATTACCTGGTCGTACTTGGGGTCAGTCTGGTGGCTATGCCGGACCCAGTCCGAGGCGCGCAGATGGATTTCCACGGCCCCGTTCCATTCCACTTCGCCGAGGCGCAGGCGGGCATTGAGGAAGTCGGGGCCGGCGTCGGCGTTGCGGTGGCCGGGACGGAGTACCTGGATTTCCTCCCCCCCGGCCGTGCGCAAGTCGGCCTTATCGAAATACTGGTGCTGCCAGACGTAGTGGAGGAAATCTTCGCGCATGGCGGTAAAATTAGTTGTCAGTTACTCATTGTCAGTTGTTAGTTCAGGAACCAGCGCCTGGGCCGCAAAAAACACAAGCGGCCCGCTCCTTCAAAGAGCGGGCCGCGGTTCAGTATCAGCCTGACAACTGACAACGAGCAACTGACAACCAAACACCTAGCGCAGGTCTACCACTTTCACGCCCTTGTACTTGGCCTTATCGAAGGCAAACGTACCGGCATCGGTAGGCGGGTTAGGCTGAAATTTCTTGATGTAGAACGTGTACTGGTTGCCGTTCTTTTTGAACATCTGCCAGCTTTTCACGGAAGCATCCTTTTTGCGCACCTTCAGGCGCACTTTAAACACGTCATTCTGGCGGTTTTCCGGCGAAAGCTCGATGACATCCAGGGCTTCGCCGCCCTCCTGCACCTGTTGCACATAGTTGTACTTGTAGCCCTTTTTATACATCGTATAAATCTGGGATGGCGACATTTCCTGCGAATCCGGGTCAGAATCGGAGATATTTACCTCGTTTTCGTTCTTGAGATAGGTCCAGGTGGTTTTGCCGTCGTTGATGACTTCCTGGCCGCTGATTTTCAGTCGGAATTTCTGGCCACTCACCACAATATCGCCGTTGATGTTCTGCTTCACTTTGGCGCCGGGGTTTTCCAGCGTCTGGGTAAAAGTGGCCTGGAACGCTTTCAAGGCCTGATACTTGGCGCTCATCTGGTCCAGGATTTTACCAGCTTTGGGGTCCTGCTGAGCGGCGGCGGGCAAGGCCAGCGAAGCCGCGAGCAACAGGAGAGAGAATGATTTTTTCATTAGAAGGGGGGAACTGAGAGCTTCTGTCGGATGCTCAGATAGCCAGATACGGGTTTCGTTTAACAAACGACCGGCCAGAATGCGAATGAAGACCCGATGAAGACAAAAATAGTTCGCCGTGAAAGCACGAGCTTATGCGGCCACGTTTACTTCATGCTGTTCAACAGCTGCTCCAGCTGGTACTCGTCGGGAATGAGCACGTCGCGGGCCTTGCTGCCTTCGAACGGACCCACGATGCCGGCGTGCTGGAGCTGGTCGATTAGGCGGCCGGCCCGGTTGTAGCCCAGCTTCAGCTTGCGCTGGAGCAGGCTGGTGCTGCCCTGCTGGTGCAGCACGATGCAGCGGGCGGCTTCGTCAAACATGGTGTCGCGCTCGGAGGGGTCCATTTCCTCGTTGCCGCTGCCGGCGTCGCCGTCGGCCCCGGCCACTTCGGGCAGCAGGTAGGCGTCGGAATAGCCCTGCTGCCCGCCGATGAAGTCGCAGACGCGGTCCACTTCCGGCGTGTCGATGAAGGCGCACTGCACCCGAATCAGGTCCGAGCCGGCCGAGAACAGCATGTCGCCCTGGCCGATGAGCTGGTCGGCCCCGCCGGTGTCCAGAATGGTGCGCGAGTCAATTTTGCTGGTCACCTTAAAGGAAATCCGGCAGGGAAAGTTGGCTTTGATGATGCCGGTGATGACGTTTACGCTCGGGCGCTGGGTGGCCACGATGAGGTGAATGCCGATGGCGCGGGCCAGCTGCGCGAGGCGCGCAATGGGGGTTTCCACTTCCTTGCCGGCGGTCATCATCAGGTCGGCCAACTCGTCGATTACCAGCACGATGAAGGGCAGGAAGCGGTGGCCTTTCTTGGGATTGAGGCGGCGCTCGATGAACTTAACGTTGTACTCCTTCAGATTGCGGCAGCCGGCTTCTTTCAGCAGGTCGTAGCGCCGGTCCATCTCCATGCACAACGAGTTGAGCGTGTTCACCACCTTTTTGGTGTCAGTGATGATGGCCTCGTCGGTGTCGGGCAGCTTGGCCAGGTAGTGGCGCTCAATTTTATTGAAGATGCTCAGTTCTACCTTTTTGGGGTCGACGAGCACAAATTTCAGCTGGGCCGGGTGGCGCTTGTAGAGCAGCGAGGCCAGAATTACGTTCAGCCCCACCGACTTGCCCTGGCCCGTGGCCCCGGCCATGAGCAAGTGGGGCATCTTGGCCAAATCGGCCACGAACACCTCGTTGGTGATGGTGCGGCCGAAGGCGATGGGCAGGTCCATTTCGGTGCGGGCAAACTTCTCCGAGCCCAGCACCGAACGGATGCTCACCATCTCCTTTTTCGTGTTCGGCACCTCGATGCCGATGGTGCCTTTGCCGGGAATGGGCGCGATGATGCGGATGCCCAACGCGGCCAGGCTCAGGGCAATATCGTCTTCGAGGGCCTTGATTTTGGAGATGCGCACGCCGGCTTCGGGCACGATTTCGTAGAGCGTGACCGTGGGGCCGATGGTGGCCTTGATGCTGGCAATGCTGATGCCGTAGTGGCCCAGCGTTTCCACGATGCGGTCCTTGTTGGCTTCGAGCTCTTCCTTCGTGACCTGGGCCTTGGCCTGGCCGTAGTCATTGAGCAGCTCCAGGGTGGGAAATTGGTAGCGGGGCAGGTCCAGCGTGGGGTCGTAGTTCACGTTGGGCATGGCCTCGGTGTCCTCGTCCTCATCGGCCACCGCAGCGATGTCGGCCCCGGCGTTCGGGTCCAGGTCGTCGCGGCCGGGCAGGGTAATTTCCAGGGAGCGGGCCTGGGGAGCGGGAAGTGGGGAGCGGGGAGCGGGCAGGTCGCCATCGGCCAAATCGGCCAGCGAAAGCGGTGTGGGAATGGTGGACGCGGGCACGCCTGGAGTCACGGCTGGCGCTTCCGGCGTGGGCATTTCAATGGAGAACGCCGGGCCCGTAGGCGCCAGCGGCACGGCAGCAGCGGCAACCGCCGCAGTGGCGGGCATCACAGCAGCGGGCGCGGCCAGCGTACTGGCCACGCTTAGGGCCACCCCTGCGCCGGGGCGTGGGGCGGGCTCAAACTCCTTGGTGGCCGGCGCTGCTTCCTCTGGTTCGTCGGTGCTGAGCTGCAGAGCCGGGCGGGCGGCTTGCGCGCCGCTGGCGGCCACGGTAGCCGTCGAAATTGCTGCCGATTCCTGCACCGGGGGTTTTGCTTTGGGCGGCGCCGCCACAGCCGCAGGGGCTACGGCGGCAGCTTGCTCGGCGGCAATTTCGGCTTCCAGCTCGGCGTCTTCGTCGGCATCGTCCTCGGTGCGGAGGCGGCGGAAACTGCCCAGGTTGAGGCTGGTGACGTTGAAGAAGAACACTACGAACGAAATCAACGCGAAGGCCAGCAGCAGCACCGTGCCCCAGCCAATGAGGCTGTCGAGCCAGGACGCGGCCTCGAAGCCCACGCCGCCGCACAGAAAATCGAGCCGGTGGGCCAGGGCAGGGTCGGCGCCGGGCGAGGCCAGGCTCACCACCACGTAGCCCAGCAGCACGCTCAGCCAGGCCATGGTGAACAGGCCCAGTGCCAGCACGTAGCTCACCGAGCCGCCTGCGGTGCGAAACACAATCTTATACCCCAGAAAAAACACGATGGGAATGAGGGCAAACGCCGCCACGCCAAACAGCTTGTAGATGAACAGCTGCGCGGCCCAGGCGCCCAGCAGGCCCAGCCAATTGCCCGATTCCTGCCCGGCTTCTTTCACGGGAACGGTTCCCATGGCGGCCACTACGCTCTGGTCGGCGTGGCCCGTGAACAGGAACGAGGTGAAGGCGATGGTGAGGTATAGGCTCCCCAGCAGGAGGCCAAAGCCAATGAACAGGTGAAAGCGCCGGTCGCGCAGCATGGCCAGCACATTGCTCACCCCCGGCAACGGCCCCCGTGGGGCGCGGGGTGGCCTGGGGGCGGCGGGCCGCTGACCGGGAGCCGCGGGCCGGGCATTTTTAGGCACGTTGGCGGCCGCGGGACGGGGCTCCGGGCGGGCCGGAGCGGGCTCGGGGGCCGCGCCGGCGGGGCGCGCCTCGTTGCGCCGCGGCTGCCGGGGCTCGGCGGGGCGGTTGGCAGAGGAGCCGGCGGGGGTGTTTTTATAACGATTATCTGCCATTCTACGGAAGCATAAAGGCCAAATCTACGCAATTCACGGCGGTTTTTAGCGCGGCGTGCCCCGCTCCTGCCCTGCTGTGCGCTGCAACTTGGGCTGCTGTTCAGCTTGTTCGTCACGGGCGCGGGCCGCTGCCTTCACCGCTTCTACTACTCCTGCCTTTTGCGCACCTGGGCCATGCCCACGCCCATTTTTCGTCATCAACAAAGCCAGTGGTTAATGTGCGGTCTGTTTCGACGGCTCCAACTACTAGCTGGCTGGCGGCGACCTAGCTGCGCGGGTGAAACTCGGTGATGACCTGCCGCAGATAGTCCCGGTCGAGGTGCGTGTAGATTTCGGTGGTGGTGATGCTGGCGTGGCCCAGCATTTCCTGCACGGCGCGCAGGTCGGCGCCGCCCTCAATGAGGTGCGTGGCGAAAGAATGCCGCAGCGTGTGCGGGCTGATGGTTTTGCGCAGGCCCGCCTGCTCGGCCAGTTTTTTGAGGGTGGTGAACACGGTGATGCGCGACAGCGGCCGGCCGCGCTGGCTCAGAAACGCAAAATCCTCGGCTCCGCTTTTGATGTCGAGGTGCCCGCGCACGCCGCTGAGGTAGAAATTGAGGTGCTTGAGGGCTTCGCGGCCAATGGGCACGAGGCGCTCCTTGTTGCCCTTGCCCACCACTTTCACAAAGCCCTGCTCGGCGTACATATTGCTCAGCCGCAGGTCGCAGAGCTCGCTCACGCGCAGGCCGGAGGAATACATGACTTCAAGCAGGGCGCGGGCGCGTAGGCCGTCGTCGGTACTCAGGTCGATGATGGCCAGCAGCTGCTCGATTTCGGGGTAGCTGAGGGTGTCCGGGAGATGGCGGCCGGTTTTGGGGGCTTCCAGGGTATCGGTGGGGTCCAGCTTCAGCAGGTCTTCCATGATGAGGAAGTTGAAAAACGCCTTGAGGCCCGACAGCGTGCGGGCCTGCGAGGTGGCGCTCAGGCCCAGCCCTTGCAGCGTGGCCAGAAAATCGCGCAGCACCGGCGTGGTGATTTGCGTGGGGCCAACGTGCAGCTTCTCAAACAACAAAAACTGCTGGAGCTTGCCTACGTCGCGCACATAGGCTTCCACCGAGTTGGGCGAGAGCGACTTTTCGAGGCGCAGGTAGCCGTCGAATTGTTTAATTGCCTGGGGCCAGGTCATTTCATTTACCAACTATCAATTAACCTTTAACGCCCAGACGGGCGCTAATGGCGCGGGAAAGCCGCCGATGTAGCTTGCAGCCCCAAAGAACGCAGCCAATTACCGAAACGGCCGGCATGTTAATGAACCTGCGCCGCCGGCGTGCTAAATGTTAACTGATAATTGTTAAATGAACTAATGGACATCCTCATCCTCAACGGCCCCAACCTCAACCTGCTCGGCCGCCGCGAGCCCGGCATCTACGGCAACCGCTCGTTTGAAGACTTTTTCCCCGAGCTGGCCGAAGCTTTTCCCAAACTCACGCTCACCCAGTTCCAATCGAACCATGAAGGCGCCATTCTCGACAAGCTCCACGAAGTGGGTTTCTCGCTCGATGGCATCGTGCTGAACGCCGGCGGGCTCACCCACACCAGCGTGGCCCTGGCCGATGCCGTGGCCGCCATCAACACGCCCGTGGTGGAGGTGCACCTGAGCAACCTGGCCGCCCGCGAGGATTTCCGCCAACGCAGCTTGTTTGGCCGGCACTGCGCCGGCAGCATCAGCGGCTTCGGGCTGGAGAGCTACCGGCTGGCTGTGCAATGGTTCGTGAACCAGCAGCCCAAGCGGGTGGGGTTTCGGGTGTGAGGCAACGTCGAATGTTTACACTGGCTGTGGGACGGAGGCGCCGGGTCCTCGTGTAAGTTACATTAGCCTTGGGAGGGAGGCGCCGGGCACCAATGTAAGTTGCATTGGCCATGAGAAGACGGTGCCGGGTGCCGATGTAACTTACATTGGTTATGGGAAGACGGTACCGGGTGCCGGTGTAAGTTACATTGGCAAGGCAATAGCCCGGCCGAGCATCTCGTGTCAAACCGCGTGCAAAATCCTTCCCATGCGGGTTTGCGTACCCGCTACCTTTGCCCCGGCGGTGCCCCTCCCCTCTAGCTTCAACTCCTCATGTATACTTTCAATCCCGGGCCTTCGGCCGTATATCCCGCCGTTCGCCAGTACCTCACCGATGCCTTCGACGAGGGTTGGCTCTCGGCCCCGCACCGCTCCGAAAAAGTAACCAGCCTGGTGCGCCAGACCGTCACCGACCTCAAAACCAAGCTCAACGTGCCGCAGGACTACACGGTCCTGTTCACCAACTCGGCCACCGAATGCTGGGAAATCCTGGCTCAGAGTCTCACCCCGCGCCGCTCGTTTCACCTTTATAACGGCGACTTTGGCGAGAAGTGGATGAAGTATGCCCAGGCCCTGCGGCCGGCCAGCACGGGCCTGTCGTTCGGCCTCGATGAGGTGCCCGACGTGGCCAGCCTCCCCTTCGCCCCCGACGATACGGATTTGGTTTGCATCACCCAGAACGAAACCAGCACCGCCACCCAGCTGCGCGAGGGCTTCATCCTGAACCTCTACAACCGCCTCGGCGGGGCCCTGCTGGCCGTGGATGCCACCAGCTCGCTGGCCGGCCTGAACCTGAAATACATCAAGGCCGACGTCTGGTTTGGGTCGGTGCAGAAGTGCTTTGGGCTGCCCGCGGGCCTGGGCGTGATGATTTTGTCGCCCCGCGCCGTGGCCCAGGCCAAAGTCGTGAACGACCGGGCGCATTACAACGGCCTGCCCGCCGCACTGGCCCAGATGCTGAACTACCAGACCAACTACACGCCCAACGTCCTCGGCATTTACCTGCTGAGCCGCGTGCTGGCCGACCGCGAGCCCATCAAAACCGTGCACCAGCACCTCGTGGACCGCGCCGAGAAGCTCTACGCCTTCTTCGAGCAGGCCACCCCGCTCCAGCCCTTCGTCACGAACCCCGAAACCCGCTCCACCACCGTCATCGGCCTCAAAGGCGAGCCGGCCCTCATCGAGGAAATCAAAGCCAAAGCCAAGGAAGCCGGCCTGCAGCTGGGCAGCGGCTACGGCCCGCTGAAAAACACCACCGTCCGCATCGCCAACTTCCCCGCCGTGCCCGATGCCGCCATGGAAGCCCTTGTGCAGTTTTTCGCCAAGGAATACCCTGGGTAATTAGAGATGAATAAGGAGTAAAAGAACGTCATGCTGAGCGCCGCCGAAGCAGCTCGCTTCGGGCAGTAAATCAATCGTGAAAAGGCCCTTGATTAGTAGTAGTAGCAGGCGAGCTGCTTCGGCGGCGCTCAGCATGACGTTCAAAAATCAGTTCAACCGTGCTCAACTTCCAGCAAATCCTCTCCGTTACGCTCACCCTTTTCGCGGTGATTGACATCATCGGCTCCATTCCGATTATCATTCAGATTCGGCAGCGCGAGGGGCAGATTAAGGCCGAGCTGGCCACCTTCGTGGCGGGCTGTCTGATGGTGGCTTTCCTGTTTCTGGGCCAGAGCATTCTGCGGCTTTTTGGGGTTGATAATGAGAGTTTTGCCCTGGCCGGGGCGGTCATCATCTTCCTCATCGGGCTGGAAATGATACTCGGCATCGAACTGTTCAAATCCAACCTCACGGCCAGCACGGGCTCCATCGTGCCCCTGGCGTTTCCGCTCATCACCGGGGCCGGCACCATGACCACGCTGCTCTCGCTGCGCGCCGCCTACACGCTGCCCAACATCCTGGTCGGCATCCTGCTGAACCTGGTTTTCGTGTACGTCGTGCTCAAAACCAGCCCCTGGATTGAGCGCCAGCTTGGCAAAGCCGGCGAAGATGTGCTCCGCCGCGTGTTCGGCGTGATTCTGCTGGCCATCGCCATCAAGTTATTCAAAGCCAATTTTTAACCATTGACCGTCATGCTTCGGCTGCGCTCAGCATGACGGTCTTATCATTCCTGATTCCCTTGATTCACCTGTTCACCGACGGCTCGGCCCGCGGCAACCCCGGCCCCGGCGGCTACGGCGCCATCCTGCGCTACGGCCCCCACGAAAAGGAGCTGACCCAGGGCTTCCGCCGCACTACCAACAACCGCATGGAACTGCTGGCCGTGATTGTGGGCCTCGAAGCCGTGACCCGCCCCGAGCTGCCCATCCGCGTCGTCTCCGATTCCAAGTACGTGGTCGATGCCGTGGAGAAAAAGTGGGTGTTCGGCTGGGAAAAGAAGCCCGATTTTGGCAAGAAGGCCAACGAGGACCTGTGGCGCCGCTTCCTGCGCATCTACAAGCAGCGCAACGTCACCTTCCACTGGATAAAAGGCCACGCCGGCCACGCCGAAAACGAGCGTTGCGACGTGCTGGCCGTGCAAAGCGCCCTGGGAAAAGGGCTTTTGGTGGATGAGGGGTACGAGGCCATTGTGGGAGCGTCGTCACTCTAAGCAAACTCATGTACAACCACATTAATTTCTCGGCAGAAAGCCCTGATTACAAGGTTTATGCTCTTGATGAGACTGTCTATCTTAAACAAAAAGCTCAATGCCACACGCTAACCGATTTTGAGGAAACGGATATTTACGTTGGGCATCACTACGGCAACCCGACTTCAGCCTTGATTATGAAGGCCGAAAAATATGTTATCGTGGCTGGACACGGTTTAACGATTTTTGATATCAGGACTGGGACAGAAATTACACCACTAAATCTAGAAAATATAAGCTGGACCAATGCGCTTCATCAAGACGAATTGGACGATGTAAACCTAGAGTTTAGATCTATTGCTTACTCCAAAGAAGACAAGCTTCGAGTCTTCAAAATGAATATATTAACCAGCGAATTGACCTTGCTGGATTAAAAACTATACTCATTCAGCAGGCCCAACGGCACTATTTCCTCTTTTGCCCAACGACTTCTTCCAGTTCCAGCAATTCCGCATCGAGCAAAGCGCCTGCGCCATGAAAGTGAGCACCGATGCCTGCCTGCTGGGCGCGGCCGCCGACCTCACCGGCGCCACCCGCCTGCTTGATATCGGCACTGGCACCGGCCTGCTGGCCCTCATGGCCGCCCAGCGAAATGCCAGGGTGGAGATTGAAGCAGTCGAGATTGAAGCCGCCGCCGCCGCCCAGGCGGCGGCCAATGCGGCGGCCAGCCCGTGGGCAGCGCGCCTTAGGATTCACGGCCTGAGTCTGGCCGATTACGCGGCGACGCAGCCCGCGCCGTTTAGCCACATCGTCTGCAACCCGCCGTTTTTCCGGCAGTCCCTGCGCTCGCCCGATGCGGGGCGCACCACCGCCCGGCACGAGGCGGCCGACACCCTTTCCTTTGAGGCCCTGGCGGCTGGTGCGGCGGAGTTACTGGAGCCAGTTGGCTTGCTGACGGTATTGCTGCCGCCGCCGGAGATGCACGAATTTGAGCAAGTAGCGGCGGCGATGGAACTGCGGCCGGCCACGCGGCTGGTGGTGCGGCACCGGCCCGGCAGCCGGCCGCTGCGGCACATCACCGGGTTTCGGCGAGGGGCAACTAGGGCTGTGGAAACGGAAATGACTATTCGGATGGCGGAAGATGATACCGTTTATTCCGCCGAGTTCCGGGCCCTGCTGGCGGGGTTTTACCTGGCACTGTAGCGCGGACTTGTAGTTCGCGAGTTGATACTATTTTCATACTCGCGGACTACAAGTCCGCGCTACGCCGTTTTCACGGCGGCAGCGGCTTGCAGGCCCAGCTCTTCCACGGCTTGCTCACGCATCAGGTATTTCTGAATTTTGCCGGTTACCGTCATCGGGAAACCGTCCACAAATTTCCAAAAAACCGGGATTTTACTGGTGGAAATGCGGTTTTTGCAGAAGACCATGATTTCCTCGCCGGTGGCGGCGTGGCCTTCTTTCAGCTTCACCCAAGCCATCACCTCCTCGCCGTAGCGCAGGCTGGGCACGCCGATAACCTGCACGTCGGCCACGGCCGGGTGCGTGTAGAGAAACTCCTCCACCTCGCGAGGATAGATGTTGTCGCCACCCCGCAAAATCACGTCCTTGATGCGGCCCACGATGTTCAAGTACCCCTCGGCGTCGATGGTGGCGAGGTCGCCGGTATGCATCCAGCGGGCAGAATCGATGGCGGCGGCCGTGGCTTGCGGGTTGTTCCAGTATCCCAGCATCACGGAGTAGCCGCGGGTGCACAGCTCGCCGGGCGTGCCGCGCGGCACGAGGCGGCCGGTTTCGGGGTCCACCACTTTCACTTCGAGGTGCGGGTGGACGTGGCCCACGGTGCTCACGCGCTTGGCCAGTGGGTCAGCGGTATAGCTTTGGGCCGAAACGGGCGAGGTTTCCGTCATGCCGTAGCAGATGGTGACTTCGCGCATGTTCATCAGGGTTTGCACCTTGCGCATCACTTCCTCGGGGCAGGGCGAGCCGGCCATCACGCCGGTGCGCAGGCTGCTGAAGTCGAACTGCGAAAATTCGGGGTGCTCCAGCTCGGCAATGAACATGGTGGGCACGCCGTAGAGCGAGGTGCAGCGCTCATCCTGCACCGCCCGCATGGCCGCTTTCGGGTCGAATGCCTCGGAAGGAATGACCATGCAGCTGCCGTGCGACACGCAGGCCAGGTTGCCAATCACCATCCCAAAGCAGTGGTAAAACGGCACCGGAATGCACACCCGGTCGGCGGCCGTATAGCGCAGCGTTTCGCCAATAAAATAGCCGTTGTTGAGGATGTTGTGGTGCGAGAGCGTGGCCCCTTTGGGGAAGCCGGTGGTGCCGCTGGTGTACTGAATGTTAATGGAATCATCGAACTGCAATTCGGCTTCGCGGGCAGCCAGCTCTTCATCGGGCACCCCCGCACCGCTGGCCAGCAGGTCCTCCCAGCCGTCTTCGAGCACGATGACGTGCTCCAGCGCCGGGCACTCGGCGCGCACGCTGGCGAGCAGCGCCACGTAATCGGTTTGCCGGAATTTAGCCGCCAACAACAGCACCCGGCACCCCGATTGGTTAAGCACGTATTGCAATTCGGAAGCCCGGTAGGCGGGGTTGATATTCACCAGAATGGCCCCCACCCGCGCTGAGCCAAACTGCGTGACGACCCATTCCGAGCGGTTCGGCGCCCACAGGCCCACCCGCTCGCCGGCTGCTACGCCCAGCGCCAGCAGGCCCTTGGCCAGCTGGCTGGTTTGGGCCCACAGCTCCCGATACGTGGCGCGGTAGCCCTGGTGGGCCACCACCAGGGCCTCCTGCCTGGGGTAGCGGGCCACGGTACGGCGCAGGTTTTCGCCAATGGTTTCGCCTAATAGCGGCGTGGTGCTGGGCCCGCTGAGGTAGGAGAGCGTGGGAACTTGCATGGAATGAGGCTGTAGGGAACTGCCAAGTTACTACGCCGCTGCACGTTATAATAGTGAATCCAGCAGCCCCAGCTTTTCGCGGTGCAGGCTACTCAGCAGGTCGTTTTCGAGGGTCCCGAACTCGGCGGCGACGTAGTGGCGCTGCACCCGCCCGCCCACCAGCACGGTTATCTCATCGGCCGTTTCGGTGAGGGCCCCCAGGATGTGCGAAGTGAGCAGAATGCCGGTGCCCCGGTCACGCAGCCGCTTCAGGATTTCCTTGAGCAACAGGTTGGCTTCCAGGTCGAGGCCGTTGAAAGGCTCGTCCAGAATCAGGTAATCGAACTGCTGCACCAGCAGGGCCAGCAGCGCCAGCTTCTTGCGCATTCCGGCCGAGTATTCGTCGGCGTATTGGTCGAGCGGGAGTTCCAGCAGCGCATTCCAGCCCGTGAAATCGGTGATGGCGCGGCCCCGGGCTTGCAGGCAGAACTGCAGGTACTCGCGCCCGGTGAGGCGCGGGTAGAAATACGGCTCGTAGGGCAGCAGGCCCGTATGCTCGCGCACGGCCGGCCCGGCCGAGTCGCGCACGGTGCCGGCAAAGTCGTTTTCCAAGCCGTAGAGGCAGTTGAGCAAGGTGGTTTTGCCCGCGCCGTTGGCTCCCACCAGCCCGTGAATGGTGCCGGGCCGCAAGGTCAGGCTCACGTCGTGCAGCACGACGTGACTGCCGTAGGCTTTGCGCAGGTTCAGGACTTCAAGCATGCCGATGCTGTGTTAAAAGTTGAGAGTCAAAAGAGAAAACCCGTTTCAATTTTCACTTTTACCTCTCAACTTTTAACTCCTTCTCCCCCAGCACCGCCCGCAGCCGGCGCTGGCTTTGCCACATCAGCCCGCCCACCGCCACCAGCAGCAGCACCGGGTACACGGGGTTGCCGGGCAGCACCAGCGCCACGCCCACCACCAGCGCCTGCGTGGTGCGAATGTGCGTGGCATTGGGGTAAAAAGCGTACTTGGTCAGAATAATCATACCCACCAGCCCCAGCCAGGCCAGCGCCACGGCCACCGCCCCGCCCCTGCCCGCCGGCCCCACGGCCACCAGCCAAAAAAATGGCAGCGCCGTGAGGGCCGCACATCCCAGGCCCAGCAGCAAGCGCCGCTGCAGAAACTGCCGGGGGCTGCGCGCGGCCATGGCCAGCATCGTCACCGGCTCGGGCGTGCCGAAGCAGCCCAGCGCCACCAGCAGCCAGCCGAGCAGCGCCAGCATCGGCCCCAGCGGCGAGGGGTGCTGCCACACGGCCCCGGCCAGCAGCAGCGGCCACGCCCACAGCCCGCCCAGCCGCAGCCCGCTCACCCACTCAAACGCCTCGCTCCGAAACAAGCTCCGGCTGCGGTGGCGCGTGCTGCGGCTTTCCCGCACCGGGGGCAGCGCGGCCGCCCAGGGTGCCAGGGCCAGCGTGAGCCCGGCCGCCGCCCAATCACCGAACCCCAGCAGCACCACGGCTACGGGCAAGGCCCACAGCCCATATTCCACGGCCAGCCAACGCCGGAAATCCGGCGCGCTGGTGGCCAGAAAGCGCAAGTCAGCCCGCTGCCGATGGGCCGAGGCCAGCAACAGGGCCACCACAACTGGCACCGCCCACTGCCCCGCCGGGTGCCGTGCCGCCAGCACCAGCGCCCGGCCGAGGACCAGCAACAGCACCGGTACCAGCAGCGCCAGCCGCACCCACCCAACTTCCAGCAGCAGCCGCCACGCCAGCCGGCGGCGCAGGGTCAGGTAGGCTTGAAGTGCTGGCATAGGCGAATGTAACGCCGGCCACGGGGTAGCTATTGCCCAGCACCACGCTTCAGCCGGCCGATGGATAAATATGCTAAACCATAGCGTATTTTCTATTGATTCCGCGGTATCTAGCGAAACCTTTTCACCAACCGGCTGACATGATGCGGAAATCTACCTCCCCCCAATATTTAACCTTCGTTATATTACTGCTGTGGCTAACCAGCAACTTTAGCGCCTGGGCACAGGCCCCTCCCGCCAACGACGAGCCATGCGGGGCCGTGGTGCTGACGCCCCAAGGGGTATTCTGCACCACCCCGACTTTGGGAACCAACCAAGGTGCCACTCCCACTAACCCGCCCAACGGCTACGTGAATAACAGCGGCTGCGGTGCCACAACGGTGGGTTTTCCGATGGATGTCTGGTATAAGTTCACGACTACCGTTACTGGTCTGGGAAGTACGGGTGCCACTATTACTGTGACGGGCAATGCCGCGGGGCAGTTGCGGCTTTATTCGGCTCCCAGCTGTGCCGGACCGTTCACGGCCGTAGGATGTGCGACGGCTGCTGTATTTAATACTTCTGCGCCTACCCTCGCAACATCCCTCCTGTTGCCCAATACTATTTATTATCTGCGGGTAAGCGGATATTCTGACACGACGCCTACCGGCCCATTCTCGGTATGCGTATCCGACGGACCGGGCTTTATTCCCTGTGCGGCTCCCGCGCTGGGTCCACTTGTGTACATCAACGCTGCCCACACGGCCGCCACCATTTCATTCGTCCCCTCAGCCAATAGTCAGGGGCCTTATAATGCCCAACTCAACTTAATTCCTTTTCTGGGGGCTGGGGGGCAGTCGGTGTTCTTCACGGTCACGCCGCCTAGCATTTCGTTGACGGGGTTGCTGCCCGGCAATCGTTACGACCTCTACATCACCGGTGCCTGCACCACCGGGGGGCAAACATCTGTTCGGTTCCCATTTACCGTGGCCGTGCCAAATGATGAGCCGTGCGGGGCCACGCCGTTGCCCCTCGACACCGCCACCACCTGCACACCGGTCATGGGTTTTGTGACTGGAGCCACTACTTCGGCTCCTAACGGCTATGCCAACCCCGGCTGCGGGGGATTGGCTACGGCGCCTGATGTGTGGTACAAGTTCACCACTGCGGCCACCGGACCCGGAAGCACCAGCATCGTGCTAACGGCTAACAATGTGATAGCCGCAAGCCAGTTACGCGTATTCGCGGCACCGTCCTGCGCCGGGCCGTTTGCGGAGCTGGCCTGCTCGTCCCCAAATGCCAGCAACGTGGGAGCCACGCCCCTACAGGTCACGGGCCTAGTGCCCAACACCACTTTTTACGTATCGGTGACCGGGATAACCTCCGGCACCGGCAACACCTTTACGCTGTGCGCTTCGGCATTGCCCCCGGCCCTGCCGTGTGCCAGCCTGTTCGCTGTCTATGTTCCTTCTACGCTGCTCACGCCCACGGCGGCGTCAATTTCTTTGGCGGCGGTCACGGGCAGTGCGGCCCCTTTGAGCTATACCATTACCTGCACCCCGGCTGCCGGGCCGCCGGTGGTGCTGACAGTGCCCTACGCGCCTGTTCCACCGCCGGCAGGGTCTATGCAGGTGTATAGCACGGTCACCGTGACCGGCTTGCTGCCCAATACTTTTTATACGGCGTCTGTTGTGGCGAACTGCGCCAGTGGCGGGCCATCGGCGGCGGTGAGTACCACCTTCACCACTTACGCCCCGAGCACCACGGCGGCCAACGACGACTGCGCTACCGCCCTGGCTTTACCCGTGAGCACTGCCTGCGTCCCGACCCTGACGTCCGACGTGAATGCCCATCAATCTTTGCCTTACATTCCCGCATGTGGCTTTATACCGGGGCCGGACGTTTGGTTCAGCGCCACGGTGCCGGCCAATGGTGTGCTGCAGATTGCCACCGGGCCCGCTACAGGTTCGGCAGTTGCCTATGTGGGGGTACAATTTTTTTCGGGGACGTGTGGGGCCCTCACTTCGCTGGACTGTAGCACCGCCGGCGCGTTTCCGCTCGTGCGCCGCACGGGGCTTATGCCGGGGAGCACCGTGTATGGCCGGGCGTGGCAGCCAGGAAGCGGGCCGGGTGGACCTTTTACCATTTGCGCCACCACGGACGTGACGTGCCCGCTGGCCACCAACTTGGCCGCTTCGGCACTTACCACCACCTCAGCCACGCTCACCTTCACCCTGCCCGCCGGCAACGCGGGCTACGTGCTGACCTACACGCCGGCCGGGGGCCCGGCCCAAACTCAAACCGTCACGGGCTCGCCGGTGGTGCTCACCGGCCTGACGCCCGGCAAGGCCTACACCGTCGCCCTCACCGGCAGCTGCACCGGGGCGGGGGCGGGCACGGTGCGTACCAGCTTCACCACGCCGGCCGTGCCCAGCTGCGCGGCCCCCAGCGCGGTGTACGTCGGCAACCTCGGCGCCACCACGGCCGGCATCGGCTTCGTGACCAACGCGGCGGCCAGCAGCTACACCGCCACTTACCAGGCGGCCGGCGGACCAGTGCAAACCGTGTCGCCCGCGCCCACGGCCTCGCCCGTCCTCCTCACCGGGCTGGTGCCGGGCACGGCCTACACCGTGTGCGTGGCCAGCACCTGCCCCAATGGCCTGGCGTCGGCCCCGGTGTGCGCCACCATGTTCAGCACCCCGCTGGCTTCGCGCACGGCGGCCCTGGCCGCCCAGGTCAGCCTGTTCCCGAACCCGGCCAGCCGCTCGGCCACGCTCCGCGTGCCGGCGGCCCTGCGCGGGCCGGGGGCCTCGGTGCGCCTGCTCAATGCCCTGGGCCAGGTGGTGCGCCGGCAGCCGCTGGCCGCCGCCGACACGGCCCTTGACCTTGCCGGCCTGCCCACCGGCCTCTATTCCCTGCTGCTGGCCACGCCCCAGGGGCCGCTGGTCAAGCGCCTGGTGGTGGAATAATTCGCTACCTTTCAACCGTTTCTTTTTCACCCTCATTTACCCAAAATTCCCATGCCCAAAGGTTCCAACTACCCCGGCGTTGTCGACGCTGCGTCGCTGCAAAAGGCCCAGAAAGCCACCGCCGATTTCAAGAAGTCGCTCGACTTCGTCCCCAACCTGGGGCCCGACGTGCTGACCTCGGCCACCATCACGCCGGAGCGCCTGCCCCTGGCCGACAAGGCCCTGGAAGTGGCCCTGGCCGCCCCTGATGTGATGCGCCGCGCCTTCGACCCGCAGCGCCTCACCGACAAGCTGGCCTACTACCGCGCCCTCAACGGCCTGCGCAACGACCTGGCCACGGCCGACAAAAAGCTGAAAAATGCCCTCAACGTGCTGGGTGCTGATATGATGTTCGACATCGGCCACATTCACCACGACATAGAAGAAGACAACGGCGAAACCGTGGACCTGGGCCCCATGCGTGCGCAGCTGCACGACTACTACACCCACGACGGCGCCGCAGATACCGCCGCCACGAAGAAACCCTAGCCCACCGCTCCCTTCCGAAGCACCCAAACGGCCTTCCCGACGACCCCAAGGGACATTGGGAAGGCCGTTTTAGTGGTTGCAACCACGGTTTGGGTACTTCGAAGGACGGTTTGGGTGGTTCGAAGGACGGTTTAGGTCCTTCGAAGCACGGTTTGGGTCCTTCGAAGCACGGTTTGGGTCTTTCGAAGGACTACGCCTCCTCCTCGCTGAAGCGAATGCCATAATCAGCCGCCAGTTCGTCCAGAATGGGCTCGTACAGGTCGGCCCCCACCGGAATCAGCACGCCGCGCCGGGACACTTCACCGCGCAGCAGGCGGCGCACGGCCATGCCCAGGGGCAGGCCCACGGTTTTGGCCATGCCGGTGTGGGTGGCGTCGTCGCCCACCACGGCCAACGACGAGGTGAGGCGGTGCATGGCCCCGCCCAGCTCAAACTCGAAGAGGTGCTGCATCACAATCAGGTCGTGGTCGTGGGGTTCGAGCTGCCACTTTTCGGCCAGCAGGCGCTCCAGCAGCTGGGCCGGTGTGGCGTGGGCATGGCCCACATGCCGGTCTGAAAACAGGCCCAGCCAATGCAGGCGGCCCATTTCTTCGCCGGCCGGGTTCAGGCCGAGGTAGGTGGCCACGCGCTGCGCCAGGTCGAGGTGCGGGATGGGGGACACCGGCAAATACGCCGCTACCAGCTCGGCCCAGGTCATGGTTTCGGGGTTGTCGAGGTTCACCGAATCATCGGTCAGGCCCAGGCGCACCAGCGCGTGCCAGGCGGCGCAGTAGCCCGGCCGGCGCAAGGTGCCGCGCAAAATGGTCGGAATGTCATCGAGCCCGTACGGGGCGCGGTAGCTCAGCGAGTCGCGGTTGGCGTAGCCCTCAAACTCGCCGTATTCGGGCACGGCCAGCGTCTCCGTACGCGCAAACAGCTGCTGATACGGAATGAAGCGCGGCCGGCCATTTTCCAGGAATTTGGCCGTGCTCTGGCCGGCCAGCACCACGTTGCGCGGGTTCCAGGTGAACTTGTATTTCCAGGGATTGTCGCCCTCCGCGGCCGGGGCCAGCAGCCCACCGCAGTAGCTTTTGAAAGACGTAATAACCCCGCCCCGCGCCCGGATGTGGGCAATGGCCCGCATGGCCGACATGTGGTCCAGGCCGGGGTCGAGCCCGCATTCCATGAGCAGCGTCACTCCAGCTTTTACCGCCCCGGCGTGCAGCTCCTGAATCTCGGGGCTCACGTAGCTGGCCGTGGCCAGGTGGCGGCCGTGGCGCACGCAGGCCCGCGCCACCACGGCGTGCAGCGCGGCGGGCAGCATGGAAATCACCGCGTCGGCCTGGGCCACCAACTCGTCCAGGCGGGCTTCATTATCCGTCGAAAACGGCACGGCGTGGGCGTATTCGGTGTGCGCGGCCAGCACCGGCACCAAGTGGGCCGGGTTCACGTCGGCCACGGTCAGAAACCAGTTTTCGGTGGGCGCGTGGCGCAATAAATACTGGATGAGGGACGAGGCCGAGCGGCCGGCACCAAGGAGAAGAAGGCGGGAGGTCATGCGGCAAAAGTAGAACGCCTGCGGCTTAATGAGGAATAAAGAATGGAGCAAGAGGTTTCTAACTTCCTCATTATTCATTCCTCATTACGCCGCAGGCGCCTTACCTTCGCCGCCCCCTAATTCCATTTACATGGCTAGCATTTCCCGCCAGCAGCTCATTGCCTACGAAGAGCTGGACTCTACTGCCGACCTCAGCGCTGACGAACAGACCATCTGGCAGGCTGCCCGCGATGCCACCGCCCATTCCTACGCGCCGTATTCCGGTTTCTGCGTGGGGGCCGCCCTGCTTCTGGCCGACGGCACCGTGTTCCGGGGCACCAATCAGGAAAATGCGGCCTATCCTTCTGGTCTTTGCGCCGAGCGCACCGCGTTGTTCGGGCTCGCCGCCAATCAGCCCAACCACGCGCCCATCGTGGCCATGGCCGTGGCCGCCCGGCCGGCCGGCGGCGACTTTGGCCCGGCCCTCCCCTGCGGCGCCTGCCGCCAGGTGATGCTGGAGTACGAAACCCGCCAGGGCCAGCCCATCCCGCTGCTGCTGCCCAGCCGCGCCGGCACCATCCTGCGCTTCAGCACCCTGGCGGCGCTCATGCCGTTCAACTTTTCTGCCGACGACCTGCCCCCCGCGTCGCCTGCCGCAACCCAACCATGACCGAACACCACCTTGCCGTCACTCGCTCGGCTCGCTACTACCAGTTGGGCGAATTATCTGCCGAAACCCAGCGGATATGGTTTGTGTGCCACGGCTACGGGCAGTTGGCCGCCTACTTTTCCCGTCATTTTGCTTTCCTTGCCGAAGCCGACCCGTACACCGTCGTCGTCGCGCCCGAAGGCCTCTCCCGCTTTTACCTCAACGGCAACGGTGGGCGCGTGGGCGCCAGCTGGATGACCCGCGACGACCGTCTGCCCGAAATCGACGACCACGTCAACTTCCTCAATCAGCTGTCCCAAAAAGTGCTGGACGAATGCCTCCCCAGCGTTCAGGTCACCGTATTGGGCTTTTCGCAAGGCACGGCTACGGCCAGCCGCTGGCTGGCGCAGGCCCATTTTCGGCCCGCCCACCTCATCCTCTGGGCCGGCGGGTTTCCCGAAGATATTGAACCCGCCACCACCCAAAACCTCCTGCAAAACCTGCCCCTGACCGTCGTCATCGGCTCCGATGATGAGTACATCCCGGTTGCGCAGGCCGAGCAACAACACCGGCATCTGCAACAACTCGGGGCCGCTGCCCGCTTCATCACCTTCCCCGGCAAGCACGAGCTAAACCGCGCCGTGCTGGCAGAGCTGGCAACTTCGGCGTAGCCAATCCCGCTAGCTCTGGCTGCAGCCCTATTTTCGCGCAATCGTCGTAGCCGCGCCTTGCGCGCCCGCCAATACCAGCACTTCGGCAATGGTGACGTGCGGCGGCCGGGTCACCATAAACACGATGACATCGGCGATGTCCTCGGCTTTCAGGGGCTCGAAGCCTTCGTATACTTTAGCCGCCCGCGCCTCGTCGCCCTTGAAGCGCACCTGCGAAAACTCGGTTTCTACCGCGCCGGGGTTCACCTCGGCCACCCGCACGCCGGTGGGCAACAAGTCCAGCCGCATGGTTTTGGTGAGCATGTTCACGGCCGCCTTGGTGGCGCAATACACGTTGCCGTTGGCGTAGGCCTCCTGCCCGGCTATCGAGCCAATATTCAGGATAAAGCCGCTTTTCCGCGCCGTCATGCCGGGCAGCAGCGCGTGGGTCACGTTCAGCAGGCCGCGCACGTTGGCGTCCAGCATCTGGTCCCAGTCGGCGGGGTCGCCGCTTTGGATGGGCGCCAGGCCATGCGCGCCCCCGGCGTTGTTCACCAGCACATCGGGCGCTTGCAGCTCGGCCGACAGCGTGGCCACGGCCGCGACTACCGACGCCCGGTCGCGCACGTCAAACGTGAGCACATGCACCGGCACTGGCGCCAGCTGGGCCGCCAGTTCATCCAGCCGCTCGCGCCGCCGCCCGGTCACCACCAGCTGAAAGCCCGCCCCCGCCAGGGCCACCGCCGTGGCCCGGCCAATGCCCGACGATGCGCCGGTAACAAAAGCTACTTTCATAATTGGTTATGGATTGCTGCTTCGGTTGCTTCTGGTTGGCTACTCACTGTCAGCTTTTATCCAACGACAAGCCACTACCAACGAGTAGCAAAGCCTTAGTTCTGAATGTTGATATAGAGCGTCACCGCGTTGGTGCTCATGCTCTGCAAGCTCCGGCTGAACAGGTCATTGTGGTACACAAGCAGGTTTTTCAGGCCGTGCGAAAACCGCAGCTCCGGTGCCAGCTTGAACAGGGGATAGAATAATTCCAGCCCCACGCCGTACTCCAGCGTCAGGTCGCTGTCCAGGGCCCGCAGCTGGTTGTGCAGCGGGTCGCTACGGCGGTTGCTGGCCGTCAGAATGGGGTTGAGGCCGGCAATCATGTACATCCGGGAGTTGCGCCGCCGGTCCGACTGGTACTTCAGCAGCAGCGGAAACTGAATCACCGTCGACGTCACCTCCTGCGTCACCACCGAATCCGGGGATGAATACCCGTGAGGGGTAAATTCTACCTTTCGGGTGAGGAAGTTCACCCCCGGCGCGAACCGCAGAATAAAGGGCGACTCCGGCCCGCCCAGCCGCGCATCGCCAATAAAGCCCACGCCCAGGCTCGGGCTGATAATTGAGTTGGCCGTGACCGTGCGGTTGGCGATGTAAGTGGCCGACTGCTCGATAATAAACCGCGACGCCGAGAAGCTCACGTACATACCGGGGTGAAACCATCGGTCGTCATAAGCCGGCAGGTTGTTCACCGTAATGGACTTTAGGCTGCCGTTCTTGCCCCGATTGGCTTTCGAGCTGGCTTTGCGTTGCGCCAGTGCCGCCGTGGGCACCAGCAGCACAAGCAGGCCCAGCAGTGCGAGGCGGTTTAGTTGTGCGCCGTGTAAATGGAGCTTATGCCGAAGGTGAGTGGTTGCCATGCAGGTTCTTTAAAGCCGACTTTAGCCAGAATGGCCAGAAAGTCGGGGCCGTCGGGAAATGCCTGCACCGAAGCAGGCAGGTAAGTATAGGCTGACTGGTCTTTGGAAATCAATTTGCCAAAAACCGGCAGCACCCGACGGAAGTAAAAATTATAAGCTTGCTTGAGCGGAAAAGCGGTCGGCTTGCTGAATTCGAGGATAACGAGTTTACCACCAGGCCGAAGCACCCGCCGCATTTCGGCCAGTCCGGCTTCCAGATGCGCAAAGTTGCGCACCCCGAAAGAGGCCGTCACCGCGTCGAATTCACCATCTCCGAAGGGCAGGTTTTCCGAGTCGCCCAGTTCAAGTTGAATGCGGTGCCCCAGGCCTTTGGCGGCCAGCTTGCGCCGGCCCACCTCCAGCATGCCTTCCGAAATATCCACGCCGGTCACTTGCGCGTCGGGCGCGGCGGTGCGCAGGGTTTCAATGGCAAAATCGGCCGTGCCGGTGGCAATGTCCAGGATGCGCGCCGGGCGCAAGGTTTTCAACTCATCCACCGCTTTGCGCCGCCAGTAAATGTCGGTGCCCGCGCTGAGGAAGTGGTTGAGGAAATCGTACTTGCCCGCGATGGAGTTAAACATCTGGGCAACCTGCGATTTCTTATCGGCGGAGTTGTCTTTGTAAGGTAATACGGCCATGAGCGGGCGCAAAGAACGGGAATGAAGCGGGAAAATTGTCTCCCCCCAACGCCAAAACGGGCAGGTTTGTTAGCCCAGGCGGCCACAAAAGAATTGCCGCGGGCTGGCAAAGGCCTAAAAAAGAGCGGGCCGGGCAATCTGCCCGGCCCGCTCCCCTACCTAGTGGCCTGAACGATACTTAGTTCTTGGCCTTGATTTTGGTTTTTTCGCCGCTGGCGTCCTTTGCTTTGCCTTCCAACTCACCGTTTTTGGTGGTCGTCTTCGTATCGCCGCTGGGGCCTTTGGTTTTCACCTTCACTTTGTCCGAATCCTCGTCTACCTTGGTTTTCACCTTTGAGCCGTCGGCCGTTTTCACCTTGCTTTTGCCGGGGCTCAGCGGGGTAGCAGTGGTCGTAGTGGTTGAGGTTTCCGACGTAGTCGGGGCAGCAGTAGTTGGGGCCGTCATAGCAGGCATCGCTTCGCCTTCTTTCAGCACCACCTTGAACTCGTCGCGGCGGTTAAGCTGCATGTTCTCGGGCGAATCGTTCGGCGCGGCCGGACGGCGCTCGCCGTAGCTCACCGTAGTCATACGGGTTTCGGTAACGCCTTGCTTCTTGAGGTATTTGAAGGCGGCCTCAGCACGGTTCTGGCCAAGTACCATGTTGTACTCGTCTGTGTTGCGCGAGTCGCAATGGCCTTCAATTGAGATGTTGACGCCCACGTTGGCCATCAAAATCTGGCTGATTTCATTCAGACGCGTAATCGACTCCGGACGCAGCTTGTACTTATCGGTATCAAAATAGATGTTCTTCGAAGCGAACATGTTATTCTGAGTCGTGTCAACGTAATCGATGTAGAAGTTCTTGACAATCGTGGTCGAGTCGTTCGTCGACACCGGAACGGGAAATTCCTGCGTTTCGATGTTCTTACCGTCTTTGCTCACGGCCACCTGGTAAGTCCGGCCCGAAAGCACTGCTACCTGGTAAGCACCGTCAGGCTTGGTCACATCACGGAAACTCAGTGCCGATTTATCAGCCGTTGAGCCGCTGAATACCAGCTCTACGCCCGGAATCACGGTCGTGCTGTCACGCTTCGAGAACACCTTACCAACGATGTTGGCGTTCTTGATGTAGTTGATGGTGTAGATGTCCTTTTCGCCGTAGCCGCCGATGCGATAGCTGCTCAGGTAGGCATACGAGCCGTCTGGGCTCAGGCGGTAGTAGGAGTCATCGTCCGGCGTGTTGACGGGGTAACCCATGTTCTGGGCAGCGCCCCACTTGCGGCCGGCTTCGTCGTATTCCGACTTGAAAATGTCGTAGCCGCCCATCGTGTTGTGGCCGCGCGACGAGAAATAGAGCGTTTTGCCGTCTTTGCTCAGGTACGGGCTATCGTCGTCGTACTTGGTGTTAATGTTGGCACCGAGCGACTTGGCCGGGCCCCAGTCAGAGCCAGTTGAGGTACGGGTCGATACGTACAAATCCAACGTACCGTCTTCCGAATACTTACCGGTCGAGAAGTAAATGGTCAGGCCATCGGGCGTGATGAACGCATCCGACTCAAACGCCTTCGAGTTGATGTTGCCATCCAACGGTTTCGGGGCCGACCAGTCGCCGCCCGTTTTATCGGTTACGAAAATGTCACCGTTGTTGTCGTTGCGGTACATCAACAGCTTCGTGTCGTTATCGAACAGTTGAATAGAGGCGTCGTGGCCTTTGCCATTCAGCACGCCGCTCAACGAGCGCGGCTTCTGCCAGTTCTCGTCGTCAAGACGCGAAGCTTCGAAAATGTCTTCGTAATACTCGCCATCGGCGGCGATGCTTTTGTTTTTCTTGTCGCTTGGCGCGCCGGTGGCGCCGGTCACGTTCTCGCCGCGCGAGGTAAAAATGAGTAGTTTATCATCGGACGAAATAACCGGGCTGTGCTCCGAGAATTGCGTGTTGATGGTCGGGCCCAGGTTCTTCACAAAGATGTCCTTGGGCGAGTTGAACTGCACCTTGGCATTCTTGCTGTGCTGAATGAGCTGAGTCAACTCTTCTTTGCGCTGGTCGTTCTTTTTCAGCGTGGCGTTGTAGGCCTGGAAGTGAGCCACGGCCTCATCAAAGTTGTAGTTGAGGTGGTCGACCCGGCCGAGCCAGTACTCCACGTCTTTCGAAACTTTGGGCTTGATTTTTTGCGCCTTGTAGATGTAGTCGCTCGCCTTCTCCTTGTCAAAAGACATGTAGGAAATGCCAGCGTTGAACAGGGCCTTGGCGTTATTCGGGTCTTTAGCCAGCACCTTCTCATAGTACGGAATAGCGGCGCGGTAATTTTCCTGCTCGAAGAACTTGTTGCCGGTTTTGAGGTCCTTACGCGTGCTTTGCGCCTCGGCCGGGGAGGCGATAGCGGCGGTAAGGGCAACGGCGCACGACGCTTGCAGTAACCTTCTGGATAAGTTGTCCATTGGAGGAGATGTTTGAAAAAAAGAAATTTCTGAAGGGGTTGTAAGAAGAAAAACGCCGCGTAGTGGCAGAGGCAGCGAAACTATATTTTGGGCTTATACTGAAATTCTACGGTAGGGTTAGGCTTTAATGCCGTTTTGCCCCGAAAGTAACCGTATCAAACAGGCCGACACCCTATCCAAGGCCTCGTCATGAAAAGGATAATGACGGGCAAAGATAGGTTTTTTGCTTACTAAAAGCGGTTTCTGGCAAGATTTCGGCCATTAAACTGCGGGCGTGTGCGGCGGCAGCGGCCCGCTGGATTGGCGGGCATGCCGCGCAAATATAGAGGCACCAACGAAATAGCAATCCATTCACACATTTTTATTTGTTCGGCTATGGCTTGGTTTCGGGTGTAATTTTGGGGCCTGTACCATTTGGTTATTTGCCTGCTCCTCTATGATTATCCGCGATGCCCGTTTTTTAACCAGTAATTCCCGGGCCGATTTGTGCCCGGCGCCCACCCTGCCCGAATATGCCTTTATTGGCCGCTCCAACGTGGGCAAATCGTCGCTCATTAATATGCTGACGGGCCGCAATGGCCTGGCCAAAACGTCGGCATCGCCGGGAAAGACGCAATTAATTAATCATTTTGTAATTAACGACAATTGGTATTTGGTCGATTTGCCGGGCTATGGGTACGCTAAAGTGAGCAAAACCTCACGGGCGGAATGGGCGAAGATGATTAATTACTATCTGCTGCACCGGGCCAATTTGATGTGCGTGTGCGTGCTCATTGATTCGCGCCACGCGCCGCAGGCCGCCGACCTGGAATTCATGGAAAAGCTGGGCTCCGAGGGCATTCCTTTCGTGATGATATTCACCAAATCAGACAAGCAATCGACGGCGCAAACCAAAGCGCTGCTGGCCGAGTATCTGCGCAAAATGAGCGAAACCTGGGACGAGCTGCCGCGCTATTTCCAGACTTCGGCCGAAACCGGCCTGGGGCGCGATGAAGTGCTGGAATTCATTGCCGACATAAACAAACAATGGGAGCCTGATGCCGCGGCCAATGCGTAGATTGGCCCTTAAATTGCCAATTGCGGCCCGCGCCCCAATGGTCGTTTTCCCCTTCTTGTTTCCCCGCCCCTCTTTTAAAATAATCATGACGAAAAATGCTTCCATTTCGCGGCTGGCCCTGGGCCTGCTGCTGGCTGCCGCCGCCCCGGCCGTGGCCCAAACCGCCCCCAACACCACGCCCGCGCCCAAAACGCAGGCTGAGCAAGGAACCGGTATTGCCTCCGCAGGCAAGGTCATTCCGGTGGCCGAATACTACGACGGTGGCCAGACGGCCATGTACGACTTCATTGGCAAGGAGCTGAAATACCCGCTCATGGCCAAGCGCAACCGCATTCAGGGGCAGTGCATTGTGAGTTTCACCCTGAACCCCGACGCCACGCTGTCGGGCATCAAGCTGGTGAAGCAAGTGGGCGGCGGCACGGGCGAAGAAGCGCTTCGCGTGGTGCGCCTGCTCAAGTTTAAAAAGCCGGAGTATCCGATTCTGACCAGCCTGCCCATTACGTTCAAGCTGGGCGTGACGGGCTCGAACGCGACGGAAGGACAATAATCCGTAGTTTTGCACTGAAGAATGAGGAGTGAAGACTGAGGGATGAGCATTGGCAACGGCCACTTGCTCAGCTCTCGTTCTCCATTCCTCATTCTTCATTCCTCATTCTTCATTAAACAAGATGCCTTACGAATTGCAAGAGTTGGCCGCCATCAGCGGCATGCCTGGTCTTTACCGCCTGGTGCGCGCCGCGCGCCACGGCGTGCTGGTGGAAAGCCTCGACGAGAAAGCCACGCGTACCCTGGCTCCGGCCCGCAACAAAGTGTCGCTGCTGTCGGAAATCTCCATCTACACCCAGGACCCCGACGAGACCGTGCCGCTGACGGAAGTGTTTGACCGCATTTATCAGCAGCACGGCACCACGGTGCCCGTAACGGCCAAGTCGAGCGAAGGGGAGCTGACCGACTTTATGGCCAGCGTGATTCCGGACTATGACCGCGACCGGGTGTACCTCTCCGATATTAAGAAAGTAGCCAACTGGTTCGGCATCGTGAGCAAGTACCGCCCCTACCTGGAAGCCGGTGCTGCCCCTGCCAACGAATCAGCCGCCGACGAGCCCACGGCCGACGAGCCGCTGAGCACCGGTGGCGTGATTGCCGCGGCCGACGAAGCCCCGGCAGCCGAAGGCAACCCCGAGGCCACCAAGGCCCCTGCCAAGAAAAGCGGCAAGAAGGCCGAGTAGCACTCCCTAAAACCCACAAAAAAAGGCCGCTCCTGATGCAGGAATGGCCTTTTTTTTGTGGGCTATGTTTATTTGGTAACGGCAGCTTTTGGTGCCGCCTCCATCTCTTCGGGTTGCTCATTGGGCTGCTTCTCTTTTACCAAGCAGGCTTCGGCTTGCTCCACTAATTCTTTGCTGCCGATGAAAACGGGGCAGCGCTCGTGTGGCAGCTTGGGCTCGATTTCCATGGTGCGCTGGAGGCCGTTGCTGCTTTTGCCGCCGGCTTGCTCCACGATGAAGGCGAGCGGGTTGCACTCGTACATGAGGCGCAGCTTGCCCGAGGGGTTTTTGGCCGTGGCGGGGTAAATGTAGATGCCGCCCTTGAGCAGGTTGCGGTGGAAATCGGCCACCAGCGAACCAATGTAGCGGGCCGAAAAATTATTGTCCTTGCACTGCTGCACGAAGGCGGCCACGCCGGGCGAAAAGGAGTCGGAGCTGCCTTCGTTGATGGAGTAGATATTGCCGGTTTTGGGCGTCTGGATGTCGGGGTGCGAGAGGAAGAATTCGCCCAGCGAATGCTCGTAGGTAAAGCCGTTCACGCCGTTGCCGGTCGTGTACACCAGCATGGTGCTGGAGCCGTAGATGACGTAGCCGGCGGCTACCTGGTGGGTACCGGGCTGCAGGCAATCGGCTTCCGTGCCCTCGCGGCCGGTGGGCGACACGCGGCGGTAGATGCTGAAAATGGTGCCGATGCTCACGTTCACGTCAATGTTGCTCGACCCATCCAGGGGGTCGATGGCTACCACGTACTTGCCCTGGTTGTTGCCGGTCTGAATCATTTCATCGTCCTCCTCGGAAATGATGGTGCAGACTTCGCCACCGTTGCGCAGGGCCCGGATGAAGCGGATGTTGGCGATGACATCGAGCTTCTGCTGGTCTTCGCCCTGCACGTTTTGGCTGCCGTAGGCCCCGGCGATGTCGATGAGGCCGGAGCGGTTGATTTCGCGATTTACGATTTTGGCGGCCAGCGCGATATCACGCAGCAGCTGCGACAATTCTCCCGTGGCGTAGGGAAAATCTTCCTGCTTGCGCATGATGAAGCGGTCGAGGGTGGTGCCGACGGGCAGGGCCAGTTTGTTGTGGTCCATAATGGAAGGTTGAGTGGGGAACAGCGGGCGACAAATTTACCTGCAATTCATCCAAAAAACTAGGGGTGCGGGCCGGCAAATTGCGTTGTCGGCCATTGAAACGCTGACGGTCGAGCCTGCCTGGAGCAGTGGAAGGGCCTGGGGAGGCCGCCGAGTACCCGAAAGTCGTATCTCACTGCCCAGAATCCTTATCGCACGCCCCAGAAGTGGCCTTTCCGGCGGGGCTGCCTACTTTTGGGGCCATGAGTGAATTGACAGGACTCCAGGTTTACAAATTCGGTGGCGCATCGGTGAAGGATGCGGCGGCTATTCTTAATCTTCGGCGCATCGTGCGGGAATATGGCAGCAATGCCTCCTTACTGATTGTGGTGTCGGCGATGGGCAAGACGACCAATGCGCTGGAGGAGATTTTTCAGTTGGCTTACGCAGGCCAGGATTATGCGAGGCCCTTGGCCGGGTTGGAAATGTTTCACCGCGAAGTTGCGGCTGAACTACTGGACCCGAGCGAGGTTGAAATGGCACTGAATGAGTATTTGGGGGACCTTCGTCAGTCATTGGCGGAATTAATTCCGGGCAACTTCGACCAGCAATATGACCAAATAGTGAGCTACGGCGAACTGTTGTCTTCGCGCATCGTCGCGGCTGCCATCGATGGCAACTGGCAAGACTGCCGCGAACTCATCCAAACCGACACTACCTGGCGCGAAGGCAAGGTTGATTGGGTGGGCACCGAAGCGGCCATCTGGAACATGCTGCGGCACAAAGGAGGCCCGCCCATGCACCAAGTGCCCGTTGTGACGCAAGGCTTTATCGGCCGGGCGCCCGATGGATTGACCACTACCCTCGGCCGTGAAGGCTCGGATTACACGGCCGCCATTTTCGCCTACTGCCTGCGGGCCGAGTCGGTAACCATCTGGAAGGACGTGGCGGGCCTGCTGAATGCCGACCCCAAAATCTTCCCGGACACGGTGCGCTACCCCGAAATCAGCTACCGCGAAACCATTGAGATGGCCTACTACGGGGCCTCCGTTATTCACCCAAAAACGCTAAAGCCGCTGGCTGAGCGCAACATTCCGCTGCGGGTGAAGTCGTTTCTGGACCCCGAGGCGGAAGGCACGCTCATTCACGACTGCCGGCACGCGGCGCTGGCCCCGGCCATTATCCGCAAAACCGACCAGTGCCTGCTCTCCTTCGCCAGCAAGGACTTTGCGTTCATCTCGGAAGAAAACCTGGAGGTGATTTTCGGGGCCCTGGCCCAGGCCAAGCTCAAGATTAACGTGATGCAGAATTCGGCCATCAGCTTTTCGGTGTGCACCGATTTTTCGGAGCGCCGCATCAGCCAGCTGCTGGATTTGCTGCGCGAGCAATTCACGCTGCACTACAACACCGGGCTCACGCTGTTCACCATCAAGAACTACGACGCGGCCAGCGTGGCGCGCCTCACGGCGGGGCGCGAGCTGCTGCTGGAGCAGCGCACGCGGGGCACGTTTCAGTTTGTGTGCAAGTAGCGCGGGCTTTTAACCCGCGTGTCGCACGGTTCATTCACTCGCGGACTACAAGTCCGCGCTACATTTTTCTTATGGAATTCCTCCTCGTAACGCCCCAGTCCCGGCCCGGTGTGGCCCTCATCCAGCTCAACCGGCCCAAGGAACTGAATGCCCTGAACGGGCAATTGGTGGGGGAAATCCGCGACGCGCTGCAAGCCCTGGACGCCGACGAGGCCGTGCGCGTGGTGATACTTACGGGCAATGAGCGGGCGTTTGCAGCCGGGGCCGACATCAAGGAAATGGCCGGCAAGACGGCGGTAGACATGTTTCTGGACGACCGGGCCGGCACGCTGGAGCAAATCCGCCGGTTCCGCAAGCCGCTGATTGGGGCCGTATCGGGCTTCGTGCTGGGCGGCGGCTGCGAGCTGGCCATGACCTGCGACATGCTGATTGCGTCCGAAACGGCGCAGTTTGGGCAGCCCGAAATCCGGCTGGGCATCATCCCCGGCGGCGGCGGCACCCAGCGCCTCACCCGCGCCGTGGGCAAGGCCCGGGCCATGGAAATGGTGCTCACCGGCGAGTTCATTTCGGCCCGGGAGGCCCACCGCGTGGGCCTGGTAACCCGCGTGGTGCCCGTGGGCCAGTACCTGGAAGAGGCCTATCGGCTGGCGGCCCGCATCGCGGCTATGAGCCCGGTGGCCGCCCGCCTGGCCAAGGAGGCCGTGAACCGGGCATTTGAAACGCCGTTGGAAGAAGGCCTGCAGTTCGAGCGCAAAAACTTTTACCTCGCCTTCGCTTCCGAAGACCAGAAGGAAGGCATGGCCGCGTTTGTGGAAAAGCGCAAGCCGGCGTTCAAAGGCCGGTAAGCTGACGATTTAAAACAGGCCGTCATGCGAAGCATCACGCTCGCTTCGTTGCAACGGCTGATTACTACCCCGAGCGAGATGCTTCACTGCGCTCTGCATGACGGCCTACTGACTCATAACTCCTAATTCATACCTCCTAATTCCCTCCCAATGGCAGTTCTCGTGGGCAAGCGCGCCCCTTCCTTTAAAGCTACCGCCGTTATTGATGGCACCTTCGAAGAAGATTTTTCACTGGACCGCTACCTGGGCAAAAAGCACGTTCTGTTCTACTTCTACCCCGCCGATTTCAGCAAGGTGTGCCCGACCGAAATACTGGCTTTCCAAGACCGACTGGAAGAATTTGAGCGCCGGGGCGTGGCGGTGATTGGCTGCTCTACCGACTCGCAATATGCCCACCTGGCCTGGCAGCTTCAGCCCCGCGACAAGGGCGGCATTGCCGGCGTGAAATACCCGCTGGTGGCCGATGCCACGAAAACCATTGCGGCCAATTACGACGTGCTGGGCGGTCATTACGACTATAATGAGCAGGGCGAAATGACCTACGTGGGCTCGCCCCTGGCCTATCGGGGCCTGTTTCTTATCGACAAAGACGGCATCGTGCGCCACCAGCTGGTGAACGACCGCCCCCTGGGCCGCAGCCTCAACGAAGCCATTCGCATGATTGACGCGTTGCAGTTCTTCGAGAAAAACGGCGAAGCCTGCCCCGTCGATTGGGAAGCCGACACGCAATTATAACGGGAGCCAGCGTCGGGGAATGGGCCTGCTTGGCGTAATTTTGGGCCTTGCTGTTCTTCTACGACATTGCTTTGGGCCTGTATGGCCTGCTGTTGCGCCTGTTGGCGCCGTTTGTGCCCAAGGCGGCGGCCTGGGTGGCGGGCCGCCGGGGGCTGCTGGCCCACATTCGTCAAACGATTGGGGCTGATTCGGCCCCGCGGGTGTGGTTTCATTGCGCTTCGCTAGGCGAGTTTGAGCAGGGCCGGCCGCTGCTGGAAGCGTACCGCCAGGCCCACCCCGGCACCAAGCTGGTGCTCACGTTCTTCTCGCCGTCGGGCTATGAAATCCGCAAAAAATGGCCGGGGGCAGACTATATTTTCTACCTGCCGCTCGATACCCGCCGCAATGCCCGTGCTTTCCTCGACGTGGTGCAGCCCCGGCTGGTGGTGTTTGTGAAGTACGAATTCTGGTACCACTTTCTGAACGAAGCCCACCGGCGCGGGATTCCGGCCATCGTGGTATCGGCCATTTTCCGCGCCGACCAGGTTTTCTTTCAGCCCTGGGGCGGCTTTTTCCGTCGAATTCTCACGCACTTCGCTCACATTTTCACCCAGAATGAAGCATCGGCCGAATTGCTGCGCGGCATTGGCCTGACGCAGGTGAGCGTGGCCGGCGACACCCGGTTCGATACCGTGGTGGCAACGGCGGCGGCCGCACCGAAAGCATTGCCCGTGGTCGATGCCTTCGTGGCCGATGGCGCGCCGGTGCTGGTGGTGGGCAGCAGCTGGCCCGAAGATTTGCCGGCCCTGACACCGTTGCTGCGGCGTTATCAAAATAAAGTACGTGTCCTCGTGGCGCCGCACGAAATCAGCGAAACCAACCTGCGCTTGGTAGAAGAGGCGCTGCCGGGCCAGGTAGTGCGCTACTCGCAGGCCGATGCGGCTACCGTGGCCCAGGCCCGCGTGCTGTTGTTTGATAACATGGGCTTGCTGAGCCAGCTTTACCGGTTTGGTCATTACGCCTACATCGGGGGGGCATTTGGCAAGGGCCTTCACAACACGCTGGAAGCGGCGGCGTTCGGCCTGCCCCTGTTCTTTGGGCCGACGTATGCCAAGTTCCAGGAAGCAGTGGAGCTGGTGGAGCTGAAATGTGCCTTCCCGGTGCACAACGCGGCGGAACTGGAAGCTGCGTTCACGTATTTGTGGCACAACGAAGACGCCCGCCTGCGCTTGCAGGACGCCATGCTCGACTACGTGCACGGCCAGGCCGGCGCCACCCGCATCATCATGGCCGCGTTGCCCGGCCTCACCCGCTCATGACCCCGGATACCTCCTTGCAAATTGCTCCTAACCTGCTGCTGCACGGCACGGTGATTAAATCCACCGGCTCGTGGTACATCGTGCGCGGTGCCGAAACCGGGCAGCTTTACCGGTGCCGGCTGCGGGGCAAATTCAAGATAAAAGGCCTGAAAGCCAGCAACCCGCTGGCCGTGGGCGACCACGTCGAATTCACGGTGGAGGCGCAGGGCGAAGGCGCGGCCGTTATTTCCGCCATCGTGCCGCGCCGCAACTACATCGTGCGCAAGTCGGTGCACAAAACCGGCCACGTGCACATCGTAGCGGCCAACCTGGACCAGGCAATGCTGGTGGTCACGCTGGTGTCGCCGGCCACGTCGTTCGGGTTCATCGACCGGTTTTTGGTCACGGCCGAGGCCTACCACATTCCCGTTACGCTGCTCTTCAACAAAACCGATTTGTATGACGCCGACGGGTTTGAGTACCAGGCCGAAATCGCCGGCATGTACGCCAGCCTGGGCTACCCGAGCCGCACCTGCGCCGCTACCACTGGCGAAGGAGTAGCCGAAATCGACCAATTGCTCGACGGCAAAGTGAGCCTGCTAGCCGGCCATTCCGGCGTGGGCAAAAGCACGCTCATCAACGCTCTGGTGCCCGACCTCGACCTGAAAACGGCCGAAATCAGCCAGTTTTCGGACAAAGGCGTGCACACCACCACTTTCGCTGAGATGCTGGAAGTGCGCCCCGGCACGTTCATCATCGACACGCCCGGCATCAAAGAGCTGGGTCTGGTAGACATGCCGCCTGCCGAGTTGGCCGGCTACTTCCCCGAAATGCGCGCTCTGCTCAACCAGTGCCGCTACCACAACTGCCAGCACACCCACGAGCCCGGCTGCGCCGTGCGCGAGGCCGTGGACCAGGGCCGCATCGCCCTCCCCCGCTACGACAGCTACCTGAGCATGCTGGCCGGCGAGGACAACCGGCATTAGTCCGCGCTTGAACAACAAAAAAAGCGGCAACTCCTTCCGGAATTGCCGCTTTTCGTATCATTTGGCTCGAATTACTTGGCCATTGGCAGCACCACCGTGTCAATGACATGAGTTACACCGTTGCTGGAAATAACGTCGGCGATTTGCACGGTGGCAGGAGCGTCTTTGCCGTTGCCCACCATCACCTTGCCGTCTTTCACCGTGATGTGCAGCTTTTCGCCGTTCACGGTAGTCAGTTCCTGGCCATCCTTCAAATCAGCAGCCACGAGGCGGCCGGGAATGACGTGGTAGGTGAGCACACCGGCCAGTTTGGCTTTGCTGGCGGGGTCCATCAGGCCGGCCACGGCGCCTTTCGGGAGTTTGTCGAAGGCGGCGTTAGTGGGCGCGAATACAGTGTAAGGGCCGGGGCCGCTCAGGGTTTCCACCAGGCCGGCCTGTTTCACGGCGGCTACCAGAGTACTCACGCTTTTGGCACCTGAGGCATTCTGCACGATGTTTTTGTCGGCCGTCATGGCCACGCCGTCCACCATCACGCCGTTGGGCTTGGCCATCCGGGCCGAGTCACCGGCCATGGCCGCCACCGAATCGGCGGGGTTGACGGTGCTGGTGGGCGAGGTTTCGGTAGTGGCGGGTTTGTCGTTGCCACAGCTTGCCAGCAAGAGCGAGGTAGCCAAGGCAGCAAGCAAAGGAGTGAAATGCTTTTTCATGAAAGGGGTACTGTGAAAAAAGGTTGGAAGGGTATAAGCCAATAGGGCAGTCGAGCTTACGAAGAAACAACACCGGACGGTTGTTTCTTACCTCTTTCAAATTCTTACCTTCGCCCCCCGGAAGCGCCGCCGCTATCCGCGAAATCTGTTTAATCCGCTAAATCCGCGATACATGAAAACCGCAGAAATCCACACCAAGAAAGGTGTAATGAAAGTCGAGTTCTACGAGCAAGACGCCCCGAAAACCGTCAAAAACTTCACCGACCTGGCCCAGAAAGGCTTCTACGACGGCCTGAAATTTCACCGCGTCCTCCCGAATTTCGTCATCCAGGGCGGCTGCCCCAACACCCGTGAAGGCGCGAAAGGCATGGCCGGCACCGGCGGCCCCGGCTACAAAATCGACTGTGAAACCAGCGGTGCCCACCAGTACCACGAGCGCGGCGTGCTGAGCATGGCCCACGCCGGCAAAAACACGGGCGGCTCGCAGTTTTTCATCGTGCACTCGCGCGACAACACCTCCCACCTCGACCGCGTGCACACCGTATTCGGCAAAGTAGTAGAAGGCCTGGACGTTATCGACCAGATTCAGCCCAACGACGAAATCGAGAAAATTGTCGTGAGCGAAGAGGCCTAAGCCTCACACCCTGAAAATAGTAGAACGTCATGCTGAGCTTGTCGAAGCATCTCTGCCGCGCAACTAATTCATTTTAGTATTGCAGCAGAGATGCTTCGACAAGCTCAGCATGACGTTCTTTTTTGTCTTGCCCGTCTATACTTCGTGCCCGCCCCTACTTCTTTCCTTCCGGCGTCGGGTGCTCAATTTCCTGCACTAACTCCCCGTACCACCTCTCGCCGTACTTGCGAATCAGCGGCTCCTTGAGAAACTGGTACACCCTCACGCCCAGCGTGCCGCCAAACTCGCAGGCAGGGTTGCAAATGCCCCAGCGGTCGTAGTTCAGCGCATCGAACCCTTCGTACTTCGTGATGCGAATGGGGTACAGGTGGCAGCTGATGGGCTTTTTGAACGTGGTAGCCCCGGCCAGATAGGCCTGCTCGATGCCGCATTTCAGGATGCCGCGCTCATCATAGAGCGCGTAGGCGCACTCCTTATCGTCAATGGTTGTTGTGCTGAAGTCCCCCTCCCAGTCCTTGATGTAAAGGCCCTGGGCCTCAATGGCGGCGCGGCCGGCATCCGTAAGAAAGGGCTTGATATTGGCGTATTCCTGCTCCAGAATCTTCAATTCAGGCTCTTCGAGGGGCGCACCGAGGTCGCCTTCCACGCAGCAGGCGCCTTTGCAGGCTTCGAGGTTGCAGACAAAAAAATGGTCGGCGATGTCGTCGGAGATGACCGTTTCCTGGATAATAATCATTGTACAAAGGTAACTCCGAAGGCGGGGGTAGAAATTCCTTTCGCCCCCCGCCCCCAGGTCCGTACCTTTGTAGAACCGCCCAAAAGGCAGCTTATTCGCACATGGCACTAGATTATCTTTCCCTCCTAAATCCGTCGCAGGCCGGCGCGGTGATGCAAACCGACGGCCCCTGCATGATTATCGCGGGTGCCGGCTCGGGCAAAACCCGGGTGCTCACCTACCGCATCGCCCATCTGCTCGAAAAAGGCGTCGACCCGTTCAATATCCTCGCTCTCACCTTCACCAACAAGGCCGCCAAGGAAATGCGCGCCCGCGTAGAAAAAGTGGTGGGCCCCAACGCCCGCAACCTCTGGATGGGCACTTTTCACTCGGTGTTCGCCAAAATACTGCGCTCCGAAGCCGATAAAATCGGCTACCCGCGCAGCTTCACCATCTATGACTCTCAGGATAGCAAAACGCTGATGGGACAGATTGTGAAAGAGTTGGAGCTGGATGACAAACTTTACAAACCAAGCCTGGTGCTGGGCCGCATTTCCGCTGCCAAAAACAAGCTGATTTCGGTCAATCAATACCTCAACGACGCAGCCATAAAGGCCGATGACGAGGCGGCGCTCCGGCCCAAAATAGGGGTGCTGTATCAGCAGTACCAGCAGCGCTGCTTCAAGGCCGGCGCCATGGATTTCGACGACCTGCTCTTCAACACCAACGTGCTGTTCAAGGACCACACCGACGTGCTGAACAAGTACCAGAACATGTTCCGGTTCGTGATGGTGGACGAATATCAGGACACCAATTATTCACAGTATTTAATTACCCGCAAGCTGGCGGCCAAGGAGCGAAATATCTGCGTAGTGGGCGACGATGCGCAGAGTATTTACGCCTTCCGCGGCGCGGATATTACCAATATTCTCAATTTCGAGAAAGACTACCCGGAATTGCAGGTATTTAAACTGGAGCAGAATTACCGTTCCACCAAAAATATTGTGTGGGCCGCTAATTCGGTTATTAAAAACAACCAGGCGCAATTGCGTAAAGACGTATTCTCGGAAAACGAAGAGGGCACGCTGATTGAAGTCATAAAAGCCGCTTCGGATAACGAGGAAGGTAAATTGGTGGCGAATTCGATTTTTGAGGACAAGATGAATGGGCATCTTTCCTATGACAATTTTGCCATCCTTTACCGCACCAATGCACAAAGCCGCGCGATGGAAGAATCGCTGCGGAAATTAAATATCAAATATAAAATTGTTGGCGGCCTGTCGTTTTATCAGCGCAAGGAAATCAAGGATTTAGTGGCCTACTTGCGTTTAACCGTCAATCAAAATGACGAGCAGGCTATTCGCCGGGTAATTAATTATCCGAAGCGCGGCATTGGCGACACCACCATCAGCAAGCTGATTACGACCGCCGACGAAAACAACCATTCGCTGTGGGAAGTGGTGGCCAATGCCGACCAGTTTCTGCCGGCGCGGGTATCGAATCCGGTGGTTGGTTTTGCCGAAAAAATCAAGAGCTACATCGTGGTAGCCGCGAAAGAAGACGCGTTTGAGGCGGCCAAATTCATCGCCAAGAACTCCGGCATGCTGGAGGAATTGTACGCCGACAAAAGCATCGAAGGCCTCTCCCGCTACGAGAACATGCAGGAGTTGCTCAACGGCATCAAGGAATACGTGGACGACCCCGAGCGCGAGGACAAGAGCCTCGGCGCCTTTTTGCAGGACATTGCCTTGGTGACGGATTCGGACCTGAAGGACGCCGCTCAGGAAGGCGAGGCCGTGACGCTGATGACGATTCACTCGGCCAAGGGCCTCGAATTTCGCAACGTCTACATTGTAGGCATGGAGGAAAACCTGTTTCCGAGCCAGATGATGATTACCTCGCGGGCCGATTTGGAGGAAGAACGCCGGTTGTTTTACGTGGCCATCACGCGGGCCGAGAAGAAGCTCACGCTGAGCTACGCCACCTCGCGCTACCAGTGGGGCAACCTGCGCAGCTGCGAGAAAAGCCGCTTTCTGGATGAAATCGACCCGCAATACGTTAACTTTAAATTTGCAGCCGGGCCCAGCACGGGCGCCGAGTCGCCGTTTCAGCACGTCTTTGAGCGCCGCTCGAACCTGATTCCAACGGCCCCGCGTAAAGTGGTTGCCACCAAGTACGTGGCTCCGGCCGACTTCACTCCTTCCGACACGTCCAAGCTGCAAACCGGGCAGCGCGTGGAGCACGCCAAGTTTGGCTTCGGTGTGGTTAACGCGCTCGAAACGCAGCAGGGCACCACCAAAGCCACCATTCTGTTCGAAGAAGTGGGCGAGAAAGTGCTGTTGCTGAGCTTCGCCAAGCTGCGCGTCCACTAACTTCCGCGCCCTTTGCAGGCAAGGCTTAGCCAAAGTCCTATCTTTGGCCCGAATCCCGTCTTTGGCGGATTCTCTTTTTGTTTTTTATGACCGACATCACCACCCTGCCCTTCCACCTGCAACTGCTGGTGCGCGAATACGGGCACAGCACGTACCAGCTCATTCAGGGCCTGGCCCAGATTGAGGACGTGGCCGAGCGCACCAAGCGCGCCGGACAGATTGTGCAGCTCATGCTGCGCCTGCAGCCCTCGCTGCGCGACTTGCCCGAAGTGCAAACCCGCCTCTGGAACCACCTGCACGCCCTGGCCGGCGAGGAAGTAGAATTGGACGCGCCCGTGGCGTTGCGCAGCCTAACCGTGCGGACCCAAAAGCCCGCCCGGGTCCCCTACCCCCGCCAGGCTCCCAAGCTGCGGGTTTACGGCGCGGCCATCGAGGCCCTGATTGCCAAGGCCCTGACGCTGGAAGACCCTGCCGAGCGCGAACAAGCCACCGTGCAGATTGGCCGCACGATGAAGTTTCTGTATCGCCAGCACAACAAGGAAAACGCCAAAGACGTGACCATCCTGCGCCATTTGGGCGAATTGTCGGGCGGAAAACTTCAGCTAGACCCAGCAGTGGTCGACAGCGAAAACCTGTTTGAAATGGCTCCCGGCCGCACGCCGGCCATTGTCGTATCCCAGCCGGTAGCCCGGGAAGGCCAGGGCCAGGGCCGCGACCGCCGCGAAGGGCGCGACAACCGCGAGGGGCGCAGTAGCAGCTTTAGCAATAAGAACGGCAAAAAACGTAAAAAAGGCGGCCGCCAGGAACCCCAGCAGCCGCCGCAATAGGTTTTTAGTTGTCAGTTGTTCGTTGTTTGTTGTTAGATAATTCTGTTGAAACTCTAACAACGAACAGCAAGCAGCTTGCAACTACTAGCTAAAAACCAACAACTGACAATTATTACAGAATGGCAGCATTTGAAGTACGCGGCGGCAAAGCGCTGCGCGGTGAAATCACGCCCCAGGGCGCCAAAAACGAAGCCCTCCAGATTCTCTGCGCGGTATTGCTGACCCCGGAGCCGGTGACCATCAGCAATATCCCCGATATCCGCGACGTCAACAAACTTATCGAGCTGCTGCGTGACATGGGCGTGAAAGTGGGCAGACTGGCCTCTGACACGTACATTTTTCAAGCCGAGAACGTCAACTTAGACTACCTGGACACTCCCGAGTTTGTAGCTCAGGCAGGCTCGCTGCGTGGCTCGGTCATGATTCTCGGGCCCATGCTGAGCCGCTTCGGCCGCTGCCAGCTGCCCAAGCCGGGAGGCGACAAAATTGGCCGTCGGCCGATGGACACCCACTTCCTGGGCCTCGAAAAGCTGGGCGGCAAGCTCACGCTGGAAGGCACCGATTTCTACCGCATCAAGGTCGAAGGCAAGCTCAAAGGCACGCACATGCTGCTCGATGAGGCCTCGGTGACCGGCACGGCCAACATTCTGATGGCCGCCGTGCTGGCCGAGGGCACCACCACCATCTACAACGCGGCCTGCGAGCCTTACCTCCAGCAGCTGTGCCGGATGCTGGTGCGCATGGGGGCCAATATCCAGGGCATTGGCTCCAATCTGCTCACCATTGAAGGCGTAGCCAGCCTCGGTGGCACTGAGCACCGCATGTTGCCGGACATGATTGAGATTGGCTCCTTCATTGGCTTGGCGGCCATGACGGGCTCCGAAATCACCATCAAGGACTGCCAGATTCCGGAGTTGGGCCTCATCCCCGATACGTTTCGCAAGCTGGGCATTCAACTCGAATTCCGGGGCGATGACATTTACATTCCAGCTCAGTCGCATTACGAAATCGCCACTTACCTCGACGGCTCTATCCTCACCGTATCGGACCATACGTGGCCGGGTTTCACCCCCGATTTGCTGAGCATTGTGCTCGTAGTGGCCTGTCAGGCCAAGGGAACGGTGCTCATTCACCAGAAAATGTTCGAGAGCCGCCTGTTCTTCGTGGACAAGCTTATTGACATGGGCGCGCAGGTCATTCTCTGCGACCCGCACCGCGCCACGGTCATCGGCCTTGACCAGCGCACCAGCCTGCGGGGCATCACCATGACCTCGCCCGATATCCGGGCTGGCGTGGCTTTGCTGATTGCGGCGCTGAGCGCGGAAGGCACCAGCACCATCCTCAACGTCGAGCAGATTGACCGGGGCTACCAGCATATCGATGAGCGCCTGGTAGCATTGGGAGCGGATATCCGGCGGATTTAACCTTGCTTTTTCTGTTTCATAAAAATGTCCGGCCCAAGCAGCCGGACATTTTTATTTACCGCTATATGGGTTACTTCTGGTTGTTCGTTGGCATGAAAGGCAGCTGCGCAGCTTCTGTTTCGGATTTCACTTTAATGCTGATGAATCATGAAGTATCCCCTGGGGGTTGCCCTTGGGCTGACAGTGCTATTGAGCAGTTGCAGCCACGCCAATGAAAAAATGGAAGCCAGCGAGCGTGCTCCAGCCGACGCAAATATGATGATGGCAGCCCCACCGCAAGCCACGCGGGAGGATGACGCCATGGCCGAAGTTGCAACCATGCCACTGCCGGTTCCCAGGGCCGTAGTCGCTCCCTCGCGGCTGCTCATCTACCACGCCGACTTGCGGCTGAAGGTGGCCAGCCTGCCCCGCGCCAGCGCCAGCCTCGACAGCCTGGTGCAGCGCAACGGCGGCTACCTGAGCGCCGCCACTGAGGCCCGTGCCGATGGCGAATGGCGCCAGGCCATGACCATCCGGGTGGTGCCGGCGCGCTTCCAGGCCCTGATGGCGGCTTTGGGTGGCCTGGGCACCGTGGAAGAAAAAAAACTGACCACCGACGATGTCACGGCCCAGCACGCCGACGTGGCCGCTCGCCTCAACACCAAGCGCGCCGTGGAAAAGCGCTACATCGACCTGCTGGCCCGCGCGAAGAAAATCAGCGAAGTGCTGGAAGTGGAAGGCAAGATTGGCGAGGTGCGCGAAGAAATAGAGAGCACCGAAAGCCGCCTCAAAACGATGAACGACGAAGTGGCCTACTCCACTATTTCCCTGACCTGCTACCAGCTCCTGCCCCAGCCCGTGCCCGAAGCGCCAGTGGTATCCTTCGCCAGCCGCATGGTGGAGTCATTCTATACCGGCTGGACGCTGCTGACGGGCTTGCTGATTGGGGTAGTGGCCATCTGGCCTTTTCTCATCTTCGGCGGCGTGGCGTGGTGGGCAGCGCGGCGCTGGCGGCGCGGCCCGTTGCCTGCCGTCAGTGGCAAGGACTAATAAAGCAAAAGCCCGCGTAAGTGCCCGAAACAGGCACCTACGCGGGCTTTTGCAGTCAGCGGTGACTAATCAATGACCATATCAACCACGGAGTTTACCAGGGACACTGCGATGCTGAATAACAGTGCGTTGAGAAAGCCGTGCACGTCGAAGCTGCTCATCAGGTAATCAGCGAGCTTGATAATGATGACGTTGATAACCAGCAGAAACAGGCCCAGCGTGAGCACCGTGATGGGAAAGCCCAGAATCTGCAGGATGGGCTTCACGATGGCATTGAGAATGCCCAGCACGATAACCAGAATGGCGGCACTCCCGACGCCGTTCAGCGTGACACCAGGCAGCACCATGCTGAGGCCGTAGACCAATACGGCCGTGAGAATGAATTTGAGAATAAAACCGAGCATGGCAACAAGGGTAAGTGTGAAAGAAGGTTATTCTGCGGCCGATACCCCTTTGGCAACGAGCCGGCCCTGAGATACGGCCATCCAGTTACAAAGTTGGTAGAGCAGGCGCGCGCCCACCATAGCGTTCCATTCCGTATCGCCGGGGGCGACCTCGTTCAGGTCGCAGCCGATGATGGTGATGCCGGCCCGCACGATGGAGCGCAGCAAATACGTGGCTTCTTCAAACTCCAGGCCGCCGGGCACGGGCGTGCCGGTGCCGGGGCACAGCTTGGGGTCGAGGCCGTCAATATCAAAGCTGATGTAGATTTTGGGCGGCAGTTGGGCGATAATTTTGCCACAGACTTTCTTCCAGGATTTCTTGGCGAATTTCTCGTCGCTCAAAAACCGCTGGCTGAACAGGGCCACCCGGCCATTGGACTGTTCAATTACATCGGCTTCCTGCTGGCACATGTCGCGAATGCCGACTTGCACCAGTTTCTTCACCTGGGGCAGCTCCAGCGCATTGTGCATGATGCTGGCGTGCGAATACTTGAAGCCCTCGTAGGCCGGGCGCAGGTCGCAGTGGGCGTCAAATTGCAGAATGGCAAAGGCTTCGTGGCGTTCGGCCAGCGCGTGCAGGTAGCCGAGGGGCGTGCTGTGGTCGCCCCCCAGCACCACCACGCCTTTGCCCGCGTCGAGCAGGGCGCCGGTCTTGGCCTTGAGCCACTGGAGCATCTTTTCGCCTTCGGCCGTGGCTTGGACGGGCACTCCGGCAAGCTTTTTCTGGTCGGCTTCGGGCCGGCCTTCCTCCAGCCAGCCAATGTAGTCGGCGGCCAGCGGGCGCAGCTCGCGGCTGGCAGCGGCAATGGTTTCGTCGGCCTCTTCCATGGCCAGGCCCAGCTTCCAGGCCTCGGGCAGGTCCGAGTCGTACAGGTCAACCTGCAGCGACGCTTCACGAATGGCAGCCGGTCCTTCGGCGGTGCCGGCGCGGTAGCTCACGGTGACTTCCCACGGCACGGGCACCACCACTACCTGGGCTTCGTCGGGCGTGAAGGGCAGGCCAAACAGGCCGCCCGCCGCGTCGCCAAGGGCGTTAGGGTCAAAGGAAGCTATTTTTTTTGCGAAAGAGGTGTCAGCTTTTGACATCGGAATTTTTCAGAAAAGTGGAAATAAGAAACGCGGCAGTCAGGCCTGGTAAGCATAAAAGAACGTCATGCGCATCTGGCGTCGGCCAGATGCGCATGACGTTTTGGGTATTCACTCAATTTCTACGCCGACATCTGGCTGCCCAGGAAGTCGTAGCTGCGAATAATTTCCAGGATTTTCATGAATGTTACCCGGTCAAAGAACAGCATCAGGGGCAGCTCCACCATATTGTCTTTGTCGGAAAACTGCGTGATAACCGAAAAAATCAGGGGTTGCAGCTGCTGTTCGGGCAGCAGGCTTTGCATAGTGTCGGCAATATCGCCGCGCGGGGCCGTGGGCGGCGCGCCGTAGATATTGGCCTTGAGAATGTTGGCCAGCTGCGTAACCAGCGCACCGGTGATGATATTGCTGATTTCGAGCAGCAGCGACTCTTGCAATTCATTCACTTCCAGGGTTTCGGAAGTCTGCATGCGCAGACACACCCGGGAAAGGCGCTGAATGTGCTGGCCCGAAAAGAACATCAGGGTCGTGCCATTGAAATCACCCCGGATATCGGACTGAATGGGGACGTGCTTGGACTGGTATTCCCGCACTTTGCGCAGAATATCGTCGCTCATCAGCAAGTCGATGTTCGGCACTTCCAACAACACCCGTTCCTGGGCAATTACTGCGAACGAATCGGCGGCACGGGCCAGGCCGATGTTCAAAATCTCGCGGATTATATCACGCTCTAAGTCGGTCATCGATAAATCCATAACGTCGAATATAGGGGGAAGTGCAGCTGCGAGGACTGGGGTGAAAGAAAGGAGAATTAAGGGCGTTTGGCTAGAAAGAGGCGGGTAAGGGCGGGCACGTCGAGCACGAGGCAGACCTGCCCGCTGCCGAGCAAGGTAACGCCCCCAAACAGGTCGATGGTATCCAGGGGCTTGCTCAGGGGTTTGATGACGATGTTTTGCTGGCGGATAAACCGGTCAACCAACAAACCCAGGCGGCGGTTATTGTAGTTGACCACCAGCACTTGCTGGGGTCCGCTCAGGTCGGCTTTGGTGGCGGGGGGCAGGGGTTCGTCGCCCTCGTCATACAGCAGCTGTTGCAGCGGAATGAGCGGCACGGCCTGTTCGTGAAAATGCGTCACCAGCACGCCGCCCACCACCGAAATCTGGCCGGGATGCAGGGCCAGCACGGTGTCGGTGTGCAGCAGCGGCACGGCGTAAGGCCGCTCGTCCACTTCCACCAGCAGGGCGCCTTTCACGGCAATAGAAGTTGGCAGCACCAGCGTAAACGTAGTGCCCACCCCCATCTGAGATTCAACGCGCAGCTGGCCACCCAATGAATCCAGCGCCAGCTTCACCACGTCCAACCCTACGCCCCGGCCCGAAATATCGGTAACTTTCTGGGCCATTGAGAAGCCGGGTTCGAACAGGAAGGCCCACACGGCCCGCTCATCCAGGGTGGCGGCGGCGCTGGCGGTGGTCAGGCCGCGCTCCACGGCTTTGCGGCGCACGGCTTCGGTGTCGATGCCGCGGCCGTCGTCGCTCACTTGCAGGAGCACATCGTCGCGTTCCGTAAGGGCCGAGAGGGTGAGCCGGCCCACGGGAGGCTTGCCGGCCTGCTGGCGTTGGGCGGTGGTTTCGAGGCCGTGGCTGACGGCGTTGCGCACGAGGTGCAGCAGGGCATCGGTGATAATCTGCAGGATGTTGCGGTCAATCTGCACGTCCTGCCCGCTCAGCGTGAGCTCAACTTGCTTGTCTTCGGCAGAAGCCACATCGCGCACCACCCGCGGAAACTTGTTCAGGAGCACGCCCACGCCCACCAGGCGGGCATCCATCACGCTGTACTGCAAATCGTCGGAAATGCGGAACAAGTGCTGGGCCGTGGCCAGCAGGGCGGGGTTGCCGATTTCCTGCGCCAGGGTCATCACCCGGTCGCGGTCAATCACCAGCTCCCCCACCAGGTTCAACAGGTTATCGAGCTTTTTGACCTGGATGTACACCAGGTCCGACAGCTCCATTTTTTTATTGGACTCTTCCTCGGTATCCTCCGTTTCCACCTCTTCCAACACCGGCGCTTCGCCGCGCACGAGGCGGTCGAGGTTCTCGAGCAAGGCAGTTGCGTCAGGCAAGGGCTGATTGGCGCCCACGGCCCGAATCATGCTACCCAAGGCGTCAACCCCGGCAAAAACCACCCGAATCAGCGGACCACTAAACGCGCGCTCCTTGTCCCGGACCAGCCCAAACAAGGTTTCGAGGTGATGCGCTACTTCGCCGAGGTCCGTGAAGCCCATGGCGCGGGCGTTGGCCTTGAGGTTGTGCATGAGCCGGAACAGCTCATTGAGCGCCGGGCCGGCGTTGGGGTTGCGCTCCAGCTCGCTCAGGTGCCGGCTCATGGAGTCGTAATACTCCAGCGCCTCGGCCATAAACAGCTCCCGATATTCCTGGTCGCGCGTTTTCATTGGCCGGAAATGCTTGTTTTAACCACTCGCCGCTTCACCACGCGCTGCCTCGGCCCGTTGTTTCCAACGGGTGGCAGCACCAGCACGAAGCGTTGGCGCCCCACCTTACGCGGCCGTTTCCGAAGCGTCGCTTTGCAGCGCCGCGCCCACGATTTCCAACACTTTCTCTTCCGAGAAGGGCTTCACGATGTAGGCCAGGGCCCCGTTTTCAATGGCTTCGGTCACAATAACCTCCTGCCCCACGGCGCTGCACATCACCACCTTGGCAGTGGGCTGAATCTGACGTAAGCTCTTGAGCACATCCAACCCGGTATTATCGGGCAGAATCACGTCTAGGGTAATGAGGTCGGGGGCAGTCGAAGTAGCCATTTCCAGGGCCTGCGCACCGTTTGCGGCTTCGCCCACTACTTCGTAGCCGGCGTCGGTGAGCATATTTTTGAGCATCGTGCGCATGTAAAAAGAGTCGTCAACGATGAGAATGCGCTTGTTCATGGAATTTGGGGACATGATAATAAAAAGGGAGGAGGACCGGGCTGGCATACCCTGCCCCCGCGTTGTACGGGTGGGAGCCTACGAAGATGCCCCTTTTCCCGGCAGCCGCATCACCTCGCTTGGGGTCAGCAGCTTGCGCATGTCGAGCACGATGATGATGCCGCCTTCGGGCAATTTGGCGATGCCTTCGAGGTACTTGTTGCGGGTGCTGGAATCCTGCACGAATTCGGGGGCCGGCTCAATCTGGCTCAGCGGCAGGGTGAACGGGCGGGGCACTTCGCGCACCATCAGGCCCAGGGTGTAGTCGGCCGCTTCCACGGCCACGGTGTAGCTGCGCTCGGGCAAGGGCCGCCCGGCCGGCCGCAGCCGAAACCGCTCTTCCAGGTCAATAATGGCAATAATATCGCCACGCAGGTTGGCAATACCTTTAATAAAGGGGGGTGTTTTGGGCATGCGGGCCACTTCGGGCGTCACCGTTACCTCCTTAACCTGCTCAATGCGGATGCCGTAGTCCTCATCGCCCAAACGAAACACGATGAGCTGGACCAGCTCGGCGGGTTTGGCACGTTCGGCTTTGGGAGCAGGAGCGGCTAGTTCAATCTCAGCCATATGGGTGGTAGTCCGTATTGGGTTATCGCAGTTGGCAGTCAATAGTCAGCAGGTTGAAACCGGAAAACCTGGCTACTGAATACCCCTGCGTATGCTGTCAACAATTACTTGGCTTTGGCTTTCGATTTGGGTGCGGCCGCTTTGCCGGCTGCGCCGTTTTCAGCGGGCCGGCCATTCTTGGCGGCTGCTCCTGCCTTAGTCGCCTGCTTGGCCACGGCCGGCTGATGTGCAGTGGCCACCGCTTCGGTGCGCGCCGGGCTAGCCGGGCGTTCAATTCGGCGCGACGCAGGGGCTGCTAGCGGCGCTGCCGGCTCGGGGCGGGCGGCTCGGCGCATCATCCCATTCTGGCGGCCATTTTCGGGGGCTGCCGGCGGAGCGTCGTGGCGAGCGTGGTCCCGGCGGGCGCTCATGCCGTTTTGCGGAGCAGAGGCGTAGGTCTCGCGCGAGCGGTAAGTCTCGCGGTTGCTGGTGCCGCGCCGCACGGGCAGGGGCTCGGGTTCAGGCTCATAGTAGGAGCTGAGCTGGAAGGTTTCCAGACCGGCCTGGAGGTCGTCGGCAATATCGGTGAGGCGCTGCGAGCTGGTGGTCAGCTCCTGCATAGCCGTCGACAGCTGCTTGGCCGTGCCCGCCACCTGCTGCGTGCCGGTAGCCGTTTGCTCGGCAATGGCTACCACTTCCTCCACGTACTTTACCACGTCGCCGATGGAAGCTTTCTGCACCTCGGTGGCCGTGAGAATGTCGCGCGAGGTGCGCAGGGTTTCCCCGCTGCTGGTGGCAATGTTCTTAAAGGCCGAACTGGCTTCAAACGTGGCATTTTTGCCTTTCAGTACCCGGCCTTCCATGGTCGAAATTGCGGTTGCGGCCGAGGTCGTGTCCTTCCGAACGTCCTCAACCAGCGTGGCAATTTCATTGGCCGATTTGCGGGAGCCTTCGGCCAGCTTGCGGATTTCTTCGGCTACCACGGCGAAGCCGCGGCCGGCTTCCCCGGCGCGGGCGGCTTCGATGGCGGCGTTCAGGGCCAGCAGGTTGGTTTGCGAGGCGATGTCGGTAATCACGCCCAGCGACTTGCTGATTTCTCCCGACCGCGTACTCAGTACTTCAATGGTGCGCGCCGTTTGAACGGCGGCGCTGGAGATTTCCTCCATGTTTTTCACCACTTCGGCCACCGTTTTCAGGCCCAGCTGCGAGGTTTGCTCCCCGAGGATAGCCGCCTTGTTCACCACGTCGGCTTTGTTGGCCGTTTCCTTGGTGGCCTGCATGATTTCTTCGATGAGCTTAAACGCCTGGTCCGTTTTCAAGGCCTGGTTCTGCGCGCCTTCGGCCATTTGCTGCATGGCCAGGGCCACGTCAACAGTCACGCGGCTCATTTCCTGCCCTTTACCCGCCATTTCTTCCGAAGAAGTACCCACAATTTGCGAGGAATCGTTGATTTCGCCCAGCAGCTCGTTCAGGTTTTCCACGGCCAGGTTAAGGGCGCTGGACATGGCCAGAATGTCGCCCGTGGTGGCCACTTCCACGCGCTGGGTTAGGTCGCCTTCCGAAATGGCACGCACCACGCGGCTCACTTCCAGCACCGGCGAAGCGATGGATTCGAGCAGGGCATTGAGCGTATCCACCAACTCTTTCCAGGAGCCCGACACGCCGCCCACGGTGGCGCGCTCGGTCAACTTGCCCTCCACACCGGCCACTTTAGCCACGCGGCTAACTTCGACGGCGAGGCGGTTCAGGTCGTCCACCATGCTGTTGATGGTGTCCGCCAGGTCGGCCACTTCGCCTTTGGCTTGCAGGGTCAGCTTCTGGGTCAGGTCACCTTTCGAAACGGCGGTTACCACTTTCACCAGTCCCCGTACCTGCGTGGTGAGGTTGGAGGCCATGTAGTTTACGTTGTCCGTCAGGTCTTTCCACACGCCGCCCACATTGGGCACGCTGGCCTGGCCGCCGAGCTTGCCCTCGGTGCCCACTTCCTGGGCCACGCGGGTTACTTCGCCGGCGAAGATGTTGAGCGAGTCCACCATCTGGTTCAGGTTGTCCTTCAGGTCCAGCAGCTCGCCGTTGACGTTGACCGACACCTTCTGGCTCAGGTCGCCGCGCGATACGGCGGTGGCCACGTTGGCGATGTCGCGCACCTGCGAGGTCAGGTTGCTGGCCATCGTGTTCACGTTGTCCGTCAGGTCCTTCCAGGTGCCGCGCACGTTGGGCACTTTGGCCTGGCCGCCGAGCTTGCCCTCGGTCCCTACTTCGCGGGCCACGCGGGTTACTTCGTCGCCGAACGTGTTCAGCGAGTCCACCATTTCGTTGAGGTTTTCCTTCAGCTGGAGCAGCTCGCCGCGCACATTCACCGTGATTTTCTGGCTCAGGTCGCCTTTGGCTACGGCGGTGGCTACGTTGGCGATGTCGCGCATCTGCGAGGTCAGGTTGCTGGCCATCGTATTCACGTTGTCCGTCAGGTCTTTCCAGGTGCCGCTTACTTTCGGCACGTTGGCCTGGCCGCCGAGAATACCTTCGGTGCCCACTTCGCGGGCCACGCGGGTTACTTCGCCGGCGAAGATGTTGAGCGAGTCCACCATCTGGTTCAGGTTGTCCTTCAGGTCCAGCAGCTCGCCGTTGACGTTGACCGACACCTTCTGGCTCAGGTCGCCGCGCGATACGGCGGTGGCCACGTTGGCGATGTCGCGCACCTGCGAGGTCAGGTTGCTGGCCATCGTGTTCACGTTGTCCGTCAGGTCCTTCCAGGTGCCGCGCACGTTGGGCACTTTGGCCTGGCCGCCGAGCTTGCCCTCGGTCCCTACTTCGCGGGCCACGCGGGTTACTTCGTCGCCGAACGTGTTCAGCGAGTCCACCATTTCGTTGAGGTTTTCCTTCAGCTGGAGCAGCTCGCCGCGCACATTCACCGTGATTTTCTGGCTCAGGTCGCCTTTGGCTACGGCGGTGGCTACGTTGGCGATGTCGCGCATCTGCGAGGTCAGGTTGCTGGCCATCGTATTCACGTTGTCCGTCAGGTCTTTCCAGGTGCCGCTTACTTTCGGCACGTTGGCCTGGCCGCCGAGAATACCTTCGGTGCCCACTTCGCGGGCCACGCGGGTTACTTCGCCGGCGAAGATGTTGAGCGAGTCCACCATCTGGTTCAGGTTGTCCTTCAGGTCCAGCAGCTCGCCTTTTACATCGACGGTGATTTTCTGCGAAAGGTCACCTTTCGATACGGCCGTAGCCACGTTGGCAATGTCCCGCACCTGACTGGTCAGGTTCGAAGCCATCGTGTTCACGTTGTCCGTCAGCTCTTTCCAGGTACCGCCAACGCGGGGCACTACGGCCTGACCGCCCAACTTGCCCTCGGTGCCTACTTCGCGGGCCACGCGGGTCACCTCGTCACCGAAGATGTTGAGCGAGTCCACCATCTGGTTGAGGATGTTCTTCAGCTCAAGGATTTCGCCTTTCACGTTCACCGTCATCTTCTGGCTCAGGTCGCCGCGCGCCACGGCGGTAGCCACGTTGGCAATGTCGCGCACCTGCGAGGTCAGGGCCGCGGCCATGTCGTTTACGTTGTCGGTCAGGGCTTTCCACACGCCAGCCACGTTCGGCACGCTGGCCTGGCCGCCGAGTTTGCCCTCGGTACCCACTTCCTGGGCCACGCGGGTTACCTCGCCCGCAAACAGGTTGAGCGAGTCCACCATCTGGTTCAGGTTCTGCTTCAGCTGCAGGAATTCCCCTTTTACATCGACGGTCACCGTCTGCGTCAGGTCGCCTTTGGCCACGGCCGTGGCCACGTTGGCAATGTCCCGTACCTGCGAGGTCAGGTTCGAAGCCATGTAGTTCACGTTGTCGGTCAGGTCCTTCCACACGCCGGCCACGTTGGGCACCACGGCCTGGCCGCCGAGGCGGCCTTCGGTGCCCACTTCCTGGGCCACGCGGGTTACCTCGCCCGCAAACAGGTTGAGCGAGTCCACCATCTGGTTCAGGTTCTGCTTCAGCTGGAGCAGCTCGCCTTTCACGTCCACCGTTACTTTCTGGCTCAGGTCGCCTTTGGCCACGGCGGTAGCTACGTTGGCAATGTCCCGTACCTGCGAGGTCAGGTTCGAAGCCATGTAGTTCACGTTGTCGGTCAGGTCTTTCCAGATGCCGGCCACGTTGGGCACCACGGCCTGGCCGCCGAGGCGGCCCTCGGTGCCCACTTCCTGGGCCACGCGGGTTACCTCGCCCGCGAACAGGTTGAGCGAGTCCACCATCTGGTTCAGGTTCTGCTTCAGCTGCAGGAATTCCCCCTTTACATCGACGGTAATTTTCTGGCTCAGGTCGCCTTTGGCTACGGCCGTGGCCACGTTGGCGATGTCCCGCACCTGCACGGTGAGGTTCGAGGCCATGTTGTTCACGTTGTCGGTCAGGTCTTTCCAGATGCCGCCGACATTAGGCACGCTGGCCTGGCCGCCGAGTTTGCCCTCGGTGCCCACTTCCTGGGCCACGCGGGTTACTTCGCCGGCAAAAATATTCAGGTTATCAATCGTCTTGTTGATGGTTTCGGCCATCAGCTTGAAGTCGCCCGACACCGGAATCTGGAAACTCTCGTCCAGATTGCCGCGGCTGATGTTCTTCAATACCTTGCCTACTTCCAACACCGGCACGGCGATGCTGTCCACCAGGCCATTGATGTTGTTAATCATGTCACGCCAGAAGCCGGCGGCACCGTCGGCCGAGGCCCGGGCCTTGAGGTTGCCTTCTACCCCGGCCACTTTCGAAATGCGCGACACCTCCCCGCCTACCCCGCCAATCATTTCCACCATGGAATTGTAGGCTTCGGCGATTTCGGCAAAAATGTCATCGTTCTGTTTGGTCAGGCGCACCGACACATCGCCTTTTTTGAAGGCGTCGAGGGCGAACAAAACCCGGTTGAGCTGGTCGTTGACGTAGCCAGGGTCCTGGGTGTCGACCGAGCCGCGAGAACCGCCGCGTTTGCGGGTCAGGTCATTATTGGTCCGGATTACATCCAGGGGCGAAACCGCCCCGGAATCCGGCATTTCATTGGCAGCATCATCCGTAGCAGCCCCCGCGGAGGCCCGACGAGGCTTAGATTGCGGAGTCTTAGGGGAAGCCATATAGTAATAGGTATCAATCGGATGAAAGGAGGACAGAATCGAAAGGCGAAGTACGGGGTTCCCCGCCAAGAAACAAAGATAGGTGCGCCTGCCGTGGCAATGAACTACCCCGGGCTTTTGTCCTGTTCAAGGAGGCCGGGCGCGGCTAGATTATTGCTGGATGCGTTACCGCTGGGATTTATCCGGCATCTTTGCGGCCAATTTCAACATTTCGTCACGGCCTGACGTTTCCATTCTCCATACCCCTTCGGCTTGCCGTCACCCTTACCCGTTCACATGGTCAAGAATTTAGTTATCGTCGAGTCGCCGGCCAAGGCCAAAACCATTGAAGGCTACCTGGGCCAGGATTTCGTGGTGCGCTCCAGCTACGGCCATGTACGCGACTTGCCGAAAGACAACAACGCCATCGATATTGCTAATGGCTTCAAGCCAACTTACGTAGTATCACCTGATAAGCGCGAATTAATTGCCCAGCTAAAAAAACTTTCCAAGGAAGCCGAAACCGTCTGGCTCGCGAGTGACGACGACCGCGAGGGCGAAGCCATTTCGTGGCACCTGGCCGAAACGCTGAACCTGCCCGTGGCCAAAACGCGCCGCATCGTGTTCCGCGAAATCACCAAGAATGCCATCCTGGGCGCCATTGCCAACCCGCGCGAAGTCAACCAGGATTTGGTGAATGCCCAGCAGGCCCGCCGCGTGCTCGACCGCCTCGTGGGCTTCGAATTGAGCCCCGTGCTCTGGAAAAAAGTAAAACCGGGCCTTTCGGCCGGCCGGGTGCAGAGTGTGGCCGTGCGCCTCGTGGTGGAGCGGGAGCGCGAAGTGGCCAGCCATTTGAGCGCCAGCGCCTACCGCATTGTGGCCCGCTTTGATGCCGGCCGGGGGGCCGTGCTCGAAGCCGAATTGCCCACTCGCTACAAGGTGCGGGCCGAAGCCGAAGCCTTTCTGGAGCGTTGCGTAAGTGCTTCGTATCAGATTGAAAGCCTGGATAAAAAGCCTGGCAAACGCAGCCCGGCGGCCCCTTTCACCACTTCCACGCTCCAGCAGGAGGCTTCGCGCAAGCTGGGCTTCTCGGTGGCACAGACGATGAGCGTGGCCCAGAAACTCTATGAAGCGGGGAAAATCAGCTACATGCGGACCGACTCGGTGAACCTGTCGGGCGAGGCCCTGGCGGGCGCGCAAGCTGCCATTACGGCCGCTTACGGGGCCGAATACCACCACACCCGCACGTTCAAAACCAAATCGGCTTCGGCCCAGGAGGCCCACGAAGCCATCCGGCCCACCGATTTTGGCATGGTGAAAGCGGGCTCCGATGCGTCGGAGCAGCGTTTGTACGACCTGATTCGCAAGCGGGCCATGGCTTCGCAGATGGCAGAGGCCGTGATTGAGCGGACCACGGCGGTGATTGGCATCAGCACCCAGCCGGGCGTGACGCTATCGGCGACGGGCGAGGTGATTACGTTCGAGGGCTTCCTGAAAGTGTATGCCGAGAGCAAGGACGACGAGGACGAGGAAGACGCCAAAGACGGCGAATCGAGCTTCTCGCGCGGCCTGCCGCCGCTGAGCGTGGGGCAGGATTTGCCTTTACAGCGCCTGAGCGCCACGGAGCGGTTTTCGTCGCCCCCGGCGCGCTACACCGAGGCTTCGCTGGTAAAAAAACTGGAGGAAATGGGCATTGGCCGGCCTTCGACTTACGCGCCCACCATCAGCACGGTGCAGAAGCGCGGCTACGTGGAAAAAGATACGCGTGAGGGCAAGGAGCGCAAGTTCCATGTGCTGACGCTGGAAGGCGCCGCCGTCAATACCGAAGTCAAAACCGAGAACTACGGGGCCGAGAAAGCAAAGCTGTTTCCGACCGATACGGCCATGGTAGTCAATGACTTTCTGGTGGCACATTTCCCGGTGATTGTGGACTACCAGTTCACGGCCAAGGTGGAGGACGAGTTCGACCAGATTGCCAACGGCCACGAGAACTGGACGCAGATGCTGACCGGCTTCTACGGCAAGTTCCACGCGACCATTGAGGCCGGGCAGGACATTGAGCGCAACACCCTGGGCAGCACCCGCGAAATCGGGGTGCATCCTGAAACGGGCGAGAAAATAACCGCCCGCCTGGGCCGCTACGGTCCCTACGTGGCCCTGGGCGACATCGCCGACCCGGAAGTGAAGCCGGCCTACGCCAACCTGCGCAAAGGCCAGTTCATTGAGAGCATTACGCTGGAAGAAGCGCTGGAACTGTTCAAGCTGCCGCGCATCATTGGCCAGTTTGAAGAGAAGGACATGACGGCCGCGCTGGGCCGTTTTGGCCCATATATTCGCCACGACAGCAAGTTTTTCTCCCTCACCAAGGAGCAGGACCCGCACACCATCACGGCCGAAGAAGGCGTGACACTCATTGAGCTGAAGCGCAAGACGGACGCCGAACGCCTCATCAAATCCTTCCCCGAGAACCCCGATATTCAGGTGCTGAACGGTCGTTTCGGGCCGTACATCGTGGCGGGCAAGAAGAACGTGAAAATCCCCAAAGGCGAAGAGCCCACGGAGCTGACGCTGGAGCGCTGCATCGAGCTGGCTGATGCCACCCCCGACAAGCCCGCTAAAGGTGGCCGCTTCGGCAAGAAGGCTGCCCCGGCTGCCAAAGAGGAAAAAACCGACCTGCCGGCCAAGAAAAAACCGGCAGCAAAAAAGGCCGCCGTAAAGAAGCCTGCCACTAAAAAACCGACGGCCAAAAAAGCCACTGCGAAGGCGAAATAATTGCCGCCTTCCAACGTTGGAGCCCGAACAAAAAAGCCCGCACTCCGCGGGCTTTTTTGCTTCAGGCCCATGGTAATCTCCCCACTTCTCATGCCGCTAGTCCTGCTGTCACTGCCGGCCGGTGGCCTCACCAGCTCATTAGCGGCGCACCTTGCGGACTTTCCGCCGGTTTCGACAATCCGGCCCGCCGGCCTCTCCTACCCTTGGCTGGCCCGGCCCAGCAGCGCCGGCCAAACGCTGGCGTCCCGCTTCCCGGCTCCGGCTGGGTGCCGGCGCGTGGTGGTAGGTGCCAGTTCCTGGGGCGAGTGGCTGCGGTACCTGCCGTTGCGGCCCGCCGGCACCAAGGCCCGCCTTTACAATGGCGCGCTGAAAGACCGACCCGACGTGGTGGCCGCCGTAGTCGACATCGACGTGGGTACCCAGGATTTGCAGCAGTGCGCCGATGCCGTTATTCGCCTGCGGGCCGAATATTTGTTCAGCCACGACCCCAATAAGGTGCATTTCCACCTTACTACGGGCTATGACTTCTGGTTTTCTGACTACGCGGCCGGCAGGACTTTTAAGGTAAAGGGCGAAGTAGTGACCCCGGCCCCACGCCCGGCCGAGGCACCCACCCACGCGGCTCTTGGGCGTTACCTCATTCCTGCCTTCGGCTACGCAGGCACGCTTTCGCTCAGCCGCGAGCTGCGCGCCAAGCCCCTGGCAGCGGTGCAGCCCGGCGATGTGCTCATTCACGGGGGCGCGCCCGGCCACGCCGTGCTGGTGGTGGATGTGGCCGAAAACCCCACGACGCATCAGAAATTCATGCTACTGGCCCAGAGCTACATGCCGGCCCAGAACATCCACGTATTGCGCGAGGGCTACGGCGCCACGGCCTGGTTTCCGGTGGTGCCGACTGATGCGGCCGTGAGCACGCCGGAATGGGAGTTCGGGGCGAATGAGCTGGGGCAATTTGAGTAGCACCGCCCTCGTTCACTACCCTAACGGGGCCGGTGGACGTGGATGAGGTTCTACGATGGTTCTATTGCCTCGATGCCCACCGCCGTCAGTTCCGAGAAGTCCTGGATGACGCGGTCAGCCAGCCTCAAATCCTGGCCGGCCGAATGCGGGCTGGCGTAGCCAATGCAATAAATACCGGCCGCCCTGGATGCCGCCACGCCATTGGCGGAGTCTTCGATGACGATGCAGTGGGCCACGGGCGTTTCGGCCACGGCGGCCGCGTGCAGGAAAATGGCCGGGTCGGGCTTGGAGCGCACAAAATCCTCGCCGCTGACGATGTGCGAGAAGTATGGTCCCAGCCCAAACCGATTAAACACCCGCGCAATGGTAGCCTTGGAGGCTGACGAGGCCACCACCAGCTGCACATCGTGCCGCCGCAGGTCCTCAATCAGCGTCCGCACGCCGGGCAGCAGGTCGAGGCCGGCATCTTCGTCGAAGGACTTGTTGAATAGCTCCCGCTTGCGCAGCAGCAGGGTTTCTACGTCCTGGGGCAGGTTGTATTTCTGCTTGAGGTGCTGAAACACGTTGCGCGTGGACTGGCCCAGAAACGTGGCGTATTCGGCCGCAGTCACGGCAATGCCCAGCTCGGCAAACTGCGTGAAAAACGCGTGGTGGTGAATGGGCTCGGTGTCGATGATGACGCCGTCCATGTCGAAGATTACGGTACTAATCATGGGGTGGTGCGCAAGGGGCTAACTGCGGGCAAAGGTATCTGTCCATTCCGTTCAGGCGGCCATCGCCCGCCAGCACTTCCGCAACCAATGGAATCGTCTGCTCCGGCCCTCAGAGCGCAGGCTTGTGCCACTGCCCAGGTTATCAATGACGCAAAGCACGCAGTGAGCTTTTCAACAAACCAAATTTGAGCCATTCAACAAAGCAGCCCGTCGCTTATCGCCGGACCTTTATGAGGAACATAACCCCTGAAAAACATGGACAACGTATGGTTTATCACGGGCAGCGCCCGGGGCCTGGGCCGCAGCCTGACCGAAGCCGTTTTGGCCCGCGGCGGCCGGGTGGCCGCCACCGCCCGCCAGCCCAGGCAGCTGGCCGAACTCGTTACGCAGTACGGCAATCAGATTCTGCCGCTGGCGCTGGATGTGACGAATACGGCGCAGATACAGGAGGCGGTGGCCGCCGCCGTGGCCCACTTCGGGCGCATCGACGTGGTGGTGAACAACGCCGGTTTCGGCATCACCGGCGCGGCCGAAGCCTTCACCGACGAGCAGGTACGCAGCCAGCTCGAAACGAATTTGTACGCACCCATCGCCGTGACGCGCGCCGTGCTGCCCTACCTGCGGCAGCAGCGCAGCGGGCACATCCTGCAAATCAGCTCCGTGGGCGGGCGCGTGGGCAATGCCGGGCTCTCTATTTATCAGGCCGCCAAGTTTGGCCTGGGGGGCTTCACCGAAGCGCTGGCCAAGGAAGTGGCGCCGCTGGGCATCCGGGTGACGGCGGTGGAGCCCGGCGGCTTCCGTACCGATTGGGCCGGGGCCTCGATGAGCTTCGCCCCGCCGATAGCAGGCTACGACGCCGTGAACCAACGGGCCGACTTCTTTGCCAGCGGGCAGTTTGTGCCCGTGGGCGACCCCGACAAAGCCGCGCAGGTGATGATAGATTTGGTTGGAAACCCCGCGCCGCCCGTGCATTTGGTGCTGGGCAGCGAAGCCGTGGCCATCCTAAAGCAAGCCGATGCCGCCCGGCAAGCCGAATTCGAACATTGGCTCCCCGTGAGCGTCTCCACTGACCACGACGCGGCCGGGAACTTCCTGGACACCGAAATGGGCAAGTCCATCACCCGCGAAACCGGCCGCGAATAATCCGCGAATCCCTCCAATCCCCCATGAATAAAACCGTGCTAATTACCGGCGCCTCGTCCGGCATCGGCAAAGCCGCCGCCCTCAAGTTTGCGGCCGAGGGCTGGAACGTGGTGGCTACCATGCGCGGTCCGGAAAAAGAACAGGAACTGACCCAGCTGCCCAATGTGCTGGTGACGGCGCTCGACGTGCAGCAGCCCGCCACCATTGAGGCTGCCCTGGCCGCCGGAATTGCCCGCTTCGGCCACCTCATGCGCTGATGAACAACGCCGGCTACGGCCAGAACGGCTTGTTCGAGGCCATGACGCCGGCGACGATTCAGGAGCAATTCGCCGTGAACGTGTTCGGCGTGATGAACGTGACGCGGGCCATTCTGCCGCATTTCCGGGAGCGCCAGGCCGGCCTGATTCTGAACATCAGCTCCGGGGCCGGCCGGTTCACGCTGCCGTTGGTGTCGATGTACGCGGCCTCCAAGTTTGCCCTGGAGGGATTTTTCGAAGGCTTGTCGCACGAGTTGGCCGCGCTCAACATCATCGTCAAGATTATTGAGCCGGGCGGAACGGACACCAATTTCAATGCCGTGGCCCAGGCACAATTTGCCCAGCGCCCCGACCTCACCGACTACCAGCCCTTCCTGGCAGCGGCCGGGCAGCTATTTGCCGGCAGGCGAATCAAGTCGATAACCGCCAAGGAAGTGGCCGATGTGATTTACACGGCCGCTACCGACGGCACGCCCACCTTGCGCTACGCCATCGGCAACGCCGATTTCCACCGTCGCCTGGAGCAGCAGAAGCAGCTGCCCGACCAGGAGTATATTGATTCCATCCGGGAAAGCTTCCTGCAGTTTTTGCCCCGTTGAACGGGGTAGCACCGTCATCCCCCTTTCTTGCGCCATGTCCGAACAAGCAGAAACCCCGCCCCGGCCCCCAATCCTCTATTCCTGCTACTTCAGCCGGAGCCGGGAGGGCGAGCAATTTGTGCCCGAGCACATTCTCAGCTACCAGCTGGCCGGCACGCTCACCACGAATGATGGCACCAGGAAGCAGGTATTCCGGGAAGGCGATTTGTGGCTTAGCAAGCGCAACCACCTCGTCAGGTTCAGCAAGCAGCCGCCCGCGCACGGCGAGTTCAAGTCGCTCTCCATTACCCTCGACCAGGAAACCCTGCGCCGCTTCAGCCTCGAATATGGCTACCACGCCGGGAAGCACAGCGCCAGCTCCGAAACCATTATAGAACTGGAAATGAACCCGCTCTACCGCAGCTACCTCGACTCGCTGCAGCCCTACGAGCAGCTGGCCCAACCCGGCAGCGAAGGCCTGCTGACCCTCAAAGTCCGCGAAGCCATTATGCTGCTGCTCAAGTCCAACCCGGAGCTCCAGCACGTCTTATTCGACTTCTCCGAGCCTGGCAAAATGGACCTGGAAGCCTTCATGAGCCGCAACTTCCACTTCAACGTGCAACTGCGCCGGTTTGCCTACCTCACGGGCCGCAGCCTGGCCACGTTCAAGCGCGATTTTGAGAAGATATTCCGGCTCTCGCCCAGCCGCTGGCTGCAGCAGCGCCGGCTGCAGGAAGCCCATTACCTGATAAAGGAGAAAGGCCAGGCCCCTTCCGAGGTGTACCTGGAAGTCGGGTTTGAGGACCTGTCCCACTTCTCGTTCGCCTTCAAGAAAATGTACGGCGTGGCCCCTTCCAAACTGTGATGCCCCGCCGGCATATTTCAGAAACCGGGCGAAATACAAGGAAAAAGCCTTGCTGGTCGCCAGCGGGGCTTTTTTGGTTTTGGGGCCCTCGCCTTCACAAGCCGGCGCAAAATATATTTTTTTCAGGAACAATGTATAGACATTAAATGTATGTACATTTGTCACACCGACACCACTAAGACTTTTCCTATCATGGCCCGCACCATTCTGCATCTCGCCAATACCCGCAGCCACGTCAATCATGGCTGGCTCAACTCCTTTCACACCTTCAGCTTCGCCGGCTACAACAATCCCGAGCGCGTGCACTTCGGCGCGTTGCGCGTACTCAACGACGACACCGTGGCCGGCGGCATGGGCTTCGGCAAGCACCCGCACGACAACATGGAGATTATCTCCATCCCGCTTTCCGGCGATTTGGAGCACCAGGATTCGATGGGCAACAAAACCGTCATCCGCGAGCACGACGTGCAGGTGATGAGCGCCGGCACCGGCGTGGCCCACTCCGAGAAAAACCACAGCACCAAGCAGGAAGTGAAGTTTCTGCAAATCTGGGTGTTCCCCAACAAGCGCGGCATCAAGCCCAACTACGACCAGGCAACCTTCGCCCCGGCTGCCCGCCACAACCAGCTCCTGCAAGTGGTATCGCCCGCCGGCGACGGCACCAACCCGCACATCCAGCAGGATGCCTGGTTCCACCTCGGCAACCTGGACAAAGGCTTTACCACCGACTACGCCGTGAAAAAAGCCGGCAACGGCGTCTACGCTTTCGTGCTGGAAGGCGACGTGACCATCAACGGCCAGGCCCTGCACCGCCGCGACGGCTTCGGCATCTGGGAAACGAATAAGCTGGCCATCAGCGCCGACAGCAACGCCGAGCTGCTGTTGATGGAAGTACCCATGGAATTCTGATTTAGTTGTCAGGTGCTCGTTGTCAGTTGCCAGTGATGTTCTGGCAAGCGGCTCTTGGAACCTGGCAACCGACAACGAGCACCTAACAACTCTTTACTTAAAATCAGGATGGCCACTCCTTCATTTCGCAGTTCTGCGGTGCGGCAAGTGCTGCGCCGAATCTACCCGCATCAGGCCATGTGGTACGCCCACGAGCACCTCAAGGGCCGGGGGCTGGGCCCCGTGCGCCTCGCCGATGCGGCCGGGCTGATGGAAACCTTCGCCTATTCGCTCATCCCGCTCGAAGCCCAAAGCGTCGTCCAATTTTTGCTGGGGCTGAACACCGAGCTCTGCAAAGCCGGGCCCGTCGAAAAGCCCCGCCCCGACGCATCCGCCGCCCGCGAACCGGCCGAAGCCTAACGGGGCTTCCGCAGCCGTCGTCCCCCCACCGCACCTCCATTCAGCATCACCTAATGAATTCCGCTCCCACCACCTACCCCGTCCACGACCTCATCCGCAGCCGCTGGAGCCCCCGCTCCTTCTCGGCCCAGCCCGTGGCGCCGGACACCCTGAACCAGGTTTTTGAAGCCGCCTCCTGGGCCTTCAGCGCCATGAACGCGCAGCCCTGGCAGTACATCTACGCCCACAAAGCCGACACGGAGGCCTTCCAGAAAATCCTCGATTGCCTGATGCCCGGCAACCAGCCCTGGGCCAAGAACGCCGCCGTGCTCGTCATCGCCCTGGCCAAAACCCAGCTCGACAACGGCCAGCCCAACGGTGCGGCCCTGCACGACCTGGGCGCGGCCAACGCCACCCTGTTTCTCGAAGCCACCGCCCTGGGCCTGCACGGCCACGTCATGGGCGGCTTCGACCGCGAAAAGACGCGCCGCGACTTCAACCTGCCGGAGGGCCTGACCCCGGTCGTCATCCTGGGCCTGGGCTACCTCGGGGCGGCCGACCAGCTGGAAGAGCCCTTCCTGAGCCGCGAAACGGCTTCGAGAACACGCAAGCCGGTATCCGAGTTTGCTTTCCAAAACGAACTGCCCACCACTGAACCTGCCGCTGTATGAAAACCCGCCTCACCCGCGCCGCCGAGCGCGGCCTCAAAGACATCGGTTGGCTGAAAAGCAACCTTTCGCTCAGCTTCGGCCCCTACCCCGACCCCGAGCGCAGCGGTTTCGGCTTGCTCCGCGTCTTCAACGACGACGTGGTGCAGGCCGGCGGCGGCTTCGGCATCCACGGCCACGCCAACATGGAAATAATCTCCGTGATGCTGGCCGGCAGCATGAACCACAAGGACACCCTCGGCTACACCGAAGTGGTGCACCAGGACTGGGTCCAAATCATGAGCGCCGGCTCGGGCCTGCGCCACGAGGAGCACAACGTGGGCGACACCGACGTGAATTTCCTGCAAATCTGGATTGAGCCCAAGCTCCAGAACGTGGGCCCGCGCTACCAGCGCCGCCAGTTCCCGGAAGCCAAGCGCCCCAACCAGCTCACCACCATCGTGAGCAACGAGGAAGGCCAGGCCCACTGCTGGATAAACCAGAACGCCAAGCTTTCCCTGGGCTACTACACCGAAGCCCAAACGGTGGACTACACCTTCAAGCCGCTCAATAAGCTGCTGTTTCTGTTCGTCATCAGCGGCTCCGTCACCGTGGCCGGCCAGGAAGTGGGCACCCGCGACAGCCTCGGCATCTGGGAAACGGACAGCGTCAGCATTGAAGCAGCGGCCGATACCCGGTTTCTGCTCATCGAGTGCCCGATTACCCACTTAAGCTGAACGGCAGTAGCGCGGACTTTGTAGTCCGCGTCCCCGCGCCTACCGCATCGTGCTGCCACGCGAACCACAACCGAAGGTCAGCGCAGCTAAGATTCGCACTACTGAAAACGCGCCGCCGCTCCTGTTACGGGAGCGGCGGCGCGTTTTTACGTACTTGCCGGAACACAGCGCGCCTTCCCAACCTCGGCCCCGTCTTCAATCCACGCAAGGCAGGCAGCAGTATCATCCGTGGGGTTTACCCAAGCCACCGGCTGGGGCACTTTCAGCACCTTTTTGTGCTCGCTGAAAAGGCGGAAAACGTTTGTCTCCATCGACAGCACGATTCTATCCGTGGCCAGCGCATTTTCCAGCAAATGCAGGTCCTTCAGTATTTCTTGTCGAACCTCTTCGGTACACGCTATTTTTTTGGCGCGGGCCGCTAATCCACTATCCGGCTCCGGTGCCAGAATGTGCCAGAGTTTTCTCGCCTTCATCCGGACCAGCCACCGCTTGGAATAACCCGACTGATGCTTTTGCCACTCCATAAATTGCGTGGCCGATAGCACAACGTAGTGCTGGCCTTCAAACATCGTTTCCATTACCCGCCGGCAGGCATCCGAAACCGGATGCAGGCTTTCACTAGCCGAAAACGCCACGTTGGTATCCACCACTAATCGGCGCGAAGTTGCAGGCAGCCGCATTATTTCACTGCGTTGCCAAAGTGCCGCACTCCCACCGCCGTCAGGTACGCATCCTGCGCTTTCAGCTCTACGTCGCCAAAATCTTCCGGCCATTTCCCATACGCCCCATCTTCATCCGGCTGCACATAAGTTACCTGCGTGGCGCCTTTCGCATCCCGCGCAAACCAGTGCAGCGCCACGTCGGTGTTCTTAATGCGCTCCTGCGCAATCAGCGTCTGCACTGTCAGCAATAGTAGGCTGCTGTGCGTTTCCACAATCACGCGCACGCCCCGGTTGGCGGCTTCGGCCAGCAGCTCCGCCATTGCCACCTGCGCCCGGGGGTGCAGGTGCAGCTCCGGCTGCTCCACGTACACAATCTGCCCCTCCTGCGCCGCGATGAGGGCCACCAGTATCGGCAGCACCTGCGACACGCCGATGCCCACGTCGGCAATGTTCACCATGTCGGCTTTGCGGGGTTTGCCTTTCGCGCCGGCGGGCAGGCGGCTCACGCTTAGCTCGACTTCGTTAGCGTTTTTCACCTTGGCCGTGACCGAATCGGTGAGGCCGAGGCGACGGAGGTAGTCGTTGAGTTTCTCTAGTTTTTCAGTGTCTTCCTGCTGCTGCCATTGGCTGACAGTGCCAGCAGCGTAGAGGTCGAAAGTGCCTTTGATTTGGTGATTATAAAAAGTGGCTCGGTATGTACGTTTTGGCCTGTCCCGAAGGCCGGGAACGTGCATCAATTGAACTAAAATACTTTCCAAATAAGCTGACTCTCTGACTGATATTTGGCCGCCTTCTTGGCTATTCATGTAAAAGGCCAGAAACCCGTTATCAACCTCTAGACTTAAGACAGCATGGTTGTCTTTAAGAAAGCTAGTCATCATTCGTTTTGCTTTCTTCGGCAATAGCTCTTGCAACTCGTGTTGATTTAGAGTTGGTGAAAGCAAGACTCTTTTCCCAAATTCATCAGTGGTCTGCTGGCCGGCTAAATAAAAGTTATTGCCTCGCTTTTCGTACCGAAGTTCTATTGCTTTTATAATTGGACTATCTTCAAAATCATTAGCACCTACTATTTCAATAATATAACCCGCTTCGGAATTTCCGATTTTACTCACCAACTCCCCCGCCGTTTCTGCCTGCACATGCGCCCCATCCAGCACCAGCGCACCGGCCGGCTGATACGGCGCTTCCATCGTCTGCTTAATTAACAGCAGCGGCTGCATGATGCTGGATTTCCCCGAGCTATTCGTGCCCGCCAGCAGCGTGAGCGGCCGCACATGCAGCGTGGCATCCACCAACGACTTGTACCCCTGCACCCGAATTTCTTCGATGAGCATATAGGGCGGGCGGTTGGCCGGCGCGGGGGCTGCCGGCGCGGAAACTTGTTTTTTAGCCATGGCGGCAAAGTACGGCCTCACTTTGCAGATTTACCGCCAAAGGGCACACCCGGCTTTCTGATAAACTCAACAATTCTCACTAACTAGCGTCCCGCTTAGCCTCACCCCCGCCACGCTTCCCCTCACTCCGGCCCCAACCTCCCTCACTCCGGCCCCAACCTCCCTCACTCCGGCCCCAACCTCCCTCACTCCCGCCCCAACCTCCCTCACTCCCGCCACGGGTTTCCTCACTCCCGCCGCAGGTTTCCTAGGCCAAGTCTCACGTAGAAAAACACAACTCCCGCCTTTCCACACCCCGGCCGCACCTTTCCTCACCCCGGCCCCTGCTGCGCTCTCCCATTTTTTCATCGTTGCTTACCCCACACGCATGTTAACCGCCAAGCAGGACAACCGCCTCAGTGCCGCCGAAACCCTTTCGGCCGCCCTCAAGCAAGACCCCACCCCCTACGCCAAGGACAAGGCCCTGACCACCGTCGCCGGGCGCCTCGACCAAATCATCGCCGACATGCAGCCCCTGCGCCAGCAAGTGCAGGGTGCCGTCCAGACCGGGGCCCCCACCGGCGGCAAGTCCGATAAGGAAACCGCGCGCGCAACCCTGGCCGTGGTCACCGCCGAAATCGCCGGCGACGTCTTTGCCTACGCCTCCGACCCCGACAAGAAGCAGCCCGCCCTGCAAGTCCTCGCCGACTACAGCGAAGCCACCCTGCTCCAGCTGCGCGGCTCCCGCCTCTCCGACGTGGCCAGCGCCCTGCTCGCCGAGTTGCCCCAGCACCAGGCCGTGCTCGAAGACGAATACGGCATCGATAAAACACGCACCCTGGAGCTGCAAGACGCCATCAAGGCCTACGGCGACCTGAAAACGGCCCCGCGCCAAACCCAAATCGACGGCAAAGCCGCCCGCACCAGCCTTCGCACCGAATTTGCCGAGCTCGGGGCCTTGCTCGCAGACCGTTTCCAGCGCCTCATGCGCAAATACAAGCGCAGCAACCCCGATTTCTACAACCGCCTCAAGGCCGCCCGTGCCGTGGTCGACCGGGCCGGTTCCGCTACCAGCGGCGCCACGCCGCCCAAGGTCTAGCCCCTTCAACCCCCAATACGAAAATGGCCCGCAGCAGCAGCTATGGGCCATTTTTTGTTGATTGAAAGCACGTCATGACGTTCATTCCCATTCCGCTACCACCACCTACGCCACCGCAAAATCCGTGGCCGTGGCCTGCACTTTCCACTGCTCCATATCCTGCTGCACGGCGGCAATTTTCTGGCCGGCTACCTGGTAGGCGTCGGGGCCGAGGAAGAGGGAAAGGGGCGGCTGCTCCACCGCGCTGATTTCGATGAGCAGGGCCACGGCTTTGGCCGGGTCGCCGGGCTGCTGGCCGTTGATTTCCTGCTCGTGGGCGGCCTGGGTGTCGCGCACTTCCTGGTACGCGTCAATGGGCTGTTGCGGCGTGCTCACCGAGCCGGCCGAGAGAAACTCCGTCCGGAAATAGCCGGGGTACACCACCGTGGCCCTGATGCCGAAGCGGGCCACCTCCGCGGCGTAGGATTCCGTGAGGCCCGCCACGGCAAACTTGGTGGCGCAGTACACCCCAAAGCCGGAGAAGTTGCCCGAAAAGCCCCCGATGGACGAGATGTTGAACACCCGCCCCGCCTGCTGGGCCCGCAGCTGCGGCGTGGCCTGCCGCAGCACGTTCAGCAGCCCAAACACGTTGATGTCGAAATTCTGCCGCGTCTCGTCATCCGTCAGCTCTTCGAGGCTGCCAATCAGGCCGTAGCCCGCATTATTCACCACCACATCAATCCGCCCGAAGGCCGCGACGGTGGCCTGAATGGCCCGCCCCACGCTGGCTTCATTGGCCAGGTCAACTTGCAGGGGCAGGAAGGTTTCGGGGGTGCCGGTGCCCACGGCGCGGCGCAGGTCGTCGGCATTGCGCGAGGTGGCGGCCACGGCGTAGCCTTGTTCCAGAAGCTGCTGCACCAGCAGCAGGCCCAGGCCTTTGGAGGCACCGGTTACAAACCAGGTTTTCTTACTTGAGGTCGTCATAAAAAGGTGCTTTTTGTACCGCACAAAAGTAGAGGCGCCCCCCGCCGGCTCACTTACCGCAATCAAACCAATGCTTACAAAAATCAAACAGCCCGCGCCGCCGAGGGCGTGTGGCCGGTGTGCTTCTTGAAAAAGTTGTTGAAATGCGCCGCTTCCTCAAAGCCCAGGCTGTAGCCGATGAGGCCCACCGGCCAGTCGGTGTGCTTGAGCAGCGCCTGGGCCTCCTGCACCAGGCGCTCGGCCAGGAGCTGGGTGGTGGTTTTGCCGGTCACCTCCTTCAGGGCGCGGTTGAGGTGGTTGGTGTGCACGGCCAGCTGGCTGGCGAAGGCCTGCGCCGTGCGCAGCTTCACTTGCTGCCCCTGCACCTCGATGGGAAACTGCCGGGCCAGCAGCTCGGTAAAGAGCGAGGCAATGCGGGTGGCGGCGTTGCTTTCGCGGTAGAGCGTGGTGGCCGGCTGCAGCTTCTGGGCCCCGTGAATCAGCTCCAGCACGTAGGCCCGCAGCAGGTCGTACTTGTAGGCGTAGTCCGATTCCAGCTCGTCGAACATCTTCTGAAACAGCTGCCGGGCGGCGGCCTGCTGCGCTTCGTTCAGAATGTAAATAGGCTGCCCGTCGGGCAGAAATACCGGAAAGTCGGCCAGCTTGATGCTGGTGTGCTGCTGCAGGAAATGCTCGGTAAAAATGCAGAAAAACCCGCTCTGCTTCTCATCGAAAGGCTCCCAATGGTACGGCACCTGCGGGTTGGCAAACAGCAGGGCGTTGCCATCCACGGCCACGCTTTTGTCGGCGTAGTGGTAGGTGCTTTGCCCGGCCACGAAGGTAATTTTATAAAAGTCCTTCCGGCTGAAAGGCAGGCACTGCGCGGCGGGCCCCACGAAGTCATCGAGCCGAAAGACGTTGAAATGGCCGATATCCTGGCGCAGGTTTTCGGGCATCCAGTTAACTTTAACGCGGTAAAAGTCTTCGAGTGAATGAGTAGCAGGCATGGTCAAAGTTACGTAATTCAAACGGCCACCCCATCACCGAGGGCCTGAAAACCGGCCTTGTGAGCACCCAGCTGGCCGGGCTGCTACCTGCCGCCCCGGCTATTCTGCGGTTGGTGCCAGGCCGGCTTTGGTGGCCGGGGCGGGTTCGGGTTCGTGCGGCGCGGCCACGAAGAAGGCGCCGAGTGCCAGGTTCAGCAGGCTCTGGACGCCGGTGAGCGGCAGGCTGGCCTGCTTCAGGGTCTCCAGCACCGGCCGGCTGCCTTCGGCCTGGTTGTTAAGGGCCATAAGCAGGGTACCGAGCAGCGCCAGCCCGTAGAAAACCGACAGCACAAAGCACAACCGGAAATAAAACTGGCTGCTCATCGCCGGGGCCGCGTCGGTTTCAGCCGAGCGCAGGGTGCCCAGCATCAGGAGCAGCGTGGGAAACAGGAACGGGCTGTACCACTGCCACACGGCGGTTGAATCCTGGTAGAAGCGGCCGGCGCCGTGCAGGGTATTGAACCCCAGCAGAGCTGTGGGCAGCGCGGCCATCACAAACCACAGCACCGACAGGCGGCGCTGCGCCTGTATTTTGGTAATGAAAGACGACATCGGGCAAGGGAGTGAGGCTGGCAAAAAGCTACGGCACGATGCCCGCTTTTGCCAGATGGGTAAGACCGGAAAAGAGGCTCGGGTCGACCAGATGCGCCGGTTTGCCGTCCTCTTCTTGCAAGAATTCATACACCAGCACGGTTACCACGCAGTCGGCGGTGAACCGGCGCCGGCCGATGGTGGCCGGCAGCTCCGAAAGGCCCTTTTTCAACCAGTCAGTCGCTACTTTCTTCGGCATTCGCTCGTCCGCGGTCACAAACGGCGTTGGGGTAACCGTGAATACGATGACGCGGTAGTGCCCTTTATTGGCGAATAAGGCATTTTTCAGCCACTCCAACAGGTTTCGGGCGTGCGGCATGGCCTCGCTCCAGCGCTCGGGCTCGGGCCGGGGCGTGGCCTGGTCGTCGGTCTGCTCCAGCTGCGTCACCAACGCAAAGCCTTCCGGAATGGAGTAGTAGGCCCGGTAGCTGTAGCCGGCCCGCTGCAGGGAGGCGCTCAGGCGGGCGTCCACATCGCGCAGGCGCTTGGCCCCCACCAAAAACGGGGCCGGCAAAGGGCAGCGGGTGGAGGGCTGGGGCGGTGGCCACGCCAGGTTGGGCACCACCGACGAGATATGGGTGCTATAGCCGATAGTCACCACCTGGGTCAGGTCAGTGGAGTCTTCAGCCAGCGTCAATTTTCCCATCGGTACTTCCAGGGTCTGGCCTTTGACCAGCATGGGCCGGTTTTCCATGACCACGAGCCTGAGCGGTTGATATCCGACAAAAAACAAATTCAGGCTAACGGGCCCGGGAGGCAGTTTCTGCACCAGCGAGTCGGCTACCAACAGCTTAAAACCGCCCTGCGCATCGGTTGATGCCCCACCCGCAGTACCCGCCAATGAAACCGTCGCGCCCGGTATCGCGCTGTCCTTTTTGTCCACCACCTGGCCCGTAATCAGCAGCCGGCCGGGCGCCGTGGGCTGCCCCGGCGCCGGCCGGGCCAGCCCGAAGAGCACCACCCACACTACCCAGAACGAGCCCCGGAAACAGCACGGCTTCATGTATCAGCTAGAAAAGCGCACAATGCATTATTGCAAGTATTATAATATTCAATTTATATAAAAATTAGCGAATCCGGTTGTTCTTTTTGATTTCTTCACTTGCCGTTCGCGAAGTTTTTCCAGCCCACCACCGAAGCCACGCCGGGGGATTCAACCGCCTTTTTCGTTCAGGAAGCCGTTGCCAGGCGTTGGCCGCTACCTTTGCCGTTCACCTTTTCGCTACCATGAAACACCTCGTTGTCCTGACCGGGGCCGGCGTTTCCGCCGAGTCCGGCATCCGCACCTTCCGCGACACCAACGGCCTGTGGGAAAACCACCGCGTGGAAGACGTGGCCTCGCCCGAAGGCTTTGCCCGCAACCCGGCGTTGGTGCTCGATTTCTACAACCAGCGCCGTGCCCAGGCCCGCACCGTGCAGCCCAACGCCGCCCACCTGGCCCTGGCCGGCTTCGAGGAAGCGCCCGGCTGGCGCGTCAGCGTCATCACCCAGAATGTGGACGACCTGCACGAGCGCGCCGGCTCCACCGACGTGCTGCACCTGCACGGCATGCTGAACCAGATGCGCTCCGTGGGCAACGACACCCTCGTTTACGACTGCCCGGGCGACATCACCCTGGGCGACCTCGCCCCCGACGGCCAGCAGCTGCGCCCGCACATCGTGTGGTTTGGCGAGCTGGTGCCCGCCATCGAAGAAGCCGCCGAAACCGTGGCCACCGCCGATGCCCTGCTCGTGGTGGGCACCTCGCTGCAGGTGTACCCCGCCGCTGGGCTGCTGCACTACGCGCCCGCCATGTGCCCGGTCTTCGTCATCGACCCACACCAGCCCGAAGCCGGCCGGCGCGGCGTGCGCTACGTGGCCGAGGCCGCCAGCACCGGCGTGCCCCGGATATTGCGGGAGCTGGCCGGCAAGCCTTCCTGAGCATGGCTTCCGCATTCGGCCACGCCGCCCTGGGCGCGACCCTGGGCAAGCTTCTCCTCCCCGACCGTCGGCACTGGCCCTACTGGCTAGCGGCTGGCTGCTGCGCCGCCCTGCCCGACCTCGACGCCATCGGCTACCGGCTGGGGGTGCCCTACGATGGGTTGTGGGGCCACCGCGGGCTCACGCACTCGCTGCTGGCCGCGGCGGTAGTTGCGGCGTTGGGCACGGGCATTGGCCAGCTGGTTCGCCCCGAGCGCCGCCCGGCAGCCGCCCGGCAGCCGGGCGGCTGGCCGGGCTGCTATTCCTGGCCACGGCCTCGCACGGCCTGCTCGATGCCATGACCACCGGCGGCCTGGGCGTGGCCTTTTTCAGCCCCTGGGACCTGAAGCGCTACTTTTTCAGCCTGCGGCCGATTAAGGTTTCGCCCATCAGTATCCGGGCTTTTTTCAGCGGTCGCGGGCTTCGGGTACTGGCCAGTGAAGGCTTGTGGGTGGGCCTGCCGTGCCTGCTGGCCCTATGGCTCCAGGCGCTGGTGCAGCGCATGGAGCCGAAACCGCAATGGCCTGCCTAGAGCGGTTTCGGAAGCAGGATGCGAGCGCGGCAGAGTCGCAACGGGTTGCGTTTCTACCGCGCTTGGCTGCTGTACACGAACGTAAAAAGGTGTACAGGCAACAAGGGCCACCGCCCGACTCACGGGAAAATAACCGGGCAGCGGAAGGCTGAAGCGCAGCCGCTGGCGGCGGCGGGACAGTGCCAGCGCCTATCCCGGCAATCAATATATTAGGGACAATGGTATTTAGATACACATTCCCGAAATTGAACAGAAAAAAAACAGAAATGGCCCTTTGCTCTAGGCTGAAAATAACCGCATGCCGGTCGTCTAACGTAGAAGAAAGCCTTAACCCTTCTCTCTATGCCCCTTCGTTACGTTCGCGCCTTGCTCATCGGGCTAGGTATTACCGCTGCCGCTACTGCCTCTGCCCAAGCTCCTGCTCACACCGTTTTCCTGCTTGGCAACACCGCCCAGGCCGATTTGCCAACTGCCCGCCTGCAACAGCTGCGCCATGCGTTGGAACAGCAAACGGGGCCTTTCACTGTGGTTCACCTGGGTGATATTGTGGGTAATACCGGCCTGGTAGCCAAAGGCGATACCGCGCTGGCGCAGACCGAACGCAGCCGCGCCGATGCCCTTATTGCCCTGGTAAAAGGCCTGCCGCAGGGTAAAATCTACTTCCTGCCGGGCGATAAGGACTGGGCCAACTCCGGCCCCGACGGCCTCAAAGCCGTGCGCCGCCTCGAGAAATACATCGAGAAGCAGCTGCCCGGCCAGAACGCTTTCATCCCCACCAACGGCTGCCCCGGCCCCGAAGTGGTGGATGTGGCCCCGCTGGTGCGCGTGGTGGCCATCAATACGCCGTGGTTCACGCACCCCTTCGACCGGCCCGAAGCCCCCGACACCGACTGCAAAACCCTGACCAAAGAGGAATTCCGCGAGCAATTGCAGGACCTGATTGACGACACCAAGAACAAGAACGTGCTGCTGTTGGGCCACCATCCCGTGGTAACCAACGGCGTGTACGGCGGCCACGAACCGCTTTCGCGCCACCTTAGCCCGCCCGTGTTCGGCACCATCTACGCCGCTTACCGGCAGAACGTGGGCACCCCGCGCGACCTGGCTAACCCGCGCTACCAGGACCTGAAAAAGGAGCTGCTGAACACGCTGCAAAGCAACCCCGGCGTGGTGTATGGCGCCGCGCACGACTATAGCCTCCAGCTCACGCCTTTCCAGGGCAACTATCACATCGTCAGCGGTAGCTTTGCCGAAAGCCAGCACGTTGGCGCCCGGGGCGAGTCGCTCTACAGCAAAAGCGAAGAAGGCTACACCACCCTCGAATACTTCGCCGACGGCATCGTTAAAACCCATATCTACACCTTTGGCAGCGGCGACCAGCCGGCCAAAGACGCGTACACCGCCACCCTGTTCCGCTCGGCCTGTGGAAGCACGGCTGACCAAAATGCCCCGGTCAATCCGTTCATTGCCTGCCCTACCGCCAGCACCGTAGCCGAAAGCAAGCCCGACGCACCCTTCCAGGCCACTACCACCGTGGTGGCCGGCCCCGAATACAAGCCCACCGGCAGCAAAACCTTCTTTATCGGCGACATTTACCGGTCTTCCTGGCTGCAGCCGGTGGCCGTGCCCACGCTGGATTTGGCCACCGAGAAAGGTGGCCTGCGCCCCTACGGCAAAGGCGGCGGGCGCCAAACCACCTCCCTCAAGCTCATTGCGGCCGACAGCTCGGAATACGTTTTTCGCTCGGTAGACAAGGACGTGACCAAAATCCTGCCGCCGGAGCTGCGCAATTCCATTGCCTCCGATGTGCTGCGCGACATCACGGCCACGGCCAACCCGTACTCCAACCTGCCCATCGGCTACCTGCTGGACCAGACGGACATTCTGCACGCCCGGCCCCGCCTGTTCCGTCTGCCCGACAACCAGCAGCTCGGCCCCTACCGCGAACAGTACGCCGGCCTGCTCGGCACCCTCGAAGACAGCCCCAAAGACCCCAAACCCAACCTGCCCGGCTTCGGCGGCTCCGATGAGGTGACGCGCAGCTTCGGCCTGTTTCGCAAGCTCTACAAGGACCACGACAACCACGTGTACGAGCCCGCCCTGGCCCGCGCCCGCGCCTTCGACATGCTGGTGGCCGACTTCGGCAAGCACGAGGACAACTGGAAGTGGGCCGGCTACAAGCAGGCCAACGGCGGCGTGCTCTACCGCCCCATTCCGCGCGACCGCGACCAGAGCTTCACCCTCTGGAATGGCTTCCTCACCTACCTTGCCAACCGCGAGTGGGCCGTGCCCAGCATCGAAGGCTTTAACACCAAATTCCAGGACATGAAAAGCCTGAACTGGCCCGCCCGCCACCTGGATAGGTTCCTGCTGCAGGGCCTCACCCGCGAGCAGTGGCAGGAAGCGGCCAAGTACCTCCAGGCCAAAATCACCCCCACCGTTATCGATGAGGCCACGGCGAAGTTGCCTACTGAAATTCAGGACAAATCCGGCAAGGACATCAACCGCAAGTTGAAGGCGCGGATTCACGAATTGCCCAAGGCCATTGATGAATATTACCTACTCCTCGCCCGCCGCGTGGACGTGGTGGGGTCCAACAAAGGCGAGGTGTTCCAGGTGAATAGACTGCCCGATGGCCAGGTCCGCGTGCAGCTATTTGACCGGGCCGGGGACACCGAAAATGCCAAGGGCGCGGCCCTATTTGACCGCACCTTTAAACCCCACGAAACCGAGGAAGTGTGCCTCTACGGCCTCGGCGGGAAAGACGTATTTACCGTGACCGGCGACGGCGGGAAGCACAGCATTCTGGTGCGCGTCATTGGCGGCGATGGCAAGGACCGCATCACCGACGACTCCCGGGCCGCGGGCCTGCGCACCCTCACCAAAGTCTACGACGTGGCCGATAACGAGCTGAAGCTCGGGCCGGAATCCGACAACCACACCAGCACCCGTCCCGGCGTGAACGAGTACGACCGGGAGCAGTTCGAGTTCAACTCTTACCGCCCCAGCCTCTCGCTTTTTTATAACGCCAACGACGGTTTTGGCGCGGGCGCGGGCATCACGTTCCTGCGGCAGGGCTTCCGCAAGCCCGGCTACAAAAACATGTACAGCTTCGACGTACAGGGCAGCGTGAATGGCCTGTTCCAGCTCACGGCCAGTACCCGGCACCGCTATGCCATTGGCAAAATCGACGTGGGCGCTTCGGCCAGCTACGGCAGCTATTTTCCCTTTTACCGCTTCTTCGGACTGGGCAACAACACGGGCTTCAGCCAGGATTTGTACGACAACAAATTCTACAACGCCCGCTACAAAGGCTACACCCTCAATGCCTTTCTGGAGCGCACCTTCTTCCAGCGCAGCGTCATCCGCGTTGGCCCCACTTTTGAAGATTACACCAGCAGCTTCGCCAACAATACCTACCTCGGCACCATCGATAGCCGCCCCACCGACCAGCGTCCCAACACCAGCCCCCAGCGTCTGCTGGGCCTGAACGGCGTGTTCGACCTCGACCTGCGCAATCGCCAAAGCTTCGCCCAGCGCGGCGTCCGCATTCGGGTGCAGCACGACTCCTACACCCAGTTGAGCGACAATCTCGACAGCGCCCGCACCAAAAAATCCACCTTCGGCCTCACCCAGGCCTTTGCCGAATATTACGGCACCGCCAAAATCGGCATCCCCATCACCCTGGTTCTAAAGGGCGGCGGTGCCAAAAACTACGGACCCGACGCCGCCATTCCCTTCTTCAAATTTGCTAGCATTGGCCAGAACGAGGGCCTGCGCGGCTACTACCGCAACCGGTTCAGCGGCGACGCCAGCCTGTATTACAACACCGAGCTGCGCCTCGCTCTTGGCCAAATCAAGAACAACTTCCTGCCCTTCTACTACGGCGTGTTCGGTTTCTACGACCAGGGTCGGGTGTATTACCAGGACGCCTCGCCCGGCGGCTGGCACTCCGGCTACGGCGGCGGTTTCTACATTGCGCCGGTGGTGGAGTCGCTGGCCTTCTCCGTCTCCTACCAAAAATCAGCGGAAAGCAGCCTGATTCAGTTCGGCTTAGGCTTCCGGCTTGATAAGTAGGCCAGCCGCAGCCACTGGTTGTGCCTTCCGCACACGGCGAATGCGTTGAACCTTTTGCCGGCGCTGCAGTCTTACCAAGGAAGTTGCGGCGGCCAAAATGGCCGGGCCGCGCCAGGATTGTGGGACATATGAGTTTACGACCTGCTATCCTTTTGCTGCGGGCGCTTTCAAACGCAATTGCGGGGATACTACTGCTGCAATTCCTTGCCATCGGCACCGGCCAGGCCCAGCAATTGCCCGCTTCCCAGCCTGCCGCCGTCGACCTGGTGGACGAGGCGCGCAACATCTTCCCCCGGTTGGCCGCGCACGACTCGCTGGCCTTGCAGCACGGCCGCAAGTCCCTGCTGCTGATACCCGTGGTGGGCTACACCCAGCAAACCAGCGGCGTGGCCGAAATCGCGGTAAATATGGCGTTCGAACGGCCTTCGGCCAACATGTCGACGCTCGTTGCCGCTGGCGCCTACACCCTCAATCAGCAGCTTATTCTCACGGCCACTTCCTCGGTGTGGGCAAAAGACAACCGCTGGAATTTTGTGGGCGACTGGCGCCTGATGCACTACCCGCAAAGCACTTTTGGCCTGGGCATGTACACCTCCACCACCGAGCGGGTGGTGTCGATGAACTACGAACACTTCCGGTTCTACCAAAGCGCGAACCTCAGCCGGGGCTTTATCCAGGGCCGTTTTCGGGGCAAAAACCTGATTTACGGCGAAACGGAATACCGCTTCGGCCTCACGCGCAACCGCCTGCTAGGAGCTGTCGTCTTTGCCAACGCCGAGAGCGTGACCGAGCAGGAAAGCGGGCGGTTCGAGAAAGTGGTGCCGGCGGCGGGCGCCGGCCTGCGGGTCTCCGTCAACAAAGTATCCCACACCAATTTATCCATCGACTACGGCTTTGGCACCGACGGCTCGCGCGGCCTGGCGTTGAACCTGGGCGAGGTGTTTTAGGATTTCCGGCCCCGTCGTATCCTGCGCTCGTCGCAAAAAGGCCCTGTTTTTTAAGTCGGTGCCTATCTTTGAGTTTTCCGCCTAACCCCGCCTGAATGCACTTCCCTCTCCGTAAGCTCGCCGCCATTGATATAGGGTCCAACGCCGTGCGGTGCCAGATATCGGCGGTGCTCTACTACGAGGGGCGCTACCGCCTCAAGCGCGTGGAGTACGTGCGCTTCCCCATGCGGCTGGGCGAAGACGTGTTTGCCACCGGCCGGATTTCGCCGGGCAAGGAAGAGCAGTTCGTCAAGTTCATGCACTCCCTCAAGCTCTTGATGGAAGTGCACGACGTGGCCCATTACCTCGTGTGCGCCACCTCAGCCATGCGCTCGGCCGCCAACGGCCCCGACATCGTGGCCCGCGTGCGCGAGCAGCTGGGCATGGAAATCAAAGTCATCGACGGGCAGGACGAGGCTTTCTACATCAACCGCGTCATCGAGCATATTCTCGAAGACAAGCGCCACTACCTGCACATCGACGTGGGCGGCGGCAGCACCGAGTTCAATATCTACCACGACCGCCGCAAAGTAGCGGCCCAATCCTTCGAAATCGGTTCCATCCGGCGCATGCAGCAGGAAGAAAGCGGCGCCGCCAACACCGAAGCCCAGGCCGAGCTCTGGACCCGCATGGAAGCCTGGGTGCGCCACAACGCCCGCGAGTACCACGTCACGCGCGCCATCGGCACGGGCGGCAACATCAACAAGCTCTACAGCCTCACCTCGGCGGCCCCCAACAAAGCCGTCACCCGCCGCAGCCTCGAAACCACCCTTGCCCGCCTGGCCGGCCTGAGCATGAACGAGCGCGTGAACGTGGCCATGCTCAATCCCGACCGTGCTGATGTCATTGTGCCCGCCGGCCACATCTACCTGTCCGCCATGCAGTGGGCCAACGTCAACAACATGGTCGTGCCCGATATTGGCCTGAAAGACGGCATGCTGCAAGCCCTGTTTGAAGAGTTTTTCGACGATATTAACCCCGGTGTCGGCCATCCCGCCCACCTGCCCGTGCCCGACATGCAAAACCAGCCTGCTGAACTGGAATAGCAACCCGCCTCGCGTAAGGCGAAGGTATCCTGCTGCCCACAACGGCTTGCTCTAAGTTGCGATAAGCCCTGAAAGGTAAAAGCCCCGACTCTGTCTAGAGTCGGGGCTTTTTGCTGCATATCTGCTCGTCGCTTCAGGCGGAATAATGAGCCGGATAGTCGCAATAATGGGCAACCTCTGGCCCCGGTTACGCGCGAATTGCTCCCGCCCCGACTGCCTCCTCATCGACGTGGCCCACGGGCGTGGCATCGTCCTCGCACGCCTCGTCGTGTTCGCCATCGCCCTCCCCAAAAGCGTCATCGGCCGCCGCATCGGCTGCTTCAACAGCGGCAAGGGTAGCGGCTTCATCACTGGCCACGAGGGCGGCAGCTACATCAACCCGGCGCTGGGCCTGCACCCCGAGCAAGGCCAGCAAGCCTTCCGGCGTGGCCGTGGCCAGCTGCGCTTCGTCGCGTCGGAAGAAGTCTTTGTGCACGTTCACCACCGGCTCGCCGGGCGCGGGCTGCTGCCGAATGTAGGCGCCATCCTCGCGCATCACGTAGCTATTCTGGTTGTCCATCATATTCATCATCAGGATATTGATAGCCTCGCGTTTAAGCTGTGGATTAACAATTAAAAACAGGGCCTCGATGCGCCGGTCAAACGAACGCACCATGATATCAGCCGAGCCGGCGTATACCCGCGCCTCACCACCGTTGTGGAAATAGAACAGCCGCGTGTGCTCCAGGTATTCGCCCACGATGCTGCGCACCTCGATGTTTTCGCTCAGTCCTGGCCGGCCCGGCCGCAGGCAGCAGATGCCCCGCACGATAAACCGAATGGGCACGCCCGCCTTGGCCGCCTTGTAGAATTCATCGATAATTTCCTTGTCTTCCAGTGAATTCATCTTCATCACGATGCCGCTGGACTGGCCTTTTTTGGCGTGCTTCACCTCTTCCCGAATCAGGTGGATGAGTTGCTGGCGCATGTCCTTCGGTGCCGTAATGAGGTACTCATAATCATCGGGCTGCGAGTGCCCGGTGATGACATTGAAGAATTCCGACACGTCGTGTCCGTAGGTGTCGTTCGTGGTCAGCAGGCTCACGTCGGTGTAGAGGCGGGCGGTTTGCTCATTATAGTTGCCCGAGCCGATGTGCACGTAGCGCGTCACCTTCTCCCCTTCCTTGCGGATAATCATGAGCAGTTTGGTGTGCGTCTTGTACTTGCTCACCCCATAAATCACGAAGCAGCCGGCTTTTTCCAGCCGGGCCCCTTCGCGGATATTCTTCTCTTCATCAAACCGGGCCTTCACCTCAAACAGCACCGATACGTGCTTGCCATTCTCGGCCGCTTTCAGCAGCGCGGCGCTCACGCGGGAGTCGTCGGCCAGGCGGTAGATGGTCTGCTTGATGCCCAGTACGTGCGGGTCCACCGCCGCCTGCTCCAGCAGGCGCACCATGGGCTCGATGCTGTTGTACGGGTGGTGCAGCAGCACATCGTGGTGCTTGAGGTACTCGAACAGGTTGTCTTCCGCGCCCTCAGGCAAGCTGAGCGGCGCCACCGATGCGGGCATTCTGGCCGTTTTGCCCCGAAAATTAGGATGGCGCACAATCTGCCACAGCCCTTTCAGGTCAATCAGCGAGTTGATAACGAACACGTTGCCGTTGTCAATATTCCACCGCTCGCGTAGCACCTGCATCATCGCCGGCGAAGCGTTGGACTCTACCTCCACGCGCACCACGCGGCCGCGCTTGCGGGTTTTGAGGCCCACCTGAATTTCCTTAATAAAGTCGTTGTCGATGTCATCCGACTCTTCCAAAGTAAAATCCCCGTTCCGGGTAATGCGGAACAGGTCCGCCGACACGATTTCGACGTTGCGAAACAGGCGCGGCAGAAATTCGCGCACCACTTCCTCAATGGGCACGAAGATGACCTTATCCTTGCGGGTCAACTCAAAAAAGCGGGTCAGGTTCTGCGGAATCTGCACGAAGGTGAGCCGCTCCTGCCCTTTTTCGGCTTCGCCATCCAGCCCCAGGGCCAGGCCGTTGCCGATGCGCGTCATCACCCCGAAGATGAGCATCTGGTTCATCATCAGCGGGAAGCCGTGGTACGAGTCGTACACCATCGGCGTGAGCAGCGGAAACACGGTGTTCTTAAAGTAGCCGTCCACCTTCTTCACTTCCAGTTCCGTGAGGTCGGCCATCTTAAGGATGTTGAAGCCGTTCTTCTCAAAGTTGGGCTTCAACTCGTTCAGATACGTCAGGCTTTGGTCGTTCACAAACCGGTGCGCGAAATCCAACAGCTTGCGCCGAAACGGCAATTCCCGCAGGCCCGAATAGTCAATCCGCTCCTTACCGTAATCGAGGTAATTGTACAGCGACCCCACCCGAATCATAAAAAATTCGTCGAGGTTAGAGCTGGTGATGGCCAGGAACTTGAGCTTATCAAACAGAGCCCGGCTGGGGTCCTGCACCTGGTCGAGCACCCGGTAGTTGAACCGCAACCAGCTCAGGTCGCGGCTAATGTATTTGCTTTTGCGGATAAGGTCGGCGGACTTGAACAATTTCATAATCACGGATTTTTCGGATTTATAACGGATTGCACGGATTTTGTAGACGATTCGGCCGTTTAGGCACAAAATAACAACTTCGCGAGCATCTATCAGGAGTCGGAGCAAAAAGAAAAAAGCCGCACTGCGCCGAAAACGACACGATTTGGCGGCTTGGCCCTGCACCTTTGGGTCGGTATCCACTCCTCCGCGCTATGTCCACCGCCCACCCCACTCCTGCCGCCCTCGCCGAAACGCTGCTTTGCGATTGGGAAGCCCTTGCCCAGCCCACGTCCACGCTCGCCTATCAAACGGCCCGCCTCCGCCTGCTGGTTCAACTCACCGAATTCAGCGCCCTCCTCCTGCGCCCGGACGACGTCAACATCGACCCCGACGATGCCCGCGCTCCCCTGCGTCACGCCACCGCTTTCCGCCTGGGCCGCGCAGAGGCCACCGGCCCCCACCGCGCCGCCCGCCTCTGCCCTCTGCTCGCGGCCAACCTACTCTGCTTTCCCCCCATCGCCCCGCCACCCGGCCTGCAACCAATCGCCGCGCTACTCAGCCTGCAAAGCGGCCTCTACCATGAATTGGAAATGGACGAGCTGACCGAAATCGTGGGGGCCGTGCAGCAAACCATCCTCACGCAAGAAGTGGAAATGATTTTCGGCCACGGCATTTCGCCCGAAGCAGAAGAAGCTGAACTACTGGTGTGGCTGTTGGTGGGGTATGCAGCCGCTGAGGAAACTGCTGTTCCCACCTCATCTACCACCCGCAACATCTGACGGAATGCGCCAACTCAACATCACCAAAACCCCTACCCCCGCCCAACAAGCCGAAGCCGCCGAGGCGCTGCGGTGGCTTGAGCAACAGCCGCTGCCGGTTGGCTGCCCGACGGAGCTATACACAGAATATCTCGCGCCTAATTTTCGCTTTATTATTTCGCTAGCCTCGCAGTACCAGAACCAAGGGCTGAGTTTAGCAGAGTTGGTAACGGCTGGTCACGCGGCGGCAATTGCATGCATCGTACGCCACGGCGAACGGACGGAAAAACTTACAGATTGGTTGGCTTGGTGGGTGCGGCAAGGGATGTTGGAAGCAGTGCAAAAAAAACCAACCTAAGCTTTGTCTATCTTTCGCCACTCATTTCATAGATTCGGATATTTTTCAAATATGGACACATCTGCCAATTTTGTCAATTCACACACCTCTGCTTTTGCGGCGGCGGCTTCTCTCTGCGTACGCCTTCAGCAGGCAAGTTCTAGCCTATTGCAGCGGAAGCTGAAGCTTGGCTACAACCACAGTAAACACTTTCTAATCCACTGCACAAGCCGGTGTCATCGCTCCAAAGCAAGACGACGACTAGGGTAAATACCCGGTGTTGATTCCTACCGAATCGGCACTGGCCCAGCTACCGCCGCTCACGGAGTAACATCAGTTAAGTATTCTCGCATAATTTGCGCAGCATTTAACCTTTTTATTACATAAATACATGAACACCATAAACGAAAAGCTTCACGCACTCTACGCATCTAAATGGCAAAATTTAGTTTCGGGCATGAAGTCAATTTTACAAGATGATAATCGGGAGGCAACTCCAGCTTCTCCTTTATTAATCAAAATTGATGATGAAAATGCATATGAGCAAGCTGACATTAAGCTCATGATTTTTGGTCAGGAAACCAACCGTTGGTACGAAAGCTTCCATGGCGACATGGATGCAATAATTGGGTATTATGATGAATTTTTTAATGAAGGACAATACTTGTCTTATCATGGACACTTTTGGAATGGTGTCTTGCGATTTTTTGAGCTTTTAAAATCCAAATACCCTGGTAAATCAATTTACCTAGTCTGGAACAACATTGCTAAGATTGGTAAAGACGAAGGAATAGGATTTCCACCAGACGATATTCATGAGGTTGAACGAGAGCATTTCTCCGTAATTCAAGAGGAAATAGCTATTTTGAAACCAACCTTAGCGCTATTTTTGACCGGCCCGCGTTACGATTCAGTGATTGAGGAAATCTTTGGGCAGACAAGTTTTAACCAAGTCAATGACAATTTCTCGTCGCGGCAATTAGCCAGTTTGTCTTTACCAAATATTGTGATTGCTTTACGCACTTACCATCCCGGTTATTTATGGCGTAACGATATCAATCACTATTTCACCGCAATTCTCGACCAAATTGACCTTCAACTACCTAATACTTATTAACTCAATGACGTTTTTATTTGCTCAATGCAGATAGAACAGCTTTCCCCATGCCCACCCACCCCGCCCACGTCCGCCAACGCGAGGTCCTCTGCTACCTCCAGCGGGCGGGGCAGCCGGTGCCTTTCGCCGCCATCCAGCGCTTCATTCTGGAGCTAAGTCCGGCCGGTGACCTCCACGAGGGCTACTCCGAGCGCACCTTTCAGCGCGACCTGCCGCTGATTGCCGAAACCTTCGGCTTCACCATCAAGGCGAAGCGCAACCAAGGCTACTACCTGGCCGAACAGGAGCTGCTGCTGCCCGACCAGCAGCGGCTCCTCGAATCGGTTGAGCTGCACGCGTTTTTCCAGTTACCGAAGGCCCTCGGGCCATTTGTGCAAACGGAGCCGCGCCGGCCGTTGGGCCTGGAGCACCTGCGGCCCCTGATGCGGGCCGCCCAAGCTGGCGAAGTAGTCGAGTTTGAGTACCTGAAACACTGGCACGCGCACCCGCAACGCCGCACCGTCGGGCCGCTGCTGCTGCGCGAGTTTCGGGGCCGCTGGTACGTGCTGGCCGAGATGGAAGGCAGCAACCGGCTGGCCTGCTTCGGCCTCGACCGCATTCAGGACCTCACGCCCACCGGCCGGTATTTCACCCCCTCGGCCGATTTCAATCCTGCTACTTACTTCGCCCATGCTTTCGGCATCATCCGCCCCATCGATGGGCAACTGCCCGAGCAAATCCGGCTCCGCTTCACCCTGGTACAGGGCCGCTACGCGCTGAGTTACCCTTTGCACGCCTCGCAGGAAGTGCTGCTGACCACCGACCAGGAAATCCACCTGCGCCTCACCGTGTACGACACCCACGACCTGCGCATGGAACTGCTTAGCTACGGCCCAGAAGTGGAGGTACTGGCCCCGCCCGCCCTGCGCGACTGGCTGCGGAAGCAGCACTATGCCGCGGCACAAGCCTAAATACGCTACTCCGCGATAATGGCCGTGGCCTCGATTTCCACCAACAACCTGGCATCAATCAAGGCCTTAATTTCTACCATGGAGGTGGCTGGCCGGATTTCACCAAACACTTCGCCATGCGCCCGGCCCACCGCTTCCCATTGCGAAATGTCGGTCACGAACATGCGCGTCCGCACCACGTCGGCAAACGAAGCTCCGGCGGCGTTCAGCGCCTCACCAATTTTCTCCAGCACCCGCTGCGTTTGGGTATAAACATCGGTGCCGGTCACCACGTCCCCGTCCTGGGCCGTGGTACCGGCCACTTCCACCACGTTGCCCACGCGCACGGCGCGGGAGTAGCCCACAATGGGCTCCCAAGGGGCACCCGAGGAAATAAGCTGTCGCATCAGTTCAGGTAAAAAGCAGGAAAAGAAAAGGCCCGCTTTGCAGCGGGCCTTTTCAGTAGAGCTATAATTATACGTCCAGTTTGGCGTATTTGGCATTTCGCTCGATGAAATCCCGTCGCGGGGCTACTTCGTCGCCCATCAGCATGGAGAACAGGTGGTCGGCCTCCGAGGCCGATTCTACCGTTACCTGCTTCAGGGTGCGGGTCATGGGCTGCATGGTAGTGGTCCAGAGCTGTTCGGCGTTCATCTCGCCAAGGCCCTTGTAGCGCTGCACGTTCACGGTTTCGGGCTTGCCCCGGCCGAGGTCTTCCTGGGCCTGCTGGCGCTCCTCTTCGGTCCAGCAGTAGCGCTCTTCTTTGCCGCGCTTCACGAGGTAGAGCGGCGGCAGGGCAATGTAAATGATGCCCCGGTCCACCAGCTCGCGCATGTAGCGGAAGAAGAACGTCAGAATCAGCGTCCGGATGTGCGAGCCGTCGATGTCGGCGTCGGTCATGATGATGACCTTGTGGTAGCGCAGCTTGGTGAAGTTCAGCGGGCCCGATTCGGTGCCGTCGTCCTCGGTGGTGAAGGCCAACGACTTGCGCTCGTTGAAACTCACGCCCAGCGCGGTAATCATGTTCTTGATTTCCTCGTTCTCCAGAATGCGGTGCTCCTGCGCTTTCTCCACGTTCAGGATTTTACCGCGCAATGGCAAAATGGCCTGAAACGCCCGGTTGCGCCCCTGCTTGGCCGTGCCACCAGCCGAGTCTCCTTCGACGAGGTACAGCTCGCAGATTTCGGGGTCCGACTCCGAGCAGTCGGCCAGCTTGCCCGGCAGGCTGTTCGACGAGAGCACGCCCTTGCGCTGCACCATGTCTTTGGCCTTGCGGGCGGCGATGCGGGCCTTGGCGGCCAGAATCACCTTTTCCATGATGCGGTTGGCCTGGTTGGGATTCTCGTCCAGATATTGGGTCAGGATTTCGCCCACCACCGAGTTCACCGCGCCGCTCACCTCGGAGTTACCGAGCTTGGTTTTGGTCTGGCCTTCGAACTGGGGCTCCTGCACTTTCACCGAGATAACGGCCGTGAGGCCCTCGCGGAAGTCATCACCGGTAATCTCCACTTTGGCTTTTTCGAACAGCTTGTTCTTGTCGCCGTAGGTTTTGAGCACCCGCGTCACCGCCGAGCGGAAGCCCGCAACGTGCGTGCCGCCCTCAATGGTATTGATGTTGTTGACGTAGGAATAGACGTTTTCCTGGTACGAGGTATTGTACTGCAGGGCCACTTCTACCGGCGTGCCACCCTTCTCGCTCTCCACGTAAATGGGCTCGGAAAGCAGCGAAGGCCGCATGTCGCCGTCGAGGTACTGTACGAAATCGCGCAGGCCGCCGGTCGAGAAGAATTCTTCGCCCCGATACTGGCCATCGGCCAGCTTCTCGCGCAGGTCAACGAGGGTGATGCGAATGCCTTTGTTGAGGTAGGACAGGTCGCGCAGGCGCGAAGCCACCGTGTCATAGCGGTACTCGGTTTCCGTGAAAATGGTGGCGTCGGGCAGGAACTGCACTTCCGTGCCGTGCTCGTCGGTATCGCCCACTTCCTTAACGTCGTATTGCGGGAAGCCGATTTTGTATTCCTGTTCGTACTTGTGGCCGTTGCGGCGCACGGTCACCTTCAGGTCGGTGCTGAGCGCGTTCACGCAGCTCACGCCCACGCCGTGCAGGCCGCCGGATACTTTGTAGGAGCCTTTATCGAACTTGCCACCGGCGTGCAGCACCGTCATCACCACTTCCAGGGCCGATTTGCCCTCCTTGGCGTGCCAGTCCACCGGAATGCCGCGGCCGTTGTCGCGGACGGTGACGGAGTTGTTTTCGTTGATGGTAACGTTAATCAGGTCGCAGTGCCCGGCGAGGGCTTCGTCGATGGAGTTATCGACTACTTCCCACACCAAGTGGTGCAGGCCTTTCATTCCGGTGTCGCCGATGTACATGCTGGGCCGTTTGCGCACGGCCTCCAATCCTTCGAGTACTTGAATGCTGTCGGCGGAATAGTCTGACTGGGGGATTTTCTCTTTCGTTTCGCTCATGTGGGCGGGGTTAAATCAGGTCATAAAACAGCCCATCGGGCCGCTAGGTACTGAACACTCAAAAGTACATATTTAATCCCATTTTAAGGAATTTTCGCGGCTTTTACCCTCGAATTTTTTCATTTCCCACCCACTGGTGCCAGTTGAAAAACCCAGCTGCGAAGTCGCAGAAAATCAGCCACAAAAAAAAGCCTTTCCCCGAGGGGAAAGGCCTTTTTACTACCCACGTAAAACGTAGTTAGTCAATCACAATTTTCTGGGTGGCAATGCCCGCGTCCGAACGAACCTGCAGGGTATAAATGCCCGTTTTCTCAGCGCTGAGGTCCAGGTTGATGGTTTGGGAACCGATGGCCGTGGCGCTCAGCGTTTGGGCGGCTACCTGACGGCCCAGGGCGTCAACTACGGTAAGTTTGGAACCGGCTTTCACCGTCGAGCCCAGGTCGACTTTGAATACGCCCGAGGCGCTGGGGTTGGGATAAACGTTCAGCGCGCTTTGGAGAGCGGCGTCGCGGGTGGACGTAATAGTGCGCGAGAACTTGAATACTCCGCCCACGCCGTTGGCATCGGTCAGCAAGCCGCCATAGCCCACGGTGCTGTTGGCGGTGGCACCCTGAATCAGGTCGAGGGCGAAGAAATAGCCGGGGTTGGTCGCAACAGTGTTCGAGTAAGTGGTCATGTTCGTCCAAGTAACCCCATCGGAGCTGTAGGAAGAGCCGTAATCGGTGGCCAACGCAGTGGGAGTGGTCAGCGGATAGCGGGCACCAACACTATAGTACAGGCCATTGACTGCGTCGATACCGTACCGGAAGAAGTTGCCGGTAGGCGAGCTAGCCGGGGTAATTGCCGTCCAGGTAGCGCCGCCATCGGCGGTACGGGCTACATTCAGCGCCGTGATGGCACCGGCCACAACCGTGTAGCCGTAAGCAATGCCGTCGAGGTTGTTGCTCTTGAATGCCAGCTGGCTCACTGCGCCCACAATGTTCGGAATCAGCGCGGAGGCCGTCCAGGTCACCCCGAAGTCAGTGGTTTTGAGCACCCGAACCTGAGCGGCACCGTTTGCCGAGGCCAAGCCGGTCCACATGGTGCCCGGAGCCGACTTCGAACCGAAGAATGACCCGGCATTGCCGTATTCCTGGGCATTGAGCGGGGCCGGAACGCCCGAAGTGAGGCGGGTCCAGTTTTCGCCGCCGTCGGTGGTGCGCAGCATTTCGAAAGCCCCGCCGGTGGGGTCGCCCAGGGATACGCCGGTGGTGGCGTTGAACATGTACACCCAGTTGCAGAAGCCGCTAACAAATTTCCCGACGGTCTTATTAGTCCAGGAGTTGCCACCGTCGATGGTTTTCACGATTTCACCGCCGTAGGTGGTAGCACCGCTGTAAGTAGCGCCCGGGTACGCTGCGGCTACGGCAATTAAGTTCGAGGTGCCGGCAATGTTGCCCACCGTCGCGTTGCCGGTCACCGTGATGCCGCCGAAATTGAATTGGTCGCCCGCCGCATTGTTGGTCACCATGTACGTGCCGGGAATGGTGGCCGTGGTGCTGCCGGTGGGGGGGGTTTCCGTGGTAAGAATCCACGCCGAGTTGGCCGTCATGGTGTTGATGTCGGTCACGCTGTAAGCGCCAAAGACGTTGGTCGTAGGAGAGTTAACCAGGGTCCAGGGGGTTTGCGCGTGGGCGTTGCAGGCCAAACCTAGCAGACCCAAGAAGAGTAATGATTTTTTCATGGCAACAAAGAGTTAACGCTGAAATTGGGGTGGAGGAAAAAATTAAAAAAGGGGAGTTGGGGCAGTAGGAAAGATAGAGGGCGATACAACATTGGAATCAAAAATCCGCTTTTGCGAGCCCAAGGTAAGAACTCCTGCCGTTTTTTCACAAATTCAACGCCGCTTTACTGTCTGGCACTTCGGACAGTGCAGACAGTAGAAAGCTTAACCAGACGGGGCTTCCGGCATAGTTTGGAGTGCCAGTCGCCTTGCCTCCGGGCGCTTAGCAAGGCTGAGTGAGCTTGCTTTGGAAATGAGGTAGCCATTTAGTACGATAGGTTGCATTGCAGGTTATGGTTGAGCTATTTGGACATGCCGTTCCCGCAACCCAACTATCTAACAATCAATCATTTATTAGCGAGTTGTGTCATTAAAGAACGGAAATGGTGTTTGTTTTGAGGTTGTTCGGGCGCGCCAGGTTTGAGGTGGGACCAGCAGTTGCTTGAGCATGTAGGGAGTAAGGTTTCGGCGCCTGTGCCTTGTTCTGGAACAAGCAATTCAGTGGTGGCACTGATGCGGAGCGCAATGGACACGGGTAGTTTTGGCTGTTGACAATTAGTTGACAAGCGCCTGTGGACCGAGCTGATTATTTGACTGTAGCAAGACCTTAAGCTCCGCTTTCGCTGCTGCCAGAGGGCCAGGGCACATTTTCCACCCCACCCCAACGCATGGCGCCCACTCCCACCCTGCCCGCGCGGCTCAATCTCAAGGTAGATTTTATCAACGTAGGCGCCCGCAACCGGTCGGGCCGGCCCCTCGCGCCCACGTTCATCACCATTCATAACACGGCCAATGCTGACCGCGGAGCTGACGCGCTGATGCACGCCCGCTACATGAAGGGCGCGGAGGCCCAGCAGCGACTGGTGTCCTGGCACTTCAGCGTGGACGACCAGCAGTGCGTGCAAAGCCTGCCGCTGCACGAGCAGGGCATGCACGCCGGCACCGGCCTGGGCAATGCCAGCAGCATCGGCATTGAGATTTGTGAAAACGCGGGCATCGACCAGCCGGCCGCCAATAAGCGGGCGGCCCTGCTGGTGGGCGCGCTGCTGCGGCGGCTGGGGCTGGCCATTTCGCACGTGGTGCCGCACAAGCATTGGTCGGGCAAGCAATGTCCGCACCTGCTGCTCGACGACCAGGACACGATTAAGGGCTTCCTCAAGCTTGTGCAAACGGAGCTGGACGCGCTGCCCGCTTTGGCAGCTCTTGCCGCCGCCATGGCACCGCTGGCCGCGTCCAAAGGCCGCACCAGGGCCGGAGCCAAACCCGCCGTGGCGTCCGATGCTGACACTACGCCCGCCATGGCAAAAGCGCCGGCGCCCACCGACCAGCTGTTTGCGCTGGACGCCGAAGGCACCAGCCGCGACACCGTGCGCAGTGCCCAGCGCATCAGCGTGGCCGCCCCGGCGGGCCGCCCAAAATCCGCCGGCACCTCCAAAAGCTACGTGCTGAATGCCCGGCCCGACACGCTGGACTTTCGCGACACGCTGTTTGTGCCCACCCTGCGGGAGGTGCCCGCCACCCGGCCACTGGGTCAGTTCCAGAAGCTGGCCAGGCAGTACGGCGTGCCGGTGCTGGACCAGGGCCAGGAAGGCGCCTGCACGGGCTTCGCGCTGGCCACGGTGGCCAACTATCTATTGGGGCAGCGCATTCAGCCCTGTGAGCCCGTATCGGCGCACATGCTCTATACCATGGCCCGCCGCTACGACGAATGGGAAGGCGAAGCCTACGAGGGTTCCAGCGCTCGCGGCGCCATTAAGGGCTGGCACAAGCACGGCGTCTGCTCCGAAAAGGATTGGTCCAGCGACGGCACGGATAACCACCGCCTGACCGGCGAGCTGGCGCAGGCCGCCGGCCGCTGCCCGCTGGGAGCGTACTTCCGCGTGAACCACAAAGACTTAGTGAGCATGCACAATGCCCTGGCCGAAGTGGGCGTGCTCTACGCCACGGGCATCGTGCACGAGGGCTGGCAGAACGTGGACGCCACCGGCCGGATTGAGATGGGCGACACGCGCCTGGGCGGCCATGCCTTCGCGATTGTGGGCTACGACGAGCGGGGCTTCTGGCTGCAAAATTCCTGGGGCCCGACGTGGGGCCACCAGGGCTTTGCCCACCTCACCTATGATGACTGGCTGGCCAATGCCACCGACGTGTGGGTGGTGCGCCTGGGCGTGCCCGTGCAGCTGCGCACGGCGCAGGGTGTGGCAGCCGCCCGCTGGAGCGGGGCCGTGCGGGCCAACGCCTACAGCTTTGCCGACCTGCGCCCCCACATTATCAGCATCGGCAACGACGGGGCGCTGCGGCCCACCGGCACTTTTGGCAACGACGAGGAAGAAGTGCGCCACCTGCTACTGGAAGAATTTCCAAAAATCACCAAAGACTGGCCGCGCAAGCGGCTGCTGATTTACGCCCACGGCGGGCTGGTGAGCGAGGACGACGCCTTGCAGCGCGTGGCCGAATACCGGGCCGAATTGCTGAAAAACGAAGTGTACCCGTTGGCCATTATCTGGCGCAGCGACTTCTGGACCACCATCACCAACCTGCTGCAGGACGCCCAGCGCCGCCGCCGGCCCGAAGGCTTTCTGGGGGGCGCCCTGGATTTCGTGCTCGACCGACTCGACGATTTTCTGGAGCCGGTGGCCCGCAGCGTGGGCGGCCGCCTGCTGTGGCAGGAAATGAAAGAAAACGCCCGCCTGGCCACCGAAAGCCCGCAGGGCGGCCTGCGCGTGACCCTGGGCTACCTGATGGATTTGCTGCATCAGCTCGGCGAGGATGTGGAGCTGCACCTCGTGAGCCACAGCGCGGGCTCCATCATGCTGGGGCCGTTGGCGCAGCTGCTCACCACCGTGGGGCGCATACCGAGCGGGCCGATGGCGGGCCAGCAGGGCTTTGGGCGCCAGGTGGCCAGTTGCACTTTCTGGGCCCCGGCCATTACCACCGAGCTGTTTCTGGAAACCTACGCGCCGGCCATTCGGGCGGGCAGCATAGCGCGGGCGGCGGTGTTTGCCCTGCACGACGGCGTGGAGCAGGACGACAATTGCGCCAATATCTACCACAAGTCGCTGCTCTACCTGGTGTCGAATGCGTTTGAGGATGCAGCCGTGCGCCAGGCCTTCCCGCACGACCGCGCCACGCCGCTGCTGGGCATGGAGAAATTTGTTTCGGCCGCCAGCAAGTTTGCCGACCTGGCCGTGGTCAAGCTCATTCAGGACAAGCTGCTGGAACTGGTGCTGGCCCCCAACATCGACAGCCGCACGCCGGCCACGGAACAATCGGCCAGCCGCCACCATGGCGATTTCGACGACGACGAGCTAACCGTGAAAGCCACGCTGGCCCGCATCCTCGGCCCCGGCGCCGCCAAAACGGCCCTGCTGGCCGCTGCGCCCGAGCTGAGCGTATTCCGCAGCAACGAAATGCACCTGCAGCAGATTCGGCAGGACCTGCCGGCGCCCGTGCGCAACACCCGGTAGCGCTTGCAGCAGATGGCCGCCACAAGGGCTTTTCGAAGCAACGCCTAGGCCTTACCTTCCGGCTTTCTTTCGGCCCATGCTTCCTTGGTTACGCGCGTATTATCGTCTGAGCTGCTGGCTGCTCCTGGCTTGGCTTCCGTCTTTTCAAACCCAGGCCCAAACGGCCGCCCCGGCATTTGACCAGGTGGTGCCCGTAGCCAACCAATTGCTGGGGCCCTTTCCTACCTCTGAGCCCACTGGCCTGGTCATCGACAACTGGGGCAACACCTACGTGACGGGCTACTTCAGCGGCAGTGCCCAGTTTGGAAGCTTCACGCTGGGCACCAGCACTCCTTCGGTCACCCAGCGACGGTTTCTGGCCAAGCTGGATGCCAGCGGCACCTACCTCTGGGTCATAGAAATAGGCGGCCGGCCCCTTACGAATCCTGCGCGCACGGTGGCCGTAGATGCGGCCGGCAATGTGTACCTGGTGGGCAGCTACCTCACCGCCAGCATCGATTTCGGCCCCTTCCGGCTGACCGGCAGTGGCACCCACGCCACCTTATTTGTGGTGAAGCTCGCGCCCAACGGCACCTACCTCGGTGCCTGGCAAGCCGAGGGCACCAGCGTAATCGATGCCGGCGCCCTGGACCTGGACAGCGCGGGCAACATTTACGTAACGGGAGCTTTTGCGCCCGGCACGGTCATCTTCGGCACTACCACGCTCACCAATACCCAATCGAGGTACTATGCCGGCGATGTTTTCGTGGCCAAGCTAACCCCGGGCGGCACCTGGGCGTGGGCGGCCCAGAGTGTCACCACCTATGGCCGGGATGGCGATGGCGCGGCCGCCATTGCCGTGAATGCCCAAGGCGAAACCTACATCACGGGCTCGTACACCAGCCCTACCGTGGACTTTGGCACCAGTACGCTCACCAGCGCCAATTTCTTTACCACCGATGCTTTCGTGGCCAAAGTAGACGCCAGCGGCCAGTGGCAGTGGGCCCATCGCATCGGCGGGGGCTCGTATGACGACGGCGCCGAAATTGGCCTGAACAGTGCCGGCGAGGTGTACGTGTACGGTAGCTTTCAGGGCCAGATGGACGCCGCAAGCTGGCTGCAGCCCGCCAACACCAATGGGGCCTACGAGGTGTACGTGGCCAAACTTGCCCCCACCGGAGCCGTGCTATGGGCCAGCAGTGCCGGCGGCACCGCCTTCGAGCTTCCCTCCGGCATGGCCATCGACGCCGCTGGCAATGCCTACGTAACCGGCTATTTCGATAGTGTGGCGTCTCATTTTGGGGCCGCCACCCTTTCCAACCCCAACGGCGGCTACAACTACGATGCCTTCGTAGCTAAAATTGACGCGGCCGGAACCTGGCAGTGGGCGCAGCAAACCCAAGGCAGTGGCGATGACCGCGGCTACGCCGTGGCCCTCGACCCCAGCGGTATTGCCTGGGTACTTGGAGCAGGCCGTAGCATCAACGTCGGTTTTAGCAGCCTCAACCTGCCCGGCAACGTACCCGGCGTGACGGGCTTTTTGGCGCGGCTGGCCTCATCGCCCTACCTGCCGTTGGTGGGAGGCATTGTGCCCGGCAGCGGCGCCCCCGGCCAGCAGGTCACCATCACCGGCGCCCGGTTTGTGGGGGTAACCGGCGTTTCGTTCAATGGGGTGCCGGCCACGGCCTATTCGGTGCAGTCCCCGACTACGCTGGTGGCTACTGTACCCGTGGGCGCTACCTCTGGCCGGGTGGCCGTGAGCACCGCCGCGGGCAGCAACGGCCGGGCGCCGGTATTTCAGGTCACGCTCGCAACGGCAACCGCAGCCGCGCACCCGGAAAACCAGGCCATCTGGCCCAATCCGGTTCCGGAAGACCGATTGCTGCACATGGCCTGGCCCCTTGGAGCGGCCCCAACGGCACCCGTTGCGGCGTGCCTGCGCTCTGCCGTTGGGCAAGTGGTGCGCTCTTTTGTGGTGAGCCCCCAGTACCCAACCTTGTCGCTGGCGGGGTTGAAGCCGGGAATGTACTCGCTGACCGTAAAAGTGTCGGCACAAGCACCCGTGGTCTACCGTCTGCTGCTGCAATAGCCGGCTCTTCAGTTACCATTGGCCTGACCAGGCAGGCTATAAAATCAAAAAGGCCGTTTCCTTCTGGGAAACGGCCCTTTTATGACGGTGTGGCCCCGTTTGGATTCGAACCAAAGACCGACTACTTAGAAGGTAGTTGCTCTATCCAACTGAGCTACGGGGTCGAAACGGGGCAAACAAATGTCGGGGTGGCAGGATTCGAACCTACGACCTCCTGGTCCCAAACCAGGCGCGATACCGGGCTACGCTACACCCCGAAAAAAAATAATGTTGAGTGTAGATGGCTACCTGGTGGGTGGAGCCCCAACGGGAAGCTTTCGCAACCCAACATTATAGTGGAGAGGGGGGGATTCGAACCCCCGGTAACCTTTAGAGCTACGGCAGTTTAGCAAACTACTGGTTTCAGCCACTCACCCACCTCTCCAGGTTGGTTTCGCTTCCGTCCGAAGCGGGTGCAAATATACGGGCCGAACTCAAACGCCCGCACCAAAGCCGAAAAATTTATCTTTGAGCGCGAAAAAAAACCGGCAACTGCCTGCTGGGTGGCACCTTTGCCTTTCGCTTTTTATGTGTTCCGCACTTGCTAACCTGGGCAACTCCTGATTTTCTGGCCGTGGGGCTGGTCGTGGCTGTGGGCCTGCTGCTGCTCATTCGGCAGTGGCGACGCGGCGGGCGGCTGGGCCGGGCGCTGGGCAGCCGGGCCCGGCACCGCGGCTGGAAGGTGCTGCTGCGGGTGCTGGCGGGTGCGGCGCTGCTGGTAGCGGCGCTGGGGCCGTCGTTGGGCGTGAGCCAGCGGCCGGTACGCACCGCCGGTAAGGACGTGTGGCTGCTGGTCGACGTGTCGCGGTCGATGGATGCGCCCGACGTGGCCCCTACCCGGCTGCTGCGCGCCCAGGCCGAATTACAAGACTTGGTGGCGCAGTTTCCGGCCGACCGGCTGGGGCTGGTGGTGTTTGGAGCTGAAGCGGTGGTGCAGTGCCCCCTTACCTATGACCAGGAGGCCGTACAGGTCTTTATCAGCACGCTGCGAACCAAGCTGCTGCCGGCGGGCCCCACCACGTTGCGGACTCCGCTGGAACTGGTACTGAGCCGGCTGAATCCGGCCCCTGGCCTAGCCACGGCGGCGGTGCCCCGCGCCACCGCGCTGGTAGTGGTGAGCGACGGCGAGGATTTTGGGGAGAACCTGGAGCCGGTCCTGCGGTTGCTGGGCCGGACCGGGACACGGGTGTATACGGTGGGGGTGGGCACGGCGGCAGGCGCTAAAGTCCCGAAAGCTGGCGGCGGATTTTTGCTGGATAACCGCGGGCAGGCTGTGCAAAGCCGCCTTCGGGAAGCTCCCTTGCTGCAACTGGCGGCGCAAACCGGTGGGCAATACGTGGCGTTAAATAACCAGCAAAACGGGTTTGGGCAGCTGCTGCAGGACTTGCGCACCATGCAGGGTGCCGCCGAACAGGTGCGCACCGTGGCCGTGGCCGACAACCGCTACCGCTACCCGCTGGCCGCCGCCCTGCTCCTGCTGGCGCTGGACGTGGCGCTGACTATTACCATCATTCGTCCATGAAATACCTCGCGCTGCTGCTGGTACTGGCCTTGGGTGGACCCGCGTGGAGCCTGCTGACGTGGGTGCACCACCGCAACGCGGCCGTGGCGGCCGGCACGGCTGCCTACGCTCGTGGCGACGCGGCTGGAGCAGCTACTGCTTTTGCCGGGGCTTTAGCCGCCAAAACCCGACGGGTGCCTGACTCGCGCCTGCTGCTCAACCTTGCCCATGCCCAGGCACAAGCTGGCCAGCTCAGCGCGGCCCACGACACCTACGGACGCTTACTAACCGGCACTCCGGCGGCTCTCGGCAGCGTGGCCCGCCAGCAGCTGGCTGTGCTGGCGGCGCGGCAGGGCCAGCTGGCTCAGGCGCTGAGCCTATTGCGGCAAGCTCTGCTGCTCGACGCCAGCAACAGCGGCGCGCGCTACAACTACGAAGTGCTGAGTGACTACGTGGCCCGGCGACCAACCTCGCCGAGAATCTCGCCGCCCGAGGGACCGAAACCGGAGGCCCCCAAGCCGGCGCCGGATAAAAACGCGGCGAACAAACCCAAGCCCGCCGACAAAGCCGGCACCGACCGCAAAGGCGAAATCAACGATTCGAGGCCCGCTCCTACGCCAAATACACCGCCCGCGCCGCGCCCCAGCCCAGCCGGCCGGCCCAATAATAAGCAGCCCGGCGCCGCGCCCGGCAATGCTGCGACCGGTGGCCGCGCGCCCGGCGCGGGTACACCACAGTCTGTGGGCAGTGGCGGGAAGCCCGGCACCCAGCGCGGGCTGGACCGCAGCAGCGCCGCCCCAAACTCGGCCGCCAACGGCCGGAGCAGCCGCCCCGGCACCGATGCGGCAACCCCGGCCGATTTGAGCCTGCAAACCCAACGCGAACGACTGCAGGCCATGAACCTCAGCCCCGCCCAGGCCCGCCAGCTCCTGGAAACGCTGCGGGCACAGGAGCAGCAGTATTTGCAGCAAGTCACGCGGCCCGCCGCCCAGAAGCCGGACCCCAGCAAGCCGATGTGGTAATTGTAGCGCGGACTTTGCGAGTCCGCGCGAGTACATAGCCGGGTTTCGTTCGGACGCGAGCGCACAATGTCCGCGCTACAACGCTGCTGCCCGTTCTAAATCCGTACTTTTGCGGCCTGATTCAACCTCCCACCCCCAACCCTTTTTATACCCACAGTATGCAAACCAAAGAAGTTGTCATCATCTCGGCCGTCCGCACGCCCATTGGCTCGTTTGGCGGGGCATTGTCGTCGCTGTCGGCCACGGAGCTGGGCGCCATTGCCCTGAAAGGCGCGCTGGAGAAGGCCGGCGTGGCCCCCTCGGAAGTGGAGCAGGTGATTATGGGCAACGTGATTTCGGCCAACCTGGGCCAGGCCCCCGCCCGGCAGGCCGCCAAAAAAGCCGGCTTGCCGGATACCGTGGAGTGCACGACGGTGAACAAAGTGTGCGCTTCGGGTTCGAAGGCCATCATGTTTGCGGCCCAGGCCATCATGCTGGGGCAGGCCGACGTGATACTCGCCGGCGGCATGGAGAGCATGAGCAATGTGCCCTATTACCTCGACAAAGCCCGTTTTGGGGCCAAGTACGGCAATGGCCAGATGATTGACGGCCTCGTGCGCGACGGCCTCTGGGACCCTTACCACGACTACGCCATGGGCAACGCGGCCGAGCACACGGCCAAGGAAATGGGCATCACCCGCGAGCAGCAGGACGCTTTCGCCATCGAGAGCTACACGCGCAGCGCCGCCGCCGCGAAGGCCGGCAAGAAGAAGGACGAAATCGTGCCCGTAACCATCGAGAGCCGCGGCAAAACCACGGTAATGGACGACGACGAGGAATACCTGAAGGTTGATTTCGCCAAAGTGCCCGGCCTGAAACCCGCCTTCATCAAAGAGGGTGGCACCGTGACGGCGGCCAACGCCTCGACCCTGAACGACGGTGCCGCCGCCGTGCTGCTGATGAGCCGCGAGAAGGCCGACGCCCTGGGCCTCACGCCCATCGGTCGCATCCTGGGCTTTGCCGATGCCGAGCAGGCGCCGGAGTGGTTCACGACTTCGCCCGCGCTGGCTATTCCGAAGGCGCTGAAAAACGCCGGTAAGACGGCCGCCGACGTGGACTTTTACGAAATCAACGAAGCTTTCTCGGTGGTGAGCCTGGCGAACAACCAGCTGCTGAACCTGGAAGGCAGTAAGGTAAACGTGTACGGCGGGGCCGTGAGCCTGGGCCACCCGTTGGGCGCTTCCGGGGCGCGCATCGTGACCACGCTGCTGAACGTGCTGAAGAACGAGGGCGGCAAAATCGGCGTCAGCGGCATTTGCAACGGCGGTGGCGGGGCCAGCGCCATTGTGGTGGAGCGGCTGTAATTGACCGTAGCCTTTGATAAATGAAGCCTCATCGATTCCTCGGTGGGGCTTTTTTTGGCCCGAATTTTAGCGCCCGCCCTCCTGCTGCACGGAAACAGCATTTCCTGCGTTCTTTGGCCTATGAAATATTTGTTGCCCTTTTTTCTGTTGCTGCTGGCCTTGCCTTCGCACGGCCAGCGGCTGCGCCGGCTCATATCGTATTATGACTCGACCAAAGTGTATAAGCGGGAAGTGTACACGGCTTTGGTGGCGGCCGATACCGTGCCCCAGGGCACGTACAAGCGGTTTTATCGCACCGGCAAGCTGGAGCAGCAAACGAGTTTCAACCAGGGCAAGCGCGACTCGGCCTACGTGGAATTTCATCCCAGCGGCACCCGGCGGCTGGAGGCGACGTACCGCGACGGCATTCGGCAAGGGCCGTTCAAGACGTATTACGACGACGGCAAGGTGGCGCAGGCCGGCTTTTTCGTGGACGACGAACCCAATGGAGAGTTAACGTATTTCCACCCCGACGGCTCGGTGCGCCTGAAGACCACGCTGGTGAAGGGCCAGCCCAACGGCGCGCTGAAAGCTGTGTATCCGGATGGCAAGACGCAGGCCGAAATCAACTACGAAAACGGCCAGCCCAACGGCGCAGTGAAGTTTTATTACCCCAACGGCGTCGTGCAGAGCGAGGGCAGCTTCACGCGCGGGCTGCTGTCGGGGCCCTACAAAACGTATTACCCGAACAGCCAGATTGAGGTGGAAGTGCTGGCCGATAAGAACGGCCGCGGGCGCTACCGCAGCTACTACCAGAGCGGCAAGCTCCAGACCGAGAGCACCTACTCTCCTGCTTCGCTGGTGCAGCGCCCGGTCAAGAACCAGCTCGGCGACGACCTCACCAAGCGCGTGCTCCCGCCCACCGGCACCAACAACCTCGATGGGCCCGCCACGAGCTATTACGAAGGCGGCCAGGTGAAAACCAAGCTCACCTACCGCAACGGCATCCCAACGGGCCACGGCCTGGAATACTTCGAAAACGGCAACCTGCACGAGGACACCGACTACGGCAACAACGGCCGCGACCGCAAAATCACGCGTTACCAGGATGCCCCTGGCCAGCTGGTGCAGGCCGAGGAGCAGTACAAGAACAACCGCCCCGCCGGCACCTGGCGCGAGTATTACCCCGATGGCAAGGCCGTGCGCAAGTCCGAAACCTACGGCCCCAGCGGCCGCATCGTGGGCGAGCGCCTCACCTACTTCGAGAACGGGCAGGTGCAAACCCGGCAGCCGTATCTGAACGGCTTTATGGCCGGGGTCGGGCAGGAATATTTCCCCTCGGGCAAGGTGCGCAAGGAGACGACTTACGTGCGCAGCATGCTCCAGGGCACTTTCCGGGAGCTGCGCGAGGACGGCACGCTGGCCGTGAGCGGCCTGTACCGCAACAGCCGCCAAAGCGGCATCTGGACCTACTACAAGGAAGACGGCAAAGCCGTGGACCGCACCGTAACCTATCGCAACGGCCAACTGGTAACCGACCCCGTGAAACAGCCTAAAGCCAAACCACGGCCCCCTCTCAAGCGAAAACAGTAGCCTGATACTGCCGGCGCGCATCGTAACCGCGCTACCAGAAATGCATTAAGCCGCGTAGCGGTGACAGCTGGCCCCAGGCCTCTGCCACTGCTGCGCGGCTTTTGTACGTGGTACCAAGTAGCGTTGCGAACAACCTGCGCCGCTGGGTGGCTGGCCAATTTTCAGTTCGGGATTGTAATGACTTTGGCCATTTCGCGATAAAGTGGTGGTCTTTCAGTAGAACTGCCAGCCGCTTGGGCAACCGAAATACCCCGGCCTGCATCTGACAACCCGAACCCAAACATCTGGAAATCGCCTGACCGGCAAATGCCAAAATAATTTTTTACCCTGGTTATCACTGATAATCAGACACTCGAAAATTATAAAGCTTTGCTCAACGGAAAATTAATCAACCAGTACCTTGCGTTACAAAGTACCTGCTTTACATTTGTTCTGTTGTTAGCCTAGTAGCTGACGTCAGCGTGTACCAAAGACGGCCCGCTACCCAGCTGCGCCACCTCACTCACCGGGGTTTGGGCGACTGAGCTACTCTCCTCCGCAGCGGAACCGCGGCCGCTGCCCGACCTGAGTTGCCCCTCGCCCCTCCACATTTCACCTCTGCACCATGAAAACTTTGTTCACGATTTCAACACCATCTTCCCCCGTCGGCCGCGCATTGCGGGGCCTGGCCGTGGTGGCGCTGTTGCTGCCTTTGGGCGCGGCGGCCCAAACCGGCGGCCCTGGCAGCGTAAGCGGCAGTTTGGTAGAAGCCGGCACCGGCCAGGCCGTGCCCTTCTCCGACGTGCTGCTGCTGCGCGCCGCCGATTCTACCTTCGTGGCCGTGGCCCAAACCACCGAGCAGGGCACGTTTAAAGCCGCTGCGCTGCCGCTGGGCACGTATTTGCTGCGGGTGCAGGACCTAAACTACAAGCCCCTGCGTCGCCGCTTCAAGCTGACGGCAGCCACCCCGACGCTGGAATTTTCCAGCTTAAAAATGACCGCCGCCACGGCCACCAAACTGGGCGAGGTGGTGGTGACCGGCGAGAAAGCCACCGTGGTGGAAGAGCTGGGCAAGCGCGTGATTAACGTGGAAAAAGACCTGGGCAGCGTGGGCGGCACGGCCGTGAACGTGCTCCAGAACGTGCCTTCGGTGGCCGTGGACGTGAACGGCACGGTGAGCCTGCGCGGCAGCTCCAACCTTACCATCCTCATCGACGGCAAGCCGGCGGGCGTGAGCAACGGCGGCCCCGGCGGCGGCCAGAGCCTCGACCAGATTCCGGCTTCGCGCATTGCCCAGGTGGAGGTGATTACCAACCCCTCGGCCAAGTACGACGCTTCGGGCGGCGGCGGGGTTATCAACCTCATTACCAAGAAAAACACCAAGCCCGGCACCAACGGGCAGGCCTCCCTCACGCTGGGCACGGCCGATAAATACAACGGCAGCCTGAGCCTGAACCGCAAGGTGGGCAAGGCCAGCTGGCAGCTGAGCTACAACGGCCGCGACCAGACCTACCGCAGCCACGGCCACAACGAGCAAACCGCCCTGCTGCCCACCGAAACCGGTACTTCTACGGTGCAAACAGCGCAGGTCGGCACGGGCTCGCAACAGCACGCCAGCCACAACCTGCGCCTCGGCGTGGACCTGGACCTGGGCCACGAGCAAACCCTGAGCCTGGCCGTGTCGCCCGGCACCGAGACGGAAAACGAAAGCGAGCAGCAAAGCCTGACCCAGCAAACCAACGGCGGCCCCATCAGCCGCATCCTGGGCCTGCAAGAGCTGAAAGTGAGCGTGAAGCTGCTGGAATACGACGGCAACTACCGCCGCACCTGGGAAAAACACCCCGGCCGCGAGCTCACCGGCAGCTTTGGCGGCGTGGTGATTGATGCCACGGTGCCCGTGATTCAGCGGCAGACGGCCGAGGTGGGCTCCCTGGCGCAGGCCGGCTGGCGCCAGCAGCTGGGCGTGAACGCCGACATCGAGTTTGGCCAAATCGACTACGTGCATCCCTTCGGCGAAGGCAAGGGCCGGCTGGAAATGGGCCTGAAAGGCGAGCGCCAGGGCAACCGGGGCAGCAACGGCTTCGGCGTGCAGCGCGATGAAACTCACCCCGACGAGTACCTGGCCGACCCCATGCGCTCGCTCACGTACGACTTTACCCAGGTGGTATCGGCGGGCTACGTGACGGTGCAGCGGCCCCTCGGCAAGCACTATAACGCCCAGGCCGGCCTGCGCTCGGAGTATACCAATGGCACCGGCAACGTGCTGGGCGGCAGCGGCCAGGGTGCTTTCACCCTGAACTACCTGAACTTCTTTCCTTCGGCCACCATCAGCCGGGAGTTTGGCAAGGAAGCCGGCCAAAACCGCTTGCAGCTGAGCTACGCCCGCCGCCTCGACCGGCCCGACTTTATGCAGCAGCTGCCGCTGCCGGTGTACCAGGACACCCGCAGCTACCGCCTCGGCAACCCCGCGCTGCACGCCGAATACAGCAACAACATTGAGCTGGGCCACCAATTGACGCTGGGCCAGGCCACCATCACCACCACGGTATTTGCCCGCATCACCACCGACGCCATCCAGCGCATCCGGGAGGTGGACACCACGGCTACCCGTCTGGCCGGGGCCGGCACCGCCCTCATCACCCGCGAAACCTACCGCAACTCGGGCCGCACCACCAACCTGGGCGCCGAATTCAGCCTGAGCCAGCCCCTGGCCAAGTGGTGGCGCATCAACACCAGCGGCTCGGTATACCGCAGCGCAATTGCTACCAACGGCCTCGGCAATGCCCGCAGCGCCCTGGCCGCCAGTGCCCGCCTCACCAACAACTTCACCGTGCGGCCTACTTTGGACGTGCAGCTCAGCGGCAACATCACCTCCAGCGTGCTCACGGCCCAGGGCCGGCAATTGGCGCAGGGGCAGGTTGATTTGGCCCTGCGCCAGCGCCTGTTTTCGGACCGCGCCGCCCTCACCCTCCGCGTGTCGGACCTGCTGAACACCAACCAATACACCCGCATCATCGACACGCCTACGCTGCAAACCACAAGCTACAGCAAGCGCGAAACCCGCGTGGGCTGGCTGGGCTTCACCTGGTACATCGGGGCCAGCAAGCCAGGCAAGAAGATTGACGCCGTGCCCCAGGGCGGTAACGGCGGGTTCGGCGGCTGATAGTGGCCAGGCTGGCCGTAACCGGACGGATAAGGCACGGCATGCCGTTCTTTATCCGTCGGCGCCAACCCGCCGCCTGATAACCCTTTCAAACTTCCCTCCGGACAGCATGAGCCCCAACAACAAAATGGCCCGGATTGCCGGCCTCCTGTATCTGGTTGTCATCGCTACCGGACTGTTTGCCGAGGTATTTGTGCGGCAGGCGCTGGCGGTGCACGGCAATGCCCTGGCCACCTTCCACAACATCCAGCACTCGGAAATGCTGTACCGGGCGGGGTTTGTGGCCGACCTCTGCAACTTCGCGGTGGGGCTGCCGGGGGTGCTCATCATGTACGTACTGCTGAAGCCGTTTGGCAAATACCTGGCCCGGCTGGCCATGTTCTTCGTGCTGGTGCAGACGGCCGTGACTGCCGCCAATTTGTTGAACCAGCTGTCGCCGCTGCTGTGGAGCGGCACCGACCAGGTCCGGACCGTTTTTTCTCCGGCCCAGCTGGCAGCGCTCGCCGCGCATTCGCTCAACATGCAGGAGCTGGGCTACGGCATCGGGCTGTTCTTTTTCGCTTTCTATTGCATCATCATTGGCCACCTGCTTTTCCGGTCGGGGCTGGTGCCCCGGGTTTTTGGCGTCCTCTACGCGCTGGCCGGCTTCAGTTACCTGGCCAACTCGCTGGTGTTGTTTCTGTCGCGGCATTTTGCCAACCCCTGGTTTCCTTATTTTGCCGGGGTTTCCTTTCTCGGCGAGCTGGCACTGTGCCTGTGGTTCATCATCAAGGGAGTGCGGGACAAACCAGCCCCCGGCGAAACCATTCCCCAAAGCCCGGCCGCCGGCCCGGCCCTGCTGACGCAACCGGCCCGCTAACCGGCCTCCAATCGCTACTTTAGCGCCTTCTGCTACGCCGCTCCCCCTTTCTTTTTTTCACTGTTCTGCTTTCATGAAAACTCCGTTGTACCTGACCCTGGCCGGCTTGCTCACGGTCGGCCCGCTGGCCGCGCAGCCCGGCAAAGTCAAAATCAAGACCAAGCCCGGCCGTACGGAAGCAACTGCTCCGAACGCCCCCGCCCCAGCCGCCACGCCCACCGACTGGTCGCTGCCCTACGCCGCCACCATCACGCCCGCCGGCCTCAAAGCCGACCTCGACGTGTTGGCCTCCGATGCCTACGAGGGCCGCGAAACCGGCAAGAAAGGCCAGAAAATGGCCGCCGACTACCTCGCCAAAGCCTTCGCGGCCGACGGCCTGGCCGGCCCCGTGGCGGGCTCCGACAACCCCTACATCCAGCACTTCGGCATGAAGCGCACCAGCCTCGACCTGCCGGCCAGCACCGTGAAAGTGGGCGGACAGACCTTCCAGGGCAAGCGCGATTTCTACGCGGCCCTGACCGAAGCCTTCGCTGCGCCCACGCCGCTGCAACCGGTGTTTGTGGGCTACGGCATTAAGGAAGAGAAGTACTCCGATTTCGCTACCGCCGCCGATTACAAGGGCAAAGACATCATTCTGCTGGCCGGCGAGCCCCTCACGGCCCAGGGAAAATCCCTGCTCGGCCCCGATGGCAAGCCCAGCCCCTACGCCCCCACCACGCTGGAAGGCCTGGGGGCCCGGCGGCGGTCCATTTTCCCGCTGGGCGCGCGCTCCATCACGGTGGTAATGCCCACCGCCGCCGCCTTTGCGGCAGTTCCCAAGGGCTACGACCAGCTGGTTGGGCACGAAGAGCTGGCTTTTGACGGCGAAAAGGAGAAAAAGGGCGGGTTTAACATCTTCGTGGCCTCGCCCGAAATGGGGGCCAGGCTGCTGGGCACCACCCCGGCCGGCCTCGACAAATACCGCCAGGCCGTGGCCAAGGCCGGCAAGCCGGTGGCCGCGCCCTTCAAACCAGCCGCCGCTACGGCGCAGGCCAGCCTGCATTCGGAGCCCTTCACCACCGAAAACGTGCTGGGCTACCTCGAAGGCGGCGACAAGAAGGATGAAGTAATCGTGGTATCTGCCCACTACGACCACCTCGGCATCAAGGACGGCGTGGTGTTCAACGGGGCCGACGACGACGGCTCGGGCACGGTGAGCGTGCTGGCCATGGCCCGCGCCTTCACCCAGGCCAAAAAAGAGGGCCACGGCCCGCGCCGCAGCCTGCTCTTCCTGGCCAATACCGGCGAGGAAGAAGGCCTGCTCGGCTCGCAGTACTACACCGACCATCCCATATTCCCCCTGGCCAGCACCGTGACGGACCTCAACATCGACATGGTGGGCCGCGTGGACAGCTTGCACCAGGGCAAGGGCGACTACGTGTACCTGGTGGGTGCCGACCGCCTCTCGACCGAGCTCAATACCCTGAGCGAAGCCACCAACCAGCAGTACAACCCGGTGGCCCTCGACTACAAATACAACGACCCGGCCGACCCCGAGCAGATTTACTACCGCTCCGACCACTACAACTTCGCCAAGCACAACGTCCCGATTATCTTCTACACCAGCGGCCTGCACCCGCAGTACCACAAGGCCACCGACGACGTGGCCCTGATTGACTTCCCGGCCATGGCCCGCCGCGACCAGCTCATCTTCCACACGGCCTGGGCCCTGGCCGAGCGCGACACCCGCGTGGCCCTGAAACCGGAGTTTCTGACCACCGGCTTCACCCCCGCCCCCGCCGACCTCGACCGCTACGTGGGCACCTACGCCAGCCCCCAGATTCCCCTGAAAATCACCTTCACCCGCGAGGGCAGCACCCTCAAGTCCCAGGCCACCGGCCAGCCCGCCTTCGCGCTGGAACCCGTGAGCAAAGACGTGTTCAAATTCGACCAGGCCGGCATCCGCGTCGAGTTCGACCCGGCCCAGCCCCTGTTCAAGCTGAAGCAGGGCGGCGGCGAATTTGAATTCAAGAAAGAGTAATTCCTGATACCTGCCTTTTTTCTGCGAAAAGCCCCGTCGTCGGTTCGTCCGGCGGCGGGGTTTATTTTTTGGTGTGGATTTTCCGGCTCGCCCGGCGGGCGGCTTATTCCTACAAGGAGCTGGACGCCCTTAAAAACCAGCTCGAAGCCGCCGAAACGCTGCTGGCCAAGAAATCAAGCGCCATTCTAAGTTATTAGTCATTAGCGGGCAGTTGTTCGTGGCTTTATAAGCGTTTGACTGACAACAAACAACCAGCAACCAACACCCCGTTTACTTCTGAATAACTACTTGATTGGCGTGGGCCGGAAATTCACCAAAGACAGCGACCAGTACGAACAAGTGGGTGGCGTGCGCGAGAGCGAGCGCCAGAAGTCGGGCCCCAAAGCCAAAGCTGCGTCTAAGCCGTAAGCACGCCCTTCGCAGCATTGAAAGCCGCTTTCCTCGATTGAGGGAAGCGGCTTTTTCGTTTGGCGGTTGTCGTGTAGCGCGCCGTTACCTTTGCCCCGTTATGCAAAAACCGAGTATTCCGAAAGGCACCCGCGACTTTGGGCCGGCCCAGGTGGCGCGCCGCCAGCACATTTTCAATGTCATCCGCCGCACGTTCGAGTCGTTTGGCTTCGCGCCGCTCGAAACGCCGACGCTGGAAAACCTGTCCGTCCTCACCGGCAAGTACGGCGACGAGGGCGACCAGCTCCTGTTTAAAGTCCTGAACTCCGGCGATTTCGCCAAGGACGTCACGGCTTTCGATTTAGAAACCGGCTCGAAAGCCCTGCTGCCCAAAATTGCCGAAAAAGGCCTGCGCTACGACCTCACCGTGCCTTTTGCCCGCTACGTGGCCATGAATCGGGGCACCCTCACCTTCCCCTTCAAGCGCTACCAGATGCAGCCCGTGTGGCGCGGCGACCGGCCAGCCCGAGGACGCTACCGCGAGTTTTACCAGTGCGACGCCGACGTGGTGGGCACCGACTCGCTGCTCTGCGAAGCCGAAATCGTGCTGATGACGGCCCAGGTGCTGAACGGGCTGGGGCTGGATGATTTCACCATAAAAATCAACCACCGGGGCGTGCTGCGCAACATCTACCAGGCGCTGGGCAGCGAGGGCAACGAGACGGGTTTGTTCGTGGCCATTGATAAGCTCGATAAAATTGGGCGCGATGGCGTGACCAAAGAGCTGCTGGAACGTGGCTTTTCGGAGCCCACGATTGAGACGCTGTTTGCGCTGCTGAGCGTGGCGGGCAGCTACGAAGAGAAGCTGCAGCGGCTGATGGCGGGCTTCGTCACGGCCGGCGTGGAGCCGGACGGGGTGCGCCCCGGCGACGAAGAATCGGACGAGGCGATGGCCAACTACCGGGGCCTGACGGAACTGGCCGAGGTGCTGGACTTGCTCACCGCCTCCGGCTTCCGGCAGTTCGACCGGCTCGAATTCGACCCCACCCTGGCGCGGGGCCTCTCCTACTACACGGGCTGCATTTTCGAAGTAAAAATCAACAACGTGCAGATGGGCAGCGTGAGCGGCGGCGGGCGCTACGACAACCTCACCGGCTCGTTTGGGCTGCCGGGCGTGTCGGGCGTGGGCTTCTCGTTTGGCGTCGACCGCCTGTACGACTGCCTGGAGGCGCTGGATTTGTTCACCGTAACGGCCGAAACCCCCACCCGCTGCCTCATCACGCACTTCGACGTGGCCAGCGGCCGGGCCGCGCTGCCGCTGCTGGCACAATTGCGGGCGGCCGGCATCCCCAGCGAGTTGTACCCCGATGCCAGCAAGCTGCAAAAGCAGTTCAAGTACGCCGACGCCAAGGGCATTCCCCTGGTAATCGTCCTCGGCCCGGAGGAGATTGCGGCCGGCGTGGCCAAAATCAAAATCATGGCCTCGGGCGTGGAGCAGGTGTTGCCGCTGGGTGAAGTGGTGGCCGCCCTCACGGTAGAGTAGCCACGAGGCAGCACCACGGGCCGCAGTTACGCGCTGCGCGCAAAACTGCGGCCCGTGATGCTACTGCACTACCACGCGGCGGCTCACTTCCTGCCCGGCCAGCGTGCCGCGCAGCACATACAGCCCCGCCGGCAGCCCGCGCAATGATAGCGCCGCAGCCGGCCCGGCCTCGGCATAAGCGCGCACCGGCCGGCCCAGCGCATCGTACAGCCGCAGCTGCCTGGCGGTAGCACCCAGCGGCAAGCGTACCCGCAGCTCACTCGTGGCGGGATTGGGAAAAACGTCGAAACCGGCGGCCTCGGCGGCCCTTTCGGTGCTGAGCAGGGTGCCGGCGTTCTGCATCCGGCCCGCGCAGACGTCCTGCCCCGTGGGGGCGGCCCCGGCCGAAGCCCAGAAGAACTGCACCGAACCATTGGGCTGGGTTACGGGCGCGGAATCGACGCTGGCGAGGCGGTCGGGGTCCACGGTGTGGAGGGCCACGCCATTGACGGGGAAGGCCAGCGTGGCATCGGGACGGATTTTCTGGGCCCGCAGGCCGGTGCCGGCACTGTAGGTGGTGACGTAGAAGGCCATCACGGAGCCGTTGTCGGAGGCGGCCAGCCTGGGGTAAGGCGTAAATGCCGGCAGGTTGTTGACCAGTACGCCGGTGGCGGGCCAGGCCAGGGTCCCGGCGGCATCTACTTTCTGCATGTATTGGAACGCGTTGCTGGCCGGCGGGATATCATCGTTCCACACCACCCAAAGGGCATTATTGTACCACAGGGCATCGGGCAGGGACTGAAACGAAAGATTGGTGGTCAGACTGACGTAGCCTGGAGCGGCCCAGCCAGGCGTGCCGGTGGGCAGCACTTTCGACACCAGCGGGTCGCCCGCGTTGGACGTCCACACCACGTAGAGGTTGCCGGCCGGGTCACGCACCAGGTGCCAGTCGGAGCCCCGGCCGGAGGCCCCGCCCGCCGAAATGGTGGTAAACGCGCCCCAGGCAGTGCCTTGCAGCGTGAAATGCTGCGCATAGATGGGCGAACCAAACCCGCCGGCGCTGGCCACCATGTAAAACCCGTTGCCACCATCGCTGATGGTGCGGTAGTAATCGGAAGGAAAAATCCCGACCGGGGCCACGTACACCTGCTGGAGATTCATCGGCCAGCGCCGCACCCCATTCGCATTCACCCGGTTGAAGGTGAAGCGTGCCCCGCCCCCGTTCACGCTCAGCGCGTGGGTGACGGTGGCGCCCGAGTCGTTGGGCATCACGTTCAGCGCATCTTCCGATTCGTAGATAATGGCCGGCCGGCTGTAGGCCGCAATGAGCGTGGGCGTGCTCCACTGGGCGGTGCCGGCCGCATCGTAGAACTGGCAGCGCACCGAGTCGCCGCCGATGCCGAACGCGCCCTGCACCCAGGCCAGCAGCAGGCCGCCGCGCCAGGGCACGGCCTTTCCCGAAAATGTCGCGGCCCCGGGTCTGGACCAGGCGCAGGCCGTTGGCGGCCAGCAGCGGCACCCCGGCGGCGTTCAGGTGCTGCACGTAGAGGCCGGTGCCCGCGCCGGAGTTGTTGCCGGCGCGCTTGTCAATCCAGGCGATGTAGGAGCCGCCCGCGCCGTCGGCAAAGGCCTGCACGCCGAACTGGTTGCCCGCCGCATTGCACACGAACACGGTTTGGCTGGCCACGGTTGAAAACTGGGCGCGGGCCGGGCTTGCCAGCAACGCCAGCAGCAAGAAAAAACCACTCAGCTTACTTGCCGATAACAATGCGAAAGGATGTTTCATGGCAAGCTCAGGTTGAAAAGGGAGGAATGGGAAGCCGGAATTCGGAATTCGGCCGCGTCATGGCAGCATCACACTGACAGCAGCCCAGTTAAATAATATATTATAAATATATTATTTATTACAGTTTCGGGGGCGGTGTGCAGCAGCGCGGACTTTGTGGTCCGCGTCCCAGAACGAGCTAGTGGCGCGGGAACGCGGACTACAAAGTCCGCGCTACTGCCTGGGGCGTACAATGATGCCGAAACTGCTCTGATAGAGCGCGGCCTAATTCCAACTAGCCATTAGCGGGCGGCGTAGAGGCGCTGCATGTGGCGGTGCTGGCCAAATTGCTGCGCCAGCACCGCGTTGGATTGGCCGGTAGCGGGGTCGCGCAGCACCTGTTGCAGGGCCAGGTTGAGCTGGCGGGTGGCACGGCGGCACGGGCCGCGGCGGGCCATGTCGAGGCAGAGGTTGTCGAGCCGCTCTTCATACACGAGCTGGTCCTGGCCGTTGTAGAAGCGCACGATGCTGTAGTTGTGGGTGGTGAGGTTGGTTTCGACGTTCCAGTAGCCGGCGGGAGCGGTGCTGACGGGCAGCGTTTGGGCATGGGCGAGCGGCGAAATCGAGACGAAGAGCAGCACAAGGCCGAGGCGGAAAATGAGGGAGTTTTTCATGGTTAGAAAAAGCTTGAGAGTGAGAATTTGAAATACTAAGCGGTTGTTAGAGAAGCAGCCAGGCTCTTTGCTGCTGGCAGCTACTGGCCTACATAGCGGGTAAGCACGTAGGTGCCCTGGCCGGAAATTGCCTGCCACTGCCCTTCAATATGTTGGAAGATGGTGGTTCGGCGCACGTAGATGAATGACTCGCCGGCGGGGGTGCGGATTTTGATGCGCTTGGTTCCGGTTAGCGAGGCCACGTTGCCGGAATAAGCGAAAATGTCGAACTGCGGCGCCATGCTCTCCACCGTCACCCACGGCCCATGAATGAGGGTCTGAATCTCGGCGGCCTTGTTGTTCAGGTCGCCATTGGGGGTGCAGTTGTAGTAGGTGGAGGCGAAACGCCGCGCAAAAAATGCCGAATCCCGGCCCACCATGGCCCGCATTTGCTGGGCGTCCTCGTCGTAGAAATAGGCTTTGGCTTCGTCGTAGGTGGAGAATGCCGTTGGGACCTGGGGCGCGGACGATTCTTTTTTGCAGGCGCCGAGCGGCAACAGCAACCAGAGGAAGTAGGTGTATTTTTTCACGGCTTTGGGGGAATAAGGGTGAATTGGATTGGGCCGCTGAACGCCTTGGCAAAGCCGGTGATGGAGCGTTGAAGTACCCAAAGATGGCCGCCTGAAAAACCCATTGCTTGCATATTCGCCCGGCACCGCCCACGGGGCGCAATACGACCGCGGGCCGCCGACCAATGGGTGGTTTGGTTGTTGGTCGATGAACGGCAACAGTTGGTCTACAAAGCGGATTTTTAACGCCTTAGCTACCCGCAATTCAATATATTTACGCTCAGGCTAACCCACCGATTGCGGCATGGCACAGACGAACCCCCAATGGCTGACCCACGCGCTGCGGGCCATAGACGAGCGGCGCTGGCTGCGGCACGGCCTGTTCTGGCTGGTGCGCACGGTGGTGCTCACGTGGCTGGTGACCTACATCATCCACGTAGCCGTGAACGTGCGGCTGGGACTGCGCGACATGCTCCTGCTGCTGGTGCCGCACATGCTGGCCACCTACGCGCTGCTGTATGGCGTGCTGCCCGCGCTGTGGCAGGGCCGCCGCACGCGCTTCCTGCTGCTGCTGGCGGGGTGGGCGCTGCTGAGCCTTACGCTCCATCATGCCTTCCGGTATTTCGTACTGGTGCCGCGCTACGTAGGCCTGAAAACCCCCATTTCGGACGCGCACAATGCGCTTTCGCCCGGCCCGTTCATCGTGTTGCTGATTACGGCCGGGGTGGCGGCCTGCCTGCGGGTGTACCGGCAGTGGCGGCAAAAGGAGCTCGACAATGCCCAGCTCACGCACGACAACTACCAGGCCGAGCTGCAGCTGCTTAAGGCCCAGATTCACCCGCACTTCCTCTTCAACACCCTCAACAATCTGTACGCCCTCACGCTCCGGCAAGCAGACCAGGCGCCGGAGGTGGTGGCGCGCCTCACCGGCCTGCTGCAATTTGTGGTGGAGCAGGGCGACGCGCCGCTGGTGACGCTGCGCGACGAAGTGGCCCTGCTGCGCAACTACATGGCCCTGGAGCAGCTGCGCTACGGCCCGCGCCTGACGCTGGAATTCCGGGCCGACGACCTGCCCGCCACGGCCCAAATAGCGCCGCTGCTGCTGCTGCCCCTGGTCGAAAATGCCTTCAAGCACGGCTCGGCCGAGCAGGTGGGCCGGGCGCACATCAGCGTGGTGCTGGCCGTGGAAGCCGGCCACCGCTTCACCTGCGTCATCATCAACACGAAGAATGACACGGCCGCCGAGCCGACGCAATCGGGCATTGGCCTGCGCAACGTGCGCCAGCGCCTTGAGCTGCTGTACCCGCAGCGGCACCGCTTCGAAACCGAAGCCCGCGCCGACACTTACATCGTGCGGCTGACGCTGCAACTCCCCGGCGGGGAGATGGCCGACGCCCCGCCAGCCGCCCCGCTCCGGCAGTTGGCGGCGGCTGGCCAACCGGCCGTTTCGGAGTTTTCCCAAAGCATTGCTCACCCCCACCACGCATGAAAAACTGGCTGCACCACCGGGTAGCGCGGCACGTTCTGTTCTGGGCGGCAGTGTCGGCTTTTTTGTGGCTGATTCAGCTGCCCAATCCGGCGTTTATCGGCGAGCGGCTGTACTGGCGCACGTATCTGGTGTCGCAGCTGCCCACTTTGGTGCTGGGCACCTACTCGCTGATGTACGGGCTGCTGCCGCGCTTGCTGCTGCGCCGGCAGCCGGGGCAGTTTCTGCTGCTGCTGCTGGGCTGGCTGGTGGTCTGCGGGCTGGTTTCGAACTTGCTGTGGCTGTTTTTCGGCAGCTACCTCACGCCCGTGGTGTTCGGCGGCAAGCCCTTCCTGAAGTTGGATTGGGGGGAGCTTATCGCCGACCTGAACGCGGGTTTCTTCGAGATGCTGATTGTGGCCGGCATAGCCAGCGCCATTAAGGTGTTCAACCAGTGGTACGAGCAGCGGCAGCTCAGCCTGCTGCTGCTGCAACGCAAGCTGCACACCGAGCTGGAGTTGCTCAAGGCCCGGCTCCAGCCCGCGTTCCTGTTCAATACGCTGCGCACGCTCCAGGCCCTCACGGAGCAAAAATCGCCCGAATCGCCGGCGGCGGTGCTGCACCTTTCGGCCCTGCTGCGCTACCTGCTCTACGAAAGCCAGCTGGCCGAGGTGCCGCTGGCCGAAGAAGTGGCGCTGATGCAGCACTACGTAGCCCTCGAACGGCTGCGGCTGGGCTCGCGCGTGGAAGTCTCGCTCAGCTTCAGCGGGGCCCTGGAAGCGCATACCATTGCCCCGCTGCTGCTACTGCCGTTCGTGGAAAACGCGTTTCGGCACGGGGCCGACACCCGCCAGGACTACCCGTGGGTGAGCCTCGATTTGGTGGCGAAGAAAAACTCCTTTACCTTCAAAGTAATCAATAGCCGGCCGCAAACCGGCCCTGCCCCGGACGAGGAAACCGAGCTGGGCAGCGTGCGGGAGCGTCTCGCCCGCCTCTACCCCGACCAGCACGAGCTGAAAATGGTGGCCGACCCCGACACGTTCCTGGTGGTGCTGCACCTGCGGCGCGCCCCCACGGCCGCCACGGCGGCTTCGTTGCCCGCCGCGCGGCCCGCCGTGGCCCCGGAATTCCACCCCAATGCATAGCCGGCCATGAAACTACATTGCTTACTTGTCGACGACGAGCCCCCGGCGCTGGAAGTGCTTGAATCTTACGTGCGGGAGGTGGCGCACCTGGAGCTGGTGGGCACCTGCGGCAATGCCCTGGAGGCCTTCGGCATCCTCCAGCAGCGCCCCGTGGATTTGCTGTTTCTCGACATCAAAATGCCCAAAATGCTGGGCACTGATTTCCTGCGCAGCCTGCGCCACCCGCCGCAGGTCATCTTCACCACCGCCTACCGCGAATACGCCTACGAGGGCTTTGAGCTGGATGCGGTAGACTATTTGCTGAAGCCGATTTCGCTGGAGCGGTTCCTGAAAGCAGTGGCCAAGGCCAACAAAACCGAGGCCGCTCCCGCCCCGCCGCCCGAACCCGCGCCGCCCGCGAACGCGGAGGCTTTCCTCTATTTCCGCATCGACCGGAAGATGGTGAAAGTGGTGCTGCGCGACATTCTCTACATCGAAGGCCTGAAGGACTACGTGAAGATTCACCTGACGGCGGGCCCGGTGCTGGTGGTGAAGCAAACCATCAGCGGGATGGAGGAAAAGCTGTCGGAAAGCAATTTCCTGCGCATTCATCGCTCGTTTATCGTGGCGCTCGATAAAATCCGAACCTACAGCGCCCGGCACATCGAAGTGGCCGACCAGGAGCTCCCGATTGGCCGTCTCTTTCACCAGCGCGTGGATGAGGTACTGGGCTGAGCGCCGGAACTCAGAACGTCCTGCTTAGACAAGCTCAGCAGGACGTTCTTTCGAAACGATTTTCCTGAATTCTCAAACCACTTCGGCAGATGTGGCCGGCCCCTATTGCTGCTCCAGGCGCTCAATCATGGCCTTCATCTCTTCGATTTCCCGCTTCTGGGTGGCGACGATGCCATCGGCCAGCTTGCGCACCTCGGGGTCTTTGATGGAAGCCCGCTCGCTGGTGAGAATGGCGATGGAATGGTGCGGAATCATGGCCTTCATCCAGCGCGTGTCGTTCACGAAGGTCTGGCTGCGCACCAGGAGCAGCGCCCCCACGAACAGCGTGAGGCTGGCCCCCATGATAAGGCCGTTCGTCGTTTTGTTGGGGTACATCATGGGCATCATCAGCAGCATCACTACGGCCATGGCCGTCACCATCAGCACCGTCATGTAGAAGCGGGTGAGGCTGAAATAGACGTGGTCGAGCTCGTAGGTATTAAGGTACATAACCACATACATGATGACGAAGGAAATGGCCAGCGTCAGCAGAAACTTGCGGTAGTGGCCTTGGGGCATAGCGGCGTTGGGAGGGCTCAGGTGCATCATCAAAAAGGAAGGTATCTGGCAGGCGCACGCTACTTCCAACCATTGGAGCGGCGGCCTTGATTAGCCAAACGGGCGATGAAGGAAGTAAGTTGTGTCACCATCCGGCCGCCAAATCGGTTACATAACCAGCGGCCGCGGTGGTGTTGCTGCCCGGATTACCCGCACCTTTGCGTCTTCTATGTCTGATTCTCCCTCCCGCTATGCCCGCGTGCTGGCCTGGTTCGACCGCGTCTTTATCCAACCGCTGTACACGGCGCGGGTGCGGCGCCTCATCCTGCAAAGCGTCCCCTTCTGGATTGCCTCGCTGCTGACCGGGCTCATGGCCGTGGGCTACGAAAAAGTTTTTGCCTGGGCCGAGGACGTGAGTTTTACCTGGCTGCGCCTTGCGCCGGCGCTGGCCTTTGGGCTCACGCCGCTGGCCTTCCTGGCCTCCTGGGCGCTGGTGAAGGGACTGGCCCCGGCGGCGCGGGGCAGCGGCATTCCGCAGGTGATGGCCGGCATCGAGCTTTCGACCCCCGTGCAGCACCGGCACACGGCCTACCTGCTGAGTTTGCGGGTGGCCGCAGTCAAGGTTCTCAGCAGCGTGGTGCTGCTGCTCGGCGGCGGCGTTATTGGCCGCGAGGGGCCCACCATTCAAGTATCGGCGGCCATTTTCCGGGCCATCAACCGCCTGCAGCCGGCGGGCTGGCCCCAGCTCTCGCGCCAGATTGCGCTGGTGACGGGCGGGGCGGCCGGGCTGGCGGCGGCCTTCAACACCCCGCTGGGGGGCATCGTGTTCGTGGTGGAGGAGCTGACCCAGATTCACCTCTCGCGCTTTCGCATGGCCGTGTTCAGCGCCGTGATTATCGCCGGGCTCACGGCCCAGCAGTTCCTGGGCTCCTACCTCTACCTGGGCTTTCCGAAGGTGACCTCGCCGGCCGGCTGGTACCAGGCCCTGGTGATGGTGGCGGCCGTGGCCTGCGGGCTGGCGGGCGCGTATTTTGCCAAAACCCTGCTCTGGCTCAACGGCTACCGCAAGCGCTTTGTCACCCTGCAGGCGCAGGCGGGCTGGGTGGTGGGCTGCGGCCTGCTGCTGGCCGGCCTGGCCTACGTGGTGGGGCCCGACGGCGTGGGCACGGGCAAGCCCATCATCAACCGGCTGCTGTTTCAGAACGACGGCGTGACGCCGGGCTACCTGTTTCCGGTGCGCTTTGCGGGCATGGCCCTGAGCTACAGCAGTGGCGGGGCGGGCGGCGTGTTTGCCACTTCGCTGAGCGCGGGCGCGCTGCTCGGCGACGGCATCGCGCGGCTGGCCCACGTGGCCGTGGCCGACCGCAACCTGCTGATTCTGGTGAGCATGGTGGGGTTTCTCACGGGCGTGGTGCGCTCGCCGTTCACGGCCGCCATTCTGGTGCTGGAAATGACGGACCGGCACTCGGCCATTTTCCAGCTGCTGATTGGGGCCATGCTGGCCCAGGCCGTGGCCGCGCTGGTGGACCCGCACTCGCTGTATGAGCACCTGCGCCAGGGCTTCATCCGCGAAACGCTGAGCCAGGAAGATGGGCCAGTAGCAAAGGTTGCCGCCTCTCCTGCGGCCCCCACCCCGCAGCCGTAGCCGGCGGTTCCACGAACCCCGGCTGCCGCGAGCCGTTAATCCCAGGGATGAGTCTATTTTCCTTTTCGGCCGCCCTGCTGACGCTGGCCGCCCTGTTCTCCTATCTGAATGCCCGTTTTTTGCGTCAGCCGGCGGGGATTATGTTTTTGCTGCTGGGCGTGGTCGCGGCCATGGGGGTCCTGGCTGGGGGGCGCGTCGTGCCGGGCTTTACCGCCACCGTCCGGGCAGCGTTGCTGCAATTTGATTTCACGGAGTTCCTGATGGGCTCGGTGCTGAGCTTCCTGCTCTTTGCCGGCGCGCTGCACGTGCGGGTGGAGGCCCTGAAAGCGGTGTGGCAGAGCATTGCGGCCTACTCTACGCTGGGCGTGCTGCTGGCCACGGCCCTGGTGGGCGTGGGCACCTATGGCCTGTTGCACCTGGCCGGGGTGGCGCTGCCGCTGCTGCCTTGTTTGCTGTTCGGGGCGCTCATTGCTCCCACCGACCCCATTGCCGTGCTGGGCATTCTCAAAACCACGGACCTGGATAAGAACATCGAAACCAACCTGGCCGGCGAGTCGCTCTTCAACGACGGCTTCGGGGTAGTGGTGTTTGCCACCCTGCTGAAACTGGCCACGCCCGGCGAAACGCCTGGCGCGGGCTCGGCCGCGTTGCTGCTGTTGCGCGAGGCGGGCGGCGGCCTGCTGGCCGGGGCGGGGCTGGCCTACGCGGGCTACCGGCTTATCAAAACCGTGGACCACTTTCAGACCGAAGTCATCCTGACGCTGGCCCTGGTGATGGGCGGCTACGCGCTGTGCCACGCGCTGGGCGTGTCGGGGCCGCTGGCCATGGTGGTGGCGGGCCTGGCCATTGGCAACGTAAGCCGCAGCGACGCCGTGTCGGATACCACCCGCGACTACCTGGAGAAGTTCTGGGAGGCGCTCGACGAGGTGCTCAACGCCGTGCTCTTCGTGCTCATGGGCCTGGAGCTGGTGGTAATTGGGTTCAGCCCGTTTTACCTGGGGCTGGGCGTGGCGGCGGCGGTGCTGGCCCTGCTGGTGCGCTACGTGGCGCTGGCCCTGCCCACGCGGCTGCTGGGCCTGTCGCGGCAACTGCCGCCGCGCACGCTGGCTATTCTGAGCTGGGGCGGGCTGCGCGGGGGCATTTCGCTGGCGCTGGCCCTGGGCCTGCCGGACGGCCTGCACCCGGAGGTATTTGTGCCCATGACGTTTGCCGTGGTGCTGTTTTCGGCCGTGGTGCAGGGGCTTACGTTAAAGAAGCTGCTGGGCTGGCTCACCCCCCGCGCTGCCTGACCGGGCCCTTGGCCCCACCATTGTTGCTTGTACCCCTTTTGATGCTCCCCACCCAACACTATTTCTCCAACGCCGTCGGCTCGGTCGATTTCTCGCCCGAGGGCGGCTACCTGTACCTGCACTGGTCGGGCGCGCCCATGACGAGCCCCGAGTTTCGGGCCCTCTACACGCACGCCCACAACCTGCTGCGGCGCTACCCGCTGCGCGGCCTGCTGGCCGACCACCGCGCCATGCCCGCCGCCCCCACCCCTGCTGACCGCGACTGGCTGCTGAATACCTGGCTGCCCGCCGTGCTGAAAGACACCGCCTTTGCGCGCTACGCCGTGGTGCCCACCCTCGCGCCCGAGCACCGCCTGCACACGCCTGCCGTGGCCGCGCAGCTGCGCCGGGCAGTGTCCACCGCCTTTTTTGAGGAGCTTCCGCCCGCCTCGGAATGGCTGCGGGCCGATGAGGCTGTTTAGGTAGCCCATTGAGCGACATCTGATGAACGTCATGCTTCGACAAGCAGATGCCAGACAGAGCATGACGTTCCATTTATCAGCCAGTTATACTTATGCTAGAGGACTTTACCGCCGTCGCCCATACCTACTGGACACAGTTTCTATTTGTGCTGCCGCGCCTGCTGGTGGCGGCCGTGCTGCTGGCCGTGGTGTGGCTGGCTTCGGGCCGGCTGCGCAGCTTCCTCTCGGACAAGCTCGCGGCCCATTCGGCCGACCCGCTGCTCACCAATTTCCTCACGCAGGTGGGGCGCTGGCTGCTGGTGCTGGGCGGCTTGCTGCTGGCCCTGCAAATCATCGGGTTCTCGGGCGTGGTGGGCGGGCTGCTGGGCGGGCTGGGCTTGTCGGCGTTTCTGGTGGGCTTCGCCTTCAAGGACATTGCCGAGAACTTCCTGGCCGGCGTCATTCTGGCCTTCAACCGGCCCTTCAACGTGCACGACAGCATTCAGGTGAAAGAATACATGGGCCGGGTGATGGAGCTGAACCTGCGCACGACCCGCATCAAGACCTACGACGGCAAGGACATTTACGTGCCCAACGCGGTGCTGCTGAAGGAATCCGTCACGAATTTCACCCGCGACGGCTTCATCCGGCAGGATTTCGTGGTGGGCATCGACTACGACGCCGACGTACCCGGCGTGATGGAAACCATCCTCGGCCAGTTGCGGCAGGAGGCCGAAGTGCTGCAAACGGCCCCGCACGAGCCCTTCGTCATCGTGGATGAGCTGGCCACCAGCACCGTGAACCTGAAGGTGTTTTTCTGGGCCAAATCGGAAGAGTACCGGCGCGGCGTGCTGCAGCTGCGCTCGCGCCTGCTGAACCGGGTGAAAACCGTGCTCATGGCCGCCGACAACGTGTCGCTGCCCTCCGACATCGTGGAGGTGCAGTTCCCGAAAACCCTGCCCGAGCTGCGGGTGCGCCTGATGGACACGGAAAAAGCCGAGCCAGACTCAGACGCGGCGGGCAGCCCTTCCCCTGCCACCTCCCCCGAAAAATAACGCCCCCGCTCCCTGCCTATGCTGGACGTTCTGCGCCGCTTTCTGCACGCCCGCTTCCTGCTCACCGATGATATGGCCGACCCGGCCGAGATTCAGGCCGACGTGGAAGCCGGCGTTCCCTTCCGGGGTACCAACCTGTGGGTGTTGATTTTCGCCATCCTGGTGGCGTCGGTGGGGCTGAATGTCAATTCCACGGCCGTCATCATCGGGGCCATGCTTATTTCCCCACTCATGGGGCCCATCGTGGGCATCGGCTACGGGGCGGCCACGCTGGAGCTGGGCCTGATTGAGCGCGGGCTCAAGAGCCTGCTCACGGCCTCGGTGTTCAGCCTGCTGGTGTCGGCGCTTTACTTCCGCCTCACGCCCCTCACCGATGCCGGCTCCGAGCTGCTGGCCCGCACCACGCCCACCACCTGGGACGTACTCATTGCCCTGTTTGGCGGGGCGGCCGGGGCCGTGGCCCTCACCCGCAAGGGCCACAGCAACGCCGTGCCGGGCGTGGCCATTGCCACCGCCCTCATGCCGCCGCTCTGCACGGCCGGCTACGGGCTGGCCACGGCGCACTGGTCGTTTTTGTTCGGGGCGCTGTATTTGTTTTCAATTAACTGCGTCTTCATTGCCCTGGCCACGTTTCTGGTGTGTCGGGTGCTGCCGCTGACCAGGCACACCTTCGATACTGACCGGCGGGCCCGGCGCGTACGGCTCATCATCTGGGCAGTGGCGCTGCTCACGGCCGCGCCCAGCGTGTACCTGGCCATCGGCATCGTGCGCGACGGCACCTTCACGCACAACGCCCAGCGCTTCGTGGAAGAGCAGCTGAACCTGCCGGGCACCTACGTCGTCACCAGCCGCATTCTGCCCCAGGCGCACAGCCTCAACGTGCTGCTGGCCGGCCAGCGCCTCACCGACGCCCAGCTGCTCAAGGCCCGCACCCAGCTGCCACGCTACCGCCTGGCCGGTGCCGTGCTCACCGTGCGCCAGGGTCTGGCCCGCCTCGACTCGGCCGACACGCAGGCCCTGCGCAGCCGCGTGCTCGAGGATGTGCGCAGCCGCCAGGAACAAACCCTGATGGGCTACGAAACCCGCCTGGGCCAGCTCCAGCAGCTGCTGGCCCACCCCGACAGCGCCACCGCCGGCCTGCCCGGCGCGGCCGCGCTGCTGCGCGAAGTGCAGGTGGAGCACCCCGCCGTGCGCCAGCTCGGCCTGAGCCGCCTGGTGCGCCCCGCCACCGACTCGCTGCGGGCCGATACCACTGTGCTGGTGGCCGTGCGCACCCGCCGCCCGCTGCCCGCCGACGAGCAGCAGCGCCTGGCCAACTGGCTGCGCCTGCGGGCCGGTGGCCGCCAGCCCGTGCGCCTGCTGGTTGAGCCCCAGAGCGTGCCCGCACCCGCGCCAACCCACGCCCGCCCACTGCGGGCATCCAGACGATAGGCAGAGCAGGAGCCGGTGTTTCGAGGCAGCCGGCCCGGCTACTGTCCGCTTCGGGTCCCCCTCGCCGACTAATCGAAGGGCATCGGCTTTAAATGTTTCGTCGTATTTGCGTCGATTGTCGGGCGACGACCCGCTCGCTTGCCTGCTGGCTCAAACGCCGCTTATTTAAAAACCAGCTTCGCGTTGATGGTCTGACCCACTTTTTTGCCCTGCACCAGGCCTTTTTCGATGGATGGCCGGTAGTGAATGCCACCGTAGAGGCGCGAGATTCCGGCCTCCGCAGCCGCCTGCTCAAACGAGGTGTACGAACGACTGCCCAGGCCAAACTGCGCGTAATTCTGGTCGGTGAAGGCATAGCTGGGGCCGAATACTTCGGTCAGGGCTTCGGCGGCCGAGCTGGATACGGTGGCGTGGCCGGCGCTGTATTCGGGGTGGCCGGGCGTGGGAATCAAGGGGCTCCAGGTGGGTTGGCCCATTGCGCTGCGGATGTAGGAAACCGGCCGCAGCAGGTTGTAGGTGTACTTGGCTTTGAGGCAGCTGATGGTGGCGTCGTTCATGTACATACCCAGCTTCGCGTAGGCCAGCACGGCCTTGTCCAGCGGCGCATTTTCCCGGCTCAGCACCTGCGCCAGAATGGAAACCCAGTGCCCCGGGGGGGTGAAGCTGCGGCCATTGGGCACGTCGTTCCAGAACAGGGCAATGGCGGTCTGCTCGGCGGTGCGGGCCTGCGCAATATCCAGTACCTCCTTCACCATCAATTGAAACGGCGAGCCCAGCGTGGTCGAATACGCGAGCGGCGGGCCGGGGTCGGCCCCGTCGCCGCTGCCGGCCACCAGCGGCCGGTTGCTGCCCCAGAAGGGGAAGATGGGCGGCCCGAAAGCCGGGGGCGTCGGCACCCACATACCCGGCCCGGTGGGCGGCGTGTACACGGCGGGGTTGTCGTAGCCATCGGTTTTCGACCACTCAAACACGGCCCCGGCCACCTTTTTTCCAAAGTCGATGGAACGACTGACAACTTCCGGGGCGAGGCTGGCCTGGTAGGCCGTTTTGTTGGCCGCCTCCAGCGAATCCATCGTGGCCAGATTCGCTGGAGACGCGTTGGCGAACATGGTCCGGCTGATGGCCGCCAGGGCCGCATTGGCGCTCAGCGGCCAGTTATAGACCTGGCTTTTATCGGTGGCCGGCATCCCGGCCAGGCCGTTCAGCTGGCCGGCCAGCGAGCGGTAGCCCGCCATGCCCGGCACCACGGCTTCGTAGCCCACAATGCCGGCGTAGGCAAACGGCCGGCCGAACACATTCGCGGTGGTAACCGGCGTGGTGCGGGCCAGCTTGAGTTGCATATTAAGCCACGTCACGGCCACGTCGGCCCGGTAAGAGTCGGTGGCGGGCGACGGGTCGGGCGCGGGTTCAGCGTTGTCGGAGCAAGCGGTATTGAACATCAGGCAGCCCATTATCAGGAGTTGCCCCACGCGGCCAATGGCGCCTAAGCGGAACGTACTAGTAATAGTTCTCATGGCTAGTGACGGGTATGATGGGAGGGTTTTCGCGGCCCGGTGCCTCACGGGCTGTGGTTGGTTACAGCCCAAAATTGCACGCCCCGCCAGCGCGCCGCTCGCTTTGTCGTCCGGCAGCAAATCCCCGTCGACAGACAACTGCAAACCGGCGTCAAACGACATTCGGGGCTGTTTCCTGGCTGATTGCGCCTGGCATTCAGCCAGGAAACAGCCATCAGCAGCGAGTAAACAGAACCACTGTTTCCGCGAAGGACTTCAGGTCCGGCGCATGGCGGGGAGTCGGCCAGCGCGCTGGCGGCGGAAATTGCGGCTATTTTTGCGGCCACCCCTCACCCCTTTTCCCCCGATGCCCACCCACACCATTTCGCCCGCACAGCCCCTCACCCTGGCCGCGCTGGCCACCCTGCTGGCCGACGGCCGTACCGTCGAGCTTGGCGACGATGCCAAAGCCCGCATTACCGCCTGCCACGAGTACCTGCACCAGCGCCTGGCCCACGACGACGCCCCGATTTACGGCATCAACACCGGTTTTGGCTCGCTCTACAATGTGAGCATTGCCCCCGAGGCCCGCGCCCAGCTGCAAGTCAACCTGATGATGTCGCACGCCTGCGGCACCGGCGCCGAAGTGCCCCAGAACCTCGTGCGCCTCATGCTGCTGCTCAAAGCCCAAAGCCTGAGCTACGGCCACAGCGGCGTGCAGGTAGCCACCGCCGAGCGCCTGCTGGCCATGTACAACCGCGAAATGCTGCCCGTGGTGTACGAGCAGGGCTCCCTGGGCGCGAGCGGCGATTTGGCTCCGCTGGCCCACCTCTGCCTGCCGCTTTTGGGCCTCGGCGAAGTAAATTACCAGGGCTACCGCCTGAGCGCGACCGACGCCATGAGCCTGTTCAGCTGGGCCCCGCTGGCGCTGCAAGCCAAGGAAGGCCTGGCCCTGCTCAACGGCACCCAGTTCATGCTGGCCTACGCCGTGGATGGCGTATTGCGCGCCCAGCGCCTGGCCGCCGCCGCCGATGTGATTGGGGCGCTGTCCACCGAGGCCTTTGGGGGCTGCACCGACCCGTTCAGTGAGAACCTGCACCGCATCCGGCCGCACGCCGGGCAGGTGCTGGTGGCCCGGCGGCTGCGCGAGCTGCTAGCCGGCTCCGAGCTGCAAACCCACCCCCGCCTGGCCGTGCAGGACCCCTACTCCTTCCGCTGCCAGCCGCAGGTGCACGGCGCCAGCCGCGACGCCCTGGCCTACGTGGCCCAGGTGGTCGAAACCGAGTGCAACTCGGTAACCGACAACCCCAACATCTTCCCCGACGATGACCAGATACTGAGCGGCGGCAACTTCCACGGCCAGCCCCTGGCCCTGGCCCTCGACCACCTGGCCGTGGCCATGGCCGAGCTGGGCAGCATCTCGGAGCGCCGTACCTACCAGCTCATTTCCGGCCAGCGCGGCCTGCCCACCTACCTCGTGGCCGAGCCCGGCCTGAACTCCGGCCTGATGATTCCGCAGTACACCGCCGCCGGCATCGTGAGCCAGAACAAGCAGCTCTGCACGCCCGCTTCCGTGGATAGCATTGTGAGCAGCAACGGCCAGGAAGACCACGTGAGCATGGGCGCCAACGCCGCCACCAAGGCCCGCCGCGTCATCGAAAACGTGGAGCAGGTGCTCGGCATCGAGCTGCTCACGGCCGTGCAGGCGCTGGCCTTCCGCCGGCCGGGCCGCACCTCGCCAGTGCTGGAGCGCGTGGTAGAGGCGTTCGGGCAGGAAGTGAAATTCGTGGTGCGCGACCGGGTACTTTATCCGGATTTGCATAAAGCCGCCGCCTTCGTCCGTAAGTTTGACTGGCAATAAAGGGGCGATTTTCACGTAGAGCACTGGCTGAGGCCGGGCTTTTTCGGAGAGCAAGCCGCCGAAAAAACATTGCGCATCCCGGGGCATGCTGCCACGGCCTGCGTCACGAGTCTGCTTATGAAGTTGGTGAACCGTTCTTTTTTGCTTTTGCTACTCTGCCTGCTTGCAAGCGCGGCGCGCGGCCAGTGCGTCACCATGCCAAACGACCTCACTGCTTTCAAGGCAATTGATGTGGCCACTGGCACCGAAGTAGCCGCTTTTTGCGTGGGCCGGGGGGTCCGGTTTGAGGCCCGGCCCAACCGCAGTATTCCGGCTAATCTGCTTTACTACGGCGTATTACCTGGGGCAGGAACGGTGTTTCCCGGCTGTTCGCCACCCAACCCGCTGCCTTATACCTACACCCCCACCAGGGCCGAAGTGGGCATGGTAACCGTCTCGGAGCTGGCCAATGACACCCGGGTGGGCGGAATCACGACGTACTACATCCGCACGTTTCGGGTGTACGACACGCCCGCGCCGGCCTTCACCATCGCGCCCTGCCCCAGCGGCTCCGCGCTGGTCACCGTTACCGATGCGACCTACGACAGCTACACGGTGCAAATCGGCGCGGGGCCGTCAGCGGCCATCACGCGCAATCTGGCCACGGTAGTGCCCTTGCCCGCCGGGGCCACCTCCGCCACCGTCACCGGCCATTACCTGGCCAACGACGTGTGCGAAGGAACCAGCACGCAAGCCATCGCGCCGCTGCTGCCGCCCCAGATTCCGACCTTTACCCGTCTTGAGTTGGCCGCCCCGTTGCCCAGCACCGCCACGCTCACGGTGGGCCAGCTGCCGGCCGGCTACCGCTACACCCTGCAACTAGCCGATGCCAGCGCCCCCGGCGGCTTTCGGACCGTGACCAGCATTCCGGCCGGCAGCACCACCTTTGCGCTGCCCAGCGCCGCCGCGGGTTGCTACCGGCTTTTTCGCGATGATTTCTGCGGCACCAGCCCGGCGCCATCCGCCACCATTATTTGCACGCTCAGCCTCACCGCCACCTCGGCCCGCAACCGCAACCAGCTGCTGCTGAGCGATGCCGGCAGCCCCAGCACCACCTACACGGTTACGCGTAATGGCTCGGCAATAACCACCCTCACCCCTGTTCCGGGCGGCCTGGAAGATGCCAACGTGCAGTGCGGCACCGCCTACACCTACCAGATAACGGCCACGCAGCCGGGGGGCGGGGTAGCCGTTTCCAACCCCTTCACCATCACCACGGTGTCGGCCCTGCCGCCGGCCCAGCCCCAGCTGCTGGCCAGCTTCAACCTGAATAATGCCGTGGTGCTGACGCCCTTGCTGGCCACGCCGCTCACCGCCGGCAGCAGCCTGCGCTACCACCGGGCCAGCGGCGGCCAGCCACCGGTAACCTTCGGCCGCGTGGATGTCAGCGGCGCCGGAATCCGGGATTCGACCGATTTGGCCGAGCTGCGGGCTAGTCCGCCGTGCTACTCGGTGGACCTCACCGATGTGTGCGGCAACGTTTCGCCCGAAAGCGCCAGCACTTGCCCGTCCCTGCTCACGGCCAGCCCCGCCAGCCCCGACGGCAGCAGCGCCGCCCTCACCTGGACGGCTTTCACCGGCCCCAATCCTGCCATTCCGGCCATCTACGTGCTCCAGCGCCTGGCCGCCGATGGCACGGTGCTGAGCCCCGTGCCCGTAAGTGGCAACTCTTTCATCGATTTGACCCCGCCCACCGACCGCCAGGTGCTGCGCTACCGCCTCCAAATCAGTGGCGCGGGCCTGCCGCCGGGCACGTTCAGCTACTCCAACCTCGCCACCGTCACGCGGCAGCTCTTCCTCAACATTCCCACCGCCTTCACGCCCAACGGCGACGGCCTGAACGACGTGCTGGAGGTCAAAGGCAAGTACCTGAACAACTACGTCTTCGTGGTAGTCGACCGCAACGGGCAGGAAGTGTTTCGCGGCACCCAGCGCAGCAAAACCTGGGACGGCACCATCCGGGGCCACGCGCCGGTGCCGGGGGCCTACGTCTGGCGTTTTCAGCAAACCGGCGAAGATGGCAAAACCTTCACCGCCACGGGCGCGGTCACGATTTTGAAATAAAAAGCGGGCCGGAGCCAACCGCCAGCCCGGTTGCCACATCCTTGAAACGGAACCGCTGGCGCACATTTCGGCAGTTCCCTTGTTAACTGCTCACTGACAACTAATCATTGAATACCGACACCATGGCATTCGACCTCCCCGGCATGTCACATATTTATCTTTAAAACTGCACTAATACCAAACTACGAGCCCAGCCGGTCGCTGATGGCCTGGGCAAAGGCGGCCGCGTAGGTGTCGCCCACGGGGATGATGGCTGCGCCCAGGTAGATGCGGTTGGTGCGGATGGAGTCGATGTGGCGCAGCGCCACCAGGTACGAGCGGTGCACCCGCACGAAGCCACGCGCGGCCAGGCGCTCCTCGTAGGCCCGCAGCGAGCCCAGCGTGACGACCGGCTTGCCGGTGCGCAGGTGGATTTTGAGGTAGTCCTTCAACCCTTCCAGGTACAGAATATCCCGGATGTTGAGGCGCAGCGTATGGTAATCGGCTTTCACGAAGAGGTAGTCTTCGTCGGCCGGGGCGGCCGGGGCGGCGCGGTTTTGTCGCGCCGCGTGCTGCTCCTGCGCCCGGTGCGCGGCCCGCATAAACCGCTCAAAAGCAAAGGGCTTCACCAGGTAATCGACGGCGGCCAGGTCGTAGCTCTCGGCGGCGTACTGCTGGTAGGCGGTGGTGAAAATCACCAGGGCCTCGGGCCGGAGGCTGCGCACGAAGTCGGTCCCGGTCAGCTTGGGCATCTGGATGTCGAGGAAAAGCAGGTCCACCGGCTCGGCCTGGAGGATGGCCAGGGCATCGAGGGCCGTGCGGGCGGTGCCCACCAGCGTGAGGAAGGGCAGCCGCCCCACAAACTCGGTGAGCAGGCGCAGGGCCAGCTGCTCATCATCAACCAGGAGGCAGCGCAGCATCAGACGGAGGCGGTGAAAGGGCGGGGAGACGGTGCCGTGGGGGCCGGAACCGCTGTCAGTTGAAGCTGAAGCTCAACGGTGAAGAAGTCCCCCTCCTGCCCCGCCTGTAGCCGGTGGCGGCCGGGGTAGAGCAGGGCCAGCCGGCGCTCGATGTTGGGCAGGCCCAGGCCGCCGGGCGCGGGGGCCGGCCGCGCGGCCCCGGCAAACCAGCGGTTGCGCACTTGTAGCCGCAGCTCGTCGTCGGTCACGCGCAGGCGGATGGCGATGGGCGAGGGCTGTTCGTGGCTCAGGCCGTGCTTGAAGGCGTTTTCCACGAAGGGAATGAGCAGCATGGGCTCGATGAGCTGCCCGGCGCAGTCGCCCTCCACCTCGAACGTCAAAAACAGGTGCTCGTCCACTTGCAGGCGCTGCAAATCCAGGTAGTTTTCGAGATACTCCACTTCGCGGGCCAGGGCCACGCGGGGGGCATCGGCCTCGTAGAGCATGTAGCGCAGCAGGTGCGAGAGCTGGAGGATGGCCGCCGGCACGTCGTCGGACTTGAGGTGGGCCAGGGAATAGATGTTGTTGAGGGTATTGAACAGGACGTGCGGGCTGACCTGCGACTTGAGCAGGGCCAGCTCGGCGACGAGGTGGTCGGTGGCCAGGGCCTGCCGGCGGCGCTCGGCCGCGAACCACTCCCCGGTGATGCGTTGCCAGCTGCTGAGCGCCCAGACCCCGCCAAAACTCACGAGCAAAGCCGCCGCGGGGGGATGCAGCGCATCGGGCGGCGGCAGCAGCGCGTGCCGCTCCAACAGGCTGCGCAGCAGCATGATGATGCCGCTTATCAGCCCCCCGGCCAAGCCTACGCTGCCAAAGTAGCGCCCGGCCTGCCGCCGGGCCAGAAACCGGGGCAGCAGCACCAGCGAATTCAGGTAGTAGAAGCCGGCCATGAGCACCGTGGGCACCACCAGAACCCAATAAGCAAACCCCGTGAGCGGCACCGGGGCCAGCAGCGCCGCCACCACCAGCGGCAGCACCGCCACCCCGCTCCAGGCCAGCCCGTGCAGGGCCACCCGCAGCCAGAACCGGTCGGGCAAGTGCCCTTTGAACGTGAGGAAGTCGAACATAGAGGCAGGAAGAGCGGGCGCGGACTTTACTTAGCGGCAACGTGACCCAAATCCGCGACGATTGGCCGCCGAATTTAGGCAATTGCTGGTTGCGGGCGCGTCAGAAGCTACCCGTGGCCTTCGCGTAGCTGAGCTTGGCCACCAAGTACGAGTAGGCGGCTTCGAGGTGGTTTTGCTCGGCCTGCTGCGCGGTTTTTTCCGCGTCCAGCACCGTGGCGTAGAGCACCGCGCCCAGCCGGTAGGTTTGCTGCTGGGTCTGGGCGAGCTGCCGGACGAGGGCCAGGGTGGCGGCGGTGCGTTGCAGGTTGCGGGCGGCGTTGGCCAGCTCGGTTTGGGCCTGCTGGGCCTCGTAGGCCACGTCGGCCTGGGTTTGCTGCAAGTCGAGGGCGGCCTGCCGGGCGTGCAGCTCGTAGGCTTGCAGGTCGGCTTGCTTGCGGAACTGCGCGGTGAGCGGCAGCGCAAAACGTACGCCCACGTAGTTGTACGGCCCCCAATTGTCGCTCAGGTAGTTGAAGTTGGCCCCCAGGAACTGCGTGGAATAATTGGCGTAAAGCGACACGGTAGGCTTGAGGCCGTCGCGCACCCGCTGGGTTTGCAGGCGGTAGCCCTCCTGCCGCAGGCGCACCTGCCGGATTTCGGGGCGCTCGGCCGGGGCGGCGGTGCTGTCGAAGACGTAGCTCGTGACCTGGTCGGCTTCCAGGTGGTCGGTCAGCGCCAGGGCGGTGCCGGGTGGCAGGTTGAGGCGGTAGCGCAGGGTGGTCAGGCTAAGCTGGTAGCGTTGGGCGGCCTGCTGGGTGGCCAGGCGGGCGTTGTCGTAGTCCACCTGCGCCCGCAGGCGGTCATTGGGCAGCAGGGTACCGAGGCGGAGCTGCCCCTCGGCCAGGGCCAGGTAGCGTTGGTAGCGCTGTTCTTCGGCCTGGGCGGTGGTCTGTTGCAGCTCCTTCAGCAGCACGTTCAGGTAGGCTTCGGCTATCTGCACCTTCCGGTCGGTTTGCTGCTGGGCGTTTTTCTCGATTTCCAGCCGGCGGGTGTTGTCAGCCACCTGGGTGTCGGTGTGCAGGCCGGGCTGGTAGAGCGGCTGCGAGAGGCTGAGCGAAAGGATGGTGTTGTTCTTCGCGCCCAGCGCCACCCGCTGGCGCTCAGTAGTGGGCCCGAAGCCGGCGGGCAGCACCGTTTGCTGGAGCTGGGTGTTGTAGCGCACGTCGCCGGTCAGGCTCAGCTCGGGCCGCCAGGCGTCGCGGGTTTGGCGGACGCTGGTTTCGGCCAGGGCCACGTTCAGGGCGTTGGCCTGGGCGTCGTAGCGGGTGCTCAGGCCCAGGCGGATGGCCTCGGGCAGGCTGAGCCGGGTCTGGGCCCCGGCGGCGGGGGCCAGACCCAGCAGCAGCCCCAGGGCCGCGCATCGGCCCAGCCAATGAAGAATAAGAGGACGCTTCATTACATTCGAAAAATCTGGACGGGTTCGAGCTTGGTAATCCGGCGCATGGCAATGAGGCTGCTGACGAGGCTGATGAAGAGCGTGACCCCGACCAGCGCCCCCACCACCCAGGCCGGAAAGGTCATTTCCATCTCGCCGCCAGCGGTGGCCGCTTTCATAAGCAGCAGCAGGCCGCCGGCCACCACGAAGCCCCCGGTGGCGTAAAACAGCGCCTGAAGGAGAATGAGGCGGCGGATGAGGCCGTTGCCGCCCCCAATGGCCTTGATGGTGCCGTAGTCGCGGATGCGGTCGTTGACCGACGAGTATAGGGTGAGGGCCACGATGGCAAAGCCGCCGACCACCGAAAACACCACCATCAGCAGGAAGCTGGCCACCACGTTGCTGGTCGTGAGCATGTAGCGGGCGGTTTCGGTGCCCAGCTGCCGCCCGGTAAGGGCCCGCACCGGCCCGATTTCGGCGTTGATGCGCCGCAGCACCTCGGCCCTGGGAGTTTGGGTGGTGTCCAGGCTGACGAGGTAGGCGCTGACGAAGTGCAGGCTGAGGCCGCTGAGCTGCCGCGCCCGCTCCAGGGTGGTGATGGCGTAGGAGGAGCCAAACCCGGCGAGGCCCACCGACAGCCCGCTGAGGTACACACGCTGGTCGTTGATGGTGAAATGGTCGCCCACCCGAATGCCGTTGAGCTTGGGCACGTCGGTCTGGTTGACGATGACGGCCCCTTCGTTAATCAGGTCGTTGAGGTTGGTGCCGGCCGCGTACTGCCGGGCCGCGCCGAGGTAGTCGGGGGCCTGGATGCCGATAAGCTGCATGGAGAGCTTGGCACCGGCCGGCGACTTGCCCGAGCCTGCCACCAGCACCAGTGGATGCACCGCCCGCACCCCCGGCAGGGAGGCCAGCTCGCGGCCCACGCGCACGTCCACGTTCAGGAGCTGCTGGGCCGACTGGGTTTTGGCGTTCACCACCCACACGTAGTCGGGGTACTGCCTGGCCAGCCCCTGCACGTTGCTCAGCATGCCGTTGAATGTGCTCAGCTCCAGCCCAATCATCACCACCGATACCACGATGCCGGCCAGGATGCCGAGCAGGTTGCTGCGGTCGTAGGTCACGAACCGAAAGGCGGAATGCCACATGGCCAGAGGGTAAGTAGTTGTTTAGAAGTAAACGGGTTGTTAGTTGCTCGTTGTTAGTTGTAATTCAAGTGCTTATAAAGCTGCTAACAACTGCCAACGAATGACTAACAACTTAATTGAGGTGAATAAGGCAATCAACGCGGCTGTTGATGAGCACCTGGCCGGGGTCGTCGAGCCGAATCTTGACGGTGCGGACCCGGCGGTCTTCCTGGGCCGTCTCGTCCTCGAACAGCGACTTCTTTTCCAGGTAGCCGGCCGCGAACACCACCCGGCCGGTGGCCACCACCCGGCCCGTGGCCTGCGACTTGATGTCGGCCCGCTGGCCCTCGTGGATGCGGTCGGCAAACAGCTCGTCTACCTCGGTGCGGGCAATGAGCGGGCCGCTGGGGGCCAGCTGGCCCACTTTGGTGCCGCTCGTCACGAAGGCACCCTCGTCCACGGACCACGAGAGCAGCCGGCCGGCCAGGGGCGCGGCCACGGTTTTCTGGCCCACCTGCACCTGGCGGTAGCGGGTATCGGCCCGCGTCTCGCCCACGCGGGCGGCGGCCTCGTGGGCTTCGGCCCGGCCGCGGGCGTAGTTCTGGCGGGCGGTGGCGGCGGCGGTTCCGCTGGTTTGCAGGGCTTGTTGGGTGAGGCCCTGCACGGCAAACAGCTGCTGGTTGCGGGCGTAGTCGGCCTGGGCCTGGTCGGCGGCAATGCGAAGCTGGGCCAGGTTGGCTTGCTGGGCGGCCAGGGCGGCTTGCTGGGTGGTGGTTTTGGCTTGCGCCAGGCGCAGCTGGGCCTGGTCGGCCTGGCTGTCGAGCAGCAGCAGCGGCTGGCCCTGGGTTACCACGGCGTTTTCGGCCACTTTTTTGGCCCGCACCCGGCCATCGGTCCCGGCGAAGATATCGAGCAGGCCGGCTTCGGGTTCGATGCGGGCCACGCCCAGCACCTGGGTCACGGGTTGGGGCGCGGCGGGGGCCTGGGGCTGGTCGGCCAGCCGGCCCTGGCAGGCGCTGAACAAGGCCGCGAGCAGCCCGGCGAAGCAAAGAGAATGGATGCGCGGCATGACTAGTGGGTAAGCTGTTGGAGGTTGATGGGCGTTACCTGGCCGTTGCGCACTTCCACGGCGCGGTCGGCGTACTCGGTCAGGCGGGGGTCGTGCGTGACCACGGCCACGGCTTTGCCGCCGCGGGCCAGGCCGCGCAGCTCCTCCATCACCGTGCCCACGCTGTCTTTGTCGAGCGAGGCCGTGGGCTCGTCGCAGAGCACCAGCCGGGGGTTAGTGACCAGCGCGCGGGCAATGGCGATGCGCTGCTGCTGGCCGCCCGAAAGCTGCTTGGGGAACTTGCGGCGGTGCTCGGTCATGTTCACCTTGGCCAGGGCCTCGGCGGTGCGGCGGTTCACTTCGGGCCGGGGCAGGCCGAGCATTTCCAGCGGGAAGGCCACGTTTTCCTGGGCATTGAGCGGGGCCAGCAGGTTGAACTGCTGGAACACGAAGCCGATGGTGTGCAGCCGCAGCGTTGCCATCTGGGTGGCCGACAGCGTGCTCACGTCGGCGCCCTCAATCAGGAGGCGGCCTTCCGTGGGCTCAATCAGGCAGCCGATGAGCGAGAGCAGCGTGGTTTTGCCCGAGCCCGACGGCCCGATGATGAGCAGCAGCTCGGCCTCGTTCACGTCCAAGGTTGTGCGGTCGAGCGCCGTCACCAGGCCGGCGGGCGTGGTATAAATCTTGTTGGCCTGGCGAAGCTGCGCGAGCATGGAGCGCTGGAATATAAAGAGTGGAAAATTAGGGCGGCAAGCGGCCCGGCGCTACGGGATTTTCAGCCGGCGCACCCGGCGCGAGTGGGCGTTGAAGCAGCCCAGCGCCCCGCCCGTGAAGTTGGAGATGGGGTTGGCGGGCGTGGAGCTGAACACGGGCCAGCGGTGAACGGGACGAAGGTATCGGCCCGTTTTGCCCGTGCTGCGCCTTTTTATAGCAACTCCCGAATATTTTCGACCAACCGGCCCGTTTCTTCTGCTTGCTTACCACCTGGTAGTCGCCCATCGGCAACCTTGCCAACCCCTGGAGCAAAAACTTTCCATCCGGCAGCCGGTGGGGTGTTTTGCAATCGTGTTCGGGTGCTGATGTCGGATTAGGTTTTTTGCCGCGTCTGCACTGGCCTTTCAAGTTAGCCTGGCTACCGCTTGCTCCACCCCGCCCGCTGGCCACGCCCACTGGACGCTGCGCCTGCTGGCCGAGCGCCTGGTCGAGTTCCAGGTGCTGCCCCAGACCAGTGCGGCGATAGTGGGACGGGTGCTAAAAAACATGAATTGCAGCCCTATAAACGGCAGATGTGGGTGATTCCTCCGGCGCAGAATGCGGCCTTCGTCCGCGCCACGGAGCAGGTGCTGGACGTGTACCAACAGCCCCATGACCCGGCCCGCCAGGGCGTGTGTCTGGACGAGTCCCCTAGGCAGTTGCTGCGCCAAAGGCGCCCCCCGCTGCGGCGGCCCAACGGCAGCACGCGCTACGACGGTGAGGACCACCGCCAGGGCGTGGCTCAGGTATACATGCGAGCCGCTGGCGGGCCGCAGCCGGGTCCAGATACGTGCCCGTGTAGCTGATGACCTGGCTGCTCATCAGAAACTGCCCGTAAAGCTGTGCCGTCACTCTTCTGGCTTTTTCTTTCAAGTTAACCCTTTTGTGTAAGTCCTGATAAAGCAAGACGTATGCGGACCCGAAAGTCACTTCCGATGCTTCAGAGGCTGCTGGCGGGAACCACTGCCAACGGTTTTACTTTGCACCCATGAAGTCGCTCTAAATTCCCAGCTACGCAGCCAAACAGAGATAAAATTGGGCCCGAGTCCATACTTCAACTCGTCGGACGTAAAAAGGCCGGTTCCCGACGACAGGAACCGGCCCTTACCAACCCATTTACCCTTAAAATACCGCCCCCGCTGCCACCTCGCGCCCGGCGTTCAGGTCCGCTTGCACGCTGTCCAGCTTGGCTTGAATCGTGCCCAGGGCTACCTTACCCAGCGGCAGGCGCAGCGGCGGATTGTCGCTGTTCACTACATCGAGAATGGCTTGCGCGGCTTTGGCCGGGTCGCCTTCCTGCTGGCCGTTCACCGTCCCCATGCGCTGGCGGAAGGCGCCGGCCGTGCCATCGTAGGCGGCCAGTTGCGCGGCGGCCAGGCGGAAGCTTCCCCCCGCGAAGCCCGTACGGAACGGCCCCGGCTGCACGACGGTGAGCCGGATGCCCAACGGCCCCACTTCCTGCGCCAGCGCCTCCGAAAAGCCTTCGAGGGCGAACTTACTGGCGTTGTACAGTCCGAAACCGGCAAAGGCTTTAAAGCCGCCGTGCGAAGAAATCTGCACGATGTGGCCCCGGCCCTGCGCCCGCATGAGCGGCAATGCCAATTGCGTGAGCCGCAGCGGGCCGAACACGTTGGCCTCGAAAAGGGCGCGGGCTTCGGCTTCGGAGGTTTCCTCCACGGCCCCGGCCAGGCCGTAGCCGGCGTTGTTCACCAGCACGTCGAGCCGGCCGATGTCGTGGGGGAGGCGGGCGAAGACTTTCTCGGCCCCGGCCGCGTCGGTCACGTCGAGCACTACGCCCAACGCGTCGGGCTGGTGGCGGTTGGTGAACCGGTCGGCCTGCGCCGCGTCGCGGAAGGTGCCGATGACGAAGTCGCCGTGGGCGATGACGGCTCCGGCCAGGGCGCGGCCCAGGCCGGACGACACGCCGGTGATGAGCCAGGTTTTTTGCGAAGAAGGCATAAGGGAAGCGTTTTGGTTCTGAGAAAACTAGGCGGCCGTCACTTCGGCAATGCGCTGGTGGGCGGCGGCCGTCGTGCGCTCCAGCGCGGCCGGGTCCACGCTCGTGCCTTCCACCGTCAAAAACTCCACCGACGTAATGCCCAGAAAGCCGAGCAGCTCTTCGAGGTAGGGCGCGACAAAATTGAAGCCCGTAAACGGCGAATCGTGGTAGACCAGGCCGGCGGCCACGGCCACGTAGGTGGGCCGGTCGGGCACGAGCCCGTGCAGGCCGGTTTCGTCGGCCGAGAACGTGCGGCCGATGCGGGCCACCTGGTCGATATAGGCCTTGAAAGCGGCGGGGATGGCAAAGTTGTAAACCGGCGTGCTGAGGAGCAGCACATCGGCCGCCAGCAGCTCGGCAATCAGCTCGTCCGACAGGGCCGTGGCCTGCGTGTGCTGCGGCGTGTGCTGGTCGGGGGCCGTGTAGAAGCCTTCGATAGTGAGGGCGTCGATTTGGGCGATGGGCGTCTGGGCCAGGTCGCGGACCATGACGCGGCCATCGGGGTGAGCTTGCTGCCAACTGGCTTGAAAATCGTCGGCCAGGCCACGGGAATGGGAGCCGGCCAGCCGGGCGCTGGCATCGATGCGAAGCAGGGTTTGGGACATGATTTGTTGCGTTAGGTGGTACGCCACAAAGGTCCCCCGGCCCCTGGCCCCCCGGTTAGGAGGCGTCCGACCTTCTCCGGTACGTTTCGGACATGACCCTGGCCGATGCGCCCGGCTTACTGCCCGCGTTCTTTGCCAGGGCCGATGCGTCACGCTTCGGCCGTGCTCCTTTTCCCGCCGTGTTATGTCTGATGAATTCTTTTTTACGGCCCTGCCCTTGGTGCCCACCCCGGCGCACACCCGCTTGCTGCGGCAGGTATTCACCACCGAAACCCTGGCCAAAGGCGAGCCCGTGCTGCGGGCCGGCCAGGTCTGCGACCGCCTGTATTTCGTGGAGCGCGGGCTGTTGCGGCACTATTTGTTGCACGAAGGCAAGGAAATCAACACGCACTTTGCCCTGCCCGGCACCTTCGCTACCGACTACGCCAGCCTGACCAGCGCCCTGCCCGCGCCGCTCACGCTCGAAGCCCTGGTGCCCACAACCCTGTGGACGGTGCGCCGGGCCGACATGCTGGCCCTCTACGCCCAGGTGCCGGAGCTGGAAGCCGTGGGCCGCCGCCTGCTGCTGCTGCTGCTGGCCCAGCAGCAGCAGCGCCTGGAAATCCTGCTGCGCGATTCGGCCGCCGCGCGCTGCCGCTACGTGCAGCAGCACCAGCCCGAGCGGCGGCAGGCCGTCCCGTTGCGCCAGCTGGCTTCCTACCTGGGCCTGAGCCGGGAAACGCTCAGCCGGGTGCGCGGAGCCCGATGAGCGCCCGCCATTATGTGCGAACTGTCACCGTTTTGGGGCGGGCCGCCCCCGCAACTTTGCAGCTCACCAATTCCGGCACCCCATGCTTTCGCCCGCCCACCTCGTCCAGGAATACATCGAGCTTATTTTGGAACCAGCAGCAGTTCGACCAGCTGCCGCGCCTGTTGCACCCCGCTTTTCAGGACCATTCGCTGCCGGCCGCCTTGCCCCCTACCGCGGCCGGGGTGCAGGCCTGGGTGCAAGGCACGAGCGCCGCTTTCACCCACCGCACCGTCATCGAGGCGCAGGTGACCGAGGGGGAGCAGTCGATGCTCAAAATCCGAATGCCCCTGACCCACACTGGCGACTGGCGCGGCATCCCGGCCACGGGCCGCACGGTCGAGGCGGTGGGCTACCGCTATTTCCGTTTGGAAAACGGCCAGATTCGGGAGCATTGGCCCCTGCTCGCCGGCAACGCCATCGAAAATCAACTGCGGGAGGCCGGGCACGGCTGCAAGATTCAGGCATAAGCCCGCGCCTACCCCGGCCGGTAGCGGGCCGCCATCGCCCGCTGGTAAGCCGCCGGGCTGAGGCCGGTTTCGGCCCGGAAGACGCGGGCGAAATACGACGGGTCCCCAAAGCGCAGCTGCGCGGCCACTTCGGCCACGGGCAGCTCCGTAAAGGCCAGCAGCCGCTTGGCCTCCAGCAAGGGGCGGGCCCGGATGACCTCGCCAGTCGTGCGGCCGCCGCTGACCTGTTTGCTGACCACGTTGAGGTGATGCGGCGTCACCGCCAGGCGGGCGGCGTAGTCGGCCGCCGTCAGGTGGTCCAGGTAGTGCGCGTCGAGCAGGGCCTTGAACTGCTTGTAGAGCACCACGTAGCGCCGGGCGGGCGCGGCGGCCCCGGCCCGGTGGTCCACGCACCGCTGAATCTGGGCCAGCAGTACCTGCAGCAAGCTTTGGCAGATGACGGCCGAACGGTCCGGGCGGCGGGCCTCGGCTTCCAGGGCGGCTATCGTCTGGCGCACCTCCCCAAAGGCTTCCTTGTCCAGCGGCAGCAGCGGGTTGGCGTAAATATTATCGAGAAAACTTAACTCAAACAGCCGGTCGCGGTCGGTGCCGCCCAGCAGAAAAAAGTCTTCCGTGAACATCACGCTGCCGCCGCCCAGGTGCTCGTATTCCTCGAACAAATGCAGCTGGCCCGGCGAAATGAAGAACAAGGTGCCGCACCGGACCTCGTACGCCACCCCGTCAATGGCCTGGCGGCTCAGGCCGGCATCGGTCCACAGCACTTCGTAGAAGGTGTGGCGGTGCGGGTCCTCCACGTCGGGCTCCACCATCTGCTCAAAACGCGTCACCTCGAACGCCGTGGGGTTATCCGGCTCGTTGAGAAAGTGGCCGATGCGGTACGTGGGGAACAGGTCGGGCATGGGGGGAATTAGCTCATTAAAATACCCTTCTGCAAAATCAGGGCTTTGCAGAAGGGGGCGCCAGGCAGGAAATGCGAGGCGGTTACAATCGGAAATGGGGGTTTTCAATCAAGCCCAGCACGTTGCCCAGCGGGTCCTGTACCGTGGCCGTTTTGATGCCGTCGCCCACCTCGGTAATGGGCGTGTCGGCACTTGCCCCCAGCGCCAGCGCGCGGGTGTGGGCGGCTGCAATGTCGGCTACTCCCCAATAGGTAACGGTGCTGCCCGCCGCCAGCGGGGCGTGGGGGTCGAGGCCCAGCTCGTAGCCGGCCACGTTAAAGCCCACGTAAAACGGCTGCTCGAAATAGGGCCCAAACCCTAACCACTCGCGGTACCAGGCGGTGGCCGCTGCCAGGTCGGGGGCGGCGTAAATGACGGTGCGCAAGCCCAGGACGACGGGTGCTTCTGCAAGGTTTGGGGCGGGGATGGGGTTGGAGTGGTTCATGGGGAAAGTTAAAAGAAGTAAACAACTGGCTCGGCAATGGCTGATAAACCGATACTTATGATTATAATCAGCCCGCATCGATGGCCTCCTGCAACCGCCGTTGCAGCCGGGCGCGGGCCTCACGGGTCAGCCCGACTCCTGCACCGGCGGCCGGCGGCCGGGCCAGGTCTTCCAGGTAGCGGCTTTGCCGGGCGTAGCGCCGACAGTATGCGCAGCGCACCAAGTGCGTCCACAAACGTAGCCGGTGCGGCCAGGGCAGCGCGTTATCCCGGGCTTGTTCGAGGTGAAGCGTAGCCGTATGGCAATCTTGTAAAAATCGAACCATCGGGGTTGCGTAAAGAAGGTGAACAGGCCGGGACAGCCCGCGGGGCTACTTCGGTGACTACCCGGCTAGACCGCGCCCCCGGCGATTCATTACGGCAAAAGTAGCAATTCTTGACTAGTCAATCAAGTTTATTACCTTTGCCCCGTTCACTGCTTTTCCTGATGGCTGGCCGATACAAAGAATTTGACGAAGACGCCGTGCTCGGCCAGGCCCTGGACCTGTTCTGGCAGAAGGGCTACGGCGCCACGTCCACCGATGAGCTGCTGGCGGCCATGCACCTCAACCGGGGTAGCCTTTACCACGCCTTCGGCAGCAAGCGGGGCGTGTACGAGCGGGCCGTGAGTGCCTACGCCCGCCGCAGCCTGGCCGAGCTGCGCGCCTATTTATGCGATGGTCCCGACCCGGCCGCCGCCATCCGGGGGCTGTTCCGCGACCTGGCTCGTCGCACCGACCCGGCCGACGTGGGGCGCGGGTGCTTCTTCGGCAACGCCCTGGCCGAGTTGAGCGTGGCCGAGCCGGAGTTGCAAGCGGTATCGGCGCGGATGCTGCGGGGCATCGAGGAGGTATTTGCCGACGCGGTGGCGCTGGCGCAGGGGGCCGGCACCCTTACCACCACGGTGCCCGCCCCGCACCTGGCCCGCCACCTACTCACCCTCTGGAACGGGTTGTACCTGACCCGCCGCTTATACCCCGGACAGGCGCTGGCGCCCGCAATTGAGCTGGGGCTAAGCGTGCTGACGTGATTTTTTTGACTTATTCTTGACTGACCTGTATAGTTTGAGCAGCTTTCTCGTCTGTCCGGCCAACACTGTGCCCTACACTCTTTTCTTCTCTTTCTCATGAACCCCACTACTCCCCCTTTCGCGGTTGCCCCAATCGCTGTTTCGCCCCCCGCCCGTTGGCCCTACTGGCTGGTCACGGGCCTGCTGGTCGTCTTTATCGGCCTCGGGGCCGTGCTCGATGTAGCCCAAACCCCGGATGCCGTGGCCTTCATCCGGCACCTGGGCTACCCGGTGTATTTCCTGCGCCTCATCGGCGGGTGGAAGTTGCTGGCGGTGGCGGCCCTGCTGCTGCCCCGCCGGCCCCACCTGAAAGAGTGGGCCTACGCGGGGTTGTTTTTCGACACGACCGGGGCCGTGTATTCCCACCTGGCTTCTGGCGACGGCCCGGCCAATTGGGGGCCAGCCTTCCTGGGCCTGGTGCTCACGCTGGGCTCCTACTACCTCTATCGCCGGCGTGCCTCCGCCGGAGCCACCGCCGTTCCAACCAGTTGCTTTTTTTAGCCACCACCTGATGCAAGACCACCCCCCTTCCGCGGGCCAAAGGCCCCTAGCCACTACTGACCTCACCCCGACGCCGCCATCCGAAACCATTCGCCCGGTCGTGCCCGCCGACCTGCCCGCCCTGCTGACCCTCACTGAAGCGGTGGGGTTGTTTACGCCCGAAGAGTTGGCCGGCATGCACGCGCAACTCACCAGGTATTTCGCGGGCACGGCCGACCCCGACGAGTATTGGATTGCCGACGACGACCACGGCCTGGCCGGTGTGGCTTACTACGCGCTGGAACGCATGACGGAGGGCACCTGGAACCTGTACTTCATCGGCGTGCACCCCCACCGCCGCCGCGAAGGCCGGGCGGCGGCCCTTTTGCGCTACGTGGAGGCCACCCTGGCGGCCCGTGGCGAGCGGCTACTGCTCATCGAAACGTCGGGCGATGCCGCCCAGGAGCCCGCCCGGGCCCTCTACCGCCGCGCCGGGTACGACGAGGAAGCCCGCATCCGCGAATTCTACGCGGCCGGCACCGACAAGCTGGTGTTTCGCAAAGCGCTGACTAATCAAGCAAAACCAGCGGAAACCGCCGCATTGAGGTAGGCCCGTAGCGCCCGCCGCACCCCGCTTTCATTTCCACTGTCCCATGCCTTTTTCTTTACGCCTCGGGCTGGCAGGTTGGCTGAGCGGCGCCTGCGTGAGCGCACACGGCCAGCAACCCGCTGGCCGAACCCGGTGCGGGTGGCCGCCCGGGTCGAGCAGGATATTTTTTTTGGGTTCGCGCCGTCCGTTTCCCTCAGCAAGACGCTGGATTCGCTGCGCGAGGTGTCCCTTTATGGCGTGTTCTACCCCAATCCGGCGTTTTTCGGCGTGGAAACGGGGTTACGTTTGGCTATACTTCGCCCGGCAAGGCGTGGACGCTGGTGCCGGGGCTGGGCGTGGTCAGCGGCAGCGTCTTTGTGGAGGGGCGGCCGTTTCTTGTCGGAGAAGGCTACTTCGGCTCGCTGGCCTTCCAGTATGAGCGGGAAAAGAGCTTTGCGCAGGGCTACGGCAGCTACTATGGGGGGCTGCAACGCCGCCGGCCCGATACCTATGACTTTGCCCTTTACTCGCTGCAAGCCAGCCGTGTGCTGACCCGAAAAACGCGCCTGGGCCTGGTGGCCGTGGGTGGACTGGCGCACGGCGACGGCGGCCACCGCACGTTTTTACGGGTGGGCATCAGCCGGTCGTTTTCCCGCACTCACCCACCGTTCGCTCAGCATTAATTCGCTGCGGCCTGGTATAAAACGGCCGAGCCGAAGGTTTTCTCCGTTTTGTTTACCAACACCCCCGCCTGGCCTTTTATTCGGCTAGCACCTCCAGTACGTGACTGGTGAGTTGGGTGGCATCGGGGTCGCTCAGCAGCACCCCCACTTTCATCAGGTAATCGCCGGAGTAGGTGTGGTCGTGCGCAGGCAGTGTGTCTTTCTGGCCGGGCATGAGGTTGATTTCCCGCACCAGATAGCGTTGGGCAGGATTCAGGCCCTGGAACCTGACGGGCAGCACCGGCTCGTGGAAGCGGGTGTGCAGGTTGTAGCTCAAGGCCACGGCGTGGCGCTGGGCTTCGTCCACGTACAGCAGCGCCACCTGGTTGCCCTCGTAGGGCGAGCGGAGGCGGAATACGTCGCCCTGCGCCAGGACGGGCGTCAGGCGCTTGTAGTTCTGTACCGCCTGCCGGCTGAAGGTCAGCTCGTCGACACTGAGTTTACTCACGTCCAGGTCGTAGCCGAGCTTGCCCATCAGGGCCACGTCGGTGCGGAATTTCAGGGTGTGCTGGCGGTTCCAGTTGGTGACGTGGCTGGCCAGGGTGTTGGAAGGAAAGAAGTTGAGGAAGCCCCACTGAATGAAGACCCGCTCGAACGCATCGGTATTATCCGAAGCCCAAAAATCGGTGAAGTACTTCAGCCCGCCGTAGTCGGCCCGGGCCCCGCCGCCGGAGCAGAGCATCATGGGTACGTGCGGATATTTGGACCGCATCCGGTCGAATACCTTGTACAGGCCCCGCACGTAGTCGATGTACAGGTGCGACTGGTCGCGGCCCAGGTAGGGCGAGTAGGCACTGGTCATCATGCGGTTGCAGTCCCACTTCACGTACGCTACGCCCTGGCTCAGCTGCTCATCGACCACCTGGAACACGAAATCCTGGACCTTGGGATTGGTCAGGTCGAGCACCAGCTGATTACGGGAGTAGTCCTCGGGCCGGTTGGGCAGGCGCAGAACCCAATCAGGGTGTTTTTCATAAAGCTCACTCTTTGGATTCACCATTTCCGGCTCCACCCAGATGCCGAATTTGATGCCGGCTTTCGTGGCCGTTTGCACGAGGTGGCCGAGGCCGTGGGGCAGCTTGGCGCGGTCAGGCTGCCAGTCGCCCAGGCCCACTTTGTCATTGTTGCGCGGGTACTTGTTGCCAAACCAGCCGTCGTCGAGCAGGAAGATTTGCGCGCCCAGCCGGGCCGCGTCGCCCATCAGCGAATCGAGCCGGCTTTCGGTGAAGGCGGTGAGCGTGGTTTCCCAGTTGTTGAGGAGCGTGGGACGGGGCGCGGTCCCGTCGAGCACGCCGTAGCGGCGGGCCCAGCGGTGCAGGTTGCGCGAGGCCGGGCCCTTGCCGGCGGGGCTGTACGTGAAGATGAACTCCGGCGTGACGAAAGGCTGATTGGCCGGCAGCGTGTAGGCCGAAGCAAAGGGATTGAGGCCCGGTAATACCCGGAGCGTGTTCAGGTTATCTACCTCGAAGGCCAGCCGGAAGCTGCCCGTCCAGGCCAGGGTGCCGGCCAGGACTTCGCCGCTGGTTTCGGTAGCGGGCTTGTCGAGGGCCAGGAAGAACGAGGGCGTCTGGTACCAGCCGGCACGGGTGCCCCCCAGCTTGGAGTCGATGACTTTGAGGCCGCTGGTGAGCTCCCCTTCCACTTCTTTGGCCTCCGAGGCCCAGTCGCCGTGCAGCTGCGTCAGCCAGTAGTGCGGGGCGTGCAGGCGCAGCATGGCCGAGGCGTAATTGGTGAGCACCACCGGCTTCTTCTCGCGGTGCGTGATTTCCATCCACGTTTTGATGACGTCCTCTTTTTGGTAGGCCGCGAAGTGCAGCCGCACGTCCACGGGGTAGGCCGGGTCGCGCAGGTGCACGGTGGTCGTGATGAGGTCGTCGCCGGTTTGGCTGGTCTGCACCTCGGCAAATACCAGCGCCAGCGAGGGGTTTCCATCAGCGTGGACCATCCCAATAGCGGGCTCGAACAGGTTATCGGTGCCGGCCGGCACGTAGGCTTCACCGGGTGCGGGCATGTAGGCATCGAACGGGCCGGGTTGGGGCAATGATTGCCGGTCGGCCGCCGTCAGCTTCGGGCCGAGGTAGGTTTGGTAGAGCTTCTGGTTGGTACCCACGGTCAGCACCAGGCTCACGTGCTCGGTTTCGATGGCAATGGGGGGCGGGATGGCCTGCGCCCCGGCCGGCACGAAACGACTGAGCAGCAGCAGGCAGCAGAGAAAACGGAGCATCATAAGAAGTCAGGCGGCACGGTATGCCTTGAAAATGGTTGATTTTCACCCTCGGCCGCGCTAGGCCTTGGTTTTGATGAATTCCCGCCAGATGGAAATGGGCACGATGGCCGTCCAGCCGCAGAAATCGGGCTTGGCGGGGTGGCCGTAGCTGGCAAACTCCGGCGCGTAGTTTTCCCAGAGCGTGCCCGTGTGCTCGAAGACCTCGGCCACCGCGCCGTAGAAACGCTGGGCCAGGATGCGGGCCAGCTCGGCTTTGCCCACGAGCTTGAGCCCGCGCAGCACCATGTAGGTGGTCGGGGCCCACACCCCGCCCTGCCAGTACGCGCCGTAGCCCCGGTATTCGGGCTCGTCGGCGGCCATCGAGGGCACGGGCACGGGCCGGCCAAACTTCTTGGGGTCGGTGAGGGGGGCGATGAAGCGGTCGAGGCGGTCGGCGGGCACGCACTCAGCTAGCAAGGCCCAGTACATGCCCACGTGGAAGCGCCGGATGGGCTTGCCGTAGCCCAGGTCGAAGTAGAAGCCGTCGGCCTCGCTCCAGCAGTGCTTATTGATAGCCGCTTTGAGGGCGGCGTGGGCCTGCTCGTGGGCGGGCACGTCGGCGGCGTGGTCGGTGAGTTGGGCAATGCGCTTCAGGTTCAGGGCGAAAAACGCCATCTGGGCCGAAAGGTCGACCAGCCGGCCCTGGATGTTCCACTTGGCGTCGAGGCCGTTATATTGAAACAGCTCCGGATACAGGTGCTTGGCGGGCAGTCCCTTGCCGTCGTCCTTCCAGCCCGGCGGGTAGCGCGGCACGTTGTCCATGCCCATGCCCAGCGTGTCGCCGAAGTACAGGCCATCCTCGCCCCGGTAGGTCTTCTGCAAATACTCGAAGTGGCGCTTCAGGGGCTCGTACACCCGGCGCAGGCGCTCCACGTTGGGCTGTTGGCTGTGCAGCTCCAGCTCAGCAAAGGCCAGCAGGGGCGGGTTGATGCTCACCGGTTGGTTCTTTTCCCAGAAGGGGATGCCGTTTTCCGTGTATTGGCGGCCGATGTAGCCGTCGGCATCCTCCACGCGGTAGAAGTTGTCGAGGGCCTGGGCGATGGGTAACTCCTGCTGGTGGTACTTGGCGTAGCACGTCATGAAGCAGGTATCCCAGTAAAAGATATCGGGCGAAAAAGCTTCGTCCAGGTAGGGCTTTTTAAAAAAGGGCTCCTTCTCGCCGCCCCGAATCTTGGTTTTGGCGATGGTCAGGGCCTTCTCATACATCCGCTTGGACAGCTCGGGCGATACGACGAAGGGCTTGGGGCCAGCGGCGGCTTCGGCGGCGGCAGCTTCGGTGGCGGCAGGCGTCGCCGAAGCGACATCGAGCGGAGCAATGAGGGCGGCGAGGCCGGCGGCCCCGGCGCTTTTGAGAAAAGTGCGGCGGTGAAACATATTGGGAGGTTATGGGGTGATTTGCGTTTCAGGCAGTGGTATTCGGCGCGGCCGGTGGGACCTCACAAGGCCCCTGCTGGGCGGGGTCGGTGGTGAGGAAGCTGTTCAGAAAGTCAACACGACGTGCTTTTTTAGTGCGATTTCTCAGGCGCGACTATTTACTTCACCCCCACCGTGATGCCCGGCCAGGTATCGGTGCGGAAGGGCGCGGCGGGCAAGCCGTCCTTATTAGAGAGGTTGCCAGTGGGGTTGTTGGCCCAGTCGTAGCGCACGGCCACCGGGGATTTCACCTCGTCGCTCTGCACCACCACCTCATTGCCGAACAGTTGCGCCGTGGCCCAGTGAAATTTCTGGTCGGCCCCCGCCACGGCGAATCCTTGCAGCGGAGTGCCGTTTTTCACAATCAATCCCCCGCCAACGTGGTCGAACTTCAGCCGGATAGTGCTGCCCTGCGCGGCCATGCGCTGGTAGGTGGGGCCGCTGTAGACCAGCGACTTCTCGCCGTACACCTCGTGGCGGGCGGCCAGGGCCAGGCGGCGGCCCACTTCCTGCTTGTTGTGGGGATGAATGTCGTCGGCCTCGCCGATGTCGATGGTTGTGGCCATGCCGGTGCGGGACAGGGCCAGCGCCTGGGCCTGGGCTTCGCGCAGCTCGGCCCAGGTGGAAGGCCCCGGCTGCGGCGCGGCCGCCTGGAAGTTGGCCAGCTGCACGAACAGGAAGGGCAGTTCGGGCGTGCCCCAGTGCTTGCGCCAGTCAGTAATCAGGGCCGGAAACAGGGTGCGGTACTGCTCGGCGCGGCCCGTGTTGTTTTCGCCCTGGTACCAGATGATGCCTTTGAGCGCGAAGGGAATGACCGGGGCCACCATGCCGTTGAACAGCACCGTGGGCGTGTTCTGCGGCCCGCCGGGGAAAGGGGAAACCGGCCAGTCTTTGGGGTCGAGGCCGACCTGGTAGTGCCACGCGCCCGCCAGCGGCACGGTGAGGCTGGCCCCCGTCAGGCTCAGCTTGGCGGGCTCGCCCGAGATGCCGCCGTTGCTGCCCAGGTCCACGGCGCGCACGATGACCACGTTGCGGCCGGCCCGCACCAGCGCGGCCGGCACGGCGTAGCGGCGCTCCTTGTTGTAGCCCTCGGTGCTGCCCACGTTCACGCCATTGAACCAGGTGCTGTCGGTGTCGTTTACCGTGCCCAGCGCCAAGGTAAGCGGCTGACCGGCGGCCGTCGCCGGCAGGTCGATTTCTTTGCGAAACCACACCACGCCGTCGTAGGTCTTCAGGGCGGGAATGGTTTCCCAGAAGCCGGGCAGGGTCATCTCGGGCCAGGCGCGGGCATCGAAGTCGGCCGCCGACCAGGGCTTGCCGCCGGGCGGGTAGCCTTTGTCGAATTGCTGGGAGTTGAGCGCGGCCCGCTGGCGCTGGCGAAAGGCCTGGTCGTCATCGGTGAGGCGGGTGGTACGCTGGGCGATGTCGGCCGCGCGGGCCTGGAAATCGGGTAAGGAGCGCAGGCCCTCGGCGCTGGTCCAGGCCTCGGCCGAGGTGCCGCCCCAGCTGCTGCAAATCAGGCCGATGGGCACCTGGTAGCGCTGCACTAAATCGCGCCCAAAAAAGTACGCCACCGCCGAAAAGCCCGCCACCGTGGCCGGGCTGCACACCAGCCAGCCCTTGGTGGTGACGTCGGGCTCGGGGTGGTAGGCCATCACCTGGGCCACGGTGAGGCAGCGCAGCTGAGGGAAGTTGGCGGCGGCAATTTCCTGGTCGGCATTGGCGACAGGCTGGAAGTAGCCGGTGGGGCCGGCTTTCACCTGCATCTCCATGTTGGATTGCCCGGCGGCCAGCCACACGTCGCCCACCAGCACGTCGTCCAGCACCAGCGTATTCTGACCTTTGACAGTCAGCACGTAAGGCCCGCCGGCCGGGGTGGCCGGCAGCGTGGCCTGCCAGCACCCGGCTGCATCGGGGGGCGTGGCGGCGTAGGTTTTGTTCCGGAACGTGATGCTGACTTTTTCGCCCGGCGCGGCCCAGCCCCAGATGGGCAGGGGCTTGTCGCGCTGCAACACCATGTGGCTGCCCACCAGAGCGGGCAGGCGCACGGTGGCCTGGGCGGCTGGAGTCAGCGCCAGCCCGAATAGCAGCCCCACCAGGCTGCCCAGAATGTGACGATGCATAAGCACGAGGCGCAGCAGGCCGTGCTGCTGAATTTCATGAAGCGTTTCCGCAGTTTCCGAGGAGGCTAAAGCCGGCTTTTCGCTTCGCTGAAAAACCGGCCGAGGCTCCTCGTTAAACCCGACGGAAACCGGCCGCTGGTCATGCGGCACCTGCCTGGCTGGGCTGCCTGCTGGCGCAGGGTGAGCGGCGTTGAGTTTAGGGTTCATGGCCTACTGATTTAACAATTGATTCAATAGCTGCTGGCGCTGCTGGCACTGGCCAGCATTATTCCAGCGTAAAATCGGCGGCCTGCACATCGCGCGAGTTGCCGCCCACGAAGACCTGAAAAGCCCCCGGCTCGGCCACGAACTGCAGGTCGTCGTTGTAGAATTTTAGGTCATCCACCGACAGCCGGAACGTGAGCGTCTTGCGCTCGCCGCGCTTCAGCAGCACTTTCTGGAAGCCCTTCAGCTCCTTCACAGGGCGCGAAATCGAGCCCACCAGGTCGCGGAGGTAGAGCTGGGCCACTTCTTCGCCGTCGGCATTGCCGGTGTTTTGCACGGTTACGGTTACCGTCAGGGTTTCGGCGGGGCCGATGGTGGCTTTGCTGAGCGTGGGCTTGCCGTAAGTGAAGGTGGTGTAGCTCAGGCCGAACCCAAAGGGATAGAGCGGCGCGTTGGGCACGTCGAGGTAGCTGGACTTATACTTGTCGTTCTGGTCGCCGAGGGCGGGGCGGCCGGTGTTTTTGTGGCTGTAGTAAATCGGCACCTGGCCCAGCACGCGGGGGAAAGTCATCGTGATTTTGCCGGCCGGGTTGTAGGCCCCGAACAGCACGTCGGCAATGGCATTACCGCCCTGGCTGCCAGCAAACCATGTTTCCAGGATGGCGTCGGCGTTTTCGTCCTCCCAGGTCAGGGTCAGCGGGCGGCCGTTCATCAGCACGAGCACAAGGGGCTTACCGGTCGCTTTCAGGGCCTTGAGCAGCGCCAATTGCCGGCCGGGCAGGCCGATATCGGCCCGGCTGGTGGCCTCGCCGGTCATGCCCGCCGACTCGCCCACAGCGGCCACGATGACATCGGCCTGGCTGGCCACCTGCACGGCTTCGCGGATTAATTCCTCGGCGGGGCGGACATCAAAGGTGAGCTCGCCGCCGGCGTTGAGCTGGTCGAACAGGCGGCGGTCGGCGGTCAGGTTGGCCCCCTGGGCGTACATGAGCTTCACGGCGCTGCCGGCCACGTTGCGCAGGCCCTGTTCCAGCGAAACGGCCTGCTGCCAGTCGCCGGCGGCTTTCCAGCTGCCCAGCATATCGCGCTGGCTGCGGGCCAGGGGGCCAATCAGGGCAATGGTGCCGGCTTTTCTCAGGGGCAGGGTTTGACGCTCGTTTTTGAGCAGCACCAGACTGCGGCGGGCAATATCGCGGCTGGCGGCTACGAACTCCGGCCGGCCCATGGTTTGGTGGGCGCGCTTGTCTGAAATGCCCCGGTACGGGTCCCGGAATAAGCCCAGCCGGTACTTGGCTTCCAGCATGCGCCGGCAGGCCTGGTCGATTTCGGCTGGCGAAACCAGTCCTTTTTTCAGGTTATCGGCCAGGTATTTTAGAAAGGCCTCGCCCACCATGTCCATGTCGACGCCGGCCCGGAGGGCGAGCGTGGCCGCGCGTTGCTCGTCGCCCAGCCCGTGCGCAGTCAGCTCGTTCACCGCGTTGTAATCGGTGGCCACGAAGCCCCGGAAGCTCCATTGCCGGCGCAGCAAGTCGGTCAGCAGCCAGCGGTTGGCGGTGGCGGGAATGCCGTTGATATCGTTGAAGGAGGACATGACCGAGCCCGCGCCCGCCTCGATGGCGGCTTTGTAGGGCGGCAGGTACTCGTTGTACATGCGCTGGCGGCTCATGTCCACGGTGTTGTAATCGCGGCCAGCCTCGGCAGCGCCGTAGAGGGCGAAGTGCTTGACGCAGGCCATCACGGTGTTCGGTTGGGCCAAATCGTTATCCGGGCCCTGGTAGCCGCGCACCATGGCTGCGGCCACGCACGAGCCAAGGTAGGGGTCTTCGCCGGCGCCTTCCACCACGCGGCCCCAGCGCGGGTCACGGGCAATGTCGACCATGGGCGAGAACACCCAGTGCAGGCCGTCGGCCGAGGCTTCCTCGGCGGCGATGCGGGCGCTTTGCTCCACGGCCTGCATATCCCAGGTGGCGGCCAGGCCCAGCGGCATGGGAAACATGGTGCGGTGCCCGTGCACCACGTCGAAACCCAGCAGCAGGGGGATTTTCAGGCGGGTGGCTTTCAGGGCCTGCTCCTGTAGCTGGCGGGCCGCGGCGGGCGTGTAGGTATTGAACACACCGCCCACGTTGCCCCGGCGGATGTTGGCATCCACATCTTTGCTCACCACCGGCCCCGTTACGTCAAAGCCCACGGCCAAGAGGTTCAGCTGGCCGATTTTCTCTTCCAGCGTCATCCGGCCCATCAGTTCATCGACGAAGGCCTGCATTTTGGGGTCCTCGCGGTGGGTAAGTGCGCGTGGGTCGCTGGGCTGGGCGCACAGTGGCGCGGCCAGCTGCAGCGCTCCGGCCAACAAGAAAACGACGCGGTAAAACCTGTTCATGGAGTGAAAAAAATCAGTTTTGGGCTAAGTCAGCAAGCTAACAGCACGTCATGCCGGGCGCAATGAAGCAGAAGCTACTTTACCGCCACCTGGGCCACCGGCTTGTCGGCGTAGAAGTAGGCTTCCTCCAGCTTGCAGGGGTGGTCGGGGCTGGGGTTGAGCAGCTTGAGGCGTACGGTGTGGTGGCCTTTGGGCAGCTGGTATTTCCAGGCCAAATCGTAGCGGCGGGTGGTGAAGGCGCAGGGCAGGGCCACGGTTTCGGGGGCCTGGTTGTCGAGGGTCACCTGCAGTTGCAGCACGTAGTCGGACTGCGCCTCGTACTTGGCCGTTTCACCCCGCAGCACGTAGCCAATGCCATCAAAATCAAAGGTATACTCGTCGGTTAGCGGCTTGTTGATGGCCAGCCTGGCGACCGGGTAGTGGCCCGCGAAATTCTCCTCGAACTTCACCGGCGTGGGCTCTTGCAGCCGGATGGTCACCTGCTCGCCCTCCACCTTGCCGCCGTTGCGGCGCACCATTTCCAGGGCGTGCTTCAGGCCCACGGCGTACACTTTGCTGAGCGAGGTGGTGGTGTATTTGAAGTCGATGCCCTCGGCTTCAGCCAGGCCCTGCTTCCAGTAGGCCGGCAGCTTGTCGTAGCCCAGAATGGTGCCCAGGATGCCGCCGGCCGACGACGGGTTGCAGTCGGCGTCCTGCCCGCAGCGGGTGGCAATGTTGAGCGTTTTGCCGAAGTCGCCGCCGCCGTAGAGCAGGCCAATCACCACGTAGGCCGAGTTCACGGTGGCGTCGATGTCGTAGGGCCGGAACACGCCATCGGGGCAGCCCACGTCCTGGGTCCACTTTTTCTGCACCTCAAACCAGGTCTGCTGCCAGTCGGTGGGGTACTGCTGGTGCCAGCGAATCACGTCGCTGATGCACTGGTGGTAGTTGCTTTGGGCGGGGATGGTTTTCAGGCCCTCCCGCACGATGTAGGGAATGTCGTCGGAAGTGAAGGCCAGCGTGTAGAGGGCGCCCAGGTACACGCCGCCGTAGTAGCCGTCGCCGGAGTTCATGATGTGCCCGATTTTGTCGCTGATGGCCGAGGCCGCGTTGGGCATTCCGGGCGACATCAGGCCCGCGAAGTCGGCCTCAATCTGGTAGTCGATGCAGTCGGCGTGCGGGTTGTTGAGCCACTGCCCCGACTGTGGCGGCTGGATGCCGTGCAGGATGTTGTAGCGCCCGGCCTGGTTGGCGTGCCAGAGCGAGTAGCCGGCGTTGGCATACGCCTTGGCGAAGGAGCCGACGGGCGCGTCGAGGCCCTCCTTCTCAAACACTTCCACGAACGTGAGGTCCATGTAAATGTCGTCGTAGAGGCCCGCGTCCTTTGTCATCGTCTTCTTCAGGTACCCGTCGTACCACGGAATGGGCTGGTAGTCCTGAATGATGGTGCCGTTGTACTTGAACTCCATCGGCCCGCCGTAGGTCACGCCGATGGTCTGGCCGGCCCAGCCGCCCTTGATTTTGTTCTGGAGCGCCGTCTTGGTTAGGGTCAGGGTTTTGGCCGGGCTGGTGGTCGGCGCGGATTTTTTGGGCGGGGCTTGGGCGTAGGAAGCCGGGGCCGCACAGGCGAGTACACAGAGCAGGCTGGCGGCTTGAATCAGGTGTTTTTTCATGAGAGCAGGGTTAATGAGAGGATGGCGCACGCGGGGGACCTCACCCCCTAACCCCCTCTCCCGCAGAGAGGGGGCACCGGTTATGCTGCTACTTTGAAGTCGTCTGGCTCCCCTCTCCGCGGGAGAGGGGCCGGGGGTGAGGTTAAGCGGGCCGGCACCTAGCGGGCCGCGATGATGAGCACCAGCCCCGCGAGATAGCAGGCCAGCATCCCGTTCAGAATCAGGGGCGTGCCCTTGGGCGCGTTCCGGAATTCCTTCCAGATAACGATGCCCCAGATGGCCGCCACCACGGTAGCGCCCTGGCCCAGCCCGTAGGAAATGGCCGGCCCGGCCTTGCCCGACGCGATGATGCTGAAGGCCATGCCCACGCACCAGATGGCCCCGCCCAGCACGCCCATCAGGTGGCTGCGGGCACTGCCCCGGAAGTAGTCGGCGTAGCTGACGGCCTCGCCGCTGAACGGCCGCCGCATGAGTAGGGTGTTGAACAGGAAGTTGCTGAGCAGCACGCCCCCGGCGAAGCAGAACACGGCCGAGTACGGGCTGAGCTTGCCGGCCAGCGGCACGTTGAAATCCGGAAACATGGACGCCGCCACGTACTTGTAGAAGAAGCCCATCAGCAGGCCCGCCACCACGGCCAGCACCAGCCCCCGGCTCGATACTTTTTGCGCCTTCGCAGCTGCCCGCCGGTACGCAAAGGCATTCAGCAAAATGGCCACCACCACCAGCCCCACGCCCAGAAACAGCCGCCCGGAATTGCCCAAGGGGTTGCCCCAGTAATTGACCAGCACGCCCCACACCAGCGCAATACCGATGCCCACCGGAAACGCCACCGACATGCCCGCAATGGCAATGGCAGCCACCAGCAGGATGTTGGCCGCGTTAAAAATGATGCCGCCCAGCACGGCCGAGCCCACGGCCGCCATGTCCGCCTGCCGCAGGTCGGCCAGAAAGCCCCGGCCGGCCTCGCCGGTGCTGCCCAGCGTCAGGCCGAAAAGCAGCGCCGTGAGCACGATGCCCAGCACGTAGTCCCAGTAAAACAGCTCGAAGCGCCACTGCTGCGTGGCCAGCTTCTGGGTGTTGGCCCAGGAGCCCCAGCACAGCATCGTGACCAGGCAGAACAGCACGGCCGTAGCATAGGAATGGATGACAAACATAGGGCAGGATTGTAGTGGCGGATGGATAAGAAAAAGGAAAGAGCACGGTCATGCTGAGCTTGTCGAAGCATCTCTACCGCAGCAGTAATTCAATTGACTCAACGAAGCGGTAGAGATGCCTCGACAAGCTCAGCATGACGGCCTTTTCAGCCGGGCACGCTCTGCGGCAGCTCGTGCCGGTACGGCGCCGAGGCCTGCGCCCCGAGGCGGGTGACCGAAATGGCGGCCGCCTGATTGGCGAAGGCCACGGCGGCGGGCAGGGCCTCTCCTTCCGCCAGGGCCACGGCCAGCGCCCCGTTGAAGACGTCGCCGGCGGCCGTGGTGTCCACCGGCTGCGTGCGCGCAGTGGGGAGCTGCTGCGCCTCGGCGGGCGTGCGCAGAAAAGCACCCTCCCCGCCCAGCGTGATGACCACGTTTTGAACGCCCTTGGCCAGCAGGGCCTGGGCCGCCGCTTCCAGCGAGTCGGCATCGGTAATGGCAATGCTGGTCAGGATTTCGGCCTCCGATTCATTGGGCGTGATAAGGTAGAGCTGCCGGAGCAGCTCATCGGGCAGAGCCTGGGCCGGAGCCGGATTCAGAATAATGCGCTTGCCTAAGCCAGCCGCGGTGCGGGCCGCCGCCAGCACGGTGGGCAGCGGAATTTCCAGCTGCATCAGCACCAGCTCACATTCGGCAAACGGCTGGCTGGCGCCGGCCAGGTCGGCGGCCGAGAGGGTGCCGTTGGCCCCGGGAGCCACCACAATGCTGTTTTCGCCGTGCTCATCCACCGTTATCAGCGCCACGCCGGAGGGGTGGTCGGGGTCAGACAGGATGTAGTCGGTGGCAATGCCTTCGTGCAGCAGCTGCGCCCGGCCCTGGTCGCCAAAGAGGTCGGTGCCGAACTTGGTGATGAACGTGACCTGCCCGCCCAGCCGGGCCGCAGCCACCGCCTGGTTAGCCCCTTTGCCGCCGGGGTTTATCAGAAACTGCTCCCCCAGCACCGTTTCCCCCGGCCGCGGGAAGTACCTGGTGGTGATGACCATGTCGGTATTGGCGCTGCCGATAACTAAAATGTTGCGGTTCATAAGCTGGGGAAAACAGGGTTGGGAAAGATTTTACAGTTTGCCTAAGCAGGCCGTCATGCCGAGCGCAGCCGTGGCATCTTGCTCGCATCGTTGTAACGATTGAGTCACTACCGCACACGATATGCCTCGGCTACGCTCGGCATGACGGTTTCGCGGCCCTACAGCGTCACGCTGCCTTTCAGGCGAATGTCGCGCGAGGAGCTGCCCAGCAGCACGTCAAACTTGCCGGGCTCCAGCACCCAGCCCTTCTTCACCTCGTCGTAGTATTGAAAAGCCTCGCGGTCCAGCGTCAGGGTCAGGGTCTTGGTTTCGCCGGGCCGCAAAAAGACCTTTTCGAAGCCTTTGAGCTCCTTTTCGGGGCGCTTCACGGCGGCCTGCTCGTCGTGGACATACAGTTGCACCACTTCGGCACCAGCCATTTTGCCGCCGTTGGTCACGGTGAGCAGCACGGTGGCGCGCTGCGGGCCGGGCGTCACGGTCAGCTTATCATACTTGAAAGTGGTGTAGCTCAGGCCGTGGCCGAAGGCGAATTGCGGGGCCACGTTGTAGGTGTCGAAGTAGCGGTAGCCCACCCAGATATCATCCTTATAAGTCTGTTTGAGCGGGTTGCCGGGGGTGCTCGGGTATTCGCCCAGCTTCATGGCCGGCGAGTCCTGGAGCTTCACCGGGAACGTGAAGGGCAGCTTGCCGGAGGGGTTCACGTCGCCGAATAGAATGTGAGCCAGCGCGTTGCCGCCTTCCATGCCGGGGTACCAGGCTTCCACAAGGGCGCGGGTCTGGCCCACCCAGGCCGAAACGTCCATCGGCCCGCCGCCGAGCAGCACCACCACGGTATTGGGGTTGGCGGCCTGCACGGCCCGCACCAGCTCATCCTGCCCGAACGGCAGGTTCAGGTCGGGCTTATCGGTGTCCTCGGCGTCGTAGGCGTTGTCGGTCCACTTGGTGTAGTCGTAGCCGTGGAAGGAGCCGCCCACGTAAATCACGACGTCAGCCGCTTTGGCGGCGGCCACGGCTTCGGCAATCAGCGCCGGGTCGGCCTTTTGGCCGCGGGCAATTTTGTAGCCGGGAGCGTAGGTGATGGTTGCCGCGCCGCCCAGCTCGTTTTTCAGCCCTTGCAGGGGCGTGATTTCGTATTTCGCTTTCAGCTGGGCGCTGCCGCCGCCGCCGGCATTCTCACGAGTCGCGTTGGCCCCAATCACGGCAATGCGTTTCACTGATTTTTTCAGGGGCAGAATCCCGTCGTTTTTCAGGAGCACGATGCCCTCCTCGGCCACCTTCAACGCCGTGGCCTGATGCGCTTTGGTGTTGTGGCTGCCCGGCTGCCGCTTGGCATCGCCCAGCATGTGCGTAGCGTACATCAGCCGCAGAATGCGACGCACCTTGTCGTCGAGCAGGGGCACCAGCTTGGGGTCCTTTTGCACGGCCTCTAGCGCGGCATCGGCCAGGTAGAACCGGTCGTAGATGTTTTTGGTCGGAGCCGGCGCGGCCGGGGCCGTACTGGCGGTGGCGCTCTGGTCGAGGCTGTTGTTTTTCAAAACCAGGTCGGTGCCCATTTCCAGGTCGGTGCCGTTGCGCAGGGCATCCATCGTGTTGTGGCTGGAGCCCCAGTCGCTCATCACCAAGCCTTTGAATCCCCATTCCTCTTTCAGAATGGTGTTCATCAGATAGGCGTTTTCGGTGGCGTACTGGCCCCTAAACTTGTTATAAGCGCCCATCAGCGAATACACGCCGCCCTGCTGTACCGCCGCCTTAAAACCGGGCAGATAGATTTCGCGCAGAGCCCGCTCGCTCACGTTCACGTCGATTTTGCTGCGCTGCGTTTCCTGGTTGTTCACCGCAAAATGCTTCACGCAGGCCGACACGCCCTGGTCCTGCACGCCCCGGATATAGCCCACTACCAGCTGCGACACGAGGTACGGGTCTTCGCTCAGGTACTCGAAGTTGCGCCCGTTCAGCGGGGCGCGCACGATGTTGATGCCGGGCCCAAGAATCACGTCTTTGCCCCGGAAGTTGGCTTCCTGGCCCAGCACGGTGCCGTAGGCGTAGCCCAGCTTGCGGTTCCAGGTCGAGGCCAGGGTGTTGTTAGTAGGCAGGTAGGTGCCGGCGTTGGCCGGCAGGTCGACGGGCTTCCAGTCGCGCCCCTGCTCGGGGCGCACGCCGTGCGGGCCGTCCGACATCAGCAGCTCGGGGATGCCCAGGCGCGGCACGCCGCCGGCCGCGAAAGCCGAGTTGGCGTGAATCATGTGGATTTTTTCCTCCAGCGTGAGCTGCTTGAGCAACTTGCCGACTTCGGCCTCGTGGGCCAGCAGGGGCGCCGGTTGGGCCGCTGGCGGGGCCACGGCGGCCTCCGGAGCCTCGTGGGTTTGGGGCGAGCTACAGCCGGCCACGGCGCAGCACAAAGCGGTGCCCAGCAGGGCGGCAATGGGTGGGAATTGCTTGAACATAAAGCACAAGGGAGAGGAGGACAGGTAGTGTTCGGCCAACGGCCGCACCGGATAAGGGGCCGCGGTCGATTAATCACATGGCAAACATACTGTATTTATGGTGAATTGTTATTCGCTATTGATAATGAATATTTAACTCATACTTTTGGCTCAGGTCAGTTAAGGCTACGTCGGCACCGGCCACAAAGCGCCGGCTGCCCGGCCATGACGAGCCGGGTTTCACCCCCCTGTTTCTGTCCCCTGCCGCACTGTAGCCGTGTATCTCACCCAAACCGCTTGCGCAAATCATTTTTTTCTTCCGCCTGCCTGCTATGCATCATTCCTTATTCCTAGGCTTGCTCCTGTTGCTCGGCGCGGTTGGTCCCGCCCGCGGCCAAGTGGCTTCGGGCCCGGCTTCGCTTGCCCCAATTGACTGCGTGGACCCGTTCATCGGGACGCTGGGGGAGGGCAACGTCTATCCGGGGGCGACGGTCCCGTTTGGGTTTATCCAGGCCAGCCCCGATACCGGCCCCGGCAGCGGCGCGGCCGGCTACAAGCTGAACCGCGCCATCACGGGGTTTTCGCAGCAGCATCTTTCGGGCATGGGCGGGCCGCTCTACGGCGAGGTGTCGCTGCTGCCGCTGACGGGGCCGCTCGCCGCCCCCGCCCATTTGGCAGCGGCGGGCAAGTCGGCCGAAACGGCTTCGCCCGGCTACTACGGCGTCACGCTGGCCCCCTGGAACACCCGGGCCGAGCTGACGGCTACGCGCCACGTGGCCCTGCACCGCTACACGTTTCCGGCCCACGAGCAGGCCCACATCGTGGTGGACGTGGGGGCCTGCCTCTACGGCACGGGGGCCGACTGGAATTCGGCCCAACCGATTGGCGGCGAGGTGCACGTGGACGCGGCGGCCCGCGAGGTATCGGGCTACATGCTGTTTCAGGGGGCCCGCGACGAGCGTCCGCTGCGCCTCATGCGGACCTGGAAAGTGTATTTTGCCGCCCGCTTCGACACCCCGCCGGCCTCGTTTGGCACCTGGAACGACCAGGGCACCCTCGCCGAGGACGTGGCCGCCGGGACGGGCCGCGAAATCGGGGCCTGCCTCAACTTCCGGACCCGCGCCGGGCAGGTCATCAACGCCCAGGTGGCGGTGTCGTTTCGCAGCGTCGCGCAGGCACGGGGCTACTTTGCCGAAGTGTTGGCGTTCGATTTTGAGCCCGCCCACCAGGGGGCGCGGGCCGCGTGGCGCACGGTGCTCGACAACATTCAGGTGGAGGGCGGGAGCGCCGACCAGCGCCGGCAATTCTACACGGCCCTGTACCGGGTGCACCTCACGCCCAACGACTGGACCGGCGAAGCCCCCGAACGCTACGGCGACGGCCCGTATTTCGAAAACATCCTCTGCCTCTGGGACACCTTCCGCACCGTGAACCCGCTGCTCACGCTCATCCAGCCCCAGGTGCAGGCCAACGTCGTGAACACGCTGCTGGCCTACTACCAGCACGACGGCTGGACCGGCGACGCCCACAGCGCCTGGACCTACGAGCACGTGCAGAACGGCTCGAATGCCGACGTGGTGATTGCCGACGCCTACGCAAAAAAGCTGCCCGGCATCGACTGGAAGCGGGCCTACGCGGCCATTCGCAAAAACGCCTTCGTGGACCAGGACACCGCCGAGCAGGCCCGCCCGCACATGGGCCGGTACCGCCTCGCGGCCTACCGCCGCTACCACTACCTGCCCACCGACATCGCCGCCTACAAGCCCCAGAGCGTGTCACGCACCCTCGAATACGTGTACGACGATGCCTGCGTGCTGGTGCTGGCCCTGGCCCGCACCTATGGCACGGCGGCCGAGGTGGCCGACCTGGAGGCGCGGCAGCTCTGGTACCGCAACGCCTGGGATGCGCAAACGGGCTTCATGCGCGGCCGCAACCGCGACGGCAGCTGGGTGACGCCCTTCGACCCCGCCGCCCACGAAGAGCACCCCGGCGGCCGCCGGTACTACGAAGGCCACGCCTGGACCTGGAGCTGGTACGTGCCCCACGACGCCCAGGGGCTGATAAACCTGGTGGGCGGCCCCCCCGCCTTCGTCGACAAGCTAAGCGTCGCGGTTGAGCACTACTACCAAGCGTTTAACGAGCCGTGCATGCTGGAAACCTACCTCTTCACCCACGCCGGCCGCCCCGACAAAACCCAGTTCTACGCCCGCAAGGCGCTGGCTAACTTCTCGGCCCGGGCCGACGGCCTGCCCGGCAACGACGACAGTGGCACCACCTCGGCCTGGCTGGTGTGGGCCATGCTGGGCCTCTACCCCAACGCCGGCCAGGATTTTTACTACCTCGGCAGCCCCACGTTCACCAAGGCCACCATCCGGCTGGGCAACGGCAAACTGGTGGTCATCAAGGCGCCCGCCAGCTCGGCCACGGCCCAGTACGTTGGCAGCGCCACCCTCGACGGCTGGACCTGGAACCAGGCCTGGTTTCGGCACCGGGACATCGCCAACGGCGCAACCCTGACGCTGGGCATGAGCCCGCAGCCTTCCGGCTGGGGCAATAGCCTGCCCCCACCGTCTCTTTCGGCGCGCCCGCAAGCGGACAAGGCTGTCTTTCAGGACTTACGCCGTTTTTTAGCCGAAAAGCGGCGACACGTTGGTAGTCTGTTTTTTGCCGTCTGGTTTTGAGCCGCAAAGCGGCGGTACTTGACATGTGCGCGGAGTGTCGCCGCTTTGCGGCTAAGAAAATGTACTAACTACCTAATTATTATATTTTTATCAATAATGCCACACAAGAAAGCCTGCATAATGGCCCGGTTTATTCTCCTTATTGCCCTGCTTGGGCACTGGCAGCTCGCAACGGCGCAAGGCGCTGGCCGTTGGTCGTGGTCGGCCGCCGGACTACCCGTTTACCAATACACCGGGCAGCTGCCAGCCCGGGCCGTTGATAAGGAAGGCAAAGATGCCATGCTGCCCGACGACCCGTATTTCCTGCTCGGCAACTACCGGATGACCCTGTTCACGCACGCCAGCGGCATTTACCAGTTCCTGACCGGCGAACGGGCCTGGGCCCGCATCAACGGCGGGGCGCAGCCCAACTACGGCTGGAACGATGCCCGCCTGCGCGTCGATGGCCAGACCACGACCCTGACCGGCGTGCACTCCATTGCCGCCGACCCCGGCATTACCCGGAAGCATTTCGGCGTCGGCTTCGCCCGCTACCATTACCAGCTGAACGGCGCAATCAGCTGCACGCGAATTATTTCGGTCAAGCCTTCGCCGAAAATCAATACCGGCAATCCGGCGTTTGTCGTGACCGTCATCCTGAAAAATACCGGTTCAAAAACCCGGAAAATCGGGTATTCCGAGCGCATGCTGGTGAACTACGTGTTGAACAGCACCCAGTTTACCGACCAGCAAAAGCGCCCGCTGCTTTACCGCTCCACCGTCGCCGTTGATGCCCGCCGGCAACTGGCGCTGGCCGAGGTGAGCTACGCCCCCAACACGTTGCTGGCCATTCCCGGCAAGGAGGCCCGGTACAGCTACGACGTGAGCCCGCCGGCCGTGTTCATGCACGCCCAACCTATTGCCGGCAAGCAGATTGAATCCGTCGTGAGCGCCAACCACGACACCCTGGCCACCTCAATCAGCACCACCCTGAAACGCGGCGAAACCAGGACCTTTCACCTCGTCACCGGGCTGGCCGACCACCGGAATTTTGCCGACGTGCAACAGCAGGTCGACGCCTTATTCGCAGGCGCGGAGCTGAATAACCCGACCGAGGGCCTCTTTGCCCGGCAATGGAAAGCCCGGCTGCCCGACCTCGCGGCCGAAAAAGACGAAGTGCTGCGCCGCGAAATGCTTTGGAATGCCCACATGGTGGAAGCCTCGGCCACCTACAGCGACTACTACAAGGAAACCTTCATCCCGCAGGGCACGGTGTACTGCTACCATTTCGGGGATAATATTTCGAACCGCGACCATTTGCAGGCTGCCCTCCCCGCCTGCTACACCAACCCCGAGCTGGCCAAATCGACGATTCGCTACGTCATCATGCACTCCGAAGTGGATGGCGAAATCAAGCGCGGCGACGCGGGCTTTGGCTACTCGCCGCCGTCGCTGTACAAGGAAAGCGACGAGCAGCTCTACTTTTTCAACACCCTGGCCGAGTACCTGCTCATCACCAAAGACTATAAATTCCTGACCGAAAAAGTTGTGTATTATCCGGCCGAAGACGGCAAGCGCGACACCCTGTTGAACGTCGTGAAGAAGTATTTTATCTACCTGCGCGATGAAATCGGCACGGGCCAGATTGGCCTGGTCAAAATGCTGAATTCCGACTGGAGCGACAGTTTCTTCCACGAATATTCGCCCAACCGCTACTCCTGGTCGGCCGAGTCGCAGCTGAATTCGGCCATGGTGCTGGCCATTTTCCCGAAGCTGATGGACGCGCTGCAGAAGTCCGGCACCCCCCAGGCCGCCGGGCTCATCACCGCCCTGGAAAGCTACCGCAGCACCATCGAGCAGGTGTTTATGAAGGACTTGGGCGACCGCAAATTTGCGGCCCGGGCCTACCTCAACTACGATGTCCGGTTTGGCCTCGACAAGGTATGTATCGAGCCCCAGGGCTACGTGCTGCAAATGCCAAACCTGTCGAATGCGCGTAAAAAGGAGATGTACGCCTACATCAAAAGCAAGCTCCTGGCACCCGAAAAAACCGGCATGCGCACCCGCGAAACCCCCCTTTGGAAAGGCAAGCCCGAAGGCGAGGATGGCGGCATCTGGTTTTCGCTGGAATACCCCGTGCTCCTGGGCGTAGCCACCTTCGACAAGCCGGAAGCCTGGGCGCTGCTCAAGCAATTTTCCTTCGATACCCACGCCCGGAATTACCCCAACTACTGGGTGGGCCAATGGACGGCCCCGGACGACCTCAACTCCACCCTCTCCACCCGCGAGGGCCTGTACGCCTTCTGGGAACCCGATTTGCGCCGGGCGTTCCAGGGCTACTGCTCACACCCGCACACCTGGCCGCTGTTCTGCTACTTCAAGCTGCGGGAGAAATAGGGGCGGCGGGGAAGGGTTAAATTGGGTATGCAAGTTGCTGTGCACGGCCGTTCTAACGGTCGCCTCCCCCCCTGCCCCCCTCCGAAAAGGAGAGGGAACACCGGTTTTGCTGCTGACGGATTTGGGTACTGAAGTCGTCCGTCTCCCCCTCTCCTTTTCGGAGAGGGGCCGGGGGGTGAGGCGCCTCGTTGAACGGCCAATTACATCAGCCTCGACTTCGCGCCGCCTCACAGGCTTCTCACCCCAGCTGCTGGTTTATCTGCCGGGAGGCCTGGCGCAGGGCCTGAATGATTTCCTTCTTGCGGGGGGCCGTGCAGCGGCTTTGGGGCAAAAACACACTCAGGCTGGCCACTACGGTAGTTTGCTGCCAGATGGGCACGGCCAGGCCCACAATATGGCTGGGCGAGAGCGTCACCAGCAGCTCATCGGCCCGAATCTGGGCCAGGGTGGCGGCCAGGCCTTCAGGCGTTTCGGTGCCCGGCCAGGTTTCGGCGGCCGGCAGGCCCACGGAGGCCACGAAGGCGGCCAGCTCCTTTTCGGTCATATAGGCCAGCATCACCCGGCCCGAGGCCGTTTCATACACGCTGCGCTCGGTAGGGCTGCGCACCTGGAGGTCCTGGTCACCGTGCACGATGTGCACGGTGAAGCGCTTCTGGTTGCGTATTACACCCAGCAGGCAGGTTTCGTTGAGGCTGCGGGTGAGGTTTTCCATCACGTCGCGGGCCGCCGTTATCAGGTTGAGGCTGTAGGCCTGGTTGTTGGTGAGGTCGTAGGCCTTGGGACCGAGGCGGTAGCCTTTTTTGCGGCCCATGTGCTCCAGGTAGCTTTTCTCCACCAGGGTTTGGAGGATGTTCACGCAGGTGGCCTGGTTCATGTTCAGGCCGGCCGCGATTTCCGTGAGCGAGTACGTGCGATTGGTGTCGCGGGCCACGAACTCCAGGATATCCAGCGCTTTGATAACGACTAAAACCATCGTGTTTTAATGAGGAATGAAGAATGAAGAGTGAGGAATTGATGCTGAGGAAACCGCCGGAGCAATTCTTCATTCCTCATTCCTCATTAAATTACCGTCCCATCCAGCCGCCGTCGACGGTGATGATGGTGCCGTGCACATAGCTGGACGCTTCCGACGCTAAGAAAACGGTAATCCCTTTAAAATCGTCGGGCTCGCCCCAGCGGCCGGCCGGAATGCGCGCCAGAATGCTGCTGCTGCGGTCGGCGTCCTGGCGCAGGGCGGCGGTGTTGTCGGTGGCGATGTAGCCCGGCGCAATGGCGTTCACATTCACGCCTTTGCCGGCCCATTCATTGGCCAGGGCCTTCACCAGGCTGCCGATGGCCCCTTTGCTGGCCGCGTAGCCCGGCACCGTGATGCCGCCCTGAAACGTGAGCAGCGAGGCCGTGAAAATGACCTTGCCGTGGCCGCGCTCAATCATGCCTTTGCCCAGCTCCCGCGCCAGAATGAAGGGCGCCGTGAGGTTGGTGTCGAGCACTTCGTCCCAGTATTCGTCGGGGTGTTCGGCGGCGGGCTTGCGCAGAATGGTGCCGGCGTTGTTCACCAGAATGTCGATGACGGGCGCGTCCTGCTTGAGTTGGGCCAGGAAATCATATATCGCTGTTCGCTTGCTCAGGTCGCACTGATAGGCCCGGAAGGCGCGGCCGGTGGCTTGCACATCGCGTTCCACGTCGCTGCCCGAAAGCTCCAGCGAGGCCGATACGCCAATGATGTCGGCACCGGCTTCGGCCAGCGCCACGGCCATGGCCCGGCCAATGCCGCGCTTGCAGCCGGTAACCAGGGCGGTTTTACCGGTCAGGTCGAAAGGGGAGTTACTCATAATACTGTATCAATGTTGAATTTTAGACAATATTAGAACAATATGGTTGAAAACAAAAATTTATCAAGGCACGCGGAAATTGATTTTGAAGTGGAAAAGACCTGATTTTTTTTAGGTAGTGAGTGAGTGCTAACCTATAGCTCGCTACGATAGGTGTTAATTTGCTAAGAAACGGCTTCTGTTTACTGGAAAAGCTATTTTCGGGCAGGCTACACTACACTGAAATGCCTCGGACCGCAGACTCTCCGGCAGCCAAAAACCGGCACATTGTTGAATAATAAAACCGGGTAATTTCTACTGGCTGAAAAATGATTGCCAGATAAAAAATATTCATTACTATTGTAATGTCGAATGACAATTCCATAATGTCAAACTAAAATCCCGCCCAATGAACAGCTCCTTTACCAGAATCTGGAAAGTTGGCTTACTTGTCCTAAGTTTACTTTTCCCCTTTGCGCCCGCCTGGGCCCAAACCAAGCAGACGGTGTCGGGCACCGTGGCAGATGCCAAAAACCAGCCCTTGCCTGGGGTAACGGTGCTGGTAAAAAACACCACCAACGGCACCTCCACCGGAGCTGATGGTACCTTCACCCTGACGGTGACCACCGACAACCCCACCCTGGTGCTGTCCTACATCGGCTATAAGAGCCAGGAAGTGCCCGTGAGTGGCCGCTCGCAAATCAACGTGAGCATGGAAGGCGACGAGCAGGCGCTGAAGGAGGTGGTCGTGGTAGGCTACGGCACCCAGCAGAAAAAAGACCTCACGGGTGCCATCGCCACCGTATCGGGCCAGGACGTGGCCAAGGTGCCGGTTTCGGGCCTCGACCAGGCGTTGCAGGGGCAGGTGGCCGGCCTGCAGATTTCCAGTTCCTCGGGGGCGCCGGGCGGCAACACCAACATTCTGATTCGGGGCGTGGGCTCCATCTCGGGCGGCAACGAGCCGCTGTTTGTTATCGACGGCTTCCCGGTGTCGGGCGCTGGCGTGGGCAACCCGCTCAATACCATCAACCCCAACGACATCGAAAGCATTGACGTGCTAAAGGATGCCTCGGCGACGGCCATCTACGGCTCGCGCGGCTCCAATGGCGTCATCATCGTGACCACCAAGCACGGCAAGGCCAACCAGTCTCATATTCAGCTCGACGCCTACGCGGGCTATCAGGAAATCGCCAAAAAGATTGAGATGATGAACGCGCAGGAGTTTGCGCAGTTCACCATCGACGGCCGTAACAACGGCTACCTCGACAACACGCCGACTACGCCCACCTTCACGCCCCGCATCACGGACCCCAACAGCGTGCGGCCCACCAACTACCGCATTCCGACGGCGCTGCTCGACCCCTCCTCCCTGGGCGTGGGCACCGACTGGCAGGACGCCATTTTCCGCAAGGCCCGGATTCAGAGCTACCAGGTTTCGGCCTCGGGCGGCAGCGACAACGTGCGCTACGCCGTATCGGCGGGCTATTTTGACCAGCAGGGCATCCTGCTCAACACGGGCCTGAAGCGCTACAGCTTCCGGGCCAACGTAGACGCCAAAGCCACGAAGCGCCTGAGCGTGGGCATCAGCCTGCTGCCGAGCTACACCAGCCAGGACGACCTGCCCTTTGCGGGCCACTACGGCTCGTTTGGCGTCATTCAGGCGGCGCTGGCGCAGCCACCGAACGTGCCGGTGTACAACGCCGACGGCTCGTACGGCAGCACGGTTCCTTCGCCCGAAGCGCAGTCCGTTTCGGTGCAGAACGCGGTCAAAATCGCCAACGAGTATAAGAACCCCTCGACGCAGTTCCGCCTGCTGGGCAACACCTACGCCGAATACGCCATTCTGCCGGACCTGAAGTTCCGGACCACGTTTGGGGCTGACCTCAACTTCTTCCGCAGCCAAATATGGACACCGTCAACGCTGAGCACCTCGGCGGCTACGGGCCCGGCCCTGGCCGTGGCGCGGCGCGGGGAAAGCATCAACTGGCTGAACGAAAACACGCTGAGCTACCAGAAGGTACTGGGGCAGCACGCCATCAACTTCGTGGGCGGCTTCACGGCCCAGCGCGAAACCAGCGACGCCCTGGCCGTCACGGCCAACAATTTCCCCGATGACCTGGTGCCGAACATCAACGGCGGCACCGTCGTCGGCGGGGCCAACCAAGGGGGCAACAGCCCCGCCGAAAGCTACCAGGACTACACCATCCTGTCGCTGCTGGCCCGGGCCAACTACGTGTTCCACGAGAAGTACCTGCTCACGGGCACCATCCGGCGCGACGGCTCATCGCGGTTTGGCGATAACAATAAATGGGGCACCTTCCCGTCGGCGTCGGTGGGCTGGCGCGTGTCGGACGAGGCGTTTATGAAGAGCCTGCGCGTCGTGAACGACCTGAAGCTGCGCGCCAGCTACGGCCTGACCGGCAACAACGCCATCGGCAACTACCGGGCCATCGGGCAGCTGGGCAACAACAACTACATCGTGGGCGATGCCCTCACGCCGGGCCTGGGGCGCAGCTCGTTTGCCAACCCCACTCTGGGCTGGGAATCGATGAAGCAGCTGGACCTGGGCCTGGACCTGGCGGTGCTGGACAGCCGCCTCACTTTCACGGCCGATGTGTACGACAAGCGCAACACCAACATGCTGTTCAACATCTCGGTGCCGGGCGCCACGGGCCTCACCAATGCCATCGTGAACCTGGGCGAGGTGCAGAACAAGGGCCTGGAGCTGGCCCTCACCACCCGCAACTTCGTGGGCGACTTCAAGTGGACCACCAACGCCAACATCACCTTCAACCGCAACAAGGTGCTGGCCATGAGCACCGACGCCGAGCAGATTTTTGCCTCGGCCAACGGCCAGACCGCCAACAGCAACGTGACCATGAGGGGCTACCCGATTGGCGTGTTCTACGGCCGGCGGCAGCTGGGCATTTTTCAGAGCGACCAGGAAGCCGTTGAGTACGGTGCCCAGCCGCTGGCCCGCGCCGGTGACGTGAAATGGAAGGACATCGACGGCAATGGCAAAATCGACGACAACGACCGCGAAGTCATTGGCAACCCGATGCCCAAGTATTTCTTCGGCTTCAACAACACCTTCGCCTACAAAGCCTTCAGCCTCGATATTCTGACCAACGGCTCGGTGGGCTACGACATCTACAACGGCATGTTCGCCCTCAACAATTCCGGGGTGCAGAACAACACGCAGTACGTGTACGACAACCGCTGGATTTCGCCCTCGCAGCCTGGCGACGGCCGTTTCGGGCGCACCATCCGCGGCGGGCGCAACAACAACGCCCAGTACAGCTCGCAGTACCTCTTCGACGGCTCGTACCTGCGCATCCGCACCGTGACCCTGGCTTACACCGTGCCTGCCGCCCTGGCCCAGCGCATTGGCTTGCAGGGTGCCCGCATCTTCGCCACGGGTGCCAACCTGTACACCTTCACCAAATACCAGGGCTACGACCCGGAAGTGAGCACCGCCGGCGACAACCTGCTGGCCCCGCGCTCCGACTTCGGCACCTACCCCATTGCCCGCTCTTACACGGCCGGCGTGAGCGTTTCCTTCTAAATCCCACCCGCAACTCGTCATGAAAAAGACCCTTCTAAGCTGCGCGCTGCTGACCCTCGGGCTGAGCTCGTGCAAAGATTTTCTCACGGTGGTACCCCAAACCGAGCGGACCACGGCCAATTTCTACAACACGGCCGCCGACTTCAACACGGCCGTGGTGGGCACCTACGCCACCTTCAAGCACGCCGGCCTGTACGGCAACGGCGCGGGCTCGCTCATCTGGCTGGGCGAGGTAGCCTCCGACAACACCGAATACGGCACGCCGCGCACCACCACGTCGGTGGCCGCTTATGAAATCGACGACCTCAACTACTCGCTGGCCAACACCTACTTCCGCGATGCCTGGCTGGGCCACTACCAGGGCATTGCGCGGGCCAACGCCATCCTCGACCACCTGCCGGCTGTCAGCTTCGACGCCGCCCTGAAAGGCCAGTACGAAGGCGAAGCCCGCTTCCTGCGGGCCATGTTCTACTTCAACCTGGTGCGGCTGTTCGGGCCCGTGCAACTGCTCACCACCGAAATCAACGACCCGTACGGTACCGCCAGCATCGGCCGCTCGCCGGTAAACGAGGTGTACACCCTCATCGAGAGCGACCTGCAAGCCGCCGAAAACACGCTGCCGGCCACCATCACGGCCGCCAACCAGGGCCGGGCCTCGAAGTGGGCCGCCAAAGCGCTGCTCGGCAAAGTGTACCTCACCGAGCAGAAGTACGCGCTGGCCGGCGCCAAGCTCAAGGAGATTGTCGACGCCAACGTGAACAGCCTGATGCCGAACTACGCCGATGCGTTCCTGCTGACCACCTCCTTTGCCAACAACCGCGAAGTGATGCTGGCCGTGCAGTACAAAGGCGGTCAGATTGGGCAGGGCGGCAACTTCTACACGCAGTGGACGCCTTTTGCGGCCAACTCGCCGGATTTCGGGTTCACCAATGGCCCCGGCGATGGGGTGAACCGCCCCACCACCAGCCTCATTGCCGCCTACCCCATCGGCGACGCCCGCAAAGCGGCTTCCATCGCCTTGTCGTACACCAACACCAGCGGCGTGGTAGTGGCCGAGCCCTACCCCGTCAAGTTCCGCCAGACCGGCATCATCAAGGGCGAATCGGATGTGGATTACCCCGTGCTGCGCTACGCCGACGTGCTGCTGATGTACGCCGAATCCCTCAACGAGCAGGGCCAGACGACCGCCGCCGCCGCCCCCCTCAACCAAGTGCGCACCCGCGCCCGCCTCGCCAACACCACCGCCGCCACCCAGACCGACATGCGCCTGGCCCTGGAGCAGGAGCGCCGCGTGGAGCTGGCCTTCGAAAGCCAACGCTGGTTCGACCTGGTGCGCACCAACCGCTTCGTACCGGTGATGACGGCCGTGGGCAAGCCCGCCCAGACGTTCAAGATGCTGTACCCCATTCCGCAGCGGGAAACGGATTTGAACAAAAACCTGACGCAGAATCCTGGTTACTAACGAATCGGTCCAAACGGCAGTAGCACGAACTTCGTAGTTCGCGTCCCTGAACGACCTATTCTACAATCTTAACGGCGCGGGGACGCGAACTAGAAAGTTCGCGCTACTGCTGACCACCAAACTGGTAAACTCTCCGTTTCTGATGATAAACAACCGCGTAAAAGGGCTCATTCTGGCGGGGCTGGCTTTGGCCGGCCCCGCGCTGGGGCAGCAGGCCAAAACGCAAGCCACAACGGCGGCCTTTCCCGCCTTCACTGGGGCCGCAACGGTGCCCGTGGTCAAGGTGAGTTCAGGTCGGGTGATTCATCGCTTCTTCGACACCTCACCGATGAGCCCTTCCGGGCGCTACCTGGCCCTGTTTCGCTTCCCGGAGGAAACCCGTGCGCCCAAGCCGGGCGAAGTGGGCGAAGTCCTGCTGGTGGACCGGCAGACGGGCAAGGAGCGCGTGGTGGCTCAGTCCAGGGGCTGGGAAATGCAGCTCGGGGCCAACGTGCAGTGGGGTGCCACCGATGCAGACCTGTACTTCAACGACGTGGACACGACCACCTGGCAGGCCTTCGCCGTGCGCCTGAACCCAGGTACGGGCCAGGCGCGCCGGATGGGCGGCACCGTGTTCATGGCCTCAAACGACGGCAAGTACCTGGCCTCTTACAACCTGGTTTCGTCGCGCTACGCCCAGGTGGGCTACGGCGTGGTGCTGCCCGACGCGCAAACGCCGCACAACTTCGGCCCGGTGGCCACCGACGGCATCGACATCACCAACACCGCCACGGGCGTGCGCAAGCGCATCGTGACCATCCATGACATTTACGAGAAAACAGTTCCCAGCCTGGCCATTCCCAACCCGAACGACTTCGAATACTACTGCTTCCAGGTGAAGTGGAATCCGCAGGGCACGCACCTGCTCACCACCGTGCAGTGGGCGCCCAAGGGCGGCGGTCCGCGCGAACGGGCCGTGATTACGATGCGGCCCGACGGCTCGGACCTGCACACGGCCATCACGCCGGCGCAGTGGGCCAAGGGCGGCCACCACGTCAACTGGACGCCCGACGGGACCCACCTCTCCATGAACCTGAACGTGGACGGGCAGCCGGGCCTGGAAATCATCACCGTCCGCTACGACGGCACCGACCTGAAAACCATATTTACGCCCGGCTCCGGCCATCCATCCCTCAACCCCGCCAGTGGCCCGCTCATGGTGACGGATGCTTACCCCGGCGAGCTGGGCTACACCGAGGGCACGGTACCCATCCGGCTGATGAACGTGCAAACGGGCCGGGAGGAAGCCATCGCCAGGATTTACGTGTCGAAGGCCGGGGGCGAGCTGCGCATCGACCCGCACCCGGCCTGGGACCGCACCGGCCGCTACGTCATTTTCAACGGCTTCGAGGGCAACACCCGCGGGGTTTACATGGCCGATTTGGCCGGCAAGCTCAAAGACGCTGAAAAGGACGCCAAAAAGAAAAAAGCCCTGACCAGCCAGTGACCAACGCACCAGCGATACTGGGTTAACCTATTACCTGGCACGCTTCCAAAACCTATAATAACCTGTCTGTCGTCCGCTTGTCGGGGCATCTTTACCGCACCAGCATATCGGTTGCTGCATCACATGAGGCCAGCCCTCATCGGCGGCGCACGTGAGTGGTGGGACATAAACCGCGCCGTCCACCAAGTGGTGGAGGTGCTTCGACAAGCGGACCTGGCAGGCCGTTTTATCCGCGCGGTTCGCAATTAGCGGCTTCGTGAAAGCTTTCAATCCATGAAAAACTCCTTGCTCCACCTGTGCTTGCTGATGGCCGCCGCGCAAAGCTGGGGCGTCACGAGTGCGTGGGCGCAAAAAATCGATGCCGGCCCCGACCGGGTGAAGCCGAACCTCGTGGTGACGCTGCCCCGCCTGGGCACGGTGAAGCCGCGCGGCACCGCCGAAATCGAGGCTTCGAGCTGGCTGCTGGGCTGTGAGACGCTGGACCGCGACTTTGCCGATTACGACCAGTACAAAGCGTACCTCGCGCCGCTGGGCATCAAGCGCCTGCGGATGCAGGCCGGCTGGGACAAAACCGAAAAAACCAAGGGCCAGTACGATTTCGCCTGGCTCGACCACATCATCGACGACGCCACCAAGCGGGGACTGAAACCCTGGCTGCAAATCTCTTACGGCAACCACCTCTACCCCGGCGGCGGCGGGGCCAACCTGGGAGCCGGCGTGCCCACCTCGCCCGAGGCGCTGGCCGCCTGGGACCGGTGGGTGGAAGCCCTGGTGAAGCGCTACCAAGGCAAAGTGACCGACTGGGAAATCTGGAACGAGCCCAACTTCGGCGACAACCTCGAAAACACGCCCGACAAGTGTGCGGCCCTAAATATTCGGACCATCGACATCATCAAGCGCGTGCAGCCCGAGGCGAAGGTTTCGGGCCTGGCCCTGGGCCACATCGACCTGGAATATGCCAACACTTTCTTCAAAATATTGGCGACGAAAGGCAAGCTGAAACTGTTCGACAACATCACCTACCACGACTACACCTACAACCCCGATTCGCACTATCCCAAGGTGCTGGCGCTGCGCGAAATCCTGCACAAATACGCGCCCAACATGCCCCTGCGGCAGGGCGAAAACGGCGCGCCCTCGGGCAGCGGCGCGGGGCGCGGGGCCTTGTCGGAGTACGAGTGGAGCGAGCTGACCCAGGCCAAGTGGGACAGCCGCCGCATGCTCGGCGACCTGGGCCACGACATCGAAACGAGCGTGTTCAGCATCGTCGAAATGGCCTACACCAGCGGGCCCATTCACCGGCTCAACCTCAAAGGGCTGCTCCAATCGGACTCCACCAAGCAGGTGGTTCGCCCCAAGCTGGCCTACTACGCGGTGCAGAACATCACCGCCATTTTCGACCGCTCGCTCCAGCGCATCCCGCAGGTGCGGAGCACGCACAACCCAGCCGCGGTGCCTGCAAACCCCGACGAGGTGGCCTACACCAAAGGCACCGACCGCAGCCTGGCCGTGTACGGCTACCGCCACGCCACCACCAAAAAGCAGGCCTACACCATCTGGGCCGATGACGACATTCCGGCCGACGCCTACCAGCCCCGCACCCTGACTTTCACCTTCGCCAACGGCAATTTCGACCAGCCCGTGTACGTCGACCTCATCAGCGGCCGGGTGTATGAGATTCCGGCCGCGCAGTGGAAGAAAGTGGGCAGCACGTACTCGTTTACCAACATTCCGGTGTACGACTCGCCGATTTTGATTGCGGATAAAAGCCTGGTTAAGATGCAGTAGTACGCCCTCCCCGTTCACCTCACCCCCTGCCCCCCTCTCCTGCGGAGAGGGGGAACCGGTTCGGCGCTTGCGTCTGGCTCCCCTCTCCACGGGAGAGGGGCCGGGGGTGAGGTCCCCCCGCCAGCACATCACCCCTTTCCCAAACTCCCACCCCGCTTATGCAAACGCTCCAAACCCTAGACTACTGGGCCATTGCCATCTACATGGCCCTGATGGCCGGTATCGGCCTGTTTCTGGGCAAGTTCGTGCAGAACATCGGCGACTATTTCAAGGGTGGCAACGCCATTCCGTGGGTGTCGGGGGCCATCAGCAACTTCATGACGAAGTTCAGCACGTTCATGTTCGTGGCCTACGCGGGCATTGCCTACAAGGATGGTTTTGTGGCGCTTACGCTGATTTGGAGCACGGTGATTCCGGCGCTGGTGGGCGTGGCCATCTTTGCCAAGCGCTGGCGGCGAGCGGGCATTCTCACGCCGATGGAGCTGCTGGAGCGGCGCTTCAGCCCGGCGGTGCGGCAGGTATTTGCCTGGGGCGGCGTGGGCTTCAAGGTGCTGGATAACATGGTGCGCCTCTACGCCCTGGGCCTGTTTGTGAAAACGGCGGCGGGGCTGAGCCTGGAGCAGGCCATTCTGGGCTGCGGCATCATCGTGGCGCTCTACACCATTGCCGGCGGCCTGTGGGCGGTGGTGGTGACGGACGTGGTGCAATTCATCATCCTGATGGTGGCCACGCTCATCCTGGTGCCGCTTACCATCAAGGCCGCCGGGGGCATGACCCACCTGATGCAGACCATTCCGCACCACTTCGACCCCTTCAACGGCCCCAAGGGCATGCCCTTCTACCTCGGCGTGTACTACTTGATGATACTCGTGAAATACAGCGGCAACTGGACCTTCATCCAGCGCTTCTACAGCGTGCGCGACGAGAAAGCCAGCCAGAAACAGGGGCTGCTGACGGCGGCGTTTTTCTTCCTGTTCCCGGTCATCTTTCTCTTTCCCTCGATTGCCGCCCGCGCCATTCTGCCCAACCTCGAAAACCCCGAAATGGCCTACGTCAGCGTGTGCCTCAAGCTGCTGCCGCCGGGCATCATGGGCTTGATGGTAGCGGCCATGTTCGCGGCCACCATGTCGGTGCTCAGCGGCGAGTACAACGTGACGGCCGGCGTGCTCACCCGCGACATCTACGAGCGGGTGTTCAACGCCCAGGCCAGCGGCCGGCAGCTGCTGTGGGTGGGCCGCCTCATGACCCTGGCCCTGGGCGGCATCGTGACGGTGGGCGCCCTGTTCGTGGGCGGTTTCGGCGGCGCTTTCGAGGCTAATAAGCTCTTCACCGGCCTCTTCGCCATCCCGATGACGCTGCCGCTCATCCTGGGCGTGGTGCTGAAACGGCCCCGGCCCTGGGGCGCGCTGGCCACGCTGGTGGTGGGCATGGCCATCGGGCTGGTGCTCAATGCTACCCCGTCGGTATCGTGGGAGTTGGCCACATTTATTGAAATCGTGGCCTGCGTGGCGGTGTTCCTGATTTCGGGCCTGGTGCCTTCGCCCGATGCGGCGTACCGCGAACGGGTGGCCACCTTTTTCCGCCGCCTGGCCACGCCGCTCACCGAAGCCGAAAAGCCCGTGGAAGACCCCGTGTTCATGCGCTCGATGTCGCGGCTCTATGCCGTGGCGTTGGCCGTCACGGGCGGATTATTCATCGTGATGAGCGGGCCTTCCCTGGGCCAGACCAGCGGCAAGTTCGCCTGCGGGGCGGGCGTGGTCTGCCTCTTTTTTTCTGCCCTGCTCTGGTACTGGACGCGGGCCGTGCCGCCGGCCTCCCTCGTCACTACCGCCAAAACCCTTTCCAAAGACTACGCTAATCAGCCTGTATGAATCCCCTCGAAAACAACGTTATTTTCATCACCGGCGCATCGTCGGGCATCGGCAAGGCCACGGCGCGCCAGCTGCTGGAATCCGGGGCCAAGGTCTTCGATTTCAGCCGCACCAACCGGCTGGCCGATGAGCTGCCCGGCGTTACCTCCTACCTCGGCGACGTGGGCAGCGAGGCCGACGTGCAGGCCGCTTTCCAGCTGTGCCAGGACACCTATGGCCCCGTCGATGTGCTCATCAACAACGCCGGCCTCGGCCTGCCCACCCCCGACCTCGCCGAAACCGACCTCGAAACCTACGAGCGCATGATGAACACCAACGTGCGCGGCGTTTTCCTCTGCAACCGCGAGGCCCTGCGCCAGATGAAGCCCCGCCAAAAGGGCCACATCGTATCGGTGATTTCGATGGCCGGACAGCGCACCAACCCCGGCGCCCCGCTCTACTGCGCCTCCAAGTTTGGGGCCCGCGGCCTTAGCAGCGGCCTGGCCGACCAGGTGCTGAAGCTCGGCATCAAAGTAACCGACGTGAACCCCGGCCCCACCGACAGCAACTACTGGGGCGACCGGCCGGTGGCCCGCGAAAAATTCCTGCAACCCGACGACGTGGCCCGCGTCATCGCCTTCGTGCTGAGCCAGCCGGAGTTCGTGGTGATTCGGGAAATCAATTTTGACAACATGAAATTCTTAGCCGGCTAATTATGAGCACTCAAGTCCTCACCCCAGCCCACCCCAACGGCACCGCGCCCGCCGCCGTGCTGCCCGCGCCCACGGCCCTCTTCCCCATTCCGGTGGCCGAGATGCGGGAGCGTTACCTCGCGCTCTATACTGGCGCGGTAAACGACGTGCTGCGCTTCAACTACAACATGCACGCTACCAGCCTGCCGCCGGAGTTTGCGCCCCTGCGCGAAACCATGAAAATAGCCGGCCTGGCCTTCACCGTGAAAGGCGGCCCCGACATCACCACCGAAGGCGAATTCGAGATGCGTGCTCAGATGCTGGAAGACCTGCACCCCGATTCGGTGGTGGTGTGGGACTGCACCGGCGACACCGTGACTTCGCAGTGGGGCGAGGTGATGTCGCTGGCCGCCCTCAAGCTCAAGTGCCGGGGCGCGGTGGTCAACGGCATCCGCGACACCTCGGCCATTCTGGAATTGGGCTTTCCGGTTTTCCATAAGTACAAGGCCAACACCGGCATGCTGGGCCGCTTCCGCATGTACCACTACCAGAAACCCATCCTGATGGGCGAGGTGAAAGTGCAGCCCGGCGACTGGATTTTCGGCGACATCGACGGCGTGATTTCCATCCCCCAAAACATCGCCTACGACGTGCTCATCGCGGCCGAGAAAATCCTGCAAAAGGAGGAAGATATCCGCAAAATGGTGGAAAGCGGCATGAAGCCGACGGACGTGGTGAAAAACGGCGGGTATTTCTAGGGCTTTAGAACGTCATGCAGAGCGGAGCGAAGCATCTCGCGTGTGGTAGTAATCCAATCGCGAGGAAAAGAATTAGTGATGGCACGCGAGATGCTTCGCTGCGCTCTGCATGACGTTTGACAAGCAGGGAAAATGATAAAAACCAACCCAACAACTCCCACCCAATGGAGGCCACCATCGCCACCCAACGCATCTTCCTCACCGAGACGGAAAAGGAGGCCATCCTGACCAACGCCGACCCGGTGTTGCGCCAGTTCCGCGCGGCCCTGGCGCAGCGCGTGGCCGACCGGCTGGCCGCGCCCGCCCTCGCCGATGACGCCACCGGCACCGGCCGCGGCCGGCTGGGCTGGTGGTACCCGGCCGCCGAATACCTGTCGGATGCAGCGATGGAGCACGCCCTCGCTCCTACCCCCACGCTGGCCAGGTGGCTGCGCGACGAAACGCAGCGCACTGCCCGCCGCCCGGTTTCGGATTGGGTGGGCCCGTGGTTTCGCAGCCACGCCGAGCCCTTCACCGGCCACCTCGAAACGGCGCATTTGTGCTGGGGCGTGGCGGCCGTGCTGGATTTGGCGCCCGATGTGCTAAGCGAAGACGAGCAGGAGGAAGTGCGACAGGCCTTACACGAAAAAGGCCTGACGCTCTGCCAGCGCTGGCTGCGGCAAAACACCCACCTGGCCAACTGGCGCGGCATCATGGTCTCCGGCGCCGTGGTGGCCGCCGCCGCGCTGGGCGAAGAAGACCTGCTCGACGAGCTGCTGCCCGACCTGGCCCGCATGGCCCAGGCCTTCCAGCCCGACGGCTCCTACGGCGAGTCGCTGCAATACGGCAACTACCTGGCCAATGCGTTGATGCTGGCCTACGAAGCCCTGATTCGCAAGTACCCCGCGCAGGCCGCAACGCTGGACGTGGCCGCCTACGGGCGCGGCATGGGCTGGATGGCGCAGAGCATGCTCTACCGCAAGCCCTTAACCGGCTGGGGACCGGAAGCACGGGCGCGGGCCGTGAACTTCAACGATTCCGCCGCGCTGTTCCGTCCCTCCGGCGACCTGCTGCTGCACGTCGCCGCCCGCTTGCACGACCCCGTGCAGGCCGGGCTGGCGCGGGGCTTGTTCCAGGCGTATTACGAGCCCTGCCCCACGCAGGGGCCGCACGATTTGGCCAGCTTCGGCTTTGTCAACGACTGGGGATTTCTGACGCTGCCCCTGCTGGCCCGGAACTTACCGGCGGCCCTCTCCCCGCAGGCCGCGGGCCTGCCCCTGACGGCCGCTTTCGCCAACGGCAACACCTTCGTGCGCGACCGGTGGGATGGCAAATCCGTGCTGGCCATCCAGGGCGGCATGAACCAGGGCTGCTTCGCCCCCGGCCATTTGCAGGGCGATTTGAACAGCTTCCTGCTGACCTACGGAAAGGAACGCCTGCTGGCTGACCCCGGCCACAGCTGCTACCGCAACCTGATTCACGGCCTGGAAAGCGCCACCCAAACCCACAATTCCTGCACCTTCCTCATCGAGCAGGATAACCTGGGCCTGCAGGAAGACCTGGCCAAAATCAAGCTCCTCGAACAGCGCAACGTGCTGGGCCGACGCACCATTAAAGCGGATGGCGACGTAGGGCCACCCGTGGAGCGGGGCGGCCGGCTGCGCGCCGCGCTACGGGCGGAAGGGGTTTCGCTGGTGGTCTCAGAAGCGGCCGCCGCCTACGGCGCTCCCATCGAAGAGTTCACCCGCATCTGGCTGCAATGCGGCCCCCACGTCACGTTTGTGCTCGACCGCATTCAGGCCACCGAGCCCGTGCGCCCGGTCTGGAACTGGCTGGTGAACAACCAGGACGGCCAAACCGAGGTGCAGACCGCGCCGGGCCAGCTGCAAGCCACGCGGCACGGCGTGGGGCTGCGCCTCTGGCAAACCGGGGGCGAGGCTGCCGCGCCCGCACCGCAGGGCCCCGTGTATGCCTACCTGCACGACGCCTACCACCCCGAGCCCGCGCAGCTCGGCGAGGGCCGGCCGGGCAGCGGGCTGCTGTTTCGCTTCGCGGATGCGGTGCCCGCGCAGCTGGTTCACCGGCTCCACGTCATCGTGGCGGATGAGGCCAGCCCCCTGGCCACCTGGCAGTTGGACCGTGGCCCCGACGGGTGGACCATCCGCAATGCCCAAGAGGCCTTCACTCTTTCGCTGCGCCAGCTCTCGCCCCTGCGGCTGGATTTGCACACCGCCAGCGGCCATTGGCTGGTGGAGGAAACCGCGGAAAACGACTACCGCCTGAACGCCCGCAACGGCTCGCGTCTAATGTCATAAAAACCTAATTATGAACGGATTGACTTTTACAGGGGTAGACCACCCCGGGCTGGCTGTTGCCCAAATTGAAGGAATGACCGAGTGGTACTGCGCCGTTTTGGGCTATTCCCGCTGGTTTGAATACCGGAACGAGGCCACCGGCAAAGTGGTCTGGATGCTGCGGGCGCCGGACAATTCGCTGCTCGAAATCATGCCCCGCGACGACACCCCGCGCCCCGCCCGCACCACCTGGACGCCGGGCTGGTCGCACCTGGCCCTGCGCATTGCCGACCTCGACCAGGCCATCCGCCACCTCGACCAGCACGCGGTGCGCTGGGGCGGCGAGGTCATGCCAGCCATCGGTGGGGGCCGCGTCCGCAATTTCTACGACCCCGAAGGCAACATGCTGCAGCTTCTGGAGCGCGGGCCTTTGGATACCTGAAACCTCTTTTCTCAAACCAAAAAAAGACCGTCATGCTGAGCGCAGCCGAAGCATCTCGCGTGCTACTACTAATTCTTTTTTAACGATTGAATTACTACTCCACGCGGGATGCTTCGCTACGCTTTGCATGACCGCCACCCGGTTTTTATTCCCACCCCCATCAATTATGAGCACGCTCCTTTTCACTGGCAACCAATCTTTTCGCGTCGAACCCACGGCCACCGTGCCGCCCTTGCCCGGCGAGGTGCAGCTCCAGGTCGCCTACTGCGGCGTGTGCGGCACCGACGTACACCTCTACCACGGGGCCATGCCGCACCGGCTGTCGTTGCCGCAGGTTATTGGCCACGAAGTTTCGGCCGAAATTGCCGCGCTGGGCGCGGGCGTGAGCGGCTGGAAAGTGGGCGACCGGGTGACGGTGCGCCCGCTGCAGCCCGGCACCGAAGACCCTTCCGACAACGGCCAGCACCACATCGGCAAGAACCTCAAGTTCATCGGCATCGACACGCCCGGCGGCATGCAGAGCCACTGGAACGTGCCCGCCCACACCCTGCACCGCCTGCCCGATACCCTGCCGCTGACCCTCGGGGCCATGATTGAGCCACTGGCCGTGGCCTGCCACGACGTGCGCCTGGGTCAGGTGCAGGCCGGGGAGCAGGTGGTGGTCATCGGCGGCGGGCCCATCGGCATTCTGATTGCGCTGGTGGCCCGGCAAAAGGGCGCCCACGTCCTCGTTTCGGAAGTAAATGCCGCCCGGCTGGAGCTGGCCGGGTCACTGGGCCTGCCCACCGTAAACCCCGCTACCACGGATTTAGTGGCCGAAGTAGAAGCTTTCACCAACGGAGCCATGGCCGACGTGGTGTTCGAAGTATCGGGTGTGGCGGCCGGCGTGGCGGCCATGACGCAGCTGGCCCGCGCCCGTGGCCGGCTGGTGATGGTAGCCATCCACGCCGAGCAAAAGGCCGTGGATTTGTTCCGCGTGTTCTGGCGCGAGCTGCAGCTCATCGGTGTGCGCGTGTACGAGCCGCAGGACTTCGAGGAAGCCATTGCCCTGGCCGAAAGCGGCACCATTCCGCTGGAGAAGCTCATCACGCAAATCGCGCCGCTGGCGGATGCACAGTCGGTTTTTGATGCCATCGACCGCAACCCGGCGGGCATGAAATACCTGCTGCAGTGTTCGTAGTGAACGGAGCGTGAACAACAGAAAAAGACCGTCATGCCGAGCGCCGCCGAGGCATCTCGCGTGCTTCAACTAATCCCAATCGATTGAATTACTACTGCGCGCGCGATGCCTAGGCGGCGCTCGGCATGACGGACGATTCCCTTTTCAATCCCGCTTTCCTTATCATGAAGCCCCTTTTTCTAAGCACCTTACTCCTCGTTGCCGTCACCCAAACCGCCTTCGCCGGAACGTGGTACGTGGCCGGCACCGGCAACGACGCCAACAGCGGCAAGACCCAGAAAACCGCCTTCCGCAGCCTGCAAAAGGCCGCTGATGTGGTGGACCCCGGCGACGTGGTGCTCATCAGCAACGGCACCTACACCAATGCCAATACCGGCGATGGCGGCGCGGTAGTATCGGTGGAGCGCTCCGGCCGGCCCGGGGCGTGGATTACCTGGAAAGCGGCCCCCGGCCAGCACCCGGTGGTTCACCCCATCGGCTGGACGGGCCTTCAGATTCGGGCATCCTACCAGGTGTTTGAGGGGTTGACAGTAATGGGCAATAACGACGAAATCTCACTGGACGAGGCCAAGGCTGACACCAAAAACGCCAAAGCCAACCCCTACTACAACACCAACGGCATCTGCTTCGACGGGCGCAAGGCTGCGCCCACTGCGCACCCGCACCACGTCGTCATTCGCCGGTGCGTGGTGGGCAAGTGCGCGGGCGGCGGCATCACCGGCCTGCAAATTGACTACCTCACGATTGAAGATTGCCAGGTGTTCAACAACGCCTGGTTTATGCGCTACGCCGGCTCCGGCATCACCCTGCTGGAAAACTGGGCCTTCGACGCCGACCCCGGCTATCACATCATCATCCGGCGCAACCTGGTGTGGAACAACAAAACCCAGGTGCCCTGGGACCGCACCGGCAAGCTTAGCGACGGCAACGGCATCCTGCTCGACGTGACCGACCAGCCCACTGCCGCGCCCGGCGCCACCAACCCCGACGGCGACGCCATCATCGCTCCGGCTACCGCGCCCAGGCCCGAAGAAGCCAAGCGCCCCGAATGGCAAGGCCGCGCCCTGATTGCCAACAACATCAGCGCCGGCAACGGCGGCTCCGGCATCCACACCTTCCGCACCAAACACGTCGACATCATCAACAACACTACCTACTGGAACGGGCAGGTGGTGGGCTACGAGGAGCTGTTCGCCAACCGCTCCGACGACGTCGTCATCCTCAACAACGTCATCGTGCCCAAGCCCGGCGGCAAGGTGACCGGCAACAACCGCAACACCAACATCCGCTGGGATTACAACCTCTACCCCGCCGCCCAGCAGGTGATGACCGGCCCGCACGACCTCGTGGCCGACCCCAAATTCCTTGATGCCCAAATCGACCTGACCAAGGCCAATTTCCGCCTGGCCAGCGGCAGCCCCGCCCGCGACTCGGGCTGCGACGACGTGCCCCAACCCACCGACCTCACCGGCCAGAAACGCCCGCCGCACGGCGCCCGCGACCGGGGTGCTTTTGAGGAGTAAACCGGCCGTTTCCTGCCGTTGCCCAGCTGGTTGAAGCCCTGCTCCACGCTGACCAGCTAGCGGCCCCTGTGTCCGCAAACCAAAGCCTATACCTCTATTAACATCATCTTAGTCAATTATTTATTTCCGGCATTCCATTGCCAGCCTGGGTGAATTCCTTCTTCGTGCCATTGTCCGATGGCCGGCTCATTGCTTCCACATTTTTCACCATTTACCCAATTCCCACTTTATGAAAAAACTTCTCTTTACCCTGTTGCTGGGCGCAGGCTGCTCGATGGCGGCCGTGGCTACGCCTTATTACGTGTCATCGGGGGCCGGCTCCTCGGTCACGGGCGTTGATGCGACAACCGGTGGCCAGGGGCTAAGCCCGACCCTGCCCTTCGCCACTATTCAGTTTGCGGCCAATCAGGCTCACCCCGGCGACATTGTGTACGTGCGTGCGGGCACCTATTCCAGCAGCGCTTCCTACAAGCCGGTGCTGTCCCTCGACGCGGACGACGCAAATTCGACCTTGAAAACGCAATATTCGACCACGAGCGCGGCCAACAAAATTATTTTTCAGAACTACCAGTCCGAGAGCCCGCTGATTAAAGCCGACAACGTCGACAACGCCATTCTCATCAGGGGGAAATTCGCTTACATCGATATCGTGGGCTTCCGCATTCAGGGCAACAACGGGAACGTGAATGGTGGGGTACCCAATGCGGGCAGTTCTACCGTCGTCACCGACCCGGCTGGCCAACCCGGCGGCTGTAAATATGAGGAGACTCAAAATGGCCCGGGAACCCCCAAATACAACACCAATGGCATCGCCGTTGTGGGGAGTGCCGGCAATATCCCGAACCACATCCGGGTTCTCAGCAACGAGGTGTTTGAGTGCGGCGGAGCGGGCATCGCCGCCAGCCAGGCCGACTACGTGACCATCGACAGGAACGTGGTGTACAACAACTGCTGGTACACCGTTTACGGCTCCAGCGGCATTACCATCAACTCCAGCCGCAACTTAGACACCAACGCCGGCTACCACATCATCATTACGCATAACAAGTGCTTCAATAACCGCTTGTATGTGTCGTGGTTTAGCAAGACTTACCCCACCCCCGCAATGCCTCCCTATGGCAATTGCAAAGGCATTACGGATGGCAACGGCATTATTCTGGACAAAAACAACGACTACGGTTACACGGGTGCGTTTCAGGTAGCCAACAACCTGTGCGTAGCCAATGGTGGGGCTGGCATTCAGGTGTTCAAAACGAAGAATGCCGACCTCATTAACAATACGTGCTACCGCAACTCGCACAGCGGGGAACTGCGGGGCATAAGAGGCGAAGTGTTCATCAACGAGACGGACAATGTGCTGGTGCAGAACAACATCTTCTCGACCAACGCCGGCGCTAAAACGTACGGGCTTGGGGCTGCGAGCACCGGGCTCTCCTTCACCAACAACCTGTTTTTTGATTCCGACACCCCCACCAGCACACCCACTACCGGGGCCAACATCGTGAAGGCCGACCCGGGTTTCCAGGGCGCAGGCGTCGACCCGGCCACCGCCAACTTCGCGCTCAATCCGGGCAGCCCGGCCATCAACCAAGGGCTGAACACCTTGTCGTCTGGCCAGGCGCTCAATTACCTGGACCTGGCCGGCAATACCCGTGTAGTAGGCACCGTCGACCTCGGAGCTTATGAAGTGCAAGCCGCCGCCCGTACTGCCCTGGCCACCAGCACACCAGGCAGCACCAGCAGCCAGTTCGGCGCCTACCCCAACCCCTTCAGCGGCGCGGTCACGCTCGCCTATACCCTCGACCGGCCCGGCCCCGTGCGCCTGGAAGTATTCGACCTGCTGGGCCGCCGCGTGGCCCTGCTCGTGAACGAAACCCGGGACGCCGGCCGCCACGAAGCCCGCTTCGAGGCACCCAGCCAGGCCGCGGCGCTGTATCAGGTGCGCCTGACTACGGCCGAGGGCACCACGGCCCAAAAACTGGCCAGCCAGCCTTAAACAAGCCATTATCAGCACCTGGCCCGCTCAGCAGCTGCTTTCCGGTTGGAAAGCAGCTGCTGTAGCCGGGGCTTCGCATTCCATTTCTTTTTCATTCACCAAAATTCCCTCATCCAATGCGAGCACTTTTTCTCACGGCCCTGTTGAGCCTGGGCATCTTGTCCGAAGCCGCGGCCACCGACTACTACGTTTCCAGCGGGGCTAACTCCCTCGTGACGGGCGTCGACGCCCTGGGGGGCGGGCGCGGGCTGAGCCCCGGCCTGCCTTTCGCCACCATCCAGTTTGCGCACGACCAGACCGCGCCCGGCGACGTGGTGTACGTGCGCCAGGGCACCTACCGCCCCCCTTACTCCTCGGGGCCCGGTGTGAAAATCATCCGCTCGGGCACCCCCACGCAGTGGATAGTGTACCGCAACTACCCCGCCGACGCGCAACGGCCGCTGATGCAGTTCATGAGCTTCCAGGGCTTTTACGTCACCCAGGGCGCGTCTTATATTGAAATCAACGGCTTCCGCGTGCAGGGCAACAACCGCAACATCACCCTGGCCGACGCCCTCAACCAGCCCGGCAGCTGCGCCAACACCACGGGCTCTGCTTCGGGCGTATACGCCGGCAATGGCATCTCCTGCGACGCCACCGGCGCCACGGGCGGCGCCCTCCCCCACCACCTGCGCTTTATCAACAACGAGGTATTTGAGTGCGGCGGGGCGGGCATCGCCACCAACGTTGCGGACTACGTGACCATCGACAACAACCTCGTGTACAACAACTGCTGGTATTCCAAGTACGGTAATAGCGGCATCTCGATGAACTCCAGCCGCAACTTCGACACCGCCCCCGGCTACCACATGGTCATCACCCGCAACCGCAGCTTCGGCAACCGCCTCTACGTGCCGTGGCGCAACGGCACCGTGTGTCAGGGCATCACGGACGGCAACGGCATTATTCTCGACTTGAACACTACTACCAACCCGGCCACCAACTACATCAGCGCGTTCCTGGTTGCCAACAACGTGATAGCTAACAACGGCGGGGGTGCCATTCAAATCTTTAAAACGGCCAACGTCGACGTCATCAACAACACCTGCTACCAGAACTCGCGCAGCCCCGAGCTGTATGCCACCCGTGGTGAAATATTCACCAACCAGGCCAATACGGTGCTGGTGCAGAACAACATCATGGTGGCGGACTACATCACCAAGGCCAACAGCAACTATGCCACGCCCAACCTCACCTACTCCAATAACCTGACCTTCGGCGGCATTGGGACGGACGTGCTCGGCACCAACGCCATCGTGGCCGACCCGCAGTTCATCAACGCGAGCGTCGACCCGTTCACGGCGGATTTCCGCGTGTTTGCCACCAGCCCGGTCGTCAACGCGGGCCTCAACAACCTGCTGTCTGCCACTGACGTCACGGGGAATCCGCGGGTAGTGGGCGCGGCCGTGGACCTGGGCGCTTACGAGTACGATGCCGCCCTGGCCCCAACCTTTACCACCTGGCTGGGCGGGGGCACCACCGACTGGAACACGGCGGCCAACTGGTCGGCCGGCGTGCCCTCGGCTACCCTGGACGGGTATATTCCGGCCAACGTGACGCCTTATCCGGTCATTGCCGCCAACACGACTATCGGAAACCTCGCCATCGCCGGCGGCGCTTCTCTCACCCTCAGCGGCGGGGTGCTGGACGTGAAAGGCTCGCTGAACAACGGCGGCACCCTCACCACGGCCCCCGCGGCGTCCTTCGCCCTCACGGGCACCGGGCCGCAGGGCCTGGGCGGCTATGGCACGCTCGACCTGTGGGACCTAACCCTGAACAACGCGGCGGGCGCGGGCCTGAGCGGCCGGGTACGCGTCCACGGCGTGCTGACCCTGACCAACGGCACGCTCACCGCCAACGACCGGCTGACGCTGGTGTCCGACGCCACCGGCACGGCGCTGGTGAACAACGCGGGCTCCGGCACCGTGAGCGGCTACAGCACCGTGCAGCGCTACATCGACGGCAGCGTGAACCCCAGCCTGGGCTACCGCCACTACAGCTCGCCCGTGGCGGGCACCACCGTGGGCGATTTGACCGCCACGGGCTTCGTGCCGCAAATCAGCCAGGCCGCCGTGTACAACGCCTCGGCCACGCCCGGCACCACCACGCCCTTCCCCAACGTGTTCACCTACGACCAGAGCCGGGTGAGCCTGACCAACAGCTACGCGCCGTTTGACCGCGGCTTCGTGGCACCCACCGCCCTGACGACGGGGCTGACCGTGGGCCGTGGCTACGTCGTGAACATCAACGCGCCGGCCGTGGTCGATTACGTGGGCGTGCTTAACAACGGCGACAAGCCGGTGGCGCTGACGCGCAACGCCGCCGGCTCGGCCAACGACACCGACGCCGGCTGGCAGCTGCTGGGCAACCCCTACCCCGCGCCGCTCGACTTCAGCCTGGTGGCCCCCGCCGACCGTGCCAACCTCGACGCCGCGATTTATGTATTTAGCAGCGCCAGCCAGTACGGCGGCACCTACCGCAGCTACGCCAACGGCATCGGCAACCCCGTGCTGCCGCTGGGCCAGGCCTTCTTCGCCCGCGTGAGCACCGGCCAGACCGCCGGCACCCTCACCTTCCACAACAGCCAGCGCCTGACTGCGCCCAACAGCACCACCTTCCAGCGCGGCACCGCCGACGTGCGGCCCCAGGTGCAGTTGGAGCTGCGCGGCACCACTGGCCCCGCCGATGCCTTCTACGCCTACGCCGAAACCGGCACGACTCCGGCTTTCGACGCCCAGTTTGATGCCCTGAAGCTGCCCAACACCACCGGCCTGAACCTGGCCTCGGTGGCCGGCAGCGGCGAGTCGTTGTCCATCGACGGCCGCCCGGTCTTCACCGCCAACACCGTGCTGCCGCTGGCCGTGGGCGTACCCGCCGCCGGGGCCTACACCCTCACGGCCGCTGCGCTCAACAAGCTGCCCGCCAACCTCGACGCCGTGCTCACCGACGCCCTCACCGGCCAGACCGTGAACCTGCGCCAGCAGCCCGCCTACTCATTTAGGGTGAGCCCGGCCGCGGCCAGCGCCCTCGTCACCGGCCGCTTCAGCCTGCATTTCGCCGCCCGCGTGGCCACGGCCACCGCGCCCGCCCTCACGGCCGCCGAAGTGTCGCTCTACCCCACCCCCGCGCACTCGGCCTTCACCGTGCTGGTGCCCGCCGTGGCCGGGGCCACGCAGGTCCACGTCGACCTGCTGAACGGCCTGGGCCAGGTGGTGCGCCACCAGGAGGCCGCCCTGCCCAGCGTCGGCGCTCGCCTCGCCGTGGATACCGACGGCCTCGCCACCGGCATCTACACACTACGCCTGCAAGTGGGCGCGGCCACGCTGGCCAAGCGCGTGGTGCTGTATTAGTGGAAAGGCCCATTCCAGCACGGGGTGGGCCATTTTTCTCTCCCTTAATCCCCTTTTATTTCATGAAACACCTACTTTCTTCGGCTACGATGCTCGTGGCCATTTGGGCACTCGCCAGCATTTCGGCTTTGGCGCAGCCCGGCTCGGGTGGCCCCGACCCTGGAGCGCCCGCAGCAACCGAAACGCCCCTTGACGGCGGTGCCTCGCTGCTGCTGGCCGGGGGCGTGGCCTACGGCCTGCGCAAGCTGCGCACCCGCCGGCAGGCCCGCCGGTCCGGTTCCGTCGCCCAGTAATTTCCTGCGCCCGCCTTGCCGAAAGAGGATAATACCTTGGGCAAGGCGGGCGTACTTTTAGCGGCCGGTTGCCCCAGGCCAAAATTCTGAAGCTGTTTAGAAATTCAGTTCGAGGATGTAGAGACGCCTATTCGCGTCTCGTCGTTGAACGAATCCTGCCTTTGTCGTTCAACGACGAGACGCGAATAGGCGTCTCTACGCCGTTCTGGCGAATTCCTAAACAGCTTCTCCGTCTACTTCGATAAAGCCCTATGAATGAGAGACGACAATTCCTGAAAAACGCCGGCCTGCTCTGCGCCGGCCTGACGCTGGTGCCTTTCGCCGGCTACGCGGCCGGACTGGGCGCCGAACCCCGGTTCATCTCGCAACGCCCGGCGCTGAAGGACCGGCGCTTCACCAGCAAGGCCATTGAGGCGCAAATTGTCCGGGTCAAGAAGAAAATCAAAGACCCGGAGCTGGCCTGGATGTTCGAAAACTGCTTCCCCAACACCCTGGACACGACCGTGACCGTGGGCGAGGTGAACGGCCAGCCCGACACCTACGTGATAACCGGCGACATCGACGCCATGTGGCTGCGCGACTCTTCGGCCCAGGTCTGGCCCTACCTGCCGTTTATGAAACAGGATAAGGCGCTGGAACGGCTCGTTACCGGCGTCATCAACCGGCACGCGCGCTACGTGCAGATTGACCCCTACGCCAATGCCTTTTACCAGGACGCGAGCCGCACGGCCGAGTGGCGCAAAGCCGAAACCGAGATGAAACCCGGCGTGCACGAGCGCAAGTGGGAAGTCGATTCGCTGTGCTACGTCATTCGGCTGGCGCACGGCTACTGGCAAGCCGGTGGCGACCCCGCCTGCTTCGACCAAAACTGGCTGGCCGCCATGCAACTGATTGTGAAGACCTTCAAGGAGCAGCAGCGCAGGGAGAACGTGGGCCCCTACCGCTTCCAGCGCACCACCAACCGCCCCACCGATACTGCCGCCGGCTCGGGCTACGGCAACCTGACCAAGCCCAACGGCCTCATCTGCTCGGTGTTCCGGCCCTCGGACGACGGGACGGTATTCCCGTACCTGATTCCTTCCAACTTCTTCGCCGTAAAGTCGTTGCGCCAGCTGGCCGAGCTGGTGACGGCCCTGTACCAGCAGCCGGCTTTCGCGGCCGAATGCACCGCCCTGGCCGACGAGGTGCACACCGCCCTCAAGGAAAACGCGGTTATCGAGCACAAGAAATTCGGCCGGATGCTGGCCTATGAGATTGACGGCTCGGGCTCGTTTTATCTGATTGACGACGCCAACGTGCCGAGCCTGCTCTCGCTGCCCTACCTGGGCGCCATCGGGCCGGAGGACGAGGAACTGTACCAGAACACCCGCCGTTTTTTGCTCTCCTACGGCGACAACCCCTACTACGCCAAAGGCACCGTGGCCGAGGGCGTTTCCGGCCCCCACGCCGGCAAAGACAACATCTGGCCCATGAGCGTCATCATCCGGGCCATGACCTCGAACCGGGATGAAGACATCCTGGCTAGCCTGAAAACGCTCAAAGACACGCACGCGGGCACGGGCTTCATGCACGAGTCTTTCAACAAGGACGACGCCAGCAAATTCACCCGCAAATGGTTCGCCTGGGCCAACACGCTCTTTGGCGAATTCGTGGTCCGCGTGGCCGATGAAAAACCGCATTTATTAAGCAAGCTGGTCTAATCATTCTTTCCGCTTATTCCCTCCCCCCCCCATCCATGGCTTCCGTTTCCCCTACCCTGATTACGCCACCCGCGGCCGGCGCCGACACCCAGCAGCGCTACACGTCCGCGCTGAGCGCCGTGACCACCCTTTTCTTTTTATGGGGCTTCATCACTTGTCTGAATGACATTCTGATTCCCTACCTGAAGGCGATTTTTCAGCTCTCCTTCGCGCAGGCTAACCTGATTAACGGGTGCTTTTTCGGGGCGTATTTTCTGATGAGCATTCCGGCGGGCAAGCTGGTGGCGCGGGTGGGCTACAAGCGCGGCATGCTAGTGGGCTTTGCGGTGGCGGCGGTGGGCGCCTACCTGTTTTATCCGGCGGCGGCGCACCGGGCGTATGGGCTGTTTCTGGGGGCGCTGTTCGTGCTGGCGTCCGGTATTACCATTTTGCAGGTGGCGGCCAACCCGTACGTGGCCATCCTGGGGCCGGCCAAATCGGCTTCGGCCCGGCTCACGCTCACGCAGGCCTTCAACTCGCTGGGCACGTTTCTGGCGCCACTGCTGGGCAGCGCCCTCATCCTGAGCAAGCTGCCCAAAACCGTGGATGCCGCCAGCGCCGCCAGCATCGACGTCACGGCCGTGCAGGTGCCCTACCTCATTATTGGCACCGTGCTGCTCGTCATCAGCCTGCTGCTGAGCCGGGTGCACCTGCCCCAAATCACGCACGCGCCGGCCGCCGCCTCGGCCGCGCCCGGCACCGGCAGCCCCTGGCAGTACCGGCACCTGGTGCTGGGCGTGGTGGGCATTTTTGCCTACGTGGGGGCCGAAGTCGCCATCGGCTCGCACATCGTGAATTACCTGGCCCTGCCCGATGTGCTGGGCCTTTCGCCCGCAGCGGCCGGCCAGCAGGTGGCCAAATACTGGTTTGCCGCCATGCTGGGCCGCTTTGCGGGAGCGTATCTGCTGAATAAGTTCGCGCCGGCCAAGCTCCTGGCCTTCAACGCGGCGGGGGCCATCGCCCTGGTGCTGCTCTCCATCAATTCGAGCGGGGCGCTGGCCATGTGGAGCCTGCTGGCCGTGGGCCTGATGAATTCGCTCATGTTCTCGACCATCTTCACGCTGGCCGTGGCCGGGCTGGGCCGCCACACCGAGCAGGCCTCGGGGCTGCTGTGCACGGCCATTGTGGGCGGGGCCGTGGTGCCGCTGCTCTTTGGCGTCGTGGCCGACCATCAGGGGCTGCGGCTGGCGCTGTTGCTGCCGGTGCTGTGCTACGGCTACATCCTGTGGTACGGGCTGCGCGGCAGCAAAAACGTGCTCGCCCCGCCTGAAATGCTCAATCCGGGCAATATATCCTAGCTGGCTTTGCCTGGCGCTCCATGGCCGGGTGCGTGGCAGCGGGCATTGGGCGGCTCCGGCTTTTTCGCTCCCCAGCTCATGAAAAAAGCCCTGATTTTCGACATGAACGGCACCTTTGTCGACAACATTCCCCCACTACGCCGCCTGGCTGGCCTTCCTCGAAAAACACGGAAGTCCCATGGCATCCGCTGATTTTGCGGCGCCACTATGCCCCCGAAGCGCCGGGCCGCTTCGCCGCACAGGTAATTGGCTTTGTAAGCATCGAGCCCGAAAGTGGACGCGTAGCCGTGCGGCTCGCAGATGCCCGGGGGCAAGTACACGACGGGCTGGTTGTGCCGGCGGGCCAGAAACTCGTCGGGAAAAGGGCGGCCCAGCGCACCAGGTTACGACTGGCCATGCAGAGCGGCCTCCACGGCGTGGGCGGCATCGAGGTCATTCCCCTGCCGGCACTTTTTGGTGTAGAAATTACGCACCCAGCGGTGCAGCGTGCGCAGTTCGTAGAACGCCGCCTCCGACAGCGGCGGCTCGGCGGCGGCCTCCAGGTTCTCGATGGCGAACCGCTCGATGTGCGGGGACGAAATGGCCGTGGTCACGCCTGGATGCCGCAGCACGAACTTGAGCGCCAGCTCGGCCAGCGAGCCGGCGTGCGCGGGAATGCAGCTGCATCAGGTCGAGGCAGTCGTCGCCCAGCAGGCGCAGCAAGTCTTCCGTGTTCTATCGGATGAGGTGGCGGGGAAAAGTGGCTTCCGCCGCCGCGAGCAAGTCATCCAGCTCCATTCTCAACAGGTTCAATTTTTTGACAACGAAGCGCCGACCCGCTGGCATCTGCTGCTCGCGAGTGGCACGCACGACAAGCAGGCGGTCGTATTCGGTGGTCATCGCCTTTTTAATCGGGTAGATGCCCTTGCCCGTGAGGTTTCGGCTTGCGGTAGCGATATCGGCTTAGACCTGCTGAATTGCCGCGTCCCATTCTGGTGCCTGAGTGAGTTTGCCGGACACCTTACCCGTGGTCTGGTCGAAATGTTCATCCGGGACCTTTACCCCGGTAGCGCGTACAAACCCGGTATCTTTGGTTTTATAATAATGACGAACACAAACACTCTTTTCTGCTGTTGTGCCGGTGGCACGCAGGAAGTAGAAGAGCTTGGCGTGGGCGAGGTCTTTCGTGTGAACTACGGGCTGGAAACTCGTACGATGACAACCCGAAATCCCCTAATCCCGTCGGACCCCTGTAAGAATTTTCAATAACAAACCGCGATTTAACGCTAATAAAGCACTTTTCAATATGTCATTCGACCTCACCGGCATGATGGGCAAAGTGAAAGAGCTGCAAGACAAAATGCAGCAGGCCCAGCAGGAAATTCAACACATTACGGCCACGGGCGAAGCCGGCGGCGGCCTGGTGCGCGCCACGGCCAACGGCCACCGCAAAATCCTCAAGCTCGAAATCGACGAATCCCTGCTCACCCCGCAGGACCGCGATATGCTGGCCGACCTCGTGGTAGCCGCCGTGAACAAGGCCCTGGACGAAGCCGCCGAACTGGCCCGCCAGGAGCTCCAACGCAAAACCAGCGGCCTGATGCCCAACGTGCCCGGCCTCGATTTGAGCGGTTTTGGGGCCTAGTGCGGCGCGGGTTGGCGCCTGCGCCGACGTGGCCATTGTTATCCTGAACTGGAACGGCGCAGATTTCCTGCGCCGCTTCCTGCCCGGCGTGCTGGCCCACGCCGATGGCGCCCGCGTCATCGTGGCCGACAACGCCTCGACCGACGACTCCGTGGAATTGCTGGCCCGCGACTTCTCCACCGTGGAACTGCTGCTCCTCGACCGCAACTGGGGCTTTTGCGAAGGCTACAACCAGGCGCTGGCGCAGGTCGACAGCGATTTTTTCGTGCTCCTGAATTCCGACGTGGAAGTGACGCTGGGCTGGCTGCGCCCCCTGCGCGCCTTGCTCGAAGCCCACCCCCGCATCGCCGCCGTGCAGCCCAAAATCCTGGCCCACGCCGACCCCACGCTGTTTGAATACGCGGGCGCGGGCGGCGGCTACCTCGACCGGCTGGCCTACCCGTTCTGCCGCGGCCGCCTCTTCGACACCCTCGAAAAAGACCACGGCCAGTACGACGACCCGCGCCCCGTGGCCTGGGCCAGCGGCGCCTGCCTCATGGTGCGCCGCGCCGCCTGGCAGGCCCTCAACGGCCTGGAACCGGCTTTTTTCGCCCACATGGAGGAAATCGACTTCTGCTGGCGCCTCCAGAACGCCGGGCACGAAGTATGGTACCACGGCGGCAGCGCCGTGCAGCATGTCGGCGGCGGCACCCTGCCCAAGAGCAACCCCCGCAAAACCTACCTCAACTTCCGCAACGGCCTGGCCTTGCTCTACAAAAACGCCGCCCCGGCGGAGCTCTACGGCCCCATGTTCCAGCGCCTGCTCCTCGATGGCGTGGCGGGCCTGCGCTTTTTGCTGGCCGGCGAAATCCGCAACTGCTGGGCCATCATTCGCGCCCATTTCAGCTTCTACGGCAAGCTCGGCTACTGGCGCCGGCAGCGCCGGGCGGCCCGGCCCCAGCTGCGGGTAGCCGAGCGGGCCGGCGTGTACACTGGCAGTTTGGTATGGGCCTATTTCGGGCGCGGCAAGCGGAAGTTCAGCGAATTGGGGCTGAAATAGAACCTCTTAAACGACAAAATCCCCTCCTTGAAAAGGAAGGGATTTTGTCGTTCTATGCAATGATTAATTCCAATTACAAATCCCAAACCGTGCTGCGCTGCTCGCGCATGGCGCGGCGCACGTTCATCCAAAACGCCCCGGCAAAGTAGAGCACGATGGGCGAGCCAAACGTGAAAAACGACGCGTACACAAACGACAAACGGACGCTGCGCGTACTGAAACCCCACTTTTGGGCCAGTGTTGAGCACAGGCCAAAAGACTGCGTTTCAAGGTAGTCGGTGAAGCGTTTCATGGGCGGTTGCGGCTAACTAAAAACAGTTTCTCTGGGCTAAGATACGGCTTTGGACGGGGTAGGGCAAGCCCGGTAATGTAATTTCGCCGTTCCGAACCTGACTAATTCGGGGACTTTTACGTTTGTAGGGGTGGTTTATGTTTTCCCGCGTTGCACGTTTTGATGAGATATTATTTGCGGCCGTTGGCCCACGGGCTGCTGGCAGCCACCTTGTTGCTATCGGCCTGCACCTTGCCTCGGGTGCTGAAAGAGGCCGAAGCCGGGCGCTCCGTAGTGGCCCGGCCCGCCGTGCTCACGGCCGCGGGCGAGGCCGTGCCCTTTGAAGTGGTGGCCCGCGTACCGGCCCGGCACCTGCACAAAGGCGTGGTGTATGAGCTGCTGCTGCGCTACCGCTACGAGCACGGCCTGCGCGAAGACACCCTCGGCCGCATCGCCTTCACCCTGGGCAACTACGTGTACGACGACGAGCGCAAGGGCCAGCTGGTGGCCACCCAAAAATTCAGCCTGCCCAACACGCCCGGCCGCAACCCCGGCGAGCTGCTCGCCCACGCCCAGGTGCGCGAGGTGAAAAAGAACGGCCGCGTGCTGCGCGCACCCGACGATGTGCGCGTGGCCCGCGGCATTGCCGACCCCGCCCGCCTCGTGACCCGCGAAGACACCGTGCTGGCCTTACTGCCCGAGCACGCCAGCAACGTGATGAGCGGCACCCGCGTGCTGCCCTTCTTTTTCGACGAGGACAAATGGTTTATCCGGGGCTATCTCGGCACCAACGTGCAGGCGTTGGAAGACCTCATCGACGCCAACCAACAGACCCGGCAGGTGCTCATCATCGCCGGCCACTCGCCCGATTCGACCGATGCCCACAACCGGCTGCTGGCCAGCAAGCGCGTGCGCATGCTGCTCTACTACTACAAGCAGCGGGTAAAAACCTTCTCCTATCTCAATAGGAATGAGAACATTCGCTACGATACCCTGGCCTACGTGCGCAAGTGGGACACCTTCCTGCAAAAGGTCACGACTTCGGCCCTGAAGGCCGACCAGATTGACTCCGTCGTCACCATCATCAACGAGACCAGGGGCACGTTTGAGGAGAAGGAAAAGGCGCTGCACCGGCTTTCGTCGTTCGACTACATCGAGCAATACATCTACCCGGTGCTGCGCTTCGGCACCGTGGCCGTGACGTATTCCGCGCCCAAGCGCTACGATTCGGAGGTGTATCTGCTCTCGAAAAAAATTGTGGAAAAGCAGGTTGAAGCGGATGCCCTCACGCCGGAGGAGCTGCGCTATTCGGCAACGCTAACGCCGTTGCTAGCTGAGAAGCAGCGCATCTACGAAGTATCCGCCGCCAACACCAACAGTTGGGAATCCTTCCACAACCTGGGCGTGGTGCTGTTGCAGCGCGCCGAAAAGGAGCCCACCGACAAAATCCAGAAAGCTTACTATCACCGCGCCGCCGTCAACTTCACCCTGGCCGCCCACCGCAACCCCACGGCGGAGTTCTTCTACCACGCTGCCACCGCCTACCACCGCGCCGGCGACCGCCTCGAAGCCCTGCAAAACTACGACTACGCCATCAAGCTGGGAGGCGCCCGGCCGCTGCTGCGCAAGATTTTTTCGGACCGCGCCGCCCTGGAAATCGAAGTTGGCCAGCCCGATGAAGCCTTGCGCAGCCTGCAATACGCCGGTCCCTCCTATCAGAACGCCTTGAACCGGGGCCTCATTGAAGTGGGCCGCGAGCACTACGAGCTGGCCCTGGAGGAGTACCGCGTGGCCCAAAGCCTGCGCCCCACGGCCGCCGCGCCGGTTTACGGCATGGCCGTGGTGGCCGCCCGCCAGAAAAACGAGGATGCCGTGGGCAATTTTATCAAGCAGGCCGTGGTACTCGACCGCAGCTACGCCCAGCGCGCTGTCGAGGACCTGGAGTTTCAGGATTACGCGCAGGGCAAAGTATTTCGGGAGGCGCTTAAATAGGGGAGGTGGGGAAAAGGGTAGAGGATAGAGGCTCCGAAGTATAAAAACCTCCCAGCATCCTCCTGCCCTTCTCCCGCTTACCCTCCTTCCCTAAACTTGCCCGACACCCCGGCCTGTCGTAGCTTTGCCACACGGCCCAATTGCGGCTTTACCAAACGAAAACCATGCGTCAAATTCAATTCCGTGAGGCCTTGCGCGAGGCCCTGTCCGAGGAAATGCGCCGCGACCCGCGGGTGTTCCTGATGGGCGAAGAAGTAGCCCAGTACAACGGGGCCTACAAAGTAAGCCAGGGCATGCTCGACGAGTTCGGCCCCGAGCGGGTGATTGACACCCCGATTGCTGAGCTGGGTTTCGCCGGCATCGGCGTGGGCGCGGCCGCCAACGGCCTGATTCCGGTCATCGAATTTATGACCTTCAACTTCTCGCTGGTTGCTATCGACCAGGTAATTAACTCGGCTGCCAAGCTCTATTCGATGTCGGGCGGGCAATATTCCTGCCCCATTGTGTTCCGCGGCCCCACGGGCAACGCCGGCATGCTCAGCAGCCAGCACTCGCAGAACTTCGAAAACTGGTATGCCAACACGCCCGGCCTGAAAGTGGTGGTTCCCTCGAACCCCTACGACGCCAAGGGCCTGCTGAAAGCCGCCATCCGCGACCCCGACCCCGTAATTTTCATGGAATCGGAGCTGATGTACGGCGACAAGGGCGAAGTGCCCGAAGAAGAATACATCCTCGAAATCGGCAAGGCCAACATCGTGCGCCCCGGCAAACACGTGACCTTGGTGAGCTTCGGCAAAATGATGAAAATTGCCTACACTGCCGCCGATGAGCTGGCCAAAGAAGGCATTGAAGCCGAAGTAATTGACCTGCGCTCGGTGCGCCCGATTGATTACGACACGCTGGTGAATTCGGTGAAGAAAACCAACCGCATGGTGGTTATCGAAGAAGCCTGGCCCCTGGCCAGCATCTCGGGCGAGCTGGCCTACATCGTGCAGCGCCGCGCCTTCGATTTCCTCGATGCGCCCGTCATCCGCATCAACTGCGCCGACGTGCCCCTGCCCTACGCCCCCACGCTCATCGAAGCTTCGCTGCCCAACGTGGCCCGCGTGGTAAAAGCCGTGAAGGAAGTGACTTACGCCAAGGCGTAATTGCTCAAGGAGATAGTTAAAAGCCCCGCCAGCAATAGCTGGCGGGGCTTTTTTGTGTATTACGTATTCCAGTCGATTGCTCGAAACAAGCATCGCTTATCTGATTGCTTCAGCAGAACACCCACGACAAATCATTCAGAAGGGCCAACTTCAGTATACAGCGCGCTTCCGTCCAGGTTACGGGGCCCTTTTTCGAGCTGAATCTGACAATCTGCCGACGTCGAAAAAGCAACTACCATAACGGCGGCATAGCCCAAAGCCCAGGCCGCCCGCCGTTTGGTTGTGGCCGCCCGCCACGCCCGCAGCGGGTGCGCGCCAAAAGCCACGGCCGCGCTCAGCAGCAAGTGCAGCGGCAACAAAAACCGGCATTCTATAGCCACCGGCACCGCGCCCAGGCAAGGCATGAGCAGGGCTGCCAAAACCAGCCCCCCCCGCCGGCGCGTCCCAAAGCGGTTCCGCTTGCTTAGCAATACCACGCACCCGCCCAGCAGCAAGGTGTAGTTGAGCCAGGCAAGGGGCCACGATGCAACGTAAACCCGCCGGACGTAGGGAGAAGGATATTGCAAGTCCAGCCCATTGAAAACGTGCCGTAGCCAACTGCCCATAATGACAAACGGGTGCTGTTTAGCTAATTGCAGGTATTGCGCCTGGCTCTCAAGTTTTGGTCGCCTGAGGGTGGCAAACAAGGCTACGCCACGCGGGTCGGAAAAAAACATTTGCGGGCGCGGAAAGTCGTCGGCCACACTGGTTTCGTATTTCTGGTACTGTAAGCCCCATTCCAGCTGCTGCAGATATAACCCATCGGGATACCGACTATCCTTGGCCAATACCCAAGGAGTATGCCTCTTGAAATTGTGGGAATTTATGGCAAACTGCGGGGCCAGCACCGCGGCCAGCCCGGCAATTATAGCTCCCCGCCAAACCCAGTTCTTCCGGCCAGCTGGCGCTGCGGAAGCGCCTGGGGGAGTGTGCTGCGGGAGCAATGCCAGGAGCCCGGCAAACGGCAGCACCATCACAAACACCGGACGCATGTTGGCCGATGCGCCCAGCGCGATACCAGCCAGCAGCCCACCTAGCACGGTGCGGCCGCTCAGCAAAGCCCAAAGCGCAGCTGCAAGGGCAAATAATCCCGGAAAATCACTGAGCGGGAAATTGAAATAATCGCGCCACAACCCGAAGCCCAGCAACCCAAACACCAGGCGCCGGGCCAGAGAAACCGCCGGAGCAGCGGGCCCCGCGGCGGCCCGCCACAGGGCCGGCCCCAGGGCCCCAAAAAGCACCGCGGCCGTGATTACGCCCAAAGGCCACATCAGCACAATGGGCTCCAGGCCGAGGTGAGGGCCGGCAATGGCAAACGGCGCGAGCAGCAGCGGCAGCAGGTAGCCGCGCATGCTGCTGGCAAACGAGAACAACTCGAAAGCGCCCGTTTTGCCGTACTGCCGGCCCAGGGTCCAGTATTGGGCCGCGTCGTAGTACAGGGCATGAAAGCCCGAATTGGGTAAATAGATGGCGTAGACGACCAGCAGCAGGGCCACCGCCGTCAGCGCGGGCCGGGCCTGCGCCCAGGCCCACGCCTGCGCGGCCCGCGACCCGGCCCCAAATAACAAAAACCCCATGAAAGCAAATTGAAGTACCTGGCCAGAATGCCGCCGTATCCGTATCTTTTCGTCAAAGCTACAGTTCCCTCCTCTTCTGATTTAATTCCCACCTCTATGAACCACCGCCTCCACCTCAAATTTGAACAGCTGGAACGGGCCACCGAACGCTTGCTGACTTCGGCGGAAGCCCTGGGGCCGGACGCGGCCAGGGCACCCGCACCGGGGAACTGGTCGGCCACGCAGGTGGTGCATCATCTTTTTTTTATCGAGAGCAACATCGTTCAGTACGTCCAGAAGAAAATCCAGTCGGAAGAGCTGTTGCCCAAAGTGGGCCTGCTCACCCGGTTGCGCGTGGGCCTGGTGCGCCTGCTGCTGCGCCTGCCGGGCCTGAAATTCAAAGCCCCCCGGGGCGTGGCCACGCTCACCGATACCGGCGAAGTGCCCACCTTGCCCGAAATGCGGCTAAAATGGGAAGCGTTGCGCCGCCAGCTCGAGCGTCTGCTCAACGAGTTTCCGGGCCGGCAGCTGAACCGGGCGGTATTTCCCCACCCCCGTTCCGGCCGCATCACCATCTACCAGGTGGTAGAGCACCTCGTGGACCATCTGCTGCACCACCAGCAGCAGCTGGACCGCATCACCAAAGCCTTGCGCCCGGCGGCGCCGGCCCTCGCAAAAAACTAACAACTCAGCGGACCAGGGCCACAAACGGCTCCATGGAGGCAAAAGCCGCCGCCAGCTCGGCGGGCGGCACGGTGAGCTTGCGCCGGTCGAGGTCGAGCCAGGCGCCGTCCACGGTTACGGTGGCGGCCACGCGGCCATCGGCTTTGAAGATGGTGTGCACGATGGTCCAGCGCGAACCGTCGGCGTTGACGGCCGCCAACCGGCCATCGACCCGGATTTCCTCGCCAATGTTGACTTCTTTCAGGAACCTGGTTTCTTCCCGGAACAGGATGGGCCCCAGGCGCAGCTGCGCGAAACGGCGCACATCGTAGCCCCATTTGGCGAGCAGCACCACCCGCTGGTCGGCGGCGTAATCGGCGTAGGCAGAGTGGCGCATGTGGCCGTTGGGGTCCATATCGGCCCAGCGGGTGCGGTAGGTAATGGCGTCGGTCATAATTAGTGAACAGTTAGCAGGGTGCAGTTAACAAGAAAATAGGGTGGTGATTTTGTCCACTGCTAACTGTTCACTGCTAACTGATTTAAAGGCATGAGGCGCACGAGGTACTGCTCGTCGTCGTCTTCGCCCAGGAATTCGGCGGTGTAGCCGGCAGTTTCGGCCGCGTCGTTGAGCAGCGCGGCATCGATGAACAGCCAGGGGAAAGAAGCCCCGGTGTGGCCCGCGTAGCTAAGGGAGTATGTTACTTCGCCGTAGTACGGGCCGTTGAGGTTGATGCGCAGCGCGCCGTCCTCGTCTTCGTAGAGGTAGCGCACGTCGGAGGACGTGGCCAGAATCTGGCCGTCCGGGGCCAGCAGCGTGCGGGCGTGGGCCAGAAATTTATCCAATCCATCGAGGGTGCCCGCGAGGCCGAGGCCGTTCATGAGCAGCAATATGGTGTCGTAGGGCAGCTCGGTGGGCGCCAGCGGGGCAAACAGGTCGTGCCGGGCCACCACATGCACGCCGCGCTCGCTCATCACCTGCGCGGCTCCAGCCGATACGTCCACGGCTTTCACGTCGAAGCCCCGGCTTTGCAGCTCCAGGGAATGGCAGCCGGCGCCGGCGCCCAGGTCCAGCACGCGGCCCCGGCTTTCGTCGAGGGCCAGGCGCTCCAGCTCAGGCATCAGAAGCAGGGTGCGGAAGAAGTAGGCGGCGGGCAGGGGCTCGTCATCGGCCACGTTGCAGTGCACGGTGAGGGTGGCTTCGGGGTCGCCGTGGTGGTAGGCCAGCAGGGCGTGGCCGAGAACGTCGGGGGCGGTGGTCGTCGTCATGGAGAATAGTTGGGCAGCGGGGCCGGGAATACCCAGCAACCGCTTCGAAGCCGAAAAGTACCCAAAACTTCGCGGCCCGGCCGGGCGTTTGGGTTGCAGCTCGCCCTTTTAGCTACCGCCATGCTCCCCGCCAAACTTCGCAAAGGCCAGTTACCCACCAAAATCTGCGTTACCTGCGGCCGCCCGTTCGAGTACCGCAAAAAGTGGCGCGCCAACTGGGATGAGGTGAAATATTGCGGCGAAAAATGCCAGCGCAACCGGCCGGCGGCCGGCCCCACCGGTCCGGCGGACTGAAGTTGGCCGTATCTTTTCGGCGCGATACCCCGTTCTGAACGAAAAAGCAAAATTGCCGCTCCCGCTCGTTTAATCAGCATTACCCAACCCCCTGCATGGCTTCTAACCTCGACTATCTGGACCCCGCGCTGATTCCGCTGGAAGAAAAAGTAAAAGCCTACCTCGAAGCCGAAAAGGCCCTGCGCAAACCCACCGATTCGGCCCAGCAACCCTCCCCTTCGCGGAGCGAGCTGGCGCGGTTAGAGCAGGAAATCATCGCCCTCCTCCCCACCCGCGACGAATGGGTGAAAGTGAACCTCGGCTACGGCCCCAGCCGCGTGGGCGCCTGGCATGTGCCGGCCATGGGCGGCGCACCGGAGCGCTACGAGCTGCGCATCGTGCATTGAGAGGCTCTCAATGCCCGGCGTCCCAGTCGTAGCCCAGCTCGGCCCAATAGTCTTTGGGGCGGGTATCGGCGAAGGCGATGGTGCCGATGCGCTTGAGGTGCTTGATGCCGTACTTGAGCGGGGTGACCAGGCGCAGCGGCGCGCCGTGCGCGGAAGTGAGGGGCGCGCCGTTCATTTCGTAGCACAGCAGCGTTTGGGGGTGCAGGGCGCTGTGTATGTCGAGGCCCACGTAATACTGCTCGTCGGGGGTGAGCATGCCCACGTAGGGCGCGAGGTCGGCGGGCGGATTGAGGGGGTCGGCAGGGCGGCCGCTGCGGGTGGCCAGCGGGTAGCGGGCCAGAAAATCGGAGAGGCGCGCGCCGGCCCAGTGCACCACCACGCTCCAGCCTTCGATGCACTTGAGTTCGGTGGTCATCTCGATTTTGGGCAGGGCTTTCACATCGGCCAGGGTAAATTCCTGGGTTTTGGTGGTGCCGTAGCCCTGCACGCGCAGGCGCCAGGCGTCAAGGTCCACTTCGTCGTCGAGGCCAACATCGCCGTTTTCGCGGGGCGTTTGGGCGCGGCTGCGGGCGAACTCGGGGGCGAGACGCGTTTCCTTAAAATACGCGCTGCTGAGGCGGCTGTTGGCGTCCAGCACCTTGCGCAGCGGGTGCGGAATGCCGGCATCGTCGGGACGCGAGAGCAGCCAGCGCCAGCCGCCCAGGCCGGCCAGGCCGGCCAGGCCAAGGCCAATGAAGGACCGGCGCGAGCGGCGGCGCGCTTCGGCCAGCACCACCGCTTCGGACTGGAGCGGCGCTTGCGGGGCCGGCGGTGAGGCTGGGGATTTAATTTCGTCAGTCATACCGAAAAGGCTGCGTTAGTGAGGCGAAAGGGAAGCATCGGCGGCCGGCAATGACGCGGGGCCGGCCTCAATTGCGTGGGTAGTGGGGTCTACTTCTTCGATTTCGAAGCCCGCCACCATGGCGCGGAAATTGTTCCAGCCGGCCCGCACCACCTGGGCAATGTGCACGATAAAAAACAGCACGTAGCCAATGGTGAGGGAAAAATGCAGAATGCGGGCAAACTCGTAACCGCCCAGCAGCGTAGTCAGCCAGCTAAACTGGGTGGGCTTGTAGATGGCCAGCCCGGTGAGCAGCGACCCCAACCCCATGAGAATGACCGAGGTATAGGCAATCTGCTGGGCGCCGTTGAACTTGCGCACCGGCAGCGGCTTTTTATAGAGGCCCAAATCGTGCAGCGTGACCAGGATGGCCTCGCGGAACGAGTGCCGGGTAGGCAGCAGGTAGCGCCACTCGCCCGAAAAAACGGTGTAGAGCACGTACAGCAGGCCGTTGAGGAAGAACACCCACATCAGCACAAAGTGCCAGCTCATGCCCTGGGCCAGCTTGTGGTCGACGTGGAAAGCGGCGTAGAACGATTGCGGAAAAAATTTAAACAGCGTGTGGTCGCCCCAGCCCAGCCGGTACACGTCGTTGGCCCAATAAATCCACATCCCGCTCCAAATCATCAGGCTGAGAACGGGGAAATTAACCCAGTGAAACCAGCGAATGGCCAACGGGTGCTTTTCAACGAGCTGTTTCATAAAAACATAGTTAGGAACGGTTGCCGACGCAATGTACACCGCGCGCCCAGCTTCGAGGTACGCTGGGCCAGACGGGGCAGCCGGCGCATCCTTACATTTTTTTTCCGCGGCCAGCCCCACCCACCGCCCTGCCAGAGTGCGGGGCGGGCAAAAGCCGCCGCCAATGGCCGTCGGCTTGTTCAGCCAACAAAACAATAATTCAAACCAGATAATTTACAATTAATTACTATATTCATTCTAAATATCAACCCATTGCTCTTCTACCGGAAAACACCTGTGGATACAAAGGCGGCGCGCCTGCATCCTTCACATTTGCTGCCTGTTAACTGTTATGGAAGAGGAAGACTGTATTTTGGGCCTGCACCACATCACGGCGATTGCCAGCGACGCCCAGCAAAATTTCGATTTCTATTCGAAAGTGTTGGGCCTGCGCTTTTTGAAGAAGACCGTCAATTTTGACGACCCCGGCGCATACCATTTCTATTTCGGCGATGAAGTGGGGTCGGCGGGCACCATCCTCACATTTTTTCCCTGGCCCCACATTACGCCGGGCACGCGGGGAGCGGGGCAGGCCACGGCCATCGGCTACTCCGTACCCGCCGGCAGTTTCGATTTCTGGCTGCGGCGTTTCGAGGAATACAACGTCAGCCACGGCCAGCCCGGCGAGAAGTTTGGCGAGCCGTGCCTCTCTTTTTTTGACCCCGACGGGCTGCCCCTGGAATTCGTGGTGGCCCAAACCCCGGACCCGCGCACGCCCTGGACCACCACCGAAATCGCGGCCGACGTGGCCCTGCGCGGGTTTCACTACGTGACGCTGATGGTAGCCAGCCGGCGCGGCACGGCTTCTATTCTGACGGGCATATTCGGCTACGCGCTGGTGAACCAGGCAGGCAACCGCTACCGCTACGCCACCGACGCCGTGCCCACGGCCCGGTTCGTGGACCTGGTGGAGGAGCCCGGCAGCAAGCGCGGCGTGGTGGCGGGCGGCTCGGTGCATCACGTGGCCTTCCGGGTGCGGGACGAGGCCACGCTGCTGCATTTCCGCGAGCAGGTGCTGGGGCGCGGCCTCGACGTGACGCCCCAGATTGACCGGCAGTATTTCCACTCCCTCTACTTCCGCGAGCCCGGCGGGGTGCTGTTTGAGATTGCCACTGATAACCCCGGCTTTATGGTGGATGAGCCGCTGGCCGAGTTGGGCACGCACCTGCTGCTGCCGCCCCAATACGAGAAGCGCCGCAACCAGATACTGGCCCATTTGCCACCCGTGGTATGAATCCTACCTCCTACCAGGCGCTGGTGTATGCCTATAAATCGGCAGCGGCCCCCACGGCGCCCGCCCTGCTCACGCCCACGCTCCTGCTCCTGCACGGCACCGGCGGCGACGAGCGGGACCTGGTGCCCCTGGCAGCCCGCTTTGGTACGGGCATTAACGTGCTGAGCCTGCGGGGCAACGTGATGGAAGCCGGGATGCCGCATTTCTTTCGCCGGCTCGACCAGGGCGTGTTCGACGAGGGCGACGTGCGGCACCGCACCCACGAGCTGGTGCATTTCCTGCGGGCCGTGAGCCACCGGGAACGGTTCGATTTGACCAAACTGGTGGCCGTGGGCTACTCTAACGGCGCCAACATTGCGGGCAGCGTGCTGATGCTGTACCCCGACTTGCTGGCCGGTGCCGTGCTCTGGCGCCCCATGCAGCCGCTGGTGCGCGAGGTGCCCGCGTTCGCCACCGCCCGCCGCCAACCTGTGCTCTTCAGCCCCGGCACCCACGACCCCACCGTGGCGCCCGCTGCCTCGGCGCATTATGCCGCGCTACTGGCTTTGGCCGGGTTCGACCTCACCCGCTGGGACGCCGAGGGCGGCCACAACCTCACCCCGGCTGATGTAACCACGGCGGCAAGTTGGTTTCGACAACACTTTTTGTCATGAAAGGGCCTGTTAATTTCTATGCTTCGGTATTTCCGTCGCGGCGGCGCTTATCTTGGCTTTCAACCTGCCCCGCAACGGCACCGGGCAGCCGCGCAAGCCCCACCGGGGCCGCCCGGCCCCGCCTGCCCGCTCCCAACTACCGGGCCGGCGGGGCGCTTTTTTATACGCTTCATGATGCACAATTTAGAGTTGCTGCCCGATAATCGAGACGTGCCCATTGGACCCGAAGAAACCATTCTGACGGCCACGCTGCGGCAGCACATTCCGCACGTGCACGCCTGCGGCGGCAAGGGCCAGTGCTCGACCTGCCGGGTGCAGGTGCTGGCGGGCCTCGAATATTGCTCGCCTCGCAACCCCTGCGAGCAGGCCCTGGCCGACCGCATTCACCTGCCGCCGGCCGTGCGCCTCGCCTGCCAGACCACCACCACCCACAACCTGCGCATTCGCCGGCCCATTCTGGATAACCTCGACATCGAGCTGACCCGGCACGAGCTGGAACACCCCGACCAGCAGCTGGGCACCGAAAAGCGGGTGGCCGTGCTATTTTCTGACATTGAAGACTATACATCATTTGCCGACGAGCTGCCGGCCTACGACGTCATCCACGTTCTGAACCGCTACTTCGACGTGATGGGCGAAGTGGTGCGGGCCCACCACGGTTACATCAGCGACTTCATCGGCGATGGCCTGATGGTGGTGTTTGGGCTGGAACACCCCGAAACGGCCGTGACCGATGCCCTGGCGGCCGGCCATGCCATGATGCGGCAGGTCACGACTCTGAATGCCTACCTCCAGCAGATGTACAACCGGGATTTTCACGTCCGCATCGGGCTGCATTACGGCCCGGCGGTGGTGGGCCACATCGGGGGCCGGGGCTTCCGCAAGCTCGCCACCATCGGGGATACGGTGAACGTGGCGGCCCGCATCGAAAGCGCGAACAAGGTCTTCGGAACTTACTTTCTGGTGTCGGAAGCCGTGGTGGAAGCCGCCGGGCCGGCACTCAGCGTGCGCCAGGGGTTTCTGGCACCGCTCAAAGGCAAAAAAGGCCTGCACCGGCTGTTCGAAGTAACCCCGGAAGTACCGCCGCTTTAAATTAATTATGAGTTATCTGCCTGACAGATATTTTTTAACTCATAACTCATAACTACCCCCAAGGTAATTGACTTGGCTTATGCTTTCACGCGTACTTTTTTTTGGCTGGCTATTGAGCGTTGGGCTGTTGCTGGCCGGGCGGGCGATGGCCCAATCCGCACCCGTGTACTCGGTGTTTCTGGTGGGCGGCACGGGCGTGGGCAACGAGGCAACCCTGACGGCAACCCTGGCGCTGCTGCGCACCCAAAGCGCCGCGGCTGGCCCGCTCAGCACGCTGGTTTTGCTGGGCGACAACCTGAGTAATGGCCTGCCCGCTGCCAGCAAAGCCAGCCGCGCCGCCGCCCAAAACCGCCTGGTGCAGGTGCTGGAGCTGCTCAAAACCTACCCCGGCCGCTTGGTGGTGGTGCCCGGCGGCGAAGACTGGCAGCGCGGCGGCCGCCAGGGTTGGCAGCGGGTGCAGGAGCAGGAAAAATTCGTGGAAAGCTACCTCAAGCGCGGCGACGTATTTGTGCCCAGCAACGGCTGCCCCGGCCCGGTGGAAATTGCGCTGGACCCGCAGCACACCCTGGTGGTGCTCGACACGCAGTGGTGGCTGCACGCCTGGGACAAGCCCGGCGAAGAATCGGCCTGCGACGCCAAGGACCCGGCCGCCGTGGTGGTGCAGCTGCAGGATGTGCTGAACCGCAACGAGGGCCGGCACCTGCTGGTGGTGGGCCACCACGCGCTGGCGGGGGCCGGCAATTCGCTGTGGCAGGAGGCCATGCCCAACCCCCGGCAGCGCATCATGCGGCGCTCCCTGCTGGGCGTGCTGAACAAGTACCCCGGTATAACCTACGCCAGCGGCCACGAGCGCCGCCTGGAATACGACGAGGAAGCCGGCCTGCACTACCTGATAAGCGGCGCAGCGGCCACCCCGGCCGGCGCGGCCGCTTTCCCCAAAGTACCGTATGCGGCCCGCACGCCGGGCTTTGCGCGGCTCGACTACGCGGCCAACGGCGAGGTGCGGGCCTCTTTCTGGTCCACGGCCTCGGGGCAGCCGGTGTACGAGAAGCAGTGGGTGGAACCCTGCGTGGTGCAGGCGCGGGCCCGCGACACGGCCCGGCTGCGCACGGCTCCGCAGCTGGTGCGGGTGCGGGCCAGCACCCGGTACGGGGCCGGCCGGCTGAAGCAGTGGTTGCAAGGCACCAACTACCGCCGCGAGTGGCAGCAGCCGGTGCAGGTGCCCGTGCTGGACCTGGGCCGGGCCTACGGCGGCCTGACCCCGGTGAAGCGCGGGGGCGGCTTCCAGACCAAGTCGCTGCGCCTGCGCGGGGCCGACGGCCAGGAATACGTGCTGCGCTCGGTGGATAAATCGACCGACTCCTCGGTCCCGTACTTTTTGCGCAAAACGTTCGCCGCCGACCTCGTGCAGGACCAGATTTCGGCAGCCCATCCCTACGCGGCGCTGGTGGTGCCGGTGCTGGCCGAAGCCGCCGGCGTGGGCCACACCACTCCGCGGCTGGTGCAGGTGCCCGACGACCCGCGCCTGGGCCCCTACCGGCGGGAGTTTGCCGGCAGCCTAGCCCTGCTCGAAGCCCGCGAGCCTGCCCCCCCGCGTAGCTTCACCGGCCGGCCCGACCGCAAGAAATACAGCACCCCCGACGTGCTGGCCGCCCTGGAAGCCGACCCGCGCAACCGCGTGGACCAGCGCGCCGTGCTGCGCGCCCGCCTGCTGGATATGGTGCTGGCCGACTGGGACCGCCACGACGACCAGTGGCGCTGGCTGGCCTACCCCCGCCCCGGCGGCGGCTGGCTGTTCCGGGCCGTGCCCCGCGACCGCGACCAGGCCTTTTTCGTCAACCAGGGCTTTCTGCCCCGCCAGGCCAGCAAGGAGTATTTATTGCCCCGGATTCAGGGGTTCGATACAAATTTTCGCAACGTCGACAGCTTTAATTTCCAGGCCCGCTACTTCGACCGCTCCTTTCTCACCGAGCTGTCGCGGGCCGATTGGCAGGCCGTGGCCGACTCGGTGCAGGCCAGCCTGAGCGATGCCGTGCTGGAGTCCGCGCTGCGCCAGTGGCCCGATTCCATCTACCAATTATCCGGCCCCACCGTTCTGGCCAAGCTGCAGGCCCACCGCGCCCACCTGCCGGCGTGGGCCGCCGAATATTATCAGTTTTTGGCCCAGGCCGTGGATGTGTTGGGCACGAAAGAGCGGGAATATGTCGACGTGGTGCGGCAGGAAGACAACCGCACCCAGGTCACCGTGTACGAGCAGGCGGCCGGTGCAGGGCGGGGCGCGCCGCTCTATCAACGCACGTTTCTGCCCGCTGAAACCAAGGAAATCCGGCTCTACGGCCTGGGCGGGGCCGATGTATTCACGCTGGAAGGCCGCAGCCAGCACGGCCCGCTGGTGCGGATAATCGGCGGCGCGGGGGCCGACAGCGTGATTGACCGCTCCCGCGTGGCCGCCGGCTCGCGCAAAACGCGGGTGTATGACGAGCGGGACGGCATCGCCGTGACCAAAGGCCCGGAAACCGCCACCCACCTGCGCACCCAGCCCGACATTAACCTCTACAACCGCACGGCTTTTCAATACCCATACCTGGCCCCGCTGTACCCGTGGAGCTTTAATGCCGACGACGGCTTGTTCGTGGGCCTGGGCGGGCAGCTGAAGCGGCCGGGCTTCCGCAAAGAGCCCTGGGCCGTGACGCACACCCTCACCGGCCGCGTGGCGCTGCGCACCGGGGCTTTCGATTTCCATTACGACGGCCTTTTCACCCACCTGATTGGGTCCCTCGACCTGCACCTTGAGGCCACGGCCCAGGCCCCGAACTACGTGCGCAACTTCTTCGGCCTCGGCAACGACAGCCCCTTCAACTCCGCCCTGGACCTCAGCTACTACCGGGTACGGTTCCGCAACCTGACGGGGGCGGTGCTGCTGCAGCGCGCCGTGGGCACCCGCCTGCACGTTTTTGGCGGGCCGATGTACCAGCGCGTCGAGGTCGAAAACGTGCAGGGGCGCATCCTGGCGCAGGTTTCGGATGAGCGCCTGCACCCCGAAACGCTGTTCTCGACCAAGCAGTACGCGGGCGGGCGGCTCGGTTTCAGCGTCATCAGCCCCGATGCCAAAGCGGCTTTCCCCCAGGGCGTGGCCTGGCAAACGGAGCTCACGGCCCTGGGCCCGCTCACGGCCACGGCCCGGCCCTTCACCTACCTTTCGTCGGACCTGGCCCTGTACCGCAGCTTCCGCTTTCCGGTGCGGCTCACGCTGGCGGCGCGGTTTGGCGGGGCGGCCAATTTTGGCGATTACGAGTTTTTTCAGGCCGCCACGCTCGGCGGCCTCAGCAACCTGCGCGGCTACCGGCGCACCCGTTTTGCCGGCCGCAGCTGCGCCTATAACAACCTGGAGGCCCGCCTCGAGCTGGGCCGCTTCACGAGCTACGTGCTGCCCGCCACCTTCGGCGTGCTGGGTTTCCACGACATCGGCCGGGTCTGGGTGCCCGGCGAAACCTCCGATACCTGGCACCGCGGCTACGGCGGCGGCATCTGGCTGGCGCCCACGCCGCAGGTGGTGCTCGCGGCCATGTACGGTTTTTCGAAAGAGGACCAGCTGCCGCTCATTCGGCTGGGTTATTTCTTCTAGCGCGGGCCGACCAAACGCAAAAGAGGTGGCAGGGAAACCCCACCACCTCTCCATACCAAAACACCTTAAAAAACTATTCTTTCACAGGTACGGCAACAAGAATTGCACCAAAAAATTCCCTGCCGCCGTCTTTTTATTAAAATGACTGATAATAAATATCTTATAATAATCATACTCGTTTAAATCTTACGCTACTCCTTGGCAATGCGCGTGACCAGGCGGGTGTCGCCTACTTCGAGCGTGAGCAGGTAAAGGCCGGGCGCCGCGCCGGGCAGCAGGAGAGGCAACGTGTTGGCCCCCAACCGCACAGCTACCGGCTGGGCAGCCACGGTGCGGCCCAGCAAATCGGTCACGCGCACCTGCCCAACACCCGTGGCACGCGCCACAAACGATAGTGTGAGCGCCGAGCTGAACGGATTGGGCGCTGTGCCAAAGGTTTCGGCCACCACGGCGGCCGGCTGGGTGGCCAGCACGCGCTGCAGGTTGCGCGCCCCGCGGTACACCTGGCCCCGGATTTCGCCGCCCGGAAAAGCCGCCGTGTGCAGGTTCATGTACATGCTGTCGCGCCGGAACTGCAGGGAGCGGCGCAGCGTGAACGGCACGGCGGTATTGTCGTCTTTCCAATAGCCGTAGGCGGCGGCGGGCGTGGTGGTGTTATCGAAATAAGGCACCAGGTTGAATATCACCGGGCCAGCCTGGGTAGAAAGGCCAGTGTGGAAGTGGCCGGCGGTGGCCGGGCCGCTCAGCCCGCCCCACACGCTCATGAAGTGGGCGTTGGTCTGGTCGCGGTCAATGCTCACGATGCCCATGCCGTAGCCGGCGCTGGTGGTGGGCGTGGGCCGCTCCTGCGCCCCGTTGAGCGCAATGGTGTAGCCGTCGCGGGCCAGGCTCCGGATTTGGCCCCGGATTTCGCCGTTCGGATTGGCCGCCGTGTTTAGCACCACGTTGATTTCACCGCGCAGAAAGGCGTTGATGAGCGCCGGAGTCAGGCCGGGCCCGGATATCTGGAGGCCGATGATATTGGTGGTGTTGGTGGCGGGCACCGGCAAGGTGCCCAGCAGGTTGGCAACCGTGTTGGCCTGCCCGGGCAGGGCCGCATACACCGCTACACTGGTGGGCGGGCCGCTCAGCCCGGCGTGAGCCACATACAGAAACATGGTATCGAGCGTGGCCGTGAGGCGGCCAATGCCCAGGCCCTTGCCGGTGGAGGCATTAAGAGGTACCATCTGGTTGCCGTCGAGGCGGGCATCGTGGGCCACGAAGCGCCCTTCGCCGAAGAGCTGGCCCCGGATTTCGCCGTTGGGGTTGTTGGTGGTGTGTACGTTAATGTACACCTGGCCCAGGCTCAGCGCGGTGAGAAAAGGAATGGTGGGCGCAATTTCGCCCTCAATCACGTTGCCGCTGAGGTAGGTCAACAGACTCACCACCACCGGCCCCGCAACGCCGAAAGCCCCCGTGTGAAAATGCGCGCCGGTAATGGCGCTGCTCAGCCCCGCAAACGCCACCCGGAACTTCAGCTTTTCCAGGTTCTGGCTCAGGGTAAAAATGCCCAGGCCGGTGGCGCTGGTGGTGACGGCCGGCGTTTCCTGGGCCCCGGTCATGCTGGCAATGAGGGCCGTTTCGGATTCCAGGCGGATTTGGCTGCGGATTTCGCCGTTGGGGTTGGCCGCCGTGTGCACGTTGATGTAATACTGCCCTTTCAGGTACTTCGACAGCTTGGGCTGGGCAATATCGGCCCCCGTCAGGAAGCCCGAAATCCGGTTGCCGCGCACCATGGGCACCAAACTGGTGATGATGGGCCCGGCCACACCCACGGCGCCTTCGTGCACGTGCGCCCCGGTGATGGGTCCGCTCAAGCCACTAAAAGCGGCCTGCACAAACAGCGTGTCGCGGGTTTCGTTGAGCATGAAACCGGCCACGCCCTGCGCGTTGGTGGTCACGGCGGGAGTTTCCTGGTCGCCGCTGAGGCGGCCCGTGAGCAGCAAATGGGCCCGCAGCTGCTGAGCAGAAGCAAGCAGCGGCGCGGCCAACAACAACGCCACCGCCACCGGACGGAATAACATTTTCAGCATGGGAGTAGGGGGTAAAGTGAAACCAACAAAACGATGCCTGGTACTACGAACTCGAAAAAAGCAGTAGGCTTAGTTGCCTGATAAAAGCATTTAATTCACTGTATAAATCTGCCTTTTAAATCATACAGCTAACACACTGTTAGTGTTTTGCACCAAAAATAAATTGACGCAAAAAGGCCCGAACGATACCGTTCGGGCCTTTTCAAAACATTGTTGCGAACCGCTGACGGCCGAAGCTGCTTAGCGGCCCATCATGCCGCCGGGGCCGCCTTTCATGCCGCCCATCATCTTCTGCATCTGGGCCAGGCCGCCTTTGGTCTGGCTGAGCTTGTTCATGGTGCGCATCATCTTGCGCATGTCCTCAAACTGCTTCATCAGGGCATTAACCTGCTGAATATCGGTGCCGGAGCCCTTGGCCAGGCGGCGCTTGCGCGAGCCGTTCAGCAGGTCGGGGTTGGCCCGCTCCTGCTTGGTCATGCTCTTGATGATGGCCTCGACGGGCTTGAAGGCGTCGTCGTCGATTTCCACGTCCTTCATGGCCTTGCTCATGCCCGGAATCATGCCCATCAGGTCCTTGATGTTGCCCATCTTCTTGATTTGCTCCAGCTGCGAGAGGAAGTCGTCGAAGTTGAACTGATTCTTACGAATCTTGGCGTTGATGCGCTTGGCCTCGTCCTCGTCGAACTGCTGCTGAGCGCGCTCGACCAGCGAAATCACGTCGCCCATGCCCAGGATGCGCTGGGCCATGCGGTCGGGGTAAAACAGGTCGAGCGCGTCCATCTTCTCGCCGGTCGAGATGAACTTGATGGGCTTCTCCACCACGGCCCGGATGCTGAGGGCCGCGCCTCCGCGCGAGTCACCGTCGAGCTTGGTGAGCACCACGCCGTCGAAATTCAGGCGGTCGTTGAAGGTTTTGGCGGTGTTCACGGCGTCCTGGCCGGTCATGGAGTCCACCACGAACAGCGTCTCGCTCGGGTTAATGGCGGCCTTCACGGCCTCAATCTCGCGCATCATCTGCTCGTCCACGGCCAGGCGGCCGGCGGTGTCGATGATGACGACTTTCTTGTTGTTTTTCTTCGCGTACTCAATGGCGTTGCGCGAGATTTCAACGGGGTTTTTGTTCTCGACTTCCGAGTACACTTCCACGCCGATTTGCTCGCCCAGCACCTTCAGCTGGTCGATGGCGGCCGGGCGGTACACGTCGCAGGCCACGAGCAGCACGGTGCGGTTCTGCTTCTTGATGTAGCTGGCTAGCTTGCCCGCAAACGTGGTTTTGCCCGAGCCCTGCAGGCCCGAAAGCAGCACCACGGCCGGGTCGCCTTTGATGGTGATGTCCTTCTTTTCGCCGCCCATGAGCTCGGTCAGCTCGTCGTACACGATTTTGACCATGAGCTGGCCCGGCGACACGGCCGTGAGCACGTCACGGCCCATGGCGGCGTCCTTAATGCGGTCGGTTACGTCTTTGGCAACCTTGTAGTTAACGTCGGCATCGACCAGCGCCCGGCGGATTTCCTTGATGGTGGCCGCGACGTTGATTTCCGAGATGCTGCCCTGGCCTTTGAGGGTCTTAATGGCCCGGTCGAGCTTGGTGGAGAGATTGTCAAACATGTATCACGGATTTAGACGGATTTTACGGATTTCGCGGATTCAGCTTTGGTGGAGCGGCCGGAATCAGGCTGAAATTGAACCCCAAAAGTAACCATAAAAGGCCGAAAACCGGCAAAGGGCGTACCTTCGCGGCCCGCTTTCTGTTCGCTAGTTACGTGCCCTCCTCCCGCCCGCTGCGCCTGCTCGTCATCACCTACTATTGGCCGCCTTCGGGCGGGGCCGGCGTGCAGCGCTGCCTCAAGTTTGTGAAGCACTTAGGCCATTTCAACGTGGAGCCTACCGTGATAACCGTGGACGCGGCGCAGGCCACTTACCCGGTGCTCGACGAAAGCCTGCTGGCCGACGTGCCCGCCAACGTACGCGTCATCCGGACGGCTACTTCGGAGCCGTTCGAGAGCTATAAGAAGCTGACCGGGCGGGCCGTGCCCTACGGCGGCTTCGCCAATGAAGGCAAGCCGGGGCTGATGCAGAAGGCCCTGCGCTTCGTGCGCGGCAACCTGTTCATTCCGGACCCCCGCCGCGGCTGGAACCGCCATGCCCTGGCCGCCGTGGAAAAGCTGCTGGCCACCGGCGAAACCTTCGATGCCGTGCTCACGTCCTCGCCGCCGCACTCCACCCAGCTCATCGGTTTGGAGCTAAAAAAGCGCCACGGCATCCGCTGGCTGGCCGACATGCGCGACCCCTGGACGGACATTTACTACTACAAAGACCTGCACCACACGCCATTGGCGGCCTGGCTCGACGCACGCTACGAGCGCCAGGTGCTGACTCAGGCCGATGCCGTGCTGGTGACTTCACCCGAAACCAAGCGCCTCTTCCAGGCCAAGCTGCCGGCGCTGCCTTCGGCCAAATTCCACGTCCTGCCCAACGGCTACGACGAATCGGACTTTTGCAAGCCCTCGCAGCCGCCCACCAGCTGCCTGCGCATCACCCACACCGGCACCATCACCGAGCTGTACCGCATCGGGCAGTTGCTCACGGCCCTCGCCACCTGCGCTGCTGCCCACCCCGACGTGCCGGTGCAACTGCGCTTCGTAGGCCAGGTTTCGGCCCAGCTCCGCGGCCAGATTGAGCGCGCCGGCCTCCTGCCAATTACGGAATTCATCGCCTTCGTTCCGCACGATAAATCGGTGGAATACCTGCTCAGCGCCTCGGTGCTGCTCATGGCCATTCCGGATGTGCCGCGCAACTTCGGCATTCTGCCCGGCAAAGTTTTCGAGTACCTGGCGGCCAATAAACCCATCCTCTGCGTGGGCCCCACTGGTTCCGACGCCGACAACCTCCTCCAGGAGTGCGGCGCCGGCCAGGCCCTGCCCTACCAGGACGCGGCGCTGATGCTCGAAACTTTAGAAGCCCTGGTGGCCCAGTGGCGCATCAACCCTAACCTGGACCTGCCGGCGCTCAGCCACACGCGCTACTCGCGCCGGGCACTGGCGGGGGAGTTGGCAGGAATTGTAGAATGACAGAGCCGGGCATCACATTAAACTGCCTGAAACTGTCTTAGTCCTTTGTCTTCGCAGCAGCTTACGCGCCTTTCAGACTTCTACATTTGTACTGATTGATTCAATGGCATGCAGCAACTCGCCTGTGTAACTCAATAACCTGCAATACATCAAAATTTCGATTACTTCCATAACTCATGAATCACCTCGATAAACTAAACGCTGCGTACCGTAATGCCCCGGAAATATTTCAAGCAGGCAGGTACTGGAAATCGTATGAGGAGCAAATTATTAACGAAGTTAAACAAGCTGATTTAAGCGAGTTGCGCAGCGGTAAATACCCGATTTTTACCACGTTCGGCTTCAACGATTTGGTGTATTACTACCATCCGCGGATGCCGTTTTACATCAAGTTCATCCGGCAGCTAGTGCGAAAGCTATTCATCGATAATCGTGCTTCTCTTCCTTATTCCCTGCGGCTAGCCGATATCCGGGAAATGGCTTACAAACACAGTACAATCCAGGGTAAACTGTCCGGAGCATCTCCGATTAGCAGCGTTGAAGCCAGTGATTTTGGCAAACCACAGGACTTATTTGTCGTCGGTGGCAAGAAATACACAATGAAGTTTTTAAGCTTCTATGTGAGGTACTGCTTTGCGCAGAATCACATTAAACTTCGGGGCGACGAAACCATTGTCGAACTAGGTTCAGGGTCTGGTTTCCAAGTGGAAGTACTGAAAAAGCTGTATCCAAAGCTTACTATTCTCTGTTTCGATTTACCATCACAATTATATTTATGTGAAAAGTATTTAGAAAATGTGTTCGGTAGTGAGAAAATTGTGAGTTCTGAGCAAAACATTGACCTATCCGACTTATCTAAGTTAGAAAAAGGTAAAATCCACTTATTTGGCAATTGGCAATTCCCATTACTGAAGGATTTCAAATTCGATATTTTCTGGAATGCTGCCAGCTTCGGTGAAATGGAGCCAGACATCGTGGCCAATTATCTGAGCTACGTGAAAGAAAATTGCAGCTGGATTTACCTGATGCAGGCAAGAAACGGCAAAGAAAGCTCCCCGGAAGCCGGAGTTGTCAAACCCATCTTATTCCAGGATTACAACCAGATGCTTGGCAGCAATTACCTCCTTGCCGAGGAAGATGATGCGTACGACGCCCACCGCAGGGTTTCGCAGACTGGCGGTTATTTCCAAGCCTTGTGGCAGCACATTAAGTAAATAAGGCCACATTGCGGATGACAACAAGCATTTCGGAACCACAGGCAAAACCACGATTACATGGCTTGGATTACCTGCGTGGCTTAGCTGCATTCGGGATAATGACTTACCATTATTCATCCTGGTCTTTTGGGGAACAAGAAGCAAGCTCTTTTCTAGGTCGGGTAGGCATTTATGGAGTCGCCATCTTTTATGTATTGAGTGGACTGACGCTTAGCTATATCTATCGCACTAAACTCCAGTTAACCTCAACTAGCTTATACATTTTCTATAAAAAGCGTCTTTTCAGGATATTCCCATTGCTATGGGTTGCAACAATTTTATCAATTCTCCTTTCAAAACGCTTACCCAATCCTGTCGACTTATTTTTAAATCTTACTGGACTGTTTGGATTGATAAAGTGGGACATTTATTTCGCAACCGGTGCCTGGTCTATTGGCAACGAACTAGTTTTCTATCTCACTTTCCCCTTATTAATTTTCCTTTTATTAAATCATAAGCCCGGTCTCTTTTTAGTCGCACTCATAGCAATCACTGCTTACATTTATTTTGCTTTTCACGCAATTAATCTAAATATCCCCCTATCTAAACAATGGCATACTTACACCAATCCGCTAAATCAATTTCTCTTTTTTGGGGGAGGCGTTATACTAGGTAGTATCAGGAAACCTGGCTCTGTAACTACAACCCAAAGTTTGCTTCTCGGTGCGATTGGGCTAATCATTTTTTTACTTGTACCAGTGTATGGAAATGCCGTCACACTCGTGACCGGCATGACCAGAGTATTTTTCACAGTGAGTTGCTTGCTTCTGTGTTATAGCTTTTACAGAACGGCCCACGCCCCCGCAATATTCGACAAGCCTTTAGCCTTGCTGGGACAAGCCAGTTATTCGCTGTACTTGCTCCATCCGATTGTGTATTCCATCGTCAAGGCGGGATTTTCTTTCATCTCAAAAAAAGGAGGTAATTATCCCGCAGCGTACGCATTCAGTATGGCAGTAATCGTTTCTTTAATAACCAGCTACTTGTCTTACCAATATTTTGAAAGGTTCTTTATTCGTCTTAGTCATAATCATCCAAACGTTGATGCTGCTGACCAAGTGCGTAAGTAAAATTTTCAGTTAGCTTTGATTACATTTTACACTCCACATTTCAAATCGATTCAACTCATCTACTTTTTTGTTAATGAAACATTCTCTACGCTCACTATATGTGGGTGCAGCTCTACCATTGAGCGCATTGCTCCCGTTTTCGGTTCTCGCACAGCCAACTATTTCTGGCTTATCACCAGCTGTGAATCAACGCTCTGCGCCGCGCACCAGCAGCGTCACGGCAACTTTTAGCGAGTCGTTGAATACTGGTTCGGAGGCAGGTTTGCAGATATTTAGTACGCAACGCGGCGGTAAACGTACTGGCAATTCCGGCATCACCACGCTAAGTGGAAGCACGCTGTCTTTTGCCCCTGCTTATGATTTCAAGCCGGGCGAAACAGTATCCGCTACCTTAACTACTGCCGCTCGGAGCAACAACGGCAGCTTGGCCTTGCCGCGCGTTTATCAATTTACTACTGCCGCTACCGGCGGCAATGGCACCTTTACGCTTGGGTCCGAAGTTCCGGTGGGTAGCAGTCCTTACATTGTATTAACGGCTGATATTGATGGTGATGGTGACCTGGATTTGCTGACGCCCAATTTTACGGGCAATTCAGTAAGCATTCGGCTCAACAATGGCAGTGGCGTCTTTAGCGGTGTAGTGAATACTCCGGTAGGCAGTCAGCCTCGTGGATTGGCCTTGGCAGATATAGATGGCGACGGTGATTTAGATATCATCACGGCGAACTACAATGCAAATACAGCCAGCGTACGCTTTAACGATGGTGCGGGAGTATTTTCTGGCAGTGTGGAACTGACTGTAGGCAGCCAGCCACAAAGCGTCGTAACTGCCGATTTGGATGGCGATGGCGACCAGGATTTGCTCATTTCTAATGGCGCCAGCAACACTGTTAGTATCCGGCTAAACACTGGGAATGGCACGTTTACTACTAATCCGGACGTGGTGGTGGGAAGTTTCCCATTCAGCCTAACTACCGCTGACATTGACAATGATGGAGACATTGACTTGCTAACTGGTAGTTATCAGAGCAACACGGTGAGCATTCGCCTCAACAATGGCAGCGGCTTATTTAGCGGTACCACTGACCTCGTAACTGGGAGCTTCAGCAGCCAGCCCCGCGGTGTAACGACAGCGGACATTGATGGCGACGGCGACCTGGATATCCTCGTTACAAATGCCGGCAGCAACAATATCGTCATCTTTCTAAACAACGGCAGCGGAGGCTTCACGCTCAACGCAACACTGCCGGTCGGCAATTTTCCAGGCGGAATTACGGCCGCCGACATTGACGGGGACAGTGATTTGGATATCCTCGTTCCCAATATTTTCGACAATACGGTGAGCGTACGGCTGAACAACGGCGTTGGTGTATTCACAAACGGCACGAACGTTTCGGTCGGCAGCCAGCCTTATCGGGTCGCGTTATCAGACTTGGATGGAGATGGCGACTTAGACATGCTAGCGGCGAACTTCAGCGGCAACACCGTGAGTGTGCGCTTCAACGATGTTTCAACGCTGACTGACCTCGTTGTGAGCACCCCCCAAAATGTGAGCGGCACGTACCGTAACGTGACTGTTACCGGACCAACTACAGGGGGAGCAGGCACCGGCACCCTCACTGGCTCCCTCACCGTAGTAGGCACCCTGACCATCCAAAACGGGGGCACGCTGCTCACGGCCTGCCAGCCGCTCATTGGCGTGGGCAACTTTTTGCTGGAAGCGGGCGGCACACTCGGCATTTGTGACCCGGCGGGCATTGAGCTGACGGGGAACACCGGCTCGGTGCGGCTTCTGGGCTCGCGCAGCTTCAGCAACGATGCCAGCTACATCTACAACGGTACGGTGGCCCAGGTAACGGGCGGCGCCCTGCCCAGCCAGGTCCGCAACCTGACGACGACCAATGCCAGCAGCGTTACCCTGAATGGGCCGGAGACGGTGGTGCAGGCGCTTACGGTGGGCGCGGCCGGCAACCTGGTGCTGAACGGACAGGCGCTGACGCTGCCCTCGAATGCGACCGGCACGGCCCTGGTGGTGAACAGCGGAACGGGCATTGTGCAGGGCAGCACGGCTCTGATGCAGCGCTACCTCGACCCATCGATTAATGCTGGCCTGGGATACCGCCACTACAGCGCCCCGGTGGCCGCCGCTACGGTAGCCGCCCTGGCCACGCCGGGGTTTTCGCCGGTGCTGAGTGGCACGTACAACAGCTCGGCCACGCCGGGGCAGGTCACGCCTTTTCCCACCGTGTTCGGCTACGACCAGGCCCGGCTGGCCTCGACGGCCAACAACCTCAACGCCTTTGACAAGGGCTGGATTTCTCCGCTTAGCACCGCCGACGGCCTGACGGTGGGCCGCGGCTACACGGTGAATATTGCCGCTTCGGAAAAGGTGGCTTTTAGCGGTGCGCTCAACAACGGCACCCTGAGTGTGCCACTGGCCCGCAACACCGGCGCCACCGCCCCCGACGCGGGCTGGGCCCTGGTGGGCAACCCCTACCCCGCCCCGCTCGACTGGAGCCAGGTGGCGGGCACCGACCGCGTAAACCTGGACGCGGCCATGTACGTGTTTGAAAGCAGCAGCCAGTACAGCGGTTCTTACCGCGCCTACACCAACGGGGTGGGCGGCGGAAGCCCGCTCATCGGCTCCAGCCAGGGCTTTTTCGTGCGGGTGAGTGCTGGCCAGACTACGGGCAGCCTCACCTTCCGCAACACGCAGCGCGTGACTACTTACGCCAGCCAGGTGCCCGTGCGGCGCGGCGCGGCCGATACCCGCCCGCTGGTGCAATTGCAGCTGCAAGGCCCGGCTGGCCCGGCCGATGCCCTGTTTGTGTATGCCGAGGCGGGCGCCACCACCGGGGCTGATTCCGAATTCGATGCGGTGAAGCTGGCCAATCCCAGCGGGCTGAATCTGGCCTCGGTGACCAACCCGGCAACCTTGCTGGCCATCGACGGCCGCGCCCAGTTTACGGCGGCTACGGCGGTGCCCTTGAGCATCGGTGTGCCGGCGAGTGGCCGCTACACGTTGCGTGCTGAGCAGCTGCTGAACCTGCCGCTCAACCTGGACGCTTACCTGCTGGACACCCAAACCGGCCAGCAAATCAACCTGCGCCAGCAGGCCAGCTACGCGTTCAGCGTCACGGCGGCGCAGGCGGCGCAGGCAGCACAGGCAGCGCAGGCGCAAGCCGGGCGTTTCGAGCTGCGCTTTGGGCCGGCCACCGGGCCGTTGGCAACGAGCACTGCTCATTCCGCCGCTGAAGTGCAGGTGTATCCCAACCCCGCACACGCCAGCTTCTCGGTGCTGCTGCCCGCAACGGCCACCGGCACGGTTGCGCAAGCACTGCTTTTCAACAGCTTAGGCCAGCAGGTACGCACGCTTATCCAGCTTTCGGGCACTGGCACAGCCACCACCGTTGATGTTTCCGATTTGGCCAAAGGCATTTACACCTTGCGCGTGCAAATTGGAACAACTCTGATTATTAAACGGCTGGCTGTGCAATAATACCTTGGTTGTAACAATGACAAAAAAGGCTTGCGGTACTAACCGCAAGCCTTTTTTATGTCTCATTTAATAGACATGTTGCAGCGCTGCATTAGCTACAATGGCGGTTTGACCAATTTACAAAAGCTGTTCGGAGACTGGAAACGCACTGACACATCAGATGCTTCAAAATCAGGAACAATTCAATCAACCAATACCCTGCCCAACAATGCATTATGCGGCAGGCTGTTGCAACAAGTCTAATTTACAGGAATTACCCCGGCTGCGGCGTATTCCATTAGCCGCAAAGCGGCGACACGGTGGTAGTACAACCCGGGATTTATCGGATGAGAGCCGCAAAGCGGCGGCACTTGCGCTGGGAAAAATGCCGCCGCTTTGCGGCTCAGGAACTACATTTCCTTCAATTAACTACCAGCGTGTCGCCGCTTTGCGGCTGAACTTGAGTTAATTATTGCCAAACCGGCAGGGTCCTCAAATCCGTGGCCAGCTGCTGGCTGAAGGCGGTGCTGGCGGCGCGCTGGAGATGGTTGCCGTCGGTGGTGGCGTAGGGCCGGGCGCTGTAATCGAGGTAAGGCACGGCCAGGCTGGCGGCCGTTTGGCGCATGAGCTGGTCGAAACCAGGTTGGTAGGCTTGCTCCAGCTGCAACAGCGACGGGCCCACGGGCAGGCGCACCAGCACCACGCGGCCGTGCTGCCGGAGCAGCGCAATGGTCTGGCGCAGGGCCTGCAAGCGGCCGGCCGACAGGTGCTGGCTGGCGGCCAGCAGGCGGTAGTCCAGCAGCTTGCGGGCGGTGCGGGCGCGCACCTGGGTGCTGTCGGTGCCAATGTTGACTTCCAGCCAGCCATCGGGGTGCAGGCGTTCGGTGGCCGTGGCGTAGTCGAGCAGCAGGCGGTAGAGCGGCTTGGTCTGGTAGCGGGTGAGGTAGGGCAGGTTGGGATTCTGGCTGACCTGGTGAAGTTGGCCGATGAAGGAATTATCCTCCGGAAACACGCCCTCCGGCCCGGTGAGCGACAATGACCACGGGTCCACGGCCACGATGAACAGGCCGTTTCGCACCTCCGGCCGCAGCTTGCGCCCGATGCTGCGCAGGTACGCCGGGCCATACGGCGAGTGCGTGAGCGTGAAAGCATAATTCAGCAGCGGCCCCTCAAACTGCCCGCCCAGCCGCGCCGTGAGTATCGCCGGCTGAATGCCCTGCGCCGCCCGCGACGTGCCCAGCACCAGCGAGCCGGCCGGCGGACCGGTGAAGCGCCCATAGAACGCATCGACCTGCCCTCTTAACACTACCGGCCCCAACGCCAGCAGTCCCAAAGCACCCGCGCCGGCCAGCAGCACCAGCCGCAGCAGCAATGTGGACATAGCATGCAGCACGGGCCTTCTCAAAATTGAAAGTAGATAAACGAGGTGCTGTTGAAGATGCCCAGGTACAGAATCAGCAGCGCGAGCCCCACGTAGCCGACCCAGCGCGTGGTGAATGGCTGCGCGGCCACCCACAATTGCAGGCTGCGGTTGCGGCCGAAGTACTCGACCACCAGCATGACCACTACGCCCAGGAAGGCCACGGCCAGCTCGGGGCGGTAGTGCTGCGAAAACTCCAGCAGCAGCGTGGCCACCTGCCGGCCGTGCAGGTTTTGCCAGCCGCTCAGCAGGTGCCGGCTGATGAAGATGGCATCGCCCAGGTTATTGGCGCGGAAGAATATCCAGGCGTACGCCACCAGCGTGAACGTAAGCAGCACGCCCAGCCCGTGCCGCAGTGCCGGCCGGGCGGCCAGGCCGGTGAGCTGCGCCAGCCGCTCGCGCCAGGGCCGGGCCCAGGTGCTCACCACCAAATACCCGCCGTGCAGGCCGCCCCAGACCAGAAACGTCCAGTTGGCCCCGTGCCAGAGGCCGCTGATGAGGAACACGGCCAGCAGGTTGCCATACGCCCGAAACTGGCCGACGCGGCTGCCCCCCAGCGGAATGTAGAGGTAGTCCCGAAACCAGCTCGACAGCGAGATGTGCCAGCGCCGCCAGAACTCGGGCACTGAGGCGGACAGATACGGCTGCCGGAAATTGAGGTTAAAATCGAAGCCCAGCACCCGCGCCGCGCCCCGCGCCAGGTCGGTGTAGCCCGAGAAGTCGCCGTAAATCTGGAAGGTGAAGGCCAGGGTGGCCAGCACCAGCAGCGGGCCCTCGGGGTGCTGGCGCGGGTTGTTGAAGACGGGGTTGACGAGCAGGGCCAGCCGGTCGGCCACCACCACTTTCTTGAACAGGCCCCAGGCCATGAGGCGCAGGCCGCTCACAATGCGGGCATAATCGAAGGCGTGCACCCGCCGAAACTGCGGCAGCATGTGCCCGCCGCGCTCGATGGGCCCCGCCACCAGCTGCGGGAAAAACGCCACGAACAGCGCAAACCGCCCAAAGTTCCGTTCCGCTGCCAGCCGCCCCTGGTACACGTCAATGATGTAGCCCACCGACTGAAACGTGTAGAACGACACGCCCACCGGCAACAGCAGCCCCAGCGCCGGCCCGGCCGCAAACGGCACATGCACCGCCGCCGCCAGCTGCCCCACCCCATCCCGAAAAAAGTTGAAGTACTTGAACACGAACAACGTGCCCAGGTTGCTGGCTAGGCTGAGGTAGAGGTAGGGCCGGCGCGCCCGCTTGGTGGGCAGCTGGCTCATGCGGTAGCCGCTGTAGTAGTCGAGCAGCGTGGTGGCCAGCAGCAGCAGGGCATAAACGGCCCGCCAGCTCATGTAGAAATAGTAGCTGGCCAGCAGCAGCAGCGGCCCCCGCCAGCGCGCCGGCAGCCCGTAGTATAGCCCGACAACTATCGGGAAAAAGACCAGGAAATGGAGAGAATTGAATAGCATTCGCAACGCGAATGTAGGAACGCGCCACGGCGTGTTCAATCGTGAGGCCCCTGACAGGATGCCTTAGGCCCACGATTGAAAGCACAAGGAAGCCCGCCGACCGAACGATTGAACGCGCCGTGGCGCGTTCCTACACCCCTGACCCCTACTTTTGCAGTCCTGTTTCGCTTACTTTATTTCATGGCTCTCGACCTCAACCACAAATCCATCCTCGTCACGGGCGGCACCGGCTCCTTCGGCAAGCAGTTCGTTCGCACCGTTTTCGAAAAATTTCCGCAGGTGAAACGCCTCGTGGTCTTCTCGCGCGACGAGCTGAAACAGTATGAGATGAGCCAGGAATTCAGCCCGGCCAGGTACCCGGCCATCCGCTATTTCATCGGCGATGTGCGGGATTCCCAGCGCCTGCACCGGGCCTGCGAAGGCATCGACATCGTGATTCACGCCGCCGCCCTCAAGCAGGTGCCCGCCGCCGAATACAACCCGATGGAGTGCATCAAGACGAATATTTTTGGCGCCGAGAACGTCATCAACGCCGCCCTCGACTCCGGCGTGAAGGACGTGGTGGCCCTGAGCACCGACAAAGCCGCGGCCCCCATCAACCTCTACGGCGCCACCAAGCTGTGCTCGGACAAGCTCTTCGTGGCGGCCAATAACATGAAGGGCGCTCGCGATTTGCGCTTCTCGGTGGTGCGCTACGGCAACGTAATTGGCTCGCGCGGCTCGGTGGTGCCGTTCTTTTTGCGGGAGCGCCACAAGGGCGTGCTGCCCATCACCCACCCCGACATGACGCGCTTCAACATCTCGCTGGAGGAAGGCGTGGACCTGGTGCTCTACGCGCTGGAGCACGCCTGGGGCGGCGAGATTTTCGTCCCCAAAATCCCTTCCTACAAAATCACGGAAGTGGCCCGCGCCATCGGCCCCGAGTGCCGGCAGGAAATCGTGGGCATCCGCCCCGGCGAGAAGCTGCACGAGGCCATGATTACCGAAACCGACGCCCTGAGCACCGTCGAGTTGGACCGCTACTACGTCATCCTGCCCTCGATGCCGACCTGGAACGTGGACAAGTTCATCGATGCGTTCCACGGCAGGCGCGTGCCGCTGGGCTTCCAGTACGACTCGGCCAACAACGACGAATGGCTGAACGCGGAGCAGATTCGGGACGAAATCCGGCTGCACGTCGACGCCGCGTTTGAGGTTTAGCTGCCCGCCGCTGGCCAGCGGCGCTACGGGTTGCCAACCGGCGGACTCGGGTAAGAATGTTGCCGGCTTCGGTTGGCAAAAATCCTACTCGGGTCCGCCGGTTGGCATCTCCGGTACGCCGTAATCCTACTCCGGTAAAAATTTATCCTACTCGGGTGAATGTTTTGGCATCTCCGGTTGTCGGCTCAGGAACTCCGGGGCAAATAAGTCCTAGTCCGGTTAAAATTTATCCTAGTCCGGTGAGTCAGAAGCCTTCTCCGGTTGCTATGAGCGCGTCTCCGGTTGCAATAAACCGGTCTAATCAGCCGCAATCGGCCTTTCCTGAACTGCACAAGCCGGCTTTCTTAGTAAAGCCCAATTGGTACCTACCGCACCACTTCCACCCAGCCCTTATACTTCTGGCCGGTGGCGGCATTGGTGAGCAGGTAGTAGTACACGCCGTCGGGCTGGCCCGCGGCATCCCACGCATTATCGTAGCGGGCTTGCGTGTAGATTTCGCGGCCCCAGCGGTTGTACATGCGCAGGCCCCAGTCGGCGGCATTCAGGCCTTTGAGAACGAAGGAGGGGTTCTGTTCGTCGCCGTTGGGGGTGATGATGTTGGGGATGGTGACCGTGGGCGCGGCGCAGGGCTGCTCGCGCACCTGCACGGAGGCCCGCGCCGTGCAGCCCGCCGGGTTCTGGACATCAACCCAGTACAGCCCGGGGGCAGTGGCCGTGAGCGTGGCCGCCGTGCTGCCGTCCTGCCAGCTATACACGCTGCCCGCCGGCTGGGCGCCCACCGACAGCCGCAGGCTAAGTGGCGCGCACCCGGCCGTATCCGCCCCCAGGGCCAGCCGCACCTGCGGCGACGCGCTGATGCGCACCGTGGCCGTGGCGGTAGCCAGGGTCACGCCCTGGCGCCGGCGCTCAATGCGCAGCGTGTAGGTGCCGGGACTGGAGTAGATTACGTTCAGCGTGTCATCGGTTGCCAGCGTGCCAATGGCTGGCCAGCCAGCGCCCGGAAACCAGCGCAACGAATCGGTGGCCGCGCCGCCCGCCCCGGCGCCGGCCCGGAGCGTGAGCCGCTGGCCGGTGCAGCCAAAAGCGGCTTCGGGGACCAGCAGCGCGCCTAGGTTCACATCGTTGGGTTGCACGGGCAGGGCCTGCTTTGCCACGCGCCCGCCCAGTAGCTGGTAGCCGGGCGAGTAGCGGCACGCCCGGCCACGCGCATTCGGCGACAGAATAACGTCGAGCGCGCCCGTCTCCGGCACCGCGTAGTAAATAAAGCCGGTGGGTCCCCGTTGGGGATACCAGGGCACCTGGCTGGTTCCACTTCGGCCCAGCACACTGTACACGTCGAGGCCCGAAGCCGCCACGGCCGCCGGGGAGCCGGCCGCGAGGTCGAATTGCACCACTTGCAGCCCCGAGGTGCCGTAGCCACTGCTGTTATCGCCCTCGTACAGCCGGTTCACATATACCTTGGTCCCATCGGGCGAGAAGCAGGCCCCGAGCGAATACGGATTGAAGCCCGAGCTACTGGGAATGCTGAGCGGCGGGTACCGCAGCAGCTGCGGGGCACTCACCTGCCCCGTGGCCGGGTCGAACCGCAGCAGGTAGCTGCCGGCCACGTCGTTGTAGAACAGCGTGCGGCCGTCGGGCGAGGCCACCAGTGCGCCGTTCCAGGTGGCAAAAGAACTGAGCCGCTGGGCCAGCACCCGGCTCACCACCGTGCGCGCACAGGGCCACTGGCCCGCCCCGTCAATGAGCGAAGCCATAAAAATACCCTGCTCGTGCAGTCGGGTCAGCAGCCACAGGTCGCGCCCGTTGGCATGGCGCACCAGGGCCTGATAGGGGGCGAACTGCGCCTCCCCCAAGCGCTGCAAAATAGTGTCGGCCACTACGGGCTGGTTGGTTTGCGTGACCTGGCCGAGGCCCCCGGCCCCCGTCAGCAGCACCTCCGCCACCACGGGCAGGCCCGTAGAAAAGGGGGTCAGCGGCTGGGACGTACGCTGGGTAAAAATGTACGCCAACCCGCTCGGCGCCCCTTGCACGCGCACCACCGCGCAGCCTTGCGCCACCTGCGTATGGCCGCCCAGCGTCTGGCCACCCGGCATTAGCTGGTGCTGCCGGTTCCAGACCTGGTTGCCGTTGGTGTAAAGCAACAAGTTTCCCGCCGCATCGCTCAGTGTGGCACACCCGCTGGGTGCCGTCATGGCGCTGTTTAGCAATACCTGCGGAGCGTTGCTACCACCCGTAAAATGCAGGCCGGCCTGCTGCCCAAAATACCAGTTAGCATATTCGCCCTGCGCGCTCACCATCAACGGCAGGCAGGAAGCCAACAAGCCCCAAAACAGGCAAAAACAATGTCTCATGAGTTTTTTTCGGTAGAAGCGCAAAGTAAATAGCCCTCGTAGTAAATCCACCGCATGACCCCTACCCCCTATCTTTGGGTTGCATGAGCTTTCACCCCACCCGCCCCCTGCCCTACGGCCGCCAAAACATCACCGAGGCCGACGTAGCCGCCGTCACCGCCGCCCTCCACGCCGACTACCTCACCCAGGGCCCCACCGTAGCCGAGTTCGAAAAGCAGTTTGCCGTCTACATCGGGGCCAGATACGCCGTGGCCGTGAGCAACGGCACCGCCGCCCTGCACCTCTGCGCCCTGGCCCTGAACGTGCAGCCCGGCCAGCGCGTCATCACCACGCCGCTCACCTTCTCGGCCTCGGCCAACTGCGTGCGCTACTGCGGCGGCGAAGTCCACTTCGCCGACATTGACCCGGCCACCGGCCTGATTGATTTGGCCAAAGTGAGGGCTTTGCTCGAAGCGCATCCGCAAGGCCATTTCACCGGCCTCATTCCCGTCGATTTCGCCGGCTTGGCGGTTGATTTGGAAAAGGCCCGCCAGTTGGCCGACGAGTTTGGCCTCTGGATTATCGAGGATTCCTGCCACGCGCCCGGCGGCTTTTTTATTGATTCAAAAGGCCAGGAGCAGCGCTGCGGCAACGGCCGGTTCGCCGACCTCGCCATCTTCAGCTTCCACCCCGTGAAGCACATTGCCACCGGCGAAGGCGGCATGATTACCACCAACTCGGAGGCCCTGTTCCACCACCTGCTGCGCCTGCGCACCCACGGCATCACCCGCGACCCGGCCGACCTCATCCGCCCCTCCGACGGCGGCTGGTACATGGAAATGCAGGAGCTTGGCTACAACTACCGCCTGCCCGATTTCAACTGCGCCCTCGGCCTCAGCCAGCTCGCCCGCGCCGACGAAGGCCTCGCCCGCCGCCGCCAGCTCGCCGCCCGGTACGATGCCGCCTTCGCCCCGCTGTCCGGCCTCACGGTGCTGGCCCCCGGCCGGCCCGGCCACGCCTACCACCTCTACGTCATTCAAGTAGAAAATCGGCTTGGGCTGTACGACTTCCTGAAAACCAGGCAGATTTTCGCCCAGGTGCACTACATCCCCGTCCACCGCATGCCCTATTACGAAGGCCTCGGCTGGCGCGAAGGCGACTTCCCGCTGGCCGAAAACTACTACGCCCACTGCCTCAGCATCCCCATGTTCCCTACCCTCACCGACGAGGAGCAGGCCTACGTGGTGGCGTGCATTTCTGAATTTTTAACGCAGAATGAAGGCTAAAGCACGTCATGCAGAGCGCAGCGAAGCATCTTTACCGCTTCGTTGTGGTAGCATTAATTACTACCGAGGTAAAGATGCTTCGCTGCGCTCTGCATGACGTTCCGACAAAACCATAATTCCCCTCTTCCCTTGCAGCACACCCAACAAGAAGACTTCTGGTCCGGCGACTTTGGCCGGGAATACACCGACCGCAACTCGCGCCCGCTCGATGAGTGGAACGCATTTTACCGCGACCTCTACGGCCACACGAAGCTGGAAATGAACGCCGAATTCCTCGGCGAGCTGTCCCGCGAGGCCCGTATTCTGGAAGTGGGCTGCAACACCGGCATGCAGCTGGTGGGCCTGCAAGCCGCCGGCTTCACCAACCTGTACGGCGTGGAGCTGCAAGGCTACGCCGTGGAGAAAGCCCGCGATTTCGTGCGCGGCGTGAACATCCTGCAAGGCAGCGGCTTCGATTTGCCCTTCAAGGACAATTACTTCGACGTGACCTGCACCAACGGCGTGCTCATCCACATCGCGCCCGACGACCTGCCGCGCATCATGAGCGAGATGGTGCGCACCTCCCATCGCTACATCATGGGCTACGAATACTACGCCCCCGAAACCACGCCCATCAAGTACCGGGGCAACGAAGGCTTCCTCTGGAAAACCGACTTCGCCCAGGTCTTCCTGAACAACTTCCCCAACCTGCGCCTGGTGAAGCAGCGCCTCTACCCCTACATCAACGACGCCGAGCGCGGCAACCAGGACGTGATTTACCTGCTCGAAAAAACCTCCTGATGCAGCACGCCGGCATCATTTCGCAGGTGCGGATGGGCAGCACCCGGCTGCCCAGCAAGGTGCTGCTGCCCGCCGCCGGCCGCCCGCTGCTCGACTACCACGTCGCCCGCGCCCGGCAAAGCGGCCTGCCCATCTACCTGGCCACCACCACCGAGCCGGCCGATGACGTGCTGGCCGCCTACGCCGAAACCAACCACACTCCCTACCACCGGGGCAGCGAGGCCGACGTGCTGGCCCGCTACTACGAGACGGCCCGGAAGTTCGGCCTCGACGTCATCGTGCGCGTCACTTCCGACTGCCCGCTGGTGGACGGTCCCCTCATCGGGGCCGCCGTCGCGCGCTACCTGAAAGAGGGCAACCCGCTGGTGTACCGCTCCAATTCCATCGTCCGCACCTTCCCACGGGGGCTGGATTTCGAGATTTTCTCCATGGAAATGCTGGCCGAAGCCTACGCCCACGCCACGCTGCCCTACGAGCGGGAGCACGTCACGCCCTACCTCAAAGCCAACCCGGCCACGGCCGGCCGCGTCATTTACCGCGACGAAGTGTGGCCTGGCGGCGACTTCAGCCGCTTCCGCATCACGCTGGACACGGCCGAGGATTACGCCGTCCTGAAGGCCCTAATCGAGCAGCACCACGCCGAGAAGTTGAACGCAACGGACCTGCTGGCCCTGCTCGAAGCCCACCCCGAAATCATGGCCCTGAACGCGCACATCGAGCAAAAGACCACATGACCCCGCCCGATACCCTGCGCCTGAACGAGTTCGGCTTCTACGAAATCAAGGACAAGCCGACGCCCGCCGCGCTGAGCGACTACTACGCCAAACGCTACTACCAGGAAAACCTGACCACCTACCAGCCCGAGTACCCGGCCGAGGAGTTGGAGCACATCGAAGGCAAGCTGCGGCTGCGCCACTGGGTGCTGGAGCAGCTGCGCGGGGCCAGCGGCTCCGGCGCGTTTCTCGACATCGGCAGCGGCGAGGGCTGGGCCCTGGCTTACTTCCAGCGCCAGGGCTGGGACGTGCTGGGCCTGGATTTCAGCAGCTTCAGCCTCGAAAAGTTTCACCCTACGCTACGGGACCGCCTGCGCACTGGCGACCTGTATGAGGGCGTGCAACAGCTGGCAGCCGACGGCCGGCAATTCGACGTGCTCTGGCTGGATAACGTCCTCGAACACGTCCTTGAGCCGGCGGACCTACTACGCCTCTGCCGCACCCTCATCAAGCCCGATGGCGTGCTGGTAGTGGATGTGCCCAATGATTTTTCGGCCCTGCAGCAGCACCTGCTGGCCAGCGGCCAAATCGACCGGCCCTTCTGGGTAGTCCTGCCCGACCACCTCTCCTACTTCAACCAACCCGGCCTGCGCAACCTGGCCGCAGCCACCGGCTGGCACGTCGCAAAAATCATTGGCGACCAACCCATTGACCTCAACCTGCTGAACCCCGCCACCAACTACGTGATGGACCGCACCGCCGGCAAAGGAGCCCACCAAACCCGCCTGGCCCAGGATAATTTCCTCCTGCGCACGGCTCCCCTTCCCGCCGTGGCCGCCTACTATGAAGCCCTGGCCGGCGTTGGGCTGGGCCGCAGTATTGTTGCATTTTTGCAGCCCATTTAGTTGTCAGTTGTTCGTTGTCAGTTGTCAGGTTGTTCTGATTAAATTAAAACTGATGAAAAAACACTGACAACTAACACCAAATAACGAACAACTAAAATGTCCTCTATTTCCGTGCTCAGCGGGGCCTCCGCGCCCGAGCAGTCGCGCCGCGAAGGCTTCGCCCAAACCCTGCGCGAGTCGCCCATTCCGAACACCGAGCTGCTCAACAATCTGGGCCTGTACCTGAACCGGCAGACGTTTTCGCGCCTGCTGTTCTTCACCGAGCTCTACCAGCAAATTATCCCGGTGCACGGCGTGGCCATGGAATTCGGCGTCCGCTGGGGCCAGAACCTGGCGCTGATGCATGCCCTGCGCGGCATCTACGAGCCGTTCAACTACAACCGCAAAATCATCGGCTTCGACACCTTCGGCGGTTTCCCGTCGGTGGATGCCAAGGACGGCGACCGGGTGAAGGCCGGCGACTACGGCGTGACGCCCGACTACCAGGCCTACCTCACCGAAATCCTGGCCCTGCACGAGGCCGACAGCCCCATTCCGCACAAGCGCAAGTTTGAGCTGGTGGCCGGCGACGCCTCCGAAACCGTGCCCCGCTACCTGCGCGACCACCCCGAAACCGTCATCGCCTTCGCCTACTTCGATTTCGACATCTACGCCCCTACCAAAGCCTGCCTCCAAGCCATCCGGCCCCGCCTCACCAAAGGCGCCATCGTGGCCTTCGATGAGCTGAACTGCCCGGAATTCCCCGGCGAAACGCTGGCGTTTGACGAGGTATTTGGCGTGGCCAACTACGCCCTGCGCCGCAGCCCGTTGAATCCGTTAATTTCGTATCTGGTGGTGTAGGAACGCGCCATGGCGCGTTCGGCGGCCGCGTTTATCTCCCCTTCCGTTCAACGATTGAACGCGCCATGGCGCGTTCCTACAATGACTACCTACCGCTCCCTCGCCCAGTCCGAATTCCGCCACGCCGCCTACCGCCTCGTCCCCATTCGCTACGAAGACCGGGAGCCCATCCGCGCCTGGCGCAACGCCCAGCTCGAAGTACTACGCCAAGCCGAGCCCCTCACGGCAGCCCAGCAGGAAGCTTACTTCCAACGCGTCGTGATGCCGCTATTTGAGCAGGAAAAGCCCAGCCAGCTGCTTTTCTCACTCCTGCACAATGAGGAGCTGATTGCCTACGGCGGCCTGGTACACATCTCATGGGCTGACTTGCGGGCCGAAGTTTCTTTCCTAGTCGAGCCCGAGCGGGCGGCCAATGCCGCCGCCTACCGCCAGGATTTTCTGGCGCACCTGCGGCTGCTGGGCCAGGTGGCTTTTGAGGGCCTGAAATTCAACCGCCTGTTCACCGAAACCTACGACATTCGCCCGGCCCACGTCGCCATTCTGGGAGAGGCCGGCTTCAAATTAGAAGGCCGGCTGCGGCAGCATGTGCGCCTGGCTCCGGATACCTTTGCCGACTCACTGATGCACGGCCAGCTGGCCGCCGACTATGCCGCAACCCTTGGAACTGCCCTTTAAACGAATCTTTATCAGCGGCGGGGCCGGGGTAATCGGTCAGGAAATGGTGCGCCGCCTGGCGGCGCTCAACGCGGACATTCAGGTGCTGGCGGGCGATTTGAAGCCGCGCCCGGCTGACTTCCCGGCCCGGTTCCAGTACCGCCAGGGCGATTTGAACTTCCTCACCGAACAGGAAATCGGCGTTTTTGCGCCCGATTTGTTCATTCACCTCGCCGCCACCTTCGAGCGCTCCACCGAAACCTACGGCTTCTGGGAGGAGAATTTCCGGCACAACGTGCAGCTCAGCCACCACCTCATGACGGTGCAAAAGGACCTGCCCTCGCTGCGCCGCGTGGTGTTCGCCTCCAGCTACCTCATCTACGCCCCGGCCCTCTACACCTTTGCCGAAGTGCCCGCCCAGGCCACCAGCCTGCGCGAAACCGACCCCATCCTGCCCCGCAACCTGACGGGCATGGCCAAGCTGGCCCACGAAATCGAGCTGCGCTTCCTCCAAACCTTTCGGGCCGAACAGTTTAGCACCGCCATCCCGCGCATCTACCGGGGCTACGGCCGCAACGGGCGCGACATCACCTCGCGCTGGGTGCGGGCGCTGCTGGCCGGCGAGGAAATCACGGTGTATGGCGCCGAATCGTTTTTCGACTACCTCTACGCCGCCGACACGGCCGAGGGCCTGCTCCGCCTCGCCGCCGCCGAAACCGTCACCGGCACCATCAACCTGGGCACCGGCCGCGCCCGCCGCGTGGCCGAGGTAGTGGATGTGCTGAAGCAGAACTTCCCGGAAATGCGGGCAAAGTACGTGGCTTCCGACATTCCCTTCGAAGCCTCGCAGGCCGACATGACCTTGTGGCGCAGCCAGATTGACTGGCTGCCGGCCACCACGCTGGAAGCGGCCATCCCCGAAATCATTGCCTTCGAGCGGGCCCGCCAAGGGGCGGTCGAAGCGCTGGAAGCAAAGGCTTCGGGCAATGTTCTCATCAGCAGCATTTCGGCCAAAGTGCCGCTGGCTGAAGCCGTAAAAAATGCCGCCACGCGTTTCAATGCCACTATGCAAGTGGTGGGCGGCGACCTCAATCCGCAGGCGCTGGCCTTCCACTACACCGACGCGCATTGGGTCACGCCGCTCACGAACGACGACAACCTGGCGGCCATCATCCAGCATTGCCAGGCGCAGGGCATCACGCGCATCATCCCGACCCGCGACGGCGAGCTGGCCTTTTGGGCGCGGCACCGTGCCGCCCTGGCAGAGGCCGGCATTGCCGTGCTGGTGAGCGCGCCCGCCGCCGTACAGCGCTGCCTTGACAAGCTGGAATTCAGCACCTTCGGCCAGCAAAATGGGCTACCCATTATCCCCACCAGCCTGCGCATCGACGCCCTGGCCGCCGACAACGCCCCGCTGCCCGCCAGCGCCGCCTTCGTGGTGAAGGAGCGCTACGGGGCCGGCTCGCTCAGCCTGGGCCTCAACCTGCCCTACGCCGCCGCCGTGGCCCACGCCCAAACGCTGACTGAACCCATCTTCCAGCCCTTCATTCAGGGCCGCGAAATCAGTGTGGATGGCTACGTGAGCCACGCCGGCCAGGTGCACGGCCTCGTGGCCCGCACTCGCGATGTGGTGGTGCGCGGCGAGTCGCAGGTGACGACGACCTTCCACGACCCGGCCCTGCTGGCGCGCCTCACCCCCATCGTGGAGAAGCTGGGCCTCTACGGCCCCTTCGTGCTGCAAGCCCTACTGACCGACGATGGCGGCCTGCACCTCATCGAGTGCAACTGCCGCTTCGGCGGGGCCTCCACGTTGGGCATCGCTGCGGGGGTGGATTCGTTTTTCTGGTTTTTGCAGGAAGCCGCCGGGGCCGATTTGAGTTCGTTTCCGTTTCGGCCATCACCGGTTCCATTGCGCCAGGTGCGGGCGGCGGCCGATGTGGTAACATCTTTACTGAGGAATGAAGAATGAGGAATGAGGAATTAACCCAGCCGGAATTCTTCATTCCTCATTCTTCATTCCTCAGTAAGCGCAGCGTCCTCGTTTTCGACCTTGATGATACGCTCTACCCCGAGCTGAGCTACGTGCACAGCGGCTTCCGGGCGGTAGCGACATTTCTAAGTCCGCTGCTGGGGGTGTCTTCAGAAGCTTTAGCGGCTGGCATGATTGCCGAGGAAGCTGCCCAGGGCCGGGGGCAAGTATTTGATAATGTGCTGCGCCAACACGGCCGCTGGAGCAAGGCGCTGGTGATGGCTTGCCTGCGCACCTATCGTCAGCACAAGCCAGAGCTGGCCTTATACCCGGATGCGGAGCGCTGCCTCACGCGCTTTGCCGATTGGCCACTCTACATCGTCACCGACGGCCACAAGGAAGTGCAGGCCCGCAAGGTGGCGGCGCTGAACCTGGCCGGCCGGGTGCGCCACGCCTATCTCACCAACCGCTACGGCCGCCACCGCGCCAAGCCCGACCCGCACGTATTTCAGCTGATTTGTCGGCGCGAGGGCGTGACACCCGGCGAGGTGACCTATGTGGGCGACAACGTACGCAAGGATTTTGTGGGCATTAAGCCGCTGGGATTTAAGACCGTGCGGATTCTGCGGGGAAACTACGCGCATCTGGAAGCCGATGCGGCACACGCGGCAGATAGGAGCATTTACACGCTGGATGAGCTGTAGCGCGAAGTAGCGCGGACTTTGTAGTCCGCGAATCAGGCCGTTGAAGTCGCGGACTACAAAGTCCGCGCTACTTCGCGCTACTGCCTCGCGTACCTTTGCGCTTCCGATTCGCACTTATAAAATCATGACCGAAATCACCATCGGTGGCCGTCCGGTTGGCCCCGCGCACAAGCCGTTTATCATCGCCGAAATGTCGGGCAACCACAACCAGAGCCTCGACCGTGCCCTGGCCCTTGTGGATGCCGCCGCCGCTGCCGGCGTCGACGCCCTTAAACTCCAGACCTATACCGCCGACACCATCACGATGGACACCGGCTTTGCCATCGACGAGGAAGGTCAGTCGCTTTGGGAGGGCAAGAACCTGTACAAGCTTTACGAGGAAGCGCACACGCCCTGGGAGTGGCACGCCGAGCTGTTTGCCCGCGCCCGGCAGCACGGCATGCTGGCTTTCAGCTCGCCCTTTGACGAGACGGCGGTGGATTTTCTGGAGTCGCTGGACGTGCCGGCCTATAAAATTGCTTCCTTCGAAAACGCCCACTGGCCGCTGCTGCGCAAAGTAGCCGCCACTGGCAAGCCCGTGATTGTGAGCACCGGCGCCGCTACTCTGGCCGAGATTGACGACGCCGTGCGGGTGCTGCGCGAAGCCGGCTGCCGCGAGCTGGTGCTGCTGAAATGCACCAGCACCTACCCCGCCTCGCCGGCCAACACCAACCTGCGCACCATCCCGGTGCTGGCCGAAACCTTCGGCTGCCCCATCGGCCTGAGCGACCACACCATGGGCGTGGGCGCGAGCGTGGCCGCCGTGGCCCTGGGCGCCTGCGTCATCGAAAAACACTTCACCCTGAGCCGCGCCGAGGGCGGCGTGGACTCCGCCTTCTCGTTGGAGCCGCATGAGCTGAAAAGGTTGGTGGAGGAAACCGAGCGCGCCCACCAGGCGCTGGGCACCGTGCAGCTCTGCATCCAGACCGGCGAAGAAAAAAGCCGCCTCTACAAGCGCAGTATTTACGTCTCGAAGCCCATTGCGGCGGGCGAGGAATTCACGACCGACAACCTGAAAATCATTCGCCCCGGCGACGGCCTCTGGCCCCGGCACTGGGACGTGGTGCTGGGCCGCAAGGCGGTTAAAGACCTGAAACCGGGTACCCCGCTGACGTGGGAGGCGCTGTAATGCCACCGCGCACCCTGCCGCTAATTCCCCGCCTGCGCGACATTTTGCAGCTGCGCTTCACGGCCATATTCGCGGCGTTGCCAGCAGCGGCGTTGGCCGATATTTCGCCGGCCAACCCGCTGAAACGGCTGGCGCGGGTGCTGGGCTACGCGGGCCTGCGGCTGATGGGCAACGCCTTTAAGCCGATAAAAAACCGCGAGGACCTGCGCGGCAAAGTGTGGCTTTACGTGGTAAGCGCCAATAATTACGACGCGCTGGAATTCCTTCAGCAAGCCCGAACGGACGCCGTGCTGGTGGCGGGGCAGGCCAAGAATATCGGGCGCTACAATGCGGCGGTGAACCGGCTTTCGCTGCGCCGCAAGCTGCTGTATTACTGGCAATTTCCGCTGGCGTTTTTCGGCCTTCTGAAAACGGATGGCGGCCGGGCCTGGCGCTTTTTTGATTTCATTTTCTACGCCATTGGCTACTACGAAGTGTACCGGCGGGCTCTGCGTCACTACCGGCCGCGGGCCGTCGTTTTTTCCAACGACCACAACGACGATACCCGCTCCCTGCTCCTGGCCTGCCGCGCCGAGGGCGTGCCCACGGCCTACGTGCAGCACGCCAGCGTGAGCGCCAACTTCCCACCCCTGGGCTTCGATTTGAGCCTGCTGGAAGGCCAGGATGCGCTGGACAAGTACCGCCTTTGCGGCCCCGTGCAGGGAAAGGTAGAATTGGTGGGCATGCCCAAAGCCGACACTTACCTCAACCAGAAAAACACTGAGCCTGCCGTGCGCCGCGTGGGCATTGCCTGCAACATTCACGACCCCATGCCGGCCCTGGTCGAAACACTGGTGTACTTGCTGCGTGAGCTGCCAGAGTTGACGTTCACCCTGCGGCCCCATCCCAGCGACGGGCGCGACTTCGAGCCGCTGCGGCAGCGGCTGCCGGCCCTGCAATGGTCGAGCGCCCGGCAGGAAAACGTGTTCGATTTCCTGCTGCGGCAAGATGCGCTGGTGGCCGCTGACACGTCCACCCACCTCGAAGCCACGCTGCTGAACGTGGCCAGCATCTACTACCGTTTCGGCACCAACCCACTCACAAACGACTACTACGGCTACGCGGCCCGCGGCTTGGTTGCACGGGCCGACACGCCGGCAGACCTCGCCGCCGCGCTACGCCGCTACGCCCAATCCAAGCCCGCTGACTTATACCGCCGAGCGGCCTACTACAACGCCACCCTGGGCACGCCCGCTGAAGGCCGGAGCCAGCCCCGCACCGTTGCGCTGCTGAACGAATGGCTCAACAAAGCCGCGGCAACTGCCTGATAGGCGTGTACTTTTGAACCCAATGCCCGCCGCCCCAAACGTTCCCGCTTTGCCCCCGCCCATTGCGGCCCCGATTTCGACCGAAACGCGGCTGGCGTATGTGCTGCGGCATTTCTGGCTGGTGCATGAGCCGCTGCCGAACGTGAGCATTGGCTACGCGGACACGCAGCCGACCGTTACGATAGCCGACGCAGCGGGCCCCTTTTTCCAACAAAACACGCCCTTCCCCGCCGCGCCCAATTTCCGCGAATGGGCCGGCCGGCGGGTGCCGTTTTTCTTCGATACTCAGCCCCTGGCGCCGCTGCTGGTGCTGGGCGCGGGTCAGGCAGTCATCAATGCCGACATCATTTCGGCGGCCTTCTACCTGCTCAGCGGCTGGCAGGAATATTTCTCCGACACCCGTGACCGGCACGGCCGCTTTCCGTTCGATGCCAGCGTGCAAAAACAGTATGGCTTCGTGGCGCTGCCGGTGGTCAATTGCTACTTCGACGTGCTCAAAATGGCTATTGAGCACGTCACCGGCCGGCCGCTAAGCATCCGGCCATGGCGCCAGGGCGCACCGTTCGCCGCCTTCATCAGCCACGATATCGACAACCTGCGCAGCGCCTGGAAAGCCCCGGCCAAAGCCGCCCTCAAGCAAGGACAATTGCTGAAATTCGGGCAGCAGCTGTGGCGTCACCTGACCCAACCCGATGCCTGGGACAACCTGGAAACGGTGGCAGCCGCCACGGCAGAATATGATGGGGCCAGGTCCACGTTTTTTATCCTGCCCGAACACCGGCCCGGGGCCGATGGCACGCCCAATGCAGACTATAGCCTCTCGGCCGGGTTCGTGCAGCGGCTGGAAACCTTAAAAACCCAAGGCTGCGCCTTGGGTTTACACGGCAGCATTGGCACCGCCACCGATGCGCTCCACCTGACTCGCAATCTCGACGACGCAGGGTATGCGGCGCGCGGCCTGCGCTTTCATTATTTGCGCTGGGAGCCCCGGCAAACCCCTGGGGTAGTCGATAGCGTAGGATTTGAGTACGATTCAACCCTGGGCTTTGCCGAGCATTACGGCTTTCGACACTCCTACTGCCACCCGTTTTATCCATTCAATTTTAGCACGGCCACCGAGCACGGTTTTCTGGAAATCCCGCTGGTGGTGATGGATGCTACCTTACATCATCCGCATTATTTGCGCTTGGCCCCGGCGGAGGTACTGCCCGCACTACGGCCGGTACTGGACGAAATCGCCCGCTTTGGCGGGGTCTTTTCCTTGCTGTGGCACAACGAAAACTTCGACCCCGCCAACACGCGCAATGGCCCTGCGCAGTTTCACGAATTGATGGGCGAATTGCGTGGCCGTGGTGCCACGTTCCTCACCGGCCGCGAAATACTCGCCCTTCTCCCTTCCTGAATCCCTCCCTTTTTTCCTCCTCTCCTCACCCCCTCACCTAATTGGGCATCGTTCAGCGCCAGGGCATCCGCAACACCCTGATTTCTTATATCGGCCTGGCCATTGGCTTTGCCAATACCATTCTGGTGCTGCCGCGCCTGCTCTCGCCGGCCCAGATTGGCCTGGTGGGCAGCGTGCTGGTGCCGCTGGCCACCATTGGGGCGCAGGTAGCCGCCTTCGGCTTTGCCAATGCGGGGATGCGCTATTTTCCGTTTTTTCGCAACCAGGGACGCAACCACGCGGGTTTCTTTCCGCTGCTGCTGGGGCCGCCGCTCATCGGCTTTGCGGTGGTGGCGCTGCTGATGTGGGTTGGCAAGCCGCTGCTGCTGCACTGGTACGCGAAGGACGATGCGGCCTTGCTGTCGCCGCATTACCTGGCGGCTATTGGGCTGGCGGGCTGCATCATGCTGGGCTCGTTGCAGGATGCTTATCTGCGGTCGCTGTTTCACACGTCCTTTTCCTCCTTCTGCCAGGAAATCCTGTTGCGCCTCATGCTGGTGGGCGCGGCCGTGGCTTACAGCCAGGGCTATCTGAGTTTCCATGGCTTCGTGCTGGCTTACACCGGCGCGTATGCGATGGTGGCGGTGCTGCTTACCATTTACCTGGCCGCCATTGGGGAGCTGCACCTGCGGCCCACGCGGGCGGCCCTGCGCATCAAGCCATTGCGGGAAATGCTGGGCTTCGGGGCTTTTGTGCTGCTCAGCAACATTTCGGGCACGGTGCTGCTCAACATCGACAGCCTCATGGTGGGCACGACCAAAGGCTTTGCGCTGGCGGGCGTCTACCTCATTGCCACCAACGTAAGCACGGCGCTGGTGCTGCCTTTCCGGGCGTTGTACAAGACGGCCTTTTCGCTCATTGCGGAGTATTGGAAGGAAGGCGACATGGCCAAAATGGCCGCTTTCTATCGCCGCAGCACCCGCATCAACACGCTGCTGGGCTGCTACCTAGCCCTGGGCATTGGCCTGAATCTCAGCTTTATCTACGGCCTCATTCACAAGCCCGAATACGCGGCGGGCACCACGGCGGTGCTCCTGCTGCTGGCCGGGCGGCTGGTTGATGGCATCGCGGGCGTCAACGGCATCATCGTGGCCACGTCGCCACGCTACCGGTTCGACTTGGTGTTCAATGTCTCCCTCGCGGCGGCCGTGGTCGTCCTCAACTGGCTGCTGATTCCGCGTTTCGGCCTGGCCGGGGCAGCCCTCGCCTACTGCGTTGCCCTGGTCAGCATCAACACCGCCCGGACGTGGTTTGTGTGGCGCACCTACGGCATGCAGCCGTTTGATGGCAGCATCGCCCGCATTCTACTGGTGGCGGCCATCGCCGGCGCTGCCGCCTGGGTTCTGCCCGAAACCGGCAACGCCTGGCTCACGCTCCTCATGCGCGGCGGTGTCCTCACGGTGCTCTACGCGGCTGGCGTGCTACTCACCCGCACTGCCCCGGAATTGAGTCCAATTTGGGGCCGGCTGCGCAACAGGCGGTAGTTCACCACTGGTAAGGCGGACGCTTGTTTTGCTCTCCGCTTTTCACCTGCTCCAAAAACGGAGAGCAAATTACCGCCGACTCAAAGGCCAGCGAAAACTACGCCCCAACCAAAATGGGCCGCTCTTCTTCCACCAGCTTCGGCGCGGGGCCGTCCTGGTGCATTTCGCGGTAGAAGAAGGCAAAGATGAGCGGGAAAATCAGCAGTGTGAGCACCGTGGCCGTCACCAGCCCGCCGATAACCACGATGGCCAGCGGTTTCTGCGTTTCGGAGCCGATGCCGGTGCTGAGCGCGGCCGGGAACAGGCCTATCATGGCCATGAGGGCCGTCATCACCACCGGGCGCACACGCGAGGCCACGCCTTCCTTCAGGCTGTCAGCCAGACTCATTTTCTTGCGGAGGTTCTGCTTAAAGACCGTAATCAGCACAATGCCGTTCTGAATACATATTCCCAGCAAGGCAATGAAGCCGATACCGGCCGAAATCGAGAAGTTGACGCCCGTGATGTGCAGCGCCGCGATGCCGCCGATGAGCGCGAAGGGCACGTTGGCCAGCACCAGGGCGGCATCCTTGCCGTTGCCGAAGGTGATGAACAGCAGGATAAAGATGATGACCAACGACACCGGCACCACCTGCGTCAGGCGCTTGGTGGCCCGCACCTGGTTCTCAAACTCGCCGGCCCACTCAATGCGGTAGCCCTTGTCGAGCTTGATGCTTTGGTCCATTTTCTTCTGGGCTTCGGCAATGGTCGAGCCCATGTCCCGGTCGCGAATGCTGAACTTCACCGCAATGAAGCGCTGGCCGTTGTCGTGGTACACGAAGGCCGGGCCGTTCTCGGTTTTGATGGTGGCAATCTCCTTGAGAGCCACCTTGCTGCCGCGAATGGTGGGCACCCGCAGCTCACCAATCTTGGCTTCCGTGTCGCGGTCCTGCTTGGGGTAGCGCACCGTCACGTCGAACTTCCGCTCGCCCTCGTAAATCTGGGTGGCCGCCTTGCCACCCACGGCCATTTCCACCACGGTTTGGGCGTCGGCGGTTTGCACCCCGTAGGCGGCCATGCGGGTTTGGTCGAGGCGCACGCTCATTTCGGGCTGGCCCAGGTTGCGCAAAATACCCAGGTCTTTCACGCCGCGCACCGTGCCCAGCACCTTCATCACTTCATTGGCCTTGCCATCAAGCTCCTTGAGGTCGTTGCCAAAAATCTTCACGGCCAGGGCGGCGTTAATGCCCGCCACGGCTTCCTCCACGTTGTCGATAATCGGCTGCGAGTAGTTGAACACGATGCCGGGGTACTCCTTCAGCTTCTTGTCCATTTCATCAATTAGCTGCTCCTTCGTGATGTTGCGCTTCCACTCCTCTTTGGGCTTGAGGTTGACCTGGGCCTGCACGTAATAAATGCCCGAAGGGTCGGTGCCGTCGTTGGAGCGGCCGGTCTGGCTCAGCACCGACGTCACTTCCGGGAACGAGCGCAGGATGCGGCGGTAGTTGGCCGCCATCTTGTTGGTTTCGGTCAGGGAGGACGACATCGGCAGCTTGGTTTCCACCCACAGCGCGCCCTCGTTCAGCTCGGGCAGAAACTCCGAGCCCAGGAAATTGAACGAGTAGAGGCCGGCCACCACCACGGCCATGGTCACGCCAAAGCTCAGCAGCTTATTGCGATAGGTAAAGCCAAACGCACTCGTCACGATGCGGTCGAAGAAGCTCACAATGGGGTTGTGCTTTTCGCGCACGTTCTTGTTCAGCAGCAGCGCCGAGAGCACCGGCACCAGCGTCAGGGTCAGAATCAGGGCCCCCACCAAGGCAAAGCCCAGCGTGTAGGCCAGCGGGCTGAACATCTTGCCTTCCACTTTTTCGAAGGCGAAAATCGGCAGCAGGCAGGTAAGGATAATGAGCTTGGCAAAGAACACAGCCTTGCCCAGCTCGCCGCCGGTCTTCTTAATGAGCCCCAGCTTGGCGAGCTTGTTGAACTTCTCCATGCCCACTTGCTGGGCCTTGTGGTCGAGCACCACGAATATGCCCTCGACCATGACGACCGCCCCGTCGATGATAATGCCGAAGTCGATGGCGCCCATGCTCAGTAGGTTGGCGCTCATGCCTTTGAGCCGCAGGCACACGAAGGCAAACAGCAGCGCCAGCGGCACCACCACGCCCACGATGAGCGTGGTGCGCCAGTCGGCCATAAAAATCAGCACAATCAGCGTCACCAGCACAATGCCTTCAATCAGGTTGTGGATTACGGTGTGCGTGCAGTGGTCCATCAGCACGTCGCGGTCGTAGAACGTTTTGAGGTACACGTCGTTGGGCAGTACTTTTTCGTTCAGCTCGGCAATTTTGGCCTTCACGCGGCCCAGTACCTCGGCCGGGTTTTCGCCCTTCCGCATGATGACGATGCCTTCGATGACGTCCGACTGGTCGTCCAGCCCGGCCTGGCCCACGCGCGGGGCATTGCTTTCGTTCACCTGGGCCACGTTCCGCACCAGAATGGGCACGTTATTCACGTCCTTGATGATGATGTTGCCGATGTCTTCCGGCTTGGTGAGCAGGCCGATGCCGCGCACCACGTAGCTCTGCGAATTCTTCTCAATCACATCGCCGCCCACGTTCAGGTTCGATTTCTGCACGGCCTCAAACACCTCCAGCGGGCTCATGTCATACTTGGCCAGCATGGCGGGATTCACGCTGATTTCGTACACTTTACGCGTGCCGCCGAAGGCTGCGATGTCGGCCACGCCGGGCACCGATTTCAGCTGCCGCTCCACCACCCAGTCCTGAATGGCCAGCAGCTCGTTGGTGCTGCGGCCGGTGCGGCTCTGCACCGTGTAGCGGAATATTTCGCCCGTAGGGCCATAAGGCGGCTGCACATGCGAGTCGCAGCCGACGGGCAGGTTCACCCCACTCAGCAGGTTGTTCACTTGTTGCCGGGCGAAAAAATCCTCCACGTTGTCCTCGAAGTTTATCTTGAGCACCGACAGGCCGAACATACTGATGGAGCGCATGTTGCTCTTCATCTGCACCGAGTTCATGGCCACCTCAATCGGCGTGCTCACGAATCGCTCCACCTCCTCGGCCGAGCGGCCGGGCCAGAGCGACACGATAATCATCTGGGTATTGGTGACGTCCGGAAACGCTTCAATCGGCGTGTGCACGTAGCTATAGGTGCCGCCCGCCACCAGCAGGGCCGTCATGAAGAAAATAAAGAAGCGGTTCTTTAGCGAAAAGGCAACAATGCCCGAAATGAATTTATTCATGCGGATGCGCCGGGCGCAAATAAGTAGAAACCAACTGAAAACGAGTCACAAAAAGAATTCACTGGCGAGTCAAGATGAATTCCCCGTGAAAAGTTGGTGAAGAGTGAGTGAGTGTTTAATGAAGACCCGAAAACCAAAAAGCCCGCTGCCAATAAAGGCAGCGGGCTTTCCGCAGCAACAATCCAGTGAATTCTTTAGTGGACAGCCACAGGCTCCAGGTAGCCGGGCTCGCCCGGCAGGGGCACATACTTGGTGTGCTCCGAGCGGTAGAACCGCTCGAACACCAATGGGAAGATAAAGAGGGTCAGGATGGTACCCGTTATCAGGCCGCCAATTACGACAATAGCCAAAGGCTTCGAGGTTTCGGAGCCGATGCCGGTGGAAATGGCCGCTGGCATGAGGCCGATGGTGGCCATGAGAGCCGTCATCACCACGGGCCGCACCCTTGAAATCACACCTTCGTTAATCGAGCTATCCAGCGTCATCTTCTTCACCAGGTTCTGTTTGAAAACCGAAATCAGAATCACCCCGTTCTGAATGCAGATACCGAACAGGGCAATGAAGCCGATGCCGGCCGAAATCGAGAAGTTGGTGTGCGTAATCAACAGCGCCGCGATGCCGCCGATGATGGCAAACGGCACGTTGAGCAGCACCAGACCGGCATCTTTCAGGTTGCCGAACAGCAGGAACAGGATGAAGAAGATGAGGGCCAGCGACACCGGCACTACTTGGCTCAAGCGCTGCTGGGCCCGGCGCTGGTTCTCAAAATCGCCGGTCCATTTCTGCTCGTAGCCCTTGGGCAGCACCACGTGGCGGTTCACTTTTTCCTGGGCTTCCTTGATGGTGGAGCCCATGTCGCGGCCCCGGATGGAGAACTTGACGGCGGCAAACCGGCGGTTGTCGTCGCGGTAAATCAGGCTGGGGCCGGTTACCGAGCTGATGTTGGCAATTTCGGTCAGCGGGATGGTTTTGCCGCTTTGTGTGGGCACCATGAGGGCCGAAATTTCGGCCGGCGTCTGGCGGAACTGCGGCTCGTAGCGCACCCGGATGGGGAATTTGCGCTCACCCTCGTAGAGTTGGGTAGCTTCCTTGCCGCCCACGGCCATTTCGAGCACCGAGTTGGCGTCCGACTTATTCACGCCGTAGCTGGCCATACGGCGCTCGTCGAGGTCGACGTGGAATTCGGGCTGGCCAATGTTGCGCAGCACGCCCAGGTCGTCAATACCGCGCACGGTTTTCAGTATTTCGTACACCTCGCGGGCCTTGGCTTCGAGCGTGGGCAGGTCAGTACCGTAAATCTTGACGGCGATTGAGCCTTTCACGCCCGAGGCGGCTTCCTCCACGTTGTCGGTAATGGGCTGCGAGAAGTTGAAGTCAACGCCCGTAAACCGGTCGAGCTTGGCCTTCATGCGCTCCACCAGGTCCTCGCGGTTGGCCTTGCTCTTCATTTCCTTTTCCACCTCCGGCGTGTGCTTGATTTGGACGAGAAACTCGTTATTGTAGAAGCCCGTGGGGTCGGTGCCGTCGTTGGGACGGCCGGTCTGGCTCACCACGTCGCTCACTTCGGGGAAGCTCAGGAATACCCGCCGCATCTGGTTACACAGCTCGTTTGACGACTGCAGGCTGATGCTCAGCGGCAGCTGCGCCCGCACATAAATCGAACCTTCGTTCAGCTCTGGCAGGAATTCTGAGCCGAGGAAGGAGAAGCTGTACAAGCCCACGGCCGTCACGGCGAAAGCAATAATCAGGCTGGCCGTTTTGCGGCCGTACGTAAAGCGGAAGAAGCGGTTGGCACCGTTGTTCACGGCCCGCACGAAGAAGTTGTCCTTCTCCCGCACGTTCTTTTTCAGCAGAATACTCACCAGCACCGGCACCAGCGTGAGCGTGAACACCAGCGCGCCCAGCAGGGCAAAGCCCAGCGTCCAGGCCAGCGGGCTGAACACCTTGCCTTCCACCTTTTCAAAGGAGAAGATGGGAAGCAATGCGGTGATGATAATGGCTTTGGCGAAGAAAATCGACTTGCCCATGTCACGGCCTGACTTCTTAATCAGGCCCAGCTTCGAGAGTTTGTTAAACTTCTCCATGCCCATTTCGTGGGCCTTGTGGTCGAGCGCCACAAACAAGCCTTCCACCATCACCACGGCCCCGTCGATGATGATACCGAAGTCGATGGCGCCCATGCTCAGCAGGTTGGCGCTCATGCCCTTCAGCCGCAGGCAGATGAAGGCAAACAGCAGCGCCAGCGGAATGATAACGGACACGATAACCGTCGTCCGCCAGTCGGCCATGAACAGGAACACGATGAGCGTAACCAGCACAATGCCCTCCATGAGGTTGTGAATCACGGTTTCGGTCGAGAAGTCAATCAGCTGCTGCCGGTCGTAGAAGGTTTTCATCTTCACGTCGGGCGGCAGGATTTTCGAGTTCAGCTCGTCCACCTTATCGTGCAGGCGGGCAATGACTTCCGAAGGGTTTTCGCCCTTGCGCATCACCACAATGCCTTCCAGCTTGTCGTCCTCGTAGCCGCGCCCCACCTGGCCCAGCCGGGGCAATGCCGACTCGGTCACCTTGGCCACGTCGCGCACCAGAATCGGCACGCCGTTCACGTTCTTAATCACCGTGTTGGTGATGTCCGAGATGTTGTTCAGCAGCCCGATGCCGCGCACCACGTAGTTCTGCTGGCCCTCGTTAATCACGTCGCCGCCCACGTTGATGTTGGAGCGCTGCACGGCATTGTAGAGGTCGAGGGGCGTGAGGTCAAAATCCTGCAGCTTGCCGGGGTTCACGCTGATTTCGTAATCCTTCACCTCGCCACCGAAGCTGTTCACGTCGGCCACGCCGGGCACGGCCTTCAGGTTGCGCTCAATCACCCAGTCCTGCAGGGTTTTGAGTTCGCGTACGCTTTTGGTTTTGCTTTCCAGCGTATAGCGGTAGATTTCGCCGGTGGGGCCGTAGGGCGGCTGCACATCGGGCGTGATGTTGTCGGGCAGGTCTACCTCGCGCAACAGGTTGTTTACCTGCGGGCGGGCGAAGGCGTCGTCCACGCCATCATCAAAAATCACCTTCACCACCGATAGGCCGAAAAGCGTGGTGCTGCGCACCGACGCCTTCTTCTGCACCGGGTTCAGCGCGATTTCAATGGGCACGGTCACGAACTTCTCCATCTCCTCGGCCGAGCGGCCGGGCCACTGCGTGATGATGGTGATTTCGGTGTTGGTCACGTCCGGAAACGCCTCAATCGGCGTGTTCCGGTAGCTCACCACGCCCATGATGATGACGGCCAATGTGAGCAGAAAGACAAAGCCTCTGTTCTTTAGCGAAAAGGCGATAATGCCTTGGATAAACTTATTCATTTTCAGCTTCTAACAATGAAGAAACAGTGAAGGAAAGGCGGATTTAAAAGGCAACAGTGACCCCAGGCAAGGCGGCAAAGCCACTGCCCAAGGCCACTATCTGCCGGGGTTATATTAGTCGTTCAGCTCGTCGTACACGAGCAATTGGTCCTTCGCAATCACCACATCGCCGGGCTTCAGGCCGGCCGTCACGTAGCTGTAGTCACCCACCGTTTTGCTGATGGTCACGGGCCGGGTTTCCACGTGGGTGCGGTCCTTATACACCATCACAAAGTTGCGGTCCTTGTCAAACACCACCGATTTGGCGGGCACAGCCAGGGCCTTGGCGCCTTCGGTATTCTCCACGCGCACCTGGGCGTACATCTCGGGCTTCAGCAGGTAGCCGGGGTTTTCGAGGCGCACGCGCACCTTCATTACCTTGCTGTCGGGGTCCAACACGTTGAACACCTTATCAATCTTCCCACGGAAGTGCTTATCCGGGTACGACAGGGTCGTGACATCAGCCGAGTAGCCCACTTTCACCTTCGAAATGTCCGACTCAAATACGTTGGCCATAATCCAGACATCGTCCAGGTTGCTCACCGTGAACAGGTTGCCCACGTTGCTGTCGTTCACGTTGAACTGCTCATGTTCGGTGGCCTTCTTTTCGGTGATAAAGCCGGAAATGGGCGCCCGCAGCTCGTACATGCCATCCTTGCCGGTGCCATACACGCTCAGCTGCTTCTCATTTTTGCCCACCGTGCCGCGGGCCTTGGTCACCTCGGCGCGGGCCAGCACCACATCGCGCTCCGAGTTCAGGCCGGCCTTATACATGTCCTCGGCCACGGCCAGGTTTTTCCGGGCAATGTCAAGGTCGGAAGTAGAGGCCGTGGTCTGGTTCTGCACGTCGGCAATCTCGCCCGATTTGATGACGGCCAGCAGCTGCCCTTTGGTCACCTTGTCGCCAAGCTGCACTTTGAGCTGCTCGACCACCCCGCCTACTTGCGGGAATACCTGCACGGTCTTGTCGCCGTCGGCGGCAATTTCGCCGGTCAGCACCAGCTCGTCCTGCACCGGGCGCAGCCGCACGGTATCCAGCACAATTTGCTGCATCATGGTGTCGGAAAGCCGGAAGCCTTCCTTCTTTTCTTCTTTTACTTCGGGTTTGGAGCAGCCGACCAGGGTAACGGCGGTCAGCAATGCGAGGAAGGTGCGGTTCATTATAAGGAGGTGTTAGCCAGTGGCCTTGGGCCGTTAGCTTTTGATAACAAGGATGAAGTAAGGGGACCTCCAGGAGCGAACGAACGGCCATCGCCAGCACTCCTCAACGGAGATTTATTCGGCCCGGAACACCGGCTTGCCGACGGCAAAATTCAGCTGTTCGAATGCCCGGACGCGGTTGGCCCGCAAGGTATTCAGCTGAACCAGGTTATTCTTGTAGGACTCGAAAAAGTCCAGGTATTCCACCACCGACAGGATGCGCTTGGCGTAGCTCTGCTCGATGCCCACCATCAGCCGCGAGAACGGGGCCGTGTCGCGGTCGGTATTCTGAAATAACTCATCATTGCGGGCGGCCAGCTGGTAGGCCTGGTGCACTTCATTCTGCACGATGAGCTGCTGCTGGTCCACCAGCAGCTTGCTACCGGCAATCTGCGCCTTGGCAACCTGGATATTGCCCTGGTTGCGGTTGAAAATCGGCACGGCCATGCCGAGGGTCAGGGCATTATAGTTATTGATATAAGAACCTGCCTTATCGTAGGTGTACCCCACGGCAAGGTCAGGCACCGCCAGCTTCTGCTGCAGGCGCAGGTTCAGGTTTTGCTGCTCCAGCGTGGCACGGCGGGCGTTCAGGTCGGTGCGCAGCACCAGGGCCGAGTCGGCCAGCTGCTGTTCGGAGTAGCCCTTCAGGCTGAGGTCGCGGGTGCGGGCCTGGTCCACCAAGGGCACAAACTGGCTGCCGGTGGCATCGCGCAGCAGCACATGCAAGTCGGTTTGGTCCGAGGCCACGTCGTTCACGATGACCTGCCGCTCGCTTTGCAGCGTGAAGAGGAAGGCCCGGAGGCGAATAACTTCCTTCAGCGCAATGTTGCCCTTCTCAAACTGCGTTTGATACAAGCTCACAGTGCGGGTCAGCGATGCAATTTCGGTGCTGTAGGCCTTCAGGGTCTGCTGCTTGAAGAACACGTCATAGTACGTGGAGCGCAGCTGGTAGCGCAGCGTGCGCAGCAAATCCTGCAGGTTATACTGCTCCACCACGGCGTTTTGCTGCGCCACCTGGCCGGCAGCCCGGCGCCGGCCCGCCAGCGAAAACAGCTGCTGCACCGTCACGATGGCCTCGCTGCCGACCGTACCTTCCGGCACCACGGGGCGGCCAATCCGGCGGCGCAGCACATCCTGCTCTACATACAGCGTCGGGTTGTCGATGACGCGGGCCTGCACGGCCTGCGCCTGGGCCACGGTCACATTGTATTGCTGGGCCAGCACGGCCAGGTTATTCTGGAAGAAGCGCTGCTCGGCTTCGGGCAGCGTGAGGCGCACGGTATCGGTGGCTGCCGGGGCCGGCACTTGGGCAGCCACTGGTAGCGCCGCCACGCTCCACAAGCTCAAAAAGGCAAAAAATGATAAACGGGACATATACGGCTTTGATTACCTCACAAAGGTGGCAGCCATTGTATGAGGATAAAATGAAACCCTTTTTAAACCCTTAACCCAGGGCTAATCCTCGGTGAATGGCATTTTTTCCCCGGTGAGCATTTCAACCCCTACTGTCGAGTCATCCATTTCCACCGCCTCCGGCACGTTCAGCGAGGCTGAAACCGTGACTGAATCCCTATCCTCAGGCGCATTTGCCGCTGGCACGGCACTCCATGCGGCGCTATCCTTTGGCAATGGGTTGCCAATCGCGGAATGATACAGTGCCAGCGAACCAATGGCCAGCAGCGCCAGCACGCCCAGCCCGTACCATCGCACCCCACCCGCAGTGAAAGCAGCAACCCGCCGCGCGGCAGCCGTGAAGCGAAAAACGGGGGTAGCCAGCACGGGAATCCTCCCCGAATACTTTCTTCTGAACAAAATCTTCCCCAGGTCGTGGCCTTCTCGGCGCAACATGGTTCGCACCGGCCCTTTCAGGCCAATAAGTAGCCTGGTAGTTGCCTCCGAGCTCAATTGGTGCCGGACGATGTGCTGCCCCAGCAGGGCAAGCAACCCGGCCGCTACTAAGCTCAGCAGCGCCTGCGCCGAGGCCGGCTGAATCCCGGCATCAGCGATGACTGAACACATGGCAGTGCCATTGGCGCGGTCCAGCAGAACCACCAGCGCTTGTTCGCCCTGCGCCAGTGGGCCATCATTCGCAGTGCCGCTGCCCAGGATGCCGAGTAGCCCCGTCACGGTTTCCGCGCTGCCATTCACCGAGTAATACGCCTTGAGGCTCAGGCCATGAACGACCTGGCCATGCCCAGCCTCGGCTTTGGCGATAATGGCGCTCAGCACAATCGGCACCATACTATTCAGTGCTTGACGGACGTTATGTTGTCCTTCGCCCAGTCGGGCGGCCACATGGCTTACAAGTCCCCGGGAAAAGGCCGTTTTAAGGGCATATAGCAAACTTGTCATATTGGTAGAATATAGAGAAGTTGGGTAAATAAGGACGGCAGCTGGCCGCCCTTATTCTGGATGTTTCATCCTTTACATCAGCAAAATAACCAAATCTTACAGTTATATTATATCTCTTATCGGCAAACGCAACCGTTTACCAGCCCAACGAAACGCGAGGCTATCCGAATACTTTGCTACCGGGCGCAATAATCCACCGCTGCATTCGAAGGCTAAGAAGCGCGGCGCCGGCCCTATCTTATTCGTCTTCATAGTCCAGGCCCAGGCAACTGTTCAGTGCCTGGAGCAACTCGCTGGCCGCGTGCTGCTGGCTGGCTTTGCGGGCGACGACCAGGCCAGCACGGTAAATTTTTTCGGCTTCTTCCTTCTGGCCAAACTGCTCCTGCAACTTGCCGGCGTGGTAGTAGGTGCCCACATAATCAGGGTGTTCGGCCAGTAATTTTTGGTAATATTCCCAGGCCCGCGCTGGCTCCTGGGCGCGGTATTCGGTAGCCAGGGCATATATGGTGAAGGCGTCGGTGGGGTCGTCTTCGTAGAAAGCCAATAACTGCTGCAAACGAGTGGGCGGAGTGTTCATCAGGGCGGGAGTTTTGTTTACCTTTGGGGCAAAATTGCGGCTTTTCCTCCGCATATCGTTTAGCTAGGATTTACTGCCGAAAACCGGCAAGCCTTTACCAGGTTGTTATGCAAGCAGCCTTTCTCTCCTGATTTCGCCACCCAACCCCTGTTTAGATGAAGTTTCTGGTTTGTATTTCCAACGTGCCCGACACGACCACCAAAATTGCCTTTACGCCCGATAACAAGGAGTTTAACAAGGCTGGGGTGCAGTTCGTGATTAATCCCTGGGATGAATACGCCCTCACCCGTGCCATCGAGCTGAAAGAAGCCGCCGGCAGCGGCACCGTCACCGTGCTCAACGTGGGCGAGGCCGATACCGAGCCCAACATCCGGAAAGCCCTGGCCATCGGTGCCGACGACGCCATCCGCGTCAACGCCGTGCCGCAGGACGCCTATTTCGTGGCCGAGCAAATTGCCGCCATTGCCAAAGACGGCGCCTACGACGTGATTCTGATGGGCAAGGAAAGCATCGACTACAACGGTTTCCAGGTGCACGGCATGGTAGGCGAAATGCTCGGCATCCCAACCGTAGCGCCGGCCATGAAGCTGGACATGAGCGGCAATACTGCCACGCTGGAGCGCGAAATCGAAGGCGGCAAGGAAATCGTGACCGTGAATACGCCTTTCGTTGCTTCCTGCCAGCAGCCGATGTGTGAGCCCCGCATCCCGAACATGCGTGGCATCATGACGGCCCGCACCAAGCCGCTGAAAGTGGTGCCCGCCGTGGGCGAGCCCGCCCGCACCACCGTGGCCGAGTTCGCGCTGCCCCCCAAGAAGCAGGGCGTGAAGCTCATCCCGGCCGAAACCGCGGGCGACCTGATTAAGCTGCTGCGCAACGAAGCCAAAGTCATTTAAGGGTAGTTAGGAGTTAAAAGTCAGGAGTTATGAGTTGGCGAAGAGCCACTTCTAGCTCCGACTGGCAACTCAAAACTCCTCACTTTTAACTCATAACTCAAAAAGATGTCTGTATTAGTTGTAGTTGAATGCGCTGACGGCGAAGTAAAAAAGTCTTCGCTCGAAGTAGCCTCTTATGGGGCGCAAGTAGCTGCGCAGCTGGGCACCACCGCCACGGCCATTGCCGTGGGCGAAGCCAACGAAGCCAACCTGGCCAAACTGGGCGAGCAGGGCATCACAAAGGTGCTATATGACGCCGAGCCCCGGCTGAAAGACTTTGTGAACAATGCCTACACCAAGCTCATCGCCACGGCGGCCGAGCAGGAACAGGCCAAAATCATCGTGCTCGCCAATTCCAACATTGGGGCGGCGGTGGGCTCACGCCTGTCGGTGCGGCTCAAAGCCAGCCTGGCCACCAACGTGGTGGAACTGCCCAAAACCGACAACGGCCAGTTTCTGGTGAGGCGCGGGGCTTTCTCGGGCAAGGCGTTTTCGGACGTGGTGCTGAGCGGCGACCGCAAAATCATCGCCGTGAAGAAAAACTCGACCGAAGCCAGGCACGACGCCGGCAAAACGGCCGAGGTGACGGGCTTCTCGGCCCAATTATCGGATGCTGACTTTGCCGATGCGCCCACCCAGGTGGTGATGCAGGACCAGGCCGGCGGCATTCTGCTGCCCGAAGCCGAGCGTGTGGTATCCGGCGGCCGGGGCATGAAAGGCCCCGAAAACTGGGGCTTGATTGAAGACTTGGCCAAAGCGCTGGGCGCGGCTACGGCCTGCTCCAAGCCGGTATCGGACGTGGATTGGCGCCCTCACCACGAGCACGTGGGCCAAACCGGTATCACGATTTCGCCCAACCTGTACATCGCCTGCGGCATTTCGGGGGCCATTCAGCACCTGGCCGGCGTGAACAGCAGCAAGGTGATTGTGGTTATCAACAAGGACCCCGAAGCACCTTTCTTCAAAGCGGCGGATTATGGTATCGTGGGCGACGTATTCGACGTATTGCCCAAGCTTACCGCCGCCGTAAAAGAGTTGAATTAATTTGTTTTTGAGGCATTTGGGGGCCTAAACTACTGGTATTCGCAAGAATACCACGGTTTGGGTCCCCAAACTTTTTTTGGCAATTCCGGATTCCGGGGTCGGTTTTTACGGCAGATACCCGGACTTTTCTTTATTTGCACGTACATCCCTCCTACCCGGCCTCGGCTGGCTCCTATCCTCCCTTTCCAAAGCCACCCAGACACCCAGTTCCCCAGTCCCTTGAAAAAAATCCAGCTTGAAATCCTGGGCCTTTCGTCCAGCCAGTCGCAGTCTGGCTCCTTCGCGCTGATTTTGGGCGAAAAGGGCGGCAATCGCCGCCTGCCCATTATTATTGGCATGTTTGAAGCGCAGAGCATTGCCATTCAAATCGAAAAGATTAGCCCCAACCGTCCGCTTACCCACGACCTGTTCAAATCATTTGCCGAGCACGTGCATGTGGTGATTCTGGAAGTGGTGATTTCCGATTTGAAGGAAGGCGTTTTCTATTCGCGAATCGTGTGCTCCGACGGTGCCACCACCTTCGATATCGACGCCCGCCCCTCCGATGCCATTGCCATTGGCCTGCGTTTCGGCGTGCCCATTTTCACCGTGGAAAGCGTGCTCAGCGAAGCCGGCATTATTCTGTCGGACCTCGACGAGGCGGAAACCGACCCCGATGAAGACGAGGACGACGAAGACGAGGACGATTCGGGCCGCGAAACGCCGCGCCCCAGCCGCCCGCAGCCCGAGCCGCGCGACCCCAGCGGGCAGGTTTCGCTTGATGAGCTGACCAAAATGCTGGCCCAAGCCCTCGAAAAAGAAGATTACGAGAAAGCCGCTAAAATCCGCGACGAACTGAATAAACGGAACGGTTAAATATCAGCGTTTTCGTTGGCCAATTACGGTTTTGCTGATTTCAATTACAGCCGTTTGCCCTGAATATAAAAGTGCCGCTTCTGGTAATGGAAGCGGCGTTTTTGATTTTTACCCTCTTTTAAAACACTGAAATGCCTCATTCGGACGATTCCCGCCGCTACCCTATTGGCCCGCCCCAACTATCGGCGGTGCTCTACACCGCCGCCGAGCGCACGGCGCTTATCACGCAGATTGCCGCCTTGCCGGCCCAGCTCACGGCCATGGCGCGGGCGGTGGGTGGCGAGGGCTTGCAGCAACCCTACCGCCCCGACGGCTGGACCGGTCGCCAGGTTATTCACCACGTTGCCGATTCGCACGTGAACGCCTACGTCCGCTTCCGCCTGGCCCTGACGGAGGACAACCCCACCATTCGCCCCTACGACGAAGCGGCCTGGGCCGCACTGCCCGATGTGACCGCCACGCCTATCACCGTGTCGCTGGCGCTGCTGGAGGCGCTGCATTCGCGCTGGGTTACGCTGCTGCACCACCTCACCGAGGAGCAGTGGCAACGCACCTTCTACCATCCCGGCAACAAACGGGAATCAACCCTCGACCAAACGTTGGCGCTTTATGCCTGGCACGGCGAGCACCACCTGGCCCACCTGAAATTGCTGCTGCCGGACGTTTAGCCGACCTCCTTCCGAGGCTTTATCGGTCAATGCTCACCCAAAAACAGCCCCGCTCTCAACCAGAGGCGGGGCTGTTTTTGGGTGAGCGGATAATCTCATTACTCTCCAAATACGCGGCTAATCTGCGACGAACGGCTCAAATACCGGCCCCGGATTCGCCTTCTTCGGCAAAGGCCGCCATGCCGCCTTCGGTTTCTTCGTCGATGCGCTTGGCAGCGCGCACCAGGCTGCTGCTGAAGATGAAGTCGCGCAGCTCGGGCACGGTGGCATTCAGGATTTCCTCCTTGGTGCCGTCCCACAGTTTGCGGCCCTGGTGCAGAAAGATGATGTGTTCGCCAATATTAATCACCGAGTTCATATCGTGGGTTACCACGACGGTGGTGATGTTGTACTCGTGCGTAATTTCGTGAATCAGGTTGTCAATTTTGATGCTGGTGGCGGGGTCGAGGCCGGAGTTGGGCTCGTCGGCGAACAGGTAAGTACAATGCGGGGCAATGGCGCGGGCAATGCCCACGCGCTTCCTCATGCCGCCCGAAATTTCGGCGGGCATCTTGTTGCCCGCGTTTTCGAGGCCCACGCGCTTCAGGCAAAACTCGACCCGGTCGCGGCGCTCCTCGGGGCTCATTTCGGGCGTGAGCATCTGGAGCGGAAACTCCACGTTCTGAGCCACCGTCATGGAATCGAACAGGGCCGCGCCCTGGAACAGCATCCCGATTTTGCGGCGAATTTCCTGCCGGATATCAATCTTGCTGTTGGTGTATACCGTGCCATCGAAGGTGATGGAGCCGATATCGGGCTTCATCAGGCCCACAATGCACTGCAGGAGCACGCTTTTGCCCGTGCCCGAGCCGCCGAGCAGCAGGTTGCACTTGCCGGTTTCGAACACGCACGAAATGCCCTTCAGCACGGGCGTGCCGTCGAACGATTTTTCGATGTTGGATACTTCAATCATGGTAGTTGTCAGTTGTGCGTTGTCAGTTGTTAGTTAACTAGTTGCTCATCATCAATGCAGAAAACGGACAACGAGCAACGGACAACTAAATCAGAGAAGCAGGGCCGCAAGGGCGAAATCGGCAATCAGGATGGCGATGATGGAGTTGGTAACAGCCCCGGTGCTGGCCGCCCCTACTTCGAGGGCGCCGCCGGTGGTGTAGTAGCCTTTGAACGCCGAAATGCCGGATACGAGGAAGGCAAACACCACGGCTTTAATGAGGGCAAAAACGATGTTGTAGGGCACAAAATCGGTGCGAATGCCTTCGATGTAGTCCTGGGCCGTCATGACGCCGGTGAGCGTGCCGGCCAGGTAGCCGCCCAAAATGGACAGCAGCATGGCCAGAATCACCAGCAGCGGAAACATGAGCAATGCCGCCAGAATGCGCGGCAACACGAGGTAGGAAGTGGAGTTGATGCCCATAACTTCCAGTGCCGAAATCTGCTCGGTGATGCGCATGGTGCCCAAACCGCCGGCGATGCTGCTGCCCACCTTGCCCGCCAGCACGATGCTGGTGATGGTGGGCGCCAGCTCCAGAATGGTCATTTCGCGCACCATGTAGCCGATGGTGGACTGCGGGATGAGCGGATTGGTAAGGTTGTAAGCAATTTGCACACAGGTCACGGCCCCGATGAAGGCCGACACGATGGAGACGATGACTATCGAATCGACGCCGATGAGAATGGCTTCGTCGATGGTGCGGTTCCACAGTACGCTGAACCGCTCGGTGCGCGAAACCATGCCGCGCAGGAAGAGGACGAACGAGCCGAAAGTTTTGAGCATGGGAAACTATTGAAGAATAAAAACCGAAGTTTGGGCGAAAATGTTGCGCTTTGCAGCTAGCCAGGGCGCTTTGCCACCTTACGTAAAACCAACCAGACACAGTGCAAACGAACGAAAATTTAATTGTCGTGACCGGCGGCAGCAAAGGTATTGGTCGGGCGGTAGTGTCGCGCTTTGTGCGGGCCGGCTTCCCGGTAGCCACCTGCGCCCGTTCGGCGGCCGACTTGGCTGTTCTCACAACCGAAATGGTGGCCGAAGTTCCCGGCGCCACGCTCCACACCCTGCCCGCCGACCTCAGCCAGCAAGCCGATTGTGTTCGTTTCGCGGCGTTTGTGCTGGCGCTGGGCTCGCCGGTAGAAGCACTGGTGAACAACGCGGGCGCATTCCTTCCCGGCCGGCTGCAGGACGAGCCCGCCGACGGCTCGCAGCTGCGCCAGATGCTGGCCGTGAACCTGCTCAGCGCCTACGACGTGACCCTGCCGCTGCTGCCGGGCCTCATTGCGCGGGGCCGCGGGCACATCTTCACCATTTGCTCCACGGCCAGCAGCACGGCCTACCCCAACGGCGGCTCCTACGGCATTGCCAAGCACGCCCTGCTGGGCTTCACCAGAAACCTGCGTGAGGAGCTGAAAGCCAGCGGCGTGCGCGTGACGGCCGTGCTGCCCGGCCCCACGCTCACGGCCAGCTGGGCGGGCGTGGCCCTGCCACCGGAGCGCTTTGTGCAGGCTGAGGACGTGGCTGAGGCCGTGTTTTCAGCCTATTCCATGTCGCCCCATGCCGTGGTGGAGGAGCTGTTGATTAGGCCGCAGCTCGGGGATTTATAGGTTGGCGGTAGGGTCTGGGCGGCGAATCCAGCGCTTGTGCACGAAAAGCAGCCCCATTGCCCAGAATAACGCCTCCGTACAGCCAGCAACGGACTGAATCAATGCTGGCCACACGGCTAAGGCCAGCACCGTGGCTCCCACACCAATCACCCACATCAGCTTAAGGTAATCCAGCAGGTTCCGGTGTTTTTTCGCGTAGCACCACCAGCCGTAAACGGCGACAAACAGGGCTGCTCCCAGGAATAACAATTCGCGGCCAAAGGCCCAGTGTTCGATTTTGAATACCACTCCCACACCCAACAGCAGGATGCCCACTACGAGCGGCGCTGCAAATCCGGTGTAGTTCCAGATGCGGCTGGAGGACACCATAAGACCCATCAGCAACCATTTCAGCACGGCATATGCCAAGGCAATTGCTGATGCAAAGTGGAAATCGATAAGGTCCATTCAGGAAGAAAAATACTTGTTTGGCGCGCTTTACTCTACTTTCTTTCCGCCTTTGCCAGTCACGTTGATGCCTATGCTGGCTGGCAGGCCACTGAAGTGGTAATACAGCGTACCTGCTCCCGCCACGGTGCCATACAGCGCCTCCGTGACCCGTACGTGGGCATCGCCGTCGCTGTCGCGCGTCATGTTGAAGTAGCAGCGGCGTAAGGCCAGGCCCTGGGCAAAGAGCCGGCCGGAACCGCCCACGGTGAAATTCATCTCGGCGATGGTGCCGCTCAGGGTCACGTCGCCCAACTCGTATTGGTCGATGTTGAGGTAAGTAGCATTCAGGTTGAGGTCGTAGTCGCCGGCCCCTACGAGGTGAACAAATAGGCTGTCCTGCGCGAACTGGCCCACGGTGCTGCCATTGCCCTGCCCGCGCAGGAAAACATTTTTGATGTGCGGCAGGTGCAACGTTACCTCGCGGGGCGTGTCGTAGCTGCGGGCCCAGTTGCAGGTGCTGGTGTTGTTAATTTCTAACGCGTTGCCGTTGCGCGTGAGGGTGATGTCACTTATCAGGTTTTCGCCCGCCCTCACTTCGGCGTAGGTTTGGGTGTCTTGCACCAGGCGCAGGTCCACATTATCGAAGGCCGTGACGGTGACGAGGCCGGGGGCCACCTCGCGGCGTTGGGTGATGATGGTGCCGGTGCTTTTGAGGCAATCGGTGCCGTGGCCGGGGCCGCAGGTGCTCAACCCCGCTGCCAGCGCCAGCCCCAGCCCGGCGCGGCCCAGCCCGCGCAACACCCCAAACCAACCCAGGCCGCTAACTTGCGGCCGCAAACTCGTGTCGCGCATATTCAGCCTTACTTTCCCCAAAGATAAATGGACCTCACCGGTAAAATCGCCATCGTGACCGGCGCGAGCAAAGGAATTGGCCGCGCCACCGTGGAAGCGCTGCTGGCGCGGGGCGCCGCCGTGGCCGGCTGGGCCCGCTCCGCCCCCGAAGGCCTGGTGCACGACCGGTTCCAATTTTTTGAGTGCGATGTGCAGGATGAGCATTCCATCACCGAAGCCTTCACGAACACCCAGCGCGAGCTGGGCCCGGAAATCCATGTCCTGGTGAACAACGCCGGCCTAGGCATTATGGGCGACGTCGACGGCTTCAAAACGGAAGACTGGAAAACGATGTTCGACACCAATGTGCTGGGCACTTTCCTGTGCACCCGCGCCGTACTCCCGCAGATGAAGCGCCAGCACGCTGGCCATATCGTGAACGTGGCCTCGCTGGCCGGCACGACGGGCACCGCCGGGATGTCGGGTTACTGCGCCACCAAATTCGCCGTGCGCGGCTTTTCCGATTCGCTGTTTAAGGAAGTGCGGCCAAACGGCATTCGCGTCACGTGCATTATGCCCGGTTCGGTCGAAACCAACTTCAACGGCAACGAGCCCGGTGCCACGCCCAATCCACATAAGATGACGCCGGAATCCATTGCCGACGCCATCGTGCATGCCATTGAAGCGCCGGACACGACCATGATTTCCGAAATTCAATTGCGGCCGGCGCAGGTGAAATGAGCGGTTGGTTGCTCGTTGTCAGTTGTCAGGTTCTGATGATGTGGCAGGCGAACGACTGACAACTACTAACTGACAACTAACCTCCAATGGTAGAAATAGAGCACCTGACCAAAACCTACGGCACCCAGAACGCCGTGGACAACATCAGCTTCACGGCGGGTAAGGGTGAAATCGTGGGCTTCCTTGGGCCAAACGGCGCGGGCAAGAGCACCACGATGAAGATTGCCACCGGCTACCTCCCGCCCACCGCCGGCACCGTGCGCGTGGCCGGCTACGACGTGCTCGTTGACAGCCTTTCGGTACGCCGCCACCTCGGCTACCTGCCCGAGCACAACCCCCTCTACCTGGATATGTACGTGCACGAGTACCTCGAATTCATTGGCTCGGTGCACGGATTGCGGGGCTCCGGCCTGCGCAACCGCGTGGCCGAGCTGGTGCGCCGCGTGGGCCTGAGCCGCGAGCAGAACAAGCAAATCGGCGCGCTCAGCAAGGGCTACCGGCAGCGCGTGGGCCTCGCCCAGGCCCTCATCCACGACCCCGACGTGCTCATCCTCGACGAGCCCACCACCGGCCTCGACCCTAATCAGATTCTGGAAATTCGCCAGCTCATCCGCGAAGTGGGCGAGGACAAGACCGTCATTTTCAGCACCCATATTCTGCCCGAAGTCACGGCCCTGTGCTCCCGCGTGCTCATCATCAGCCGGGGCAAGCTGGTGGCTGACAGCCCCGTGGCCGAGCTGGCCGCCCGCGCCGCCGGCGAAACCATCGTCCGCGCCGAGTTCGAAGGCGCGGTAGATACGAGCAAGCTGGCCCAACTCCCCGGCGTGCGCCACGTGGAGGCCGCGCCCGATGGCGCGGTCCTGCTCCGTACCGCGCCGGGCGTGGATGTGCGCGCCGCCGTGTCGCGCCTCGCCGGGCAGGAAGGCTGGATTCTGCTGGGGCTGCGGCAGGAGCATCAGAGCTTGGAAGAGGTGTTTGGGGAGTTGACGAAGTAATATTTCGAACGTCATGCAGAGCGCAGCGAAGCATCTCGCTTGCCTCGTTCCATCGCCATTGAATTACTACCACACGCGAGATGCTTCGCTACGCTCTGCATGACGTTCTTGCTGCATGACGTTCTAATTACCGGCTTCCACGCCCTATGCTAACAATCCTTCAAAAAGAATTCAACGCTTTCCTGAATTCCCCGGTCGCCTACGTCGTGCTGGGGGTTTTTCTGATTGCCACCGGCCTGTTCGTCTGGGTATTCCCCGACAGCAGCGTGCTGGATTACGGCTACGCCGACCTGCAAACGCTGTTTTCGCTGGCCCCGTGGATATTCCTGTTCCTGATTCCGGCCATCACCATGCGCACCTTCGCGGAGGAGAAGAAGGCCGGCACCATCGAATTGCTCTTAACCCGGCCGCTCACCGATGGGCAGATAATTGGCGGCAAATATCTGGCGTGTTTTTTACTGGCTTTGTTGGCCTTAATTCCGACGCTGCTCTATTATTTCTCGGTGTATGAATTGGGCAGTCCGGAAGGCAATATTGACTCGGCAGCTACCGTCGGCTCCTACTTAGGTTTGGCATTGCTGGCGGCAGTATTCGCGGCCATTGGCATCCTGGCTTCGGCCCTCACGCGGGACCAGATTATTGCGTTTCTGGTGGCGGTGGTGGGCTGCTTCCTGATTTATTCGGGGTTCGATTCACTCGCCTCAGTGCTGGAAGGCAGCCCGGCATATTACGTGAGCCAGCTGGGCATTGCGGCGCATTACCGCGATTTGAGCAAGGGTTTGATTGACTCGCGGGACTTGGTTTATTTCTTCAGCGTAGTTGCAGTGGCCCTGCAAGCTACCCGGCTGGTACTTCGGAGCCGGAATTGGTAATGGAAAATACGTTGACGAATTCGCCGGTAGCGGCTCCGGTTCCACCCTCCCGCAAGCAGCGCGACCTGCTGCAATTTGCCGCGATAGTAGGCTTGTTGCTGCTCTTCAATTTCACGGCCCAGCGCTTCTTCTTCCGGCTCGATTTGACCGAGGAAAAGCGCTACACGATGTCCGACGCCACCAAAAAGCTGCTGCGCGACCTCAAGCAGCCGGTCACCATCACGGTCTACCTCACCGGCGATTTCCCCCCCGCCTTCCGCCGCCTGGAGCAGGGCGTGCGCGAAACCCTGACCGAATTTCAGGTATACGGCGGGGCTAATCTTAACTACATTTTCATCGACCCCAGCGCGGCCGGTACCGAAGCCGCCCGTAACCAGTTCTACGGCTCGCTCGTCAAAAAGGGCCTGAAACCCACCAACCTCGGCGCCACCGAAAATGGCAAGCGCGTCGAGAAAATCATCTTTCCCTGGGCGGTGGTGAGCGTGGGCGGGCACGATAAGAACGTGCTGCTGCTGCGCGGCAACCAAACCGCTGCGGCCGATGTGCGCCTCAACCAAAGCATTGAGGGACTGGAATATGAATTGGCCAGCACCATCCGCACGCTGGTGCCGGCCCTGCGCAAGCGCATCGGCGTGGTGGAAGGCCACGGCGAGCTCACCAACGCGCAGGCCGGCGACATGCTCGGCACCTGGCAGCAGCAGTACGATGTGTTCCGCGTCACGCTCAGCAAGGTGAAGGACTTAAGTGCGCTCGATGCCATCGTGGTGGCCCAGCCCAAAACGCCTTATTCCGAAGACGACAAATTCAAGCTCGACCAGTTCATCACCCAGGGCGGCCGGGCGCTGTTCTTCGTCGATGCCCTGCGCGTGGACCTTGACAGTGTGGCCCGAAATGGTGTCGCGCTAGCTACGCCCTACAACCTCAACCTCGACGACCTGTTCTTCAAATACGGCCTGCGGCTGAACCAGAACCTGCTGCTCGACCTGAACAGCGGCCAAATCCCGCTCGTGACTGGCATGGACGGCAACAAGCCCAAAATCGAGCCCCTGCCCTGGCAGCTCTACCCGCTCATCAACAAGTTCAGCCCCCACCCCATCACCCGCAACCTCGACGCGGTGTACCTGAAATTCACCGGCAACCTCGACACGGTGAAGGCCACCGGCATCCGCAAAACTGCGCTGATGACCACCTCGCGCTATACCCGCGTGCTGCCCGCGCCGGTGCCCATCAACTTCAACGACGCCCGCCTGGAGCCTAATCCCAAGCTCTACCAGAAAGGCTTCCAGCCGGTGGCCTACCTGCTCGAAGGCCAGTTTACCTCGCTCTTCGCCAACCGCGCCCGGCCCGGCACCCTGCAATTCCAGCCCGAGAAATCGCCCACCGCCAAGCCCAGCAAAGTCCTGGTGCTGTCCGATGGCGACTTCATCCGTTCCGAAATCGACCCCAAAACCGGCAACCCCTACCGCCTGGGCTTCGACCGCCTCGCCAACACCGAATTCGCCAACCGCGAGCTGGTCCTGAACGCCACCGACTACCTGCTCGACGAAACCGGCCTAATTGCCGTGCGCGGCAAGCAAATCACCCTCCGCCCCCTCGACAAAGTGAAGCTGGCCGAGCAGCGCCGCCGCTGGCAGCTCCTGAACCTGGGCGCGCCGCTGGTGCTGCTAGGGTTGTTCGGGGCCGTGCGGGCGTGGCGGCGCAAGCGGCGCTATGCCTCTTTTGGGGCGTAGCACGGTCCCTTAGCCCTACTTATTTCGACCTTGAAATGGTTGTAGCAATCGGCCGTCAGATTTTCAGAGGCCAACATTTTTCTTTAGGTGCCTGAAAACCGTGTTACGGACACCAACATTTTTCTTTAGGTGCCTGAAAACCGTGTTACGGGCATTTGAGCTAGTTATTACCCGCTCACTCGCCAAAGTGAAGCTGGCCGAGCAGCGCCGCCGCTGGCAGCGGCTGAACCTGGGCGCGCCGCTGATACTGCTGGGGTTGTTCGGGGCCGTGCGGGCGTGGCGGCGCAAGCGGCGCGATGCGGGGTTTAGCCTGTAATGTCAGTAGTTTTGTCATTCAATTGGCATCGCCTGCTGCCGACTAAAGCAGAAATCTATTTTCACTAAAGCTCCACTTATTCTTCCTATTCGGGCTTTGACAGTGGATGCGTAATTAGCAAATGCAACAACAACTTCATCAAACAATCAAGCTTGATAGTTCTATAAATCATCGTTCTATTTTTGATAATCAACTCGAAGGTCTGCGTGGCTTGGCAGCACTAATTGTAATACTAAGCCATATAATAAGTAATACATATAATCTCGACCCTCATTATCCCTTAACTGGAATTTGGCAGTACAGCCCTCCTGGGCACATTAGTGTCTTGGTGTTTTTCATTCTTTCCGGATACGTAATTGGCTTAAGCAATTCTAAACCGATTACAACAAACATTGCTCGGCGAGTGTATCTAAAGAAAAGATTTGTTCGACTTTATCCGCTTTACCTTGTTTCGATTCTATTATCTGTTGCTTTAGCTGCCATATTTCATCAGTATTTTAGTTTTAAGACCATTGGCTTACACCTTATTTTTGGCCAGGTGTTGTTCACACCAGTTCTAAGCAACAACGACCCACTTTGGTCTTTGAGCTATGAAGTAGTTTACTATCTCCTCTACCTGGTACTGTCGGCCTATCAATGGCGTCCCGGCGTAGTAGCACTTGCTTGCGTGGCATTTAGCATTGCCTGCCGATTCATTCCTGGCATGCCTCAGGTACTGGTCTCCTATAGTTATGGAGCATGCTTCTGGCTAATTGGCGTTATGCTATCTGAACAGCAACGTTTGGACAAGCCCTTTAAACACGGGGTGCTGCTATCCTTTCTGCTACTAATGCTATGCTATGGCAGAATGAATTTAGGTATCAGCCTATTAGAGCGGACTAATTTGAATGTGCTCCCAACAATGACATCGACATGGTTTGAGCGCGCCATCCTTTTCTCCGATTTTTCTTCCCTCTTATTTTGTTTGCCATTGCTGCTTCGTTTTACCAATCGGACAATGCCCGGGCTGGTATGGGTCGAACATCTCGCGTTTTTAGTACCAGGGCTCTATTTGGCAACTTACTTCGTATCCGGGAAAATACATGACCAGCAACTGTTTGACACGGTATTTATTCCTACCCTCTTTTATGCCGCTGCACTATTCATTTATGTAACACAAGGCAAATGGGATGCCGCGGCTAAATGGTCACTAACCAAATTAATTCCTCTGGGCAGCATTTCATATGGGATTTACATTATTCATTTTCCGCTAATAATGCTTTTCCAGCATGTAGAAATATTCAGCGGCTCTTCCCTCACATTCCTGTTGCGGTGCAGTCTGTATTTGGGCATTGTGCTGGCAGCCGGCTGGTTTTTGGAACGCAAGTTCCAGCCTTGGGCAAAGGAGATAATCGGCTGATATAAACCCCTCGAAGTCTGGCATCTGCATCCATGCAATGCCTCACATTTAAGAGAATTAAAGGGGGCAATAATACGCTGCGTCCCAACCATCACCGGCAAGTCCTCCGCGCCTCTTCCAAACCCCAACCCCACCCCCTATCTTTGCCCCCCGCCAACCCCAATCCCCAGCCTCGCACCATGAAATTCATCGTATCATCCTCCGCGCTGCTCAAGCAGCTGCAAAGCATCAACGGCGTGGTTACGAACAGCCCCGTGGTGCCCATTCTGGAGAACTTTCTCTTTGAGATTGAGGCCGGCAAGCTCACCATCACCGCCTCCGACCTGGAGACGAGCATGATTACCGAGCTGCCCGTGGAGGCCCGCGATACCGGCCGCATTGCCGCGCCGGCCCGCATCCTGCTCGATACCCTCAAGAACCTGCCCGACCAGCCCGTGACCTTCACGCTGGACGAGGAAACCTACACCATCGAAATCAGCTCGGCCAACGGGCGCTACAAGCTGGCCGGCGAGAATGCCGCCGACTTCCCCCGCGTGCCGGTGGTGAAGGGCTCAGCCCCGATTGAGATGCCGTCGTCGTCGCTGGCGCGGGCCATCAACAAAACCATCTTCGCGGTGAGCACCGACGAGCTGCGCCCGGCCATGACCGGCATCCTCGTGCAGCTGGCCGACTCGCAGGTGACCTTCGTGGCTACCGACGGGCACCGCCTGCTGCGCTACCGCCGCCAGGATGTGGGCGCGGGCCAAACCGCCAACCTCATCATCCCGCGCAAAGCCTTTAACCTGCTGAAAGGCACGTTGCCCTCGGAGGCCACGCCGGTGAAGATGGAGTTTAACCAGAGCAACGCTTTCTTCTCCTTCAACCAGATGCGCCTCGTGTGCCGCCTGATTGACGAGCGCTACCCGGACTACGAAAACGTGATTCCGGTGAGCAATCCCAACAAGCTCATCATCAACCGCGCCGAGCTGCTGAATTCGGTGCGCCGCATCAGCATCTACTCCAACAAAACCACCCACCAGGTGCGCCTGCGCCTGACCGGCTCGGAGCTGGTGGTTTCGGCCGAGGACCTGGATTTTAGCAACGAAGCCAAGGAAACGCTGAGCTGCCAGTACGACGGCGAGGACATGGAAATCGGCTTCAACGCCCGCTTCCTGCTCGAAATGCTGGCGAACATCGACTCCGAGGAAATCACCCTGGAGCTGAGCACGCCCAACCGCGCCGGCCTACTGATGCCCACCACGCCGGATGAAAACGAAAGCATTCTGATGCTGGTGATGCCGGTGATGCTGAACAATTACGTTTAATTCTTTATTGCGCTTACTCAGAACGTCATGCTGAGCGCAGTTGAAGCATCTCTACCGCGCAAGTAATTCATTACTGCCGCACGCGAGATGCTTCGACTGCGCTCAGCATGACGTTCTGCTTTTCCTCTAACAACTCATGAAAAAATCAGAAATACGTTTCAGCATTGCTCTCGACGACAACAAAGTACCCGAGGCCATTAGCTGGTCGGCCACCGATGCGGGGCCGGATATTCACTTCGCCAAGGCCATCAACATTGCGCTATGGGACCGGGAGCAGGTGGGCACCATGAAAATTGACCTCTGGACCAAGGACATGCCGATTGATGAGATGAAGCGCTTTTGCGTGGACAACATCGGCTCGATGGCCGAGAACATTGTGACGGCCACCAACGACAAGGAGATGGCCGCCAAGATGCGGGCACTTTGCAAGGAATTGTCGGACTATCTGGACCGGCAGGAGCAGGACAGCTAGATTCCAAAGAGCAAAAAAAGCCCTTCGCACGATGTGCGAAGGGCTTTTTTTGCTCTTTACCTGGTGGGACTAAAAATTAGCGGGCGTTGCGGCCCAGGTTGCCAGCCGGGCGGCTGACGGGCCGGGTGCTAGCCGGGGCAACCGATGCATCGTTGGCACGAAGTGGCGCCGGGTTTTGCACCGCATTTGTGAGCAGGATGCTGGCCGATTGACTGGCAAAATCCTTGTCGTACTTGTAGTAATTGGCCCGGGAGCCAAAGTAGCTGCTGTATTGCTCGTTGCTGAGCACTGCTTGTAACTCCTGGTCGCGCTCCTTGCACACGCCGTTGCACTGCTCGTCAATCAGCCGCTGGTTGCCCGCATTCCTGCGCTCGATGGCAGCCATCTTGGCAACCTTGTCGGCGTTGATGGCCCGGAGCTTGGTGGCCTGGTAATTATTGAGGCGCAGGTCGCGCACCATTTGGTTGCTCAGGCGGTCGGCGCGGGCCTGCACGGGGTTCAGGCGGGGGCTGGACTGGGTTTTATCCTGCACGGCCACCGTGTTGTTGGGGGCTTGCTGGGCAGAAGCGGCATCGGCCAACAGAGCCAGGATTAGAGAAGCAAAAGCAGTTTTCGTAGTCATTGTCGTAGGGTTTCAACGTACACTTACGCAAGGACCAGGCCAGTTACCGGCGGTCCAGTGACTCAATTTAACGAAGAAACCGTGCTATCGGTTCGGGTTTATTGGAGATGCATTAAGCGGCCCGAATATTCTACCACTTGTTTTTCCACATCATTGACTCCACTGGCTTGTCGGTGCGGTCGTTGTATTTAGCGTTCTGCTTGCGATTGTAAAGGGTTTCCACATTGCCCTGCACGGTGAAGTAAATCAGCTGGCCGATGGGCATGAAACGGTAGATTCGCACGGGCATGGACACGCTGATTTCCAGCGTCCAATGATTGCAAAAGCCCACGTCGCCCTTGCCGGCGGTGGCGTGGATATCGATGCCCAAACGGCCCACGCTGCTCTTGCCTTCGAGGAAGGGCACGGTGGCGTGGGTTTCGGTGTACTCCTGCGTTACGCCGAGGTAAAGCTGGCCGGGCTGGAGCACAAACCCTTCGGTTTCGGGGATTTCAAAAGTGTCGATTTCGTTGTGCCGGCGGGCATCCAGCACCTTGTCGCGGTAGGTGGCCAGGTACTGGCCCAGGTGCACATCGTAGGAATTGGTGCCCAGGCAGCTGCGGTCGTAGGGCTCGATAACAATGGTGCCTTTTTCGATTTCAGCGAGGATTTGCTGGTCGGTAAGAATCATGGGGTGGTGCTGAGTATTGAATGCGGGCTTGTGGCGCAGAAGCGAACCCGGGCGTTAATCGTCGTCGTGCTGCCGCGCCGAATCGGCGGGCTCGATGTCGTCCTCGTCCTCGTCGTACCGGTCTTCCTGCAGGCCCTGCGAGCGGTTGGGACGCAGCCGGCTGGCCAGGCTGCGGGGCTCAGGTTCGGGCTCCGGGTCGGCAGCAAGGTTGTTGATGCGGCGGCTGAGGGCTGGCAACACGCTGGTAGCGAGGTACAGCAGCAGCACAAAGCTGCCCAGGCTCAGGAGCAGCGTGAAATAGTCGAGCCAGTCGTGTTGCGGCGCGGGCCCGGCCGCGGTAGCGTTAATGGGCGCCGACGAAAGCGGCTGCTCGTCGTTGGACGCCGCCGGGGCGGCATCGTCGTGGGTGGTGAGGGGCGCGGCTACGGGCGCTTCGGGCTGGGCATCGGCATCGGCCGGGGGCACGGCGGCATCGGCCGGCGCGCCGGAATCGTTGAACTGGGCCGCGGCTTGCTGAATGAGGCGCTGCTCGGCCCGGACGAGGGCCACCCGCTCGTCGCGCGGCAGGTTGTGAATAAAGAACTCAAAGTTCTTATCCAGCAGCACCGATTTAAGTTGTTTATCAAATTCAGCCAGCGTGTTGGGACCGTTGCCGTAGCGGTTTTTGAACCGCTCCGCAATGCCGTTATAATTCAGAAACAGCTGCTTGAGGCCCGTATTGGTGCCGAAGCCGTCGAAGTCGCGGCGGGCGGCAGCGGTACGCAGCGTGATGGGAAACTTGCCGCGGGTGAATGACTTGTCGTACACCGTTTCCATGGTCCGAAAATTCAGCTCGTCGACGGTTTTATCGAAGAGGCGCTTGTTGGCCTGGGCGGGCGTTTCGGCATGGACCAGCGGCCCCAGCAAGAGCAGAAAGAATAGAAAAATCGGTTTTACCATGGAGCAAAGGTAAAGCGCAAGGTTTCGCGAAGTTTAAAAATTGAGTCTCGCGAAGGCAAACCGGTATTTGTGAGCCGTTTGCCTTCGCGAGACTTGGTTTTTAAACTTCGCGCTACTTTGCGCTATGGGCTTCTACCAACGATTCGCGGCAGGCGGTCAGGTACATTTCCACCAGCTCATCAGTGATGGCCGTGGATACGAACAGGGCCTCAAACTGGGAGGGCGCCAGGTAGATTCCCCGGTTCAGCATGGCGTGGAAATAGCGGCCAAAGGCCGCCGTGTCGCACTTTTTGGCATCGTCGAGGTTAGTCACCGGCTCGCTGGTGAAGAAGAGGCTGAACATCGAGCCGACCCGGTTCACGGTGTAGTGCAGGCCCAGCTCGGCGGCAATCTGGCGGGTACCGTCGGCGAGGCGGGCACTGCTGGCTTCGAGGGCGGCGTAAAGCTGGGGGTGCTCGTGCAGGTAGCGGAGCTGGGCCATGCCGGCGGCGGTGGCCATGGGGTTGCCGGAAAGCGTGCCGGCCTGGTACACTTTGCCAACGGGCGCCACCCAATTCATGATGTCCTCGCGGCCGCCATAGGCGCCCACTGGCAGGCCGCCACCAATGATTTTGCCCAGCGTCGTCATATCCGCTTTGATGCCATACAGTTGCTGGGCGCCACCCGCGGCGAGGCGGAACCCGGTCATCACCTCATCGAAAATGAGCACGATGCCGTGCTGGGTACAGAGCTCGCGCAGGCCTTGGAGAAAACCCTCGGCGGGGGCCACGAGCCCCATATTGCCCACTACTGGCTCCAGAATCAAGGCCGCAATCTGGCCGGGATTGGCCGCGATGAGGGCTTCGACGGCGGGCAGGTCGTTGTAGGGCGCGGTGAGGGTGTCCTGGGCCACGCCGGTAGTTACGCCGGCCGAGTCGGGCTCGCCGGCGGTGAGGGCGCCGCTGCCGGCGGCTATGAGGAAGGCATCGGCGTGGCCGTGGTAGCAGCCTTCAAACTTGATGATTTTGGCGCGGCCGGTGTAGCCTCGGGCCACCCGAATGGCCGACATGCAGGCCTCGGTACCGGAGTTAACCAGCCGTACTTTTTCGATGCTGGGTACCATTTCCCGAATCAATTCGGCCATCTCGACTTCGCGGTGGGTGGGCGCGCCGAAGCTGAGCGAATTGGGCAGGGCCTTGGCCACGGCATCAAGCACGATTTGCGGCGCGTGGCCGAGAATCATCGGGCCCCAGGAGTTAATAAAATCGACGTAACGGTTGCCGTCCACGTCGGTGAGCCAGGCACCAGCAGCGCTTTGCATGAATACCGGCGAGCCGCCCACGGAGCGAAAAGCCCGGACGGGAGAATTTACGCCGCCGGGAATCAGGGTTTTGGCACGTTCGAAAAGGGCGGCGGAAGTGGTGAGGTTGAGCATATTTTTTTGAAGTACTAAGTCGTTTTTAAGTGTCCTGCCGAACGCCGCGGAGCATGACGCTCTTGTATTCCCTGGCCCCTGCCCTACCGCACCACTTGCAGCTCCAGGTTATTCAGCTTGACGATGGGCACCACCTGGTTGTCGTGGGCTCCGCCGACGTAGCTCTGGCCCTCGAAAATGGCACCGGGCACGGGGGGCACGCTGGCCAGGGCAGATTGAAATGCCGGGCCGTACTGGAACAACGTGTTGCCGAAGTACAGTAACAGCTCAAAGCCCTGGTTGGCGTAGACGGACGGCGGCAGGTGCTGGCTCAGGAGATAGAGCTGCCGGAAGCGCCGAAAACCCGGCGCGGTTTCGTCGAAGTATTTGGACTGGATAAAGTAGATGTTGGCGCTGAGCTGGCCCAGGTCGAGCCGGGGGTTTTCGAGCCAGGCGCTGGGGCACACCAGCGGCGGGCGCGGGCTGCCGGGGGTAGTGGTGCGTAAGGCGGCCAGCGCCACCGGGCCGGTGTGGCGGTTATCGGAGGCCACCATGACGTGGCTGGCCCCGGCCAAATCAAGCCCGGTGAAGGCGGTGGTTACTTCGGCATCTACCTCCGCATTGAAGTGGCGGACCGCGCTGAATTTGCCTCCCAGCGCTTCGTAAGCGGCCTTGTAGGATGTGGCGAAAGCGACATCATCGTAGCCGTCTTCGTTCAGCAAAATGGCCGGACGGCCGACCCCAAAGGCATTGGCCGCAAACTCGGCGGCTACCCGGCCCTGGGTAGCTGCGCTGGGCGCAAACAGGTAATGCCAGGGGTTATCCAGCACCAGGGCGCCGTCCTGCGACAGCGGGTTGATGCACACAATCTGATGGTCACGGGCGTAGCGGCTCAGCAGCTTGGCCCCCGATTTGTACACCGGGCCGATGAGCAGGTCCATGCCCGCCAGCTCGGGCAGCGCCAGCACCTGCTTCAGGGTCAGGGTGTCGGCGCCAGTGTCGTAGGCAAACAGCTGGATGGGCCGGCCGGCGCGCTGCAGGCTGTCCTGGGCCAGGCGCAGGCCGGCGTAGAGGTCGGTAACGAACTGGTTTTTGCGCAGATTCTGCCAGCTGGGGTCGCTCAGCTCGAAGGGCAGCAGCACGGCCACGTTGTAGCTGGTTTTCTTTGCTGCAACTGCGCGGGGGCGCGGGGTGTAGCGGGCGCGGTCGAGGCTGAACCTGGCGATAATGTCATCCAGCTGCGGGCGGTCGGCGTCGGTGTAGGCCCCGCCCGCGATGAGGTGGTCGGCGTAGGCGCGGGCCAGGGTGGCATCGTCGGGGTAGCGCCGCAGCAGCCGCAGCCACGTGTTGCGCTCCCTGATGCGCGGCAGGTAGATGGTCTTCATGGCTTCGCGCTCGGACGTCAGCTTATCGGGCGGCAGCAGCGTCAGCGCTTTGAGAGCAGTGTCGAAATCCTCCTGCTCGAAGGAAACCTGGCCTTGCAAAAACAGGGCGTCGGGCAGGTTGGAGTACGAAGGGTATTCGGTGCGGAGCAGGTTAAGCAACTGTTCGGCCTCGGGCCACTCCTTTAGGCGGGCAGCGGCCACGGCGCTGAGGTAGGCCGCATCGGCCGCGCGGGCGAAGCGGGCAGTGGGCTGGGCCAGGGGTTCCAGCTGCTGCAGCGCCACGGCGTAGTTACCCTGATCGAGCTGCGACTTGCCGTTGCGGTAGCGCAGGGCAGCATCGGCCACGGGCGGCGTAGAAGTCCGGGGCTTAGCCGGCGTTTGGGCCAGTACGGGGCTGGCCAGGAGCAGGCCGGCCACCAGCCACCCAAGCGGCTTCGGCAGCGTAAGAATTGACGTCATCGAACCAATAAAACTGCCTACCTCTGTGGCAAGCGGGGCAAAATTAGCCATAAATGCCGCGGGGGCCACCGAAGCAAGCTCTTCGAATTTCAACAACGTTCAAAGCTGCCAAAACCCCTTCGAAACCCATTACAACCAATTCCGAGGCTGTTTCACCCCGCCTGCTGGTCCGGTACACCGCTCATGTGCTTCCCGAATCGTGGTTTTACCACCGCAGCCGCCCTCGTATCTTTAACCTTATGCAAGCAACCACCCTTTCCAGCCTCCCCTTCTCCCGTGCCCGGCTCACGCTGGTATTCGTGCTGGCCGCATCCGTGGCCCTAAGCATCCTGCTGATTGCCGGCCGCGTGGTCCTGACGGGACACTTCACCTTCCTTTTTCTCATCTGGAACCTGTTTCTGGCCCTCATTCCGTTTGGCCTCAGCACCATGCTGGGCACGGCCAGAGGGCCGCTGAAAGCGCGAATGCTGGTACCCGTGGGCGCGGCCTGGCTGCTGTTCTTCCCCAACGCGCCCTACATCCTCACCGACTTATTCCACCTCGACACCCGCCCCGGCGTGCCGCTCTGGTACGATTTGGCCCTCATCCTGAGCTGCGCCTGGAACGGGCTAATGCTGGCCTACGCCTCCCTCTCCGACATGCAGCGGCTGGTACAGCAGCGGCTGGGCTTCTGGTCGGGCTGGGCCTTTGCCACGGTGGCGCTGCTGCTCAGCAGCTTCGGCATTTACCTGGGCCGCTACCTGCGCTTCAATTCCTGGGACATCCTCACCAACCCCCTCACCCTGTTCTTCGACATCGTGAACCGCGTGCTGCACCCGTTTTCCTTTCCGGGAACCTGGGGCGTGACGCTGGTTTTTGGGTTGTTCCTGCTGGTGGGGTACGGAACGGTGCGGCTGCTGGGCAGGTCGCACGAGGAGTAGCCAAAGGTGCCGCTGCCATTGTTGGGCATTCGATGCCTAACCCTGCTCAGCCAGAATGCGCAGGGTTTTATCGTCCGGAATACCGCCGTAAAACTTATCTAACACCTGCTGAAACACGGGATTGGACTGCAACGACGCAAATAGCGTCATCGAAGATTTCAGTTTCAGGTCGTCGGGGCTGCCCAGGATGGCGTGTGCATCATTAGATGCCAGCCCCAGCAATGCGCGGCAAATTTCAAGCAGCCGACTTCCCAGCACGGGATGGGCCAGAAAGGCGGCCGCTTCCTGCGCATCGGCTAAAGCGTAGAACTTCGCGGTTGCGCTGACGCCCAAGCCTTGAATTTGGGGGAAGATGTACCACATCCAATGGCTGCGCTTCCGGCCATTCCTGATTTCTGCCAGGGCGGTTTGATACTCGTTGGCTTGCGCGTCCGTAAATCTTTTCAGGTTGCTGGTCATAGCTTTTTGCGCTGTCATGGTAGTCGAGTATTAACGGTGAGGGAATTGCTGCCGTTGCGGGGTTATTGCAACTATCGTTTGAGTGGGGGCGGCGATAAAGCGGCTAAATCGAGCCCGCACCAGAAGCTGATGCTTCGCTGAAATGGACAAGCTTGCGGACTCCACTTGTGATTTTTAGGGTGCCAAAGCGCCTCCTCCGTTCCCATCCACTGGCCCCGCAGTTCGTAGCCGCGCCGTAGCTTCGCCTCGTGGGCGCGGCGCTACTACCAGCCCCTGATTGCAGCATGACCAAACGGATTTTCTTCGGCCTCCTGGCCCTCCTACCCGGCCCGGCGCTGGCCCAAAAGCACACGCCCAAGCCCGCCGCGCCCAAGTCTACCGGCCCGTATTTCCAGCAGGAAGTCAACTATTCCATCGACGTGGCGCTCGATGACAAGGCCAATACCCTCGCCGGGCACGAGGAGCTGACGTACACCAACCACTCGCCCACGGCCCTCACGTTCATCTGGTTTCACCTGTGGCCGAACGCCTACCGCGACAATTCCACGGCCTTCGCCAGGCAGCAGCTGCGCAACGGCAAGCGCACGTTTCAGTTCGCACCGGCGGAAGGCCGGGGCTTTATCGACGGGCTCGATTTCAAAGTAAACGGGCAGGCAGCGAAGCTGGAATTCGACCCCAAAAACGCCGACATCGCCAAGCTGGTGCTGCCGCAGAAGCTGGCCCCGGAAGCCAGCGTGACCATCAGCACGCCGTTTCGGGTGAAGATTCCGGCGTCGTTTTCGCGGTTTGGGCACGTGGGGCAGAGCTACCAGATTACGCAGTGGTACCCCAAGCCGGCGGTGCTGGACCGGCGCGGCTGGCACCCCATCCCCTACCTCGACCAGGGCGAGTTCTATTCCGAGTTCGGCTCGTTCGACGTCACCATCACGCTGCCCACCAACTACATCGTAGGAGCCACCGGCGAGCTGCAAAACCCGGACGAGCGCGCCCGCCTCGATGCCCTGGCCGCCGCCACGGCCGGCAAAAAAACCGCCAAGGATTTCGGCACCGACCTCAGCTTTCCGGCTTCCGACCCCACCACCAAAACCCTGCGCTACAAGCAGGACCGCGTGCACGACTTCGCCTGGTTTGCCGACAAGCGCTTCAACGTGCTGAAAGGCGGCGTGACGCTGCCCTCGGGCCGCAGCGTGACATCGTGGGTCCTCTTCACCAACAAGGAGGCCGAAAAGTGGATAAAGGGCCTCCAGGACGTCAACGACGCGCTTACCTACTACTCGCAGTGGGTGGGCGAGTACCCGTATTCGGCCGCCACCGCAGTGGATGGCGCCCTGAGCGCCGGCTCCGGCATGGAATACCCGATGATAACCGTGACCCAGCCCGACGCCATTGTGCACGAGGTGGGCCACAACTGGTTTTACGGCATTCTGGGCAGCAACGAACGCGACTTTCCGTGGATGGACGAGGGCGTGAATACCTACGAGGAACTGCGGGAAAAAAGCCGCGACAACCCGCAGGCCGGCCTGATACAGGACATTTACAAGAGCAAGCGCGCCGCCACTGCCTTCGGCGTGGAGGGCCTGCCCGGCAGCGCCCTCAACCAAGCGCCGTACCAGGTAATGGCCAGCCGCGGGCTCGACCAGCCGGTGCAGGGGCCCACGTCGGCGGCCTTCGGGCAGGTGAACTATGGCGTGATTGTGTACTTCAAAACCGCCGCGCTGCTCAAATACCTGGCCGGCTATCTGGGGCAGGAGAAGTTCGATGGGGCCATGCACGCCTACTTCACCAAGTGGCAGTTCAGGCACCCCTACCCCGAGGACATGCAGGCCGTATTCGAGGAAAGCACGGGGCAAAAGCTGGACTGGTTTTTCCGCGAAATGCTGACCAATACCCGCGAGTATGACGCCGACCTTTTTGCCACGCAGCAGATTGGCGACGTGGTAAAAGTGCTGGTGCGCACCGACTCGCCGGTGCGCTGGGCCGTGCCCGTTTCCACGGTGGACGCGCAGGGCAAGGTGCTGCAAACGCTGTGGACGCCGCCCATGGGCGACCCCGAGGACGACGCGGAAAGCCAGCTCGATTTCCGGCGGGAAAACGTGGATGCCGTGGTGGTGGATGCCGAATACGTGACGCCCGAGCTCAACCGCCGCGACGACCGCCTGAAACTGGCCGATGGCAACTCCCGCCGCTGGGAGCCCCTGCGCCTGAAACCGCTCATCAACGTGGAGCGCTGGGACCGGTCGGTTATCAGCTGGGCGCCGGTGGTTGGGGCCAATACTTCGGATAAATTCATGCTCGGCGCGGCGTTCTACAACAATCTGCTGGCGCTCCGCAAGCTCCAATACCTGGCCATGCCCATGTACAGTTTCAGCCGCAACGAGCTAAACGGCATCGGCATGCTGAACCTGAACGTGCTGCCTGCCCGCGGCACCCGGCAGGTCATCACCGGCGTCACGGTGCAGCGGTTCGAGCGCTACCTGAAAGTGGAGCCCAGCATCACCGTGGTGCTGCCGCACTCGGCCTACGACCGGCCGCAGCAGCAAATTAAAGTGGCCAGCACCACCATCACCGACCAGGACCGGGGCACCACCAGCGTCCTCACGGCCGAATACGGCGTGCATGGCGGCAACGCCCTGCAAAAGTGGGGTGCCTTTGTCGAGCTGAACCAGCTCGACAGCAAGCCCACCGGCGCCGAGCGCGATGGGTCGGCCGTGCTGCTGCGCGCCAATGCTACGTACGAGCGGTTTTACTCGCCCAAAAAGCGGGTCACGCTGCGCCTGTTCGGCGGCCGTTTCCTGAGCCAGTCGGCCAGCTCGTCTTTCGTGCTCGGCCTCAGCGGCAGCCCGGACTACCGCCGCCAAACGGCCTTTTTGGACCGCCAGCAGGTTTCCCACTCCGTCACGGCCCAGCTGCACCAAACCGACAACCACGACGGCGCCTTCAAAGCCTACGTGCCCGCTACCAGTGACAAGTGGCTCAGCACGGTAAATTTCCAGGCCGATTTGCCCATCACCAAGTTCGCCGTATTCGCCGATTTTGGGGCCAGCGCCGACCGCCAGCTGGTGGCCAATCGCCCCGCCCAACGGCTGTTCTACGATGCGGGCGTGATGGTGCCCGTCATCCGGGACTTCTTCGAGCTGTATTTCCCCATCGCCGGCTCGCAGTACCAAACCGGTGCACCGGGCAGCTTCTCTGATTTCACCGACAATATCCGCTTCGTGCTGAATCTCAACCAGGCCAATCCATTTCGCCTGCTCGATAAAAAGCTGGCCGAATAACGCCCTTTGCGACCCCAACTCTCCTCAATGCCCGAACCCATGCTCTGGCCGCGCCTGCTCTCGCAGCGCCGCTTCCCCGACCAGCAACTGCCGCCGCCCAGCGCCGCGCCCGTTCGCGGCGCTTTCGTGCAGGACTACGACCGCGTGGTGTTCAGCTCCGCCTTCCGTCGCCTCCAGCGCAAAACCCAGGTGATGCCGCTCCCCGAAACCGATTTCGTGCACACCCGCCTCACGCACTCGCTCGAAACCGCCGTGGTGGGCCGCTCCCTGGGCCGCCTCGCCGCCCGCCACCTGCTGGAAAACGATGCCGAACTGGCCCGGCTCCTGCCCAACCTCGACCAGGACTGCGGCGACATCGTGGCCGCCGCCTGCCTGGCCCACGACATCGGCAACCCGCCCTTCGGCCACTCCGGCGAGGACGCCATCAGCAGCTACTTCATTAGCTCCGCCGCCGCGCCGTATCTGGAGAAACTAAGCGCCGCCGAAGTCGCCGATTTGCAGCATTTCGAGGGCAACGCGGCCGGTTTTCGCATCCTCACGCACACGTATGCGGCGCACAGCACGGGTACGGCCGGCCTGGGCCTCACCTACGCCACGCTGGGCGCGTTCACCAAATACCCCAAGCCCAGTCTCGTGGCAGAAACCGCCAAAACCGGTGGCGCTTCCGAAAAGAAATACGGCCATTTCCAGACCGAAAGTGCCCGTTTCCAGCACGTCGCGGCCGAGCTCGGCCTGCTGCCCAAAGACGCCGCCAACGGTTTCTACCACCGCCACCCGCTGGCCTTTCTGGTTGAAGCCGCCGACGACCTTTGCTACCGCATCATCGACTTCGAAGACGGCCTGAAGCTGGGCCTGATTGCGCCCGAAACCGGCCTTCCGCTGCTCAAAAAGATGCTCAACGACGCAGCCGGCCGCATCGGCAGCGTGCAGTGGCACGACTGGCGCGAGGAGTTGGGCTACGTCCGTGCCCGGCTTATCGGCAAGCTGGTCACGGAGCTGGCGGCCCTCTTTGCCCGGCATGCCCCCGCCATCCTGTGCGGCGAATATGACCAGCCCATAATCAAAGAGCTGTCCTGCTGGACTGATTTGCAGGAAGTGCAGCGCCTGAGCATCAACCAGCTCTACCGCAGCCGCCCGGTACTCGAAATTGAAGCCGCTGGTTTCGAAGTCCTCGGCGGCCTGCTCGACGCCTTCCTCTGCGCCGTGTTCGACGCCAGCCAGGGCCACCGCAGCCGCAAGCTGCTGCTCTTGCTGCCCGAGCAGTTCCGCGCCGAAGGTCATCAGGCCAACGTCTCAGCCTACGAGAAAATCCTGCTGCTCACCGATTTCGTGGCCGGCATGACGGACCAGAACGCCCTGAGCCTGTACAAAACCATCAAGGGTATTGAGCTGCCGAAGGGCTTCTAGCCTCGCTTCCTTTGATACTATCGTAGGGATACTGGGCCATCTGGAAAAGCGTAAACAGCGCTAACAGGCAAATACCAGCGCAGGTGAGTAGGAACAGCAGCCATTTTAACCCCCGTTTCCAACGTGCCTGCTGTACCATCAAATCCGGCCAGGCAAACCACCCATAAAAGGCAAGGAACAACACGCATCCGGCAAGAATTAAAAACAGAACAGTCATGCCTACATTCGCTATCCGTAATTGACTGAGGTTAATAAATGTCGCCCCCCTCGTGCAGCGCCACTAGGTTCGCCAGCAGCGCCTCCAATAGCTTGCGTCCCTTCCACACCGATTTCAGCTTACCTCGAATCTGTTCTGCCGTCTGTACGAATTCCTGTTCTTCGGCGGTTTCGTGCCCTTCAAAGGCCATGAGCTGCTCCACCATCGGCACCGTCATTTCGGGGTGAAACTGCAGGCCGATAACGCCATCGCCCCACACGAAACCCTGCGTGGCGCACCCCGCCGACATACCCACCCGCATTGCGCCCGGCGGCACCGTAAACGTGTCGAGGTGCCAGTGCAGCACGGCGGCCTTCTCCGGCCACCCGCGCAGCAAGGGGTGCTCCAGTGACTTGGCCGAAAACCGCACCGTCCAGAATCCGATTTCCGGCGCGTGGTTGGGCCGCACCTCGCCGCCCAACGCCTCCGCCACCAGTTGCGCGCCCAGGCAAATGGCCAGCGTAATCTTACCTGCCCGCAGCACTTCGCGGACAAAGGCTTTCTCCTCGCGCAGCCACGGCAGGTTGTCCTCGTCGTGCACGCTCATCGCCCCGCCGAGAATTAGCAAGCCATCGAATTCACTTAAAGGCGGAAATACCGGATTCGGCTCGAAAAGCTTCGTAAAAGTGAGTAAATGCTCGTGCGCCGCCAGCCAGTCGGCAGCGTGGCCAGGGCCTTCGTCGGGCATGTGTTGGAGGCAGTGGAAGTGCATATGAGAGTTTGGATTAAAGAAGAACGTCATGCTGAACGCAGCCGAAGCACCTCTACCGCAATACTAAAATTGATTAGTTGTGCAGTAGAGATGCTTCGGCTGCGTTCAGCATGACGTTTTGAAATGACTCAAATACGCTCGTTTCATCTACTCCCACTCAATCGTCGCCGGCGGCTTGCTCGAAATATCATACACCACGCGGTTAATTCCCCGCACCTGGTTGATGATTTTATTCGAAACCTCCGCCAGGAAATCGTAGGGCAAATGCGCCCAGTCGGCAGTCATGCCGTCCACGCTGGTCACGGCGCGCAGGGCCACTACCCGCTCGTAAGTACGCTCATCGCCCATCACGCCCACGCTTTGCACGGGCAGCAGCATGGCGCCGGCCTGCCACACGTGCTCATAGAGGCCGTGCTCTTTTAGGAGATTGATGAACACGCCGTCGGCGCGTTGCAGCAGGTCCACTTTTTCGGGGGTGATGTCGCCTAAGATGCGGATGCCCAGGCCGGGGCCGGGAAAAGGGTGCCGGTTGAGAATTTCGGCGGGTAGTTCCAGGGCCGCGCCCACTTCGCGCACTTCGTCTTTGAAGAGCATCCGCAGTGGCTCCACAATTTTCAGGTTCATTTTCTCCGGCAGGCCGCCCACGTTGTGGTGGCTTTTGATGGTAACCGACGAGCCGTGCACCGAAACCGACTCGATGACATCGGGGTAAATTGTGCCCTGGGCCAGCCAGCGGGCACCTTCTACCTTCTGCGCCTCGCGGTCGAACACCTCAATAAAGGTCCGACCAATGGCCTTGCGCTTGCCTTCCGGGTCGCTGATGCCGGCCAGGGCGGCGTAAAACTCGGGCGCGGCACGCACGCCGGTCACGTTCAGGCCGAGGCCCTCGTAGGCTTTCAGCACGGTGGCAAACTCGTCCTGCCGTAGCAGGCCGTTGTCCACGAAAATGCCGTGCAGGCGCGGGCCGATGGCGCGGTGCAGCAGCAGGGCCGCCACGCTGCTGTCCACGCCGCCGGAGAGGCCCAGAATCACCTGGTCATCGGGGCCGATGGTGTTTTGCAGGGCCGTCACGGCCGAATCCACGAAATGGTCGGGCGTCCAGCTTTGGGTGCATTGGCAGATGTCCACCACGAAGTTGTGCAGCAGCTGCTTGCCCTCGCTGGAGTGCGTCACTTCGGGGTGGAACTGGATGCCGTAGGTGTCCTGGCCTTCGATTTTGAAGGCGGCCACGGCTACTTCGGAGGTGCTGGCAATAATATCGTAGCCCGTCGGCAGGACTTGGATGGTGTCGCCGTGCGACATCCAGACCTGCGATTCCAGGTGCATATCCGTCAGCAGCGGCGAGGCTGCATCGAGCGCACTGAGCCGGGCGCGGCCGTATTCGCGAATGGTGGCGGGCAGCACCTCGCCCCCGCCCTGCTGGGCCAGCAGCTGCGCACCATAGCACACGCCCAGCACCGGCACCTGGCCGAGAATGTGGCTCAAATCAGGATTAGGCGCATTTTCGTCGCGCACCGAGCAGGGCGAACCGGAAAGAATAACGCCCCGAATATCGTCGCTGAGGACGAGGTTCGGGGCGTGAGTGTAGGGGTGAATTTCGCAGAACACGTGCAATTCGCGAATGCGTCGGGCTATCAATTGCGTGTATTGCGAGCCGAAATCAAGGATGATAAGTCGTTCCATCCCGCAAAGCTACTCACGGATTTAGACGGATTTTCCGGATTTCACGGATTATGGGTTGGGCCAGCAAAGCCATTCATCACAAATTGTTGCCACCCCCAATGGCTCTAGTACGCTATCAATCACGCAATTTCAATCCTGAACAATCCCCCAAAGCCGGTGCGCAACAAAAAATCTGTGAAATCAGAAAAAACCGATTGAATCCGTGATTATCTTTGCACCGGCAAGTCAGAACGACCAGCTCCTGCTGAACTCCCCCAGGACCGGAAGGTAGCAAGGGTAGGTGGTTGTAGCGGTGCGATTTTGGCTTGCTTTTTTTTGCCCTTTCTGGTCGGCCCCGGCGCTGCTCTGTTCCGCCATTTTGGCGGCTAAATGAGTAGCTTTGGGGCCGATTCTTTTTTGAGGACTCGGGGTCTTTGGGACTCGGGAACTTGGCTTTTTCGGCTGATTCCTTACTCTCAAAATTAAGATATTACACCAAATCCCCCAGCCTCTAAGTACCCAAGTCCCTACCTATGAAATTCTTCATTGACACCGCCAACCTCAACGACATCCGCGAAGCCGTAGAGCTGGGCGTCCTCGACGGCGTGACCACCAACCCGTCGCTCATGGCCAAGGAAGGCATCCGCGGCATCGACAACGTGATGGCCCACTACCGCCAAATCTGCGAGCTGGTGGACGGCGACGTATCGGCCGAAGTCATTGCTACCGATTACAACGGCATCATTCGCGAGGGCGAAGAGCTGGCCGAGCTGCACCCCAACATCGTGGTGAAAGTGCCGATGATTAAGGACGGCGTGAAAGCCATCAAGTACTTCTCGGACAAAGGCATCAAAACCAACTGCACCCTGATTTTCACCGCCGGCCAGGCCCTGTTGGCCGCCAAAGCCGGCGCGACCTACGTGTCGCCCTTCGTGGGCCGTTTGGACGATATCGGCCACGACGGCCTGCAACTGGTGGAGCAAATTGTGCAGATTTTCAGCAACTACGGCTACCCAACTGAGGTTCTGGCCGCGTCGGTGCGCCACGTGCCGCACCTCATCCAGTGCGCCGAAATTGGCGCCGATGTGGTGACCTGCCCGCTCAGCGTCATCATGGCCCTGCTCAACCATCCGCTCACGGACAACGGGTTGGCAACCTTTTTGGCCGACCACAAGAAGGTAAATTCGTAGTTGAGTTATGAGTTAAAAGGTATGAGTTATGAGTTGGCGGCCGTCAGGTACATGCACTCATAATCCCAAACGCATAACTCATACCTTTTAACTCATAACTTCCGCCATGTACATCATCAAAGTCAAAGGCAAGGCCAAAATCCCCGACTACATTCAGTTGCGGGACGAGGCGTTTGTGCTCATTGCTTACTTCCGGGCCGACCGGCCACTGAAGGATTTGCACCGCTACGGCCTCGAAGGCAAGGAAACGGAGCTGGCCGCCGTCATCGCCAGTCTGGAATTCGGGAAATTGCGGCCGCTGGCGCTGTAGCGCCACCTTTGCAAAAGAGAGAAACATTGAACGATAATAGCGCGGCGGGCCCAGCGCTTCATCTGACAGCTGGAGTTAGTTATGACCGAAAACGTTATTGAGCTGCACGATGCCACGGTAATGCAGGAGCAGCAAGCCGTGTTGCAGGGCGTGTCGTTTACGCTGGGCAAGGGCGCGTTTGCTTATCTGGTGGGCCGCACGGGCTCGGGCAAATCGTCGCTGTTGAAAACGCTGTACGCCGACCTGCCGCTGCAAAACGGGGTGGGCACCGTGGCCGGGTTTTCGCTGCCCAAACTGCCCGCCAGCAAGGTGCCGTACCTGCGCCGCCGGCTGGGCATCGTGTTTCAGGATTTCCAGCTGCTATCGGACCGCACGGTAGCCGAAAACCTCATGTTTGTCCTGAACGCAACGGGCTGGAAGGGCAAGTCGCAAAAGCAGCAGCGCATTTCGGACGTGCTGGTGCGCGTGGGCCTGAGCGGCGCCGCCAACCGCATGCCGCACCGCCTCTCGGGCGGCGAGCAGCAGCGCGTGGTCATCGCCCGCGCCATGCTGAACGAGCCCGTGCTGCTGCTGGCCGACGAGCCCACTGGCAACCTCGACCCGGACGTTTCGGCCAGCATCATGCAGCTCTTTGGCGAAATCAATAATTCGGGCACGGCTGTTCTGATGGCCACGCACAATTTTCAATTAATCGAAAAATACCCGCACCGCGTGCTGACCTGCAAAGACGGCGAATTACTGGATTCGGCCCGGCAGCAATAAGTAAATCAGCGCGCTTACTATTGTTGATTGCTACTTATTGATTGACAAATAAAATGACGGCTGGGCTATCGATATTAATTCCGGCTTTTAATTGGAATATCAACAGGCTGGTTAATTCTCTGGTTGCCCAGCGGGCCGACTGGAACGGCCCGCTTGAAATCATTGTGCTTGACGACGGTTCGCCCGAAGAATGCCGGTTGCTGAACCGGCCCCTGGCCACGCGGCCCAGCGTGCGCTACCACGAATTGCCCCGCAACGTGGGCCGCGCCGCCATTCGCAACCAACTGGCCGCTGCCGCGCAGCACGAGTGGCTGCTGCTGCTGGACAACGACAGCCTGTTGCCCGATGCCCGGTTTCTGGCCCGCTACGCCGCCGTGCAGGCCCACGCCGCCGTGCTCATCGGCGGCACCTGCTACGAGGCCACGCCACCGGCCGAACCTGCGCTGTACCTGCGCTGGCTCTATGGCCGGAATCGCGAGGCGCGGCCGGCCGCCGTGCGCCAGACCGCACCCTACAGCCAGCTTACCATCAACAATGCCCTGGTTCGGGCCGAGGTTTTCCGGCAGTTTCCGCTTGATGAGCGCCTGACCGGCTACGGCCACGAAGACACCAAGTTTGGGGTGGAGCTGGCGGCGGCGCACGTACCGGTGCTGCACCTCGACAACCCGGTGCTGCACGACGGCCTGGAGCCGGCCGCCGTGTTCCTGCACAAGAGCGAGCAGGCAGTGCGCAACCTGGCGCTGGGTTTCCGGCAAGACGGGTTGGGTACCGATTCGCGGCTGCTGCAAACGGCGGTGCGCCTGCGCCGGCTGGGGCTGGCCCCGGCGGCCCGCGTTGCGCTCGGCGCGGCGGCGCCGGCATTGCGCCGGCAGCTGCTATCCAGGGCCCCACGCCTGCGGCTGTTCGATTTGCTGAAGCTGCATTGGCTGCTGCGGGAGCTGGCCTGAGTTTGCCCAGTATCTTTGGCGGCCCTCTTTCCCCCCGCATTGCCTTGATTCTTCCCGCCCCGCCCTCCCCCATTCTCCTGCTTGACTTGGTGGCCGAACACGCCGCTCTGCAACCGGCCCTGAACGAGGCCCTGCAGGAAGTGCTGACCGCGGCGGCTTTTATTCAGGGGCCGGCCGTGGGGCAGTTTGCAGCGGAGCTGGGTGAGTACCTGGGCGGCCCGCACGTTATCCCCTGCGCCAACGGCACCGACGCCCTCACCCTGGCGCTGATGAGCCTGCGCTTACCGGTTGGGGCCGAAATTATTATTCCCGCCTTCACCTACGTGGCCACGCTGGAGGCCGCCGCGCTGCTGGGCCTGCGTCCCGTGCTGGTGGACGTGCGGCACGACACCTTCAACATTGACCCGGCTGCCGTGGAAGCGGCCCTCACACCGCGCACCGGCGCCATTATCGCCGTGCATTTGTTTGGGCAATGCGCCGATTTGGAAGCGTTGCGGACTATTTCGACTCGCCACGGCGTGGCCCTGATTGAGGATAATGCCCAAGCCATCGGGGCCAATTTTCAGTTTGCTGGTGGCGAAACGGCCTTCGCCGGTGCGGTGGGCGAGGTGGGTACCACGTCCTTCTTTCCTTCCAAAAACCTGGGTGGCCTCGGCGATGGCGGGGCGCTGATAACCCGCGCCCCGGCCCGCGCCGCCTTGCTCCGCCAGCTTGCCAACCACGGCCAGAGCCAGAAATACCACCACCAATACATCGGCCTCAACTCCCGCCTCGATACCCTGCAAGCCGCCCTGCTGCGGGTGAAACTGCGGCAGCTACCCGCCAACACGGCCGCCCGCCAGGCCGTGGCCGCCCGCTACGATGCCGCGCTGGCCGCTGTGCCCGGCATTGCCATTCCGGCCCGCGACCCGCGCAGCAGTCACGTCTTCCATCAGTACACCATTCAGGTGGAAGGGCCCGGCCGCCGCGATGAGCTGCAACTATTCCTTAGGAAATGCGGGGTGCCGACCATGATTTACTACCCGCTCCCGGTGCACGCGCAGCCGGCCTATGCCTACCTGGGCTACCGGGCGGGGCAGTTTCCGGTGGCCGAGGCGCTGTGCGGGGCGGTGTTGTCGCTGCCGATACACCCGCTGCTGACAACGGAGCAGGCAGATTATATATCGGCAAGTATTCAATCATTCAGTGAATAATCGTTGACCATCATGAATTATACGGATGGTGCGGGGTCGCACCCGATGGGGCTATACCCGTGCCATCGGCGTAACATCAGACATTCATTCAGGGCAACTGCGTGAGTCCTATCATTATCTTTTTCCGACTATTGGGGCCTGATGAGCAATAATACCAACACTCCCGTCCGCTTCGCCATCTGCGGCGTGGGCCACATTGGCCGCCGCCACGCCGCGCTGGTTTCGCGCCACGAAGGCGCCGAGCTAGCGGCCCTGATTGACATCCGCACCGCCCTCCAGCCCGGCCTCGCCGCCGAGTTTCCCGGCGTGCCGTTCTTCGCCTCGCTCGAAGAATACCTGCAAACCGGCCCCGCCGCCGATGTCCTCACCGTGGCCACGCCCAACGGCTGCCACGCCCCGCAGGCGGTGGCCGGCCTGCGCCACGGCCTGCACGTCGTCATCGAAAAGCCCATCGCGCTGCACAAGGCCGATGCCGAAACCATCGTGCACACGGCCCTGCAAACCGGCCGGCTGGTGTTTGGCGTGATGCAGAACCGCTACTCGCCCCCCGCCGCCTGGCTCAAGCAGGTGGTGGACGAGGGCCGCCTGGGCCAGGTGTTTCTGGTGCAGCTCAACTGCTTCTGGAACCGCGATGCGCGCTACTACCGGCCCGGTGGCTGGAAGGGCACCCAAGCCCTGGACGGCGGCACGCTCTTCACCCAGTTCAGCCATTTCGTCGATTTGCTGTACTGGGTGTTCGGCGACATCACCAATATTTCGGCCCGCTTCCGCGATTTCACCCACGAGGGCCTGACGGATTTTGAGGACAGCGGCCTCGTCACCTTCGACCTGCTGCGCGGCGGCAGCGGCACCCTCAGCTACAGCACCGCCGTGTGGGACCGCAACCTCGAAAGCAGCCTCACCGTGGTGGCCGAGCGCGGCAGCCTGCGCATTGCCGGCCAGTACATGGACAAGGTGGAATACTGCCACCTCGACGGCTACCAGCTGCCCGCCCTGCCCCCCACCAACGCCGCCAACGACTACGGCCCCTTCCAGGGCTCGGCCGCCAACCACGTCCAGGTCATCGAAAACGTGGTGGACACCGTGCAACGCCGCAGCTTCGCCACCACCAATGCGCTCGAAGGGCTGAAAGTGGTGGAGATAATTGAGCGGATTTACGCGCTGCGGTAGTTTTACCGTACTTTTAAGTACACCCACACACGCGCCACTTGCCATGAACGTCATCAACAGCGACCCGGAAATCTTAGGTGGCACTCCTGTTTTTAACGGGACGCGGGTGCCCATCAAAAATTTGTTTGATTACCTGGAAACCGGCGAGTCCATTGCCGAATTTCTCGATGACTTTCCTTCCGTCAGCCGTGAGCAGGTGCTGAGTGTACTGGCCTTTTCGCAGCAAATCCTCAACGCCTCTACCCAGCTGCTGCATGAAAATTCTGCTGGATGAGTGCGTTACCCGCAAGCTAAAAAGCCGCTTGGCGCCGCATGAAGTATGTACCGTGACGGAAATGCACTGGAATGGCCTGAAGAATGGCACGCTGATGCGGGCCGCCATCGGCCAGGGCTTCAAGCTGCTGCTGACGATTGACAAGAATCTGGCGTTTCAGCAGAATATGAATCGATACGCTATTATCGTCGCGGTGCTGAATGTGGAGAAAAGCAGCATTTCGTTTCTGGAAGAGCTGCTGCCCGCCTTCCACGTCCTGCTGCCAACGTTTGTAGAAGGTCAAGCTTATTTGATTGAAAAATAGCGCCGCGCCGCAGCTTCGCCACCACCAATGCGCCGGAAGGCCTGAAAGTGGTGGAGCTAATTGAGCGGATTTACGCGCTGCGGTAGCCGCCCGCACCGTCTGTTTTACGTACCTTAGGCCCATGCTACACGCCACTCTCCTGCCTTTGGTGCCGGCTTTGCGGGCGCTGTGCCGCCGCTCCGGGGTGCAGCAGCTGTACCTGTTCGGCTCGGCTGTGACGGAGCGGTTTGATGCGGCCCGCAGCGACGTTGACGCGCTGGTAACCCTGCTGCCGATGCCGCCGCTGGCACAAGGCGAAACCTTGCTGAGCCTGTGGGCAGAACTGGAAACGCTCTTGCAGCGCCGGGTAGATTTACTCACGCCGGACTCGCTGCAAAACCCGTTTCTTAAAGCAGAAATTGAGCGTACCAAACAATTAATTTATGACGCCGCAAGGACAGAAATACCTGTTTGACATCCAGCGAGCCATTGAATTAATCGACTAATTCGTACTTGATACGCCCACTTTCGACACGTACCAGGCCGACCTGAAAACCCGCAGCGCGGTAGAGCGTCAATTAGCCATCATTGGCGAAGCGGTGAACCACTTGCGGCGGGTAGAACCGGAGGCAAAACTGCCCAATACCAAGCAAATGGTGGACTTTCGCAACCGCCTTATTCATTCCTACGACAACGTGAACGAAGTTATTGTGTGGGCAATTATCAAGAATCACCTGCCCGCCCTTAAAGCTGACGTAGTGCAGAAACTGGCTGGAAGTAGTGGAAGTAATTGAGCGGATTTACGCGCTGCGGTAGTGATTGTACTGCATTGAAAAAGCAGCGAATACCATTGCCATCGTTGAGTTATTGGAATTAATATTACCCGTCACAAATAACAGGCATCAATCTATGGAAACCATAATAATAAAAATTGTCCCTAACTCATTACCCATACAAAGTGCGGCATTGTATATCAATGAAAACAAGATTACAATTAACAATACAACCCAGACACGTATTCAAGTCTTCGCCGGGAAAAACTCCGTAAGAATTAACGATTTAGGAGTTAAGCTTATGCCTACGTTTATAACAGTTTACGAGGGCGAAGTAAAAAATATTTTTGTTGGCTTAAGAAAACAGCCGGCATCGCCAGATGACAAAAATTTTCTGGAATTTATATGGCACAAGTTTGAATCCCTTCTTGGCCTCGATTTACAATTTTATCTTATGGAAGGCCTTGGCTCATAAGCTGCAATTATGCTTATAGCCTATTCTTCCTAGCCTTAAGATGAAGGCTCTGCTAAACTGGATGTATCTGCCAATAGTCGGATGTATCAACCACCAAAAAAGCGCCGGAACCCACAGGCTCCGGCGCTTCTTCAGCTACCAATGTTGCAGGCTGGATGGCCCGCTACATCTTCGGCGGCACGGCGGGGCCGCCTGATTGCTCGGTGGGGTCGATGACGTAGTCGTCGTATTTGCTCACGTCCGACTGCTTGAAGAGGCCCTGGCCAATGCCGCAGAGCGCCGAAAGCTCGTCGTAGAGAGCGTTGAGGGTGATTTGGCGGGTTTGGGTGGTGCCGCTGCGGCTGGACTCGGCCAGGCGCTGGGCTTTGAGGGCGGCGAGGTATTTTTCGTTTTCGGCGGCGAGGGCGGTGAGCTGGGCCGGGGTGAGGCCCTGCTGCTCGTACTCCTCGACGTGGGCGGTGGCCCAGTCGAGGAGGTGGCCCATGTTCACGTAGAAATCGCCCGCGCTGTCGTCGTAGAGGCCGGCACTGCCGAAGGCTTTGTAGGCGAAGCTGCGGTTGTCGTGCAGAATGGCCACCTGGCTCATCACGGTGGCCATGCCGCTTTCCACCACCCCGCGCTGGGTGAGGGCGGCATCGGTCAGCTCCTGCTTGGCGTAGTCGAGCTGCTCGTCGTTGGGCAGCTTGGCGGCGTCCCGGGCCTGGGTTTTGAAGGCTTCGAAGCGCTCCGGCTGCACGCCCCGCGTGGCAAAGGCCTCGCGGTCGCGGTCCATAAAATCGGCCTTGGTGTGGCAGAGCAGGATGAGGTCGCCTTGCGACATGGGGTAGTGAGCGGTAACGGGGCCTTGTTTCATTGCAGAAATCGGGATATTCTCGCCGGTTGGCCCGGATGCCACTGCCCGGATAGCAAGCAGTAGCGCAAGCTGCACAAATAAGTTGGAAGTAGCTCACCAGGCAGCAACTATCCCGCTCGCAGGCCGCTCGCTGGCCAAGCCAGTAGGAGCTTCCGCGCGGCCAGTGAGCCGGGCCGGAGCGCTGGTAAGGTCCGCTGTAGCAACCGTGGCCCCGGCCGCAGCACCAGTAGGCGCGGCCGTTGCGCCCGTAAGCCCGGCAACAGCGCCAGTAGGCTCCGCCAGTGCGCCAGTAGGCTCATCCAAAGCATTTTTCCGGCCTACGGTTGCACTATTTGCAGTCACAAGCGCCCTGCCGGGTTATTTCTTCGCATCCACGAAGTTCTGGAAGGCGTAGGCGATGCCGATGGTGAGGCCCTGCGAGAACTGGACGTTGCTGCTCTGGTCGAAGTCGTAGAGGGCGATGCCGTTGAGGGCGACGTTGACGTACTTGCCCACTTTGGCGGTGAGGCCGACGTCGAGGCGGTGGTCGATTTCCTGAAAGTTGAGGTGCTCGTAGTTGGCGAAGAGGACGTAGCGGGCCTTGAGGTTGACGGTGGGGCTGAGGTTCTGGTCGTATTCGGCCAGAATTTGGGCGGCCAGGACTTCGAAGCGGGTGCTGTGGCCGGGGTTCACGCCGTAGGGCGTGTCGCCGAGGGCAGCCACGAAGCGGTCGACGCGATTAACCACGGTGAGGCGCGGGGCGAAGGGCGCGAGGCGCAGGTGGAAGTAGGGGGCCGGGTGGTATTCGAAGCCGTAGGCGGCGGTGAGGAAGGCGGGGGCGAAAAAACCGGACGTGAGCCGGGCGCGGTCGTTGCCGGCGGCGTCCTGGTCGTACTTGTAGCCGGGAGCGAACTGGGAGAGCAGGTTGAGGGAGAGAAACATGTCCCAGCGCTCGTTGAGGGCGCGGCCGTATTTGGTGTCGAGGTACAGCCGGTCCTGCCCCTTGCGGTAGCCGAGGCCCTTGGTTTGGGAAAAGGCGAAGAGGAAATCGGCCTCGTTGTCGAAGCTGTGGGGGCCGCTTTTGCGGTTGGCCCGGATGTTGGCCAGGGCGTTGAAGCCGATGGTGTTGACGCCGCCGCCGCTCCAGTTGCTGCTCAGCAAAGACTCGTTGAGGCCGAGGCCGGTTTTCACGGATTTGCGCCAGAGGGGGTCGGGCGCGGCAGGCGGGGCGGGGGCCGGGGTGATGGCGGGCGTGGTTTGGGCCAGGGCGGGGGCCGCCAGCAGGGCCGCGAGGGCCGTTCGGACGAGTTGTTTCATGGGTAGGGATAAAAGGGCAAACGCACCACTACCGGCTTTCGGGCCGGCACGCCGGGCACTTTGCACGGCGCCGGCCCCCGCCCCGTGGGGCCGGGTGGCGGCTAAAAATAGTGGTTTTGCATGGGCTGCCGGCTACGGGGGCCCTTGCGGGGGCGCCGGCGCAGCTGGGTTGCGGCGCCGGCGGCAAGGAATTGATTCGAAGTTTTAGCGGCCAGCCCTTAAGCACCTTATTCTTCACAATAAGGGACATACCAAAACATAGCGTGCGGCTAAAAATGAAAATAGCGAATCCAGTGCGGCACTGCCCTCGTAGATGCCCCACGTTTTATCTATATTGCTTGAACCGGGGCCGCGCCGGGCCCTCGGGCCATCGGGGCCGGGCGCCGGGGGTCGTTGTTTTACGCAATCGTCGCCGTGTATGAGCTTATATCAACTCATTTACCAAAGCCAGTCGCTGGTCCCCTTTGAGGCCCGCGAGCTCCAGGCTTTGCTAACTTCTTCAAGGGCCAACAACCAGCAGCTGGGCATTTCGGGCATGCTGCTGTACACGCCCGACGGCCGTTTTTTGCAGGTACTGGAAGGCGACCAACAGGCCGTGCGCACCCTCTACTACCACCACATCCTGGCCGACCCGCGCCACCACAGCTGCCGGGTGCTGTGCGAAGGCCACTGCCTGCGCCGCAGCTTTGCCGACTGGAGCCTGGCCTACCGCGCGGCCCAGGCCCCCGACCTGCGCACCCTGCTGGGCTACGTGCCGCCCGATACGCCCGCCCTGCTGGTGCCGCGCCCCCGCACCCGCCCCGAGCTGGTGGAGCTGCTGTTGGAATTTATGAGCAAAGGCGAGGCCAATTCCTGGCTCGAAGCCCAGCATTAGCGGGGCCAGCTCGGGAAACCTTGCCCCCGCAAGCACGGCCGGCCCGCCGCCCCGCGCGGCCGCATTGGCCCGGCCCGGCTGGTATCTTTGCCGCAATGCCGACCCAGCCCACTGCCGCTTCCTTTTCTGCCCCGGCCGCGCCGGTTGGGGCGCCCGTTTCGTTTCTGGCCGCCACCGCCCGCGAGCTGCTGGACCGCTACGGCTCCGGCCCGCTCGATGAGCTGTCCGACATCGTGGTGGTGGTGCCCACGCGCCGCGCCGTGGTGTATCTGAAGAACGAGCTGGCCCTGGCCCTGCCGCCGGGCGCCCCGCTGTGGGCCCCGCGCGTGGCCGCCATGGAAGACTACATGGTGGAGCTGGCCGGCGTGCAGGTCGAAGAGCCCATTGCCCTGCAATTGCTGCTCTACGACATCCTCAAGGGCATTGACACCGGGCTGGATTTCGACCGTTTCGTGGGCTGGGCCGGGCTGCTGCTGAACGACTTTTCGACCCTCGACCAAAACCTGGCCCCCACCCGCAAGGTGTTCGAATACCTGAGCCAGGCCAAGGCCCTGGAACGCTGGAAGCTCGACGCCCTGCCCGACAACAGCAAGGCCGCCGCCCACTCCTTCAGCTTCTGGGACCAGCTGGAGCAGGTGTACCACCAGCTGAAAAAGCGGATGCTGGCCACCCGCCTCGCCTACCCCGGCCTGGCCTACCGCATGGCCGTGGAGCAGCTGGAAAAGCAGCTGGCCGACGTGGCCGCCCCCGCGCCGGCCCGCCACGTTTTCGTGGGCCTGGGCAATTTGTCGAAGTCGGAGGAGAAACTCATTCGCCTGCTGCTGGCGGCCGGCCGGGCCGAAGTCCGCTTCGATGCCGACCCGTTTTACCTCGAAAAAAACTCCCCTAACCGCGCCGGCCAGCACCTGCGCCGCTACTTGGAGAAGTGGAACCTGCCGCTCGATAACATGGGCGGCGGCGTGGAATGGCTGCGCGGCCAGCCCCACCACGTGCGCTACCTGGGCGTGGCCAACCCCAGCATGCAGGGCAAGCTGGCCGGCCAGCTCCTGGCCGAAGCCCGCCAGCGCTACCCCGACGCCACCGTGGCCGTGGTGCTGCCCGACGAAACCCTGCTCCTGCCCGTGCTGCACGGCCTGCCCCCCGACGAGGTGCCCGACTACAACGTGACCATGGGCCTGAGCTTCCAGGCCACGCCGCTGTTCAACCTCGTCGATTTGCTGTTTGAAGTGCACCTCACCGGCATCCGCGAGGGCCGCGAGGAAACCGGCTACGGCGTGCCGCGCTACCACCACCTGGCCGTGACGAAGCTGCTGAGCCACCCCTTCCTGCGCCGCTACCAGCAGTGGCAGGATGCCCAGGCCGACCAGCCCCAGTACCACGGCATCCTGGACCAGATTTGCCGCGAAATCGTGCGCCTCAACGCCGTGCTCCTGCCGGCCGAAGAGCTGCTGAAGCTCGGCGCGCACCACCCGCTCATCGCGGCCCTGTTCAACACCTGGGACAATTGCGACGACATCATTGCCGCCTGCTACGCCATCGTCGACCTGCTGCGCCAGGTGTACGCCGCCGAAATAGCCGACACCGACCGCGAAACCGGCCTCGGCGCCGAGTACCTGTACCTGTTCTACACCCTGGTCAAGCAGCTCGATTCGGCTTTCGACTGCCGGGTGCAGCGCCTGTCGGTGCGCTCCTTCCGCCGGTTTCTATACGAGCAGATGGCCCGCACCCGCCTGCCCTTCTCGGGCGAGCCCCTGGCCGATGTGCAGGTAATGGGCCTGCTCGAAACCCGCGCCCTGGATTTCGACCACCTCATCATCCTCAGCTGCAACGAAGGCGTGCTGCCCGCCCCCAAAAAGCAGCAGTCGCTCTTTCCCTACGACGTGCTCACCGAGTTCAAGCTGCCCACCTACGCCGACGCCGAGGCCATCACCGCCTACAACTTCTGGCGCCTGCTGCAACGCGCGCAACGCGTCGATTTGGTACACGTCCTGCCCGGCGCCGAGGGCATGAAAAGTGGCGAGCGCAGCCGCTTCCTGCTGCAACTACAGAACGACTTATTGCCCCAGAACCCGCAGCTGGTGCTGGAGGATTTAACGGTTTCGGTTGCCGGCCCGGAAATTGAAGTTGGGGTCAATCCCTACAAAGGCGACCTGGTATTAGAGAAAGACCCCGAAATGCTGGCCGCCCTGCGCGGCGTACTGGAACGCAACATTTCGCCCTCGCGGCTCAACGATTTCCTGGCCTGCTCGCTGCGGTTCTACTTCTCGAAAGTGGCCCGCTTCCACGAAAACGACGCCGTGGAAGAAACCCTCGAAGCCAGCAGCTTCGGCACCATGGTGCACGAGGCGCTGGAAAACCTCATGCGCCCCTTCCAGCAGGCCGCCCGCCTCATCACGCCCGCCGACATTCCCGAGCTGGTCCGGCAAGCCCCGGCCGAAGTGCAGAAAGTGCTGCGCCAGGAAGAAACCGAGAAGCACGCCCGCGCCGACGAAGGCCTGAACCACGTCTACGGCCAGGTGGCCACGCGCCTGGTGGTGCGCCTGCTCGAAAGCTTGGCCGAGCAGCCCGGCATGCTCCCCCTGCGCCTGTTTGGGCTCGAAGTTGAGGTAGCCGCCACCGTTTTCGTCGATGTGCCCGGCCAGCCCGAACGCCTCGCCGTGCGCCTCGCCGGCTTCGCCGACCGCGTCGACCAGCTGCCCGACGGCCGCCTGCGGGTGGTCGACTACAAATCGGGTCTCGTGAAGCGCAACGACCTGCAATTGCGCGGCTACAAAGACCGCCTCAGCCCCGCCGAGGCCATTGAGCGCCTGCTCACCGAGCCTTCCTCCAGCGCCGACAAGGTGCGCCAGCTCTGGCTCTACCGCCTCATGCTGGCCCACACCGCCAAGCGCGAAACCGCCGAAACCGCCATTCTCTCCCTCCGCAACATCGACGAAGGCCTGCTCTCCGCCGACCTCGGCTTCCTCACCGAAGACGGCCAGGATTTCGTGGCCGTCTCCGAGGACTTAGTGCGTAAGATTGTGCTGCGAATGCTGGACCCCACCGAACCCATCCGCAAAACCGACGACTTCACCAAGTGCGAATACTGCCCTTACCAGGGCATTTGCGCACGCTAACCCCTTCCTAAATGGCTGACCACCCCACCAAAGACGAATTCATGCAAGCCGCCATCGACGAAGCCCGCCTGGGCCGCTCGCAGGGCGGCATTCCCATCGGCTCGGTCCTCATCCGCGACGGCAAAATCGTGGGCCAGGGCCACAACAAGCGGGTGCAGGAAGACAGCGCCATCAAACATGGCGAAATGGACTGCCTCACGAACGCCGGCCGCCAGCGCACCTACCGCGACACCGTCATCTACACCACGCTGATGCCGTGCTACATGTGCGCCGGCACCATTGTGCAGTTCAAAATCCCGAAGGTCATCGTGGGCGAGTCGCGCACGTTTGGCGAGTCCCGCGCCTTTCTCGAAAGCCACGGCGTAGAAGTAGTCGACCTCGACCTGCAGGAGTGCGTCGATATGATGGATGAATTCATCGCCGCCGAGCCCACGCTTTGGAACGAAGATATCATGGAGCTATAAAAGGCCGAATTATATACTCATACGGGCCGGTTTAGCCATTTCTGGGCACACCGGGCCATTTCAAAGCAAATTTCAGAAAATTATATTATCTTGACAGTAAGCAAGGTGAGTAAACACTTACTAATAGTGAGTCACTACTCAATGCACTTGGGAGTCTGCCACATTACCTTTGCTTCACTACTACGAAACACGTCACCTGATTTCCTGGTAGTCAAATTCCCACGTTCTGTTAACCAGATGAACTCCCACCCCGTCTGGAAACTTTTGTTGATAATCGGCTAGCCTTCGTTCTAGAAGCTGCTACTTCCCGATTTTCAACGTATTACAGCCGGCTAAGTCGAACACTATTCGATTTGGCCGGCTGTATTTTTTTCAAGCGCGGTCACTGGTCGAAGCACTGGCGGCACCAAACTGCTGGAGCAATGTCCTCCCTAGGTGCTGAGGCACAGGGGGAATAATCGCTGCTTTTTATTCCGGTACCGGGCGCGGCAAAACCCGGCGGTGTGATTGGCATGGCACTGCTTGAACAGTTGTTGGACCGAACGCGGCAACCCAGAAGCCCGCAGCGTCGATTCAGCCCACCTGGTTGCTGCCAATGCCCGCAAATGCCTGCCGCAAGCACTAACTTGCCGGAGCTATTTGCCCCAATACCGGCCAGAAGCGCATTTTTTGGCTACTTAAGTTATCCGATTCGGCCTATGACCAGTCATTCTAAAATTGAACAATCGGCCTTGCAGCTGTTCGGCGAAAGAGGGTACGACAATACCTCTACCCTGCTGATTTCCCGCAGTGCCGGCGTGTCCGAGGCCTTGCTTTTCAAGTACTTTATCAGTAAAGAAAAGCTTTTTGAATACCTGATAAAGCAAGGCTTCCGGCGCATCGTGGAAGCCAACCGGGGCATTTTGACGGAGAAAAACCCGCGCGTGCTCATTGAAAACGTCATCGACCTGCCCTATAAGCTGGTGCACGACGAGCCGGACTTCTGGAAGGTGCAGGACAAGGAGTTTAACAAGCCGCTGGTGCAAAAATATTTTCAGCGCTTCATGAGCCCGATTGATAGTTTGCTGAAGCAGGCCTTTGTCGACCTCGGGGAGGAAAACCCATCCATGAAAACCCTGGAGCTGCTGCTGCTCATCCAAAGCCTGTGGCGCAACCTGCTGTACGAGCACGACGACAACCTGCTCCACATCGGTCACTACCTGAAGCAGACTTACAGCTAGCGCAAAGTAGGCTGGGCGCCTGGCAGCCCGCCCCGAAACCGGGTGTTACGGCCACCAGTTGGCCTGGCCTGGCAGGAGGGGCAAAATTTATTTAGCGTCTGGCTTGCAGTACCTTGCCGTTGATATCAACGGCAAGGCAAGCACCAAAGAATGCATGAGCAGCGGCTGTTCACCGGTATTACATCTGCCGGCCCCAATTTTACGTTGGTAATGTGCTAACTACCGCGTCTGCTCATGTCTCACCACGCCGTCCACCGCTTGCTGCGTCCCCTGCTGGTCTGGCGGGCGCGCCACATCAGCGAGCGGATGTACATGCTGCTTCTGAGCGTGCTGGTAGGCGCCGCGGCGGGTTTGGCGGCGGTATTGCTCAAAACGTCCGTGCACTGGGGCCAGGAGATGCTGCGCATGGGGATTTCGGAGCCCAACCGGGTATTTGCGCTGTCGCTGTACCCGGTGATTGGCATCACGCTCACGGTGCTTTTCACCAAGCTTTTTCTGGGTGGGCAGCTGGGCCGGGGCATTGCGCCCATCATCTACAACACGGCCCGCGAAGCCAGCGTGGTGCCGCGTTCCAAGCTGTATTCGCAGCTGATTACGGCATTTCTCACGGTCACCTTTGGCGGGTCGGCGGGCACTGAGGCCCCAATTTCAGTGACGGGCGCGGCCCTGGGCTCCAATGCCGGCCGGGTGCTGCGGCTCGACCGGCGGCGCCGGCGCCTGCTCACGGGCTGCGGGGCGGCGGCGGGCGTGGCGGCCATCTTCAACTCGCCCATCGCAGGGGTGCTGTTCGCCGTCGAAACCATCCTGATGGAGCTGCCGGCGCAGTATTTCATTCCCTTGCTGATATCGTCAGCCACGGCTACGGTGGTGTCGAAAGCCTTGTACGAGGGCCAGCCGTTCGTGCTCATCACCACCAGCTGGCCCGTCGATGCAGTGCCTTTTTATATCCTGCTGGGTCTGTTCACGGCCTTTTTCTCCGTGTATATGATTCGGACCTATCATTGGTTCGACCATTATTTTGAGCGTTGGCCGGGGCTAAACTGGCGCAAGGTGCTCATTGGTGGCGCCGGGCTGGGGGGGCTGATATTCCTGTTTCCGACCCTGTATGGCGAGGGCTACAACACCGTGCAGCTGCTGCTGGGCGGCCACGCCGAGCGAATTACCGACGGCAGTATTTTCTCCGTTTATCAGGATAATAACCCGTGGCTTCTGCTGGTGCTGGTGCTGTTTAGCATGATGCTGAAGGTGGTGGCCACCAGCATTACGGTGGGCAGTGGCGGCAACGGCGGCATGTTTGGCTCGTCGCTGTTTGCGGGGGCGCTGGCGGGTTTTTTCTTCGCCCGGCTGATTAATCTGAGCGGGCTGATTCATATTCCGGAGGTGCATTTTGTGGTGTTGGGCATGGCTGGCACGCTGGCCGGCGTCATTCACGCACCGCTCACGGCCATTTTCCTCATTGCCGAAATCACGGGTGGCTACGCCTTGTTCGTGCCGCTGATGGTGGTAAGCAGCTCGTCGTACCTCATTACCAAGTACTTTGAGCCTTACTCCGTGTACACCCGCAAGCTCACGCTGAAAGGCGTGGACGTGTACGCCAATCGTGACCGGGGCCTGCTGGCCCAGCTTGACCCGCGCAAACTGCTCGAAACCGATTTCATTCCGGTGCGGCCCAACACGACGCTCGGCGAATTGGTCGATATTTTTCGGCACTCCTCGCGCAACCTCTTTCCGGTGGTGGCGGCCGGCGGGCGGCTGCTGGGCGTGGTCACCCTCGATTCGGTGCGCGACGCCCTGTTCGATGATGCCCATTATGCCACCACCAGCGTGCGCGAGCTCATGAAGCCCGCGCCCGCCGTGGTGGGCCCGGCCGATGATTTGGAGCACACCCTCACCTTGCTCGACCGCCACGGCGCCTGGGCCCTGCCCGTGTGCGAGGAAGACGGCCGCTACCTGGGCTTCATCCTCAAATCGGCCATTCTGGCCCGGTACCGATATCAGCTCATTCAGGAAAGCGAGGCGTGATTTCAGTGAGCAGTTAACAATGAGTAGTGAGCAGTCTGCACGCCGCTTCGGTATGGGGCAGTTTACTTTGTGGATTGCGAACTGCTGATTATTCATTACTAACTGCTCACCGTTAATTGTTAACTGTCATAATCGGCGGCGGACCCGCCGGCCTGCTGGCGGCCCAGCGGCTAGCTGAAGCTGGCCACCGGGTGCGGCTATTTGAGGCGCAGGCCACTGTGGGACGCAAGTTTTTGGTGGCCGGGCACGGCGGCTTCAACCTGAGCAATGCGGAAGAATTGCCGGGTTTCGCCAGCCGCTACGGGGCGGAAGAAAACCGGTTTCAAGCCTTGTTGCGGCACTTTTCGCCGGATGACCTGCGGGCCTGGGCCGCCGATTTAGGCATCGAAACTTTTGTGGGTACCAGTGGGCGCATCTTTCCGGTGGCCGCGCACAAACCGGCGGACTTGCTGCGCGCCTGGTTGCAGCGACTGCGCGAGTTGGGGGTTGAAATCAATACCCGGCACCGCTGGCTGGGCTTTGTGGGTGCCACGGGCCTGCGCCTGCGCGACGAAAACCCCGGGCCCGACGCGGGCCGTGAATTCGTGGTGGAGCCGGCTGCCACGGTGCTGGCCCTCGGCGGGGCCAGCTGGGCCAAAACCGGCTCCGATGGCGCGTGGGTGCCACTGTTGCAGGAAATAGGGGTGGCGGTGGTGCCCTTCGCCCCGGCCAACTGCGGCGCGGAGGTGGCGTGGTCGGCGTTTTTTCAGCAGAAAGTCGGCCGCGCTCCGCTCAAAAACATTGCCCTGCGGGTGAACGACGGAGCGGCGGTGCGCGGCGAAATCATGCTGACCGAATACGGGGTGGAAGGCACGCCCGTGTATGCCCTGACTCCGCAGCTGCGGGCGGCCCTGGCCCGCGGCGGGCCGGCGGTGCTGCACCTCAGTTTGAAACCCGACCTACCCGCCCCTGCCCTCACTGCCCGGCTGCAGCTGCCGCGGGGCAAAGCATCTTTCCCCGACTTCCTGAAAAAAAACCTGCACCTGGGGCCGCCGGTGCCCACCCTGCTGCGCGAAGCCCGGCCCGACCTGCCAACTCAGAACCCCGAGGAGTTGGCGGCGCTGCTGACGGCCATGCCGTTGCCCGTAACGGGCCTGCGCCCGCTGGACGAGGCCATTTCAACGGCTGGCGGCGTAGCGTTTTCAGCGGTGGATGAACACCTGATGCTGCGGCAGCGGCCGGGCACCTTCGTGGCCGGCGAGATGCTGGATTGGGAAGCGCCCACCGGCGGCTACTTGCTGCAGGGCTGCTTCAGCACCGGGGCGTGGGTGGCGCGGGCCATCGGTTTGCCGGGCGCGGGAACGGCGGGAAAGGAGTAAGCAACGCTGCGCGGAACTTACTTCTGGCTTTTTACCGCTTTTTCCTTTTCTTCGGCTTCGCGCAAAATCTGGCGGGCTTCGCCGAGCAGGCGGCGGCCGGGGTTCAGCTCGTCGCGGGCAATGAGGGCGAAGAGCAGGAAGAACGACGCCAGCGGCAGCAGCCAGCCCAGGGCAAACCACAGCCAGAACGACCGGCCCCGGCTGTGCGCGCAGTAGCCGGTGAGAATCGGGATGAAAGAAATGGCCACCGCCATCACGAACAGCATGTCGACGAAGAGCATAGGCTTGGCGAGGTTAGCGGGGAGAGGGCGCGACGGCTACGGCGGGCCGAAACGGGAGTCGAAGATACAAATTTATGAACAGGCCATGAAGCGCCCAACGAGGAAATTTGTTTCGTTTCGCCACTATCCGACCGTTTTTTCCGTAGTTCGGCCTGAAGTCGGGCCCGCAGCGGGGTCCGGCCGTCCTGTACTTGCCCATGTGGGAACACCAAAGCCTGTTTCGCGTCTCCGCCCAGCTCTTCGCCGAAGGGGTTTTTAATCTGCTTGACCGCAGCCTGCGGCCCGAGGTTTTTCTCCTGGGTTTCGCCTCGGCCAAAGAGGGCGACGAACCCGAAGCCGTGGTGCTGGAGCCCACGTCCATCCGCTACTCGCCCACTGACTTCCAGCAGGTAAAGGCCAAAGCCGCCACCCTCGAAGCCAACGCAGGACCCCAGGGTTCTGTGTACCACTTGCACCCCAACGACCACGACCGGTCCGAAAAGCAGCACTGGTACGAGTTGGTGTGCCAGGCCACTGAAAGCACGCTGAACACCATTACGGCCGCCCGCCACGAAAACCGGCGCTCGTTCTGCTCGGTGCCCGTGAGCCTGCAGGGCTACCTCGTGACGGTGGTGCTGCAGCTGGCGGCCGACTGCTACGACGGCTACTACGCCCTGCCCAAGCCCGCGACCGGCCGCCCGTCTAACCTGCCCCACGCGGCCACGCTGGAGTTTTTGCACGACTGCTCCCGCGCCCTGCGCGAGGCCGACACGGCCGACAACGACCAGCCCGTGCTCGACCGTGACTACAACGAGCTGCTGCGCTCGGCCGGCCGCCGGCTGATGCTGCGCGTGGCCCCCGCCGGCACCCACGGCCTGTACGATGCCTGCAACGGCGTGGCCGCCCTGCGCCACGAGGGCGACGAGGGCATCGGGACCATGCTCGTGAGCCGGCGCCTGCACCCGGCCGTGGTGCCCGTGCTCACCCTGGAAACGCCCGTGCCCATGCGCGACCACCGCTCCATCCGCAAGCTGCTGGAGCTGAGCGAAGGCCACACCGCCCTGATTTCGGACGCCTCGCACGTGTTCGGCCTGGGCCAGCTGGTGCCGGAGTCGGACTCGCAGTACGAGCCGCTGGTGACGGTGCATTTCACCAACCACTACAGCTGGGAAATAAGCCACGCCGGCCACATTCTCATGCGCGTGGTGAGCAACACGCCCCGGCTGCCGCAGGGCCGCGTGGCCGCCGACAACTTCGCCCGCATCATCCGCATCGTCTTCCCTTCGCTCGACGCCGATAGCACCGATTACCTCTGGGACCTGGCCCAGCAGGCCACCACGCAGCCCACGGGCACTATTCTGGTCATCACCCCCGGCGCGGCCAACGAAGCCAAGCGCCTCACCCGCCAATGCTTCCGGGTGGTGCCGCGCATCATGACGCCTTCCGTGCTGCGGCTCGTTACGAACATCGACGGCGCGGTGCTCATCGAACCCAACGCCATGTGCCACGCCATTGGGGCCATTCTCGACGGGCTGGCCACGGAGAAAGGCGATTCATCGCGCGGCTCCCGCTACAACGGGGCGCTGCGCTACGTCAACAGCAGCAAATACCCCATGCTGGCCGTGGTGGTGAGCGAAGATGGCTGGATTGACTTGCTGCCTTCGTAACGAGACGCAGACGCTAGCGCATTTCCACCCGGGGAGCGGCTGTGATGAGGTCTAACAACAGCTGGCAGAGGTCGGCCTCTTCGTACGGCTTGGTCAGGCAGGCGTTCATACCGGCCGCCAGGTAGCCCGCCCGGTCGGCGGCAAAAGCATTGGCCGTGAGGGCAATGATGGGAATGGCCGCCTTGGCCGCATTGGGATGCGCCCGAATGGCGGTTGTTACTTCCACTCCGCTCAGGCCTGGCATCTGAATGTCGAGAATGGCCGCGTCGTACGTGTGGTCCTGCAAGTGGGCCAGGGCATCGAGGCCGTTGCTCACCGGCTGCACCTGCACGCCCCAATACTCCAGCACGACCACAGCAATCCACTGATTGACCAGGTTGTCCTCGGCGAGCAGCACGCGGCGGCCCCGCAGGCCTTCGTAGGACACGCTGCCGGGAGCCGGCGGCTGTGCGGCAGCCGCTTCGCCGGGCCGGGCCAGGGTGAGGCGAAACGAAAACGTGGTGCCGGCGCCGGGCTCGCTGCACAGCCGCAGCACGCCCCCCATTTGGCTCACCAGCTGCTGGCTGATGCTCAGGCCCAGGCCCGTGCCGCCAAAACGGCTGCTGGTTTCGGCACTGGCCTGGGTGAAGGCTTCAAAAATGTGTTCCTGCTGCTCGGGCGCGATGCCGATGCCGGTGTCCGTCACCCAGAACCGGAGGGTAAGCTCCCGGGGCAGGTCGCGCAACACCTCCGCCCCGAGCCGGACGCTGCCCTGCTCGGTAAACTTGATGGCATTTGAGAGCAGGTTGAGCAGCACCTGGTGCAGCCGGTACGCGTCGCCGAGCACGCGTGGGGCGGCGGTGCGCAAGGGTTCGACGGTAAACTGCAGCCCTTTTTGCGCGGCCAGCGCCGCCACGGTCTGGCCGGCCCCGTGCAGGGCCACGGCCAGGTCGAAGGGCGCGTAGTCGAGCTCCAGGTGCCGGGTGGTGATTTTGGCCATGTCCAACACGTCGTTGACCAGCGCCAGCAGGTGCCGGCCCGCGTGCTGCATGGTGCTCAGGTATTCGCGCTGGGGCGCGGTAAGGGACGTTTTTTGCAACAGGCTCGCCATGCCCAGCACGCCGTTGAGCGGCGTCCGGATTTCGTGGCTCATGCGGGCCAGGAAAGCTTCCTTGGCCTGGGCATTTTCGTCGGCTTCCAGTTTGGCTTGCCGCAGCTCCCTTTGCGCCAGCACCCCCACGGTCACATCGTACCCCGAAGCCACCACGTAGGGCGAGCAGCCCTCCTCGGCCACCTGATACGTGTAGTACTGCAGGTAGCGCTGCTCGCCGGCGCTGGTTCGCATCATAATCAGGCGGGCCTGCGGTTCCCGGGGCGTGATGCCGTCGAGGTAGCCCTGCAAGGCCGCATGACTCTCCGGGGGCAGGATTTCGCGCAGGTGCCGGCCCACCAGCTGCGCGGCGGGCACGCCCAGAAGCCGCTCAATGGCCGGGTTCACCGAAAGCACCAGGCCTTGCAAGTCGTGGGTGCAAATCAGGGCCTGCGAGTAATGCACCAGGTCGCGGTACTGTTTTTCGCGGCGTTCCAGCTCCTGGCGGGCCTGCTTGACGGCGGTAATATCGGTGCTGATGGTCAGGATTTCCACCTGCCCGTCGGCCCGCACCATCGGGCGCTTGTGCACCTGGTAGTACAGCATTTCACCGGAGTCCATGGTGAAGGGCAGCTCCACGGTCAGGGCCTGCCGGGTGGTCCACACCTGCTGGTTCAGGTCTTTTGCCTGGTGCCGCTCGTTCAGAATCACGGGGTTTGGCCCATCGGCGCGGTGGTGCGCGCTGCGCGCGAGGGCCTGGTCGTAGGCCTTATTGGAAAACGACACGTTGCCGCCGGGGTCCACCACGTACAGCACGTTGGGCAGGGTGTCCACAATCTGGCGGATGAAGGCCTGCTGCTCCTGCAGCTGCTCCTGCACTTTGTGCTGCAGCTTTTCGGCCGTGTAGCGGGCCGTGATGTCGATGCCCGAGCCCACCACCAGCCGCAGGGAGCCATCGGCGTTGAAAACCGGCCGCAGGTGGCGCAGCATCAGCTTGGGGCGCTGCTTGGCGTCGGTGCGCATCTCCTCCCACGACACATCGGTGCGGGTGCGCACGGCCAGGTCGAAGTATTGTTCCCGCTTCTCGGCCACCCCGGCGGGCTGGTGCCGCTGGCGGAGGGCAAAGTATTCGGCGTTGTTCAGGCCGATGATTTGCTGGCGCACCGCCGGGTCCGCAATCGACGAAGGATTGACGAACAGATACCGGTGTTCGGCGTCGAAAATGGCCACGTCCACCGGGAGCAGGTTCAGGATGGATTCGTAGAACTCCTGCTGCCGGGCCGCCTTTTCTTCGGCCTGTTTCCGCTCCGAGATGTCGACGCCGCAGCCAATGACCCGCAGCTCGCCGTTGGGCCCCGTCATGGGCCGAAACCGCATTAATAAGTGCTGCTGCCCGGTGCTGCCCGAGCTCATTTCCTCCCACTCCACTTCCCGCTGCTCCCGCACCGCCTCGGCAAAAGCGGCGCTTCGCCGCCTGGCCATGCCCGACGGGCGCTGCCGGTAGTGGCAGGCCTCTTCGTTGGTCTTGCCAATCATCCAGGCGCGGATGACGGGGTCGGGCTCCACCGCCGGGTTGAGAAACAGGTAACGGTGTCCGGCATCGAAAACGGCCACCCGCGTGGGCACCTGCTCCAGCACTCCTTCGTAGAAAAACCGCTGTTGGGTCAGGCGTTGCTCGGTTTGCTGCCGCGCCGTAATGTCGGTCAGGTACAGCGTCACAGAATGATGGTCGGGCATGGCCACCGCCGTGCACAGAAAGTGCTGCCCGGCCAGCGCCAGCGCCTGTTGGTGCTGCGCCGGCGTGCGCAGGGCCGCCTGCACCAGGGGCAGCAGGCCACCTGCTGCGGCCAGGACTTGCAGGAGCGGCTCCGCGGCCGGGTTGGCGTAGAGGAGGTCGCCGGTGGCGGCCAGGCGTAGAATGGGGTTGGGATTTTGCTGGGGGATGAACGCCAACGTGCGAATCTGCGCGTCGCGCAGGTGGCGGTCCGTCACGTCGCGGTAGCAAATCAGCCGCCCCGCCTGCACGGCATCCAGCACCAGGTAGTCCAATTCCAGCATCCGCCCATCGGCGAGCACAAATGCTTCGTGCAACACGGTTTGCCCCGCCGCATTCAGCGCCTCAACGCGTGCTTTGAAGGCCGCAGGGTCTTTGAAAGCTTTGCTGATGGAAACGGCCGCCGGGGCAACGGGCGCGCCGGCTTCGGCCGGCGCCACGGGCCGGAGGCCGAACAGCTCCCAAAAATGCTGGTTGACAAACCGGATTTGCCCCTCCTCGTCAACCTGTACCAAGGCTTCCCGCGCATTCTGCACGAGGGCCGTGAGCTGGGTATGGTGGCGCAGGGCGCTGCTGGCCGTCGTCGCCAGCTGTTGTTCGAGTGCCACAATGCGGGCCTGGGCCGCGAGCAGCGCGGCTTCCGCCTGGGCGCCACGGGTGCGCTCGGCTGCCAGTTGCGCGGCCCACTCGGCGTCGGAAGAAGTGCGCTCGGTACTCATGGCCAAAGGCAGAAATGGGCAGCAGAGTGGGAATACCCGGCAGTGGAAACATGCTGCCAGGCAAGGAATTTGAATGATAAACTCCTCTGTTCACAAAGAAAATACATTTATCGGCATTGCCCAATCCCGCGCTGCACTTGTGCAAGGCAGAACTGTACTATGGTTTATAGGCCTATACGAGCAGGCAGGCCACGGGCCGGCCGGGGCCCTTATCCGTTCACCGAGCCCATCATCGCGGCCGGGTAGCGGGGACCGGCGGCGGCCCCCTGGGGGGCAATTTCGTTCAGCTGCGCCAGCTCTTCCTTGGTCAGCTGCACTTCCAGCGCGCCCAGGTTTTCTTCCAGGTACTGCACGCGCTTGGTGCCGGGAATGGGCACCACGTCCTCGCCCTGGGCCAGCACCCAGGCCAGGGCCAGCTGGCTGGCGGTGCAGTGCTTTTGCTGGGCCAAATCGTTGATTCGGGCCACCAGGTCGAGGTTTTTCTGGAAGTTCTCGCCCTGGAAGCGGGGGGTATTGCGGCGGTAGTCGTCCTCGGCCAGGTCCTCAAACCGCTTGATTTGCCCCGTCAGAAAGCCTCGCCCCAGCGGCGAGTACGGCACAAACCCCACGCCCAGCTCGCGAATGGCCGGCAGAATCTCGTCCTCCGGGTCGCGGCTCCACAGCGAGTATTCGGTTTGCAGGGCGGCAATGGGGTGCACCGCCACGGCCCGGCGCACGGTGGCCGGGGCGGCCTCGCTCAGGCCCAGAAAGCGCACTTTGCCTTCTTCGACCAGCCGGCTCATGGCGCCCACCGTGTCCTCGATGGGCGTGTTGGGGTCCACGCGGTGCTGGTAGTACAGGTCGATGTAGTCGGTGCCGAGGCGCTTGAGGCTGCCTTCGCAGGCGGCGCGCACGTACTCGGGCCGGCCGTTGATGCCGCGCCTGGTGGGGTCGGAGGGGTCGCGCTGGATGCCGAATTTGGTGGCCAGGATAATGTCGGCGCGCCGGCCCTTAAAGGCCTGGCCCACCAGCTCCTCGTTTTTGTAGGGGCCGTACATGTCGGCCGTGTCGAAGAAGGTGACGCCCAGGGCCAGGGCGCGGTGCAGGGTGCGGGTGCTTTCGGCATCGTCCTGGCCGCTGTAGAAGTCGGACATGCCCATGCAGCCCAGGCCCAGGGCCGAAACAGTGAGGCCGGAGCGGCCGAGTTGGCAGGTGTTCATAACTGATAAAATGGGTGAGCTTCGAAAGAAAGTGCGGGCACCGCTTGTTGTACAGTACGTGCCGCCTGTTAAAACAGTACGTGCCGCCTGTTAAAACAGTACGTGCCGCCTGTTAAAACAGTAAACAGTACGTGCCGCCTGTTAAAGTAGTACGCGCCAGGGTTCCAAAGCGGCCAAACCACCTTTGATTTTGCAGACTTTTTCCTAATTCCCGCCACGGGCTTCCTTACTGTCGCCACGCTTCTCCCTACTGTCGCCACGGCTTTCCAAACTGCCGCCTCACCTCCCCAAACTCCCGCCCCACCCTTGCGCACTGCCGCCCCGGGTTTCCTCACTGCCGCCACGCCTTTCCGCACTGCCGCCGTGCTCTTCCTCACTGCCGCCACGGGTTCCCTAACCCAGGATTCACCCTGAAAACCCCTCGCCTCACCTTTCCTCATCCCCGCCTCACCTTTCCCTCACGCTTGCCGGCCGTACCTTTGCCCCGTGAAATTCTCCCTCAAAAACACCCTGCGCGTAGCCCTCACGGCCCTGGCCCCGGCGCTGGCCGCCTGCCCCTCCCCCACCAAGCCCATCGACGAGCGCGGCCCGGCCTCGCCGGCCAGTGCCGCCGAAATGGTGCTCATGGCCCGCCACGACTCCCTCATGGCCCAGACCAGCCAGCTCTACGAGTTCAAGAGCAAGCTTTCGGGCTACCACTCCCAGGCCGTGGCGCCCTACATCCACGGGCTGCTGGCCGCCGATGCCGCCATGATGAGCTGGATGCACCAGTACAAAGCCCCCGACACCACGGCCGTGCCCGCCACCCGCCTCGCCTATTTCCAGCAGCAGCAGCAGGTGCTCAATGCCGTGCAGCGGCAGTACCGCGCCACCCTGGACTCGGCCACCCGCTTCACCACCGAGCACCCCGCCGCCGGGGATGTGCGGCCCACCCCTTCCAACTAACCGCCGCCATGCTGCTCCACCGCCTGTTGCTGCCCGTCGGGGCCGCCCTGTTCCTTGCCGTCACGGCCTGCACCGCGCCGCCCAAGCAAGCCGCCCAGCTGCCCATCATGGGCGAGCGCGACGTGCGCCCCCGCGCCGATGGCGGCCCCGCCGACACGGTGTTTGCCACCGTGCCCCGCTTCCGCCTCACCGACCAGGCCCGGCAGGTCATCACCAACCAAACCTTTGCCGGCCGGGCCTACGTGGCCGATTTCTTCTTTGCCACCTGCCCCGGCATCTGCCCCAAAATGCAGGGCGAGCTGCTGAAAGTGTACACCAAATTTGCCGCCGATAAGCGCGTGGTGTTCCTCTCGCACACCATCGACCCGGCCCACGACACCATTCCCGTGCTCCGGGACTACGCCCAGCGCCTGGGCATCACCGACGCCAGCCGCTGGCACTTTGCCACCACCGGCGCCCACGGCGAGCCCACGGCCAAAGACACCGTGTTCCAGCTGGCGCGGGCCTACTTCACCGCCGCCCTCCCCGACAAGCAGGCCCCCGGCGGCTTCGCCCACAACGGCACCTTCGCCCTCGTGGACGACCAGGGCCACATTCGCGGCCTCTACGACAGCCTCAACCCCAAGGAAGTGGCCCGGCTGATTGAAGAATTGCCCATCCTGCTGGCCGAAATCGACAGCCGCAAAGCAGTGGCCGGGAAGTAGGGCGCGGAGTAAACAAGAACGTCATGCGGACCAAGAACGTCATGCCGAGCGCCGCGAAGCATCTCGCGTGCAATACTAACCCAATCGTTGAACGATGCGAGCAAGATGCTTCGCTACGCTCTGCATGACCGTGTTTTCCATGCCCTTCCGTCACCTCCTGCCTGGTCTTTTGCTGCTCCTGCTGCTCCCCGGCTGCTTCAGCAACAACCGCCACCAGGGCGAGAAGCTCTACGCGAAAAACTGCGCCGGCTGCCACGGCGACCAGGGCCAGGGCCTCGCGCGCCTCATCCCGCCGCTGGCCGGCTCCGATTTCCTCGCCGACCACCGCGCCCAGCTGCCGTGCCTGCTGCGTAACGGCCAGAACGAAGTCATCGTGGTGAACGGCGTGGGCTACCACAACATCATGCCCGGCAACAAGGCCCTCACTTCGGCCCAGATGACCAACCTGCTGAATTTCATCGAAAGCCACTGGGGCAACGAGGCCGCGCCCCGCACCATTCGCGACGTGCAGCAGCAGCTCGACGCCTGCCCCGCGCCGGGAGCCGCGCAGTAGTACGGGGCATACGCCAACTAGATGCTTAATATTCTGCGGAAGTCCTACGATTGGTTTACCACCCCACGCGAGATGCTTCGCTCCGCTCGGCATGACGCGCTGCTCCGCTCAGCATGACGTCCTTTTTTCCTGCTTCCAATCCCTCCCAACCCCATTTTTTCCGTAGATTGCACATCCAAAACCATTCGCATTCTTCTCCTCCATGGGCCTGTTTGACTTCCTGAAAAATAAACCTGCCGACGCGGCAGCTACTCCGACTACCCCCGCCCCCCCGGCGCCCGCTACTCCCGAAAAGGCCGCCGGCGGCCCCCGCTACCAGGGCTCCAAATTCACGGCCCCGGCCGAGCCGGACACCCCGGTGCCCACCTACCAGATTCCGGAGCCCGAACCCTTCCCCTTCGAGCCCGAGAACGTGCTGGAGCAGCTGCTGCTGCTGGCCGCCACCGATGAAAACGCCCGCCCCGCCTTCTACCAGGCCCTGCTCCAGGAGGAAATCCTCATGATTCTGGCCCCGATGGAAGGCATCGAGCCCGGCGAAGTGACCCTCGCCGAAGGCCAGGAAATTCAGCTCCAGATTCTGGCCGATGGCAAGCTGCCCATCTTCTCCTCCCCGCCCCGCCTCAGCGATGGCGGCGTCGACAACGGCCCGGTGAGCTACGTGCGCATCCCCGGCCACGCGTTTTTCAGCATGGTGCAGGGCCAGGACTGCGTGCTGAACCCGTTCTCGCCCGCCGGCAAAATCCTGCCCAAGGACGAGCTGGCCGCGCTGCTGGCCGGGCAGCTCACCGGCCCGCTCTCCCCCGCCGGCGGCGATGCCCAGGTATTGCTCAGCCAGCCGGCCGAATACCCCCAGGCCGTGGCCGACGCCATTATCGCCTGGGCCACCGCGCAGCCCCACATCGAAGCCGCCTACCTGGCCCAGATGCAGCTGGCCAACAACCCCGACGTGCCCCGTCTGCTCCTCGCCTTCGTCAGCACCACCCCCGACCCCAGCTTCATGCAGGACCTCGGCCCCGTGCTCGAAGGCCAGACCAACGCCTTCCAGTTCGTGGATTTGATGCTCCTCGACTTGAATTCGGAAGAAGGCGTCAATCCATATTTCCGCACCATTGAGCCGTTTTATACAGCCGGATAACTAACCTCCTCCGCTGGCATTCGAAAGAACGTCATGCTGAGCGTAGCCGAAGCAACTCTGCCGCAGTAGTAATCCAATTGTATGGGTTGGTGTTGCGGTAGAGATGCTTCGGCGGCGCTCAGCATGACGTTCTTTTTTTCTCGGTTTCTTATCGCCCCGTCCTACCTTCCGTCCATGAAACCAGCCGTTCTCCTGCTCCTGGCGCCTTTCGCCGCCTTCGCCCAAACCAAACCCGCCGCCCTGCTCCCGCCGGCCGACCCCCAAATCCAAAAGCTGGTTGACGAAATCTCGGCCAAAAACCTCGAAGCCGACATCCGCAAACTCGTTTCCTTCGGCACGCGCCACACGCTGAGCGACACCCAAAGCCCGACGCACGGCATTGGCGCGGCCCGCAACTACGTGCGCGATGAGTTCCTGAAATACAGCAAAGCCGGCGGCGGCCGCATGACCGTGGAGATGGACACCTTCACCATCAAGCCCGACGGCAAACGCATCAACAAGCCCGTGCTGATGGCCAACGTGCTGGCCACCCTGCCCGGCACCGACCCCACCGATACCCGCGTCATCCTCGTGAGCGGCCACATCGACTCCCGCGTGACCGATGTGATGAACGCCACCGCCGACGCGCCCGGCGCCAACGACGACGGCTCCGGCACCGTGCTGGTGATGGAGCTGGCCCGCGTGCTGGCCGGGCAGCAGTTTCCGTGCACCCTTAAGTTCGTGGCCGTGCAGGGCGAAGAGCAGGGCCTCTACGGCTCCGGCCACCTCGCCGAGCGCGCCAAGAAAGAAGGCTGGAACCTGATTGCGATGCTCAACAACGACATCGTGGGCAACTCCCACGGCTTCGACCCCGAAATCAGCGACGCCACCCAGGTGCGCGTGTTCAGCGAAGGCGTGCCGGCCAACGAGACGCCCGACCAGGCCAAAATCCGCCGCCAGCTCAGCTCCGAGAACGATGCGCCCAGCCGCCAGCTGGCCCGCTACATCCAGCGCGCGGCGCAGCTCTACGGCCACGGCCACAAAGTGGCCCTGGAGTACCGCCCCGACCGGTTCCTGCGCGGCGGCGACCACACGCCCTTCAACCAGCAGGGCTTCGCCGCCGTCCGCTTCACCGAAATGAACGAGGACTACACCCACCAGCATCAGGACCTGCGCACCGAAAAAACCCGCTTCTACGGCGACGTCATCGATGGCGTGGATTTCACTTACCTGCGCCGCAACGCCGGCATCAACCTCGCCACCATGGCCGCCCTGGCCCTGGCCCCCGCCGCCCCCGCCCAGGTCGAAGTCCTCACCGCCAACCTCACCAACCGCACCGAGCTGCGCTGGCAGGCCCCGGCGGCCGGCCCCAAGCCCAGCGGCTACGTCGTGCTCGTGCGCGAAACCAGCGCCCCGCAGTGGCAGCAACGCTTCCCCGTGGCGGGCCTCATGGCCGACCTGCCCATCAGCAAAGACAACTTCATCTTCGGCGTAGTGAGCGTGGATGCCGCCGGGCACGAAAGCGTGGCCGTGCTGCCGGTGGTGGGACGGTAGGTTGATTCAACTAACAACGAAATTGCTTCACTGAATACACAATTAATAAACACTCTTTATATGGAAGACTCTAATTCAAATAAAGGCATGTTCGAGGTTGAATACAACAGAATAAAGAGTTTCCATCTACAGGCTGATTACTATAGAAATTATCTTAACAAAACCTTGAATTTTGAATTTCAAGAAGTAACTAAAGATGCAGCTCAAGCTTATCTTAAAAAGGTAATTGGCAGGACAATCAGGAAGATGACAACAGGCGCTGATGTTATTGCTTTGATTTCTGTAATCGGCGAGCTTGTCAAATCAGAAACCGATGGCAAGTGGTTTCTGATTGAAAGACACGAAATAAACAAGGTTGTTTATGAGCCTAATATTCTGACTTCAGAAGGCAACGTTTATATGATTAGTGGTAGAATTGTGGGAATGGTTAAATGGAAGGTTTCGCGTCTTGACAACGTATTTATTGATGTTCATTCAAAAATAACTATGCCCATAAAATGGGATAATTATTCAAAATACAGAGAGACTATTATGCTGGAATAATGTATTAACTGTCTGCTAAACAGGAAATTTTTCTCTCAGCAAGCAGTCTTATTGTAATTCCTCGTCGCCAGCAGCGATACATCCCCAAAACCTCACCAGCCCCCACCCCACCATGTCGCTGTTCGTCATTCTCCTTGTAATTGTTGTCATCCTCCTCTCCGGTATTCGCGTGGCGCAAGAATACGAGCGGGCCCTGGTGTTTCGGCTGGGCCGGTTCACGGGGCTGCGCGGGCCGGGTATTTACTGGATAGTTCCATTTATCGAGCGCCAGCAGACCATTGATATTCGCACCAAAACCGTGGATTTGGAGCAGCAGGAAACCATTACCAAGGACAGCGTGACCATTAAGGTGAACGCCGTGCTCTGGTTTCGGGTGGTGAACCCGGCCGATGCCATCATCAAAGTGGCCAATTTCAACCAGGCGGTTTACCAGCTTTCGGTCACGGCCCTGCGCAACATCATCGGCCAGCACCAGTTGGATGAGGTGCTGCGCGAGCGCGCCGCCATCAACACGTCGCTGATGCAGATTGTGGACGCGGCCACCGAGAATTGGGGCGTGAAGATTGAGCTGGTCGAAATCAAGGACGTGGAAATTCCCGAATCCATGCAACGCGCCATGGCCCGCGAGGCCGAAGCCATTCGCGAGAAGCGCGCCCGCATCATCAAGGCCGAGGCGGAACTGGAAGCGTCGATTAAGCTCACCCAGGGCGCTTTGGAGATGGAGAAAAGCCCCATTGCGCTGGAATTGCGCCGCATGCAGATGCTGTCGGAAATCGGCATCGACAACAACACCACGACCGTTGTGCTCATCCCGTCAGAATTCACGAACGCGGCCAAAAGCTTCTCCCAAATGGTGAGTCAGCAGCCCGCCGCGCCGCGTGAGTAGCTGTTTCGGCGTTCGGCAAATACGTTTTTCGGGCGCTTGAGCTTGGAGGAGAAATGCGAGGATTTGGCCCCGTTCTACAAGTTGAATATTGTAGAACGGGTAATAGCCAATGCCTTCCTGGCACAATTCCTTTTTCTCAGGCTATTATAAAAATAACATCACCTTTCTTCCTGGCTATTTTCCTGGCCTGCGGCTCGCCGGCCGCCGCCCGGTGGAACCCCAACTCCGCCCAAAACCTGGCCGTGCGCGACGTGGCCGGGGCGAGTGAGGTCACGCCGCGTACTGCCCCGGCCTCCAATAGCGGCACCGCGACCTGACCGGCCGGCTGGTGCAGCAGCTGGAAATCAGCGCCGTCGGCTCCCTCACCGTGGCGCTGAACGTGCCCGAGCTGGCCGCGGGCATGTACTTGGTAGAAACCAGCGTAGCCGGCCAGCCCTGGCGGAGCCGCTGGGTGAAGCCCCGAGCCTATTAGCAACCACCTGGTGCCGGGCAATTAAACGCCCCCGCAACACAAGTTACGGGGGCGTTTAATTGCCCGGCACCATGGAAAATCAGTGATTTATAAAATCCTTTATTTTTCTGCTTACCACTTACTAATAAACGTCTTAATAATTCTAAAACTGCTGGACAAGGGTCTAGTAATTCAACCTTTTTCGCGGAGGGTTGGCAGGATTTGCGCGTAGCTTTCTCACCACAATTCCTTTCCTCATCAATATGCTCTCCCTGATATTACCTAAGCTGCCTACCGTTCTGGCCGGGTGGCCCGCGTATTCGCTGTTCTACTTGCTGGGGTTTGGGCTGGCGGGCGGGCTGCTGCTGTGGGAAGGCCGGCGACGTGTTTTCCCGCTGCGGCCGTGGCTGCTGCTGGTAGCGGGCACGGTACTGGCCCTCATCGCGGGTACCCGGCTGATTGTGGGCAGCCCGGCCGACTGGCAGGCCTTGTTCAGCCTGGGGCATTGGGGGGCGGGCGGGCTCGTGGGGCGCTCGGTGCTGGGCGGCATGCTGGCGGCCCTGCTGGCCCTGGCGGGCCTGCGGCGGCTCCTGGGTTTTGGGCGCGACGCAGCCGATGCTTTTGCGCTGCCGTTTGCGCTGGGGCTGGCGGTGCAGGGAGTGGGCTGCCTGCTGGCGGGCTGCTGCTTCGGCGAGCTGTTGGGCAGCGGCCCCGGCCTGGGCGTCGTGTACGGGCCGGGTTCCGAGGTTTTCCGGGCGCAGGTGGCGCAGGGGCTGCTGGCCGCTACGGCCGCGCACAGCCTGCCCGTGCACGCCGCCCAACTGTATCAGATGCTCCTGTGTCTGGGCATTGGGGGCGGGCTGCTCGCCGGCCGAATGTGGCTGGCCCGGCGGCCGGGGCTGGCGCTGCCGGTGGCTTTCGGGCTGTACGCGGCCGGGCGCTTCGGGCTGGAATTTCTGCGCGACCCGCTGGGCGATGTGGTTGGGGCGGGCCAGTGGCTGGGGTTGAAGCCGGTGCAATGGGGCTTGCTGGTTGCGGTACTCGCCTTGGCGGCCCTGGTGGCCGGGCGCGTCCGGCGGCCCCCCATCGCGGCTCCGGCCGCCGCTCCGCTCGACCAGCCGTTGCCGAATTTAGGGCTGGTGCTGCTCATGCTGGTGCTGCCGCCCGTGCTGCTGCCCGGCAGCTTCGATTTGGGCGAAACCCTGGTTCTGCGCGCCTTGCTGCTGCCCGTGGTGGTGCTGGAAGCGGCGCGTTGGCTGCGCGTGCTGCGGCGGGCCCGCCCGCTGCCGGCGCTGCTGCTGCTGCTCAGCATCGGGCTGATGAGCCAGGCGCCGGCACCCACCGCAGGTGCGGAAAAACCCGGTCCCTCGCTCACCTTTGGCCTGAGCGGCCTCACTGGCAGCAGCTACCAGCTGTATTACCCGCCCAGTTCAAGCTGTAGCGGCAGCAGCATCCCCCAAAAAAACATCAAAGAATTCGACGGCTACCACCAGCGTTTTACCGGGGCAATGGGCAGCGCGGTTTACAACTTACCGGTGGGAGACAACGGGCACAACACCCTCCACTTCGGTCTGAACGCGTTTCTGGGCCGCACCAGTTTCGACCCGCCCGCGGTGCGCCTTGCCACGCTCAACAACCCCGATACGCTGGTGATGCTGGAGCAGGCCAGCGCCCGTACCCTGTACGACATCAACCCCAACGTGGAATTCGCCGCGCTTGGCGGGCCGGGCCATCGCCTGCATTTGCGGTTTGGCATGGGTGCCCATCTCAGCACGCAGTATGCTTTCGATTACGTTTCGCAGCCCTTGCTGAGCCGGAAAATCGAGCCTTCAATGGTCTTCGAGGTTGGCTACCGCAACATTATCTGGACGCACGGCAGCGCCATGTACGGCTCCGATGGCGTGGGCAATGGCACGGTGCGCCTGGGCCTGGGCACCAGTTTTGGGGGCACCAAAGTGACGCTGCTGGCCGGACAGGCGTTCAGCAACAGCAACGGGCAGCTGGGCGGCGACGGCTACGGGCTGCTGAGCCGCGCACCCTATGACGCGCCGGCTTCGGGCTTCGCCGAGGTGCGCTGGCAAGCCGCGCCCGCCTGGCTGGTGGAGAGCAGCGCCCTGAGCAATTTCAACGATGTGAGCCGGATTAGTCTGGGGGCCCGGTATAACCTGCCGCTCGCCGGCCGCACCAAATAGGCAACGCCGGAGCGGTAAGCCGGCGGGTTACTACTTCGCGCCGGCCGCAGCCAGCACCTCCTGGTTGAGGTGGATGTATTCGGCTTTCGACACCTCGTTTTTGTCGGTTTGCACCAGCTCCAGCGACTTCCTGGCGGCCGCGATGGCGTCCTGGTTTTTGCCCTGCTTTTGCAGCAGCTTGGCTTTCCAGTAGTAGCCGTAGTAGGCTGATTCGGGATTGCCCTTGATGAACTCATCGAACCAGCCGATGGCGGGCGTGAGGTCTTTACCGGTGTTGTAGTAATACTGCGCGGCCTGCACGTAGGGCTTCTTTTCGCCTTTCATGGCCTGCTCAATCTGCGCCATCACAATACGGTCGGGGTCGGCCACGAGGGGCAGCACCACCTGGGTGCGGTCCCAGGTCAGGACGAGGTCGGCAGCATTGGGCTTGAGATTCTCGACGTTCAATGACATGGTTTCGGCGGGCGCGGCCAGCTTGGTGGGTTTGGCCTTCACGCGCACTACGTCGAGGGCCTGCTTATACTCGTAGGTGCCCCACTGGGCCGTATCGCGGTTCAGGATGAAGGTCCATTCTTTGGCATCGGGGATGGTGAGCAGCGCGTAGGCGCCGGCCGGCACCGCCTGGCCGTTGATTTTCACTTCTTCGCCAAAGCGCACTTTGGTGATGGTATTGGCGCCCGTGCGCCACACCGTGCCGTTGGGCACGAGGCCGCCAAAGGCCACCCGCCCGCGCAGCGACGGCCGCGAATACGTGAGGTCGATGTAGGACGTGGAAAAATTCTGGTGAATGCGCGTGGTCGGGCTCAGCGGTGGGATGGTGAGCTTGGTCTGGGCCTGGGCGGCGGGGGCCAGCAGCAGGCCGGTGGCGAGGATGAACAGGGCGTGTTTCATGGCCCAAAGATGCGGATTAACCGCTGAGGTTGCGGCCGTTGCGGCCAGGTTTTCGCCCCGATTCCCGAACAACCGGGCGCTTCCGCCGTTCAGCTAAGGGCGGCACTCTACGTTTCTTGCTCCTACCAGATGAAAATCCTCCTCACCGGCGCCACGGGCTACATTGGCCAGCGCCTGCTGCCGCTGCTGGTTGGCGCGGGCCACGACGTAGTGTGCCTGGTGCGCGACCCGCGCCGCTTTTCCCTGCCCGATACGCTGCCCGAAGCCTTGCTGGCCCGCATCAGCGTGGCCCAGGGCGACTTGCTCAAGCCCGACTCGCTGGCCGCCGTGCCCACCGACATCGACGCGGCCTACTACCTTGTGCACTCCATGAGCGGCGGCAGCGAGGACTTCTTTCAGCTGGAGCAGCAGTCGGCCCACCACTTCACCCAGTACCTGAATACGACCACCGCCCGGCAGGTCATCTACCTCTCCGGCATCGCCAACGACAGCGGCCTGAGCGTGCACCTGCGCTCCCGCTACCAGGTTGAAGCCGTGCTGGGTGAGGCGCAAAAGGCCCAGCTGACGGTATTGCGCGCCAGCATTATCATCGGCTCGGGCTCGGCTTCGTTCGAGATTATCCGGGATTTGGTGGAGAAGCTGCCGGTGATGGTGACGCCACGCTGGCTGAATTCGCGCTGCCAGCCCATCGGCATTCGCGACATCATGTTTTACCTCACCGAAGTGCTGGACAATCCGGCTTGCTTCGGCCGGGCCTTTGACGTGGGCGGACCCGACGTGCTGACGTACCGCCAGATGCTGCTGGGGCTGGCCGCCGAACGCCGCTACAAACGCTGGATTGTGACGGTGCCCGTGCTCACGCCCCGGCTGTCGTCGTGGTGGCTGTACCTGGTCACGAGCACCACGTTTTCCCTGGCCCAAAGCCTGGTGGAGAGCCTGAAAAACGACACCGTGTGCGACCCCGCCAAAAGCATCAGCACCGTGATTCCGCACGAGTGCATGAACTACCAGGCGGCTCTGGCCCTGGCCTTCCAGCGCATCGAGCAGAACGAAGTAGTGAGTAGCTGGAGCGACGCGCTGAGCAGCGGCACCATGCGCCAGGACTACATGGACGCCATCCAAATCCCCAAAAACGGCATGTTCTTCGACCGGCAGCTCCTGCCCTTCCAGCGGCCGGTGCCCGAGGTGCTGGACAATATCTGGCGCATCGGCGGCGACCGGGGCTGGTACAAAACCGACTGGCTCTGGCGCCTGCGCGGCATCATGGACAAGGCCGTGGGCGGGCCGGGCCTGCGCCGGGGCCGGCGCTCGCCCTCGCGCCTCCGCGCCGGCGACCCGCTCGATTTCTGGCGCGTGCTGGTGGCGGACAAGGCCAGCCGCCGCCTCCTGCTCTACGCCGAAATGAAGCTACCCGGCGAAGCCTGGCTGCAGTTCCGCATCGTGGACCAGCAGGACGGCAGCCACGCGGTGGAACAGCTGGCCGCCTACCGCCCGCGCGGGCTGGCCGGCCGGCTGTACTGGTACTCGGTGCTGCCCTTCCACGGCATCATTTTCAAGGGAATGGTGAAGAATCTGGTGGAGTATGGGGAGAGAGGAATTGCCGCATAAATAGGCCGTCAGATGAACATGACGTTCTTTTTCCCACAACATCACCCAAACACCGGCACCACGCGGCCCTCTTCCACTTTCAGCGCCGCATCATACTTATTCCCCGTTTTGGCCGAGATAAAGCCTTTGATTACGCTGGTTTCGCCGCGCCGCAGCAGCTGCTTGAGCTGCGTTTCGGTGAGGGCTTTGCCGCCCCACTCGAAGGCCACGCGGAACTGGCAGTCCTCGCGGAAACGGGAGCAGCCGTAAGCGGTTTTGCCCTTAAGCATGGTGCCCAGCTTGCAGACCGGGCACGGAATCTGGCCCGAGTCGGGAGCCGCGCCGGGCTTGCTGTCGGCCACTTGGAGAAGCATGGGCTGGAAGCTGGTATCGAGGCCGATTGCGGCGTCGAACTTCTGGCCCTCGGCCCCGACGAAGCCTTTCATAATCGGCGTGCGGCCTTTGGCGAGCAGGGCTTTCACCTGCGGGTCGCTGAGTTTCTTGCCGTGGATTTCGGCCGGCAGGCGGAACGTGCAGCCCTCCCGGAAACGGACGCAGCCGAAAGCCGTTTTGCCGCGCACGACGTGGCCGGTCTTGCACACAGGGCAGTAGCCGAGGCCGTTTGCGCCGGGCAAGGTAGCGGTGCCGGTAGCTTTCGCTGCTTTGGTGCCGGTGAGGCCGGCGGGCACTTTGCTGCCGCCCGCTGCGCTGGTGGCCTGGGCCTGCTGCACGGCCAGCTCGGCGCTGCCGGAGGTCACCATGCGGCCGCGGTTGTCCTGCTTCACTTCCTGCACCATCTCCTTCACCAGGCCGGAAAGCTCGCCCAGGAAGCCTTCGGAGGACAATTCGCCGCGCTCAATCTGGCGCAGCTTGTGCTCCCACTGGCCGGTTAGCTCCGCCGATTTCAGCGTGGGATTTCGAATCAGGCCAATCAATTCCACGCCGGTGGGCGTGGGGATGATGCGCTTTTTCTCGCGCTTGATGTAGTTGCGCTTGAACAGCGTTTCGATGATGGCGGCGCGGGTGCTGGGGCGGCCGATGCCGTTTTCCTTCATGGCCTGGCGCAGCTCTTCGTCGTCGATGTTGCGGCCGGCCGTTTCCATGCCGCGCAGCAGCGTGGCCTCGGTGTAGTCCTTGGGCGGCTGGGTGGTTTTGCTGTCGAGGCGCGGTTCGTGGGGGCCGCTTTCGCCTTTCACGAAGCTGGGCAGGACGGTGGAAACGGCGTCGTCATCGGCCTCAGTGGCCACGGCACCGGGTACGGGGGCGGGCTTGGGGGCCTGCTGCTCCTCGGGGTTGCCGTAGACCACGCGCCAGCCGGGGTTGAGAATCTGGCGGCCGCGCACGCGGAAGGGGCGCTCGGCGGCTTCGGCCAGCACGGTGGTGTTGCTCACCTCGCAATCGGGGTAGAAGGCGGCGATGAAGCGGCGCGCGATGATGTCGTACACGCTGGTTTCCAGGCCGCCGCCGGGGCCGGCCGCGCCTGTCGGGATGATGGCGTGGTGGTCGGTGACTTTGTTGTTGTTGAAAACCTTGGGCGTCTTCGGAATCTTGGTGGCCAGCAGCGGCGCAGTCAGCGCATCGTACCCAATGCCGCGCAGGATGCCGGGGATTTTCGGGTACTGGTCGTCGGGCAGAAACGTGGTATCGACGCGGGGGTAGCTCACGGCCTTCTTCTCGTACAGGGCCTGCACTATTTTCAGCGTATCCTCGGCCGAGAGGCCCAGCTGGTTGTTGCACTGCACTTGCAGCGAAGTCAAATCGAACAGGCGCGGCGGCGATTCGCGGCCTTTTTTAGTCTCCACATCCGTGACGCGCAACGGAGCGGGGCGCACGGCTTCCAGGGCTTCGCGGGCTTCTTCCTCGGTCACGAAATAGCCCAGGGCGCGCAGGCGCGACTTGTTATCGGGCGCAGCGTCGGCATCTTTGGCTTTGTCGGGCGCGGCCATGTGGCTGAACATCGTGCCCCGGTATTCGGTGCGCAGCACCCAGTACGGCTCGGGCTTGAAGTTCTGGATTTCGTGCCAGCGCTCCACCAGCAGGGCCAGCGTGGGGGTTTGCACCCGGCCGATGCTCAGCAGCTGCTTGTCCTGGTAGGTGGTGTATTTGAGGGTGAAGAGGCGGGTGGCGTTCAGGCCCAGCAGCCAGTCGCCCACGGCGCGGCTCTTGCCGGCCTGGTATAAAGAGTCGAATTCCTTGGCCTCGCGCAGGTTCTGGAAACCCTGGCGAATGGCCTCTTCGGTGAGCGACGAAATCCAGAGGCGCTTCACGGGCTTGCGGCACTTGGCTTCCTGCAACACCCAGCGCTGAATCACCTCCCCTTCCTGGCCGGCGTCGCCGCAGTTTATTACTTCGGTGGCTTCGTCCACCAGCTTTTTGATGGTATTGAACTGCTTTATCACCCCGTCGTCGCGCCGCATGAGCTTGATGCCGAACTTCTCCGGAATCATGGGCAGGTTGTGCAGGCTCCAGCGCTTCCACTCGGGCAGGTAGTCGTCGGGCTCCTTGAGCTGGCAGAAGTGGCCGAAGGTCCAGGTTACCTGGTAGCCGTTGCCTTCCAGGTAGCCGTCCATGCGGCGGGTGGCGCCCAGCACATTGGCAATCTCACGGGCGACGCTGGGCTTTTCGGCAATGCAAACTATCACGGATTCTGGGTTGATTTAGCGGGCCGCGCCAAGGGGTTTCGGCGTGCGGAATCAACAAAAATACGGCGTAAAAAGGTCGTTTGCGTGGTAGCCGGTGCTACGACTGCTACTTGTCCAGCACGGCCAGCAGCTCGCGGTGCAGCGCTTGGGCCAGGTAGCTGGCTTCGTCGAGGCGGGAGGCGGTGTAGCGCCCGGCATCGGCCTCATCGGGGGCCAGGTCGAGGGTGTGCAGCTCGGCCAGGGTGTGCAGGCGGGTGAGCGACTGCTGCACCAGGCCTTCGAGGCGGGCCTGCAGCGCGGGAATGGGTTCGGTGGCGTTGGCGGCTTGCAGCGCCAGCAGGTCCTGGGCCACCAGGGCCAGCTGGGTGAGCAGTTCGCCCTCGGCGGGACTGAGCTGGCGCGCTGCGCGGTCCATCACGCACAGGCTGCCGAGGGCCATGCCGTTGGGCGCGCGCAGGGCCTGCCCGGCGTAGAAGCCCAGGTGCATTTTCTGCGCCACAAAGGGGTTTACCAGGGCGCAGGGCTGGGTGGCGATGTCTTCGAACACGGTGAGGCCGTCGTTCAGAATGGCCACCGAGCACATGCTGTCCTCGCGGTCAACCACGCTGGCTTCGGGCAGGCCGGTGTTGCCGATGAACACCACGTCGTCGTCGCGCACCAGCGAAATCAGGGCAATGGGCACGTCGAGGAGCTTGGCCACGATGCTCACGAAATCGTTGAACGGGCCCTGGCCGGGCGTGCCCAGCACCTGGTAGGGTTGCAGCGCGGCGAGGCGCTCGTGCTCGTAAGACGGAATCAGGCCAGGGTACAAAGTGCTATCCATGAAAATCTAAGAATTGAGCGCCAAACTGCTCTGGCTACCCAATAGTTCAGCGCGGAAACAATAAAAATAGCCCCGGGGGCCGCCGAGCCGCACCCGAACGCTTGATTTACGCCGCGCAATGGGACTACAGCCCACCCCGGTCCCAGGCCGCGATTTCGGCCGCGAGGTTGCGGCGGGCGGCGGCGTCCAGCTCGGTCCGCAACGCCGGCGTGTGGTAGAGCACCGGCGCATCCAGCATTTTAGCCAGCACCTTGCGGCGGCCAGGCCGGTAGAGCAGGTCGGGCACGCGGCGGTATTCCTGGCGGACGTGGCGGGCGTAGGCCCAATAATCGGCCTCCGGGGCCCCGAGGATGCTCAGGTCGGCGTCGAGGAAGTGGAGCAGGTCGGCATCGGCGGGCGGCTGGGGCTGGGTGTGGTCGGCGGTGCGCCCGATGAGGAAGGCCACGCGCTGCTGCCGGGCGGGCTCCAGGGTAGAATCCTGGAGAAACGCGAGGGCCTGGGCGGCGCTGCGGGCTTCGTTGTCGGACTTCAGGGCGTTGTACACCGCATCGTGAAACCAGACGGCCAGCTGCACCACCACGGGGTCCTGCAAGTCGGCGGCCGCTACCCGGTTCAGCAGGTTCTCGATGTGCTGGAGGGTGTGGTAGTGGCGCGTGGGGGCCTGGTAGGCGGCGGCCAGCTCCTGGAAAGCGGCTTCGCGCCGGGCGGCATCGGGCACGAGCGGAGCGGTGAGGCGGTGCCAGCGGGCGGCGAGGGTCATACTTTCTAACAAGAAATTCGATGTTTGGTGAGGCCTAGTCAGGCGATGCCCCGGTCCACCTCGGCTGCTGGGCCTGCCGTCAACTCAGCGACGGTGGTTCGCCTGATATGCCACAGGATGAAAGCAAGCACCAACGCACTTACCAGTACCAGGCCAGCATAATACAGCCAGGCCGTGCCATAAGAATGCCCGCTGATGCTCGCTGGCTTCAACCATGCTTTGTAGAAGCGACTGCCGAAAGCCAGCGCATTGAAGAGGCAATGGCTGGCAATGCATAGCCACAACGAGCGGGTGCGATAGTATAGCCATCCAAACAGTAGGCCGATAAACAACGCATTTAGGCTCTGCGCAGGATTAAAATGCATGATGCCGAACAACAGTGCCGACTGCCCAATGGCCACCCACGGACGCTGGCTCCGCAATAGCCCCTGTAATATCACGCCCCGGAAGAGCAGCTCTTCGAATACGGGCGCTAGGA
>NZ_JAGEMO020000040.1 GCF_017921975.2 Hymenobacter terricola
AAAAAAAATCGGACGCAAGTGATTGAGCACAACGAAGAAGTCTACAAAAATCGTAACCAAATCGAACGCTGCTTCAACCGCCTCAAGCGGTTTCGGGGCCTCGCTTCACGCTACGAAAAGAACGCCAGCACCTTTCTGGCAATGGTCACCCTCGGAGCCATCCTGATGTGGCTTTAATTGTTTACACGTCCTAAAATAGAAGTACCTGAATGCCGTTGTGGGCGCATTCCTCCTCAATTACGGTTCTGGTTTATGCTGCGTCGTTTGTCGTGCTGCGTGTTGTTGATGTTACCCGTTTTTCAGCTGCTGGCCCAGTCCTGCACCACGCCCGCCGACAGCCTGGCCGGCGCCAACCCGGCCGATTTCTGGCAGCAGCAGCTGCGGTTTCCGCGGGTGCGGGCGGCGCAGGCTGCCACCGGGCCAGCCGTGGCCAGCCGCCTCCGCACCCACTACCTCGACCCCAAGCGGCTGGAAATTTTCATTCGAATGATTAAGACCAACCGGGAATTGGAGGTCTGGGCCCGCAACCGGGGCGCGGGGCCGTTCGAGTTGCTCCACGCCTACCCGCTGGCGGCTACGTCGGGTGGCCTGGGGCCCAAGCGCCGGGCCGGCGACTACCAGGTGCCCGAGGGTTTCTACGAAATCGACCGCTTCAACCCCAGCAGTAATTTCCACCTCTCGCTGGGTCTCAACTACCCCAACGCCGCCGACCGCGCCCTGGGCGAGGCCAACCCCGGCGGCGATATTTTCATCCACGGCGGCGCAGTCACCGTCGGCTGCATGCCCATCACCGATGCGGGCATTGAGGAAGTGTACCTGCTGGCCGTGACGGCGCGGGCGGCCGGGCAGGCGGCCATTCCGGTGCATATTTTCCCGTTTCCGATGACGGAGGCTGAATTTGCGAAGCACCGCAACAGCCCGCACGTGGCGTTTTGGCGGGGCTTGCTGCCGGGCTACGCCTACTTCGAGCAGCACCACGAGGTGGCTGCTGCGGCCTTGCTGGCCCTGAAGTAGCCGCACGGGTTTTCGCTTCGCGGGCCGGCGGCCTAACTTGCCGCCGTGCCGCGTTTCCTCCTGCTTTTTCTGGCCCTCGTGGCCCTGTTCAACCTCAGCCGCGTGCTGCGCGAACCCCGGCCCGATGCGGACCGGCCCATGGATTTCCGCACCTGCTACGTGGGCCAGGCCGTGCTGCGCCAGGGTCAGAACCCGTATGACGACGCCACGCTGAAAACCGGCTGGCAGCGCATCGTTCAGCACGAACACCTCCGCAGCCGCACCCAGCCGGGCCTGCCCAACCTGCCGTTTCTGTACCCGCCGTGGGCGGCGGCGCTGTTCGGCCTCACGGTGGGCCGCATGCCGTATGCGCTGGCATGGCCGCTGTGGTACGGCCTGGCGCTGCTGAGCCTGGGGTTATTGGGCTGGCTCTGGACCAAAGTCCTGCCGCAGGAAAAGGCGCTGAGTGTACCGTGGTGGCAGTTTTTGGTAGCCGCGCTGGCGCTCAAAGGCACTGTGCCGGCCCTGCTCACGGGCCAGCCTACGTTTGCGGCGCTGGCGCTGGGTGTGGGGGCACTGGCAGTTAGCCGCCGCTTCGAAGGCAGACTTGGTGGCCAATTGCTGGCCGGCCTGCTGCTGGGGCTGGCCGCTTTCAAAGTGACGCTGCTGCTGCCTTTTGCCGCGTGGTTTATCTGGAAAAAGCAGTGGCTGCCGCTGGCTGTGGCCGCCACCGTAGTGGCGCTGCTTAGCGCGGTGGCGTGGGCCTGGGCCGAGTTTCCCCAGGAGCTGTTGCCCACTTACCAGCACTTGCTGGCGCAGGTGCGCACTCAATCCTTCAACCCTGCCGACCCCGATTATCCCCTCACGCAAGGCATGACGCTCCGCCTGGAGCTGGGCAACGTGCTGGAGTGGCTGCGGCCCGGCAGCAGCGCCTGGCACGCACCCTCGCACGCGGCGCTGTGGCTGGCCGCCGGCGGGCGACTGCTGCGGCTGCGTCGGGCAGGCCAGCCGCTGGCCGACGGGTACGTTTTCCTGGTTATCGGCACGCTCACACTGCTTACCACCTACCATCTGTATTACGATGCAGTGCTGCTGTTGCCGCTGCTGATTTACGGGTTGCGGCTGCCGCAGCGGCGGCAATGGCTGCTCCTGGCCCTGCTGCTCCCGCTGCTGTTGCCGCTCAACGGCATCGCGCTGGCGCTGGGCAATCCGGCGGCGCTGCACGGGCTGTATTTCCTGATGCCGCTTTCGCTGCTGGGGGTGCTGCTGCTGCTGCTGGCCCGGCCGGTGCGGCGGGAATCAGCCGTTATTTAACACCCCGAAACACTACGTAAAAACGGCATAGCGCCGTTTGAAAAGGCACCACCCGGCACCATTTTTTCGTTAAGCCGCCATTACCAACCGCTTCAATTGCCCATGAAACGCCTTCTTCTTGCTTTGCTCCCGCTGCTGCTCAGCGTAGCGACCCGCGCCCAGCGCCCCACCGACATCTGGTATTTCGGCCAGCAGGCGGGCCTGACTTTTGCCGACGGCAACGTGCCCAAGCCGCTGAGCGACGGCAAGATGAGCACCTACGAGGGCTGCGCCGTGGCTACCACTTCCAAGGGCGAGCTGCTGTTCTACACCAACGGCGAAACCGTGTGGAACCGCAAGCACCAGCCCATGCCCAACGGCCACAAGCTAATGGGGAGCGGCAGCAGCACCCAGTCGGCCCTCATCGTGCCCGACCCCGGCTCGGGCAATGTCTTTTACATTTTCACGGTGGCCCCGCAGGGCACGCCCAACGGCCTGCGCTACTCGGTGGTGGACATGACCCGCGACGACGGTTTCGGCGACCTGCCCCGCGTGAACCTGCTGCTTATTCAACCGGTGGCCGAAAAGCTGGCCGCCGTGCGCCACGCCAACGGCCGCGACACCTGGGTGGTGGCCCACCGCTGGAACTCCAACGCCTTCGTGAGCTACCTCGTCACGGCCGATGGCGTATCGGCCAAGCCGCTGATGAGCAACGTGGGCAGCATGAACGCCGGCCCCGGCCGCAACGCCATTGGCGCGCTCAAGTTTTCGCCCGATGGCCAGCACCTCGCCGCCGCTCTCTGGCGCGAAACCAACAAGTTTGAAATCTATGATTTCGACCGCACTACCGGCAAGGTGAGCAACCCGCGCAGTTTCGGGCCCTACGCCGAGGCCTACGGCGTAGAGTTTTCGCCCGACGGCACCAAAGTCTACGGCACCTGCAACGGCGTGGGCGGCGGCCAAACCGAAATCTGGCAGTTCGACCTCAAAACCAAGGCCAAAACCCTGGTCGGCAAGTCGGCCAACCGCAAAATCGGGGCCCTCCAGCGCGGGCCCGACGGCCGCATCTACGTGGCCCGTGAGGATAACCCCAACCTCGGCGTAATTGAGGCGCCGAATGCCCTGGGCAAGGATTGCAAGTACGTGGACGAGGGCCTGAAGCTGGGCGGGCGCCACAGCAAGCTGGGCCTGCCCGCGTTTGTGGTGGTGCCGAACGAAGGCCGCTAGGAACGACCAAACCAGAACGTCATGCTGAGCGGAGCCGAAGCATCTCTACCGCAATGGTAAAATGAATTACTTGCGCAGTAGAGATGCTTCGGCTCCGCTCAGCATGACGTTCTTTTAGTGCCTTTCTTGCCTATTCACCACCAATCTTAAACCGCAGGAAACCCAGTGCCAGCGAGTAGTACGGCGATTTTTCGCCGAAATAACCCGTCACGTCGCGGCTGCTGATGCCGGCTTCCCACACCTTGCTCACCAGCGTAACGCCCAGCGGCAGGCTGGTGCCGTAGCCCGAGCCGCCCGTGACGCCGCTGCTCAGCCGCAGCCAATGCACGGGCTTGTAATCGACGCCTACGCCCACGAACGTGGAGGTGAGGTTGCCGGCCACTTTGTTGAGGGGCACGGTCACATCGAGGCCGGCCTCGAACAATTCGCTGAGCCGGAAGCCGCCGCCCAGGCGCATTTTGGCGGGCAGGGAGGCACTGCGCTCCTGCGCCGGCGAGTACGTGAACAGGCTCTTGCTGTCGGTGTCGAACTCGTTGATGATGCCCTTGATGACGTTGTAGCTGTCGAGCCCCGTGGCATTGGTGTACTTCAGCTTTTGGTCGGTAGCGGTGAGCACGTTGCCGGTCCAGGTCATGCTGCCCATGTCGACCACCGACACGCCCAGGCGGACGGATTTGCCCACTTCGGCGGCCAGGCCCAGGTCGAAGCCGTTGCCGTGGCCCACACTCTGCAGGCCGGAGCCGGTTTCCAGGTTAAAGTTCGCCCCGCTGCCAATGGTGCCGTAGTTCACCTTGAACAGCGGCGAAAGGGCGTTGTAGGCGTACAGGCTGCCGCCTTCAATGCGTACGTCGGCGATGCCCAGTCCCTGAATGTAGCGGTAGCCCGCCCCGGCCGACAGCTTGAAACCGGTCATATCCAGCACTTGCACACCGTAGGAAATGTTGTACTCGCTGGTCCAGGCCATCTGGATATTGGTGCCGTCGAGGGCCGCCGATAGCAACGGGGCGTTGGGGTTGATGGTGGTCGGGTCGGGATTGCCGGAGGCCGGGTAATACTGCCGGATGACGGCCGCGTTCTGCCCGTTTACGATGATGTCGGCGGCGTTCTGGTTCAGCCCCAGGTGCACGCCCATGCGGTGGCGGTTGCTGACGGCAAGGCTGCCCAAGCCGCTGGGCAGCGACACGGCCAGCGCGAAGGTGGTCACGTCGGCGTTGGCGTTGAGGGTGTTGGTGCTGGTCAGCGATTTCACCAGGTCGGCGCGCTCGGCGGCCGGAATGGTCTGGTCGGTGTCAAAAAGCAGGTGCTTGAACAGCGTTTTGCTGAGCGACTGCGAGGCCACGCCCACGCCCGTTTCCAGCACCGTGAACGACACTTTGGCCTGGCCCACCCGGCCGAGGTTGGCGGGGTTGATGCCAATGGCCTGGTAGTCCTGCGCGAATGTGTTGATGACCCCGCCGCGCCCGGTGGCGGTGAAGTTGCTGAGCTCGTTTTGGGCAAATGCCGTGGCCGGCAGGGCCAGCCCGGCGGCCAGTAAAAGAGAATAAGGTGCTTTCATGCAGAGCGCGGTGAAGGGTGAATTGGTGAGGAATTGAGAGGGGGTGAGGGATGGTGCGGGGGTGGCAAGCAAAGAACTCCGGCCCGGCCGGCCGCGCCAGCCGCAGTCGCCCAGCGCCCGGGTAGCGTCGACCAATACCGCCCGGCAATGGCAATGATTACCGAAACGCCCGTTCTTTGCCTCCGCAAGCTAACGCCTACCCACCAAACTATTGCCTCCCAAACGCCTTTCCGCCGCCGAATACGCCACCGGCATCCTGGCCGGCTCCCGCACGGTGCTGGGCCGCGCCATCACGCTGGTCGAAAGCACCCTGCCCGCCGACCAGGCCCTGGCGCAGGCGGTGCTGCAGGCGGTGCTGCCCCACACCGGCCGCAGCCTGCGGGTGGGCATCACGGGCGTGCCGGGGGTGGGCAAAAGCACGTTTATTGAAGCGTTGGGCCGGTTTTTGGTCGAAACCAAGGGCCTGAAGCTGGCCGTGCTGGCCGTGGACCCCAGCAGCCAGCGCGGCGGCGGCAGCATTCTGGGCGACAAAACCCGGATGCCCTGGCTGGCCGCCCAGCCCGCCGCGTTCATCCGGCCTTCCCCGGCCGGCAACAGCCTCGGCGGGGTGGCCCGCGCCACGCGGGAAGCATTATTATTATGTGAAGCGGCCGGCCACGACGTCATTTTTGTGGAAACCGTGGGCGTCGGGCAGTCCGAAACCACCGTGCACGGCATGGTCGATTTCTTCCTGCTGCTGCTGCTGGCCGGGGCCGGCGACGAGCTCCAGGGCCTCAAGCGCGGCATCATGGAAATGGCCGACGCCCTGTGCATCACCAAAGCCGACCACGGCAACGAGCAGGCCGCCCGCCGCGCCCGCCTCGACTACCAGAGCGCGCTGCACCTGTTTCCGCCCGCGCCCTCGGGCCAGGTGCAGCCGGTACTGCTGACTTCGGCGGTGGACGGCACGGGCCTGGCGCAGGTGTGGGAAGTCATCGAGACCTACGCCGCCGCCACCCGGCAGAGTGGCTACTTTGCGCAGCGGCGGCAGGAGCAGCAGCTGCAATGGCTGCACCAAAGCATTGCCCAGGCCCTGGAAACCCGCTTTTACGCCGATGCCGCCGTGCGTGAGCGGCTGCCCACCGTGCGAGCCGCCGTGGCGGCGGGCCGGCTCACGCCCTTCGCCGCCGCCGGGGAGCTGCTGCGGCTCTGAACACCTGCTAGCGTGGGCCGACGAGGCCAGCCCGACGCGATGGGTGACGATTTCGCGCACGGCAATGTGGCGGTAGCGAACAATACCGGCAGGTGTCCGCAACTGTGGCGGCCATGCCTCCGGCACGCGCCATACCTTTCGCCCCATTTGCCGCTTACTTCCCGTTTTGTCCCCTCCTATTTCCGCAGCATGGCTCACCGTTTATTTCTGATTACCGTTTTGCTGGCCTCGCGCTGGCTGTGGCCGAGTGGCGCAGTGGCGTAGCTCATCATGAACACCAGCCAGGCCGCCTGGGTGAAACCCACGTTCAGCAGTAACGTGCCCGTGCTGGGCAAACGCCCTACTGTTGCCATTTACGCCACCGTGAAGGACTAGCAAGCCGCCCCCTTTTAAGCTTTTCCGGAGCGTTGCAGCCGCAGAAACCCGAGCAGTAACGGACGCTTGTGCTTCTTTTGAAGATGGCCAGGGGCTTTGTATTTTCGTTCGCCTGGCTTTTCCGGCTTCCGTTTCATGTTCACGGCCCTGCATTCGGACTCAATTACCCTGCACCTCATCAACGAGGACAACCTGGCGGAGGTGTTTGCTCTGTTTCAGGGCTTCCCCGACTCGCGGGAAATGCTGGAGGAGCTGTTTCGAAATTACCTGCCCCGGTACGAAAACGGGCGGCGGACCAACTTCGGGTTCTACTCCATACTGGGCTCCGAGCTGGCCGGCATGACTGCCCTCACGGTGGACAGCTGGGACGAGCGGTACGCTTCCACGGGGGCCGATATTTTCCGGCACATGCGCGGCCGGGGCGTGACGCCGCGCAGCAAGCCGCACCTGTTTTACCTGGCCTTCGAGCTGCTGGGCCTGAACCGGGTGGCCACGGGCTGCCGGCTGTCGAACCTGTCGTCGAAGCGCTCGATTGAGAAAACGGCCGGCTTTCAGTTCGAGGGCATCATGCGCGAGTCGGGCCGGAACGAGCAGGGCGAGTTTGAGGACGAGTACCTGTACGCTATTTTGCGGCGCGACTGGCTGCGGCTCTACGACAAGGCGCGGGTGACGGTGCTGGAGTAGCCAAGGCTGCTTACGCGCTGCGTTGGCCCATTTCGGGCACGTTCCGGCCGGCTATTTTCATCATTCAATTCAACCCCACCATGCAGCTGAACCACCTGAACCTTGCCGTGGCTGATGTGCTGCAAACCCAGCAGCTGTTCGAGAAGTACTTCGGGTTCCAACGCGTGGCGCCCGGCAGCCCGGCGCTGGCCATTTTGCAGGATGCAAACGGCCTGACGCTCACGCTCAGCAATTTCAACAAAGCCACCGAAGTGGCGTACCCCGAAGACTTCCACCTCGGCTTCCGGCAAGAAACCGAAGCGCAGGTCAACGAAATCTACCAGCGCCTGCGCGATGACGGATTTGCGGTGGACGCGCCCCGGAAATTCCACGGTTCCTGGACGTTTTACTGGCGCGAGCCGGGCGGCCTGCTCATCGAAGTGCTGAGCTGAGCCGCATAATTGGCTAGCTGCGCCGGGGGCGCAGGGCCAGGTAGTCGAGGTAGTAGAGCACTTTTATCGACACGTTGTTATTGTGCGGCGTGTTGATGGTGTTGCTCAGGTTTTCGAAATAGAGCGGAGTGGCGGCGTTGGCCTCGAAGAAGGACGCGCCGGCGTTTTTCCAGACGATGCTGACCTGCGAGCCGGGCGCGAACCACCAGGAGTACACGGCGTCGATGTTGAAGGCGTTGAAGGTGTTGTCGCGGTTGCGGGTGTAGGTGGGCTCGGGGGTTTCGACGCCGTCGGGGTGCAGGCGGGAAAAGTCCTTGTAGTGCACGTTGCTCACGTAGTGCCGCAGCCGGATGTTGAACGACATGCGGTTGGTGAAGGTGTAGGTGGCCGTGGCGGTGTTGGTGAAGGTGGTGACGTTGCGGCGGCCCAGGAGCACGTCGCCGGTATCGCCGCCGAAGCGGGCCAGCACCAGCGCATCCGTCGAGTCGGAACCGTCGAGGCCGCCGGCGTAGCCAATCTGGTTCAGGGCCACCGCGTAGCCGATGGAATACACGAAGCTGAGATGGTTGCTGGCCCGGTAGCGCGGCCCCAGGGTGAGGGAGTAGCTGTTGCGGTTGCGGCGCGCGCCGTCGTCGGCGAAGAAACGGCCGGAGTAGTTGAGGTCGTAGGCGAATTTCTTGCGGTAATCGGACGACACGAAGCCGTTCAGGCCGAAGGTGGCCGGCCGGCGCACGAAGTACTTGCCGAGCGGGGCGCGGCGCGGGTCGAAGTAGTCGCGGGTGAGCGGAGAGGCGTCGAGGTTAATGCCGGTGGTGAGGAAATTCCTGGTAAAAGTGGTGTTGCCGCCCGCGTAGAGGCCCATGTCCTGGTAGAGGCCGGGGCGCTCCAGCCGCGAATACGACGCGCTGGCGTAGGTGATGAGCTTGTTGACTTTCCAGAACGGCTTGTAGATGTTGTAGCTCGCGTTGATGGATTGCGAGATGTTGTTATTGGCGAAGAGCAGGCCCAAATCGTTGGGGTTGTAGCTGTGCGACTCGATGCCGTGGTCGACGTTCCAGGTGAAGTTGCCCGAGATTTTGCCGAAATTCAGGTAATACTTGTAGCCGTCCTGGTCCGAGATTTCGTCGGTCGAGTTGAAGGCCCGGCCGCGCCGGTTGGAGTACACCACGCGGCCGTCGAGGGCGTAGGAGTTCTTCTTGTTGGCGAAGCGGAACAGGCCGCCGGTCACGTTGGCGTCGTAGGTCTGGCCGGCGCGCGTCACGTTGGTATTGATGAGGCTGACGTAGGAATTGTTCTTCAGGCTCTGGTCGAGCACCACGATGTTGTAGTTGCTCAGCGGCTGGGTCAGCACGTCGCGGCGGGCGCCGGTGGTGCTGTCCTGCACGGTGGCGTACACGTCGTTGCTCACCGCGTTGAAGATGCCCACGCCCAGGCCGCTGCTGGTGCGGCCCGATACTTTGGTGGCGTTCAGCAGGCGCGTGACGCCGGGGTTCTGCACGATGTATTCGCCGCGGTGCAGGCTGCCGTCGTCGGCGCGGTGCGCGGTGCGGAGCTGGTCGCTCACGCCGCCGAAGCCCAGCGGCTGGGCCCCCACGCGGCGCGAATAGAACAGGCCGCCCTTGTTGAACAGCTCGGTGCCTTCGGTGAAAAACCCCCGGTTTTCGTTGTACTGCACCTCAAACGGCGAAAGGTTGAGCACCTGGTTGTCGCTCTGCACCTGCCCGAAATCGGGCACCAGCGTGGCATCCAGCGTGAAGCTTTCGTTGATGCCCCACTTCACGTCGGCCCCGCCGTTGAAGCTGGTGGTGGTGTTTTGCTTGCCCTGCTCGTGGTAGGGGTAATGGTTGGCGTAGGCCGACACGTAGGGCGTGAGCGAGAGGCGCAGCGGCGGCTGCAAATCCTTGAGGCCGGTGAGCTGGCCCCACTGCGTCACGAAGCCGGAAACCTGGGGCTTCACCTCGTTCCAGAAAAACTTCTGCCGCGAGCTTCGCCGCTGCCGGCCAAAATTCAGGCCCCACATCTGCTCCTTGGCCTTGCTGAAGCGGATAGCGGAGTAAGGAATGCGCATTTCGGCCACCCAATCGGTGCCGCGCAGGGCGGTGCGGCTTTCCCACACGGCGTTCCAGCTGCCGTCCTCGCCGTTGGCCGGCGACTGGCGCAAATCGACCTGCACGCCGCCCGAAGTGATGATGAATTCGTAGCCGTTGAGGTGGTCGTTGTAGGTATCGAAAAACACCCCGAACCAGTCCGAATTACCGATGTTGTCCCGGTCGCTCAGCTCGCGCAGAATGGAGTCCTGCGACACATCGTGCATGATGGCGCCCACGTAAATCGCGGCGTCATCGTAGAGCACGCGCACTTCGGTGGGGTACTTTTCGGGGCGGCCCGGCGTGGGCTCCAGCTCGTAGAATTTGGAAGCGATGGGGGCCGTCTGCCACACGGCTTCGTCGAGCGCGCCGTCGAGCTTGGGTGGGGTGCTGATGCGCGTGGCCTGGAGCTGGCGCTTGGGTGCGGGCTTGGCGGCATCGGTGGCAGCCAGGGTGGTGGAGGCCGGCGGCGTCTGGCCCCGGGCAACGCCCGCCAGCACCACTAAACAAAAGAAAATCAGCAGATAAATACGCATATACCTCCCCAAAAAAGAATTGCTTTTGGGTAGGCCAACAGATGCAGACCTTGCCCTTACCGTTGCTTGCGCCAGCCAGATTTTCGGATTAATAAATAGCTATGGCCTGGCAGTAAATTGGTTGCACCTGGCATCGCCCTGGCAATTATTTCAGCAGCTGCTCCAGAATCCGCTTCCCGTTTTGGTTGTCGGGGTTGAGTTCCACCGATTTTTGGTACATGGCAGTGGCCTGTTCTGGCTGGCCGCTTTTCACCAGCGCTTCGCCGTAGCTGTCGTAGGCATTCCAGCTTCTCGGGTAGAGCTCCAGGGTGAGTTTGAACACGGCCAGCGCCTCCTTCAACTGCCGGTTGGCCATCATCCGGTACGCCCAGTCGTTGAGGTCAACTTCCGAAGGCGCGAAGGATTTATCCTTCTTTTTCAACTCCTTAAACACGGCACTGGCCTGGTCGAAACCCCGCTTTTGCAGCTGCATGCGCAGGGCGGTAATGGGGTCGGACGCGGGGATTTCGGGGTTAAAATACCCGGCCGCTTCGTCGATAAAATCCTCGGGGTAAGCCCCGGCCAGATTGGTCAGCACGACCACCGCCAAATCATCCTGCGGGTACACGAAAAAAGCCGAGCGCCCGCCCCCGGTGGCAATCACCGCCCGGTGCCGGGCCCTGGGCTTGGCAACCCAGCCCAGGGCCCATTGCGTGGGCGTGCCGTTGTTGTAGGTGCCGGCCGTCCAGAGCGTATTCAGGGCCGTTTTGGTGCTCAGCAGCCGGCCTTGCTGCAAGGCGATGAGCCAGTGGGCCACGTCCTCGGCGGTGCTGTTCAGGCCCGAGGCGGTGCGGCGGGAGGGCGGAAATTCGGCGTAGGAATTGGTCAGCTTGCCTTCGCTGAATTTTTGCCCGTCGAGGCTGGTTTCGTACTTGTAGGTCGGGGCCAGGTGCGGAATCACCTCGCGGGAATCCGCAAACACGGTGCGGGGCATGGCCGCCACCCGAAATTGCCGCTCGCTGAACACCTGGGCAAACGGCTGGCCGCTGAGCTTATCAATGATTTTGCCCAGCAGCAGGTAGTTGGTTTGGTTGTAGCTGAACTGCTCGCCGGTCACAAAATCCATGGGCAGCGCCTGCACTTTGGCCCAGGCGGCGGCTTCGCTGCCCAGCCCGGCCAGCCCGCCGGTGCCCGGGCTCAGTACCCGCAACACATCGGGCAGCCCCGAAACGTGCGTGAGCAGCTGCCGGATGGTGACGGGCTGCCAGGCCGCCGGCAGTCCGTCGAGGTAGCGGGATACCGGCGCTGTTAACGCCACTTTGCCGGCTTCCACTAGCTGCATCACGGCAACGCCGGTAAAAGCCTTGGTGCAGGAATTGATGGCAAAAATGCTCTGGTTGGTGACCGGAATGGAGTCCTGCAGATTAGCCCAGCCGTAGGATTGCAGCAGCGCCACGCGGCCGTGCTGCACCACCGCCACCTGCAGGCCGGGAATGCGCCGCTCCTGCATCACGCGGCGCAGCATGGTTTCCAGGCCGGCCGCCGGCAAAGGAGCGGCCGTAGTGGCAGCCGGCGCCACCGGCTGCTGGCCGTGCGCCAGCAAACCGGCCAGCAGGCACAGGGCCACGGCAGCGCCCCGGCTGATTTTCTTTCCAGTCATGTTTTTTGATTTTTAACGGGTAGTCGCGGCCCTCAGCAATGGCAGCAAAACGGCACGGCGGGCCCTGGCACCAAGGTAACCCGGGTGACTGCAGTAGCTACGCGGGTTGCAGGTGGTGCCGGGGCCCGTCGCTGCATGCGGGCGAAAAAATGCCCTGGCAAGGCCGCCGGGGCTTCCCCTATTCGTCCGACGAAATGGTCACGTTGTACTTGTTGCCATTTTCGTTGCCCGTGAGCTTGCGGTATTTCTCCGCCAGCTTATCCGACTGCTTTTTGCCGTTCACGGTCAGCCCCGAATTGTTCAGCTGCAGCTGAAAGCTCTTGTCGTCCGAGCCAATCAGGCCGTCTTTGCGCAGCTCGTTGCGCAGCGTCTCCGTGTCGACACGCGGCGGCTTGGGCGGTGCGGGCGGCGCCATTGGGGCCATGGGCGCCAGGGGCGGCAGCGGGGCACGTGGCACGCGCGGCGGCCGGGGCGGGCGCGGCAGGTCGGAGCTGTTGCTTGTGCTGGTGTTTGTGTCGCTGTTGCGGGTTATCACCATGGCTCCTTTGGGGCCCATTTTGCGGCCGGGGTGGGTGCTTGCGTACAGCTTCAGGTATTTCTGAAATACCGGCTGGGACTGCTCCTTGCCGTTTATCGTCAGGCTGCTGCCCGTGAGCCGGAGCTGGAAGTTCTCCTTGTTCTTAATCAGGCCGTCTTTCGCCAGCTGGTCCACCAGGGCGTCGTCCTCCTGGTCGCGGCGGCGGTCAGCGCGCTCCTGCTCCCGGTCGGACTGCTCGCGTTTGTGGTCGGCGCGCTCCCGGTCACGGTCGTCCTGTTCCCGGTCGCGGTCGGCCTGGCTTTGCTCCAGGTCCTGCTGCTCCTGCTGGCGGTCGCGCAGCTCAGCCTCCCGGTCGCGCATTTCCTCGTTTAGCTTGCTGAATTGCTCGTCCATCGTCCGGTTATCGGCCCCGTTCAAGCGCAGGCGCTTCATCGAGGAGGCACTTTCCAGCTGCTTCCGCGCAGCCTGCACTTTCTCCAGCTCCCGGCTGATGCGCTTGCGCTGCTCGGCACCGAGGGATTTCACGGCCCCGGCTTCGCGCAGGGCGCGCTCGGCGGCGTGCAGGGCATCGCGCTGGGCGTCCAGGCTCGGGCCATTGCCGGGGTTCTGCATCCGGAAATTCCGGTTAAAATTCCCGTTGAAACCGCCGTTGAAGCTCTTGTTGAACTGCTCGGCATACAGTTTTTCGGCATACCGTTTCTCGGCCAGCTGCTTTTGCGGCTGCGGAAACTGGAACTGGTAATTGAAGCTCCGCTCCATATCGCGCTCTACTTTCCGCTCAAATTGGCGCTGGTCGCCGGCATCTTTCCGGAACACAAAGGCCCTCGCCTCGGGAAAGTCCTGTGGCATTACCTGGATGATTTGGACCTGCTGGCCCTTGCCGTCCTGGCCTTTGTCTTTGATTTTGAGCTTGCCCTGGCCAGTTTCGGTGTCCACGCGCTGGCCGTTCACCACGAGGTCGGTGAGGCGGCCTTTCTTATCCTTTGTGATAACCACCGTGCCCGGCTGGCCGGGGAAAGGGCGCGGGCCATACTCGAAACCGTTCTGGCTGGCGCGGCGGTTGCGGCGGTTGCGGCCCGGCGGGTCCTGGCCCGGCTGGTCATCGGCGGGCGGCTGCGGAGCGTCCGCGCCCGGTCCGTGCTGCGTCACCGTCGTTTCGGAGCGCACGTTGCCGGACTGGTCCGGCGCTGGTGGGGCCGGCGCGGTGGTTGTAGTCGTCGTAGTGCTACTGGTGCCGGTCACCCGTTTGGTGGTGTCGGCAGAGCTGGCCGACTTGGGAGTCGGGGTCGTTTGAGCCGGGCCCGTCTGCCAGTCAAATGCCGTGGGCTTCTTCTCCGGCGTAGTCGGCTGCGCTAAGGGCCCGGCCAGGGCCACGCTGCTGCCCAGCAGGCCCAGCCCGCCCAGCACCAGCGCGCCAGCCATAATCCCCTCGGCCAGCGTGGGCGCGGCCGGGCGGCGCTGCACCAGGCGGCGCACCCGGTTCAGCAGCGCCCCGCGCCCGCCGATGGCGGCCAGGGCCAGGCGTGGCGCGGTGGGCACCACGGCGCTCTGGCTCCACTCGGCCAGGGCGGTGAGGGCGCGGGCCAGCCGGAGCGGGTCGCCGCCCACGAGGGCCGTGGCGGTGTCGTCGCAGCAATTTTCGCGCTCGGCACGCACACAATTGGCCATAAACCACACCGCCGGATGGTAGAAGAACAGCACCTCGGCCACCGTTTGCAGCAGGTTCACGAGGTAGTCGCGGCGCAATACGTGGGCCAGCTCGTGGGCCAGAACAGCTTCCAGATAAGCGGGCGAAAGCCCCGCCACCGTGCCCAAAGGCAGTAAAATCACGGGCCGAAGGTGGCCCACCACCAGCGGCACCTGCACCAGCGCCGATTCCAGCAGCGCCACCGGCCGGCGTATTCCGCTACGAGCCGCCAGGGCCGCCAGCCGCTCCTGCCACACGGCCGGCAGCGGGCGCACCCGGTAGCGCCGCAGCCGCTGCACATACAGCAGGCCGCCCAGCATGCGCAGGCTCATGGCCAGCAGGCCCAGCAGCCAGGCCACCACCAGCAGCGGCAGGTGGTTGTCGAAATACCGCAGGCCGGTTTGCAAAGCCTGGCTGAGGGGTTGAGGAGTTGAATGCGCCTCCAACCGACGCCCGGCCACTACCGCCACCGGGCCGCTTTTCACATTTGCTTCGGTGGTTACTTGCCCAATAGGGCCAGCGGCGGCCGAAACATTGGCCACAGGCTTTCCAGCCGGCTTCAGTGGCAGCACCCGAGTGCCTTGCAAGGTGCCGGGGCGCAACATTCCCCCGTTGCCCGCACCGGCATTAAAATACAGCCCAAACGTGATGCCGGCCAGCGCCACCACCATGCCCAGCGCCCCGGCCGAAGCCACGTAGCGCACCTCCGCCCGCTGCCGACGCAGCAGCAGCAAGGCACCCGCCAGCACGGCGGCTACCAGCGCCCCCTGCCACAGCGAGTGCAGCAGCGTCCACCCAAGGGCCCGCGTCAGCGCGGGCGAAACGAAGTTCTCAAGCGTGCTCATCGTCGTCGGAAGTAGCGGTGGAGTTTTGGATTTCAATGTCGTTGAGCAGGCGGCGGATTTGCGCCAGCTCGTCGGCCGAAGTCTGGCGGCTGCCCAGGGCCTGCATCACCAGCTTCAGGGCCGAGCCGCCGAAGGTGGCGTCCACGAACTTGTTGAGGAGCAGCCCCTGGGTTTCCTGCTCACGCACCGCGGCCCGGTACACGTGGCTGCGGTCGGCATCGTCGCGCCGCACCAGGGCCTTTTCCAGCATCAGCTGCAAAATCTTGAGCGTGGTGGTGTAGCCCACTTCCGCCTGGCGGCGCTGGCTCAGGTTGTCGTTGATGGCCCGCACGGTGGCGGGCCCGTGCTGCCAGAGCACGTGCAGGATTTCCAGTTCGGAATCCGTAGGTTTGGGGGGCGGGGCCTTGCTCATACTGAAAGATACGAGGTTACTACGAATTATTTCGTAGGATGAGGCAAAGATGGTACGAAGCGGTTCGTAGTTGCAAGAAGGTTATACGAATTATTTCGTATAATTCCCATAAATCTACCCAACCAACTGGATTACAGGCCTATAATTTTCTGACAAAGCGCTGTATCACTTCCTCTTGCTTCCGCGATTTTAGGAATTTGGCGCTTGCTTGCGCCGTTGCACCAGCGTCACCCGGGCCCGGTGGCAAATGCCGCCCAGCGGCGGATTGAACTTGCTGACGCTGATTTTCACCTTCCGGACGTGCGGCAATTCGGCCATAATGCGGTCGAGCACGCGGTGGGCTACGTGCTCCAGCAGCCGGGCGGGGGCGCGCATTTCTTCGGCCACGAGGCGGTAGAGAACTTCGTAATTCACCGTCTGGGTCAGTTTATCCGACTCGCCGGCCGCCAGCAGGTCGGTGCTGATGTACAGGTCCACGCCGTACTTATTCCCAATCTTCTGCTCTTCGTCGTAGTAGCCGTGGAAGGCAAAAAACTCCAGCCCTTCGAGTGCGATTTGGCCCATGGTGGTGAGGTGGTGGGGTAGTGAAATGGTGAGGTGGTGGGGTTCGGGCTATTGACTAAGCCTCTGCCCTATCTGGCGCAAAGGTTGCCGCAGAAGAAAAGAAAGCCCGTCCAATGGACGGGCTCTACCGGATTCAGGCACAAAATCCGACCAGGTCGTCGAATCCGCGGTCTAAATTTCGTCGAAGAACGACTTCTCCCCTACCGCTACCTCTGCGGGAGCTTCGGCCACCATGCCTGGCTGGCCGGGATGCGTCACGGGCGAGGGCTGGTTGATTTCGGGGTGGCTGGGGCCCACGGGCTGAATGTCGGGCGTGGGCGGCTGCACGTAGGGCGGGTTGGGCTCGGGCACCTGCGAAGGCGCGGGCTGCTCAATGTTAGGCGCAGGCGCAATGCCGGGGTTTTCGGCTGGCGCGGCGGGCCGCTCAATTTCGGGCGAGGGAGCCGTATTGGGGTCGGGCTGCTGGCCGGGCTTGGGGTTATAGCCCGTGGTGTCGGAAGCACGCTCCAGGGCTTCTTCGGCGCGGCCAAGGGCCGAGGGAACGAAGGCAGCCGGCGTTGCCGCCGCTACGGCAGCGGCGGGCGAAATAGCGGAAGCAGTAGTGACTTGCATGGCGGGCGGGGGTTCAGAAGTGGGTTCGGCGGCCGGTTCTTTCGGCCGCTCTACCTGTACGCGGGCGGCGCGGGAAAGGATGGCTGCCGTGCCACCCTTGGGCCGGTTGCGGGCTTTTTCCACTTTGTCCAGCGCATCGGAAGCCAGGTGGTGCAGGTCGCGCACCAGGCCGTCGAGCTGCTGCTCCAGGCGCTGGCACTCCTGGCCCAGGCCGCCCACTTCGCGCTGCATGTCGGCCACGGTTTTTTCGGCCTGCTGGTACGCTTCGTCCACCACGGCGCGGGCACGCTGGCGGGCCTCGTTCAGCAGGTTTTCGGCCTGCAGCTGGGCTTCGCGAATGCGCAGGTCGGCATCGCGCTGGGCCTGCTCGGTGATGTTGTTGCCGGTGTCTTCGGCCGTTTTGAGGGTGCGGTAGAGGCTGCTTTCCACTTCGCGCATTTTCTGCACGTCCTGCTGGGCGTGTTCCAGCTTGAGGCGCAGCTCGCGGTTTTCATCGCCCAGCCGCTCCCATTGCTGCGAAATCGTGGTCAGAAAGGCCTGCACTTCGTCTTTATCGACCCCCCGAAAGGATTTTTCAAACGTTTTCTGGCGGATATCGAGGGCGGTGAGTTTCATTTTTCTAGTTGTCAGTTATTCGTTGTCAGTTGATGGGGTCAGGTACCGGGCCGGGTTTGCCCTAATCACTGACAACGAGCAACTGACAACTACGCTTCCACTTGCCAAACGGCCAGACTGCGGTCGTCGCTACACGAAACTAGCCGGTTTTCGGTGCCCGGCCAAACCAGCCGGTTTACGGAAGTGCCGTGGCCGGCCGCGCGCGCACGGTCGAGCACGCGCAGCAGCGTCAGCGTGGCCGCGTCCCAGAGCTTGATGCTCTTGTCGAGGCTGCACGAGGCCAGGTAGTGGCCATCGGGACTGAAAGCCAGGTGGTGAATGGTGTACATATGGGCCGGCACGGTGCCCGCCAGCGCGTAGCCCGCGGCCACCTCCCAGGTGCGGATTTGGGCATCGCGCCCGGCTGTGAGCAGGCGCGCGCCATCCGGAGAATACGCCACGGAAAATACCGAATTGGTGCTTTCGGCCAGCGTGAACTTCGTTTCCAGCGAATCCAGGTCCAGAATCCGGGTCAGGGTATCGGAACTGCCCACGGCCAGCTCGTTGCGGCCTTCGTGCAGCGCCAGGCAGCGCAGGCTTTTATCGGCGAGGCGCAGCAGCTTTTCCAGGCGAAAACCGGGCACGGTAAGAACGGCCAGCGTGCCGTCGCCGAGGGCCACGTATAGCCGCTGCCGGCTGGCGGAGAACACAATTTCGAAGACGGCCACCGGTGGCAGAGCCGTGGCGTGCGCTAGCTGATTTCGGCTTAAATCAATGGCCTGAATGCCCTGAAAATTGTGCCCCAGCACCAGCAAATCCAGCGCTGGCAAGTGGTGCAGGGCATACACCGAGTTTTCGACGCGCGCCAGCAATTCGCCGTCCTGCGCCGGAGTAGCGGCATCCCAGCCCACCACCATGCCATCGGCGCTGCCCGAGTAAACGGTGCTTGCCGCCCCCCCGGTGAGCGCATACACCGCGTCGCGGTGGCCGGCCAGGGTGGCAATTCGGGTAACGGGCGGGCGGAAAATCTCGGACATACGGGCGCCGCAAAGGTAGCTTCGCGGGTGGTTGTCAGTTGTTCGTTATCAGTTGTCAGGTTTAAGCCCGCCTGCTTCGCCGAATAAACACTTCGAACAACTGACAACGAACAACTGACAACCCCCAACTTGCCTCTTCACTCCCTTCAGCACCTCTCCCCTACCGCCGTGCTGGGCCTGTGGCACCTCACCGAAACGCCCGCCGAGCTGTGGTCCGGCCTGCCCCGGCAGGAAGCCTACGAGTCTCTCATGCCCGTCACAGCCGATGCCGCGCGCCAGGCCCAATGGCTGGCCGGTCGGCGGCTGGTACACGCGCTGGTAGAGGATTTATCGGCCGCAACGCCGCACCCGGTGGTGCAAAACGATGCCACCGGCCGCCCCTGGCTGACCGACGGCGTGCCGGACAATTTGGTCGTGTCGCTCTCGCATTCCGGCGCGTGGGTGGCGGCGGTCTTGGCCGAAGGCGGCCGGGTCGGGGTCGACGTGGAAATAATCCGGGACAAAGCCCAGCGGCTGGCCGGCAAATTCCTGGCCCCGAATGAGTGGGCCGATGCTCAGGCCGCCACTCAAAATGCGCCCGATTCCAGCGCCCACTATACCTTGCTGTGGAGCGCCAAAGAAACCCTGTACAAGCTGGCTGCGCAACGCGGCATTATCTTCAAAAACCAATTACTGCTGAATGCGTTCGAGCCGCGGGCCGCGGGCAAAATCCCCGCTACGCTGCTGCTGAACGGGTTGCAGACGCGGCACTCCATTTGCTATTATCGGCCGGCGCCCGGCTACGTGCTCACGTACTGCCACGAACCGGCCGCCTAACCACCCGCTTACGCCCTTTTGTCTTACCTTACCGCCATGTCTTTTCGCCGAATTTCTATTCTTGCCGCCATTGCCCTGCTCACCGTGACCTTGGCCGTGGGCGTGGCCCGCGCCCAGGCCGGTGGCACCATCACCGATTTCACCCTCAAAACCGCCTCCAACACCGACGTAGCCCTCAAAAGCTACGCCGGCAACAAGGCCGTGGTGGTGGTATTTCTGAACCCGGCCTGTGCCTTTTCACGGCTGTATCAGGAGCGGCTGGCCTCGCTCAGCAGCGCCTACCGGGGCCGGGGCGTGCAGTTCCTGTTCATCAACGTGCCCATCAACCTCGATGCACCCGGCACCGCCGCTCCCGGCGAAGTCGAACTGCCCACCCTCACCGATGCCAGCCAGCAAGTGGCCGCCCAGCTCGGCGTGAGCAAAACTGCCGAAGCCGTGGTGCTGGAGCCCGTTTCCGGCGGCTTCGCCATCCGCTACCGGGGTGCTATCGACGACAACCCGCAGGTAGCCGGCAGCGTGCAGCAGCCTTACCTGAAGCAGGTGCTCGATAACGTACTGGCCAGCCGCCCCGCCGGCGTAGCCGACAAGCGCGCCGCCGGCTGTTTGATTAAGCGGTAGCATTCAGCCCTGCAGCGAAACAAAAGAACGTCATGCTGGGCCTGCCGAAGCATCTCTACCGCCGAAGGAACCAAATTACTCTTGCGGTAGAGATGCTTCGACGGGCTCAGCATGACGTTCTGGTTTAATGCTTGCTTATTACTCCAGAATGCTGAGCAGCACGGCCACTTCGGTGGCTTTCACGGGCTCCTGCAATTTTTCGAAGCTCATTTGCAGGTTGCGCAGGGCGCGGCGCACGATGTCGATGTTCGAGCAGGGCTCGAAGAAAATCGGGTTCGGCGTGATGTTGAGCTGGCTGACGTAGTGCTCGATATCGGTGCGCGACAGGACCAGGCCGCGGTTGTAGCAGTTGATGTAGAACGGCTCGGCGGTCTTCACCTCGGGCCGGAAGGTGAGCACGAACAAGTTGGGCAGGTTCACGCCAAACACCGGCAGGTGGAGCCGCTGGGCCACCAGCAGGTAAATCACGCACAGGGTGAGCGGGTTGCCGCGCTTGGTTTCAATCACGCGCTGCAGCATGGAGTTGGCCGGCGAGTGAAAATGCTGGGTATTGGCCGCAAACTTGTGCACCCGAAACATGATGTAGTTCAGGGTTTGAATCTGGTCGGCGGGGTGCATTTCGGGGCGCAGAGCGGTCCAGGTTTCAAAACGGAGCTGCTCGATGGCGCGGTTCAGGGCCTGGAGGTCGGCATCGGGATATTGATACGTGTTCAACAGCCACATGCCTTCGAGCAGGTCGGTGGCGCCCGCTTCGCGCCATACTTTGAGGCGCTGCTGCAAACCCTCAAACTGCAGGTGGTGAATCAAATCCTCCAGCCGCTGCTGCTGCTGGCCGTCGAGGGTTTCCTCCCAGGACTCCTCCAGAAACGGAATGATGCTTTCGCCCAGGTTCTGGATTTTGTCCTGAATTTGCGGCGCGATTTCCGGGTCATCGAGCAGCGAGATGAGGGCTTTGATTTCTTTGTTGGTCATTGCAGAAGTAGGCACGGCAAGGCAAATTAACGCCCGAAAGCGGTTTTTGGGCCGCCTCGGCCGTTTTTTACCAACACAACTGCTACCGCAACAAGTTCGTTTTGGCTAGTTCGAGCAGTTCGCTGCCGCGCCCGTTCATCAGCGCTTTCACTGCATACAGGCTGAAGCCCTGGGCCTGCTTCCGGTCGATGCTGGGCGGCATGCTCAGCTCCTGGCGCTTCACCACGGCGTCGACCAGCGCCGGGCCGTCGTGGGCCAGGGCTTCGCGCAGCACACTTTCCAGCTGGCCGGGGTCGCCCACGCGGAAGCCCTTCAGGCCGGCGGCCGTGGCCAGCGCCCCGAAATCGGGGTTGTCCAGCTCAGTACCGTATTCGAGGATGCCGGCGGCCTTCATTTCCAACTCCACAAAGCCCAGGGCCGAATTATTGAAGACGATGATTTTGACCGGAATTTTGTGCTGGCGAATGGTCAGCAATTCGCTCAGCAGCATGGCCAGGCCGCCGTCGCCGCACATGGCAATTACCGGCCGGCCGGGGTAGGCCAGGGCCGCGCCGTAGGCCTGCGAAACCGCGTTGGCCATGCTGCCGTGCACGAAAGAGCCGACGAGCCGGCGCTTGCCATTCATGCGCAGGTAGCGGGCCGCCCAGATGGTGGGCGTGCCCACGTCGCAGGTAAAAATGGCGTCTTCGGTGGCCAGCTCGTTCAGCAGGCGGGCTACGTGCGGCGGGTGCAGGCTGCTGTCGCCGGCCTCGCCGGTGGCCAGCTCGGCGAGGTGGGCATCGTCGGCGCGGTGGCGCTCCCGGGCTTCCTGGAGGTGCGCCGAATCGGTATGCACGGTGAGGTAGGGCAGCAGGGCCCGCAGGGTTTCGGCCACGTCGCCCACCAGGCCGATTTCGACGCGGGTACGCCGGCCAATGTTTTCGGGGCGGGTATCGACCTGCACCACGCGGGCTTTTTCGGGGTAAAACTGGCGGTACGGGAAGTCGGTGCCCAGCATGAGGATGACGCGGGCGTCCATCAGGGCGTGGTAGCCGGCGGGCATGCCCAGCAGGCCGGTCATGCCCACATCGAACGGGTTGTTAGGCTCCACGAACTCCTTGCCGCGCAGGGCATGCACCACCGGCGCCTGCAGCATTTCGGCCACTTGCAGCAGCTCCGAATGAGCATTGGCGCAGCCAATTCCGGCCAGGATGGTGACTTTCGCGCCGGCGTTCAGCAGCTCGGCCGCCTGGCGGATGTCGGCCTCACCGGGGCGCAGGGCGCTGCAGCGGCCCAGGGTGGGCAGCAGGGTTTTGGGGGCTTCGGTTTCGAGGTAGGCCACGTCGCCGGGCAGCACCACCACGGCCACGCCGCGCTGGCCCAGGGCGGCCGCCACGGCACTTTCGATGGTGCGCACGGCCTGCTCCGGCGTCGAAATCAGCTCGCAGAAATGGCTGCATTCCCGAAAGAGCCGCTCCGGATGCGTTTCCTGAAAGTAGCCGGTCCCGATTTCCACGCTCGGAATCTGGGCCGCCAGGGCCAGCACCGGCACCCGGCTGCGGTGGCAGTCGAACAGGCCGTTGATGAGGTGGGTATTGCCCGGCCCGCAGGAGCCGGCGCACACCGCCAAGTCGCCGGTGAGGTGGGCCTCGGCCCCGGCGGCGAAGGCCCCGCCTTCCTCGTGCCGCACGGCAATGAATTCGATGTTGTGGCGGGTGCGAATGTTGTCGGTGATGCCGTTGAGCGAGTCGCCCACCACGCCAAACACGCGCTTGACGCCGGCGGCTACGAGGGTATCGACAATGATTTCGGCTACGGATTTTTTGGACATGGCAAGGGGCGCAGAGCGTGAAAAGACCTCCTTGCTTACGGCCGGGGCCCGCCCGGCGTTCAGGCCAGGCGGGCTCCTGATTACCGCAGGCCGCGCAGCGCCGCCCCCGACAGCTCCACGCGGGCGCTGTCGCCAAAGTGCCAGCGGAGCGCGGGCAAGGGCAGGTTTTTGGCCACCAGCTTGGCCGATTGCTCCACGTGCAGGTCGGAGGCGTCGATGCGGTTGTCGTCGTTCAGGTCGAGCTCGGCGGTGCTGCCGGGCGTGCCGCCCACCTCGGCCCGGAGCCGGCCCAGGCGGTTGCCGGCCAGCTCTACCTGGGCGGTCTGGTTCTGGACCAGCCGCAGGCTGTCCTGCGCAAAGCCCTTCACGACTACTCCGCCGGGTGTTTGGTAGAATTTCGAGCGGGGCACCGTTTTGCGCTGGCCGGCCACGGTGTAGGTGGTGCCGGCCGTGAGCAGGCTCAGGCGCGGGCAGCGGATGATGACGGCTTCGTCCCGGCCCAGCCAGGTTTCCTTTTCGGGGTAGCTCAGCGCCACCGTCAGGCGGTGGCCCCGCTGCGTGACGTGCACGTACTTGGCCGCGTCCTTGCTCACGTACACGGCAAAGGGGCCGGCTTCCACTTTCACGTTCATCTGCCCGGCGGCGGGCACGTCCACGGCATTAAAGTTGGTGAGCGGCAGGGCCGTGTAGTTGCGCAGCGGGTCTTTGAAAGTACCGAGCTGGTATTCGGTGTGCAGGGCGGCGTTGTAGGCCGTGAGCGAGCCCAGCAGCAGCAGGCCGGCGGCGGTCAGAAATTTGAGGCTGTTTTTCATGCTTGCGGGAGGGAAACGGGTTCGGGATGGGCGGCCAGAAACTGGTCGTAGCGCTGCTGCACTTCGGGCAGGCCCACGCCCAGCAGCCGGATGGTGCGGAAAAACGCCGGCAGCTCCTGCTGCAAAAAGCGGGCTTTGCGCTGCTCCTGCACGCGCCGCGGCCCATCGGGCGCCACAAAAAAGCCGATGCCGCGCTTGTTGTAAATCACCTCCTGGCCTTGCAGGTGCTCGTAGGTGCGCATCACCGTGTTGGGGTTCACCTGCAGGGTGCCGGCCAGGTCGCGCACCGACGGAATCTTGTCGTCGGGCGGCCAGCTGCCCCGCAGAATATGCTCGCTCACGTACCCGGCAATCTGCAGGTAAATGGCCTCGTTTTCATTGAATTCCATAATGATAATTCCCGCTTATAGTTGTTTCTCGGTGAGGCGGGCGTAGGCCGCCAGCCACAGCAGCGCGGCCAGCCCCAGCGGCAGCAGTACCAGCAGCAGCTGCGTTTGGCCGGCCGGCAGCTCCAGCAAAAAATAGTGCTTATCGACTGGCACATGCACCTCGCCAAAGGGCACCGTGAGCCCGACTTCCGGCGTCAGCCAGGCCTTCAGCAGCTGAAAGTTGGCCGTCATCAGCACAATCAGCAGCCCGAAAAAAGCAAATGCCGTTTTGATGACGTGCAGCCGCTCGAAGTAGATGGCCCCCCACAGCGCCACCGCGTGCAGCAGGGCATAGCTCAGGATGGCCGTGGCCGCCGGGCGCAGGCCATCGGTCAGGTTCAGGAGCGGGTGCGGGTGGCCGTTGTTGCCCACGGCCAGCACCAGCGCGTCAATGGCCAGGAACGACGCGGTGTAGACCACCAGAAACACGGGCAGCGAATACAGCCACACCACCAGGTATTTTTCGAGGTGCGAGGCGGGCAGCAGCAGCGCCGGGGCGGCCTGCCGCCGGTCGCCCACGGCCGCGAACACCGACGAGGTGAACACCGCCCCCGCCCCCAGCAGGCCAAACATGAACATCACCATCTGCAGCTCCTGGTCCAGCGGCCGGCCGGTGAGGTAGGTGAGGGTGCCCAGCACCACCAGCAGGCCGCCCAGCAGCACCGCCGTGCCCATCAGGTAGCTGCGCGAATGCTCGGCCGTGTGCCGGCGCAGCAGGCGCCCAAAGCGCGAAAGATTAAAGTGCCAGTTCATGCGCGAGCGGGGTTAAGTGGTTTACCAGGTCAGCGTTGCCGCTGACGAGGGCGTTGAAAAGCAATTCCAAATCGACGCGGCTGGGCCGGCCTTCGGGGTTCGGCCAGATGCCCTGCGGCCCGCGCACCGAAGCCTCCGCGTAGAGCGGCGCGGCCGTTTCATCGGGCCGGGCGCTGCCGAACCGGAGGCTGTCGGTGAGGGCATCGAGGCTGCTGTTGAGCACGATGCGGCGGTCGTGCACCACCACCACGGTGTCAATCAGGGCGTCGAGGTCGCGCACCTGGTGGGTCGAGATGATAACGCAGCGGTCCTCGCCCAGGGCCGAAGCCACGATGGTGCGGAACTGCGCCTTGGAGGGAATATCGAGGCCGTTGGTGGGCTCGTCGAGCACCAGCAGGCTGGTGTTGGCGGCCAGCGCAAAGGCAATCATGAACTTCTTCTGCTGCCCAAACGACATGGCCGAGAGGCGGGCATGCACCGGCACCTCCAGCTCCTGGAGGTATTCGGCCAGCTGCGCCCTATCGAAGCGCGGGTAGAACGGGGCCGTGCTGGCCACAAACTGCTCGCCGGTGAGGGCCGGCACGTACACTTCCTCGGGCAGGAAAAAGAGGTCGGCCAGCACGTCGGGGTAGCGCGCGGCGGCCGGCTGCCCGTGCACCGTGCAGGTGCCGGCCCACGGAAAGGCCAGCCCCACCAGGCACTTGAGCAGCGTGGACTTGCCGGCGCCGTTCTTGCCCAGCAGGCCGTAGATGCGCCCGCGCTCCAGCGTCAGGCTCAGGTTTTGGAAGAGCGGGACTCGCTTGGAGTACCCAAAATCCAGGTTGCGAATGCGGACCATGTGCAGAAGCTTAAGTGTATTACCGTTCTAGTACACCATAAACGTAAGCAGCCCTTTGGCACTGGCGCAAGCTTTTTCTTCACGAAAAATAAAAAAGACCCCTGGCGCAGTACCAGGGGCCTTTTATTGTATCGCGATGGTGCCGCAGGGTGCGGGGCGGGCCCCCGTCCGGCGTGGCTCAGCAGCCCGAAAGCGGCGCGCACGACGGGCGGGGGCCTGCTCCGCCCCTACGGTTTGGGCGGCTATCCGCCCCGAAGCGGGCTAGTAGCTCTCCTTCAGCACGCCGAACTTGCGGCGCTCGGCCTTGAATGATTTCGGGTAGTTGGCCTCGATGAGCAGCAGCAGGGCCACGAAAATGGCCTGTGCGTCGTCGCGGTACAGGCTTTTGCCGGCTACCTCGGTGGCGCGGGTGCCGGTGGCCTGGGCGGCCTGGGGTTGCAGCTCGTTGTACTCATCGGAAAGGGCTTTCCAGAAGGCCTCGCCGTACTTGATTTTAGCCATTTCGTGTTTCGGGTCGCCGAGGGCCTTCACCAGCTTGAGCAGGGCTTCGGCGCGCTTGCCCCGGTCGTGGGGCAGGGTGTAGGTGCTCCCGATTTTCTCAATGCCGAACTCGCCGTAGTATGGGCGGCCGTCCTGCTCCTCGTCGTATTGCAGGGCCAGGGCCTTTTTCACGTATTTCAGCTTGCCCTGCTCCTTGCTGCCGTCAATCATCAAATCCAGCGCCGCCAGCCGTTGGGCCTGGGGCGAGATGGCATCATCGGCGGCCCCGGCGGTGCGCAGGCTCGCGCGCAGCTGGGTGCCCAGCGCGAGGGCCGTGGGCTGGGTGGTCCATTCCAGGGTGAGTTGGGGCCGCAGGCCCCACTCGGCCACGGCCAGGTCGAAGGCTTCGGAAAAGGGCTTGTCGCCTTCGGGAATGTTGCGGGTAGCGGGGGACTTGGGCTTGGCCCCGGTGGTAGTGGGTTTGGTAGGCTCCATGTGGTTGGTTTGAATGGGGTTGGGCTTGTAAATGGTCCGGCCAAAGTAGGGGATATTTTCGGCCTACCGGCCATCTTCGCCCGCTACCCCCAGCCTTAGCCCACCCGCCTGGGCTCCTCAGCAACTTCAGGAGGCCGCCGCCGCCAGCGGCCGGGCCCTAAAGGCCCCTCAGCAGGCCGCCACACCCAGCGGCAGTGCCCAAAATAAAATGCAGAGGGCCGCCGCACCCAGCGACAGCCCCGAAAATAAAATACAGAGGGCTGCCGCAGTCAGCGGCAGCCCTCTGTATTTTTTGGGTGCACCCGGCCTACTCCACCGAGTGGGCGGGCGGCATCTCGTCGGCCGGCACGGCCAGTATTTTACCGTCGCGGGAGATGATGACGGGACTGTTCTTGTATTTTTTGAACGCCAGCATGGCGTTGTAGGTCGCTACGAGGCCGAGCTGCACTTGCTGGCTGAATTTGGCCGTTTCGAGCGATGCTACCTCGGGGTTAGCCATGGTATGCGGTGGTTAGTTGTTGCCAAATATCGGGCTTTATCACGGTTGTTTCGCTTGCATTTCCTTCCGCTATCAGCGCTCCTACCCCGTCGGAGTTGTCAAATAGCAGCCAGTCATCAACCGCCGCACGGTAGGCTCCGAAAAACTGGCGCAGGCCCCTTCATAGCGCCGCCTGATGGTCGGTTCCGGGATGTTGTGGCCGCCTTCCCTCACCCTCGCAGCCACCCGCTCAACTGCCAAATCAGGTGAATTAAGCCAGAAGAATAGCAGCCTTACTAGATACCCCTGCTCTCGCGCCGCCTGAATAAACCGCAGGTAGTGCCGGGTAGCCAGGGTGGTTTCCAGCGCGAAAGTCTCTCCCGCCGCCAGCAGCTCCTTTAGCCGCCCCAGCATCAGCCGGCTCGCCTGGATGCTCACCGTTTCGGGCTGGAAGGGCGAGAGGCCACGGGCTATTTCATTGGCATTCACGAACTCGCGGCAGTTCAGCAAGCCGGGCAGCAGGGTGTAGGCGGCAGTGGTTTTGCCCGCCCCGTTGCAGCCGGCCAAGAGGTAGAGGGTTTTCATAAAGGGCTATTCTCCGGCTTGCTTGAGGATTTCCATTTCAAGTGCGGAGGAAAAACGAAAGTTGGTTTGCCTGATTTGGTCCAGCAATGGCTTCACAGCCGGCACCAGCCCTTGCCGCTTAGCCCGCAGCAGCACGCCAAACGTACCGGTGAGTTGAACCGCTAGTTTTTCAGCCGTTTTCCGCGCCTTATAATCGTCCAGAATCAGCGTACAGCCCGGCCGTTCCAGGGCCAGCGCAATGGCACTGGCTTCGCCGGCATCTACCAGCAGTGCCAGCAGCAGTTGCCGGGCAGCGTCGGTAGCCGCTTCCTGCTTTATCCAAGCCGGTAGCGGCAAGCCATATTCGGCCGCCACGGTCGGCGTGGTCGTGGCCGTACCGTAAAGCTGGCGCAACAAATCCAGCTGACCGATTTTGGTGAGCACAATCAGGCAGCTGGCATCGGCGATGATAAGCTCAGGCATTGGCCGCGTCGCGCGCAATGTCCTCGGCCGGGTAGTTGAACACCGACACGCCATAGTCGCCCAGCAACTCCATGAAGGTGCGCTTGCTGTAGCCAGCCAGTTCGGCGGCCTGCCCCAGCGAGAGCTTGCCTCGCTCGTAGAGGCGTGCGGCTAGCAGCGTGGTTACTTCTTTGGAGGTCATGTCCAGCGAATCGGGCAGGTGCAGGGTGAGGGTTTGCATGGCTTATCTGGTGGGAGGGTCGTTGCGCTAAGTTACGGCTGGCGCGGCAGGGCGTAGGCGGCGGTGGTTTTATTCGCGCCGTTGGGGTTGGCTGGGGTTAGTTTTTGGGGCTTGCTTCTACAACTTGCCAGGCATTCTCTTCATATTTCTTTACCAAGTGCATTTCATAATGCTTGTATTTATTACTGCCTTTCACAACCAGGTTCAATACCCCTTCCCCCTGCTCGCCTTTTAAATTCGTAGCAGTGTTTATTTCTCCTTCAGAAAAAAGTATAACCCCTTTCACAGGTCCAATTTCACTTCTAATTCGGTCATTCGTTTTCAAATAATTTGAAGCCGTTTCGAAAGCATCACTGAAAACAAAAGCTCCAAAAACAATAAGCTTAATAGCTAGAATGAACACCAACCCGAAGGTTGCAGCTTTCTCAATAACAGTGGGCTGTTTTCGACTAGACTTTGTATCAATTCGATTGAGGAAAAAGCTAATAGCGCCAAGCAGCAGTAGATACCATGCAATAATGCCGCTTTCCCAGAAAAAATAAATCTTAGCAGCACTACATAAATAGCCATATGAGAGAAAGGCACATCCGACTATTAGCAGTAATTTGGTTGTCGTACTAATTTCAGATAACAACTGATTTTGCGGCTTAAGGCTCATCGTCTCAAGTCTTAATTTTTCACACCTGAATAACCCCCACGTTATACGCCTTCTCAATCGGCGCATGGTTGGCCGCCGCAATGCCTTCGGAAATGACTTTGCGGGTTTCCAGCGGGTCAATCACGGCATCGACCCAGAGGCGGGCCGCCGCGTAGTAGGGCGATAGTTGCTCCTCGTAGCGGGCCTTGATGCGGTCGAGCAGCTCCTTTTCGGCTTCGGGGGTAATGACTTCGCCCTTGGCTTTGAGGGAGGCCACCTGGATTTGCAGCAGGGTGTTGGCGGCGGCCGCGCCGCTCATTACGGCCAGTTGGGCGGTGGGCCAGGCCACTATCAGGCGTGGGTCGTAGGCCTTGCCGCACATGGCGTAGTTGCCGGCCCCGTAGCTGTTGCCGACGATGACCGTGAACTTGGGCACCACCGAGTTGGCCATGGCATTCACCATCTTGGCCCCGTCCTTGATGATGCCGCCCTGCTCGCTCTGGCTGCCCACCATGAAGCCCGACACGTCGTGCAGAAACACCAGCGGAATGCGCTTCTGGTTGCAGTTCATGATGAAGCGCGCCGCCTTGTCGGCCGAGTCGGAGTAGATGACGCCGCCCATCTGCATGCCGGTTTTCTTGCTCTTCACGATTTTGCGCTGGTTGGCCACGATGCCCACCGCCCAGCCATCAATGCGCGCCAGCCCGCAAATAAGTGTCTGGCCATACAGGTCCTTGTAGGGCTCGAACTCCGAGTTATCGACCAGCCGGTTGATGATGTCCATCATGTCATAGGGCTTTACGCGGTCCGAGGGCAGCAGGCCGTAGATTTCCTGCTCATCCTGGGCGGGTTTGGCCGGCGTGGCGCGGCTGAAACCGGCCGTGGCGTGGCCGCCCATCTTGTCGAAGATGTTGCGGATGTGGGTGAGGCACTCCTCGTCAGAATCGAACTTGTAGTCCGTCACGCCCGAGATTTCGGAGTGCATGCTGGCGCCGCCCAGCGCCTCGTTGTCGATGGTTTCGCCAATGGCGGATTTCACCAGATAGGAGCCGGCCAGAAACACCGAGCCGGTGCCGTTCACAATCATGGCCTCGTCGCTCATGATGGGCAAATAGGCCCCACCGGCCACACACGGCCCCATAATGGCCGAAATCTGGACGATGCCCATGCTGCTCATCACCGCGTTGTTGCGGAAGATGCGGCCGAAATGCTCCTTATCGGGAAAAATCTCGTCCTGCATGGGCAGGTACACGCCCGCTGAGTCCACGAGGTAGATGATGGGCAGCTTATTTTCGATGCTGATTTCCTGGGCGCGCAGGTTCTTTTTGGCCGTGATGGGGAACCACGCGCCGGCCTTCACCGTGGCGTCGTTGGCCACCACTACGCACTGGCGGCCGGCCACGTAGCCGATGACGACGACCACGCCGCCGCCGGGGCAGCCACCTTCTTCCTGGTACATGCCCTCACCCGCGAAAGCGCCGATTTCGACCTGGGCCGCACCCTTATCGAGCAGGAATTCAATCCGCTCGCGGGCGGTGAGCTTGCCCTTGGCTTTGTGGGCGGCAATGCGCTTTTCGCCCCCGCCGAGGGCTACTTTCTGGAATTTCCGGCGGAGGTTGAAGCTAAGCTGCTTGAGTTGGTCTTCGTTGCGGTTGAACTCGACATTCATAAAGAAAGCGGGTGGGATTGGGTGGGAACGGGCACAAAAAAATCCGCCCGAAAGCGGATTTCAAAGGTACGGGTAGGAAAGCACCACGGCGCGTTCTGCTCCATGCATCGTCCAACGATTGAGCGCGCCGGGGCGCGTTCCTACTTTATGACTGACGTCGACTCCACCCTTTTTACTTCGGTGGTGGTGCTGCCGTCGGGCTTTTTGGTGGTTTCTACCTTGCTCTTGTCCTTGCCGCCGCCGAACACCGAGAAGTGCACGTAGCGCTTGGGATTGGCTTTGAAGTCGACCAACAGGTCGTTGGAACTGGCCGTGGTGGCGGCGAGGTTGTTGTAGAGCGTGGAATCGTGCAGCAGCCGGCCCATCGAGCCTTTCTGGTCGCTCAGGGCCGTGTTGAGGCTCTTCACCGTGGTCTGGGCGTCGGCCAGGGTGGCGTTGAGGCGGCGCAGGGCGGGGCCCACAGGTGCTGATTTGAGCGAGTCGGACAGTTGGCCGAAGTTCACGGCAATGTGGTCCAGTTTGCCGGTGGTGCGGTTCAGGGCGGTGCTCATCTGGGCCAGGTTGCGGGTAATGAGCGCGATGTTGGCCTGGTTGGCCACGATGAGCTTTTGCAGGGCCTCGGTGCTGGCGCGGGCCCCAAGCAGCGTGCCCTGGATATTGGTCTGGGCGTCCTTGTTCAGAAAGCCGTTGATGTGAGCCAGCGTGGCCCCCACGGTATCGAGCACGGGCAGGGCCTTGGCCTGAAACGCGTCGGTGATGCTGGTGGGCGTCACGGTCCGGATTTCTTCGCCGCCGCTGAAGTTTTTCGTGTTGCGGCCCAAGGTCAGGGTGATGCCCTTGGAGCCGAGCAGCGAGCCGCCCAGGCTGGCCGTGGTGGAGTCGCCCACCACCACGTCTTTGCCCAACTCCAGGGCCACGCGCACGCTGTTGCCCTTGTCGGGCTGCAGCTCCATGCTTTTTACCTGGCCCACTTTGATGCCGTTGAGCACCACCAGGGCCCCCACGTTCAGCCCATCGACGCGGGGATAGGTGGCAAAGTAGGTATTGTCGGAGGAGAGGACGTTGCTGCCACGCAGGAATTTGTAGCCCATAACCAGGGCGGCGATGGCTACGATGGTCAGCAGGGCCACTTTTATTTCTTTAGACACGAGAAGCGGATGAGTAAGTGAAATGAATAGGGAGGGAATCAGAGAACAGTACGGCAGAAGGGGGGTGGCAGATTGCACCGGCTCCCGCGCCTGGGGTTGCTCATTTAGCCGTCAGCCGCCCTCCAGCTCGCGCTTGTATTCGCGGAAGGCGCGGTAGATGCCCGCCGCCATATACGATTGATTGGCTTTGTCGTTGAGGTAGCGCTCCTCGGTGGGGTTGGTGAGGAAGCCGGATTCGATGAGCACCGAGGGCATGGTTGATTTCCAGAGCACGATAAAACCGGCTTGTTTCACGCCGCGGCTGGGGCGGCTCACGCTGGTGCGCAGCTGCCGGTCCACGCGCTGGGCAAAGCGCAGACTGTTGGTGATGTAGGCCGATTGGAAGAGCGAAAACAGGATGTGGCTTTGGGGCGAGTTGGGGTCGAAGCCGTCGTAGCGGCTTTTGTAGTCCTTTTCCTGCAAGATAACCGCATTTTCGCGCTGGGCCACGCCCAGGTTGGCGGTGGTTTTGTGCAGGCCCATGGTCCAGACTTCGGTGCCGTGGCTTTGGCTGGGGCCGGCGTTGCAGTGGATGGAGATGAACAGGTCGGCGTGGTTGCGGTTGGCAATGGCCGCGCGTTCGCCCAGCTCCACAAACACATCAGTTTTGCGGGTGTAAATCACCTTCACATCGGGCATATTTTCTTTAATCTGCCTGCCCAGGGCCAGAATCAAGCCCAGCGCCACGTCGGCCTCGCGGGCCGAGGCGCCGGTGCAGCCCCGGTCTTTGCCGCCGTGGCCGGCGTCGAGCACCACGGTGCGCAAGTGGTAGCGATAAGGCGCATTGGGGTCGAAAGCAGGTGGAGCCGGGAGGGCCGAATCGGGCGCGAAGCGAGTCGAATCGGCCGTCGTCTGGGCCTCCGCTTTCCACTGCCCGATTCCGGCACCCAGCAAAAGCAAGGCGGCACTGGCCAGGATGACAATAATCCGCACGTTGTTCGTTGAAGAGGCGGTAGCGACCTGCTACCTTTGTAGACACCCCAAAAGTAAACGAATTTAACCGCTACTATACTTTGCCTGTTTGGTTTGGCCTTTATTCTGACGCCGGTTCCGGGCTTTGGCCGCGCCGCCAGGCGGGCGGCGCGTGGCCGCGCCCGGCCCTGCTCGGGCTCCTTTTGCTGCTGACAGGCTTTGCGGGCACCGCCTGGGGCCAAACCGTGCCCCCGGCCACCCCCAAAGCCAAAACCACGCGGGCCACCAAAATCCGCGCCCGCAAGGCCCGCGCCAAGGCCGCCATTGCCCTGCCCACCCGCCCGGATACCGTCACCACGGCCGCGCCCAGGCCCGTGCCGCTGGCCAAGCCCGGCCAGCGCCCCGGCAGCGCCCCCACCCCGCCGGTGCGCTACATCTCGCCCGACCCGCGCGACCCCGTGGGGCCGCCCCCGCCCGGCGTGCGCAACAGCGGCCAGCCGCTCATCCCCGGCACCTCACACAAGGCCGTGCCCGACACGCTCTCCCCCAATCCCACCGGCCGGCCGCCCCGCCTTGCCCCCGCCGATACTTCCCGGCTGCTGAACGGCACCAGCCGCACCGGCGACTCGCTGAAACTCGCGGCCAAACCCAAGGGCCAGATTACAACGACCATCAACTACTCGGCCAAGGACTCGATTCAGTTCGACGTGACCAAGAAGATAGCCCGGCTCTACAACAAGGCCAGCGTGGTGTATGGCGAAACCGACCTGAAAGCCGCCCTCATCACGGTGAACTACGGCACCAACACCATGCAGGCCGACGGCAAGCTCGACACCCTGAAGCACAAGGTGGCAGGCCAGCCCATTCTCAAAGACAAGGGAACGACCTACCAGGCCGGCAGCATTGCCTACAACTTCAAGAGCAAAAAGGCCAAGGTGACTGATGCCGTGACCGCGCAGGGCGATGCCTACGTGGGCGCGCAGGTCATCAAGCGCATGCCCGACGGCGAAATAAACGGCCTGATGGGGCGCTACACCACCTGCAACCTGGCGCACCCGCACTTCTACATTCAGGCCAAACGAATGAAGGTGATTCCGGGCGAAAAAGTGGTGACCGGGCCCTTCAACCTCGTGATTGGCGACGTGCCCACGCCGCTGGGCTTCCTGTTCGGCTTCTTCCCCATGCCCAGTAAGAACCGGGGCTCCGGCATCCTGATTCCGACCTTCGGGCAGGCCGCCGACCGGGGCTACTACCTGAGCAACGGCGGCTACTACTTCGCGCCGAACGACTACATCGGCGTGCGCCTCACCGGCGACATCTACGCCGGCAACGCCCAAACCTTCGGCGGCTTCGGGGCCACGGCCGATATCTCCTATCTGAAGCGCTACACGTACCAGGGCAATTTCAACTTTCGCTTCTCGAACCGGCCGCTGAACCCCATTCTGGCCACCGATGCCCTGACCACCAGCCAGGTGTACATCAAGCCGCCCGCGTCCAATTCGTTCTGGATTACCTGGAACCACACGCCCGTGCCCAAGCCCGGCGGCGGCCGTTTCTCGGCCAGCGTGAACGCCGGCACCAGCAGCTTCAACAAGGTCAACAGCCTCGATGCCCGCCGCTACCTGTCCACGCAGTTCAACTCCAGCATCAGCTACTCCAAGCAACTGCGCAACCTGCCGATTAACTACGACGTCCGCATCAGCCAGAGCCAGGGCACCGACGGCACCATGACCTTCACCCTGCCCGACATCACCGTGGGCCTGGCCCGGCAATACCCTTACCAGTGGTTCGGCATCAAGCCGGGCCAGGGCGGCAAGCTGGGCGCCAGCACCTACGAGCAGTTCACCCTGAGCTACAACCTGACGGCCACCAACCAAGTGAGCAACATAGTGCCCGCCCGCTCCCTCACCAACGGCCTGGCGCTGCTGGGCGGCACTACTGAAAATACCCGCATTCCCTTCGCCCTCGCCAACGTGGGCAAGCTGCTGAAAAACTCGCGCAACGGCATTCAGCACCAGTTCGGCATTGGGCTGGGCTCCTACACGCTGGCGCAGCATTTCCGGCTTACGCCCTCGGTGTCGTATAGCGAAGTCTGGTACGCCCAGCAGCTCAACTACAAATTCAGCCCGGTGGCCCAGGCCGTGCGCATTGACACGGTGTACGGCTTCAACCGCATCAACGCCTACTCGGGCTCGCTGAGCCTGAACACGACTTTTTATGGCACCCTGCTGCGCAAGGGCACCCACAAAATCCAGGCAATCCGCCACAAGGCCACGCCCAGCCTGAACTTCAACTACACGCCGAACCTGATTGGCCGCAGTAATATATACCCCCAGAATGTGGCGCTATTCCCCAGGGGCCAGGACGTTTTGGGTGGCTTACAGGACCAGTTCGGCCGCACGATTATCGACCCTAAAGTTCTCAATGCCTACGCCTTCAGCACCTACAACGGCTTCGTGTACGGCACGCCCGGCGGCACCAGGCAGAGCCAGCTGTCGTTCAGCCTGCAAAACTCGATTGAGATGAAGGTGCGCGACCCCAACGACACCACCGGCCTCAACCCGTTCCGCAAAGTCAGCCTGATTGACGGCCTCGACTTTTCCACGGGCTACAACTTCGCAGCCGACTCGCTGCGCCTGCAGCCGCTGGGCGTCTCGTTCCGCACCCAGATTGCCAAGAAGCTCAGCATCAACAGCGCGGCCAATTTCGAGCCTTACCAGCGCGACAGCCAGGGCCACATCATCAACAAGTACCTGTTCGAAGCCAACCCGCGCCGGCTGCTGCGCCTGTCCACGGCCAGCTTCCAGGCCAACTACGCCTTCAACCCGGTGTCGGGCAAAAAGAAAAGCACGGTCCCCCGGGCCGTGGCCCCGAGCAACGACCCCACCCTGGGCACCGTGGGAGGCCCCAACTACTACGCCGATTACATCGATTTCGACATTCCCTGGGAGCTGGCCCTCACCTACTCGGCCGGCTACACCACCAACACGGTGCCCCTGAAACCCGGCGACCCCTCGGTGCCGCTGCTGGCGCTGAACTCCATCGGCGCTACGGGCTCAGTGAAGCTCACGCCCAACCTGCGCTTCAGCGGCAACCTGAGCTACGACATCGCGCACCAGACCGTGGTGTACCCCAACCTGGCCTTTGTGCGCGACCTGCACTGCTGGCAGATTGTGGGCAACTGGATTCCCTTCGGCCTCACCCGCGGCTATAACTTCACCATCTCGGCCAAAAGCAGCCTGCTGCAGGACCTGAAGGTGAACCGCAACCGCTTCGCCCAGTACCAGTAAGGCGGCGGCCCCACCCCGCTTTTCGGCCGTCTCTTTTCAGCCCCTGCGCTTCGGCCAGGGGCTTTTTGGTGAGCTCCCGGCGTCGGGTAACGAAATTGTTACCAGCTTTGCCCCGTCAGACGGCCCATTACTCCGAAACCCGCCCGCCCTCGCCCCATGTCCCAGCACAAGGAAGTCAAGCTCATCACCACCCACCAAATGCTCGCCATGAAGGAGCGGGGTGAAAAAATATCCATGCTCACGGCCTACGACTACTCCATGGCCCAGATTCTCGACGGCGCCGGCATCGACGTGCTGCTCGTCGGCGATTCGGCCTCCAACGTCATGGCCGGCCACGAAACCACCCTGCCCATCACCCTTGACCAGATTATCTACCATGCCCAGGGCGTGGTGCGCGCCGTGAAGCGCGCCTTCGTGGTCGTGGACATGCCCTTCGGCTCTTACCAGGGCAATTCCTCGGAGGCCCTGCGCTCGGCCATTCGCATCATGAAGGAAAGCGGCGGCCACGGCGTCAAGCTCGAAGGCGGCGCCGAGGTGAAGGACAGCATCATTCGCATTCTCACGGCCGGCATTCCCGTCATGGGCCACCTCGGCCTCACGCCCCAGAGCATCTACAAATTCGGCACCTACAGCGTGCGCGCCAAGGAAGAAGCCGAGGCCCAGAAGCTCCTCGAAGATGCCCGCCTGCTCCAGGAAATCGGCTGCTTTGGTCTGGTGCTCGAAAAAATCCCCGCCGCCCTCGCCAAGCAAGTGGCCGAGGAGCTGACCATTCCCGTCATCGGCATCGGGGCCGGCCCCGATGTGGACGGCCAGGTGCTGGTGGTGCACGACCTGCTGGGCATCACCAAGGAGTTCAAGCCCCGCTTCCTGCGCCGCTATGCCGAGCTGCACGACATCATGACCGAAGCCGTGCAGCACTACGTGGCCGACGTGAAAAGCCGCGAATTCCCCAGCAAAGAAGAAGGATATTAGAAAGAATACGGGGCGTTCCGCTTCGGTTCAGCTTCGTATCTTCGTCCCAACAATAGCAAGAGCGGAGCGCCCGGTGAGTGTGGTCTGATGACGTGCGGAAGCCCCCGAGGGGCCCTGGCCCGCTCCTGCTGATACCCATATCCCGCCCGCACCCGCCGCGTGAATCGACCCAATATCTGGTCCGAAGGCAGAGAAATTCTGTTTGAAGACAACCACCTCCTCGTCATCAACAAGCCCGCCGGCCTGCTCGTGCAGGGCGACGCCACCGGCGACGAGCCCCTCTCCAAGAAAGCCGCCGAGTACCTTCGCTTCAAGTACAAGAAGCCCGGCGAAGCCTTCATCGGCGTGGCTCATCGCATCGACCGGCCCGTGAGCGGCATCGTGGTGCTGGCCAAAACCAGCAAAGCCCTCAGCCGCCTCAACGAAATGTTCCGCGACGGCCAGATGACCAAAACCTACTGGGCCCTCACCGGCCGCCCGCCCGTGCCCGAAAACGGCACCCTGGTGCACTGGCTGGTGAAGGACACCGTCCGCAACGTCACCAAAGCCTACCCCACAACCCACAGCCAGGGCCTGCGCTCCGAGTTGCACTACGAATTGCTGGGCATGGCCGGCAACCGCTACCTGCTCCAGGTAAACCCCGTGACCGGCCGCCCGCACCAGATTCGGGCCCAGCTGGCCACCGGCCTCGGCACGCCCATCGTGGGCGATGTCAAGTATGGCTTCATCGCGCCCCTGCCCGACGTCAGCATTGCCCTGCATGCCCGCCAGCTGCAGCTGCAGCACCCCGTCACGAGGGAGCAAATGACCTTCGTGGCGCCCCTGCCCGATGCCCCGCACTGGGACGCCGCCCGAGCGTACTACAAGTAAGCCCGGCAGTCCGGCGCAGGGTGTGCAAGATTTTGGCCTTCCTGCACCAAAATCCCTACCTGCACACAGGCTGGGCGTAATTTTGCGTTACCTCCCCTGAACCTTAGCCGTGGCTTTTTGCTTGTGCGGGCAGTGCTGGTTTACACGTTCCTATGGCTATTCTCATTTTTTTCGTTGCCCACTATTATTTATCGCTGTTCACCCAGACATTTTATTTGCACCGCTACGCGGCGCACAAAATGTTTACGATGAATAAGTTCTGGGAGAAGTTCTTCTTCCTGTTCACCTACATCTGCCAGGGCAGCAGCTTCCTCTCGCCGCGGGCCTACGCGCTGCTGCACCGCATGCACCACGCCTATTCCGACACCGAGCTGGACCCGCACTCGCCGCATTTCTCGAACAACGCGTTCGACATGATGTGGAAGACCAAGGTGATTTACAACGACGTGGTGAACGATGTGCACGAGGGTGCCAAGCGTTTTGAAGGCGACATTCCGGAGTGGAAATGGCTCGATAAATTCGGCGGCACGGTGTACTCCCGCCTGGGCTGGGGCACGGCTTACGTGCTGTTCTACATTAACTTCGCCACGGCGTGGTGGCAGTACCTACTATTGCCCATCCACTTCCTGATGGGCCCCATCCACGGGGCCATTGTGAACTGGGGCGGCCATAAATACGGCTACCAGAACTTCGACAACCACGACAAGTCCAAGAACACCCTGGCCCTGGATTTCCTGGCCTTCGGCGAGCTGTTTCAGAACAACCACCACAAGCTGCCCATGCGGGTAAATTTCGGCGTGAAGTGGTGGGAATTCGACCCAACCTACGTGGCTATTTGGGGCTTGGACAAGGTCGGCATCATCAAAGTGAAGCGCAAAAACATGAACCTGAACGCGATTTCCAAGCTAGCGAAGCCCAAGCGTGAAGCTGTTGCGGCGTAGTGCATACCTCGTCTCAAAACGAACAGCCTTGGCAGTATCGCCAGGGCTTTTTTCGTTTCCGGGTTAGCTAATTCTCTGAACAAGCGCTACCTTTGCACTCCCAATTTCGGGAAACCCTCACCAGACGGACGAGCTCCGTCGCACAACCCCACCGGTTTATGGCAGTTAAAATCCGCCTCGCCCGCCGTGGCCGCAAAAAGGCCGCGACTTACGACATCGTAGTAGCTGACGCCCGCGCTCCCCGCGATGGCCGTTTCATCGAGAAACTCGGTACCTACAACCCCAACACCAACCCCGCCACCATCAAATACGACGCCGACCGGGCGTTTTACTGGATGATGACCGGTGCCCAGCCCACCGACACCGTTCGGGCCATGCTCAGCTACCGCGGCGTGCTCTACCGTCGTCACCTCCAGTTGGGTGTTGACAAAGGTGCCATCACGCAAGATGTTGCCGACGAGCGTTTCAGCGCTTGGAAAGACGAAAAAGACGCCAAAATCGAAGGCAAGCGCACTGGCTTGGTTGATGCGAAGGAAGAGGCCCGCAAAGCTGCTTTCGCCGCCGAAACCAAAGTAAAAGAAGCTCGTTCGGAATCCCAGCGTCAGAAAGCAGCCGCTTTGCTGGCAGCCAACACGCCCGCTCCGGCCGCCGAAGAAGCCACTGAGGCTCCGGCCGCCGAAGCTACCGAAGCTGCTGCCGAGTAATTTTTAGGTTTCTGAAAACCGAAAGAGTTTGGGAGTTGTGAGCCGGACCGGCTGGCAACCCCCAAACTCTTTTTCGTTCCCCCTCCCCCGCCATGACTCTCGACGAAACCTATCAGCTCGGTTACATCATCAAAACCCACGGCCTGCGCGGCCACGTCGTGGCTCACTTCGACGTGGACGACGCCACGGCCTACGCCAAGCTCAAAACGGTGTACCTCACCCTTGCCGGAGCACCGACCAAGCTGGTGGCCCACGAGGTAGAGAAAGTGCAGCCCCAGGCCGCCAACCGCGTGCTGCTGAAGCTGCGCGGCATCGACCGCATCGAGGAGGCCGAGCCCCTGCGCGGCTCGCAGCTGCACCTGCCCCTAACCCAGCTGCCCGAGCTGGAAGACGACCAATTCTACTTTCACGACGTCATCGGCTTCACCGTCGTTGATGAAAACCTGGGCGAGCTGGGCACCGTGGAAAACTTCTACGAGCTGCCCCAGCAGGACATGCTGGCCATGCGCTACCAAGGCCAGGAAGTCCTGATTCCGGTAGTGGATGAGCTGGTAAGCCACGCCGACCACAAGAAGAAGGAGATTTACGTGAACCTACCCGACGGCCTGCTCGACGTGTACCTCAAGCCCTCTACCCGCCAGCAGGACGAGGCTGACGGATTAGACGAAGCCTAAAGCCGGCCGCTTTCCCCGGCCATCAGCGCAGCCAATAATCCGTGAAATCCGTCCAATTCGTCTACATCCGTGCTTCGCATAGACATCCTCACCTGCCTGCCCGAATTGCTGGTCAGCCCTTTCGCTCATTCCATTGTGAAGCGGGCGCAGGATAAAGGCCTGGCCGAAATCCACGTCCACGACCTGCGCCAGCATGCCATCAACAAGCATGGCCAGATTGACGACTACGTGTTTGGCGGCGGCGCCGGCATGGTGCTGCGCGTGGAGCCCATTGCGGCCTGGATGGACGAGTTGCAGGCGCAGCGGACCTACGACGCCGTTATCTACCTCACGCCCGACGGCGAAACCCTGCGCCAGCCGCTGGCCAACCGGCTATCGCTGTTCCAGAACATCATCGTGCTCTGCGGCCACTACAAGGGCATCGATGAGCGCATTCGCCAGACCTACATCACCCACGAAATCAGCGTGGGCGACTACGTGCTGAGCGGCGGCGAGTTGGGCGCGGCCATCCTCGTCGATGCCGTGGTGCGGCTGCTGCCCGGCGTGCTCGGCAACGAGGAATCGGCGCTGTCCGATTCTTTCCAGGATGATTTGCTGGCCCCGCCCGTGTACACCCGCCCGGCGGAATGGCGCGGGCAGGCCGTGCCGGAAATCCTGCTGTCCGGCAATACTCCCAAGATTGAAGAGTGGCGGCACGACCAGGCACTGGCCCGCACGCAAGTCCGCCGGCCCGATTTATTGGGTTAGAACACGCTTTCGCTTGCTCTTCTTTCGAATCAACAGCAAATCAGTGAACAAGCTAACGCGTGTTCTACAAATGACTTGCTATCCTCAACCAAAAGCGCTATCTTTGCGCTCCGTTTCGTAAAATATACAATCCCGACGGCGGCGCCGTCTTTCGCATTTCCCCAGCCATGAGCGTACTACTTGACTTTATCCAGGCCGAATCGCAGGAGCGCCGCGCCAGCTTCCCCCAGTTCGCCGCCGGCGACACGATTAACGTGCACGTGAAAATCCGCGAGGGCAACAAGGAGCGCATCCAGCAGTTCCAGGGCGTGGTGCTGCAGCGCCGCAACCCCAGCTCGAACGGTGAAACCTTCACGGTTCGCAAGATTTCTAACCAAATCGGCACCGAGCGTATCTTCCCCCTGCTGTCGCCTAACATCGATAAAATCGAGGTTATCCGTCGCGGTAAAGTACGTCGTGCCCGTCTGTTCTACCTGCGCGGCCTGTCGGGCAAAGCTTCCCGTATCAAGGAGCGTCGCCTGAACGTGGTAGCCAAGGCTCCCAAGGCTACCGCCGCTTAAGCAGCACTGCTGCAACCGCAAGGTTGTGTTCATATAAAAAGCCGGCCCCACGCGTGGGGCCGGCTTTTTTAGGTTTGGGTGCGGCTACGAACCGCAGACCCAGCGCTGCTTAGTCGTGCGAAGACATGTCCTGCGGCACGGTACCATCGGGCGTGGCGGCACCGCCTTTCAGCTGCTGGGCCACAGCCGTCAGCACTTCGCCTAGCTTGGCTACGCGGGGTGCGGTGTTGCCTTCGGCAAAGCTGGCAGCCTGGGAGGTATTGGTACCCATGCGGGCCAGCAGCGGCGCAATGATGTCAACATCAAGCGTACCGCTGCCAAAGTGTGCTTTTAGCGACTGCAAGTCAACTACTACTTGGTGAAACGCGGGGTTATTGGCGGCTTTCAGGTCCTCAATCCACCGTTGCAACTGGTTGTCGAGGCCGGCGCGGTCGGCTTCCTGCGTCAGGTCGCCGGTGAGGAGGTGAATGGCGCTGTCCAAATGCACTTGGTTCTGAACTTCTGTCTTTTCCATGGGTGGGGCTTTATTGGGCAATGAGTGGCGGATACTAGCACCGCCATTCCTGCCAACGTAGTTTAGCTTAGTGGGGTTGGCAAACCGGCCCAAACAAAAAGCCCCGCCGGTACGGGCGGGGCCTTTTATTGCAACAGAAGTGGACTTCAGCGCAGCTTACTCAATCTTGTTCATGCGGTCTTTTACGGCCTCCAGCGCGACACGCATGTTCACGATGTCGCCCCGGGCGGCTTCCTGCTCTTTCAGGTTCGCGTCGATGAGGTTGTTGAATTGCTGAAGCTCGGCGGCGTTGGCAGCCAGCATTTGCTGGATTTCAATTTTGCGCGCCTTGTTCTTTTCGATGTCCTTCTTGATGGTGTTGGCTTTGTCAATCACCGCCATGTGGTTGTTCTGCGAGGCGACCAGGGCGCGCTCGGCTTCCGAGATTTGCGACACCAGGTCTTCGCGGTACATCATGCGGGCGAAGTCTTTCAGGTACTTCTCGGCCGACTTCCATTGGACGGGCGTAGCGTCTTTGCCGAGGTAGGCATTGCCGAGGTCGATGCTCCACCACACGGTGGTGCCGGTGGGCGTAGCGTCCACCTTGCTGATAACGCGGATGGGGTTGGGTGCAATTTCATCAATCACCACACCGTCGAGCGTCAGGACGCCTTTGTTGTTTTTCAGCTTGCTGCCAAACTTGTCGCCAAGCTGCTTGAGCCACGCGGCTTCCACCCGGCGATTGTCGAGCTGCATGCTGACCTGCTGCCCTTTACGCGGGATGCTATTAATAGACTTATCGGCCTCATCCACAGGGGATTTCTGAGCATAAACGCCCAGCGTAGCCAAACATAACAGGACTAAGATGAGTAGGCTTCGTTTCATGGTAATAATAACTTATGAGAGCTTTAAAAATGGTCGGGCAAAAGACTTTTGGTGGGAGTACCGTTGTCTGGCTTTTCAAATTTAGGGTCTTTATTCTATCCAAATTCTTTCGGGCACTACTTTTTTTAGAATTATGCCATTTTTGTTGCTTTAATTATATTATTGCTTTTTTAGTTTCTACAAAACTATTGAGGCTGGTGGTTGCTCAGTGATGAGCGCAACAAAGCCTGCCCGACGCGGGTTGTAGGCGCCTATGCAAGTTACCATTTGCCGCACCGAGCATTTCAACGCCGCTCACCGCCTTCATAATCCTACCTGGAGCGCCGACCAAAACCACCGCGTGTTTGGCAAGTGCAACAACCCAAACTACCACGGCCATAACTATAACTTAACCGTGCGCCTCACCGGGACCGTAGACCCCGAAACCGGGTACGTATACGACATGAAGCGCCTGAGCGACCTCATCAAACACGAAATACTGGACCGCTACGACCACCGCAATCTCAACCTGGACACGGAAGAATTCCAGTCGCTGAACCCCACGGCCGAAAATATTGCCGTCATCATCTGGCAGCGGCTGCGCCCCCACCTGGACGCCACCCTCGCCCTTTCGGTCACGCTCCACGAGACGGACCGTAACTTTGTCGAATACCATGGATAACCCTTCCGGACTGGTTCCGGCCACCGACGCCCACCTGCCCACGGGCCTGCGCACGCCGCTTCGCGACGACGCCTTCGCACACGCTGACGAAGAAAAAATTACGGCCATCAGCGGCCATTTTGAGGCCATTATGCGTGAGTTGGGCCTTGACCTGACCGATGACAGCCTGGCCGGCACGCCCCGCCGTGTGGCCAAAATGTACGTGCAGGAATGGTTCAAGGGCCTCGACCCGAAGAACCGGCCGGAGGTGCGCATGTTCGACAACCGCTACGGGTACCACCAGCTGCTGGTGGAGCGCGACATCACGCTGTTTTCGTGCTGCGAGCACCATTTTGTGCCCATTATTGGCAAAGCCCACGTGGCCTACCTGCCCGCCGACCACGTAGTGGGCCTGAGCAAGCTCAACCGCGTGGTGCAGTACTACGCCCGCCGCCCCCAGGTGCAGGAGCGCCTCACCCGCCAGATTGCCGAAGAGCTGAAACAGAGCCTGGGTACCGACGACGTGGCCGTGCTTATCGAAGCCGACCACCTGTGCGTGATGAGCCGGGGCGTGAACGATACCAGCAGCTCGACGCTGACCAGCGAGTACGGCGGCCGTTTTGCGACGGACGAGGCCCTGCGGCGGGAGTTTCTGCGGCAGATTGGGAAATAATGCCGGAGTTGCCAGTTATTCGTTTTATTCGTTGTCGGTTGGCGGGCGACAACGGCATCAACCAACCGGCCAGCTGACCACCCAATAACTGATAACGCCCCCATGACCGATAATTCTCCCCGCAAAGTCCTCATCACCGGCGGCACCGGCCTCATTGGCACCCGCCTGGCCGAACTGCTGATTGACAGTGGCTACGAAGTGGCCTTGCTGAGCCGGGAGCCTACCAAAAGCAGCCACTTCCGCAGCTTCCGCTGGGACCCGCAGGCGGGCACGATTGACGAAGCGGCCGTGCCGTATGCCGATTACATCGTGAACTTGGCCGGGGCCAGCGTGAGCGATGGCAAGTGGACCGACGAGCGCAAGCGCGACATTATGACCAGCCGGCTGGGCGGCCTCGCGCTTCTGCGTCGCGAACTGGCCAAGTCCGGCCATCATGTGCAGGCGTTTGTTTCGGCCTCGGCCATTGGCGTGTACGGCGATACGGCCGACACGCTGCTCACTGAAGAAACGCCACCCGGCCTGCCCACGCACGATTTCCTGGCCGATGTGGCCCACCAGTGGGAGCTGGCGGCGGAGCCCATTGCCGCGCTGGGAATTCGCACGGTGGTGCCCCGCATCGGCATTGTGCTGAGCACCGAGGGCGGGGCCCTGCCCCAGATTGCGCGGCCGGTGAAGCTGGGCGCGGGCGCCGCGCTGGGCAGCGGCAAGCAGTACATGTCCTGGATTCACCTCGACGACCTGTGCCGCCTCTTCATGGCCATGCTGGAAGACCCGGCCTGGCACGGTACCTACAACGCGGTGGCCCCCTACCCGGCCACCAACCAGGCCTTCACCGAAGTGCTGGCCGAGGTGCTGCACCGGCCGTTGATTCTGCCCAAGGTGCCGGCCTTCGGCCTGAAGCTGGCCATGGGCGAGATGAGCGAAATCGTGCTGGCTTCGCAGAACGTGAGCGCCCGTAAGGTGCTGGCGCAGGGCTTCACGTATGAGTACCCGGAGCTGCGCGGGGCACTGGAGGCCCTGTACGGGGCGGGGTAAAACTACTTAGGCAAGCCAGCCGATGGTCCCGTAAGTCATCCGATGGCTCCGGCTGGGCATCCGATGGTACGTGAGCTACCTTTGGTCCATGCGCTTTATTGGAATCGGAACTCTGGCTTTGCTCATCTTCAAAGCACCCTTGCTTTGTGCCCAACCTATGAAAATGCGTCCGCTAACGGAGCTAATCAACAAACAAGACCCCGGCTGGGTCTTGGTCCAGACTTGGATTAAGGCGGCAAAAAATAAGGTGACAGTGCTGCCCAAAAACCCAGCGCGAGCCGATAGTGCGTTGCTCGCCGCGCAGGTCACGACCCGGTCGCCAATGGGAGCAGTCGTTTATGAAACCGGCGGAATTACCGTAGCCGATGGCTGGCTCCGCATCTTGGGCTCCGGCTCGACGGCCCTGAACCGAGACCTCATGGGCTGGAATAAAGGCAAGCAGGATGGGCTGCTCCTCGTGGCAGATGACGTCCTCGGCGGCTTTTTTGCCCTTAACGGCGGCGCCTTTGGGCAGGCTTCCATCGGCAAAATCTACTACCTCGCGCCCGAGAATCTGAAATGGGAACCGCTTGATTTTGGCTACTCCGATTTCCTGATTTTCTGCTTTTCCGGCAATCTGGATGAGTTTTATGACGGAATGCGGTGGAAAGGCTGGCAGCAGGAAGTAGCAAAAATCGATGGTACCCAAGGCATCGGCTGCTACCCTTTTCCATTCACCACAGAAGGAAAAAACCTGAATAAGGACAGCCGGAAAGCGGTGCCAATTGCAGAGCTCTGGGGGCTACACAATGACTTCCGGAGGCAGTTGGGTATCCATTAGCGCCCGCCCTTCACACTATCCGGCACGCCGCCCCCGCTGTTCATTTGCTCCAGCAGGTTATCGGCGGCGATGGTGTCCACGGCTTCGGCGCGGCGGCGCGGCTCCTCGGGCGAGACGCAGTTATATTTCTTCACGATTTTGACTGAGGCGGCCGGAAAGTGGCCGGGGGTGTAGCCCAGGTCTTTATCCTTGTAAATCTTCTCCATGAACTTGCCGAAAATGGGCAGAGCCGTGCGGCCGCCCTCGCCCTGCTGCGAGCCGGTGAAGTGGATGCTGCGGTCCTCGCCGCCCACCCACACGCCGGTCATCAGGTCCTTGGTCATGCCCATGTACCAGCCGTCGGAGTAGTTGGAGGTGGTGCCGGTTTTGCCGCCGATTTGGTTGTCGTTGTGCCAGAGGTCGTAGTCCCACAGGGCCTGGGAAGTTCCTCCCGGCTCTTCCATGCCGCCGCGCAGCATGTAGGTCATCAGCCAGGCAGTTTCGGCCGGGATGGCGCGGTGCTGCACCGGGTCGAATTGCTTGATGACGTTGCCGTTGCGGTCCTCAATGCGCGTCACGAGGCGCGGGTCGGAGCGGAAGCCGGTGTTCATGAACGTGCTGTAGGCGTCCACCATTTCGTACACGCTCACGTCGCCGGCCGAGCCGAGGCCGATGCTGGGCACGGGCAAAAGTGGCGAGGTGATGCCGACTTTGTGGGCGTATTTGGCCACGTTTTCCCAGCCCACTTTCTCCGTCAATTGGGCCGTCACGGAGTTCACGGAGCGGGCCATGGCGTGGCGCAGCGTCATGTTGATGCCGGTGTATTCGCGGGTCACGTTGTCGGGCTGCCACTCCATGGGCTTGCCGTTTTCGACGTATTTGATGGTCACGCGCTGGTCGCGGATGCGGTCGCAGGGCGAGTAGCCGTTGTCGAGGGCCGTGAGGTAGACGAAGGGCTTGAACGTGGAGCCGGCCTGGCGCTTGCCCTGCTTCACGTGGTCGTACTGAAAAAAGCGGTAGTCAAGCCCGCCCACCCAGGCCTTGATGTGGCCGGTGAAGGGGTCCATGCACATCATGCCCGACTGCAGAAAGTGCTTGTAATAGGCCAGCGAATCGAGCGGCGACATCACGAGCGTGGTGTCGTTGTCGTCGTGCTTCCAGGTGAATACCTTCATCGGCCGTTTGGCGTGCAGGGCCGAATCGAGGCGCTGGGGCTGGTTTCGGTAGTGGTTGGCGAGGGTTTTGTAGCTCTCGGTGCGCTTCATCTGGGTTTCGATGAAGTCGGGAATCTCGTCGCCGTGGTCGTCCACCCACGGGTCCTTGCCCTTGTTCTTCCAGAAGCTGTCGAACTGACGCTGCAAGGCTTTCATGCGCTCGTGCAGGGCCTCCTCGGCGTGGGCCTGCATGCGCGAATCGATGGTAAGGTAGATTTTCAGGCCATCGCGGTACATGTCGTGGCCCGTGCTGTCGCACCACGCGTCCACAAACTGGCTGATGGCGCTGCGGAAGTAGGTATCCGGCCCGTCGATGTGCCGCTCAACGTGGTAATCGAGCACAATCGGCGTGGCTTTGAGGGCCTTTATTTCGGCAGCGGGCAGCACATTGGCCTGGGCCATGCGGTCGAGCACCACGTTGCGGCGGCGCAGGGCGGCGGCCGGGTGGAAGCGCGGGTTGTAGGCCGTGGGGTTGTTGAGCACGCCCACCAGCATGGCCGCCTGCTCGGGCCGGAGGCTGTCGGGCGAGGTATTGAAGAAGGTTTTGGCCGCGACTTTGATGCCAAATGCGCTGGAGCCGTACTCCACGGTATTGAGGTACATCCGCAGAATTTCCTCCTTCGTGTAGCGTTTTTCCAGCTCCACGGCGGTCAGCCATTCCTTGGTTTTGGCCACAATGGTGCTCACCACTGGGATGTATCCCAGCCCGCCCCGGCTTTGCTGGCGCCGGATTTTGTAGAGGTTTTTGGCCAGCTGCTGGCTGATGGTGGAGCCGCCGCGCTTCTCGCCGCGCAACGAAGCATAGAAGCCGCCGAGCACGGCCGTCAGGTCGATGCCCGAATGCTCGTAGTAGCGCACGTCTTCGGTGGCAATCAGCGCTTTAATCAGCAAGGACGACATCTTGCTGAGTGGCACCGGCGAGCGGTTTTCCCGGAAATACTTACCAATTAATACCCCGTCGGAAGTGTATAGCTCCGAGGCCTGCTCGACTTTGGGGTTCTCCAGGTCCGACAGGCTGGGCGACTTGCCAAAGAGGAACATGAAATTGGTGCTCACCAGAAACGGGTACACCAGAAACAAAATAACCACGAGACCAAACAGGACCCAGGCCCAGCTGGCCAGCCGCAACGGCCAGCGTCGGCGTGTTGCCTTTGGTTTTGAGCCCGAAGAAGAGGCAGAAAGTGGCGGTTTGAGGTCAGCCATGCAGGGCAGCGGGTGGGAAACGGAGGTACTGCTCCGTCACGAAGAGGGGCAAATATACCAGCCCCCCGCCCCAAAAGGTCAGGCGAAACCGCCCGGCGGCAAAATTGCGGCCCGAATGGCCGCCCGCCGCTAGCGGCGCGAGCGGGCCGAGAGCAAGGCGTGGTGGTGCACATTGCGGCGCGCTTTGGCCCGATGGCGCTGCCAGCGCCAGCCCAACTCGCCCAAGGCCAGCAGGATAATACCCAGGCCCAGGAAATAGCTCCAGTGCAGCATGCGGATTTGGCCCCGCGTGGGCGATTCCAGCTCTTTGAACAGAAACAAGCCCCACAGCTCATCAACCAGGGTGAAGGCCCACACCATGGCGGCAAAAATGCGCCCGGCCCGGCCCAGCACCAGTTGCCAGTGCAGCAGATAAAGAATCACGCCCGGCAGCGCCGAGAGCAGCACCAACGGCTCCTCTTTCACCAGCGGCAAGCCCAAAAAGACAATGCTCATCGTTTCCTTGAGCACCTGCGCCCCAGCCAGCCCACGGCCCAGGCGCGAGAGTTTTGGAACAACTGACTGCGGGTGAAGGTGAGAAGTGGGCATAGCGCGGACGGGAACTAAGGAGCCAAAGTACCGCCAATATACTGATTAACCGCTAGTACCGGCGCGTCATCATGCGAGTAGCCTGGCAACGCCAGGTAAGCACCACAATAAATAATCCTTTTACGGAATCCAGCAACAAATTGTCGGGCTTGCCAAAGGCATAATAAATTCCGATGCCAATGCCTATCCACCACAGGCCCAAGAGGTAGCACCAGGTAGCGTAGCTGGGCCGGCGCTGCCACACCTGCCCCACGGCCACGGCCGTCACCAATGACACAAACAGCAGCAGCCACCCCACAATGTAAGCCAGGAACGTAGTATCCGGCCCGTATTTTACGCCAAACTGCGTGAGGGTGAGCGCCGGCGCGAAAAAGGCCCCACCCGTGAGCGCCAGTTCCAGCAACAGCGCGATGGCAAGCACAATGAGGAGCAGCGTTCGGGCCATAAAAAGAAAACAAGTGTGGAACCGTCACGGGCCTTTCTCACTCTGGGAAGCCCAACGGGCTGCCAAACTAACCAATAAACTTGGATTAGTCATTATTTCGATTCGTCGCCCCCACCCCGCTTTCGCATGTTATGCATTGATAATATGATGAATGCATAAATAAAGCCTGCAAATGCGCAGAATCAATTTCTCCCCAAGAGCCTATTTTTTCTATCAAAAACGATTGGGCGTTGGACAACACGGGTGGTCCCCAATCCGGACTGGTTTCAGCTTTGCCACGCTATTGGTGCCGATTACTGCCGCGCCCATAGCAGCATGAGTTGGGTGAGGGCCAGCAGCAATAGGCCCAGCAAGACCACCGTGGCCGGCAGCACCCCGCGCACCAGCCGGCGCCACCGCAGGGAGGGCGTGGCGGCCCGCTCCTGCCAGGTGAGCAAAAAGCCCAGCGCGGCCACGTCGCCGAAGCAGAACAGGACGCCGAGAAATGTGAGGAAAAAGGGAGGAAGGGAAGTCATGGGATGGTTTTTCGAGGTACTGATAAGGGGATGGGCTAATGCGGGCCCGTTGAGGCGCACGAAAGCTTCAGCGGCTAGCGCAGTGCCTGCTGCGTTTGCCAATCGGCCCAGGTGCGGCCCTGCCAATCGGTATAAGCTGCGTTGCGGGCTTTGAAAGCCCCCAGGGCAACGTCGAGGCGATGCTGGGCCTCGGCAGCGTCGATGCGCTGGCCGCCGCCGTATTCGGCCTCCACGGTGAGCTGCGCGGTGCGGTTGAGCACGGCGCGGCGGGCCACCAGCGTGGGCAGAACCCGGTCAGGCATGTTGAGCAGGAAACCGATGTCGATGCTGGCGAAGCGCGGCTGAAGGTTATACTCCGCAATCCAGACCTCCCAATTGCCAGCCGCCAGCAGGAGCATTACGGCATAGACAGCCAGCGAATTGAGGCGGATGAGGCTGTAGGCCGAGCGCCGCTGCCATATTTTGAGCAGCACCGTGGCCAGGCCAAAAAACGTGAGCAGCAGGAAGAAATACACACCTATGCGTTTGTAGGCCAGGCCGCAGTGCAGGATGTAATAGTAGTTGCGCAATCCCACCGAGGTGGCCAGCACGGCGTTTTGCAGCACCCACACCGTGGCGCCCCAGCGCAGCACGGGCAGGCCGGGCGCGTAAAAATTCAGGTTGCGGCGGAAGAACCACAGCACGATGCCCATCGCCAGCAAAATACTGAAGATGAGCACATAGGTGCCTTCGTGCACAAACTGGGTCAGGTCGAACCCTAGCGCCGGCACGAAGCCAAACCACAACCAATTGATGTCGATGGCATTCACGAGCAGCAGCAGCCCATTCACCAGCCCGAACACGGCCACGGCGGCGATAAACTCCTTGCGCAAATCGAGCGCTCGCACGGTTTTCCAGCGGAAATCGGGCCGGCGCACGCCAAATGAGGCCACTCCATCCCGCTGCCGCCGGATGAACTCGCCAAAATGCGATTCGTGGTCGGCAAAATAATGCACGGGCACCGCCACCACCACCCCGGCCGTAACCAGAAAACCCAGCGTGAAAAACAGGAGGTGTGCGAAGGAAATGTCCGGCAGCAGCCGCGCCAGCCAGTCGCCCAGCACCGCCAGCGCCCGGCCGCTCAGGGCATCGTAGCGCGGGTTGGCCACCGCAAACAGCAGGTGGAACGCCCCCAGAATGCCCAGCGGCACCAGCAGCAGGCGCCCGTAGAACCAGCCCCGGCGCACGCCCACGCCGGTGTGGCGCGGCGGCCGAATGCTCCGCACCGCCCGCAGGCCGGCCTGCATCACGCTGCCCACCGCCGTCAGCAGCGCGTACAGCACCAGCTTCAGGTGAGGCTGGTTCACGTAGCCCAGCAGCATCAGCACCGAGCCCACGCAGGCCAGCGCCGCTGCGCCGGAGCCATACACGGCCATCATTGCCCCGCCAAACAGGCTACCGGCCACCATCAGCCAAAAATAGCCGGAGCGGCGCACGGCCGCATGGCGCGGCAGCACCACCAGCTGCGCTACTACCACAAAAATACTGAACACCAGCATGTTTACGCCGCCTTTTTCACGCCAGAAAAGCCAATCGAATAGCACCATGCCCAACGGCAGGAGTATTTTTTGAGCCGTGGAAAGCGGGGTAACCGCCGCAGCATTAGTGGCTGAGAACGGCGCGGCGTCCGCATCGTCGGACAAGGGAATGACGGGGTTCATTGAAAAATATGTTGGATGATTGATGGGTTTTTGAGCGGCCGGGAAGCGGTGACGCTGGTTAGCGCGTGAGCACGGGTAACGGCAGGAAACTATCGTCGCTGGCGGGGGCCCGGGTCGGTGCCGAAGGTGAATTGGCCGGGGCCGAAGTGCCCCGCACCTTGCTCAGAATGGCTTCGAGCAGCGGGCGCATCGAGTCGAGGTGGCGCGATTTGATGACGAAATTCCAGAGCGGCTCAAATTTTTTCCACCCGCCGGCGTAGGCGAAATGCTTGAGTTGGTGCCGCAACGTGTCGTGCACCAGGCTGGCTTTGGTGATGTTGGCCCAGGAGTAAAAATCGCGGTAGGCCTGGTCGTAGCCATCCTTAAGCTGGCGGGCGGTGAGGTGCGGGCCGGGCCGGCACACCACGGTGCGGGTGTCGTACTCGTTCCAGCGGCGGTGCAGCAGGCGGTTTTCGGCCTCCATGCGCTGGAACAGGGCTGTGCCGGGGTAGGGCGTGGCAATGTGGAACGTGGCCGTGGTAATGCCTTGGCCCACGGCCCAGTCCACGGTGCGCCGAAACACGTCGGGCCGGTCGTCGTCGAGCCCGAACACGAAGCTGCCGTTCACCATAATGCCTAAGTCGTGGAGCCGGCGGATGGCAGCCGCGTAGTCACGGCCCAGGTTTTGGGGCTTGTTGCTGGCTTTCAGGTTGACCGGGCTCAGCGTTTCAAACCCCACAAACAGGCTCCGCAGGCCCGCCTGGGCAGCTTTTTCCAGCAAGCCATTATCCCGTAGGATGCTGTCGACGGTGGCCGCGCCCTGAAACAGCCGCCCCATGCCGCGCATGCCCGCAAACAGTTCGGCCGCAAAGCGGGTGTGGCCCAGCAAATGGTCGTCAAGAAAATACAGGTGGCGGCCCGGTAGCCGATTGATTTCGGCCAGGGCCTCGTCCACGGTTTGGGTGTAGAAAGACTTGCCGCCCTGAAAAAAGGCATCTTTGTAGCAGAAATCGCAGTGGTGCGGGCAGCCCCGCGTCACCACAATGGAGTTGGGCACGAGGTAGCGCTCGCGCTTAATCAGCTCGCGCCGGATGGGCGGAATGCCGGCCAGCGTGCGCCCCGGCCCCGACACGTAGCGCGGCCGCGCCCGGCCCGCCCGCCAGTCGGCCAGAAACCCAGGGAACGTCTCCTCGCCCGGCCCCAGAAAGATGCTGTCGGCGTGCGGCGCGGCCTCGTCGGGCAGGCTCGTGACGTGCAGGCCGCCCAGGCACACGTAGGCGCCACGGGCCCGGTAGTGGTCGGCCAGGGCGTAGGCGCGGTAGGCGTTGGTGATGTAGACCTGAATGATGACCAGGTCGGGCTGGTCGTCCAGCCGCAGGGCTTCGACGTGCTCGTCCTGCAGGTCGGCCTCCCAGTCAGCCGGCAGGTAGGCCGCCAGCGTGGCCAGCCCCAGCGGCGGGAACAGTGAATACTTAATCGGCCGCCAGTACGGGCTGGTGGCTTCGGTAAGGGCCGGCAAAATGAGTTTAACGTGCATTTTAAAGAACTTTGAAACACAAAGTATAAAGGCAAAAAAAGAACGCAGCAAATGCTCTATTCCAAAAAAATCAGGGCCGCAGCAGCTTTTCCAACGTGGCGAGGTGCTGCTGAAACGCGACCTTGCCGGCGGCGGTGGCCGTATAGGTGGTGTTGGGCTTCTTGCCCACAAATTGCTTGCTTACCAGTACGTATTCGGCTTTTTCCAGAGCGGCCACATGGCTGGCGAGGTTGCCATCGGTCAGGTCGAGTACTTCTTTTAAATCGTTGAAGCTCACCGATTCGTTGGCCATCAGCACGGCCATGACCCCGAGCCGCACGCGGTGGTCGAAGGCCTTGTTGAGGGTATGGATGAGGTGCTTCACGGGGACACTGCGGGTTTGGCCGACGTGCCGGCCGCGCCCGGCCGCTCGTAGCGGTTGTACATCAGCAGCCCGTAGCCGATGTGGCCCAGGCCAAAGCCGAGCGCGAAGTAAAGCAAGCCCCAGCCAGGATGCAGCACGGCCACCAGCCCCAGGCCAATCTGGGTCAGGCCCAGCCAGCGGATTTCGTCCAGGGTGTACTTGCTGGCGTTGAGCAGCGCCAGGCCGTAGAACAGCAACAGGCCCGGCACCACCATGGCCGCATCGCCGCCCAGGTACAGGCGCAGGCAAAACAGGCCGCCCGCTACCAGCGGCACCGCCAGCGCCACGGCCAGCCGCCGGCCGGGGGCGCTCCATAATTTTTTACCGTCGTTGTGCGTGCGGCGGTGGGTGAAATAAAACGCCACCAGCAGCGCCAGGCCAATCATCACGCCCGCCAGTAGCAGCAGAAACGGCAGGGCCGCCCGCCGCTCCTGCGCCGTGCCCTGCATGAGTTGCAGGTAGCCGTCGGAGTAGTGGCTTTGCAGGTAGAAATGGCCGACCGCTACGCCCGCCAGCGCCACCACGCCCGCCCCTACCCCACTCAGGCCCGACAGCGACAAAAAGCGCGAGCTGCGCTCCATGATGGCGCGGATTTCGGTGAGTTGGGTAATCGGGTCGGGAGATGCGGCGGGCTTCATAAGTATCGAAGTGCTTTGTGATGCAAAGTTGAAGAAAAGAGTTGATACATTTGCTACTGCACTATTATTTTCTTTTTCAATGGATAAAATCTTCGAAGGGCATCAACAGCACGCGGTCGTCCACTGACACGGCCGTCATCGTGGCCATAATACTCGTTATTGCCGCCGCTGCATCGGTGCTCGCCATTCCCATGGCTTACTTCGCTTTCTCATACCTGCTACGCGTCCCTGACTACTGGTATCGCCTCATGCAGACAGGAATATTCATAACCTTTTTTTTCTAATCATCATTTATGCAACTACTTATACAATACTAGGGCCCAATACATTTGACCTATTAAGCATAATGGCGATAGGCGGCTGGGGCTGTCTACTAGCGGCGATTGTTTCGGCAGCCGTGCTGTACGTACAGCCCAGAGGACTTCGCCGTGCCCCTCATCATTGGCTTGATGGCGGCCCTGATTTCGCTGGCTTTCGTTCCCCTGGCCTTTCCTTTCTTCATATTGTCGCGGCGCGTGTGCACCGGGTGGCGGTGCCGGGTGGTGGCCGTTGCGGGGGGGCTGCTGGTGTTCGCCCTGGGCAATTTTTTGCTGCTGAAATGGTTGCCCATCGGTTCGCTCAACAGCCTATTTTCCTTTTCGCGGCCCTACCTGGGCGCGGCGCTGCTGGCGATGGCCTGGCTATATCGGTCCCAGGCGGCGGCCAAGCCTGTTGCCTTCAAACCCGCCGCCGCCCTCGCCAACATGTGGTGGAACCGGTCGATACGGCAGACGCTGGCGCACTAAGCGGCCAGGCTTCTGCCGGAAAAATCGACGGCCGATGCCGTTTGTGCGTATCCTTGGGCCATGCGCCTCCGCCTTCGGTTGTTTGAGTTTGAAGATTTGCCGTGGTTCCCGGCCGTCATCCGGGCCGGGATGATGGACTATTTGCGGTTCATGATTTCGGCGCTGGGCATTTACCGGCCCATCGTGCCGCTGCTGGCCGAAGGCCTCGCCCGCACCGGCCAAACCCGCGTACTGGAATTGGGCGCGGGCGCGGGCGGCGGCACCGAAACCGTGCTGGCCGCTCTGCGCACCCACGCCCAGCCCGATGCCACCATCACCCTCACCGACCTTTACCCCCAGCCCACCGCCTGGGCCGATATTGCCCGGCGCACCCACGGCGCCATCGGCTACGAGCCCGCTTCGGTGAATGCCCTGGCCGTGCCAACGCACCTGGCCGGGTTCCGCACCATTTTTTCGGCTTTTCACCACTTCCCGCCCGATGCCTGCACGGCCCTGCTGCGCGACGCCGTGCAGGCCGGCACAGGCATCGGCGTGTTTGAGGGCGCGGGCAAGCACTGGGCGGAGCTGCTGTTGGTCTGGACGCTGAACCCGCTGGCCCAGCTGCTGCTCACGCCGCTGTATCGGCCGTTCCGGCTCAGCCGGCTGGTGTTCACCTATTTGATTCCGATTATTCCGCTGTGCACTATCTGGGACGGCACCGTGTCCATCCTGCGCATGTACCCGCCCGCCGAGTTGCTGGCCCTGGCCCACGCCGCCGACCCCACGGGCCATTTTGCCTGGCAAGCGGGCAAAAAACGCCACTGGTGGGGGCCCGAAGTCACCTATCTCATCGGTTGGCCCATTGAAAAGCAGTTGGCAGTGAACAATGAGCAGTGAGCAGCCCACTGTTCTATTTGCCGCTTTTGCTCACCTTTGCGCAACGCCTCCACTTGCTAACGGCTCACTGATAATTGCTCACTGACTACAAAAAAGCGCTGCTGCTGCTGCGCATTCCGTTTTCCATTTACCTCATGCCGGTGTTCTGGTTTGGGCTGAGTGCGTTGCGCGGACCTTGGAGCGGGTGGCGGGCAGTGGGCGTGTTCATCGTGCTGCACCTGTTGGCCTACCCAGCCTCTAACGGGTACAATTCTTATTACGACAAAGACGAAGGCAGCATCGGCGGCCTGAAGGCCCCGCCCAAAGTGACGCCCGAACTGCTGCACCTGGTGTGGCTGTTCGATGCGCTGGCGGTGGTGGGTGCGGCGCTGTTGTCGTGGGTGTTTGCCGGGCTGGTGGTCGTGTATCTGCTCATTTCAAAAGCCTACAGCTACGAAGGCATCCGCCTCAAAAAATACCCACTGCTGAGCACGCTGGTCGTCGTCATTTTTCAGGGTGCTTTCACCTTATTGATGACGCAGTTGGGCGTAGGGGCTACTGCGGCCCAGCTTTTTGAGAAAACCAACCTGCTGCTGGCCCTGGTCAGCACGTTGTTTTTGTGCGGTTCCTATCCGCTCACGCAAGTCTATCAGCACGAGGAAGATGCCCGGCGCGGCGACCGCACCCTGAGCCTGCGGCTGGGCGTTCGGGGCACGTTCATCTTCGCGGCCATTGGCCTGCTGGCGGGAGCGGCCGCGCTGGGACTGGCCTACTGGCTGCGGCAGGAAATTCGGCCGCTGCTGCTGTTTCTGGTGGCCACGGGGCCGGTAGTGGCCTTGTTCAGCCGCTGGGCCTGGCTGGTGTGGCACGACGAGGCCGCGGCCGACTTTGAGCACACCATGCGCATGAACCAAGTGTCGTCGCTGTGCCTGAGCGCGGCGTTCATCGCCATGCTGCTGTGGCGCTAGGGTGTGCGCAATGGGCGGGCAGCAGTAACTTTCGGGCCGCCACGCATCAGTAGCGCGTATTACTGGCTCAATCTCCTGCAAACCCTTATTCATTATGCGTCTCCATTGGCTCGCATTGTTGCCTTTACTGGCAGCCTGTAATTCTACGCCTTCGATAGTTAACGAAGGCACCGTTTCCCGCGTGGCCGACCGCCCTGCCCGGGATACCACCGCCCTGCCCCCGCCCGATACGGCGCACACCAAAGCCGTATCCGCGACCAGCGATACGCTGCGCGTGGCGCGGCAGCAGCACAATTTCAGCCACTCCAAAGGCCCGGCCGACACTTTCCGGCTGGTATTTCGGGGCCCCTCTATCCTGGAAGGCACCGGCGAATTCACCATCACAGCCCCCGGCGGGCAAGTCATTTTCCGCGAAATGCTGACTGAGCCCGACCTCGAAGCCGCCCTCGTGTACGAGATGAAAACGCCCACCGCCACCCGCGCCGAGCGCGAGGCATTCGTGCTCCGGCGCATCGACCGGTTTTTTCTCCCCTCGCAGTTCCACACACCCGCCGTCGACCGCAAAGCAGCATTCCCTGGCGGGGTTGAAAACCTCGACCAGGCTACCTGGAAAGACTTGCAGCAGCGCCCCGACGCCATTCGCTTCGACTACCTGAAGGGCAAAGAAGACCGCCGCCAGATTGTGTGGTCGCCCCTAAAAAAACAAACCGTACGGCTGCGTTAAGGCTTTTTTACGCGTTAGCTGCTTCCCGTAGCAGCTGCTCCAGCCCTGCGCGCAATTGCTCGTAGGGCTGGTAGCCACGGGCCAGCACGTAGCCCTGCTCGCCCAGCCGCAGCACGGCCATTGGGAAGCCGTGCACACCGATACGCGCCACGGCCGCAAACTCCTGCTGGGTGGCCCGGGCCGTTTCGGGCGCCGCCCAACGGCGCCCGAACTCGGCGGCATCTACGCCAAATGGTGCCAGCAGAGGTTCGTAAGTAGCCGGGTTGTTCAAGTCGTGCCCGTCGTGGAATAAAGCCGTTTGCACGGCGTGAGCAAAGGCAACGGCGCGGGCCGGGTTCTGGGTAATGTGCCGGAAGGCGGCAATGGCCCGGCTCGGCGGCTCCGAGTCGTAAACGTACCTCCCGGCCTCGCCCAGGGCTTTGAAAGCGGCCCCAAAATGCACGCCCGTGACCTTTTCCACCTCGTCCAGGGAAGGGCCCAGGGATTCCCAGCCTTCTGCAATGGGGCCAGCATCGGCGCCGGTCACCATGCCCCCGCACAGTACCGACACCTCGACCCGGCCCGCAAACTCACGCTGCACCTGGTTGATAGCCGGGCTCATGCCGTAGCACCAGCCACACAGCGGGTCGTGGATGTAGAGCAGTTCGGGCAGGTAAGCGGTCGGTTCGGGGAGCATTGGCAGCAAATTAATTCACCGCAAAAATAGCCCTTGGAGTGCCCTTTGCCTCATTAGTCCCCGGCGTTCACGAAACTTTGAACTGCCGATGAATTTATTCACCAGCCCCTTGGTTTGCCGGGTACTATACTAGCAGATTGATACGCATCAATTTATAAATATCCGGTTATTAATCATTATTTATGATATAAAGAAAAGCCCGATGCAGTGATGCAAAGGGCTTTTCTCTTTACTTAACTGAGGATTTGGCATTTCACATAACTGAATAATTCCAAGGCACTCATCAGTCCGAATTACCTTTTTTCCGGCCTTTTTTAGTCGGAATACCGGGCTCGGTAGCGAGCCATTTCAGGGCCATGTTGCCATATCACTGGTGCGTTGAAAACGATGCTTTACACCTGCGTCAGCACTCGGCGGCTTACGCTCTGGGCAGAAGAAGGCAATGCATTACCTCCCACATCCACACAAAAAAGGCGACCCTAAACCAAGGTCGCCTTCTTTTATGCGTCAGCAGGTAGTTGCCAGCCGGTGAGCTTAGCCGTTCATGGAAATGAGGAATTCCTCGTTGTCCTTGGTGCCTTTGATGCGGTCCTTCAGGAATTCCATGGCCTCGGTAGCAGTCATATCGGCCATAAACTTGCGGAGCACCCACACGCGGCTCAGCTCGTCCTTGCTCATCAGCAGGTCTTCGCGGCGGGTGCCGGAAGCCGGGATATCGATGGCCGGGAACACGCGCTTGTTAGCCAGCTTGCGGTCCAGCTGCAGCTCCATGTTGCCGGTGCCTTTGAATTCCTCGAAGATAACCTCGTCCATTTTGGAACCGGTTTCGATGAGGGCCGTGGCGATGATGGTGAGTGAGCCGCCGCCTTCCACGTTCCGGGCCGCGCCAAAGAAGCGCTTGGGCTTTTGCAGCGCGCCCGCGTCGATACCACCCGAGAGGATGCGCGACGAGCTGGGCTGCACCGTGTTATAGGCCCGCGCTAGCCGGGTGATGGAATCGAGCAGTATCACCACGTCGTGCCCGCATTCGACCAAACGACGGGCCTTGTCCAAAGCCATTTCGGCGATTTTTACGTGGCGGTCGGCCGTTTCGTCAAAGGTCGAGCTGAGGACTTCGGCCTTCACGGTGCGGGCCATGTCGGTTACTTCTTCCGGCCGTTCATCGATGAGCAGAATCATCAGGTAAACCTCGGGGTGGTTTTCCGAAATGGCGTTGGCCACTTCCTGCAGCAGCACCGTTTTACCGGTTTTGGGCTGGGCCACAATCAGGCCGCGCTGGCCCTTGCCGATGGGCGCGAAAAGGTCCAGCACGCGGGTGCTGATTTGACTCGATTTCGTGCTCAGCTTCATGCGCTGGTCGGCAAAAAGCGGGGTGAGGTGGCTGAACGGCACCCGGTCGCGGACTTCCTCCACGGTGCGGCCGTTCATGCTGTCCACGCCCACCAGGGCGAAGTATTTTTCGCCTTCGCGCGGCGGCCTAATGGTGCAAATCACCGTGTCGCCGGGCTTCATGGCAAACTGCTTCACCTGCTGGGGCGACACGTAGATGTCGTCGGGCGAAGTCAGGTAGTTGTAGTAGGGCGAG
>NZ_JAGEMO020000041.1 GCF_017921975.2 Hymenobacter terricola
CTTCATGGCAAACTGCTTCACCTGCTGGGGCGACACGTAGATGTCGTCGGGCGAAGTCAGGTAGTTGTAGTAGGGCGAGCGCAGAAAGCCGTAGCCACCGTCGGGCATCAGCTCGAACGTGCCTCCGCCGGGCACCACCAAATCCAGGTCCTGGCGGGCGGGGCGCTGGGCTTCGCGTTGCGGCTGGGGCTCGCGTTGCTGGTCGGTGCGGGGCGTGCCATCGGCGTTCAGGGCGCGCTGCTGGCGTTGCAGGTCGCGCTGGGCGTAGCGCTCCTCGCGGGTCTGGTTGCGGTCCTGGCCGTTGCGGGGCTGGTCGTTGCGCGGCTCGCGCGGCTGGCCATCCCGGTTTTCGCGGGGCTGGTCGTTGCGGACTTGCTGGTTTTCGCGGGGCTGGCTGTCGCGGGCGGGGCGCTGGTCGCGGTTGTCGCGCACTTCGCGGTTGTCGCGTTCGAAACGGTCGGCTCGGTTTTCGCGGCGGTCGGCAAAGCCGTTGCCGCCAAACTCACGGCGGCTGTCACGGCTGCCCTCGCGGGTATCGGTGCCGGTTTCGGCTGATTTAGCGGCGGCTTCGGCGGCGGCGGCCGCTTCGGCGGCGATTTTTTCGGCGGCCATTTCGGCGGCGCGCTGCTCGGTGATGGGGCGGCCGGCGCGGTCCACTCGTTCGCGGCGCTCCCGGCGTTCGGGCCGGGCACCGTTGAGCGATTGGACTGTGGCCTCCGCATCGGTATCCGCAGCCGCGGAAGCAGCTTCGGCGGCCGGAGTTACGTCGGCAATTTCGGGCGTCGGCTCATTGGCCAGGGACGCTCCGACGGCATCACCGGCGGGAACCAAAGCCAATCCTTCGATGGGGTCCAATATTTCGACCGTCGGCACGGGAGCTACGACCAGGACCGGGGTTTCGCGGCGCGGTTCGCGCGCCGGGCGGGCGGGCGCCTTGGCCGCAGGCGGTGCTACGTCCGAAAAAGGCTGCTCAGCCGTGCTGGGGCTGGGTCGGCGACTGGCAGCTTTGGTGTTGCGCGGAGCCGCGGCAGGAACTGCCACGGCAACCGGAGCGGCGGCTACGGGCGCCACAACAGCGGCGGCTTGCTCGGCCGGCCCCGGAGTCAGGGCTTGCTGGTCGAGAATTTTATATATCAAATCCTGCTTGCTGAGCCGTTTGAAATTACCCACGTTCATTCGTTCGGCAATTTCTTTGAGGTCGGACAGCAGCCGGTCCTTCAACTCGTTAATGGTGTGCATAAAGGGAATAGGGGAGAAACATCGGCTGGAAGCGAGGGGGCTGGCTGCCCACAAAGGCCCACTGAGGGCGCAAAAAGCCAGCTACGGCACGGAGGCGGCAAGGCCGCGAATTAGCATTCGCAGGGTGCGCGGGCTATATAATAGCAGCACGCGGCGCGCAATGAATAAACAAGAAATTTAGGTGCAGAATGGGCCGCTGGGAAATCAGCAAAAGACGGGCCGAACACGGGCACTGTGGCCCGCTGACCCGGCTACGGCGGCCGGTTGCTCCCGCAATGTTAGGGCATTACGGGCAAACCGCCAAATCGGATGCCGGTCAGCTTGGGTTTAAACACGTAGCGGCAAGAAATAAGTTGCGCCCGCACCGCCGGCGCAGGAAAAAGAGCCGGCGGTGAGGTCAGTTTTATTCCGACCTTTGCCGCCATTCTCCCATTCGCACCCCATGCTGCAACTTTCCGTTCTTCGCGACCAGACCGACCTTGTGCTGGCCGGCCTCGCCAAAAAACGCTACGCCACCGGCCCCGCCGATGTGGCCGCCATCCTCGAACTCGACCAGCGCCGCCGCTCCCTCCAAACCAGCCACGACGCCGCCCAGGCCGAAGCCAACGAGCTGGCCCGCCAAATCGGCGGCCTGATGAAAGCCGGCGACAAAGCCGGGGCCGAAACCCTCAAGCTCCGCACCGCCGAGCTGAAGCAACACACCCAAACGTCTTCTGCCGAGCTGGCCCAAGTGGAAGAAGCCCAGAAGCAACTGCTCTATAAGCTGCCCAACCTGCCCCACGCCAGCGTGCCCGAAGGCCGCTCGGCCGCCGACAACGAGGTGGTGCGCGAACACGGCACCAAGCCTGAGCTGGGGGCCGAGGCCCAGCCGCACTGGGACTTGATTAAGAAGTACGACATCATCGACTTCGAGCTGGGCAATAAGATTACCGGCGCGGGCTTCCCCGTGTACAAGGGCCAGGGCGCCCGGCTGCAGCGCGCGCTCATCAACTTTTTCCTTGATGAGGCCCGGGCGGCCGGCTACACCGAGATGCAGCCCCCGATTCTGGTGAACGAGGCCAGCGGCTACGGCACCGGCCAGCTCCCCGATAAGGAGGGCCAGATGTACCACGACGCCAAGGACGACCTCTACCTCATTCCCACGGCCGAGGTGCCGCTGACCAATATTTACCGCGATGAGATTATTCCGCTCGAAAAGCTGCCCGTGCGCATTGCCGGCCACACGCCCTGCTTCCGCCGCGAGGCCGGCTCCTGGGGCGCCGATGTGCGCGGCCTCAACCGCCTGCACCAGTTCGACAAGGTGGAAATCGTGCAAATCACGGAGCCCGAGAGCAGCTACGCCACGCTCGACACGATGGTGGACCACATCGAAAACCTACTGCAAAAGCTGGAGCTCCCCTACCGCGTGCTGCGCCTCTGCGGCGGCGACATGGGCTTTACCAGCGCCCTGACGTATGATTTGGAAGTGTGGAGCGCCGCCCAGGGCCGCTGGCTGGAGGTCAGTTCGGCTTCAAACTTCGAAACCTACCAGGCCAACCGCCTCAAGTGCCGCTACCGCGCCGACGGCGGCAAAACCCAATTGCTGCACACCCTGAACGGCTCGGCCCTGGCCCTGCCGCGCATCGTGGCCGCGCTGCTGGAAAACAACCAGACGGCGGATGGAATTCAGCTGCCGCAGGTGCTGCACAGCTACTGCGGGTTCAGCAAGATTGGGTAACGGCAATCCGTTTCTACCTTTCACAGACAGCTATTAAGCAATAAATCAGTATAGCATCCATCGGCAGGAACGTTACAAAAACCCATTATGAATATTTGGCTTCGGCAAAGCGTCCTTTTAATTCTGGTTTTTCTCGCCGTACCCGGCCGTGTAAATGCCCAGAATATTGTTACAGGGCAAATTACTAGTGGAGGAATACCTCGCCATTTCATAATTTATGTACCCGCTTCTTACCGACCGGGCACCCGTGTGCCCTTGCTACTGAATATCCATGCCTATGGCTCGAACGATGGCTACCAAATGCGCTATGGTGATTTCCGCTTTATTGCTGACACCGCTAACTTTATCATTGTGCATCCAAATGGTGTTTTAAATAGCGCTGGTGCATTGATGTTTAGCCCACTCTACCCGCCCGCTACTGGTGAGGTAGATGACGTGGCATTCATTTCGTCACTTATCGATACCATCAGTACCCGCTACAGCATCGACCCGAACCGTATTTACAGTACGGGCATGAGTAACGGAGGCTTCATGAGCTACGAGTTGGCCTGCCAACTCAATGGCCGCATCGCAGCTATTGCTTCAGTTGCAGGCGCGCAGAACAGACTCCGACAGGCTGGTTGTCAGCCAGTGCACCCGACGCCAATAATGGAAATTCATGGCACGGCGGATGGCGCCGTTCCTTACGCAGGCGATAGCAATTATGCTTCCATAAATTCTATTCTGAATTATTGGATTCAGTTTAACCGTTGCACGTCAACGCCTATTCGAACGGCAGTGCCTGATATTGACCCAACAGATGGTTGCACCGCCGAGCACTATGTGTGGAACAATGGCCGCAATGGCAGCGCCGTCGAGCACTTCCGAATCATTGATGGTGCACATACTTGGCCGAGTGCTCCTGATTTATATGGCGCAACGAATAAAGACATCGATGCCAGCGTTGAAATTTGGCGGTTTTTACGTCGCTATAATTTGCAGCAACTCACGAAAAGCGAAAACATTCTTCCCCAGCCCCCAAGCATATGGCCCAATCCGGTGGATGACAGCAACGTGCTAACTCTTGCCGTAGGAGCGCCGATTGAGCCTATTGACGTGCAGGTTTTCGATGCCCTTGGCCGTAAAGTATCGGTGACAGGGGTCAGCAACCCCAATGGGTTGAGCTTGGACACGCATTTTTGGCAACATGGCCTATACTTAATGCAGGTCAAAGTAAATCAAATAGTTTACCATCAAAAACTGATTAAGTAACTTTTTGGCAGGCAGCCTACGTTGCCTGCCAAAAGTAAAACGGGCTAATACTCCGCCATTTCCTGGTCCACATAACACCAGAGCCAGCGCTCGCCGCGCTCGGCGGAGGCGACTACGGGGTGCCGGGTGGCATGGAAGTGCTTGGTGGCGTGCTTGTTCTTGGAATCATCGCAGCAGCCGACATGGCCGCATTCCTGGCACACACGCAGGTGCACCCAGGTATCGCCGAGGGCCACGCACTCGGGGCAGATGTGCTGGGCGGCGGTTTTGAGGCTGGTGAGGGCGGTGAGGTGCTGGCAGGGTTCAGACATGGCGGGGGCTGGTTGCGTTATGATTCGAAGTTAACGACCACCGCCGGGAATTGGCCAATTCAGGTCCACCTTCTGGTCCCGCATGCACTTAAAATGGCCTTGCGGGCACTTATCGAACCCGATTTTGGAGCACGGCCGGCAGTTGAGGCCCTTTACTTCCAGCGTCTGGTATTCGGTGCGGTACGGGTACATGCCGAATTCGGGCACGGTGTTGCCCCACACGCTGAAAATCTGCTTGCTGAAGGCGGCGGCAATGTGCATCAGGCCGGTATCGTGGCTCACCACAAAAGCGGCCTGCCGCAGCAGCGAGGCCGACTGGTGCAGCGAGTAGCGCCCGCAGCCGTTTTCAATGGGTGAAGGTTCAACCGCCCGGTGCATTGCGTCAATCACGGCTTCGGCCACGGCCGCATCTTCGGGGCCGCCGAGCAGCACAATGGGGCGCGGGGCCAGCTTGCGGCACAGCTCCACCAGCTTGTCCAGCGGCAGGCGCTTGGTGGCGTGCTGCGCCCCGATGGCCACGGCCGCGTAGCCGTTCCGGAATGGCGCAGGCAGCGTGGCAAGGGCCACTTCCTGGCCCGCAGGAATGAAATAGTCGAGCCCCTGGCCGTCGTCCTGCACGCCCAGCGGCGCGGCGGCGGCCAGGTAGCGCTGCACAATGTGAACGCGCGGCAGCCTGTCAATCTTGAAGTTGACCAGCAGCCACTTCTGCCAGTTCAGCTTGTCGAAACTGCTTGATTTCACGCCCAGCCGCAGCTTGATAATGCGCGTCCGCAGGTTGTTGTGCAGGTCGATGACGTAGTCGAACCGCTCGGCTTGGAGCTGCTGGACCAACTCGCCCAGGCTGCCGGTGAGGCAATGCACTTTGGCGATGTGCGGGTTGGGTTCCAGCAGGCCGCGGTAGCCGGGCTTGGTGGCGAAATGGACCTCCGCGCCCGGCACTTGCTGCGCCAGCGCCCGCACCACCGGCGTGGTCAGCACGATGTCGCCAATGGAAGAAAAACGGAGAACGAGGATTTTCACGCTACTCGAACAGCGACTTCTTGTATTCCAGCGGCGGTTTTATCGCGGCCTTGCGCGCTTCGAAATACGCGGCCATCTCGTCTACCGACTTGGCGTTGAACGTCATTTCCTTCGTCAGATGGCCTTTCCGGCCCATCAGCACGCCGTAGCGCATGTCCTCGTAGCCGTTGGTGTGGTGGGCGTCGGGGTTGATGCTGAGCTGCACGCCCTGGTCCAGGGCGTAGCGCACCCAGCGCCAGTCCAGGTCCAGCCGCCAGGGGTTGGCGTTGATTTCAATGACGACGTTGTGCTGGGCGCAGGCATCGATGACGGCTTTGTAGTCGATGGGGTAGCCCTGGCGGCGCAGCAGCAGGCGGCCGGTGGGATGGCCCAGCATGGTGGTATACGGGTTTTCGATGGCGCGCAGCAGGCGGTTGGTGGCCCGGGCCTCGTCCATTTTCAGATTGGAATGCACGGAGGCCACGATGAAATCGAAGCTGGCCAGCACATCATTAGGATAGTCGAGCGAGCCGTCGCCAAGGATGTCGCTTTCGATGCCTTTGAAGATGCGAAACGGGGCCAGCTCGGCGTTCAGCTTGTCGATTTCCTGGTGCTGCTGGCGCACGCGCTCCACGCTCAGGCCGTTGGCGTAGTGGGCGGCCTGGCTGTGGTCGCAGAGGCCGAGGTATTCGTAGCCGTGGTCGCGCAGCCAGGTGGCCATCTCGCGGATGCTATGGTTGCCGTCGGAGTAGGTGCTGTGGTTGTGCAGGGAGCCGCGCAGGTCCTTGTCTTCCAGCAAGTGCGGTAGCTTTTGCTCGGCGGCCAGGGCAATTTCCCCCAGGCCTTCGCGCAGCTCGGGCACAATGAATTGCAGGCCGGCTTTCTCATAGAGGGCTTCTTCCTGCTGGAATTTTTCGCGCCGGGCCCACTGGCGCAGGGTGCCCGACGTGACAAGCGGCTCGCTGAGGTGCTCTTCGGCGGCCGAATTCAGGAATAGCTCGGTGGTAAAATCCTCCGGGGCCACCAGCAGCACCTCCACCTGCACCCCCGATTCGGTGGCCGTGCCGCGCCAGGCAAACGGGCCCGAGCGGCGCGGGTCGGCGGTGAGGCCGGCCAAGCCGTTGAGCAGCTTATGGGCTTTTTCGGGCGTGGTGGTGACGGCCACGAGGCGCACGGTTTCCACGGTTTCGAGGCGGCGGCGGATTTCGCCAGCCACGGCTACTTGCTCGGTTTTCAAGGTGTCGCGCAGGTGCTGGGCGAGGTCATCGGCCAGCTTTTCGGCCTGCGGATACAGGAGCTTGCCCTTGCTCTGGCCGGCAAACTCCAGCGATTCCAGAATGGATTCCTGGGTCTTCTTGCCGAAGCCTTTCAGCTTGCTGACCTGGTCAGTTTCGGCGGCCTCGCGCAGCTGCTCAATATTTTCGATGCCCAGCTCGTGCCACAGGGCCCGGATTTTTTTGGGGCCGATGCCCTTGATGCCCAGCATTTCGACCACGCCGGGCGGCGTGACATCCAGCAGGCGCTTCAGGTCCGAAAACGTGCCGGTATCGAGCAGCTCAGCCACCTTGGCGGCGGCGGTTTTGCTCAGGCCGGTGCGGTCGGGCAGGCCGGAGCGCTCCACTTCCGCTACCGGAAAGCTGAGCGCATCCAGCGCGTTGGCCGTGCCTTCGATGGCGCGGATTTTGAACAGGTTTTCGTCGTGCAGCTCCATCAGCTGGGCGGCCAGCTTGAAGGCGCGGGTCAGGGCGCGGTTATCCACGGGGCAAGGGGTTTTGTGGCAACGAATGTAGCTTATTCGGGTGCTTACGCGGTTCAGCGGCAAGCAGCCAATTGCCGGCCCAGCTCGTACCCGCCTGATTGGCCTTACCTTGCAGCCTCACACTTTTCCCCAATAAACCATGCTCATGCCACCTGCTTTCACCCGTTTGCTGCCGCTGTCGCTGCTCTTGCTGGCCGCCACCTGCCAGCAGCGCAAGCCCGCTACCGTAGTTGCCACCTCCCCCGCTTCGATGAAACAGCTCGAAGGCACCTGGCTCAGCTCGCGGGAAGAAGACCACGGCGATTCCCTCGTGTACCGGCCCAACACCTACAAATTTCCACCCTCGCGGGGCCGCACGGGCTTTGCCATCAAGCCATTCGGCCGTTTCGAGCAGTTCGATATTGCCCCCACCGACGGCCTGGCGGGCCGCCCCGGCACCTGGACCGCCGACGGCCCCACCCGCCTGCGCATCCACCTGACCGAGGGCCAGGAACCGGACTATACCCTGGAAATTCTGTCGATGGAAAAGCAGGTGCTGAAGCTGCGGCGGCTGTAGCCGGCTCAGCGTTTGCAACGGGCCATTGGTCGGCGCGCAACGCCTGACCGGCGACGCTTGCTACTGGCATTCATTCAGTTTTCATCACAACGGCAGGAGTTTTGTAATCACGGCCGGCACGCGCAGGCAGCGACCGGATTTCAGCTCCTGCCCGGCTACGCCGTAAACCTCACCAGCCCGCCGGAACGTTGTCGCGGCTGCTCATCCCTAATGATTACTAGCATGTTATTCGCAACCTCTTTCGGCCCCGTGCGGGCTTTCGTTCTTGGGCTGGCTTTGCTTGGTGCCGGCTCCGCATTGGCCCAAAAAACCACTGTTAAGGCCAAAAACGGTAAGGTGAAGGCCAAAACCACCGATGTCGCCGGCGCCACCGGCAGCAAGAGCAAGGTGGTAGCCGCCGTGCCGATGCCGAGTGCCCCGCAGCCTGCTTCGCCCGTAGCCTCGGCGCCACAGGCCGTGCTTTCGCCCCTGCCGCCCACGCAGGAGGCCGTGGCCGCAGCAGTGCCCGCCCCGGCAGACCCCAAAGCCGAAGGACTGACCGGCTGGATTACCGACCTGGGAGCCGCCCAGGCCGAAGCGAAAGCCACCAACCGGCCCATTCTGGCCGTTTTTTCGGGTTCGGACTGGTGCAAGCCCTGCATCATGTACGAACAGGAGGTTTTCTCGAAACCGGAGTTTTCCGCCTACGCCAAGGACAAGCTGGTACTGGCCCACTTCGATTTTCCGCGCCAAAAGCGCAACCAGCCCACGGCTGCACAGCTTAAGCTGAACGAGGCGGCCGCCGCCCAGCTCAACCGCGAGGGCGACTTTCCGCTGGCCGTCGTCATCGCCCCCGATGGGAAGGTGCTGGCCAAAACCGGCTACATCGCTGGCGGCCCGGCCGCCTTCGAGGCTTACCTGAAAAAAGTGGTGCCCAATCTTTAGGAAATCTTAAGGATTGGGGCGGGAATTGCGCGAACCAATTGCCGGACCTTCGGACTTCTCCTAACACTATGCGAATGAATCGGAAATCCGGGCCGGGCGCGTGGGCGTTGCTCATCATGTTGCTTGCGGCATGGTCGGGCAGCGCCCAAACCGTTTTGCCCCAACGCCACACCTTCACCCGCAGCGAGCACCTGATGGGCTCGCACTTCACCTTCACGGTGGTGGCCGAGAACGATTCGGCCGGGCAGCGCGCCCTGCGGGCCGGCCTGGGCGAAGTGCGGCGCATCGACCACCTGATGTCGTTTTGGGATTCTACGTCCGAAATAGTGCACATCAACCGCATGGCGGGCCTGAAGCCGGTGGCGGTTTCAGTCGAAACCTTTGACCTGATTACTCGCACGCTGCGCCTGTCCAAGCTCAGCGACGGCGCGTTCGACATCAGTTTCGCCAGCGCCGACAAGCTCTATCATTTTGACCGGCAGGCCCACCCTGCCCTGCCCGATTCGGCCGCCGTTCGGGCGTCGGTGCGGCGCATCGGCTGGCAGAAAATTCAGATGGACGCCGTTAAACACACGGTTTTCCTGCCCTCAACCGGCATGCGCATCAACCTGGCGGGCATTCTGCAGGGCTACGGCCTGCGGCGGGCCAAGGAGGTGCTCGACAAGTTGGGCATCAAGGGCGGGCTGATGAATGGCTCGGGCGACATCTACTGCTGGGGCCGGCAGGCCGACGGCTCGCTCTGGCGCGTGGCCATCGGCGACCCCGACCACCCCAATAGCGTGGCCGCCTGGGTTGATGTGACCGACATGGCCGTGGTGACGGCCGGCAACTACGAGCAGTATTTCACGGTGGGCGGGCAGGTGTACGGGCACATCATCAACCCGCACACCGGCTACCCGTCCATCGGTCTGCGCTCGGTCACCATCATCTGCCCCGATGTGGAACTCGCCGATGGATTAGACGAAGTCGTCTTCGTGAAAGGCCCAACCGCCGGTTTGGATTTTATTAACCGATTGAAAGGCGTTGATTGCACGTTGATAACCGACGACAACCACACGCTGGCCTCGCGGGGCATGACATTGAATTATTACCACGGCGCTACCCCGGCCGCGCACCCCTGATTTATCGACTTACCGTACTCATGACCGTGAAAAGACTGTCCCTGTTTGCGCACCCCCGGCTGGCGCTGGGCCTGCTGCTGCTGCCGGTGGTGGTGGCCCTGCCCAGCTGCGTCTCGGTGAAGGCCTACCAGAAAGTGTACCTCAACGACGAAGACATGAAGCTGGCCAGCAAGACGGTGGAAACGCCCGAAACCAACTTCGAGAGCTACCGCGAAGGGGCCGGCGGGGCCAACGGTGGCAAAGTAGGCGGCGGCTGCGGCTGCAACTGAGCAATACCATAGAACCCACAAGAACGTCATGCAGAGCGTAGCGAAGCATCTCGCGTGTGGTAGTAACTCAATCGTGAAAACGTTCGCAATTAGTGTTAGCAAGCGAGATGCTTCGCTACGCTCTGCATGACGTTCTATGCTGCTAATATTTCTCCCTTGAAAAAGCTATTATTCTCCTTGCTGGCTTTTAGCGCCTGGGCCGCTCCGGCCCTGGCCCAGACGGGCACCACGCAAAACCCCAACCGCATCGACGGCTACGGCGCGCCGGTGAGCCCCTCGGTGCCGGTGAGCCGCGCGGCCGACGAAACGACCATCGACATCATCGGCGGCTACTACCAGCAAACCGGCAGCCACGGCGCGGTGGAGGGCGGCCGCGGCACCCAGCAGCTCACCGACGTGCCCCCGGCCATCATCGTCAACGTGCCGCTCGACACGGTGAGCCGGCTGACGGTGAACGTCGGGGCCGACTTTTACGCCTCGGCTTCGACCGATAGAATTGACTTTGCGCTGAGCACGCCGTCGGCGCACGACGTGCGTTTCCACGGCGACTTTGGCTACAGCCGCGAACAAAAGGCCAAGGGCACCATCTGGGGCGTGGGCGCGGGCGTGTCGAAAGAATACGACTACCTCTCCTTCAACGTGGCCGGCTCGTTTGCCAAAACTTCGCAGGACGGCAACCGCCAGCTGAGCCTGGCCGGGCAGGTGTTTCTCGACCAGGTGACGCTGATAACGCCCCTGGAGCTGCGCAGTACCTATACCTCAACCAATCCCAACGCCCGCGCCGACAAGAACTACGGCACCGACACGCGCCAGACCTACAACTTCACGGCCAGCTACTCGCAGGTGCTCACCAAGCGCCTGCAGGCCGCCGTCAGCACCGAGCTGGTGTCGCAGAATGGCTTGCTGAGCACGCCGTTTCACCGGGTGTACTTCAAGGACAATCCGGACCCCAACCTGGCCCCGACCCTGGGTAGCGACTTTTCGACGCGCTTCCCCAGGGCGGCCCGCATCGAAGCCCTGCCCCGCTCGCGCTTCAAGTATCCCGTCAGCCTGCGCCTGAACTACTACGCTTCCGACTTAATCCAGATTCGAGGGTTCTACCGTTTCTATAACGACAATTTTGGCATTACCGCCCACACCTTCGAGCTGGAGCTGCCGGTGAAGGTGTCGCAATTCTTCGTGGTGTACCCCTTCTACCGCTACCATACCCAGACGGCGGCCACGTACTTCGCGCCCTTTGCCCAGCACTCCGTCAACGACCAATACTACACGTCGGACTACGACTTGTCGGCCTTTTCGGCTAACAAAGTGGGCCTGGGCCTGCGCTATTCGCCGGTCTACGGCATCGGCCGTTTCCGTGTGCCGGGCAAAAACGCGCAGGGCCTGCCGCGCGTCATGCGCCTCAAGTCGCTGGACTTGCGCTACGCCAACTACCAGCAGACGGGCAGCACCATCTACACCGCCGAGAACCGGGCCGACCTCAAGGCCAACATCGTGAGCTTCGACCTGGGCTTTGCGCTGTAAGCAACGATAATGAAAAAGTAGCCGCAAGGTTTATTTCCTTTGCGGTGTGCAAAACAGCGGCCGGCCGGCATCTATGCCTGTGCCGGCCGTTTGCATTTGCCCCCCGCTTACTCCCGATTTCCCCACCTCTCCCCCTCCCCCACTTGAAACACTGGCTCGTTAAATCTGAACCCGAAGCCTACTCCTGGGCCACCTTCGTGCAGGAAGACGGCACCGCCTGGACCGGCGTGCGCAACTACCAGGCCCGCAACAACCTGAACCTGATGCAGCCCGGCGACCTCGTGCTGTTCTACCACAGCGTGAGCGAAAAGGCCGTGGTGGGCATTGCCGAAGTGGCCGCCCTGCCCGCCCCCGATGCCACCGCCGAAGCCGGCTCGCCCTGGGTAGCCGTGGCCTTACGCCCCGTGCAGCCCCTTTCCCAGCCCGTGAGCCTGGCCCAGCTCAAGGCCGATGCGCGCCTGAGCGAGCTGGCCCTGCTACGCCAGTCGCGGCTGTCGGTGCTGCCCGTGCGGCCCGAGGAATTCGACGCCGTACTGGCCCTGGGCGCAAATTAATGACGTTAAATAAAGCAATTCGGCGCGGCACACAAACGACGGGTTCTGTTGTAACTTTCGCGTAGTAACCACTCGTTGGAGTAGGTATTTCCAGCTGCTTGTTAAGGCATAAGGGCATGAAACTCCGCTACTTTTTTCTACTGCTTTCTCTTGGCGTGCCGGGCCTTTCGCCCGCGCTGCATGCCCAAAAACACGCCACCCCGTCTCCTCCCCCGCCGGCCAATGCGCCCAGGCAAACGGCCCGCACCGAGCTGCTCCTGGAGCAATCGGACAGCGAAGTGCACGTACAGGCCCTGCCCGCCGATAGCACGGTGGTGCTGCTGCTGGGCCGCGAAAAACCCCTTTCCAGCAAGTCGACCTTCGTTTTTCAACAATACGACCGGGACCTGCACCTGCGCCAGGAAACGCCGCTGGAGGTGCCCGACGAGTTCAATTTCACGCGCATGTGCGCCGAAGGCAACACGGTGTACGCCTTGTTTTCATCGCGCAACACGCCCGGCCGGCTTTGGGTAGCTGCCTACAACGGCCGGCTGGCCCAAGCCCGCACGCAGCAGTTCGAAACGCGCCTGAGCCGGGAAATAGTAGAGTTGAAGGCCCTGGATGGCCGCCTGTTTGCCACCGTGCTGCTCAACGACCAGCTGCACGTTACGGCCCTGCTGCTCGACGTGGCCACCGGCCAGATGCAGTACCTGTCCTCCATCTACGAGCCGCTGCCCATGCAGCTCACCTTCGTGGCCGACGCCGCCACCCGCCGTGCCGAGTACGTGCTGAGCCAGACCAACGGCCGCAAATCGCGCCTCCTGCTCAAGCAACTCACCGACCGCGGCCAGCTCGTCAGCTCCGAGTTTGTGCAGGCCGAGAGCGACCGCAGCCTCATCACGGCCCAGCTCACGCCGCCGCAGGATACCATGGCCCGCCTGCTGATGGGCACGTATTCGCTGCGTGACCCCACTTACGCCCAAGGCCTGTTTGCCACCGACCTGCGGCCCACGGCCACGCCCGGCACCAAGTCTCCGCTACGGTTCTACGATTTCCTGCACCTGAAACACTTCTTTGATTACCTCAAGCCCAGCCGCCAGGCCCGCCTGCGGCTGCGCACCGACCGCCGCATTGCCCGCTCGGTGCCGCCCCTGCGCTGGCACTACCGCCTGCTGCTGCACGAGCTGCTGCCCCAGGCCGACGGCGGCTACGTGCTGGTGGCCGAGGTGTACTACCCGCACTACCGCTACAACAGCTACGGCAGCTACATCGGGCCGGTCAATAGCCTGGGCAACCAGTACGGCACCTCGCCCTACGCCAGCTCCCGCGTGTTTGACGGCTACCAGACCACCCATGCCCTCGTTTGTGGCTTCGACCGCGCCGGCACTCTGCTCTGGGACAATATTTTCGTGGTCGAAAACCTGCGCCGCTCCGAGCTGGAAGAAGCCATTCGCCTGCAAGCCCTGCCCGATGGCCGCCTCGTGCTGGCTTACCTCGACGAAGAAAAGCTGCGCTACAAGCTCATCAGCGGCGCCGAATCGGCCCCCAACGACCAGCAAGTCCTCATCCAGACCGGCTCCGGCGACACCACCAGCGGGGCCGAGCACGCCAGCGACACCTCCCAGGCCGACTTGCTGCCGTGGTTCGGCAGCCGCTTCGTGGCCACCGGCTACCAGCGCGTGCGCACCGAGCACGGCAAAGACCGGGAAGTGTTTTTTCTGAATTCGGTGGTGTTTTAATACCGACGGAGCAAGGCCAGAACTAAAAAACGGCCATGCTGAGTGCAGCCGAAACATCCGGCGTGCAACAATAATTCTTCCGGTTGGGCGAGTGAATTACTTGGCACGCGAGATGCTTTGGCAAGCTTAACATGACCGGTTTTTTCTGTCGATTGGTCATTACAAACCCATCTTCTTGCCACCTTTACTTCATGATAACCAAACTCCGCTTCCCCGCTCTCTTCCTGTTCATGCTATTGGTGGGCTGCCGTGCGGGCGGCCCCAGCAGCCCGGCCCGCACCGTGGCATCGTTTTTTTCTAAATACGAAGGCCGCGAAGGGTTCAAAACCACCGATTGGTCGGCCGATTTGCTCCAGCGCCTGGCCCTGGTGAAAGCGGCCAAGCTCCTCGGCGGGTCCGACCTCACCAACGGCATCACCGGCATTCGCTCGGCCAAAGTCATCACCTTCGCCCCCACTACTGCCGCCGCCAAGGCCCTGGCCAACGAGGGCCTGCGCGCCGAAGCCACCGGCATTCTGACCGGCAATAAGTACGAGCCCATTTCAACGGGCTCGGCCCTGGGCAACGACTACCAGGTAGCCGTGCGTGCTTCCGGCGACAAAGTCTCCGAGTTTGCCGCTACCGGCAAGCTGCCCGACGTGGCCGATTCGTTCGTGCTAGTGGCCGTCGACGGCAATTTCACTCGCTCGCAGGTGCAGGCCCTGGCCAAGTACCTGCCGCAGCTGGTGCAGGCCACCAGCAAGTAAGTTGCTAATGGGTTGGTGTGCTGATGCGCTCAATTTTAAACCGCTCAATTGCAAAAGAGCCGATTCTAGCAATAGAACCGGCTCTTTTGCAAACAACGACGACCGGTCGGACCGCCTAAGGCGGTCCGACCTGAGCGGTCGGCCTTCATTAGCCAATCAGCGCCCCATCAGGTCCTCAATCTCATCGGCCTGCAAGGGAATATTGGCCATCAAATCCTCGTTGCCATTGGCCGTGAGCAGAATATCGTTCTCCAGCCGAATGCCCAGACCCTCTTCGGGAATGTAGATGCCGGGCTCCACGGTGTAGACCATGCCCGCCTCAAAAGTGCGGTACTTATAGCCCACATCGTGCACGTCGAGGCCGAGGTAGTGGCTGGTGCCGTGCATAAAATATTTCTTGTAGAGCGGCGCGGCCGGGTCCTGGTGTTGAACGTCGGAGGCGTTTAGCAGGTCCAGTTTGATGAGTTCCTGCTCCATGCACTCGCCTACTTCTTTGTGGTAAGCCTCAATTTCGGTGCCCGGGATAAGGCGCGTTTTGGCGAAGGCCATCACGGCCAGCACCGAGTCGTACACCTGGCGCTGGCGCAGCGTGAACTTGCCATTTACGGGAATAGAGCGTGAGAGGTCGGCGGCGTAGTTGGCGTACTCGGCCCCGAAATCCAGCAGAATCACGTCGCCGTCCTGGCACTGGTTGTCGTTGGTGGTGTAGTGGAGCACGTTGGCGTTTTTGCCGCTGGCCACGATGCTGCCGTAAGCCGGCCCCCGGCTGCGGTTGCGCATGAACTCGTGCACGATTTCGGCCTCAATCTCGAACTCCCACACGCCCGGCTTCACAAAGCCCAGCAGCCGCCGAAACGCCTTGCCCGTGATGTCGCAGGCCTGGCGCATCACCCGGATTTCCTCGGCGCTCTTGATGGCGCGCAGGCTATGCACCAGCGGCGCGGCGCGGCGGTAGGTGTGCAGCGGGTACTGGCTTTGCAGCATTTTGATGAAGCGGGCGTCGCGCGTTTCCACCTCAATCACCGCCCTGATGTGCTCATTGGAATTCAAATACACGTTTTCGGCCTCGTTCATCAGCGCGGGCAGCACCGATTTGAAGCTCTCCAGCCACATAACATTCGGGATGCCGGAGTTGGTGCGGGCCTCGTCCCGGGTCAGCTTGTAGCCTTCCCAGATGAGAATATGCTCGGAGGTCTCTTTCAGGAAAAGGATTTCGCGGTGCTGCGGCAGCCGCGCATCGGGGAAAATAACGAGGATGCTTTCCTCCTGGTCGACCCCGGAAAGGTAGAACAGGTCGTTGTTTTGCCGAAAAGCCATGGTGCCGTCAGCATTGGTCGGCATGATGTCGTTGGACTGGAAAATGGCCAGCGAAGCCGGCGGCAACAGCTCACGGAAGCGGCGGCGGTTTTCAACGAATAGTTCGGGGGCAAGCGGGGCGTAGCGCATGGGCAAGGGTTGGTTGGGAATGGGAGGCGCAAGTTAGGCAGGCTGGCCCGGCCGCCGGGGCACAAAAAAACCCCTGCCCGTCGGGGCAAGGGTTTTCTGAAACCAGTCCGCAATGCCTACATCTTGGTCTCGGTCTTCTTCACGCTCGTTTTGTTGGTTTTGTAACGCATGTCGGGCGTGCCGTCGGCTTTCATGGGACCGGTCATTTTGGTCGTTTTGGTCGACTTATTTTCCGAGTAGCGCATATCGGGCGTGCCATCGGCTTTCATTTTGGTGCTGGTCGAGGTTTTGGTCATGCCCGAAGGCGTGCTCATGGTGCTCGACTTGCTCATCGTGGCCGAACCCTTCGTCATGGTCGACGACTTGTGCATACCCGCCGGGTTGCTCATCGTGCTCGACTTCGTGGTCGTGGTTGTGGCCGGCGTTTGGGTTTTGTGAGTACTCATTTTCGACGAGCTGGTGCTCATCGTCGTAGTGGAAGCCGCGGGCGTGGTAGTGGGTGTTTGGGCCAGTGCAGCGGAGCTGCCAAGCAGGCTCAAAGAAACAAGGAAACCAACAATGCGTTTCATAAAAGGTGGGAATTAGTGGTGAAAATATGGGCCTGCTACGGGGCTTCGGGCCCCATAGTTGACCGGAAATGTAGCTATTTTTTCGGGTTTGGAACGCCGGCGGGCTTTTGCGTGAAACGCAGATTAAACCCCGGTCCAATCGCGGCCTCCAACCAACATCATTTCCACACCTCACTTCCCCATTATCCCATGAAAAAATCCCTGTTTTCGCTCATCGCTGCCCTCGCGCTCCTCACCGTTTCACACACTGCCTCGGCCCAAACTGCCACCCCCGGCATCAACGCCCGTGAGCGCAACGAGCGCGCCCGCATCCACCAGGGCGTGGCCTCCGGCGAGCTCACCCGCCCCGAGGCTGCCCGCCTCAAAGGCCGCGAAGCGGAAATCCGCCAGGACAAGCGGGCCGCCAAAGCCGATGGCGTGGTGACCCGCGACGAGCGCCACGACATTCGCAAGGACGAAAGCCAAGCCAGCCGCGCCATCTACCGCCAGAAGCACGACGGCCAGGCACGCCCACGTATAGTGCGCTAAGCCAGAGCCCCTGTTCTTACTACGGGTTAAGTTTATTGTCCCTGCATTCTTATCGAATGCAGGGATTTTTTATGAATTTATAATGAAATTTAAAATTTATATATTATTTTAGTGCAAAGGGAATTGGCTGACAGCTCAAATTCCCAATAGTTTGCCTCACACTTTTAGCCTTACTGTTATGAAACAACTCTGCTACTCCCTGTTCACGGCTGGCAGCCTTGCTCTGTTGATGCCATCGGTGCAAGCCGCCGTTATTCGGCATGTCCCCATTGACTCACCCGCCGATGCCCAGCGCAAAGCGGCACGGGCAAGAAAAGCCATGGCCCGCGAGAAGGTGGCCACCGCCAACAAGGCCGCCCTGCTCACCAGGCACTCATCGGGCACCCAGACGGCCAAGTTCCACAGCAGCCTGCGCGAGTTGCTCGGCTTTGAGGACAGCAAAGCAGCAAACTTGCACGCCAAGCTCGACCGCCAGTTGCACCAGCACCAGAAACACCTTAAAGTCAAAGCAAAAATCGCCGCGAAGGCCCGCCGGGCCCACGCCCATGCGTAAGCGCTGCCTGCTTGCAACTGAGTCATTTCGGCCAGCATCACACAAAAAAAGCCCCTCGCTTGCATAGCGAGGGGCTTTTTTACTTAGCAGCCACGATTAAGCTATTCGTCACCAGTTGTCAGGCTCCCAATCGTTTGACTGACAACGAGCCACTGACAACCCGGTTGCTTTTAAACGAGAGCTTAAGCCGTTACCTGCGCTTCGAGTTTTTGGGCGAGCACGTGCTTGGGCACGGCGCCTACTTGTTTGTCAACGATTTGACCGTTTTTGAAGACCAGCAGCGTCGGAATGCTACGGATGCCGAACTTCATGGAAGTCTGGGGGTTGGCGTCAACGTCAACTTTGCCCACGATGACTTTGCCTTCGTATTCGCCGGCCAGCTCCTCTACCACGGGGCCTACCATGCGGCAGGGGCCGCACCATTCGGCCCAAAAATCGACCAGTACGGGCTTGTCGCCGCTGATGATTTCATCAAAGTTGGCGTCGGTTATCTCAATTGCTTTGTGTCCCATTTCAATTTGGGTTGGGGTTTAAAGAATAGTCTGGCGTGTACGGCCAACGGGGTCGCAAGGTAGCAGATTGGATGGTTAAACATAGTAGGCCGGGGAAAGTTCAGCGCGATGTTGTGAGCCGGGCCAGAGGTTGCATTTTCTCGGCGAATACGCAGAACATCATGCCGAGCATAGTCGAAGTATGTTGCTTGTAATCATATATTTTACCCTTCAAATAAAAAAATTTACTCCTGCACGCGAGATGCTTTGGCTCCGCTCAGCATGATGTTTTTTTCTTATGCCCAGCTTCTCTAAATCAGCGTGCAAACCTCCATTTCCATCTCGTGCATCTTCTCGATGAAGGTTTTGGGCTCAATCTGAAACTTGCGCGAGAACATATCCACGGCCAAATGCTCGTGCGGCTCCACGAACTGAATTTCCAGCCGCTTGTTGCCCGGTGCGTGGTCGATGGCATCCTGCAGACGGTCGAGCATGGGGCCGGTTACGGTGCGCAGGTCCAGCTTCACGCGCACGCCTTTGCTGCGCTTTTCGGCCACGTCGGCCAGGGGCTCCATGGTCAGGATGCGCAGGTCCCACTGGTCCTGGGTGTGGCGGCGCAGTTCCTGTTTCAGGCGCACGTACATGGGCGGCACCTGTTCGTTGGGGTAGTTGCGCGGGTTGATGAGGGGCGCGAATTTGGTGTAGTCGTCGCGGAACAGGGCCGGGTTGATGCTCGTTTCGTAGTCTTCCAGGGTGAAGGTGCAGAAGGGCTGGCCGGTTTTCGTGGTCTTGAATAACACGTTGTTAATCAGGCCAGCCACGGCAATTTCCTTGTTTTTGATTTCGTCCACCTTTTCCAGTCCGCAGGTGCAGTAGGCCTCCAGCTCCAGCTTGAAGGCATCGAGCGGATGGCCGGAGAGGTAGAAACCCACCACTTCCTTCTCGCGGCGCAGCTGCTCGGTTTTGCTCCAGGGCTCCATCTCGTGCATCTTGGGCAGCGGCGCGGCCACGGCTCCGAATGCGCTGGCCCCAAACAGGCTGTGCTGGCTGCTTTCTTTGGCGGCGGCGTGCTGCTGGCCCAGCTTCATGGCCTTTTCGATGAGGCTCTGGTCGCCGGCCGGGGCATCGAGGTACAAGCGGCGGTGCTTGTCGAAACCATCGAACGCACCGGCCTGGGCTAGGCTTTCGAAGGTTTTTTTGTTCACGGTGCGCAGGTTCACACGCTTGGCAAAGTCGAAGATGTCCTGATAGTTGCCGGCTTTTTCGCGCTCCTGCACCATGCTTTCCACCGCCAGTTCGCCCGCGCCCTTCACCGCGCCCATGCCGAAGCGAATGGCCCCTTCCTGGTTCACGTTGAATTTCAGCAGGCTTTCGTTCACGTCGGGCCCGAGCACGGGCACGCCCTGTTTGCGGGCTTCCTCAATGAAGAACGTCACCTTCTTAATATCGCCCATGTTGTTGGTGAGCACGGCGGCCATGTACTCAGCCGGGTAGTTAGCCTTCAGGTAGCCAGTTTGATACGCCACCACGGAATAGGCGGCCGAGTGCGAGCGGTTGAAGCCGTACTCGGCGAATTTCTCCATCACGTCGAAGACTTCGTTGGCTTTTTTGGCCACGATGCCGTGCAGGTTTTTGGAGCCTTCGATGAACTTCTCGCGCTCCAGGGCCATCTTTTTCATGTCCTTTTTGCCCATGGCCCGGCGCAGCAAGTCGGCGCCACCGAGGGAATAGCCGGCCAGAATCTGGGCCGTCTGCATAATCTGCTCCTGGTACACCATGATTCCCTGGCTGTATTCCAGGATGGGTTTCAGCAGCTCGTGCGGGTACACCACTTCCTCGCGGCCGTGCTTGCGGTTGATGAAGTTTGGAATGAACTGCATCGGGCCGGGCCGGTACAGGGCGTTCATGGCAATCAAATCCTCGATGTTAGTTGGCTTCAAGTCCTTGAGGTACTGGCGCATACCCTCGCTTTCAAACTGGAACGTGCCAATGGTATCGCCGCGCTGGTAGAGCGCGTAGGTCTTCTCATCGTCGAGCGGAATGTCGTCGATGTCGATTTTCACGCCGTGGTTCCGCTCAATCAGATTCATGGCATCCACGATAACCGTCAGGGTTTTGAGGCCCAGAAAGTCCATCTTCAGCATTCCCGCTGACTCAATCACCTTGCCGTCGAACTGCGTGATGAGCAGGTCCGAGTCTTTGGACGTGGAAACGGGGATGTACTTCGTGATGTCGTCCGGCGCAATGATGACGCCGGCCGCGTGGATACCGGTGTTGCGCACCGAGCCTTCGAGCTGGGTGGCGAGGCGCAGGATGTGGCCCTTGAGGTTGTCCGGCGATTCGTCGCGCCGAATCATGTCCAACTCCTGGTTTTCGGCGAAGGCTCCGGCGAGCGTGGTACCGGGCTTTTCGGGCACCATCTTGGTCAGGTCGTTGGTCTGCGGCAGGGGCAGCTCCATGGCCCGCGCCACGTCCTTGATAGCCGACTTGGCCGCCATCGTGCCGAAGGTGATAATCTGGGCCACCTGGGTTTTGCCGTACTTATTCACCACGTAGTCAATGACTTTCTGACGGTTCACGTCGTCAAAGTCAATGTCGATATCGGGCATCGACACGCGCTCCGGGTTCAGGAATCGCTCGAAAAGCAGCGAGTACTTAATGGGGTCGATGTTGGTGATGCCCACGCAGTAGGCCACCGCCGAGCCGGCGGCCGAGCCCCGGCCCGGCCCCACGGCCACGCCCACCGAACGGCCGTGGTTGATGAAATCCTGCGTAATCAGAAAGTAGCCCGCAAAACCCATGGTCTGGATGATGCGCAGCTCATAATCGAGCCGCTCCTCAATTTCGGGCGTGCGGATGGAGTAGCGCGGCTTCGCGCCCTCAAACGCGCCCTTGTAAGTCAGGTCGCGCAGGAATTCGTCGGCGTTGGCGAACTGGGGCGGCAACGGGAAGTTAGGCAGCAGAATGTCGCGCTGCAGCTTGGGGGGCGTGATTTTGTCGACAATCTCATTGGTGTTGTCCACGCTCTCCGGCACGTCGCTGAACAGCTTGTTCATCTGCTCCTGGGTCTTGAAGAAGAACTGGTCGTTGGCGAAGCCGAAGCGGGTGTGCGGCTTGGGCTTCTGCAGCTCCTCGTCGATGCGGCGCAGCTGGCGCTGGGCTTTTTCGTCGCGGCTGTGGTCGCGGCGCAGGTTGTCGAGCAAGTCGTATTTCACCTCGCCCTGGCCGGTCATCAGGGTGTAGTAATTGGTGTGGATATCCCCGATTGGGTTGCTGTGCTCCTCGCCGGTGTTCACACACAGCAGCAGGTCGTGGGCCGCGTAGTCCTGCTGGTTGACGTAGTGCGAGTCGTTGGTGCAGATGACCTTGACGTTGTGTTTGTGGGCCAGGCGCAGCAGCACCTGGTTCACGTCTTCCTGGCTTTTGCCGGTGCCGTCGAAGTTCATCAGGCCGTGGCGCTGGATTTCGATGTAGTAATCCTCGCCGAACATATCGAGCCACCACTTCAGCTTTTCCTCGGCTTCGGCTTCGGTTTTGAAGAGGATGGTTTGCGGAATCTCGGCCCCGATGCAGCAGCTGGTGGCAATCAGGCCCTCGTGATACTTCTCCAGCAGCTCTTTGTCGATGCGCGGGAATTTGGAGTACACGCCCTCGATGAAGCTCATCGAGCAGAGCTTGCTCAGGTTGTGGTAGCCGGCCTGGTCCTTGGCCAGCAACAGCTGGTGGTGGCGCACGTCCTTCTCGCCTTTCTCGCGGCTGAAGGCTTTTTTGTGGCGGTCCTCCACCAGGTAAAACTCACAGCCCACGATGGGCTTCACGTTGTACTTGTTGGCCTCGGCCACGAAGTTGAACGCGCCGAACATATTGCCGTGGTCGGTGAGGGCCACGGCGGGCATGCCATCGGCCTGCGCCTTCTTCATCAGGGCCGAAATGCTGGCCTGGCCGTCGAGCAGCGAGTATTGCGTGTGGCTGTGGAGGTGCGAGAAAACGGGCATCTTGGAGGGCTGAGTTTTGAGGGTTGAGTTTTGAGTTTTTGGCTGATTCAACTCAGCATTCAACCCTCAAAACTCAACCCTTCTGGTAAAGATACCCCCGATTCGAGGGCCTGCCAAACCCCATTTTCCTGCTCCCTGATTCCCTGAGCACTACGTTTTCTCAGCAAATTTCGAGCGCCGCAGCTACTTCGCGCTGCTTTGTACCCGCAGTACCTCCCCTATTTTCACCGACATATCCGGCTTGTTATTCCACGTTTGCAGGTCGGTAACCGTCACCTTGTAGAGGCGGGCAATGCTGTACAGCGTTTCGCCTTTGGCCACGGTGTGCTGCGTAGCTGTTCCTGCCATGGGAGCTGGCGCAGGCTGCGATGCGGCCGCAGTAGCAGCGGCCGGAGCTGCTTTTTTAGGCATATACAGCAGCGCCGGATTAATCTGTCCCGTTGAATGGTTCGCCGGAACTGGCGCCGGCGCCGGCACCGCTTTTGCCACGGCAACAGCTGGCGCGGGCTCCTGCCCTTTCAGCGTCAGCACCTGGCCCGTCACCAGGCCGTAGGGCGGAGCCAGGTGGTTGATGGCTATCAGCGTGGCCGGCGGAAGCTGGTAGAGCCGGCCGACGGAATACACCGTTTCGTGGGCCGCCACGCGGTGGGTAGCATCGGCCGGAATGGGGCGAATGGTGGGAGCCGCCAGCTTGGGCGCCGCCGCTGCCACGGCTGCAGCTGGGGCCGCCGGCTTAGGAGCAACCGCAACCGGGGTAGCGGCAACCGGAACCACTGTTTTCGCCGGTACAGGTTTAGCCGGCGCGGGTGCGGGCGTTGCGGGGGCTGGCCTGGACACCACCACGGCCGGCCGGCTGGCAACGGGAGCCGCCACGGTCGAATCCGGCTCACGAAGCTCATCGGTGAGGGGCGCGGGGGCCGGGGCCGCGGCGGGTGGCGGCAGGTACGTCACCTTTTGGGGGGAAGCGGCGGCCGCCGGGCGGGCTGGGGCGGGCCGTGGCGGGGCGGACACGGCAGGCACCGGCGCTGCTGGCGCGGGAGCAGGCGCCACAGTAGCATTCGACGTGGCCGTGGCCAGGGCTTCGCCCCAGCCATCGGCCTCCTCCTTCACCACGCGCTTGGTTTCGGCAGTGCCGCCTTTGACCTTAATCTTGACCTTAACACCTCCCAGTGACTCGGTGCGGCGGGCGGAAACGGCTTCGTTCAGCTGCTCCACCAACACGTCGTTGCCCGTGGAAATAACGGCGACAGTAGGCCGCTCCAGGGCCGCGCCTTCCGGCAGGGCACGGTATTCGATGGCCACCTCGCGGGGCCGCGTATGTTGCAGCCACAGCACCCGGCCGGGCCGCAACTCCTCGACACGGGCCATGCGGTTTTTATTGTAGACGGCCTTTTGGCGCATTCCGTACTTCTGGGCCACGTCGAAAATGGTTTCGCCGGGCTGCAGCACGTGGTATTCCACGGCGGCCGCGTCGCGCTTGCCTTCCAGGTAATAGGGCCGGCCGGCCATGGCTGCATCGAAGCCCGTCAGCTCATTATGGTGCAGAAATTCGCCCTGGCGCTGGTGGGCGCGGCGGGCCAGGTCGGCGGTGGTTTCGCCGGGCAGGGCAATGAGGGCCCGCAGGTTATTCACGCGCACTTCGGCGGTGTTGGCGGCTACGGTGGGCGCATTCAGCAGTTCGCCGCGGCTTTGCAGGCGCTGGTTGGCCACGATGCCGGCGGCCTGGGTCACGTCGCCCACGGGCACGATGAGCGTGTAGGCTTTGTCGGCGGGCACGGCGGCGGCCAGCAGCCAATGGTTGTGCGTGGCCAGGGCGGCCGGGTCGGCGTGCAGCGTGAGGGCCTGGGCTTCGAGGGTTCGGCCGGCCACGGCCGGGAATTCCTGGAGGCGCAGCGCGGGCCTGGGGTTCAGGCCACAGGCCGGCTCGAAGGCCACTTTCTGGGCCAGAAACGTCAGCACGTAGGGCGACGTGGCCTCGGTAATGGCCATTTCGGTGGCGTCGAAATCGGTGGGCAGTGTGTAGGGCTTCACGCCGCCCAGGCCGGTATAGTAGCTCAGTAGGGCGTCGAGCCAGTTGTGCAGGCTGGTGTTGCTGCGGGTGAGGTAGCGGGCGGCGGCGCGGGTGCTGGCCGTGAGGTGCTGGCGCTCATCCACGGCGTCGTTCACGGTCAGCCCCAGGCCGGTGGCGGTTTCCTGCTTGAGCTGCCAGTAGCCCACGGCTTCGTGGTTGCTGCGCGCATCGCCTTGCAAGGCACTTTCCTGCAGGGCCAAGTAGCGGAAGTCGAGCGGCACGCCCTCTTCCTTCAGCACGCGGTCGATGATGGGAAACGAGGCATCGGCCAAATCGACCCGGGCCTGGAACGAGGGCTGGTGGCGGCACAGGCCGTCGGCCTTTTGCTGCACCAAACGCTGGGCTTCCTCGTTCAGCACGAGGTGCAGGCCGGCCACGTCCATGGCGGCGGGCACGTCGGGGTGCGGGCGGGCGGGCGCAATGGGCTGGGCCACCAGCGGGCCGGCCAGGGCCGTTATCAGCAGTAGAAAAGCAACGGGATTTCGCATAAGCAACGCGGGCAGAAGGCGGCCAGGGCGACGGCTTTCGACCCGAAAGCTACAAAGAACCTGATTTCTGGGCAATTCAGGCCAACAGTCCGCCAGGCTGAACGCCGCGCCGCCTCTTCACGGCAGTGACTACCCCGCCCCGGCCGGCCCCAAGGCTACGCTCGACCTGCTCGGCCTGCCCGCCGGCTGCTACCTGCTGCGCGGGGCCGGCCCGGTGCAGCGCCTGCTGGTGGAGTAGCGCCCTCCTCCTCACCCGGCTCAAAGCCCGCCACCCGTCCGGGTCGGCGGGCTTTTTTGGGGTTTGGCGGCGCGGCGATGGCACGGGTTAATTGGCTGAAGAAAGCCGGTAGTGGGTTGGGGCGGGCGCGTTACGGCCCTTCACCTTCTACTGCGGCCCGCCGCCGGGCCTGCCCCCGCCGCCGGGCGGTGGACCGCCGCCGCCATCGGGCCGCCCCCCGCCGTCGGGCCGGCCGAAGCCGCGCCCTTCGCCCCGCCCGCCGCCCTCGCCCGGCGTGGGTGCTATCACGTTGCCGCTGCGGATGTTGTAGGTGAACATCAGCATGAAATAGCGCTGCAAAATCGTGGTTTGCACGTCTTCGTAGTAGGCATCGGTCACGTTGCGCTGGATGGAGCGGTTCTGGCCCAGCAAATCGAAGGCGTACACCTTGATTTCGCCGCGCTGGCCGGGAAATATTTTTTTGCCCAAGCTGGCATTCCAGAGGATGTACTGCTGGTTGTAGCCGGCCGAGAGGCCCGAGTAGGCCTGGTGCACCAGGTCGGTGGCCAGGTTGATGCCCGGCCCCACAATCCAGTTCAGGCGCAGGCGCGAAACCTGCGAAAAGTAGTTGGTATTGAGCCGCGTTTGCAGCGTGTTGATGACGTAGTTCTGGTTCGAGGTGGTGGAAGCCGTGAAATCCAGGTTGGTGCTGATGTTGGAGCTTAGCGTGAGGCCGGCCCCGAAAGAGGGCACACGGGCGTAGTTCAGGCCCCCGTTCACGATGCCCGGCGTTTGCGTGAAGTTAGCGTTGGCGCTCAGGTTCACGTTGGTCTTGATGGGCTTGATGGGCCGGCCGTAGCTCACCAGCGAGCGCAGGGTGTAGAGCTGGCTCAGGTTGGTGGGCTGGATGAGCTGGCCGCCGGCGGGCAGCACCACGCTGGGCGCGCCCTCGGGCGTCACGGTCGTCTCCCGAACGGCCACGATGGTGCGGTTCGAAATGGGGTTCTGGGTGAAGGAGCCCGAGAGCAGCGCGAAGAAGTTGCTGGATACTTCGGGGTTCGAGGCCGAGTAGCGAACGTTGAGCGAGTGCTGAAACTCCTGCCGCAGCGTGGGGTTGCCGATGGTGAGCTGCAAGGGGTTGGAGTTGTTCACCACGGCCTGGAGCTGGCTCACGCTGGGGGCGTTGGTGTTGGTGCGGTAGAACAGCCGCAGGTTTTTCTGGCGCGTGAAGCGGACGTTGACGTTGGCATTGGGCAGCACGTTCACGAAGTAGTAGCGCCCGATGCTGGGGCGTGGGTACTGAGCGTCGCTGTACAATTCGGAATACTGCCCGGCCAGCCCTAGCCCCACCTGGTACTTGGGCGTGATGTGCCGGTAGGTGAGGCCGCCCGACTGCGTCAGGTAGTAGTTCTCGAACACGTTGCTCAGGCCCTGGTTCAGCGTCCGGGTGTCGCCGGTGGTCAGGTCGTAGGTGTATTTGTTCGAATTGTTGGGAGCGTAATTGATGGCGTAGTTGCCTTGCAGCACATCCTGCTTGGTGAGGGCCTCGGTGAGGGCCAGGTTGGCGTTGACGCTGCCGCCGTGCTGGGTGAGGTCGCTGGCCTGGTTGAGGTTGTTGAGGACCGAGCCGGTGTCAACCGTTTGCAGGGTGGTGTTGCTGGTGCGCTGGCTGTAGGTGCCCCCGATGCTGAGGCTGGCCGTGCGGCCGGCCTTAGGGAAGCGGTGGCGCAGCAGCAGGTCGCCGCCGGTATTCAGGCCGTTGTTGTTCGAGCCGTAGGCGCTGTTGATGCGGCTCCGGGCGGTGTCGTTGCGGCTGGTCAGGCCGATGAGGTTGCTGGTGGCGTCGTTCAGCTGGTAGCTGAAGCGCGGCCGGAACAGGACGGAGTTGGCCGAGTCAATCTTGTGCTCCAGGCGCATGTTGAAGCGCTGGTTGGTGTTGAGGCTGCTGGTGGTGGCGTTTTGATTGTAGGTGGTGCCGGCGGGCAGTACGTACTGGCGGTTCGTATTGCTCAGCAGGGTGTTATCGGCCCGGTTGAAGAAGTAGCTGGCCGACATTTCCGTTTTCTTGTTCCAGGTGTTCGAGTAGTTCAGGCCCACGGCGTTGGTTTTGGTGATGCCGCCGCTCTGGTTCACCAGGAAATCGCCGGCGTTGCCGCCGTTCCCCCCCCCGCCCTGGCCTCCCCCGCCGCCGCGCTGGCCGCCGCGGCCGCCGCCCTGGTTCGAATTGCCCACCACGCCCAGCAAATCTTCGGTGCCGAAGTTCTGCTCGTTCACGTTGTTCGACTGCGCCAGCACCGACAGGCGCTCGTCGCCCTTAAACTTGTTCACGTTGCCGCTGGCCTTGTAGCGGTCCGGGCCCGCGCCGGCCACCACCCGCCCAAAGGTGCCGTTGCGGAATTCCACCTTCGTCACGATGTTGATGGTCTTGGTCGTGTTGCCGTCATCGAAGCCCGAAAACCGGCTTTGCTCGCTGCGTTGGTCGAATACTTCAATCTTGTCCACCATTTCGGCGGGCAGGTTTTTGAGCACCGCGTCGGGGTCGTTGCCGAAAAAGGGCTTGCCGTCGACCAACACCTGGGCCACGTTTTCGCCCTGGGCCTGCACCTTGCCGTCGGTGCCGCGGCTCACGCCGGGCAGCTTCTCTATCAGGTCGCCGGTGGTGGCGTCGGGGTTGGTTTTGAAGGCGCGGGCGTTGAATTGGGTGGTGTCGCCTTTCTGCACCGACTGGGCGGCGGCGCCCGTCACCACCACGCCTTTGAGCTGCACGCCGCCGGCTTGCAGGGCCAGCGTGCCCACTTGCACGGGCTGCCCGGCCACGCTCACGGGTAAGCGCTGCATCGCATAACCCACAAAGGAGGCATCGAGGACGTAGCGCCCGGCCGCCACATTGTCGAATTGAAATTTGCCGGTGGCATCGACGGCCGTGCCGGTTTTCACCGAGTCGGGCAGGTGAATCAGCAGCACGTTGGCCCCGATGAGCGGCGACTGGTCCTTGCCGTCGGTCACGCGCCCGCTCACCGTGGTGGGCGCCTGCGCGCGGGCCGTGCCCAGCCCAATCAGGAAGAAAATAAGTAAAGAAAATTGCCGCATAGAACTGGAAAAAGCAACAGTAACTCGTCTGACGGCATTCGGCCGCTCAAGGTTCGCCGGCCTGACAAACGATTGTGCAGCCAGTTACTTTTTGCGCAACAGCAGCAGCCCATCGCGCAAAGGCAGAAAAACCGGTTCCACCCGCGCATCCCGGGCCATTTTGTCATTGAAAGCCCGCACGAAAGGCGTGTCCTTATCGCCGGTTTTCACCGCGTGCGTGGGCAGCACCTTGCCGCCCCACAGCACATTGTCGACGATGAGCAGCCCGCCGGGCCGCACCTGCTCAATAACTGCTTCGAAATACGCATCATTATTTCGCTTGTCGGCATCAATAAAGACCAAATCCCACACTTCATCGACCAGGCCCGGCAAAACGTCGAGCGCCGCGCCGATGTGCAGCCGCACCTGCGCGGCCACGCCGGCCGCCGCCACGTAGCGCCGGATGCGGGCTTCCCGCTCGGGCTCAATTTCGATGGTGTGCAACAGCCCGTTACCGGCCAATCCTTCAGCTAAACACAAAGTAGCATACCCGCAAAACGTGCCGATTTCCAACACCCGCCGGGGCCGCATCAGGTGGCTGAGCATACTCAGAAACCGCCCCTGAACGTGGCCGCTGCTCATGCGCGGCATTAGCAGTTGCAGGTGCGTTTCGCGGGTGAGCTGGGCCAGCAGCGGCGGCTCGGGCGCGGTGTGCAGCGCGGCGTAGGTTTGGATGGAGTCGTCGGTCATTATGGTGAAGGAGGGGGACGTAGCGCAAACTTGGTAGTTCGCGCTACAGAATTGGCCGCAGCCGAAATACAAAGACGTTGAAGCCCATTTTGCCCGGCCCGTAGCTGGAGTCAATCAGGTGGTACAGCCCTTCGTAGCGGTACACGTCCGAGCCGCCGTCTTCGGCCGGCACTTTGCGAAGCACGCGGACGGGATGGCCGGTTTCCTGGCTTTTCAGTAGGGCCAGATTGGTGCCCGCCGCAATTTGGTCCGTCACCTGGTGCCGGTTTTTCGGGTCGCGCCCGCCGGTGCCGGAGTAGCGGATTTCGTCTTCGCTGAACGCATCATCTTCGTACTGGCCAGCCAGCACAATGCTTTCGGCCCCGAGCTGCCGGGTGCCGCACACGCCGGTGCGGTGCGGCCGGTGCACGCCGCTGAAAGCCAGCTCCAGCCGGTTACGGAACGTGTCGCCCGGCCGGTAGCCGCTCACATGCCCGAACACCGGCTGGCTCACTTCCCTTCCGGCACGTATTGCAGCACGCTCAGGTGCTCATCGGTCAGGATTTCGTTGGCCATTTCGAGCAATTCAGCCGATGAGATTTTCTCGATTTTCCCGAAAATCTCGCTCAGCGGCTCCACGCGGCCCAGGTCGAGGGTGCTTTTGCCGAGGAGCTGCATCAGGCCGCCGTTGCTTTCCTCGCTCATGGCGAGCTGGCCCATGAGCTGGTGCTTGGCAACGTGCAGCTGGTTCGTGGTCAGCTGCTTTTCACGCAGCAGCTTCAGCTCCTTCTGCACCAGGCCGAGGGTGCGCTTCACCTGCTTGCCCTCGGTGCCGAAGTAGATGCCGAACAGGCCGGTGTCGGTGTAGGGCGAGTAGGTGCTGTCGATGGTGTACACGAGGCCGTATTTCTCGCGCACCGCCAGGTTGAGGCGCGAGTTCATGCCGGGCCCGCCGAGAATGTTGTTCAGCATGAAGAACGGGATGCGGCGCGGGTCGTTCAGCGAGTAGGCCGGGCCGCCCAGCAGGCAGTGTGCCTGCGTGATGGGCCGGGTTTCAACCTGGGTTTTGCGCTCGTAGCCGCCCACCGGGCGGCGCGTGCGCGGGCCCAGCCGGGCCGGCAACGGGGCCAGGAATTTGTCGGCCAGTCGCTTCACTTCGGCAAACGGCAGGTTGCTGACGGAGCTGAACACCAGCCGGTCGGTCCGCATCTGCTCCCGCAGAAAGGCATGAAAATCGGCGGTCTGGAAGCGGCTCACGCTCTCGCGGGTGCCCAGAATGTTGATACCGAGCGGATGGTCGCCAAACACAACCGTATCGAAATCATCAATAATGGCGTCCTCCGGGGCATCCTGGTACATGCTCATTTCTTCCAGAATCACGCCCCGCTCCTTCTCCACCTCGCGGCCGGGAAACACGGAGTTGAACGTGAGGTCCGTCAGCAACTCAAACGCCCGCTCGAAGTGCGTGCTGAGCAGGGCCGCGTAAAAGCATATTTTTTCCTTGGTGGTGTAGGCATTCAACTCGCCGCCCACGGTTTCGAGGCGGTTGAGGATGTGGAAGCTCTTGCGCTTCTCAGTGCCTTTGAAGGCCATGTGTTCCCAGAAATGGGCCAGGCCCTGCTGGTGCGGGGCCTCATCGCGCGAGCCAATGTCGAGCAAAAAGCCGCAATGCGCAATTTTCGTGTGTAATACCTGCTTGTGCAGGAGGCGGATGCCGTTGGGATATTCGTGAATGTGATAATCAAGCATAAGAGTGCAAAGGTACAATTGGCAGTGAGCAGTTGGCAGTTATCAGAGAGTTGTAATCAGTGAACAGTGAACAGTGAATAAAAAAAGAACCTATAGCATTGATAACTACTCTCTGATAACTGCTCACAGTTCACTGCTCACTGATGCCAGTAGTTGTACCACCTCAATGCCATACGCGCAGCGAAAGTGCCCCAATGGGCAGGCCCCGTGCCCGTGCAGCCCACAGGGCCGGCACGCCAGCGCCTCCTCAGTTTCTACCACGAACGAAACCGGCGACAGCGGCCCAAACCCAAACGCCGGCACCGTGCTGCAAAACACCGCCGTCACCGGCGCACCCACCGCCGAGCACAGGTGCATGGGGGCCGAGTCGTTTACGTAGTTCATCACCGCCCCGCGCATGAGGGCGGCCGAGGCCAGCAGGCCGATTTTGCCGGCAATGCTGGTCACGTTTGCCCGGCCGCTGGCGGCGGCCAGGCGCTCGCAGGCTGCCACATCGGGCGGGCCGCCTAGCAGGTACACGCGCAGGTGCTGGGGCAGGGCCGCCAGCAGCTCCAGCCACTTCGCCTCCGGGTATTGTTTGGTGAACCAAACCGAAGTCGGGGCCAGACATATATAAGGACCGGCGGCTGCATAGCCGGCCGCCGTGGCTTCATCGGCCGCCGAGGGGTAGAGCCGGGGCGGCACCAGTGGCGTCGGCACAGCGTCCGTGAGCAGGCGAAGGTTGCGTGTCACCTCGTGGGTGCCATCGCCGATGGCGTGCGGCGCACGCCGCGTGAAGAATCGGCTCAACGGGTTTTTGGCGAAGCCCACCCGCTCCCGGGCTTTGGAGAAGGCCGTGAGGAACCCCGTGCTGGCAAAGCGCTGCAAGGTCACCACGCGGCCATATTTCCGGGCCCGAATCTGGCGCAGCAGGTCCCACAGCGCGGCGTATTTGCGGTGCTTCTTGTCCCAAATTAGCGCTTCGCGCACGTGGGGGTGGCCGGCCAGCAGGCCTTCGTTGCCGCGTCGCACCAGCACATCAACCGGCGTGGCCGGCTCGGTCTGGTGCAGGTATTCGAGCAGCGCCGTCATCAAAATAACATCGCCAATGAAAGCGGTTTGGATGAGCAGCGTGGCGGGCGGAGGTGGAGTTATGGGCACGGCGCGAAATTACGGCAACCCGGGCACGCCGGCCGCCGCCCCGCACTGCCCGGCAATACTCCGGTTAACCGCTACCTTTCCCCGCCTTTTGGCTTTCCAATTTTATCGGCGGGCCCTATAATGACTGGCCTTGGCCCACCGATTCACGCTCCGCTACCTACCTCACCCTTCATTTTCCTGATTCGCTTTTATGCTCCTGGAAGTTACTGTCTCGCTTGCTTACACCGTTATCGGGGTAATAGTTGCCCTGCTGGTCTTGCTCCTGCTGGCCAAATCCCTGCTCGGCCTCGTCGTCATCGGCGAAATGCAGGTGGGTGTGGTGGCCAAAAAATTCTCGCGGCGCAACCTGGCCGCCGGCCGCCTCATAGCCCTCGCAGGCGAAGCCGGCTACCAGGCCGACACGCTGGCGCCCGGCTGGCATTTTTTCCTCTGGCCCTGGCAGTATTCAATTACCAAAGAGCCGGTGGTCATCATCCCGCAGGGCGAAATCGGCCTCGTGGTGGCCAACGGCGGCGAACCCATCCCGCCCAGCCACATTCTGGCCCGCGAAATTGCCTGCGATAATTTCCAGGACGCCCGCGCCTTCCTCACCAACGGTGGCGAGAAGGGCCGGCAAATCGGCATGCTCACGGCCGGCACCTACCGCATCAACACGGCCCTGTTCACCATCATCACCCAACGCACCGCCGCTTCCATGGGCATGTACCCCGAGGAGCTATTCATTTACCGCGTGGCGCCCGATGCGGTGGGCATCGTCACCACCCTCGACGGCGTGCCCATCACGCCCGGCGAAATTGCCGGCCCCGTCATCCCCAACCACAACAACTTTCAGGATGCGCAGGCTTTCCTCGCCGCCGGCGGCAGCCGGGGCCTGCAGGAGCAAATCCTGCTTTCCGGCTCCTGGAACCTCAATCCCTGGTTTGCCCGCGTCGAGCAAGTGCCCATGACCGAGATTCCGATTGGCCACGTTGGCGTCGTCATTTCTTTCGTCGGCCGCCCGGCTATTGATGTGAGCGGAGCCGATTTCACCCACGGCAACCTCGTCGAAGTGGGCCACAAGGGCATCTGGGCCACGCCGCTCTACCCCGGCCGCCAGCCCCTCAACACGCACATCATGAAAGTGGAGCTGATGCCCACCACCAACATCGTGCTCAACTGGGCCGTGCGCACCGAGGCGCACCACTACGACGACCACCTGAGCAGCATCACCGTCCGCTCGCGCGACGGCTTCTCCTTCAATCTCGACGTGGCCCAGATTATCCACGTCGGCGCGCTCGATGCACCCCGCGTCATTTCCCGGGTGGGCTCGATGAAAAACCTCGTCGACCACGTCCTGGAACCCATCGTGGGCAACTACTTCCGCAATTCGAGCCAGGAATTCACCGTGCTCGACTACCTCACCAACCGCGCCGAGCGCCAACGCGACGCGGCCACATTTATCCGCACCGCGCTGAGCGAGTACAATGTGCAGGCCGTCGACACGCTCATCGGCGACATTGTGCCGCCCGCCCAGCTCATGACCACTCAAACCGACCGCAAGCTGGCCGAAGAGCAACGCAAAACCTACGAAGTGCAGCAGGCTGCCCAGACTCAGCGCCAGGCGCTGGTGCGCGAAACCAGCATCGCCGACATTCAGAATTCGCTCGTGCAAAGCGAGCAAGGCGTAAACATCGCCGAGCTGCAAGCCAATGCCCAGGTGAAGAAAGTGCGCGGCGAAGCCGAAGCGGCCAAGCTCCGAGCCGGCGGCGAGGCCGAAAGCACCCGCCTCCGCGCCATCGCCGACTCCGAAGCCACCCGCCTGCGCGGCCTGGGCGAAGCCGAAGCCATCCGCGCCATCGGCAACGCCAAAGCCGAAGCCTACCGGGTGGGCGTCGAAAGCCTTGGCACCCGCGAGTTCACCGGCCTGCAGCTCATGCAGATTATCGGCGACCGGCAGGTAAAAATCGTGCCCGAGGTGCAGGCCAACGGCGGCGGCACCGGCACGGGCGGCGGCCTGGTCGAAGCCCTCATCGGCCTGCTGGCCCAGCAGCAAACGGCGCAACTCAATGCGCCAGCCCCAACTCCCCCGGCCCCAACTCCTGAGGCACCTACTCCAACAGCAGCCAGCTAGGCAAAACAACAAGAACGTCATGCCGAGCGCAGTCGAAGCATCTCTACCGTGAGAGTAATTAGTTACTTCACCGGTAGAGATGCTTCGACTGCGCTCGGCATGACGTTTTTAATTCGTTCGCGCCGTCAGCTTTAAGTCAGCTGCGTCGGGCGGTTAACCACCTCCTCAAGAGAAATCAACGTTTCCGTCCGTTCAATGCCATCAATGGGCTGAATCCGGTCGTGGAGCACGTCGCGCAGGTGCTGGGTATCGCGGCACACCAGGCGGGCAAACACGCCGTAGGCCCCGGTGGTGAAGTGGATGCTCACCACCTCCGGAATGTCGCGCAGTTGGTTCACCACGCTGGTATACACCGAACTTTTCAGAAGATAAATACCAAGAAAAGCGCTAACCCCGTAGCCAAGTTTCTGATAATCAATGCGCAGCGTTGCACCCTGGACAATGCCTAATTCTTCGAGCCGGGCCATGCGCACGTGCACTGTGCCACCCGAAACATTGACTTTGCGGGCAATTTCGGTGTACGGCATTTTCGCATCCTGGATGAGCAAATTCAGGATATTCCGGTCGGTATCATCAAGTTCGTAATTTCGAGCCATCTTTTGCAGAAAGGAGTTGAAGACAATGTTAAATTTAAGGCGTAATATTAAATTTATTGTAAACTTTCAGTTAAACGGTGGAATTATTTGCATCGTCTAACTTGTCATCTTACATTTGTTGCAATCCAAGGCAGAAGGCCACGGCAACGGAGTAGTAAAGAAAAGCAGACAAAAGTACTGGACCTCCAGCCTTATTGCCTGCCAACGCCTTCATAAAAGGAGACTTTCTTTCGCTACTGCCCTGGTTGGATACGGAGGAGAAGAGGGGAAAACGAGGCCGCGCATCTGGGTGGGTGCGCTCCTCACACTGGTAAGAGGCGGCCTCTGGGTGGGGGCCGCCTCTTCGTGCTTCAAATCGTTTGGGGAAATCCTTCACTGCTACTGTCCGTCCCGTCAGCTAGTTGGCTAGCGCGTGGCCATGGGTGCCCGCTGGCCTTTAAATTGTTTTACTCCGGCCTGCAGGAAGGCGCTAAACTGCGCCACGTCGGGCTCGTAGGCAATAGGCGTAACCAAGGGCGTGTTGGTTGCATCATCGGGGTCGAGTAGCACATAATAAGGCTGGGCATTAAAGCCATAGCGGGTTATCTGCAAGTCGGCGTTCTGCTTGCCGAGAGTGGTTTTCACTTGGTGGTCGTGGGTTGATGTGTACCACTCATTCTGGGGCAGCTCGGTTTTATCGTCCACGTACAGAGCTACCACCACGTAGTCGTTGCGCAATTTTTCCAGCACCAGCGGGTCGCTCCACACGGTGGCCTCCATCTTGCGGCAGTTCACGCAGGCATGGCCGGTGAAGTCAATAAAAATGGGTTTGTGCTGCTGGCGCGCGGCGCGCTTGGCCTGCTCCAGGTCGAAAAAGCCGTTGAGGTTGTGGGGCAGTTCCAGGAAATCGCCGAAGCGAACGACTTCCTGCGAGGCCCCTGCGCTGGTGGTTGCGGCGGGGCTGCTGCCTCCTTCGGCCGTAGCCAAAGAAAAATCGTGCTTGCTCTGGGGCGGCAGGTAGCCGGCCAGCAGCGGCAGCGGCGCGCCAAACAGGCCCGGCACCAGGTACACGGTGAAGGCGAAAGCCAACACAGCCATCATTAGACGGCCCACGCTGAGGTGGTCGAGCGGCGAGTCGTGCGAAAGGCGGAACTTGCCGAGCAGGTAAAAGCCCAGCAAGGCCGACAGCACAATCCAGAGCACGATATATACATCGCGGTTGAGCAGGTGCCAGTGATAGGCCAGGTCGGCGGTGCTCAGGAACTTGAGGGCCAGCATCAGTTCCACGAAACCGAGCACTACTTTCACGGTATTGAGCCAGCCACCGGAACGGGGCAGGCTTTTCAGCCACGACGGGAAGATGGCAAACAGCGTGAACGGCAGCGCGAAAGCCAGCGAGAAGCCCAACATGCCCACGATGGGCTGAATCCGCTCGCCGCGGGCCGCCAGGCTCAGGATGCTGCCCACGATGGGTGCGGTGCAGGAAAACGATACGACCACCAGCGTGAGGGCCATAAAGAAAATCCCCCCCCAGCCGCCTTTATCGGCCTGGGTATCCACGGTATTTACCAGCTGGTGCGGCAGCGTGATTTCAAACAAGCCCAGAAACGAGAGGCCAAACACGACGAATACCGCGAAGAAAATCAGGTTCGGTATCCAGTGCGTGGCAATCAGGTTCGGGCCGTCTTCGCCCAGCAACACCGACACCAGCACGCCCATCAGCACGTAAATACCAATGATGCTGGCCCCGTACACCAGCGCTTTGAAGATGCCACGCTGGCGGCTGTCGGAGCCGCTGGTGAAGAGCGAAACGGTCATCGGCACCATCGGGAATACGCAGGGCGTGACCAGTGCGGCCAGCCCGAAGGTGAAGGCCAGCAGCGCGAAACTCCACAGGCCACCGGCCTTGCCCACGGGGTCGGCAGCCGTGGCCGCAGAGGCTGCGGCCGGCGCGGGAGCCACTTCGGCTTCTTTGGCGGCACTGGCAGCGGGCGGGGTGGCCTCGGCTTTGGCCGGTGCAGTGGCCGCCGCAAGCTGAACGGCCGAATCGGAGGAAGTGGGAGCCACGGCGGGGGGTGGCGTGGCGGCTGCGGGGGCGGTAGCAGCTGGGGCTACGGCCGCAACCGCGGTTTTGGTGGGCGTGGCGGGCGGTGCCGTGCCGACGGCTTTGGCAGCGGTGCCGGCCACCGTCAGCGGGCCGAATTTCAGGGTTTCGTTGCCGGGCACGCACTTGCCGTCCACGGTGGTGCAGCTCTGGTATTCGGCGTCGGCCGAGATGGTGAGGGGACCGGGCTGTAATATTTTGATGCGCTGGCGCATCTGCCCGTTTTTTTCCCAGAAGGCCACTTCGCCTTTAAATACATCGTCCTGCTCGTGGTGCGACTTGATGGACTGGAGCTTGCCCACCAGCGCATACGCCGGGCTGGGCGTGAACTTCAGGCTGAACACCACGGGGCCTACTTCGTCGCTAAAATCGGAGGAGTAGAGGTGCCATTTGTCGTCGATGCGGGCGTTGATGACCAACTCTATTTCGTCGCCTACTTTGGCCGTAGGGCGGCTCAGGGCCGTGCTTAGGTGGGTGGGGGTCAGAACCTGGGCTGTGGCGGGCACGGCCAGGCCCAGCCAGAGCAGCAGCAGGTTGACTATCCAGAGACTCTTCATTTTTAAATACATCACGCGTTGTTGTTTTCCGTTTTTCTGCCTTCTAACAGGAGAAGGCCTGTCCTCGTTGCAGGTTATTTACCTGCGGTTGCGTAGGGTAGTCGCCACGGCCCGCGTTTGCTTACACGCGATTTTCGCCCTAAAATTACGGCTGTGCAGATGACAAACCGATGAGCCGAAAGTTCATCGGGCCAACCACCTGCGCCAAACTGCGTACTTTTGAGCAACAAAGGCCTCCAGACCGACCGCGTCGCGGGGGCCGCCGACATGGGTTTAAAATTATTATTCACCGTTTTACTCGTCTTAGTAAACGGTTTTTTCGTGGCCGCCGAATTCTCGTTGATTCGGGTGCGCCTTTCGCAACTAGAGCTGAAAGCCAAAGAAGGCAGCCGCCTGGCCGGCCTGGCCATGGGCGTGCTGCGCAAGCTCTACGACTACCTTTCGGCCACGCAGCTGGGCGTCACCATCGCCTCGCTGCTGCTGGGTGCCGTGGGCGAGGAGCTGTTCACGGAGGTGATTCTGGGCCTGCTGCCCCGGCTGGGCCTGCCCATTACCCCGGCCACGGCCCACACCATTGCCGTGACGGTGGGCCTCATTATCCTCACGTTTATCCACGTTCTGTTCGGCGAGCTGTTCCCGAAGGCGCTGGCCATTCAGCGGCCCGAGGCGGTGAGCCTGGCGCTGGTGCTGCCGCTACGCGCATTTTATTACGTGACCCGGCCGCTGACGTGGTTCCTGTCGAAAGCCAGCAACCTGCTGCTGGGCGCGGTGGGCATTCAGAACGTGCACGGCACGGAGGCGCACACGTCGGATGAGTTGCGTCTGCTCATCGACCAGAGCAAGGAGAGCGGCGAGATTCAGGACTCGGAGCACGAGCTGATTGAGAACGTGTTCCAGTTCAACGACCGGATGGTGAAGCAGATTATGGTGCCCCGCACCAAGCTTTCGGCCCTGGACGTGAACGCGCCCGCCGAGGAGATTCTGGACATGGTGTTCGCCGAAGGCTTCTCGCGGATGCCGGTGTACGAGGGCAACATCGACAACATCGTGGGCGTGCTCAACGTGAAGGACCTGCTGCCCATCATCCGGCGCGGCGAGGCCGTGGAGCTGGCCCGCATCATGCGCCCGCCCTACTTCGTGCCCGAAACCAAAAAAATCAACCGCCTGCTGCGCCAGTTTCAGCGCAAGCACATTGTGATGGCCGTGGTGAGCGACGAGTTCGGCGGCGTGTCGGGCATTGTCACCATCGAGGACATCATGGAGGAATTGGTGGGCGAAATCCAGGACGAGTACGACAACGAGGTGCCCGTGGTGGAAAAAGTGTCCGAGGACGAATACCGCGTGAACCCCGCCACGCCCATCTCCGACGCCAACGAGTACCTCCCCTTCCCCCTGCCCGAAGGCGAGGACTACGAAACCGTGGGCGGCCTGCTCAACGTCATCTACGGCAGCATTCCGGAAGTGGGCGACGTGGCCGTGCTCGACCCCTACGAATTCCGCGTGCTGCAACGCTCGCGCCGCGCCGTGGAGCTGGTGCAGCTCCGCGTAACCACGTCCACCGAGCGCGAAGCCCCGCGCGGCGAGCTGAGCGACGAGTTGTAGGCAGGAATTGCAAGCGGCCAAAACGGGGGTTTCCGCCTGGCTTCGATTTAAAACCGGGCAGAAACGCCCGTTTTTGGCCGCTTTCAATTCTGCAACGCACCGAAACGGCCGTATAGAAGCATTGCCAATTCTGCAACGCACCGAAACGGCCGTAGGGAAGCATTGCCAATTCTGCAACGCACCAAAACGGCCGTAGGGGAACATTGTCAATTCTTCTTCTTCTCTCCATCAGGGTTCCGCGTTGGCCTTACTTCAGCCAGCTGGCGTAGGTCTGATAGTTGGCGGCGGTGCGGCGCAGGCCTTCTCGCTGGGCCTCGGTCACGGGCTTAATCTTCTTGGCCGGCACCCCGGCGTACAGAAAGCCGGGCTCGCACACAAAATTTTCCAGCACCACGGCCCCGGCGGCGACGATGCAGCCCGTGCCCACCACGGCGTGGTCCAGCACGATGGCGCCCATGCCGATGAGCACGTCATCCTCCACGGTGCAGCCGTGCACCAGCGCCCGGTGCCCAATGCTGACGCGGCTGCCGATGGTCAGCGGGGCCTTCTGGTAGGTGCAATGCAGCACCGCGCCGTCCTGGATATTGGTTTCGTCGCCGATGCGGATGCGGTGGACATCGCCCCGAATGACGGCCGTGAACCAGACGGTGCAGTTATTTCCCAGCACCACATCGCCGATGATGGTGGCGTTATCGGCGATGAAGCAGTCGGCCGGAATGGTGGGCGAGATGCCGTGAACGGGGAGGATGAGGGCTGGCATGGTGGCGAAGAAAAGAGGTGGTTTACGGCTGAGTGCGGACGTAGGAACGCGCCACGGCGCGTTCGGCGCGTATCCGGTCGGGCGGGTTCGTTCAACGACCGAACGCGCCGTGGCGCGTTCCTACGTCCACATCAGCCGTTTCCACGTCCCCTTTTCCCAGTTATACTTGAGCGTGCTGGGCAGGGCCTGCCAGAAATACTTGCTGGTTTCCACGGCGAAGCTGGGCTGCATGTAGCAATTGATGGTGCAGCCTTCGCAGGCCGGCAGGCGGCCTTCCAGGGCGGCCAGGCGCTGGGTTTCGGGCGCGTTGTAGAGGTCGAACAGCTGGCCATCGATGGGAAATTTCTGCTCGCCGAGGTGGTAGCAGGGCAGCACCAGCTCGTTGCTGGGCGAGATGACCAGCGTGGTGCTGGCGGCCCGGCACACGGGCGCGGCTACGTGGTTGCCGCCGTCGCGCCGCAGCTCGATAAAGGCCTCGTTCAGGTACACGCCCTTGCGCTTGCCAAAGGCGGAGAGGAAGTCCAGCTCCTCGGGCGTGAGCTGCTCGCCGGTTTCCACGTCGCCGTACTCGAAGGCGGGGTTGAGGATGAGGACGAGGCCGTTGGGCTGGGTGATGTCGCGGTACACGGCCTCCAAATCTGCCAGGTTTTTGCGGAACACGGTGAAGAGGATGTCCGGCCGCTCGCCCAGCTCTTTGGCTACCCGAATGCTTTCGAGCACGAAATCGTAGCAGGCCACGCCCCGGCCCAGGTCGTGGGTGTCGCGGTCGGCCGAGTCGAGCGAGAAGTGCAGCATATCCACCTTACCGCGCAGCTTCTCCGCGTTTTTGGGGTAGAGCAGGCCGTTGGTCGTGACGGTGGTGATGAAGCCCATGTCCCGCGCCAGGCCCAGGAATTCGGGCAGCTGCCGGTGCAATAGCGGCTCGCCCCCGGTGAAATCAATCACCGACACGCCCAGGCGCTTGAGGTCGCGCAGGTTGCTGGCCACGTCCTCCAGCGTGATGTAGGGCGAGGGTTTCTCCCAGATATCGCAAAACGCGCACTTCGCATTGCAGCGGTACGTGACGTAGTAATTGCAGAGGACGGGGTGCTTGACGAGGCGCATGGCGTAAAGGTAGAATGAGGAATGACGAACTACCCGGACGGCAATTCCTCATTCCTCATTCCTCATTAAGCCGAAGGCGTTAATGCGGCAGCTTGCCCCAGGCGGCCGCGTCCCACTTGTCCGGCATGGCGGCCAGGGCTTCGGGCGTAGCAGTCCCATAATGCTCCTCGTAGTAGCTACAGAAGCCTTTCAGCGGGCAGCGCGGGCAATTCGGCTTCAGGAAAAAGCAAATCTGCTGGCCGTGCCAGTAGTTGTGCTTGTGGAAGTTGAACAGGGTTTCGGCATCGGCGGGCAGCAGGGCCAGCAGCACGGCGTGCGCCTTCTCCACCGACACCTTCGGCCCCAGAAAGCCCACCCGCTGCGCCACCCGGTGCACGTGCGTATCGACGGGCAATACCGGCTTATGGTAGTTGAAGAGCAGCAGCAACGAGGCCGTTTTCAGGCCAATGCCGGGCATATCCGTCAACCACGCCATGCCTTTTTCCGTTGGCCAGTCGGCCAGGAAATCCAGGTCGAACGGCCCGCCGGTTTCGGCCTGAATGCGGCGCAGGACTTCCTGAATGCGCGGCGCCTGCGTATCGGGCCAGCGCGTGGTGCGGATGGCGTGAGCCAGGTCGCTCGCGGGTGCGGCCAGCACGCCGGGCCAGTCGCCGAAGGCTTCCAGCATGCGGTCGTAGGCCAGCTCTTCGTCGGCGTGGGTGGTGCGGTGCGAGAGGACCGTGGAAATGAGCTCACGCATGGGCGTGCGGCGCGGCTCGGGCGGGAGGTGGCCGTAGAAATGGTCGAGAATCTGGTGGTCGGCCCAGGCTTTCTCGGCGGCGGGCGAGGCGTAGGTAGCGGCGGATACAGGCATGACCAGTTGTACCAGCTGGTGCGGGGCAAGGTTGCTAAAGCGGAGCTTTATTCCATTGGGCACAAAAAAACCGGCGACCACACGGGTCGCCGGTTTTCAACTGGTTATCCCGCCAAAGACGGAATCGAATAGCTTACAGCTGGCCTTTTTTGGCGGCCTTCTGCATCTTCTCATTGGCGAAGATGGCTACTTCCACGCGGCGATTGGCAGATTTGCCGGCGGCGGTAGCGTTATCGCCCACGGGCTGGGTCGAGCCGTAGCCCGTAGCCGTGATGCGGCCGGAATCCACGCCCTGGCCCTGGATTTCATTCGACACGGCCTGAGCCCGACGCTCCGAGAGCGGCTGGTTGATGGCGTCCGAGCCGGAGCTGTCGGTGTGGCCTTCAATCACAACGTTGGTATCGGCGTATTTTTTCAGCGTAGTGGCCAGCTGGTCGATGTTGCCCGCGGCTTCCGGAGTCAGGCTCGACGAGTTGGTGCCGAACAGGATGCCCGACGCGAAGGTGATTTTGATGCCTTCACCCACGCGCTCTACTTTGGCGCCTTCCAAGTCGCGGCGCAACTCAGCGGCTTGCTTGTCCATTTTGCGGCCGATGAGGGCTCCGCCCGCACCACCTACTACGGCCCCGATGATGGCACCTTTGGCAGTGCCCGACTTGCCGCCAATCAGACGGCCGGCCACGCCGCCAGCTACCGCGCCACCCAAGCCGCCGATGAGGCCGCCTTTGAGGGTTTTGCTCATGCCTTTCGGCTTATCCGTCGAAACGGTGGTGCTTTGGGCCTGGGCAAAATTGTTTACCAACAGCAGCAGGGCCAGCAGAAATGCGAAAGAGAAACGAAGAAATTTCATGTTTAAAAAGGGGTTTGGATAAAAGAAGCCAGTAAATGCCGCAGCGGATGCAACGGGCCGGCAAGTACGCCATTTGCAACCACCTTGCCAAACTGCCCAGCTCAACACTAGCTCCCGGCCGGCCAAACCCAGCCCCTTAACGCCCAGCCACAAAAAAACAGCCCTGCCATCAGGCAGGGCCGTTTACATGGCTCAAAGCACCACAGTGCTGGCAGCTATTACTTCTTGTTGTGGTAGGCGTTGTACCGGGCCGGGTCCTTCTTTTTGTCTTTGTTGCGCCCAATCAGGCCGCCACCAATAACACCCGCCGCGCCGCCAATCAGGGCACCTTTGCCCCCACCGATAACGGCACCGGTCACCGCGCCGGCCCCCCCGCCGATGGCCGCGCCTTTGGCCTTATTGCTCCAGCCTTTTTTGGGCGTTTGTGCCTGCACGGCCGAGGTGGCGAGTAACAGGAAGGAGAACAGCAGCAGGAAATATATTTTGAAGGTTTTCATGAGGAGCATCCATTGAGGTTGGAGAATAACAACGGTCATTTAACGCGCACTTATTGGCCAGGGTTGTGCTTGGCAGCCTTGGTTATAAATGGGTTTTGGGACGAGCACGCGCCCAAAAAAAGGCCGCCCGTTGAGGCGGCCTTTTTTCAGTACTGCGTTCGGCCATTGCCCTGCGGCAAACCGGCCCACCCGGCGCATGGCTCAGCTTACAAGCGGCCGGCTTCAGCAGCCTTTTTCATCTTCTCGTTGGCGTAGATGGCAATTTCCACGCGGCGGTTGGCCTGCTTGCCTTCCACGGTCGAGTTGTCGCCCACGGGCTGGGTCGAGCCGTAGCCAGAGGACGTGATGCGGCTCGACGACACCCCCTTGGCGATGGTGGAAGTGGCCACGGCCTGGGCCCGGCGCTCCGAGAGCGGCTGGTTGATGGCATCGGTGCCGGAGTTGTCGGTGTGGCCTTCAATCAGCACGTTGGTGTCGGGGTACTTCTGGAGCACGGCGGCCATTTTGGTGATGTCCGATTCCGAAGCGGGCCGCAGCGTGGCCGAGTTGGTGTCGAAGAGAATGCCCGAGTCGAAGGTGATTTTGATGCCTTCGCCCACGCGCTCCACTTTGGCGTTCTGCATGTCTTTCTGCAGGTCAGCAGCCTGCTTGTCCATCTTTTTGCCGATGAGGACGCCGGTGGTACCGCCCGCGGCCGCACCCACAATGGCGCCAATGGCCGTGCCCCGGCCGCCGCCCAACAGGCCGCCCACTACGCCGCCCAGCACCGCGCCGCCGCCCGCGCCCAGCAGGCCGCCTTTGGTGGCCTTGTTCATGCCGGTTTTGCGCACGCCGGTGCCGTTATTATTAGAAAGGTCGGGCTGAGTGGAGGCTTGCTGCGAAGTGGCACAGGAGCTAAACAGCAGCACAAAGGCCATCAGGATGGAAAGAAGGGATTTGGAGGTGTTCATGTGTAAGAGAAATTGGTGAAGTATTTCCGGCGTATACGGGAAAAGGCCGCTCCGGTAACGGAAACGGGCTTTTCAAGAAGTGTGCCGAAATCAAAAACCGGCATCAGCCCGTTGCTATAACGTTTTTGCGGCAGAACGGCGCGGCTCGCGCGGCGTGGCGGTGGCCACGGCGGCGGGCTGCAGCATGCCCAGCAGGTCGGCCAGGCGCTGTTTCAGCTCGCGGCGGTCCACGATAAAATCGAGGAAGCCGTGCTCCAGCACGAATTCGGCGCTCTGGAAGCCCTTGGGCAGGTCCTTGCCAATGGTTTCCTTGATAACGCGCGGCCCGGCGAAGCCGATGAGCGCGCCCGGCTCGGCAATATTGAAGTCGCCCAGCATGGCAAACGAGGCCGTGACGCCGCCCGTGGTCGGGTCCGTCAGCAGCGACACGTAGGGCACGCCGGCTTCCGAGAGCAGGGCCAGCTTGGCCGAGGTTTTGGCCATTTGCATCAGCGAGTAGCCGGCCTCCATCATGCGGGCGCCGCCGGAGCGCGAAATCATCAGGAACGGCGTGCGGTTTTGGCGGGCGAAGTCAATGGCGCGGGCAATTTTCTCGCCCACCACCGAGCCCATCGAGCCGCCGATGAACTTGAAATCCATGGCCGCCACCACCAGCGGCTGGCCGGCACTCAGGCCGTGAGCGGTGCGCACGGCGTCTTTCAGGCCGGTGTTGCGCTCGGTGGCCGCCACGCGCTGCGGGTAAGCCTTGGTGTCCACAAAATGCAGCGGGTCGCCGGAGGTCAGGTCGGCATCCATTTCCGTAAACTGGCCCTCGTCGAACAGAAATTCGAAATAGTCGATGGCGTCAATCCGGTCGTGGTGGTTGCAGTGAGCACACACGTACAGCAGGCGTTTGTGCTCGGCCATGGTGGCCACGGTTTTGCATTCGGGACACTTGTACCAGAGGCCGTCCGGGGTTTCCTTTTTCTGGTCGGTGGGCGTCACAATGCCCTTTTCTACGCGCTTGAACCAGGCCATTTGCTAGTATCTTTTCGCTGTCAGCCAATGGCTTTCAGCTTATATTTTAGAAGGAGTTGCAAGCTTCGGGCTTGCACTTAGTACGTTAAAACAGGGCGTCAAAGATAAGCCATAAGTCACGCCCTATTTTGCAACGAAGCGCGGGGCCCACAGCTCATGGCGCTTTTACGCGAGGGCGATTCGTTGGTCCAGGTATACATCCTGAATCGCGTTCAGTAATTCCACGCCCTCAGCAAAAGGGCGCTGGAAAGCTTTGCGGCCCGAAATGAGGCCCTGCCCCCCGGCGCGCTTGTTGATGATGGCCATGCGTACGGCGGCTTCCAGGTCGCCGGCGCCCAGGCTTTCGCCGCCCGAATTGATGAGGCCGATGCGGCCGGCGTAGCAGTTCAGCACCTGGTAGCGGGCCAGGTCGATGGGGTGGTCGGTGCTGAGCGTGTCGTACATGGCCGGAAAGGTCTTGCCGAATTTCAGCGCCGTGAAGCCGCCGTTGTTCTCGGGCAGCTTCTGCTTGATGATGTCGGCGCCCATGGTCACGCCCAGGTGGTTGGCCTGGCCGGTGAGGTCGGCGGCCACCTGGTAGTCTTTCTCGCTGGTTTTGAAGGCGTTGTTGCGGAGGTAGCACCACAGCACGGTGGCCAGGCCCAGCGAGTGGGCTTCCTCGAACGCCTCGGTTACTTCGATAATCTGGCGGTCGCTTTCGGCCGAGCCGAAGTACACGGTGGCGCCCACGGCCGTGGCGCCCAGGTCCCAGGCCTGCCGCACCGAGCCGAACATAATCTGGTCGAACTTATTGGGGTAAGTCAGCAGCTCGTTGTGGTTGATTTTGACCAGGAACGGAATTTTGTGGGCGTACTTCCGGGCCACCGTGCCGAAGGTGCCGAAGGTGGTGGCCACGGCGTTGCAGCCGCCTTCCAAGGCCAGCCGGAGGATGTTTTCGGGGTCGAAATACATCGGGTTCGGCCCAAACGAGGAGCCGGCGGTGTGCTCGATGCCCTGGTCGACGGGCAGAATGCTGACGTAGCCGGTGCCGCTCAGCCGCCCGTGGTTGTAGATGCCGCCGAGGCTGCGCAGCACCTGCGGCGAGCGGCTGCCGGGCCCGAAGCAGCGGTCCAGAAAATCGGGACCGGGCGCGTGGAGCAGGTCCTTGCTCACCACGCACTCGTGGGCAAGCAGGGCTTCGTTTTCGGGACTCAGGGTGAGGGAAGCGGCCATGGGAAAGAGCGGGTTAGGATGGAGCCGGGCGGGTTTTTGCCGGGGCGGGAGGTGAACAAATATAGACCGAAAACACGGGGCAAAAGCGCTTTTTCAGGAATGGAGCGCGGGCTAAGCGCTACCTTGCCGGGCCAACGCGGCCGGGCAGTCCGGCCGCCGAAGGCCCGGCACTGCGCCTTTATAACTTCGTGAAAACCTTCTCCCCTGCCCTGCTGGCCCTCTCGCTGCTGGCGGCGCCCGCCCTCAACGGCTGCGTGACGGCCAAGAAATACGACGACCTGAGCGCCCGCCAAAAGGCCGATGCCGAAGGCAAAGCCGCCGTGGAGCGCCAGTACCGCGGCGCCACCGCCGAGCTGCAAAAAGCGTCCGATGAGCTGGCCCAGCTGCGCCTCACCCAAAAGCGCCTCGTGACCGACTCGGCCGAAACCGGCGCCGCCTACCGCAAAACCCGCAGCCTCTACAACGAGCTGAACAACAGCTACGACAAGCTGCTCAAGAACAGTGACCGCGAGCTGGCCAATAAGTCCTCCGATTACAACAAGGTGGCCAAGGACCTGGCCCGCCGCGAAGCCGAGCTGGGCGAGCTCGACACCAACCTGCAAAAGAGCAAAGCCGACAACGACCGCCTCGCCGCCGACCTCAAAACCCGCGAAGCCCGCCTCACCGAGCTCACCAAGGCCCTGGCCGACAAGGACCAGGCCGTGGCCGACCTGAAGGCCCGCGTGAGCAAGGCTCTGCTCAGCTTCAACAGCAGCGACCTACAGGTGAAGCTGAAGGATGGCAAAGTATACGTGTCGCTTTCGGAGCAGCTGCTGTTCAAATCGGGCTCAACCAAAGTGGACCCCAAGGGCCAGGAAGCCCTGAAAAAGCTAGCCACCGTGCTCCAGGAGCAGAAAGACGTGAACGTGGTGGTGGAAGGCCACACGGATAACGTGCCCATTCTGCGCGGCACCGCCGGCATGACCGACAACTGGGACCTGAGCGCGCTGCGCGCCACCGAAATCGCCCGCCTGCTCACCACGGCCGGCGTGTCGCCGGAGCGCGTCACGGCCTCGGGCCGCAGCCAGTACGTGCCCGTGGCGGCCAACGACTCGCCCCAGAACAAGGCCATGAACCGCCGCACCGAAATCATCCTCACGCCCAAGCTCAACGAGCTGTTTCAAATTCTGGACAGCAACTCGACCACGCCGACGGCGGGCAAATAAACGGCTTCCTACAGCCACAAAAAAGCCCTCCCGAATTTGGTAGGGCTTTTTTGTGGCTGGCTGAGAGTGAAAACCGCTATAGCAATGTCACGTTCACCCGGGCGAAGTAGAACGCGCCGCTGAAGCCGAACTGGTTGGCGTTGTACACGAAGCGGCCGCGGTTGGTGTTGTCCAAAGTTGAGTTGTAGCTCAGGTTGGGGTCGACGGAGAAGTTGTTCACGTCGTTGCGCGGGTTCTGGATAAACTTGTCGGGATAGACGTTGAACAGGTTATTGGCACCCACAATCAGGCCCACTTGCTTGGTGATTTGGGCGCTGAGCGTGAGGTCGGTAACCCACTTGGCCGCGAAGGTCTGGTCGATGAACGAGCGGGCCGGGTCGGCGTCCTTGTACTGCACCTCGCCGAAGCGCACGGCGCGGGCTTCGATGCTGAAAATGCCGTAGCCGTAGTTGGCCGAGAGGTTGATTTTCGAGCGCGGGTTCCCCGATTCGAGGCGGGCGCGCTGCTGGCGGTCAAACAAGGTGTTTTGCAGGCCGGTGGTGCCGGTGGTCACGTCGTTGTTGATGGTAGTGGACGTGCTGTTGAAGCTGCGCACCGTGGTTTCGTTGAAGTTGGCGGCGGCGGTCAGGCCCAGGCGGCTTTTTTCGCCCAGCACGAGGCGCTCGTTGGCCACGATGTCAATGCCCTGGGTGCGGGTGTTTACGGCGTTGGCGAAGAACTGCACGCGGCTCACGGGCAGCGTGCCCAGGATGGTGTTCACCGTGGGGTTGGTGCGGGTGAACTGCGACGACAGCACGATGCGGTCGGTGATTTCAATCTGATACGCATCGATGGTCAGCGTAATGGTTTTGGCCACGCGGGCGGTGAGGCCCACGCTGTAGTTGGTCGAGTTCTCCTTTTTGAGCGGGGCCACGCCGAAACCCTGCTGGCCCGTGCCGCCAAAGCTGTTGCGCACGATGGGGTTTTCGTTGTTCACGGTGAGCACCTGGTTAGGCAAGCCGCTCACAAACTGGGTGCTGGTGTTGGTGAAATAGCGCTGCTGGAGCGAAGGCGCCCGGAAACCGTTGCCAATCGAGCCGCGCAGGGCCAGCCCGTCGAGAATGCTGTAGCGGGCCGCGGCCTGGCCGCTCACGCTGCCGCCAAAATCCGAGTAGTTTTCGGCCCGGCCGGCTACGTGCACCAGCAGCTTTTCGGTGATGTCGCTCTCCAAATCGATGTAGCCAGCCACGTTGTTGCGGTTCTTATTCACCTCATCCTGCGGCTGGTAGCCCGGAAATACCTGCGAGCCCGAGGCCGTGGGCGTGGTGCCAATCAGCCGGCCGCCGTTCACGTAGGAAGCATACTCACCCTTGCCAATCAGGAACTTATCATAGCGGTACTCGCCGCCAAACGCCACGTTCACGGTGGGCAGGAAACCCACGTCGGTGAACTTGCGCGAGAAACCCAGGTTGGTGGTGTTTTGCAGGAACACCAGCCGGCCCGCGTAAAAATCCGTCGGGTTGCTGATGCCCGGGCCCTGCGGCAGCGAGGCGTTCACGGTGTTGCTGATGTAGTAGCCCAGCTCGTTGCGGCCGAAGGTGTTGCTCAAATCCACGGCAAAGCCGGCGAAATTTTTGCGCAGCCCCACGATGGCCGACTGGTCGTAAATAACCGTGTTGATGAGCGGCAGAAAACCATCGGGGAAAATGGTTAAGTCGCTCTGGGTGGCCTGGTTGGACAGGCGGTTGAAGCCCGCTGAGGTGCCCGTGCGGTAGGTGGCGCCGCCCGAGAGGTACACCTCATAGCCACGGCCCAGGCGGTAGCCGCCGTTCAGGAAGCCGCCGTAGTTGCGGGTAGCGGCGTTGCCAATGCGCAGGTCGTTGCGGTTGAAACCGCGCTGGGCCACCAGGGCATCGTCCTGGGCCTTGAGGTCGCGGCGCGACTGCTCGGTGGTGGCGCTGGCGGGGTAGTTGCCCGAGTTATTGCCCAGGTAAATGAGCGGGGCCGTGTCGGCAAAGCCGCGGTTGTAGGCTGCGTGCTTCTGAAACTGGCCGCTCACGTCCAGAAAACCGTGCTTGTTGAGGCCGATGCCGACGTTGAAATCGGCCTGAATTACGCCACCGTCCTTCTCCACGGTTTCGCCCACGGTGCTGCTGGCCGTCACGCCGGTGGAGTCGTCTTTGAGCTGAATGTTAATCACGCCGGCAATGGCGTCGGAGCCGTAGAGGGCCGCCGCCCCGTCGCGCAGCACCTCAATCCGCTTGATGCTGGCCGTGGGAATCACGTTCAAATCGGTGCCCACCGAGCCGCGGCCGATGGTGCCGTTGATGTTCACCAGGGCCGAATTGTGGCGGCGCTTGCCGTTCACGAGCACCAGCACCTGGTCGGGGCCGAGGCCGCGCAGGCTGGCGGGGTCGATGTGGTCGGTGCCATCGGAAATGGTTTGGCGCGACGACTGGAACGACGGCGCCACGTAGGACAGAATCTGGGAAACGTCGGTTTGGGCAAAGGCCTTGATTTCGCGGGCCGAAATAACGTCGACCGGCGCGGTGGTAAGAATGTTGGAACGGCCCTCGGTGGCGCGCGAGCCCGTCACCACCACTTCGTTCAAATCGGTGGCGGCCGCCGCCAGACGCACGTCCACGGTAGTGCGGCCGTTGAGCGCAATCTGTTGGGCGGCGAAGCCGATGGCCTGCACCGTGAGGGTGGCCTCGGGCGCGACGGAGAGCGAAAACTCGCCGTTTGCACCGGTGCTGGTGCCGTTGGTGGTGCCGCGCTCCAGCACGGTAGAGCCCGGCAAGCCTCCGCCCGCGGCGTCCAGCACCCGGCCGGTCACGGTTATTTTCTGGGCCTCGACCGTAAGGCCGGCCAGCAGCAGGAGTACAAAGAGTAACAGATGTTTCATGTCAGGATTTATTTGGTGAAATAATGAGAAAAAATGAAAAATAAACAATCCAAGATAGCAAAAAAGGCAATAGGGAATCGGTACTGGGCGCCGGTGCGCACCAGATAAACAGAGAATAGCGGGAATATCTGGAAGGAGAAATCAGGACGGGCCCGGCTCGCTGGCGAAAGCAAAAAAGACGGTCAGGGCCGCATTGGCGGCACCTTGCATGGGCTGGAAGCAGGCCGGCACGCAGCAAAACCACACCGGCCTTATTTCACAAGCTGTACGACAGAAAAGCTGAAATATCAGCATGGCCGCCCCGATTCGAGGACCCGCGCCGGGCTACCGGGCAAAGAGTGCCCTCATACCCACCACTGCGAATTGAGGGGCCCGGCGGCCACGTCCACGCGCTGGCCGGGCGCGGGCAGCAGCAGCGGCACCTCCGGGCCGGCTTCGGCAATGAGCTGCTGCACGGGCGCGCGCCAGGCGTGAAACGCTAGGTTGAACGTGCCCCAGTGCAGCGGCAGCAGCGGCCCACCGCCCAGCAGCCGGTGGGCCGCCAGCGCCACCGTGGGCCCCATGTGGATGTCGGCCCACTCGGGGTCCGAAGCCCCGATTTCCAGCATCGTTAAATCGAATGGCCCGTAGGCGGCCCCTATCTGCCGGAAGCCTTCCTCAAACGGGCCCGAGTCGCCGCCAAAAAACACCTTGTGCTGCGGCCCCAGCAGGCACCACGAGGCCCACAGCGTGTCGTTGCGGGTGAGGCCCCGGCCCGAGAAATGCCGGGCCGGCGTGGCCACCAGCGTGAAATCGGGCTCGACCTGGGCAGTTTCCCACCAGTTCAGCTCCGTGATGTTGGCGGCGGGCACGCCCCAGCGGCGCAGGTGCGCGCCCACGCCCAGCGGGCAGAAAAACGGCACCCCCGTGCGGCCCAGCCGGCGGATGGCGGCCTCGTCGAGGTGGTCGTAATGGTCGTGCGAGAGGATGACGGCGTCCAGTTTCGGCAGCTTATCAAGCGGCAGGGGCGGCGTGAAAAACCGCTTCGGGCCGGCTAGCTGCGTGGGCGACGCCCGCTCGCTCCACACCGGGTCGGTGAGGAAACGGCGGCCGTCGATTTCGAGCAGCGTGCTGGAATGGCCCAGCCAGGTGGCACGCAGGGCATCGGCGGGCACGGGCGCGGCCAGTTCGGCCGCATCGGCGCGGAACGGGCCAAGCGGCGCTTTGGGCTCCCGCTCTTCCTTGCCCAGCACCCAGCGCTTGAAGAGTGCGCCGTAGCCGGAGGGCGGGCTGACGGAGGTGGGCACGGCATTCTGATACGTTTTGCCGTTGTGGGTGGCTTGCAGACGGGGCGCGGAGGCTGTTTTGGGGCTCATTCCTGTCGAAGACGCAATGCCCGCCCACATATTTTCCCGGGCCTTAGCGCAGCCGGTAGGCCAGGCCCAGGCGCAGCACGCGGGCGTACACTTCCCGGCTGCCGCCCACCAGGCCGCCCTGGTAGTTGATGCAGCCATAGGAATAGCTGGCATTGAAGCCCAGCTGCGCCTTCCACGCGGTAGCATCGGCCCGCAGGCGCCCGTCGAAGCGGTTGAACTCGCGGCCGGGGCGGTCGGTGCTCCAGGCGGTGCCGCCGTCGTAGGTGCCGCTGCCTTTGTCGTGGAAGCCGTACACGAAAGCCAGCTCCGGCCCCAGCAGCACGTCCACGGCCACGGTGGAGCCGCCGAAGCGGTGGCCCAGCGCCAGAAAGCTCGTGAGGTGCTGGCTGCGCAGGGCCGAGGTGCCAGTAGCCGGGCGGGGAGTGTTGGAGGACCCGTCGTAGTAATTCAGGGTGCTGATGCCCGTCCGGCTTTGCAGCCAGTCGTAGCCCAGGTCCAGGGCCAGCAAGGTATGCCGCTGGCCCACCCGCTGCACCCGGCCCCCCACGTCAAACCCCACGCCCAACCGACTGCCGTAGGGGCTATTGGTGTAGCCGCTCACGGTGCCGTTGTAGTTAGAATAGTTGATTTGGGAGGTGTAGGCGGCATCTTTGCCGCCAAATTGCATCAGCCCCAGCCCCGCGCGCCCACTGAGCTCAGTGTGTTGGGCCGCTACCGGGGCGGCCAGGGCGAGCAACGGGAGGAGCAGTAAGTGCTTTTTCATCAGAAAACGAAAGTAGCCAGGGGCAGCAAAACGCTTGCCCGACGATGACCGGCCAAACGGCGGCAAGGTTGCGCCAGTTAGTCAATTCTTCCGCTTATGGCTATTGCAGCAGCCCGCGCACCACGGGCAGCGCCCGCTTGGCCCAGCCGCGCATCTGCGCGCCGGAGTAGTGCAGCCCATCACGGGTGAACTGGCCGGCATCGCTGGCGGCGGCGCGGGTCAAAGGCGTGATGTCGACGTAGGCCACACCGGCCAGCCGGCACTCATCCTGAGCGGCGGCATTGAATTGGTCGATTTCGGCCCCGATGCGCGTGGCACTGCGGTCCTGCCGCAGGCCAAACGGCGACTGGCCCCAGTCCGGAATTGAAAGCACCACCACCCGGCCGGGCTGCCCGCCCGCAAAGCGCACGGCCGTACCGAGCAGCGCCCGGAACTCGGTGCGGTAAGTGGCCACGGCCTGGCCCCGGTACTGGTTGTTAACCCCAATCAGCAGCGAAACCAGGCCGTACATCTGCTGATTATCAGCGGTTGCGATGGCCGTTTGCAGCTCGGAAGTGGTCCAGCCGGTGCGGGCGATGAACGTGGGCGCCGCCACGGCCGCGCCCGACTGGCTGAGCAGGCCCGCCAGCTGCGTGGGCCAGCGCTCGGCCGCCCCCACGCCCTCGCCAATGGTGTAGGAATCGCCCAGCGCCAGGAATGACATGCCGGCGGCTTTAGGGGCAGCTACGGGCGCCACCGGCCGCTGTACGGCGCAGCCATTGCCAAAAAAAATCAAAAAACAACTCAGCAGCAGCAGGCGCATCATCAAAAGCATTTCGGAAGTAACCTCCGCACTTACGCCGTGCGGCCGGCCGCAGATTGCCTTCCGAATGATTGCCAAATGTCGCTTACCCCATCACGGCCACCATGCGCAGGGCGGCCAGGGCCAGGTTTTCATCACCGCCCACCTGCGCCCGCTCCCGCGCTTCCCCGGCGCTCAGGCCCTTGGTGAATAATTTCCACGCATCGGCCGGGGCCAGCGTGACTTTAGCGGCTGGGGCGGTGGGGCCGGGTGGCTGCAAGTGCCAGCCCACTGCGGCGCGCGCCACTTCCCAGGTACCGCCCGCAGCGGTGCCCACCGCAACCTGCACCCGCGTGCCCACCGGGGCCGCCACCGCCCGGTAGGCATGGGGCAGGCCGCGCATCAGGGTTTCGATAAAGGGCGGAAACAGCTCCGGCGTCATCAGCGCCTGGGTCTGGCCCACGGCTTCGCGAATCTGCTGCTGGTGGTGCCACTTCTCGGTGTAGTCGCGGGCGATGTGGAACCAGTTCGCCGACTCGGCTTCGCCGGCCCAGGCCACGGCGAAAGCGGCCGGGGCCCAGGGGTCGAACGCGGCAAGGGAGGCCGTGTATTCGGCCCCCGACTGCGCCAGTAGCTCGATAAGTACCGCCGGGCTCAGGCGGCCCGCGGCCCGCACCCAGTCCGCATTCAGCCGGTTGAGGTAGGCCACAAGGCCGGTGTAGCTCACGTCGTCGGGCGCTTCGCCACAGTAGCCGTCGCGCAGCATGGAGAGCGTGCGCAGGTTGCCATCGAGCAGGTGGGCGGCGAGGTCTTTCACCGTCCATTGGCGGGCGAGGGTGGGCCGCTGCCAGTCGGCGGGCGTCAGGCTCCGCAGCAGCTCCAGCAGCAGCCGGTCCAGCTTCGGGAAGAGCGGCAGGGTGACGATGGGGATGGATTGTTGCATAACTGGAACTAGGACGTGTAAACAATTAAAGCCACATCAGGATGGCTCCGAGGGTGACCATTGCCAGAAAGGTGCTGGCGTTCTTTTCGTAGCGTGAAGCGAGGCCCCGAAACCGCTTGAGGCGGTTGAAGCAGCGTTCGATTTGGTTACGATT
>NZ_JAGEMO020000042.1 GCF_017921975.2 Hymenobacter terricola
CCTCCACGAACAAGCGCGTGTCCTTGGCCGTCACGCCGCAGGCATTCGCTTGGCCCGGCAAGAGTGGCGAAAGGCGTTGCCAGTGCGGGTCGGTCAGGAATGTGCGGTCTTTTTGCATCTTCAAAGCTACCTTAATTGTTCACACGTCCTAGAATAAAGGTGAATTTATTTTGATAAATAGTTGCAAAGTGACTGAGCGCAACCTTATGTTTGTATCATTCAATTTAAAATACTATTAGTACAATAGACATGGCTTCCCGCCTGACCTCCGCAATTGTTGCATTCGGCTTGCTGTTGAGCGCCTTTCCCGGCCGGGCACAGTATGCTTACACCCACGTAGCGCTTCCGAACGGAGAAGCTGCCGGGCGTGACCCCGAGGAAGGGGCCAAAAACGGAGTGACGTACAAAGTGGTGCATGGCGTGGTTCAGGGCAAGGAGGGCACCTTGCCCGGTGCCACCGTGTGGCTGCACGGCACCCGTACCATCGTGGTTACCAATTCCGAAGGTGAGTTTGAGCTGCGTGTACCGGCCAACGCCAAAGTAGTGGAGCTAACCTGTGGCTACGGCGGCCTGCAGGAAGAAGTGGTGAGCCTGGAGCCTGTTCAAGCATTGGGGTCGGTTTACCTGCTCCGCGCCAAAGGCGAGGGCACGAATCAACTGGCTGGTAAGTAACTAACACCAGCATTTTTATTATCAGAGCACCTTTTTCACACATTTCCGCACGCATCTTTTTTCTGCATTATTTACTTTCCAGCTGAAAAAACCCTGGCCCTAAAGGACCAGGGCTTTTTGTTCCCGCGCAGGTACAGATTATTCATTGCGTCGTTCACTGATTTGGCAGGTGGTGCTGTCCACCGGCTGATTGCCACAGTTGGGCAAAGTAGGCGGTTGCTGGCTTAGGTGCAAGTCTACATTTGTATCGTTCAGCAACACCACCGCTACTTATCATTGATGCGCTCTCGCCACGCGCTTTGCCTTGCTCCTGACGGTTGCTTCTTTTCTCACCCGTACCCTTGGCTTCACCAGTGTCCAGGCGCAGGAATTTGCCAGTAGCGCGGCTTATGCTCCAGGCATCGGCGGCACCACCCCGGCCGCTTCGACGGAAAAAGTGGTGCCTGTGGGCAAAATCAATAATTCCGCCGGCGGGCTGCCTAGTACCGTAGTTATTCTGACGGCCACCAAGCAAATGGCCGTGACCAACGCCAACGCCGAATTCGAATTTACGGTACCAGCCGACGCCGGCGCCCTCGATGCGGTGGTGACTTACGCTGCTGCCGACGAGTCGACGGTAAGCCTCACCAACGCCCGGGTTATCGTGATGTCGCGCAAGCAGCAGCTCAAAAAGGCTCACAAGCAAGTAAAGCGTGAGTTGAAGCAGTTTCGTAAGTAATTTCCTGGCCCTCAAGACCAGTGTGCATAAAAAAGGCCCGTGATACGGGCCTTTTTTATGCACACTGGTCTTGAGAATTACAGGTCCTTGGTATTGTCGTCCAATTGCCGGTCGATTATCATATTATAAGGGTCGACGGCGACGGAGGCGGGCTTTTTATTCACCACGAAGCGCAGCTGGTTGTCGCCGGTGCGGAGGTGGCGCTTCTGGAGCAGCAGCGGCGGCACCGGCTTTTTGTCCTGGCCCATTTCGGGGAAGATGGCCACGGGCAGGGCGTCGCGGGTTTGGTCGGCGGGGCGCTGGTTGCCCAGGCTATCGGCGTAGAACTTGGCCGACTTCACCGTGAAATCGACCTGGTAGCGGCCGTCGGGCAGCTTCTTGCTGGTGGCGGCGGTCACGCGGTTGTCATACAGGGTGATGCGCTCGAAGGCATCCGTCAGGTAAGATTGGAGCGAATCCGGCGCGGCCCGGCGCAGGTAGCCGATGAACTCCGGCGAGTTGGTGTAGGGCGGCTGCTGGAAGGCCACGGCGGCCACGTATTGCCTGAGCGCCGCGTTCAGCCGGGCCTCGCCCATGTAGTCCTGCAAGGCGTACATCACCACGGAGCCCTTGCGGTAGTGGATATACTGCTGGTTTTCAACCAGCGCCAACGGCACTTCCTTCTTTTTCTCGAAGGCGCGACCGGTGAGGTAGCGGCTCATGTCGAACTTGAGGAAGCGCTGCATGGCCGTAGGGCCGTTGTGGTGGCTGAGCACCATCAGGGCCGAATACTCGGCCATGGCTTCCGATAGCAGGGTGCTGCCCTGCACGTTGCCGCCGATAACCTGATGCGCCCACCACTGATGCGCCACCTCGTGGGCCGTCACGTAGTAGGGGTAGTTCAGGTCCTCGGGGTTCTTGTCGTCCACATTGGCGATGAAACCGATGCTTTCGGAAAACGGTACCGTGTTGGCGAAGCTTTGGGCAAAGCGCTGGTACTGCGGAAACTCCAGAATGCGCAGCTGCTGGTGCTGGTAGGGCGAGAAGTTGCGCGAACAGTACGCCAGGGCATCTTTGGCGCCCTCGGCCATGCGCTTGAGGTTGTACTCGTGGCCCGGCTGGTAGTAGATGGTGATGGGAATGGTGCGGTGGCCGGCGGGGTCAACCCATTGGGCCTTATACTGCTTATACCGGGCCGAAAGGAATGTGTAGAAGTTAAGCATGGGCCGGTCCATCACGTAGGTGAAGTAGCGGCGGCCGCCTTCCACCCACTCCTTTTTGAGATAGCCGGGGGCGACGGCCGTCTGGTCGGCCTCGGTGCTGACGGTGGTGCGGAAGCGAATCCAGTCGGCATCGGCGCTGATGTAGGTGTTCTGGCGGGCCTTCAGGTCGTTCACATTGGCCATACGGGGCCGGGGTTTCAGGCCGTAGTTTTTGCGGTCCTGGTCGTCGCTCAGCTCGGCTTCTTCGCGGTAGCCCAGGCCGGGCAGGTAGCTGCTGTTGAAGAAGGTGCCATTGTAGACGATGCTGGTGTTGGAACCGGAGTTGGGAAAGCCGCGCTCCTGGTAAAACATATCGAGCGTGAGGTGCAGCGAATCGCCGGGCGCGAGCGGCCGGGCCAGCCGGTAGAGGCGCAGGCCCAGGGTGCTGTCGTTCATCAGCAAACTGGCCTGGCCGGGCGTGCCCAGCGCCAGGGCCCGCACGCGGGGATGGTCCTCCACGGGCAGGTTCACGATGACCGTATCCAGGGCCCGCGCGTGCTTGTTCACCAGCGTGAGCTGGCCTCGGAGCCGCACGGCCCGCGTGCTGGGGAAGATTTCCGTGTTCAGGTCCACGGCCGTGATGCGCGGCTGGGCCACATCCTTGAGGTGGCGGTATTTTTTCTCATACGTCACCTGCTGCTTTTCATCCTGCCTGGGCGTGCTGTACTTGTTGAGGATGTTGGTGTTGTAGAAGATGAAGTAGCCGGTGCCCAGGCTCACCAGCAGGCCCAGGGCGAGGGTGGCGGTGCTGCTGCTGCTCCAGCGGCGACGCGCTTCGCGCAGGCGGCCGGTGGTATCGGTGCCGCGCACCCAGAGCAGGTTGGCAATCAGAATCATGATGACAGCCACGCCGGCCCAGAGCAGCTTGGTCCACCAGAAGGCCGGCAGGAAATGGCCGTAGCCATTCATCGCCGAATACGGCCCCGGTGAGGGGCTGCCGCCGAAACCGAACAGCCGATGCGTGAGGCCGGCCTGGCTGCGGAAAAGGTTGGCGACGTAATACACCACCACCACGGCAAAACCCATGTACTTGTTGTTCACCACCACCTGGGTGAGCATGGCCAGCACGCACCACAGCAGCAGGTACGGCAGCTGGTACAGGAACAGCGTTTCCAGGTACAGGCCGATTTCGTAGCGGAAGTACCCTTTGAAGGTCTGGATGAGGAGCCCGCAGGCCATCACCACCACCAATAGCACCACCTGCACCAGCCACAGGGCGGTGAGCTTGCTCAGGAAGGGCACCCAGCTGGGCACGGGCACGGCATCGGTAATCTGGGCCACGCCGGCCTGGCGCTCGCGCCACACCAGCTCGCCGCTGTAGAAGATGATGATGGCCAGGAAAAACAGGAAGAAGGAGCCGGTGGTCCAGTCCAGAATCTCGCTAGTGACGGGATAAGTGGGCGTATCGAACACCTTGCCCACCTGCGAGGAATTGGCCAGCAGGAAGATGACGCCCGAGCCGGCAATGGCCGCGAAGTAGCGGCTGCGCACGATGCCCCGAAACTCCAGCCGGGTGAGGCTCCACCACTGGCGGCGGCTCATGCCACCCGAAAACACCTGCGTGACGCGGGGCAGGCGCAGGCCACCGGGCTGGGCCGGCCCCGGCTCCACCTCCGCCAGAGCGGCTTCGGCGCTGGCCCGGCGCGTTTTCTTCGATACTTTTTCCGAAGCGAAGGCCGAGAAGCGGAACCGGGCGTAGCAGAAGGCCAGCAGCCCCACGCCCAGCCCCAGCCACACGGCCCGGTTGAGCAGCACGTAGCTGGACAGGGGCAGCAGCAGGCGGTTTTTCTCGGCCGCCGTCCAGTAGCGGGTGGTGAACTCGATGGCGGCGATGCCAAAGGCGTCGAGGGCCGCCACCAGGTGCTCGTTCTTGAGGTCCTGCAAATAGGCCGAGGCTATCAGATAGGCCACCAGCAGCAGCACGGCCCCGATGTAGGTGCTCAGGATGTTGCGCGTGAGCGTGGCCATCACGAAGAAGATGGCCCCCGAAAAGAACAGATTGGGCAGCACCAGCACCACGTAGGGCCACACGTAGGAGCCCGCCGGGGCGCTGGCCAGAAACCGGTCGGCCGCTACCCAGGGCATGACGCCCGCCAGTGCCGCCCCCACCCCAATGCCGCTGAAAACCAGCACCGCAATCAGGTACGAGCCCAGGAAGCGCCCGCCCAGGTAGCCCCATTTGCTGATGGGCGTGGTGTAGAACAGCGGGTGCGTGCGGTACTCGAAGTCCCGGTACACGGGGTTGCCCATCAGCGAGGAGGCGATGATGACGCCGAACACGCTCAGGATGGTGGTGATGATGTTGAGCGAGAACGGGGAATTGATTTTCACCGTCTGCCCGTCGCCGCCGATGGAAATGTTGATGCCCGTGCCGAAGCCGCCCCCGGCGGCCGTCACCAGCAAAAAGCCCATCAGGAGCAGCAACAGGAAGTATATCCAGGTGGCCGGCCGCTTGAGGCGGTATTTAAGCTCGAAAAGAAGTATGGGTAAGAACATGAAGTTTCAAGTAGGAATTGAGAATGTGGCGGTCCTGCAGGACTGTTCAGGGCTGGTTGCATCGCATGCTAGGCCATTACCGCCCCGGTTTTGCTCCGATTCTCATACTGCTGGATTTCCGAGAAATACACGTCCTCCAAATCCGGATTAACGATTTCAAAGCCGCTGTCGGGGGCCGAGTCGCCCAGGACGTGCACCACGGTTTTGCCCGCGAACAGGCGCGAGCTGATGACCTGCTGACTGGCTTGCAGGGCCGGCAATTCGGCTTTCTCAATCAGCTTCTTCCAGATGCGGCCTTTCAGGTTGTTCATCACCGTGAGCGGGTCGCCGGTGAGCAGCACTTCGCCCTTGTTGATGATGGCCATGTGGCGGCACAGGTCCGATACATCGCTGACAATGTGGGTGCTGAGAATTACCACCAGGCTTTCGCCAATCTCCGAGAGCAGGTTGTGGAAGCGGTTGCGCTCGGCGGGGTCGAGGCCGGCGGTGGGCTCGTCCACGATGATGAGGCGCGGGTTGCCGAGCAAGGCCTGGGCAATGCCGAAGCGCTGCTTCATGCCGCCGGAATAGCCGCCGACGTGCTTCCTGCGCACGTCGTAGAGGTTGGTCTGGTGCAGCAGGGCGGCCACCATTTCCTTGCGCTCTTTGCCGTTGGCGATGCCTTTGAGGGTGGCGAAATGGTCGAGCAATTCCTCGGCGCTCACGCTGGGGTACACCCCAAACTCCTGCGGCAGGTAGCCCAGCACGCGGCGCACGGCCTCCTTATCGTGCAGCACATCGATGTCGTCGAGCAGGATGGTGCCGGTGTCGGCGTCCTGCAGGGTGGCAATGGTCCGCATCAGGCTGGACTTGCCCGCGCCGTTGGGGCCCAGCAGGCCGAACATGCCGTTCGGGATGTCGAGGCTGACGTTTTTGAGGGCCTGCGTCCCGTTGGGGTACGTTTTGGAAAGGTTGGTAATGGTGAGGGCCATACTGAACAGAAAAAGGTGAAGGCGTTTGAAGCGTAAATCGGCGGCGGGCGGCCACCATTACACCCACCAAGCTACGGATGCAACCGCGGCGGCCGGGGTTGCCTGGCGGTCCGTTCCTGGCTCAAAGGTGGGAAGGGAGGGTGGGCCATGTGCTTTTATATGACCAGCGACGCGGAAAAATGGCCACCGCCTGCGCGGCGCGGACCAACGCCGTTTGTCATGTTCTTTCGGGGGGCCTGGGGCCAGCACCTAGCTTTGCGGCATGGAAAATTCGCGTTTCCGGGGGCGGCGCGTGGTGCGCCACGGCATCGGCTGGGCACTGGTACTGAGCTTCTTCGTTTTTCTGGTGCAGCAGTCAGGCACGGGCCAGGTGCGCAGTTCGGCCTGCGCTATTCCGCGGCCCTGCTGAGCGTGCTCGCGCTGGCTATCTACGCTCATTACGAGCTGCTCCGCCTGCTGGAACGCCGCCGCTACCTCAGGTACTGATCGGCACGCTGGCCACGGTGCTGGCCGGGGCGGCCGTGCCCGGCGCGTGGCCGCTCCCACCACCGCCTGTGGCTGAAGCGGCCACGGATTCGATTTTCCTGAAAACCGATGCCGGCACCGAGCGGGTGCGCTTCGCCGAACTACTGTTTGTGGAGGGCTACGGCAATTTCGTGAAGTGCCACCTGGCCTCGGGCCGCGCGCTGCTCACGGCCGAAACCATGAAGCAGATGGAAAGCCAGCTGCCGGCCGGGCAGGTCCTGCGCATCCACAAATCCTGCCTCGTGAAGCTGGCCAGCGTGGAGCGCCTCAGCAGCACCTACCGGCAGGACGTGCTGCGGCACCTGAAGTAGCGCTGAGCAGTATTTCGGTGGGCCTTCATACGATTCCCGCAGCCCGCTCCGTTTGTCAGGCGTCAATTCTACCGCCACCCGATGAAAAAACCACCCCAGTGCTTTAACCGGGCACTTCTACCCGCCCTACTGCTGACGCTGGGCAGCTGCGTCGACCAAATCAGCACGGACCTGCCCGCGCCGCCCAAGCGGCTGGTGGTTAACTCCATTCTCACCCCGGACAGCGTCTTTCGGGTGCAGGTGAGCCGCGTGACCAGCACCACGGATGCTTCTTCGCGGCTGCTTTCGTCGGCCCAGGTTTCGCTGCTCACCGCGGGCGGCAGTACCGAAGTGCTGCGCAGCCAGGGCAACGGGCTCTACGCATCCACCAACCAGCCCGCCAGCAGCACGGCCTACACCCTGACGGTGCAGGCGAACGACTACCCCACCGTGAGCGCCACCGATACGGTGCCGGCCGTGGTGCCCATCCGGGAGGCCTGGTACTCCTTCCCCACCGGCACCGACCGGAATCACGAGCTGCTGGGCACCGTGGTGGTCCGGTTCGATGACCCGGCCGCAACGGAAAACTTTTACGAAATTAGCGTCTACCAGCAGAGCTACCGGGCCGCCCAGCAGAGCAACGGCCTGACGCTGGATGCCCGCGGCAACGCGGCAATTGTGGCCGAGGATGAAAGCGAGTTAAATCCCAAGTCCCTGGTCTTTTCGGATAAGCTCTTCAACGGCCGCTCGTTCGAGCTACGCGCTTCCTTCCTCACGGGCGGGTATAGCAGCAGCAGCACCAACGGCCAGCCCCCCGTTCTCACCATCACCGCCGACATCAATCTGGTGCTGCGCTCGGTGAGCCGGGCGTACTACCAGTACCGCAAAAGCTGGACCCGCCACCTCTACAACCAGGGCGTGAAGGACGAAGGCTACGGCTACGACCTGACCCAATTGCTGTTTCTGGGCGACCCCACGGCCATGTATTCCAACGTGGGCGGGGGCTACGGCGTGGTGGCCGGCTACGCCAAGCAAAGCCTGATTCTCCCGCTCCGCTAATGCGCCGGCTCCCTATCTACCTCACGGCTTCCCTCCTGCTGGGCGGGGCCGCCACCGGGCGGGCGCAGGGCGGGCGCGTCACCTTCAGCGGCACCGTGCGCGATGCCCAAACCGGCGAAAAGCTGCTGGGTGCCGCCGTGTACGTGGCCGGCGGCCAGCTCGGCACCACCACCAACGCGGCGGGGTTTTATTCCCTGACGCTGCCGGCGCAGGATTCCGTCCGGCTGCTGGCCAGCTACCTGGGCTACCAGCGGGCCAGCCGCACCCTGCCGGGCCGGGCCACGGCGGCGTACGCCTTTGCCCTAACGCCGGATAACCAGCTGGGCGAAGTGCAGGTCACCGGCAGCCAGGATGCGCCCCTGGAACGCCGCGTGGAAATGAGCACCGTGCAGATTCCCATCGCGCAGCTGCGCCAGCTGCCCGCCCTGCTCGGCGAGCCCGACGTGCTGCGCGCCTTCCAGCTGATGCCCGGCGTGCAGGCCGGCCGCGAAGGGAGCGGCGCCCTCTACGTGCGCGGCGGCTCGCCCGACCAGAACCTGACGCTGCTCGACGACGTGCCCATCTACTACGTCAGCCACATCGGCGGCTTTCTGTCCGTGTTCGACGCCAACGCCATCAGCGACGTGCGGCTGATAAAGGGCGGCTTTCCGGCGCGCTACGGCGGGCGGCTGTCGTCTGTGCTCGACGTGCGGCTCAAGGAAGGCAACCACCAGAAGCTGAGCGGCAACGCGGGCGTGGGCGTGCTGGCCACGCATTTTTCGCTGGAAGGGCCCTTGAAGAACGGCAAAACCACGTTCCTTGTCTCGGCCCGGCGCGGCAACCTGGACTTGTTCACGCGGGCGGCCAGCTCGCTTTCCTCAAAGGGCAACAGCGTAGTGGGATATTCTTTCTACGACGCCAGCATCAAAATCAGTCACCAGCTCACGGCCAAGGACCAGCTTTTTGCGGCCGTATACCTGGGCGGCGACCGACTTTTCATCACCCAGAAACCCCAGACAATTGCTATCCCGCAGGGCAATTTGCGCTACCAGAGCGCCAGCGACCTGCGCTACGGCAACGCCCTGGCTTCCTTGCGCTGGAACCGGCAGCTCACGCCCCAGCTGTTCGGCAGTCTCACGCTGGCCGGCACCCGCTTCCGCTACGAAAACGGCCAGACCTACCACGCCCAGGACAGTTCCCCGGCCGCCACCCGCAGCGAAGACAGCGAAGCCGGTTTCAGCTCCGGCGTGATGGACGGGCAGCTAAAGGCCGATTTCGACTACTACCCCAGTCCGGTGCACCACTTTCGGTTTGGGGCCACGGCCATTCACCACGTTTTCACGCCCGGCGTCAACTTTTTCACCACGCGCACCAGCACGGCGGCGGCCGACACCACGTTTGGTAGCCAGCGCGTGGCCGCTCAGGAAGTGGCTGTGTACGGCGAAGACGAAATCCGATTCAACGCCCGGCTTTCCGCAAATCTGGGCCTGCGGGCCGTCCGGTACTTTGTCGACGGCCAGTCATTCGGCAGCGTGCAGCCGCGGGCGCTGGTCACTTACCTGGTGGGCGAGCACACGGCCGTGAAGGCGTCGTACGCGTCCATGCAGCAGTATCTGCACCTGCTTTCCAACAACGGCGCGGGCCTGCCCACCGACTTGTGGGTGCCGGCCACCCGGCGCGTGGCCCCGCAGCGGGCGCAGCAGCTGGCCCTGGGCGTGGCCCACTCCATCCCCGCCTGGGGCCTGGAAGTGAGCGTGGAAGCCTTCCAGAAATCGTTGCGCGACCTGATTGAATTCCGCGAAGGCGCCACGTTTTACAACAGCTCGCAGGACTGGCAGGACAAGGTGGTGACCGGCGGCCAGGGCCGGGTGCGCGGCCTCGAATTCCTGGTGCAGAAGAAAACAGGCCGCTTCACCGGCTGGGTGGGCTACACGCTGGCGCAGAATGAGCGGCAGTTCGACCAGCTCAACCAAAGCAACTGGTACCCATACAAATACGACCGCCGCCACGACGCATCGGTGGTGCTCATCTACGCGCTGCGGCCCCGCATCACGCTGTCGGCAACGTGGGTGTACGGCACGGGCAACGCTCTGACGCTGGCCGAGGGCAACTACAACGTGGTGGAGCAAAGCTACGGGCAGGGCCTGCGCTCCAACGTGGCCCCCGACCGGTATTTCTACCGCGAAGCCGAGATTTACGGCACCAAAAACAGCTACCGGATGCGGGCCTACCATCGCCTGGACATCGGCGCGACATTCACCAAACCCGTGCGGCACGGCGAGCGGATTTGGCGCCTGGGCGCCTACAACGCCTACGGCCGCCACAACCCGTACTACCTCTACTACAGCACCGATTCGAAGGGCCAGAAGCAGCTTTATCAGCTGAGCCTGTTCACGGTAATGCCCGCCATCAGCTACGAGCGCAGCTTTTGAGGGGGTTCTCAAACCGTCATGCAGAGCGCAGCGAAGCATCTCGCGTGCCACCACTAACCAACACAATTGGATTACTGCTGCCCGCGAGATGCTTCGGCTGCGCTCTGCATGACGTTCTAGTGGAAACAACGACAGGCCCTACTGCCCGCCCTGCTTGCTGGCGCCGCCTTTCACGTCGTCGTTCGAGATGGACTTGCGCTGCTTGGTTTGCTGCTGCTGGCCAAACCGGTAGCCGAAGCTGAGGCGGAAGCTGCGCTGGAAGGCGCGGTAGGTGCTGGTTTCGTCGAACGAGGGCGTGACGGTGGTGTTGCGGTAGGCCCAGGAGCCGTTGAAGGGCGAGCCGAAGTTGAGGGTCAGGTCGGCCTTTTCTTTGAGGAAGGTTTTTTTGCCGCCCAGCTGGTAGTAGAGGTTGGCCGGGCCGGTGCCCTGCAAATCGGGCGAGGGCAGCGAGCCGAACAGGAAGCCCTGAATGGTGAAGCCCTTGGGCAATTTGTAGGACGTATTGAAGTTCATGCTGGCCGTGAAACCGCGCCGCTCGATGCCCAGCGTGGGGCTGCGGCGCACGATGTACTGCACATCGGGCCCGCCGCTGAGGTCCCAGCCCTTGGCCGGCTTGGCCGAGCCGTAGAAATTGAGCTGGTAGAAGGCATTGGCCGCCACGTTGGCATAGGTCTGGATGGTGACGCCGGGCGTGCTGGTGGACTGGCGCACGCCCTCGATGGCGTTGCCGGTGCGCCGGGCCGAGGCCGCGATGTTGAGCGAGCCGGCTTTGCCGTTGGTATTAAAGCTCAGCTCATAAGAATCCGTCAGCTCGGGGTCGAGGTCGGGGTTGCCGTAGGAAATGTTCTGCGGGTCGCTGCGGTTCACGAAGGGGTTGAGGTAGTCGATGTAGGGCCGGGTGATGCGGCGGCTGTAGGCCAGGCGCAGGCTGTTGTTGTCGCTGAACGAGTACTGCACGTTGCCGTTGGGCAGCGGCGTGGTGTAGCTGTGGGGCGGGATATCCGAGCCGTTGGTGCGGAAGCTGGCCGTGAGGGACGTGCGCTCCACGCGGCCGCCCAGGCTCAGGTGCAGCTTCTTGCTGGGGGCAAACGAGTAGGTGGCGTAGGCGGCCTGCACGCTTTGGTCGTAGCTGAAATCGGTGGCGCGGCGGGTGGCTCGCACGAAATCGCTGTTCACGAGCGGGTTCAGCGTGTCCACGTCGGCCACCGAGCCGGTGTGCCGCCAGATGGCTTTGAGGCCGGTTTCGAGGGTTTGCTTCTCGCCGAAGGGCTGCGTAAAATCGGTCTGGAGCGTGTATTCGTGGCCGGGCGTACGGCCCTGGCTGCGCTCGCGGTAGCTGGCCTGCCCGTGGTCCAGGGTGGTGTAGGAGTTCTGAAACTGGTCGTAGTCGTAGCCAAAAGTGCTGCTGTTGTTGGCGTACTGGCCCAGGATGCTCCACTCGCGCTTGGGCTGGGCGAAGGTCTTGGTATAGGTGCCGGTCAGCTCGCCGTTCACGCCGCTGAAGTTATTGACGGTGCCCCGGCTGAACAGCTGGTTGGCGCTGGTGGGGGCGGTGTAGGTGCTGAACAAATTGCTGGTATTATCCCCCAGATACCCTTGCACCGACCCGGCCAGCGACAGGCTCTGGTGCTCGCTCAGGTCGTAGTCCATGCCCAGCGTGCCGTAGTACCAGTGCCCGTTGCTCTTGCCCGCGCTGTTCTGGGTCAGGGCCGAGCCGTCCTGCTTGCCGTAGCGCGCCCGCTCAAACTCGTTGGGGTTGTACCAGGTGCCCGTGTTGGCCGAGGACGTGAACCCGAGCTTGCCCTTCTTGAAATTGAGCGCGGTATTCAGGCTGGTGTTGCGGTTGCCGCCCGAGGCGCCCACCCGGCCGTTCAGGCCCCGGTCCACGCCCTTTTTCAGCACAATGTTGATGATGCCGGCCGTGCCCTCCCCGTCGTACTTGGCCGGGGGCGTGGTGATGATTTCGACGCTCTTAATCTGGTCGGCGGGGATGCTTTTCAACGCTTCGGCCAGGTTGCTGGCCAGCGTGGGCGAGGGCTTATTATTTACCAGCACCTTGAAGTTGCCCGAGCCGCGCATGGTCACTTTGCCGTCGCCATCCACGGCCAGCAGCGGGGCCTTGCGCAGCACGTCGGCGGCCGTGCCGCCGGTGTTGGTCACGTCCTGGTCGGCGTTGTATATCATGCGGTCGGGGCGCATTTCCACCACCGGCTTCGTCCCCACGATGACGGCCTCATCGAGCGCGGTGCCGGCCACGGGCAGCCGGAACGTGCCCGCATCGGTAGCGCCGGCCGTGATGGTCACGGCCCGCGTCTGGGTGCCGTAGCCCACGTAGCTCACCCGCAGACGGGCCGGGCCGGGGGCCAGTTTAGTCAGCGAAAACTTCCCGTTGTCATCGGCCGCCACGCCCGTGATGGGCTTGTCGTTGGGGGCGGGCGGCAGCAGCACCACCGTGGCGTAGGGCACGGCCTCTTTCTTGAGGGAGTCGAGCACGGTGCCGGTGAGCGAGCCCGTGCCGGAGGAGGCAGCCGGGGCGGCCGGCAGGCTGGGCTGCTGGGCCCGCGCCGGGCAGTACAGGGCGGACGCGGCCAGCAGCAGCGCCGGCAGCAAATGGTAGCGGAAAGTCATGCGCAGAAAGGGAAAGGAAAGGTTTTGTGGGATAAGGAGCCAAAAAGTACCCCTGCGTTGCAGCCCGTGGTGTTACGGCTGGGTTGTATTTGAATGGCGGGCCTGGCTAAACGCAGCTACTTATCGTTTTATGGCCGGAATTATTACAGGGCATCCCGCTTTATTTATTCCCGAATACCGCCGACGGCCCCATTCGTTACAGGCCCGTCGTGAATTTTATTGCGCGGCTGCCTGCGCACACTGGCGGTCCCAGGCCGGGCATGAATGTTCAGGGAGACGACGGCTCAAAGGTTGCTTCGCCACCAGCGCCCAGCGCTCCACTTCACGCTTTGGGACGTCCCAACCTATGATTTGGGCCGTGCTACTGCGCCCGGCGGGTGGCCCGCCAGCTTCTTAAACACCCGGTTAAAGGTTGATTTTGAATTGAATCCGCTCTCCAGTGCCACGCCTACCAGCGAGTAGTGGGCAAATTGTGGGTCGGCCAGCCGGCGGCGGGCTTCGGCTACGCGGCAGGTGTTCACGAAGTCGTTGAAGTTCTGCCCGCAACCCGTGTTGATGACCTTGGACAGCGGGCCGGGCGTGGTGCCCAGCTGTTGGGCCAAATCAGCTAAGCTCAACTCAGGCTCCAGCCAAGGCTGTGCGGCCGCCATGTGGGCCAGCAGCCGCTCCTGGAACCGGGCCAGCTCGGGCGACAAGGGCAGCCTCAGGTGGCTGGCTGGGCAGCGGGACTGTGACAGCCAACGCCCCCGATGCAGGAGCTGCCTCATCGGCATTGTAGGGTTGTCGGGGCATCACCGCAACCGACGCTACTGCTTGGCGCCGCTCCACTGTAGCGGCGTAGCTCGCCTGCAGCCCCACCACCGCCAGCCCCAATACCAGCCCGCCCCGCACGGCAAACGCATACCAGATTTCGGCGTAGTTAAACGGACCAAACCAGGCATCCAGCGCCACATAGCTCAGCCCCAAACCCAGCAGCAACAAGCCGGGCGTGGCCCGCCCGCGCCTGGCTCCGGCCGCCAGCAGCAGCGCCAAGGCGGCCACTAGCCCGGCCAGCGGCAACAGAAAAACAGCATAGAGAAGGGGATAGAAGACCATGGAAACCGAGCCAGGCAAACGGCTCAGCAAAGAAAAGTCCTGGCCAGTAATCCGGCCCGCCGGGCTGGGCTGAAAACGGTGCCCACTGCGCCGGGTTGCCCAACTGTGTCCTGCCGCTGTATCTTCGGTTACCCGAACCGTTTTCGCCCCTTTCTGCCATGCAGCACCTTCACCGCACCCCACTCGACCAGCTTTTCGTTATCGACATTGAAACGGTGCCCTGCGTGGACTGCCACGACAGCCTCGACGAGATGCTGCGCCACCTCTGGGAACACAAAAGCGAGAGCCTGCGCCGCCAGCAGGGCTACACCGGCCGCCCCCAGGCTCCCGAGCCCCTGCCCGACCACCTCACCGCCGCCAACCTGTTTGAGCAGGCCGGCATCTACGCCGAGTTCGGCAAGGTGGTGTGCGTATCGGTAGGCTATTTCGTGATTGACAAGCAAGAAGAATTGACGCGCTTCCGGGTGAAAAGCTTCGCCGACCACGACGAAAAGCAGCTATTGCGCGACTTTGCCGGCCTGCTGGCGCACAAGCCGCATTTCACGCTCTGTGCCCACAACGGCAAAGAATTCGACTTTCCCTACCTCGGCCGCCGCCTCCTGGTCAACGGCTTAAAGCTGCCGCCGCAGCTCGACCTGGCCGGCAAAAAACCCTGGGAGGTGCCCCACCACGACACCATGGAGCTGTGGAAATTCGGCGACCGGAAATCCTACACCTCGCTTAACCTGCTGGCCGCCATCTTCGGCATCCCCACGCCCAAGGACGACATCACCGGGGCCGATGTGGCGCGGGTGTATTGGGAAGAAAACGACCTGGCCCGCATCGCCAAATACTGCCAGAAGGACATCATCACCACGGCCCGCATCCTGCAGAAATTCCGGGGCGAAGAGCCTTTCAAGGACGAGCACGTAGTGTATGCCGACGAGGCGCCCGTACCCATGCGACGCGTAGTATAAACCCCTTGTATTCATCACCTTTCCAAATTCCATCATGCGCATTTCGCTTTCCGTTCCAGCGGCTACCCTGCTGGCAACGGGGCTATTAGCGGTGGCCGGCTGCTCCTGCCCTCCCAGTGACCCGCCTCCGCCCCAGCTCACGCTGGCTTTCAGCACCGACACCCTGGCTCCCGGGGGCGTGGGCTTCCGACGGGCCGAGATGCGCACGGCGTACCTGGTGCGGTACCGGGCCGCCGATTTTCAGCCCCTGCTCGACACTCTGCGGCAACCAACCGCCGCAACGGTGAATTCCGGCAAGCCGATGTTCTCCGTTTTTTACGGGCCAGGGTACGCGCCGCAGTTCGGTTTGAGCGAATTCATAAGCCAGAACGTGTATGCCCGCAGCTTCCGCCTGGTGGTGCCGGCCGCCGGCCGCACCTACGACATCACCAACGTGGTGCTGGAGCAAGCGGCCGGCAGCGGCCGCTGCGCCGCGCCCCACCTCTCGCGCCGCGAGGCCACCATCAACGGCCAGCTGCGCGATGGGCTGAACAATCCGCCCGAGCTGACCAAATAAGCAGCCCAAAAAAGGCCCTGGCAATCTGCCAGGGCCTTTTTTTATGACCCGCCAACCGGTCATTGGCGGGCCGATTAGTTGTTCAGCGTGGCCAGGTCAATCACGAAGCGGTACTTCACGTCGCCTTTCAGCATGCGCTCGTAGGATTCGTTGATGTCCTTGATGTCGATGATTTCGATGTCGGACACGATGTTGTGCTCGGCACAGAAGTCCAGCATTTCCTGCGTTTCGGCAATGCCGCCGATGAGCGAGCCGGCGATGCGGCGGCGCCTGGCAATCAGGTTGAAGGCGTGGACCTGCGGGGCTTCGGGCGGCACGCCCAGCAGAATCATGGTGCCGTCGCGGCGCAGCAGGTTCAGATAGGCAGCCAGGTCGAGCGGGGCCGAGACGGTGTTGATAATGAAGTCGAAGTAGTTGCGCACCGACTTCAGCTGCTCCTTGTCTCTGGTTACCACAAACTTGTGGGCGCCCAGCTCCTTGGCATCGGCCTCCTTGTTGGGCGAGGTGCTGAGAACCGTTACTTCGGCGCCCATGGCGGCGGCCAGCTTCACGGCCATGTGGCCCAGGCCGCCGAGGCCCATCACGCCCACGCGGTGGCCGGGACCCACTTTCCACTGGCGCAACGGCGAGTAGGTGGTGATGCCGGCGCAGAGCAGCGGCGCCACGCGGGCCAAATCCAGCTTCTCGGATACCTTAAGGGTGTATTTCTCATCAACCACAATCTGATTGGAGTAGCCGCCGTAGGTGGGCCGGCCGGTTTCTTTTTCGGTGCCGCCGTAGGTGCCCACTATGCCGGTGGTTTCGCAATACTGTTCCAGGCCGTCGAGGCAGCTGGGGCAGGTGCGGCAGGAGTCCACCATGCAGCCCACGCCGGCGATGTCGCCCACTTTGAAGTTCTTCACATGGTCGCCCACTTTGGTGATGCGGCCCACGATTTCGTGGCCGGGCACCATGGGAAAAATGCCCGCACCCCACTCGTCGCGGATTTGGTGCAGGTCGGAGTGGCACACGCCACAGAACTGAATATCAATGAGAACATCGTGCGGGCCGACTTCGCGGCGCTCGAAATCAAAAGGAGCTAAGGGGACATTGGCGGCGGGAGCCGCGTAGGCTTTGGCAGGGAGCATTCTTGAGGTGATTGGGGTTGAATGGAGTTGATTGGTGGAAAAAACCAGAAGGTCATGCTGAACTGTCCCAACTAGCCGGAACCGTCACGGCTAGCGGCAATGGTGCGCCAGCTGGCTTGGCGGCCACCAGCTCCCGCATGCGCCGCAGCGATTCGCGGGCGAATTTCCGTTGCAGTGCCCGCCCAAAGAGCTTAAAGCCCACCCAATAGAATGGATTCCGAATCTGGCCGGGCTGCGACACGGCGTGAATGCGAAACTGCACTGCCCCGGAAGTCAGGTTTTTGTGAATGGTGAAGTCAATCTGACCGCGCTCAAAATGGCCTTCCAGGGTGCGGTAGCCGTAGCCCCACACGCGCTCGGGGCCGCCGGGGGTGGCGCGGGCGGCCTCATCGGTCACCTCGCTCACCCGCACGCCGAAGTAGAAGTTGAACACCAAAAAGTGCGCCCGCAGCACCATAATGCGGTTTTCAAGGGGACCTTCCGGGTTGAAGATGCCAGTAATGAGGTCGGGCGGCGGGAAGGCGTAGCGGCGCAGCACGTCCTGGGCCGCGGCAAAAGAGCCATCGGTTTCGGGCGCGCCGGGGGCTTCGGCAGGCAGGTCGGTTTCGTAATCGTCGAGGCGCCAGCCGGTGGCGCCGGTGTACTCCTTCTGGCGCGAGAAGTCGTAGTTGACTTTGGCGTTGGTGTAGGAATCGAGGCGGGCGCGGTACTGCTCCCACAGCGGCGGGGTCGTGCTCGGCGGAGGCATATCTGGCAAGGCGGCGGGCTTATTCACAGCGGCTCTGCTGGGTGTGGCCGGCACGGTCGTGCCGGTCGGTTTCAACTACTACATCGGCCAGGGCCTGGCCCCCGCTGGCCGCGGCTACGCGCCGGCAAAACTCCGTCCAGGTGGCTTCCTGCATCAGCTTGCCGCCGCCGAGGGTGTCGTAGGCTAAGGCCACCAGCCCGTCGCGCGAGCGGGCCGAGGAACGGATTTCAAACCGCAGCGCGTCGGGCCGGCCATCCAGGTAGTGCGTTTCGAAGCGGATGCGGCCCGCCTCGGGGTGGCCTTCGAGGGTGATAAATTCAAAAAAAGTCGCGCCCACGTCGGTCACGCGCACGCTGCCGTCCCACGGGCCCAGTATTTTAATCTGGAATTCGTCGCCGATTTTCAGTGGCCCTTCCTGCCCGTCTTTGCGCTTGAAGTCGGCCAGCAGCTCGGGCGAGAAGCTCGGCAGCTTGGTTTGTACCTCGCTCATTAGCTGGGCGGGAGTGCAACGGGGACGGGCCACATCAATGAAGTAGCGCCGCTCCAGCCACGGCCCGGAACCTTGAGTGACTGGCTGTTCGGAATGCTGGTCGTTTGCCATGGTAGTGTTAGTCAGTGGCAACGTATACGCCGGGCGGCCCCGTAAGATGCTGTATTCCGTTCATTCACTTGCCTCTCCAATGGCTTACTACCGCCCGCCCGGCCCCCCACCCGACCCCGCCCTCGTCCGAACCCTCACCCAGCAGCAGCACGAAATGCGCCAGCGCGTGCGCCTCGGGCCGCTGCCCCGGGAGCCGCGCCTCATCGCGGGCTGCGACTCGTCCTTTCCCACGCCCGACGCCATTCTATCGGTGTTTGTGGTGCTGAAATTTCCATCGCTGGAACTGGTTGAGAAAGTCTATAACTATGGCCCCGTCGACATGCCCTACGTGCCCGGTTTCCTCTCCTTTCGCGAAGCGCCGAACGTCATCCACGCCTTCGCCAAGCTCCAAAACCAGCCCGATGTGATTATGGTGGACGGCCACGGCATTGCGCACCCGCGCCGCATGGGCATCGCCGCGCACCTTGGCGTGCTCCTCGACATGCCCACTTTCGGCGTGGCCAAACAGAAGCTGACGGGCGTTTTCACGGAGCCCGGGATGGAGCGCGGCAGCGTAACGCCCCTCACCGATGCCAAAACCGGCGAGTTGATTGGCGAAGTCATCCGCAGCAAAGACAAGGTGCTGCCGCTGTTCGTGAGCCCCGGCCACCGCTGCGACCAGGCCACCGCCACGCGCCTCACGCTGGCCTGCCTGCGCGGCTACAAACTGCCGGAACCCACAAGGTTAGCTGACCATTGGGCCGAACAATTTAAGAAAGAAGTGCGCTAACTACCGAATCAAAAAACTACCGAATCAAAACTGCCATAACGAGCTTGTCTGGTGCGACTCGCGAACCAAAAAGGGCCGACCGGCACGGCCTGCCCTTTTCCAGGTGATGGCGCTGGAGGGGGCGCAGGTGGCGGCACTAATCCCGCTGCTGTCAACATCGGAATGGCATTCAAAGTCTTCGGTACCAGCATACTGGTGGCTACACGCGTGGGCCAGCCGGGGCCCAGTGCCTTCAGCATGGAGGCCAGCCTGGTGCCCGCTACCGAGGCGGCACACGTCATCCTCCACCAGCTGAAAGGGCGGGCCGAGCTGCTGCTCACTGACCTCAACGGCCGCCAGGCCTGGCCTGGCCATGGGTATCTATCTGCTGAAACCCGCACGCGGGAAGGCAGCGCACGATCCCGCCTCGTGAAAGAACAGGCATTTTTCCTACGCATCATCGCGGTGCGGGAAAGTGGTGCACGGCCTGTTGCAGGGTCGCCAACGATTCCGCCACTGGCGTTGCATGGCAGCCCAGCAATTGGGCCACGGCCGCAAATACGGCTTGCTTCCCTTGTGCCTGCGTCAAAATCCCGGAGTCCAACGGCAGCTGCTGCGACTTGGAGAGCTTCTGGCCGGCTGCGTTGGTCAGCAGCGGGTGATGATAAAACTGAACCCGCAAAGCGTTAAATACGGCCGTTTCCGACAGCTGGCTGGCCAGCCAAAGCTGCGCGGCGGTACTGGGCTTCAAATCCAGTCCGCGCACAATCATATTGGTGCCAAGGCGCAGGTCATCCACCACCGAAGCTACCTGATAAGCCGCTACGCCGTCTTTTTTGCGAATCACGAAGTCCGGCATTAGTGAGCCGAGCGGCACAGTAATTTGGCCCTGCCAGGCATCAGGCAAGCTGATTTCGGTGCCTGGCGCAACATGCGCCCGCCACGCCGCGCCGGGCGTTTCGAGGGAAACGGCTGCTTCCGTTCCGTTGGTGCGCGAGCGCGTGCTGGCCCGCACGAGGCCGGGCCGTTGGGCCAGCCGCCGCAGCACGGCGTTGTAGTCGGGCAGGTGCAGCAGCTGCGAGTGGTGGCGCAGAAAATCATCGGGGCCGGTGGGGCCGTGGTCGTAATCGATGCCCAGCCAGTCGATGACGCGGAAAATATTATCGAGGTACGCCGGGCGCAGGCGGGCGCGGTCCAGGTCGTCGATGCGCAGGTGCAAGGTGCCGCCCGTCCGCCGCGTAAGCAGCCAGGTCAGCACAAAATTCACGGCATTGCCGAGGTGCAGAAAACCGCTGGGCGTGGGCGCGAGGCGCGAAACAACGGGCAGCTTTTCCGGCATTTTCAGCAATAACAAGCCCGGCTACAGGCTCCAATCGGCGTATTGAAGCACCACGCGGTAGCCATCGGGGTCTTCAAAAGTACACCCTTGCAGGTTCCAGTAAGGGTTGTACGATGTCACGGGCGAGTAACCGGCTGCTATCATGCGCTCGACGGCGGCGTGCCAGATTTCGTGGTCGGGCAGGTAGAAAACGAGCAGGTTATCCGGCGTTGGGGCCCGGCCCACAGTGTGGCCGGGCTGGTGCGTGAATTCGAGATGGTAGGGCGCTTGCAGCAGGCCCACCATCACGCCCGAAAACCCGTCGTGGTCAGTGAAAGACATCAAGTGATGCAGGCCCAGGCCATCACAATAAAACCGAAGCAGAGCCGTCAGGTTGTCGGTGGGCCGAGCAACGCGGAGCGTGGGGGTAATCATGGCAATTTGGGAAAAAGGCGCCGATTAACCCGCACCTTCCGAGAGCTAATTAAACCAGAGCCTTAGCACCAGGTCTTCCTAATAATACAACAGACCGCCGTGAAAAATTTTATAATGATGAGAAATACTTTACTTTTTCTAGGATTTTTATTTCTAATGCTGCCCGTTCGCGTCGCAAAAGCCCAACCCTCAGCCCTCTACTTTCCGCCCGCCACGGGCACTACCTGGGCCACCACCACGCCCGCCACCCTGGGCTGGTGCCAGCCGCAGCTCGATTCACTCCTGGCCTTTGCGGGCCGCAAAAGCAGCAAGTCGCTGCTTATCCTGAAGGACGGCCGCATGGTGGTGGAGCATTACTACGGCACCTACACCGCCGATTCGGCCTGGTACTGGGCCTCGGCGGGCAAGTCGCTCACGGCCACGCTGGTGGGCCTGGCGCAGCAGGATGGCATTTTGAGCCTCAACGACAGCACCTCGCGCTATCTCGGCCGCTGGACCAGCGCCACCCGCCCGCAGCAGCGCCAGATTCTCATCCGTCACCAACTCACGATGACCACCGGGCTCGACGACTCGCCGCCCGCGCCCTGCGACAACGAGAGCACCACGCCCGGCTGCCTGCTCTACCTCGCCCCGCCCGCCACGCGCTGGGCTTACCACACCGGCGCCTACCGCACCCTGCAGGACGTGCTGGTGCAGGCCAGCGGCGCGGCCAATATAACCACCTACACCAGCCAGCGCCTGGGCACCCGCATCGGCATGACGGGCCTGTGGGCCAACGATGTATTCTACAGCAAGGCCCGCAGCATGGCCCGCTTCGGCCTGTTCATCCTGGCGCGGGGCTCCTGGAACGGCACCCAAATCCTGACCGATACGGCCTACTTCCGCCGCATGACCACGCCCAGCCAAACCATCAACCGCAGCTACGGCTACCTCTGGTGGCTCAACGGCCAGAGCAGCTACCGCCTGCCCGGCTCACAGTTCAATTTCCCCGGCGCGGTTATCCCCTCGGCCCCGGCCGACATGATTGCCGCCCTTGGCAAAAACGACCAGAAGGTGTACGTGGTGCCCAGCCTGGGACTGGTGGTGGTGCGCCAGGGCAATACCGCCGGGGCCAGCCGCCTGGCCGCCTCGTCGTTTGACAACGAACTCTGGACCAAAATCATGGCCGTGTTCTGCCGCCCCACCGCCACTGCGGCTGCGGCCGAGGCCGCCGGCTTCCTGGCCTTCCCCAACCCCGCCACCGAAACCCTGACCCTGCGCCAGCCGGCCAAAACCGCCGCTGCCGTGCGGCTGCTCGACGCCCTGGGCCGCGAAATAGTGCACCAATCAACGACCGGAGCAGAAACGTCCGTTTCGGTCGCCATGCTCGCCCCCGGCCTTTATACCGCGCAATGGCTGGATGGCAGCGGGCGCATCCTGATGAGCCGGAAGGTGGCGCGCCAGTAGAAGTTCCACAAAAAGGGCGGTGCCTTGCTGGTCAGTGCGTAAGTTTGCGGTCAATTTGCGGGCCGGTTTCCCGGCCCCGCTGCTGCCCTCCTGCTATTGCCGATGCTGACTGCTGTCCTGCTTTTCCTCCCTTTGGCCGCCGCGCTGCTGCTGCTATTCGTAAAGGGAGCCGCCGCCCGCGCCCTTGCTTTCGGGGCCTCGCTCCTTGAATTCGTCGTCGCGGCCTACGCCGCTTTCGACTTCACCCGCCACGGCTCAGCCGCCTATAACCTCAATTATAGCTGGATTCCGTCGGCCGGCATCACCTTCCACATCGGGCTCGATGGGCTGAGCCTGTTGATGGTATTACTCACCACGTTCCTGGTTCCGCTGATATTGCTGTCGGCCTTCAAGCGCGACTACGACAACCCGTCGACCTTCTACGCCCTCGTGCTGTTCATGCAGACGGGCCTGCTGGGCGTGTTTCTCTCGCTCGATGCCTTCCTGTTCTACTTCTTCTGGGAAGTGGCCCTCATTCCGATTTACCTGCTGGCCGGGGCCTGGGGCGGCGAGCGCCGCATCGCCATCACCCTCAAGTTTTTCCTTTATACCGTCGTCGGCTCGCTGCTGATGCTGGCCGGCTTCGTGTACCTGTACCTGCAAACCGGCCCCGCCGCCGGCTCGCTGGCCCAGCACTCGTCGGAGCTGTCGGCTTTCTACAGCCTCAAGCTCAGCGCCTCGGAGCAGTCGTGGCTGTTCTGGCTGATTTTCGCGGCCTTCGCCGTGAAGATGCCCATCTTCCCCTTCCACACCTGGCAGCCCGATACGTATACCGAAGCGCCCGCGCCCGCCACCATGCTGCTCTCGGGCATCATGCTGAAAATGGGCATCTACGGCACCATGCGCTGGCTGCTGCCGGTGGTGCCGCTCGGCGTGAGCCAGTGGCAGAAGCCGGTTATCATCCTCTCCGTCATCGGCATTATCTACGGGGCCATCATCGCCATTCGCCAGCGCGATGTGAAGCGGCTCATGGCCTACTCGTCCCTCTCCCACGTGGGGCTGATGGCGGCCGGCGTGTTCTCGCTCACCCAAATCGGCCTGCAGGGCGCGGTGATTCAGATGCTGGCCCACGGCGTGAACATCGTCGGCATGTTCTTCGTGGCCGATGCCATTGAGCGCCGCACCGGCACCCGCCACATCCCCGACCTCGGCGGTCTCACCCGCCGCACGCCCATTCTCTCGGTGTGCTTCCTGATAATGCTGCTCAGCACCGTGGCCCTGCCCCTCACCGGCGGGTTTGTGGGCGAGTTCCTGCTGCTGGCCGGGATGTACCAGTACAACGCCTGGGTGGGTGCCATTGCGGGCCTCACCATCATTTTCTCGGCCGTATACCTGCTGCGCATGTTCCAGCGCGTGATGCTCGGCCCCGATTCGTCCTTCTCCGAAACCATCACCGACCTCACCGGCGGCGAGCTGCTGATTATGGTGCCGCTCATCGTGCTGGTGTTCTGGATTGGTTTGTTTCCGAACACGTTCCTGCACATCTCGGAGCCGGCCGTGACGAATATCCTGGCGCTGGTCGGGCGGTAAAAGAACGTCATGCAGAGCGCAGCGAAGCATCTCGCTCGTATCGTTGAACGATTAAATTACTACCCCGAGCGAGATGCTTCGCTGCGCTCTGCATGACGTTCGCCGTCAGTCGGACGTTCTTATTTGAAGCCAACATGACCTCCATCATTCTCCTCTCCGTCTTCGGCATTCTCAACCTGTTCCTGGGCTTTTTGCGCTCGAATAAGGTGCTGCTGCCCGGCGCCATGCTGCTGCTGCTGGCCGTGTTCGGGGCCAATTATGCCGACTGGAACGTCGTGCACGCCCCCTACTTCAACAACATGCTGGTGGTGGACAACTACACGGTGGCCTTCACCGGCATCGTGCTATTGACGACCATCCTGCTGCTGCCCTTCTCGCGCAGCTACGTGGTAGCGGGCGAGCCGAACCTGGCCGAATACTACGCCCTGCTCCTCTTCTCGCTGGTTGGGGCCATCATGATGATTGGCTACGACCACCTGCTGATGCTTTTCGTGGGCATCGAAATCCTGAGCATCAGCATGTACGTGCTGGCCGGCAGCAACAAGCGCGACTCGCGCTCGAATGAAGCCGCGCTGAAATACTTCCTCATGGGCGCCTTTGCCACCGGCATTCTGCTCTTCGGCGTGGCGCTGCTGTATGGCGCCACGGGCACGTTTGTCCTCTCGCAGCTCGCCACGGCCGTAGCTAATCCGGCCAATGCCAGCCTGCAACCAATGCTCTACATCGGCATTCTGATGATGATTATCGGTATCGGCTTCAAGGTCTCGGCCGCGCCGTTCCACTTCTGGACGCCCGACGTGTACGAGGGCGCGCCCACCTTCTTCACCGCCTTCATGAGCACCGTGGTGAAAACGGCTGGTTTCGCCGCCTTCCTCAAGCTGCTGGCCGTGGCCCTGCCCGCCGCTCAGGGTTTCTGGATGCCCACCATTCAGGCCATGTGCGCCCTCACGCTGCTGCTCGGCAACGTGGGCGCGGCCGCCCAAACTAATACCAAGCGCATGCTGGCCTACTCCAGCGTGAGCCACGCCGGCTACCTGCTCATCGGCCTCGTGGCCAGCAAGGGCGTGCTGACTGGTGATGCTGCCAGCGGCATTTTCTTCTACTCGCTGGCCTATTCCATTGCCACGGTGGCCTCGTTCGGCGTGCTGAAACTGGTGAGCGACCACCGCCGGCACGACGGCTACGCCGGCCTCAACGGCCTGGGCAAAACCAACCCGCTGCTGGCCTTCGTGATGACGGCGTCCATGCTCTCGCTGGCCGGCATTCCGCTCACGGGCGGCTTCTTTGGGAAGTTCTTTTTGCTGGCGGCGGCCGTGGGCCAGGGCTACATCGGCCTCGTCGTGTTCGCCCTCATCATGAGCATGGTGGGCCTGTACTACTACCTGCGGCCAATTATCGCCATGTACATGCAGCCCGCGCCGGAGGATGCCACGCCCGTTCCGGTGGATGGGATTCAGACGGTGACGCTCGTGGTGCTGGCCTTGCTCACCATTGCGCTGGGCATCGTACCGGGCTTTATGAGCGGCATTTTGTAGAATCGAATTTCGATTGAATAAAAAAGGCGACCTATTCGGGTCGCCTTTTTTAATTTGTTTGGGGTTGTTCTAAAGTCCTGGAAGCACCTACCTTCAGACCTGATTTCGACAACAAACCGGCTGCTTCTGATGCTTCGTCTACCCCTTCGCGCTCTGACAGGAATCCTGCTCATCTGGTCGTTAGCAGTTGGCTGCGAAAGCAAGAAAGCTCCGGTAACTACTGAAACACCAGCTTCGGCAGCTGCATCGAAGCTGCTGACCGATACCATTGCCGCTGCTCCCGTCACTACTGCTGATACGGTAACTGAAGTGGCGCAGGAATCCCCTTCAGGCGATGTGCCCGCACTGCATATCCCGTTTGAGGAACGCAAGACGGTAGCGCCGGGCCTGGTCGTTATTGTCAAGTCTATCCGCCCGGCGGATACGGCTATTATTCGTGAGCCGAGCGACTTGAAACTGACTTTTACCATCAAGCGCAATAACAAGGTTGTCTACCGCGACACTGCTAATGACGGCTTGATGTACGATTACTATGCGATGCCGAGCACCAAGAAGCTTTATCCAATCTGGGTATCAACTGGTGAGGGCAATGGTGAACTACTCGTTGCTTTCAACAACCGTCCATCCCTTGAATTAGCCCGACGTTTCTACATTCTCAATGGCCAGGTAGCAAAAATTGATACGCTGCCGGCATTCAATGGTCCTGCTAAGGACTGGGACCAGGATGGTAAGCTGGAATACAATGGAATCGAGGATTCCGGCGAAGTATGGGCCGATGAACAAGGGCACCATCGGATTGCGTACAATCCTGCACTGTATTATGAAATCCGCCCTGTAGGTCTAGTGCTTGATTCGGCCCTTACGGAACGTAAAGCGCGGGCAGACTACGGCGTCTTTCAAGGATTTCATTACGCTGGAAGTCCTGGCGTTTTATTCAGCAAACTGCCCAAGAATAGCCGCTTGCGGCAACCATGAATCAACGGAGAAACAAGCTTAAATGGAAACCAGTCACGCCATTTTTCGACAACTATGGCTGCTGGGCGTCCTCAGCCTCTTCAGCAGCTGTGCTGCCCGGCCGCCGCACGAAACCGGAACATTCACAACTTCGGAGCTGGTGGAATTGCAACGGCTCGACCCCACCATTCGCCTGGATATTCGCTACGCGACCAGCAATAATTTTGCCGGGCGGGCAGTGTATTCTGAAGCGCGGGCCTTTCTGCAGCGGCCTGCGGCCGAAGCGCTGGTGGCGGTGAATGCGGAACTGGCGCCGCTGGGCTATCGGCTGCTGGTATTTGATGGATACCGGCCGTGGAGCGTCACCAAGCTGTTTTGGGACGTTACGCCACCGCAGAAAAAGGAGTTTGTGGCCGACCCCAGGAAAGGCTCGCGCCACAACCGGGGTTGCGCCGTGGACCTGAGCCTTTGGGATGTTGCCGCCGGGAAAGAGGTGGCCATGCCGGGCGAGTATGATGAGATGAGCCCGCACTCCTACGCGGCCTACGCCGGGGGCACGCCGCAGCAACGGGAATTGCGGGATTTACTCCGTAGCAAGATGGAACATCACGGCTTCACGGTGCTCCCGGCCGAATGGTGGCATTTTGACTATCAGAACTGGCAGTCTTATCCCATTCAGAATATTCCTTTCAATAAACTTTGACCAACCCAAAGCGCCCCCGCAACTCAGGTTACGGGGGCGCTTTGGTGTCCGCGAAAGCCCCGCGCCATCTGCACCTTGTCGGGGCATGCGGTTCCACCGCGCGCCAACAAAAAACTAACGGAACGTCTATTGCGGCAGCTGGAAGACGTGGATGCTTTGTTCCTTGTACTGCTGGTAGCTGGGCTGCGAGCTGTCGGCTTTGTCGCTGACGCAGACCAGGGTGCTGGCGTCAATCCAGCTCACGCCTTCGATGTTGCCGTAGAGCACGTTGGTACCGGCGCCCACCGTGCCGGTGCTGCTGCCCCGCGGGAAATCGTAGACGCGGCCGGCATCGGTGAAGCTCCAGGTGGTGCTGCTCAGGGTGCCCACCCACAACTGGCTGCCCTCCTGAGTGGTGATGGCCACGCGGCTGCCCCAGATGTCGATGTCGCTGTAGTCGGGGAAGGCCACGGGCACGGCCAGGGTGGCCTGTGTGACCCAGCCGCTATTGGTTTTCTTTAGGACTTTAATCTGGCCGGTGCCTTCGACGAGGCCCAGCAGGTAATCGTCGGAGCCGCGCCGCACGTAGGCCGCGCCCTCGAAGCCTTTGTTGCTGTTGGCGCTGCTGAAAGCCACGTCGGTCCAGAGGCTGCTTTGGTAGCCCAGGCTGGCATCGTACTGGCGCACGCGGGGGTAGTAGGCCCCGTTGTGCGACACGGTTTCCTCCGTCACGTAGTAGTGCGGGGTGTTGTTGGCATCGTAGGTGATGGCCTCGAAGTTGGACGAGCCCGAGCCGCTGCCGGTGAGCGTATTCTGCGAGCTGTTTTCGGGCAGGCTGCTGGCAATTGAGCCGATTTTGTAGCGGTTGTCGAACACCACGTAGTAGCGCCCACCGCTGGTGTACACGCCGCTGCCCTCAAAGTCATCGGAACTGTCGTAACCGCTGAACAACTTGTAGAACTTCTTCTCGGCCAGCGGGCCAATAAGGGTGCCGGCGGCTGTGGCATTGGCCGCGTGGCTAATGGGAGCGGGTTGCGGGGCGGCCTCGCGGTCGGTGGTGCAGTGGGTAAGCGAAAGTGCCGCACCGGCGCAGGCAGCGAGGAGTAAAGAATGCTTCATTATGGGGGATTGGGTAAGGTTATGCAAAGCTCGCTTTTCCAACATTACCCCTACATAACCAAATCATTACACCGCTCGATAGCATTTTCGGCGCGCCGATAAACCTAAAGCAAAACGTCATGCTGCGACAACGCGCAGCATGACGTTTCAGGCATTTTCAGATGGCTCGGGGTACGCTCCCGCGCCATCCGGTCATTACGGATTGGTGGACCACATGCCCGCTTCTTTAATAAAAATGCGGCGGTTCAGTTTCAGCTGCGACACCATGAACTCGGCCAAATCCTCGGGCTGCATCACCTTGTCGGGGTTGCCGTCGGTGAGGCCGTTGTTCATGGCCAGGGGCGTGGCCACGGTGCTGGGCGTGAGCACCGACACGCGGATGTTGTGCTTACGCACTTCCTGCATCAGGGCTTCGGTGAGGCCCATAACGGCAAATTTGGAGGCGCTGTAGGCGCTGCTGCCGGCGGCGGCGCGCAGGCCGGAGGTGGAGGAAATGTTGATGATGTCGCCGGTCTGGCGCGCAATCATCACGGGCAGCACGGCGCGGGTCACGTAGTAGGTGCCCATCACGTTCACCTGGATGATGTGCTCCCACTGCTCGGGCTCCATCTCCAGAAACTTGGCGAAAGTGCCGATGCCGGCGTTGTTGATGAGGATATCAATCGGGCCGAGTTCCTGGTGGATTTTGGCCACGGCCAGGTTCACGGCGGTGCGGTCGGCCACGTCGGCTACGGCGGTGAGGACGGTACCACCGGCGGCGAAGATTTCGGCGGCTACTTCGAGCAGGTCACTTTCGGTGCGGGCCAACAAGCCAACGTGCACGCCTTCGGCGGCCAGAGCCAGGGCCACGGCGCGGCCGATGCCTTTGCCCGCGCCCGTGACGAGGGCGACTTTTCCTTGGAGGGATTCCATGTGCTTAAGAGGTTGTGAGGCGGTAGAACCGGGGGTGGGGGCGAAAGGTTGGGAGAGGTTACATCGAGTGCAAATGCTTGGTGAAGTCGCCGTACGTCACCCAATCTTCCCAGCGCTTGCGGCTGGGCGCTACTTTGCCGCGCAGGTACTTCTCAATCATGAGGCCGGCGGCGGGGGCGGCGCTGGTACCGCCGAAACCGCTGTTTTCGATGAACACGGCGATGGCGATTTTGGGGTCATTCACCGGGGCAAAGGCGGCGAAAGTGGCGTGGTCGTAGCCGTGAGGGTTTTGCACGGTGCCGGTTTTACCGGCCATCGTGATGCCGTATTGCGAGAGCGAAGCCAAATTGCCGGTGCCGCCGTTGCCGTCCACCACCATCTCCATGCCGGGGATGATGTACTTGAACAGCGTGGTATCCACGGCCGTGTAGTGCCGCTCGCGGTATTGGGGCAGTGGGCCGCCAGCGCCAATGCCACGCACGAAATGCGGCGTATAGTACCAACCGCGGTTGGCAATGGTGGCCAGCACGTTGGCCATTTGCAGCCCGGTAATGCCGATTTCGCCCTGCCCGATGCTGAGTGAATACACGGTTTTGAAGTTCCAGTGATGGTAGCCACGCAGCTTGTCGTAGAAATCAGGCGAGGGAATGAGGCCGCGTTTCTCCTGCGACATATCCACGCCCAACTTCTCGCCGAGGCCGAAGGACTTCACCATTTTCTGCCACTGGCCCAGGCCCAGACGGGCGTCCTCAAACTTATTGGGCGACTGCCCGCGCACCACCGCAGCGCGCAGCACCTGGTAGAAATACGGGTTGCAGCTGTTTTTGATGGCCAGGCTCACGTTGGCTGGGTATTCGTGGCGGTGAGTGCAGTGCACCAGCTTCTGGTTGCATTCAAACCCAGTGCCGGGCGTGACGACGTGGAGCTGCAGCGCCACCAGCTCGTTCACCAGCTTAAACACCGAGCCGGGCGGATAGGTAGCCATCAGCGGGCGGTCGAACAGCGGGCGGTCGGGGTTGTTGAGCAGGGCCATGTAGCGGTTGCCCGAGCCCTTGCCCGTGAGCAGGTTCGGGTCGTAGTGCGGGGCCGAGACGAAGGCCAGAATCTCGCCCGTCCTGGGGTCGATGGCCACGATGGAGCCGCGCCGGCCGGCCAGCAGTTTCTCGCCGTAGGCCTGCAACTCGGCGTCGATGCTCAGGTGCAGGTCCTGCCCGGCCACCGACAGCGTATCGAACTCGCCGCCCCGGAACTTGCCTTTCTCAATGCCGCGCACGTTCACCATTTTGTACTGCACGCCGCGCCGGCCCATCAGCGTGCTCTCGTAATAGGCCTCCAGGCCCGAAATACCCACGTTTTCGCCGGGCTGGTACTTGGCGTACTTCGGTTTTTCGAGGAAAGCCGGCGTAATGGCACCCACGTAACCCAAGGCGTGGGCCAGGTTTTCGGTGCGGTAAGCCCGCGCCATACGGGCCTGAATGCGGAAACCCGAAAAGTCCCCTAGCTTGTCCAGAATGGCCGCCAAATCCGGCGTGGTCAGGTTCTGAACAATGGGCGACGGCTTGATGCGCGAATACTTTTTGGCCGCCAGCAGGCTGGCCCGCAGGTCCTCCAGCGGAATCTGGAGCAGCTCGCAAAAGCGGGCCGAATCGAGCTGTTTCACCTCGCGGGGCACCACCAGCAGGTCGTACACCGGCGTATTCTGCACCAGCAGCTGGTTCTTGCGGTCGTAAATCAGGCCCCGATACGGAATCTGCACGAGGCGTTGCAGCGTGTTTTTATCCGCCGCCAGCTTGTAGGTGCCATCCAGCACCTGCATGAAGAACAAGCGGGTAAGGAAGATGAGGGCCACCAGCAAAAAAATGCCTTGCACAACGTATTTGCGGCCTTCGAGGTATTGCATTTTCTAATTCAGAAATAAGACGGGCAGCTTGACCGTCAACCATTAATTCCGCCCTCTGCGAACCGGGAAAAACAGCAGCTGCACAATCAACAGCGCGAGACCGGTAAAGAGTGCGCTGACCACCATTTTCCCCATGGTCATGCCGAAATGGTGGAAACTGCCCAGTTCCAGCAGGAAAAAAGCCGCGTGGTGCAGCAACACCAGCAGCGTGAGGTACACGCCAAACCACTGCCAGCCCATCTGGTGCACGTTCACGGAGTCGCCGCTGTCGTAGCCATCGCGCGGGGTGAGCAAGCGCAGCACCCACGGCCGCAGAAAGCCCAGAAACACCGCCGCCGCCGCGTGCAGCCCGCCGGTGTCGTAAAAAATATCCATCGTCAGCCCCATCCCGAAGGCCAGCAGCAGCTGCACCACAATGGGCGTGGCCAGCGGCAGAAACAGCAAGAAGCCCAGGTAGAAGAAGCACCAGCCCAAATCAAACAGCACCAATCGGCTGATTATCAAAACGTGCAAGCCGGCGTACAGAGCAAAGCGCAATGCCTGCACAAAAGCAAATCGCAAGCCACTCATGGGCGCTTCCCTCCTTTCGGCAGCATGCCCGTGTGCGCTTCCAGTGTGTCGCGCTCGGCCTTGTTGCGGTTGGTCACCACGTACACATAGGTCAGGTTGGTGAAATTGACGCCCAGCTTCACCCGCACCGTCCAGAAGTTCTTGTCCGGCTCCTTCACAAAAGACTCAATCGTGCCGATAAAAATACCTTCGGGAAATACCGAGTTGTAGCTCGACGTCACCACCGTGTCGCCCTGCACCAGCTTGGTTTCGCGCAGCACGTTGTCGAGCAGGGCGTGGGAGGGGTCGTCGCCCAGCCACCGAACGGTACCAAAGGTGCCATCGCGCTTGATTTTGGAAGCAATGCGGGTTTGCGAGTGCAGCAGGCTGGTGACGGTGGCGTAGTGCTCGCTCACCACTTTCACGCGGCCCACTACCCCGCCGGCCGCCACCACTCCCAGGCCCGCCCGCACGCCATTGGCACTGCCCACGTTCAACGTGAGGAAGTTATCCACATTATACAGGTTATTGTTGATAACTCGGGCCGGAATAAGTGGATAACTCGGGTCGCGGGCCGGCAGGTGCTGCTGGCCCAGCAGCAACGTATCGGGCCGGGAAGCGGGGCGCTGGTAGCGGATGCGCCGCAAGGAGTCGGTACGGGCCGGGGGCAGCGCCACCGAGTCGGCTTCGCGGCGGGTCGTATCGGTCGGGTATAATTGCTGGCGCAGGGCGGCGTTTTCGGCGGCCAGCTGCTGGTTTGTTTCGGCCAGGCGGAAGTAGTCCGTTATCTGCGTGCGGCGGGCTAGCACGGTGCCCGCATACCCGTTGGCCGAATTAAAAAACGCCGCCCGCTGATAGGAATTATTGGTAATAAATAAATACAGGCTAATCACTTCCAACAAGCCAAATACCAGCGCCCCGCGAAAGCGAAATAGAAATAGAAATAAATTCCGCACGGGGGTTAGTTTAATTACACATAGAACGTCATGTCGAGCGCAGCCGAGACATCTCGCGTGGAGCTGGAATTAATTACCATTGCACGCGAGATGTCTCGGCTGCGCTCGACATGACCGTTCTTCTATTTCACGCCTGAAATTACGTCAGCAACACGCCTTTAAACGCCTGAATGTCCTTGATTGCCTTGCCCGTACCACGCACCACGGCACGCAGCGGGTCTTCGGCAATGTGAATGGGCAGCTTGGTTTTAGCGGCCAGGCGCTTGTCGAGGCCGCGCAACAGGGCGCCGCCGCCGGTGAGGTGAATGCCGTTTTCATAAATATCGGCCGACAATTCGGGCGGCGATATTTCGAGGGCTTTTAATACAGCTTCTTCAATTTTGGCCACCGATTTATCGAGGGCAATGGCAATTTCCGAGAACGTTACTTTAATAACTTTCGGAATGCCCGTCATCAGGTCGCGGCCGCGCACTTCGTGGTCGGGCGGCGGCACGTCGAGCTCGGTGAGGGCGGCACCGACTTCAATTTTGATGCGCTCGGCCGAGCGCTCACCGATGAGCAGGTTGTGCTGGCGGCGCATGTAGTCGAGGATGTCCTGGTTGAACACGTCACCGGCCGTTTTGATGGACTGGTCGCACACAATACCCGACAGCGCGATTACCGCAATCTCCGTGGTGCCGCCTCCGATGTCGATAATCATCGAGCCCACGGGCTGCTCCACGTCGATGCCGATGCCGATGGCGGCGGCCATGGGCTCCTGAATCATCCAGACTTCCTTGGCCCCGGCGTGCTCGGCGGAGTCACGCACGGCACGTTTCTCCACTTCGGTAATGCCCGATGGGATGCAGATGACCATGCGGTGCGAGGGCTGGAACAGCCGCGTCCGCGTGTCAATCATCTTAATCATGCCCTTAATCATTTCCTCGGCGGCGTGGAAATCGGCAATTACCCCATCCTTCAGCGGGCGGATGGTGCGGATGTTGTCGTGCGTTTTCTCGTGCATCTGCTGGGCCTGGCGGCCCACGGCGATGACTTTATTCGTGGTTCGGTCTTTGGCGATGATGCTCGGCTCGTCCACCACGATTTTGTCGTTGTGAATGATGAGCGTATTGGCCGTACCCAGGTCGATGGCGATGTCGCTGGTCAGGAAATTAAAGAAACCCATTGAGTTAGCTGCAATAAGGCGGAGCCCGGGTTTAGGGCCGGGCAAAATAATGGGCAAAGGTACGGAAGGTTTGGGCGGAGGACGGATATAATATCCGGGCCGATTGCGGCGGCAGGAGCAAGTAGCACGCGGCAAAAACCGGATACGTAACAAAGCAGCACGTCATGCTGCGTTTGCCGAAGCATTGCTACCGCGAAGAGTAAATCAATTACTTCTGCGGTAGCGATGCTTCGGCAAACGCAGCATGACGTGCTGGTTGCTATTCGTTCAGAACTGCCCCTTTAGTGCTTGAAGTGGCGCACGCCCGTGAGCACCATGGCCATGCCCAGCTCGTCGCAGGCGCGGATGCTGTCGGCGTCCTTAATAGACCCGCCGGGCTGCACCACGGCGCGGATGCCGGCCGCACCGGCAATTTCCACGCAGTCGGGAAAGGGGAAAAAGGCATCGGAGGCCATCACGGCGCCGTGCAGGTCGAAGCCGAAGGTGCGGGCCTTCTCAATGGCCTGGCGCAGGGCGTCGACGCGCGAGGTTTGGCCGACGCCGGAGGCCAGCAGCTGGCCGGCACGGGCCAGCACGATGGTATTGCTTTTGGTGTGCTTACAGATTTTGCCGGCGAACACCAGGGCCGCCGTTTCCTCCTCCGTAGGGGCCGATTGGGTCACGGTGCGGAAATCAGCGGCGGTTTCGGTCTGGCGGTCGGCATCCTGCTCGATGATGCCGTTGAGCAGGGTTTTGACTTGCTTCTTCGGAAACTCCACCGGCTTTTGCAGCAGCAGAATCCGGTTCTTTTTGCTTTGGAGCACCGGCAGGGCATCGGCAGCAAAGCCGGGCGCGATGAGCACTTCAAAGAAGAGCTGGTTTAGCTCAGCGGCGGTGGCCGCGTCTACCTCCTTGTTTACGATGATGACGCCGCCAAACGCGGAAGTCGGGTCACAGCTCAGCGCGTTCACGTAGGCCTCGCGCAGGGTGGCGGCCTGGGCTACTCCGCAGGCATTGGTGTGCTTGAGGATGGCACAGGCGGGCTCGCCGTCGGTGAACTCGGCCATGAGGGCCACGGCGGCGTCCACGTCCACCAGGTTGTTGTAGCTCAGCTGCTTGCCATGGAGCTGGTCGAACAGCGCGGTGAGGTCGCCGTAGAAAGTGCCGGCTTGGTGGGGGTTCTCGCCATAGCGCAACGGCGTGGCGGGCTGGGCGCTCAGGCGCAGGACAGAACCGGCCACAGCGGTGTCCTGGCTCACATATTTGAAAATCTCGGTGTCGTAGTGCGAGGTGGTGGCGAAGGCGGCGGCGGCGTAGTGGCGACGGTCCTCCAAATCAGTGGCGCCGTTTTTGGCGGTGAGCAGCTCGGTTACGGCGGCGTACTGGTCGCGGCTGCTGATTACCAGCACGTCGCGGAAGTTTTTGGCGGCGGCGCGCAGCAGCGAAATGCCGCCGATGTCAATTTTTTCGATGACATCCTGCTCTTCGGCCCCGCTGGCCACAGTCTCTTCGAAGGGATATAAATCAACCACCACCAGGTCGATGGGGGGAATGCCGTGCTGCTCGGCCTGGGCGAGGTCGCCCTCGTCGTGGCGTCGGTGCAGAATGCCGCCGAACACCTTGGGATGCAGCGTCTTCACGCGGCCGCCGAATACTTCCGGGAAGCCGGTCAGGTCTTCCACGGCGGTTACTTCCGCGCCTTCGTCTTCCAGAAATTTCTGGGTGCCGCCGGTGGAGTACAGGGTCACGCCGTGCTGCCGCAGCACCTGCACCAGGGGCGCCAGCCGGTCTTTGTGGTACACGGAAAGCAGGGCGGCGCGAATGGGGCGAGACGACATAAAAGTTTGTTTTTTGCAGGAAAAAGCAGAGCACTATTGCCGCCGCAAAGGTACGACTGCTCCCTGGCGGCATCCCAAAAGCTATGTTACCGAAATGTTATCAGCACTCCGGCGGGTATCAACCCCAGACTCTGGGCGTCCCAAAAACTGCCTTTCGTCGCGTGCCAATGCCAGATAACTGCGGCTTTCCGAAATCTGCGCCAACCAGGAACTGCTCTAAATTGCGCCTCATGGAATACGTAGTAGCTGGCATTTTTCTGGCCGTCTTTGCTCGGGTGGCATCTCGGGTGTTCTACGCTGCACGTGCGCGGCATCCGCACTGCCGGAACCATTGTCGAAGTGGTGCGGGACGCTTCCGGTGAAGGCGGCGACACTTTTAAGCCGGTGGTGGCTTTCACTACGAAACAGGGTACCCAAATAGTGGCCGAAAGCTTCTACGGAACAGCCGAAGCCGGCTCGTATTTCCGCATCGGACAGCAGGTTGACATTCTCTACTCCGCTAGAAACCCCCGGTTTTCGCTATCGCGGGATACGACGTTTCAGCCCTGCTCATCCTGGGTTTACTGGCGGCCGGGGTTTTCGGAGTGCTCTATTATCACAGCATCAAATAGCTCGATACCGCCGAAGCTGAACACCTGACTGCACTTGGGAGTATAGCCTCACACCTAGCGCTTCTTCTTTGTTGCTTACCTAATGGCCCCTTCCTCCTCTCTCGTCGACTTACCACTTTCAGCTATAGCACCCAAGCCTGCGCCGATTAATACGCTTACCGTATTCAATCCGATTTTGTCGGCTGAAGATGCAGTAGCCGTCGCCGCGCAGTTAGCGCCACAGCTTTTTGCCCAAGCGGCCGAAACCGACGTGGAAGGCGGATTTCCCACCCAGGAATTTGGCTGGCTGCAGGCGGCGGGCCTGCTCACAGCAGTGTTGCCGCCCGCGCTAGGCGGCGCAGGACTCGATGCTCCGGCCGCTACGCTGCCGCTGCTGCAGGTATTGCAGCACGTTGGGCGGGGCAATCTGGCCGTGGGCCGCGTCTACGAAGGCCATGTAAATGCCTTGGTGCTCATTCAGCAGCTGGGCAGCCCGGCGCAGGTGAAGCAATATGCGGCCGATGCCCGCGCCGGGCGTCTATTTGGTGTGTGGAACACCGAAGACCCGGCCCAAGGCGTGCACCTCGAAGCCCTGCCCAACGGCCGCTACCGCCTGCGCGGGGCCAAAACCTTTGCCTCGGGGGCCGGCCACCTGGCGCGGCCGCTCATCACCGGGGCCTTGCCCGACGGGCAGGGCTGGCAACTATTCGTGCTGCCCGCCAACCACCAGCCGCCAGCGCTGGACCGCTCCTTCTGGCGGCCGCTGGGCATGCGGGCCACCGCCAGCTTCCGGGCCGATTTGACGGGGCTGGAAATTGGGCCGGAGGACTTGATTGGGCCGCCGAATGCGTATTATCAGCAGCCGGCCTTTAGTGGCGGGGCCATCCGGTTTGCAGCCGTGCAGTTGGGCGGTGCCGAGGCTCTTTTTGAAGAAACCCGCGATTTTCTGCGTGGCCTGGGCCGTATCGATGACCCTTACCAGCGCCAGCGGCTGGGTGAAATGGCCATTGGCCTGGAAAGTGGCCGCCAGTGGCTGCGCGGAGCCGCCGGGCACGCCGCCCGCGCCGGCGCCACCGCGCCCGAAGGGGCCGAAGCCACGGTGGCTTACGCCAATATGATGCGCACCGCCATCGAAAAAATCTGTCTCGATATGCTGCAGCTGGCCGAGCGCAGTGTGGGGGCCCGCGGCCTGCTCCAGCCGCTGCCCTTCGAGCGCCTGCACCGCGACCTGACTCACTACCTCCGCCAGCCCGCGCCGGATGGGACCCTGGCCGACGTGGGCCGGTTTGTGCTGGAAGGCAGGAATTTCTAAGTAGTCGTTCAACAGTAACCAGGTCATCAGTCGCTGGTTGTTAGTTATTGGTCAATGAGTCGTCTAAACACCAACATCTAATAACCAATAACTTAATCGGACTTATTGTTTCATTTATGCTTCGCCATGACTGAAAATGCACCTCCTTTTGCTTCCTGCCCGTTATGCCCCAAAAGCTTCGTAACAGGTTTAGGTTCAACGGTGGTTGTGGCCCCGCACCCCGACGACGAGACCCTGGGCTGCGGCGGGCTCCTGGCGTTGCTGCGCCGGGCCGGCCAGCCCGTGGCTGCGGTGCTGGTGAGCGACGGCAGCATGTCGCATCCTGCTTCGAAATTATTTCCGGCCCCCGCCCGGCAGGCCGTGCGCGAAGCCGAATTTCACCACGCCCTCCGCATTCTAGGCCTTGCTGAGGGTGCACCGCTCCTGCTGGGCCTGCCAGATGGCCAAGTGCCCGGCACTGCCAGTGAACCCGGTTTTGTGCCGGCGGTGGCGCGGCTGCGCGAGTTTCTGGAAATCCACAAAGCCACCACCGTATTGGTGCCCTGGCGGCGCGACCCGCACCCCGACCACCGCGCTACCAGCCAGCTGGTGCAGGCGGCGCTGGCCGTCCTGCCGCACTCACCGCGCCGTATTGAGTACGTGGTGTGGGCCTGGCAACGGGCCGCCCCGGAGGACTTGCCCACGGCCGCAGATGCGGTACGTGGCTTTCGACTGGATATTGGGACGGTAACGGCGTTGAAGCAACGGGCCATTGCCGCGCACCGCTCGCAGGTAGCCCCCGGCGTGTTCACCGATGACCCCGCCGGCTTTCTGTTATCAGACGAAATGCTGGCGCATTTTGCCATTCCGTACGAAGTGTTTTTTGAAGCCTTGAGCCATGAATCAGAATCAGCCTAACACTCTGCCGCCGGAATATTTCGACCAGGTGTACCAAGCCAATCGGGACCCGTGGAATTTTGAAACCAGCCTTTACGAGCGCGAGAAGTACGCCGCTACTCTGGCGGCCTTGCCGCGCCCGCAATATCCTGAAGCCTTTGAAATCGGGTGTTCGCTGGGGGTGCTCACGGCGCAGTTGGCGCCGCGCTGTGGCCACCTGCTGGCAGTGGATGTGAGCGAGGCGGCGCTGGCGCAGGCCCGCACGCGTTGTGCCGGCCTGGCCCAGGTAGAGGTGCGGCTGATGCGGGTGCCGGAGGAATTCCCCAGCCAGCAGCTCAACCTGATTGTATTGTCGGAAGTGGGCTACTACTGGTCACCAGCCGACCTGGCCCGCGCGGCCGACCAAATTGTAGCAGGGCTACTGCCCGGCGGCCAGCTGCTGCTGGTGCACTGGACGCCACCCGTGCACGACTACCCGCTGACCGGCGATGACGTGCACGAATTCTTCCTGGCCAAAACTGACGAGAGCGGCCCCCTACGCCACCTCACCGGGCAACGGCACGAAAACTACCGGCTCGACTTACTGGAAAAACGCTGACCTGCGGCAGCGAAATGGCTGCCGGCTCATCTGGCTGCGGCTCGTAGTGTTTGATGAGCCGCGGTAGCTCCCGCAACGCCAGCGACAGGGGCACCGGCAACACGCGGGGCACCTGGCCGTTTTCCACCACCCAGTCCCAGAGCTTGCCAAAGGCCTCCGTACGCCGCACCCGCGCCAGCAGGACGGCAGCTGGCAGGCCCAACCGGGCAGCCAGCGCCCCGGCCTGGTGCGTGGGCTGGCTGGCCCAATACGCCCGCAGCTGGCGGCGCACCAGCCACAGCACCGCCAGCTGGGCGGGGTTATCAACGTGCGGCTCACGCTGCTGGCGGCTCATGTTCAGCCATTCGCGCAATTGCCACGACAGCCCCACCTCAACCCGGCCCTGCCGCCGCGCCGAGGTGAGCACCTGCACGTGCGGGCTGTGGCGAAGGCCCAAATCGTGTCGGCGCAGGGCCTGGCACAGGGCTTCGTCTTCCAGAAACCGTACTTCGGGCAGGCCGCCCACCTGGCGGTAGGCGCGGGCCGTGAGGGCCAGGCTGGCCCCAAAATGCTGGTGGTGGCGGGGCCAGGGGTCGATGGCCGCCGGGTCGAGCAGGTCTTCGAGGCGGGCACACAGCTGGCGGTAAGCCGCGTCGCGCACCTGAATCCGGCGCAGCGGCAGCAAAGCCCGGCCGCTGATTTCGGCGAGGATGCGGCCGCCCACGGCGTCGGCCCCCGCCATAATTTCGGCTTGAATAGCGGCCAGCCAGGTGGGGGCTACGCGGGTGTCGGCATCGGTGCTGGCAATGACGCCAGCGGGGCGGCCCACTTGCTCCAGGCGGGCACAGGCTTCGTCCATCAGCAGGCGGCGGGCACGGCCCACGTGGGCCTTGGCGGCGGGCAGGCACAGCTCGGCGGCATGCAGCACCAGATGCGGCAACCGCTGCGCCTGCTGGCGCACCACGGCCGCCGTGGCATCGGTGCAATTATTGGCCAACACAATGACTTCGAAACTGGCCGGCGGCAAGGGCTGGCCCCGCAAACCGGTTTGGGCCGCTAGTGCGGCCAGGGTGGCGGGCAGGTTCGCTACTTCGTCTTTGGCCGGGACAATGACGCTGATTAGCAGTTCGGGGTGGGGTGGTGGCAGCTGCTGGTGCAGCAGGGTGGCGCAACGGCCCCGGCGCAGCCCCACAGGCAACACAGAAATGAGTGGAAGACTGGGAGCGGGAGCCGTGGCCTCGTGAGCAGAGAGGAAACGGGCAGGCGAAGCATGAGTCATTGGCCCGGTGTACGCTGCATTCCGCGAAAGGATAAAGCGCTGCTTATAGTTGCGGAAGGGCCTTTTCAACCCAATGCAACCTCGGCTTCCGGCTCGCTTCTCATTATCAGCGGGAATTCCGGGATTGCGGCGGCGCTTAACTAAACTGCCTCCCTCACATTTATTTTTTCGCGGGCAACCGGCACCGGGGGCCGGCCTTCAATCCCACAAAAAAGCCCCTTCCTGAAAGACAGGAAGGGGCTTTTTAAATTAGCCTGCCACAAGTTAAAAGGCCTCGCCAATGGCAAACAGGATGCCCGGCGAACTGCCCGTGCCGCCGGCATAGTCGAGGCGCAGGTTCACCCGGTCGCGCCGGATGAAATTGAAGCGAATGCCCGCCCCACCAGCGTATTTGGTGTCGCTGAGGCTGAACTTATCGATGTATTGATTCACGTTGCCGACGCCGCCAAAAACAGCGCCATCGATGCGCGTCAACACTTTACTGTTGGAGTTTGGAAACAGTTTCTGGCGAATTTCAGCCTGAAACATAATCATCTGGCGGTCACGAAAGCGCTGCTCGTAGATGCCGCGCAGCAGGTTGGCGTTGTTGTAGAGCGTGCCGCCCAGGTTAGCGCCCAGGCCGGCCAGCTCCCGAAAAGGAACGTCGCCGGTTTGGAATTGCCCCAGGAACTGCAGCGCCAGAATAGTCTTGGTCGACACAATGGGCTGGAAGTGGCGGGCATCGAGCTGGTAGCGCACGAAGCGGTAGTCGGACCCCAGGCCGGAACCGTTGAAAGTGGCCCCAAAATCCAGCAAATCGCCGTGGAAGGCAGCCAAAGGCACATCACGCGTGTCGTAGGTGATAACCGGCCCCAGGCCCGAGATGCGCGTGTCGTGCCGCTCCCGCTCCGTAAGGCGCAGGTCGGTGTAGAATACGTTGGGCGTGGTCCCATCGGTGGCTTTGGTAGGCGCGCTCACCTGGGTGATGTTGGTTAGCCGGTACTGCGCGCCAAAAAACAGCTTGGGCGCAATCTGCTTTTGCAGGCGTTGGTTGATGATGAACAGCTTATAGTCCGTCTCCGACTCGTTGGCACTGGTCGATTTCGGCCCCGTGCCGTAGTAGTACAGCAAAATATCATAGGCGCTGATTTCGCCATTGAGGTAGAATTTTTCGCCGGGCGTGTACACCGAATGCACCAATTGTATCAGCGACTGGCCTTTTTGGGTTGTCCAGTACTGAACCCGGGCGTTGGAGGGCCGGGTGAGGGTGTCGGCCGAAAAACGGCCGCTCAGCAAAGCTCCCAAGCCGTAGCCAAAGCCGGTTTCGGCCTGATAAAATATCACCGGAATGGGCAGCAGGGTCAGCGTCTTGTTTTTCCCAATCTGACCAAATGACTTGGTGCCACGCGGTTGCAGAGCCAGCGGAGCGGGGCCTGTGCTGGGGGCCTTAACTACTGAATCGGGGGAAGCCGCCGGTTGGGCAGCAGCAGTGAAAGCCAGCCCGGTCAGAAGCAGGGCTGCGAGAGAAAATCGCATGAGAGCAGAGGGATGAAAAACAAATGAATTGCCTTATCAACGGATTACGCCCCCTTACGGTTGGAGTATCACGCGTATTCCCAACGGCCAGCCATGGCGTGTCGTATGCTTTTTCGGGTTATTCGTCAATGAGCAAGCGTTTTAGCGCGTGCCCGCGGCCCAGGTGTTCGGCCACCAGCTCGGCGGCATCGGCGGGGCGCACGTTGCCATATACCGTGCCTTCGGGGTACACGATAAGGGCCGCACCGTGCCCTTTTTTGCACTGCCTGCAGAGGTCGAGGCAATCGCAGGTTTGGATTTGGGTGCGCTGCTTGTGGCCGTCGACCACTTGCTTCTTCAGGCCCTGGTGCTTCACCTCCTTCTTCAGGGCTTTGGCCACGGCCTCGCCCACGCCCGATTTCTGGTTGACGCACACGAAAAGGCGACGGTCAGTATTCATCAGGAAATAAAAATGTAGAATGCCCCATACCTAGCCCGGCTCCTGCCTTCTATGTCACGACGAAGGGCGGAGCTGGGCCTACGCGGGCCCGTGCCAGTGCCGGTTTTGCAGCTTATACGCGGCCAGCTCGCGGTTCGACCACAGGGTTTGGTACACCTGCTGGTCGCGGAGCAGCTGCGGGTCTTTTTCCATAAAGCCGAGCAACTCCTGCAGCAATTCAACCGCCTCTTCCTTCAGAAAGTAGTACATCCAGTTGTCGAGGCGGCGCACGTTCACCAAACCTGCATTCTTTAAGTACGATAATTGCCGGCTGGTTTTGGTTTGGGTGAAATCCAGCACTTGTTCCAGGTCAGCCACCACCATTTCGTGGTTGCGCCACAGCAGATGCAGGATGCGCACGCGGCTTTCGTCGCCCAACGATTTAAAAAGTTGCTGCCCAAAAGCAACCGTGAAATGTTTCAAGCGCATCTGCTGTCTGGGAAGGGAGTTCCGGCCTTCGGTTCTTTCCACCCAAAGTTACAATCGACCCCGAACCCGGCGCCGTATATTTGTCCTTCCGCTCCCTGAACATGCCTGATTTCTTGCGCCTTCGATTCCCTTCTTTGTTTTTTGCCGTGGCCTTGCTGGGCGTGCTGTTTTTGGCAGCGCCCTCGGCCCATGCCCAGGGCAAGCGTAAAATCATTCAGTTCACGGGCATCGTGGCCACCGGCGACAGCCTGCTGGGCGTGCCCGGCGCCACCGTGTACGTGCCCAAAGCCGGCCGCGGCACCACTTCCAATGCCTACGGCTACTTCTCGATGGCCGTGCTGGCCGGCGACAGCATCGTGATTCGCTCGCTGGGCTACGCCAACCAGACCATCATTATTCCGAAGGATTTCCAGCGCCAAAGCTACTCCGTCATCATCACGCTCAAAGAAGATGTCACCGTGCTGCCCGAGGTGCGCGTGTTTCCCTACACCACCGAGCGCGACTTCAAAAAGGCCTTCCTGGCCCTGCGCCTGCCCACCGAGCGCGGCAGCGCCGCCGCCGACAACCTGAACCAGGAGCTGATGAACCGCATTTTCCGGACCCAGCCCGTGGGCGCGGTAGCCAACTTCCGCCAGACCATGCAAACCCAGGCTTACGACCAGGACCGGCGCAACGGCATCGCCCCGAACCAATACTCCAACAATCCGCTGCTGAACCCCTTCAGCTGGCTGCAATTGATTCAGCAGGTGAAGAAAGGCGAGTTCAAGAAAAAGAACACCGACGACGACTACTAAGCCGGCCGCGGGCAGGTTCATTGGCTGCACAGCAACCACTGCCCCCCTTTTCCGGTTACCATAGGGTTTGACCTTTGCTTCAACTCTATGGATACCAATCTTCCGGTTTCGGCTCAGCCGCGTGTGGTGATTATTGGCTGCGGCTTCGGCGGCCTGCGGCTGGCCAAGGCCCTGCGCAAAGCCCCCGTGCAGGTAGTGGTGCTCGACCGCAACAACTACCACAACTTCCAGCCGCTGCTGTACCAGGTAGCCACCGGGGCCCTTGAGGCGGACAGCATTGCGTACCCCATCCGCAAGATTTTTGCGGGCCAGGAGAACTTTTTTTACCGGATGGCCGACGTGCAGCGCGTCGACCCGGCCAGCAACACGGTGATAACCAGCGTGGGCGACGTGCACTACGACTACCTGGTGCTGGCCACTGGCTCGCTCACCAATTTCTTTGGGCTGGAAACCATTGAGCGCAACGCGATGCAGATTAAGAGCATCCCCAACGCGCTGAACCTCCGAAGCTTCATTTTCCAGAATTTCGAAAAAGCCCTGCTCACCAGCGACCCCGCCGCGCGGCAGGCGCTGCTCAACATTGTGGTGGTGGGCGGCGGCCCCACCGGCGTGGAAATCAGCGGCTCGCTGGCCGAAATGCGCAAGCACGTACTGCCCAAAGACTACCCCGAGCTGGACTTGCGGGCCATGCAGATTTTCCTGGTTGAGGCCGGACCGGCGTTGCTGGGGCCCATGTCGCCGGCCTCGCAGGCCGACGCCAAGCGCTACATGGACGAGTTGGGCGTGCTGGTGCGGCTCAATACGTCCATCAAAAGGTACGAGGAAGGCAAGGCCTATTTCTCCGAAACGGAGTTTATTCCGACCGATAACCTGGTGTGGGCGGCCGGCGTGAACGGCGCCGAAGTGCCCGGCCTGCCCGCCGAAACCGTGACCCGCAACAAGCGCATCACCGTGAATAGCTGGAACCAGGTGCAGGGCCAGCCCAACATCTTTGCCATCGGCGACGTGGCCAACATGGTGACCGACGACATGCCCAAGGGCCTGCCCATGCTCGCGCCCGTGGCCCAGCAGCAGGCCGACCACCTCGCCGACAACCTCCGGCGCCTGATGCGCGGCGAAACGCCCCAGGCTTTTGTGTACAACAACAAGGGCTCGATGGCCATCGTGAGCCGCAACAAGGCCGTGGTCGACCTGCCCAAAAACATTCATTTCCGGGGTTTCTTTGGCTGGCTCACCTGGCTGTTTGTCCACCTGATGACGCTGGTGGGCTTCCGCAACAAAGTGGTGGCCCTCGTGGACTGGGCCTTCAGCTATTTCAGCTCCGACCAGGCGCTGCGGCTCATCATCCGCCCCTTCCATCGGCACGACGTGAAAGACGACCGCGGCAAGAAAAGCGCGGAGCACCGCGCCGCCACACCCGAGTATAACGCGACGCCGCCAGCCATTCAGACGCCGGTGAATAGCTGACCGGAAACGTAACAAAACTGCTACAAAAAGCCCCCGTGCGATGGCGCACGGGGGCTTTTTGTAGCAGTTTAATTTAATTCAGGCCTCTAATTGCCGGGGCCGGCAATCACAATTTGCATGGCTTCCGGCGTCAGATACTGCTGGGCCAAATCGCGCAGCGTCTCGGCGGTGGCGGCTTCGGTTTGCTGCACAAAGTCGGGGTAGTAATTGGCGGGTAACCCCATAAAAATGAGATTTTTGTATTTGTCGCACTGCTCAAAAACGGTGGACAGCTCGTTGGCAAATTTGCCCAGAATGTAGTTTTTCACCGTTGCCAGCTCTTCGGCCGGAATCAGCTCTTCCTGCAGGCGGCGCAGCTCCATCTGAATTTCGCTCACCGCGAAATCCGCGCTTTCGCCTTTCACATCGGTGCCGATAACGAAGGAGGTGCCGTGCTCACGCGGGGCCACGCTCGCGTGAATGCCGTAGGTCAGGCCTTTATCCTCGCGGATGTTCCGCATCAGGCGCGAGCCAAAATACCCGCCCAGCACATTCACCAGCAGTTTCAGGTGGTGGGTTTCGGGATGGGTAGGGGCGGGCCAGGGGCGGCCCATCCGGATGGACGACTGCAAGCTGCTGGCCATGGCCACGCGGGCGGGTACGGACGTGGTGGCCGCATCGACCCGGGCAGCAGCGACAGCAGTTGAGGCCGCAAGGCCGTTGCCAGCCGGAACTCCGCTGAACGCCTGGGCTACTAAATCCTGGTCGGCGGCCACATCACCGCAGAGAAATACTTCGGCGTTGCCAAACGAGTACACGGCCTGGTGGAAGGCCTGCGCCTCGGCCGCCGTGATGGCTTGGTAAGCAGCGCTGTCGAAAGGCCGGCCGTACGCCGTCTCAGCCCCAAACAGCAATTCGTTGAACCGTTCGGAGGCCAGAAAGCCGGCCTTCTGCCGTTCTACGCGCACATTCTGGATGGTGCGGGTTTTCAGCTGCTCCAGTTCGGCAGCCGGAAAAGCCGGGTTGGTGAGCACATCCGTCACCAGCGGCAGCAGCGTGGGCAGGTGCCGGGTGAGGCAGTAGAGCGTGAGCGTGGAGCGGTCGAAACCGGCGTCGCACTCCAGTGAGGCGCCGTAGAACGCCACGGCATCGGCAATTTGGCGGGCGGTGCGGGTGGTGGTGCCTTCCAGCAGCATCCGGGCCGTGATGGATGCCTGGCCGGGGCGGGTTTCGGCCACTTTGCCGGCCCGGAACACCACTTGCAGCCGCACCACGGGCTGGGCATCGTTGGCCAGCACGTGCAGGCGGGCGCCACCGGGCAATACATGAACGTCGGCCGCGGGCAGCGTAACGCGGGCCAGCGGCTGAACGGGAGGAGCGACGGTACGGTCGAGCATTGTTGTTGAGTTCATAATTACTGGATGCATTGCCGGGGATGGGAAGGCGATGATGTAAACAAAAAGAACGTCATGCCGGACACCCCCGGCATGACGCTCTTCAGGTCAATACATTAGCACATTAACCAATCAGCAAATTAATTCGAGGGCGCGTCGCCGCTGGTGCCACCGGCGCCGTTCTCGTCAAACGCCTCGGAGAGCTTGTTTAGGTTAAAGTGCAGCGATACGCGAATGGTTTGGGCCAGGGGATTGGCCTGGTTGTTATCGCCGGTGGGCACCAGGTAAGTCCCGTCGATGCCGAATACCTGGTAGCGGATGCCCAGGCCCAGGCTCACGTACTGGCGGCCGCCTTTGTCGGCAGCTTCGTAGAAGTACCCGCCCCGCGCATACAGCAGGTCGTTGTAGTTGTACTCCAAACCAGTCGACAGGTTGATTTCGCGCAGCTCTTCCTTGAAGCCGCCGGGGGCATCGCTAAACGAAGAGAACAGGGCACCGACGATGTTTTGCTTGTTGCGGTCGACGTTAATTTGCTTGATGCGCGGGTCGCTGGACGGCACGCCGTCCTCGTAGTACGGCGAGGGCACCAGCAGCTTGGTTGCATCGAACACCAGCGTGATTTTATTGTACTGGTCAATCTCGCGGGTAAGGGCCGTGCCCAGCTTCAGGCTGGTGGGCAGGAAGCTGGGGTTGGTGGGGTCGGAGTAGGTGATTTTGTTGCCGATGTTGGCAATGGAAGCACCGAACGCCAGGTTGTACAACCCGGTGCCGATGGTGGCATCCTTGGAATAATAGGCTCCGATATCAACGGCGGCGGCGTTGCCGGGCTGCGCATCGTTGCCGCTGTAGGCCCCCACCAGGTTGGAGCGGATGTAGCGCGCCGAAATGCCCAGGCCGAAGTTGTCGGTGAGCTGCTGGCCGTAGGAAACCGACAAGGCATACTCCTTCGGGTTGAAGGAGCCGGCCGGCAGGTTGGTGCCGGTGCGGTAGTCAATCTGGCCCAAATCGAAATACATGAGCGAGGCCCCCAACGCCGAGCGTTTGCCAATCTTGGCGTAGCCCGAGAGGTACGACAGGCTCATGTCGTCGGTGATGTTGCGCAGCCACGGCGAATACGAAGCCGAAACAGCATACTTATACGGCACAAAGCCGAGCTTGCCGGCATTGAAAAAAGCCCCATTGGCATCGGGTGAAGTGGCCACTCCTGCTTCGCCCAACGACGAGGCGCGCGCATCGGGGCTAAGGGTGAGGATGGGCACGGCCGTGGTGATGGTGTGGGGGCTGACCTGGGCCTGGGCCGTGCCCACCAAGGCCAACAAGCCGGTGGACAGCGCCAGGCGCGAACGGGAAAAGAGGGGCTGCATAGAAGGGGAAAAGGAGGCCTTACGCGGCCCGGGCGCAAATAAAAGCGGATTAATTGAGGATGACGAGTTTTTCGTACTTCGAAGCTGTCGAGCCGTTGTGCTCCGACCGCACACTCAGGCGGTACACGTACACGCCGCGGGCCAGCTGGTCATTGTAGTCGTCGCGGCCATTCCAGGTGATGCTGTGCTGGTGCGCATCGGTGCTGGCCACCACGGCGGAAAGGGTGCGCACCAAATGGCCCGACACAGTAAAAATCTGGACCTGCACGTCGAGATTATCGGGTTCGCCATCGGCCTGGTTGTGGTCGAAGAAGAACGTAGTTGAGTTAGCAAACGGATTGGGGTAGTTCAGCACGTGGTCGAGGGCCAGCTTTTCGTCATGGGCCACCACAAACTGGATTTCCTTTTCCGCCGAGTTGTTATACGTATCCCAGGCTTTGAGGCGTATCGAATGGGCGCCGGTGGCCAGGTCTTTGAACAAGTTGTTTACTTTCCCGGAGCGGAAGTTGCCCACGTTCGATACGTAGCTTTCGTTCAGCACAATCAGCTTGTTCGGGTCGTTGTCGAGTATGGCCGTGATGTCGTGGCCAATGCCGGCGCCGGTCGTGTTGATGCCGCTGGAATCGCTAAGCTGCGCCAGCAGAGTGGTGTTCTGCCCCGTCAGGCCCCCGAAGGCAAACGACAGGTCGTCCATAAACAGCCGGATGTCCGGCGGGGTAGTATCGGCATCCGGGTGCGGATTGGCACCACCCACTTTTTTCAGCTGGTATCCGTTGGCGTCGATGCTATGGGTAGCATCGGACGCGTACAGGCTGATTTTGCCCAGCCCAAGGCTGTAATTGATGTCCTTGGGCACCACGAAGGTGAGATTGAACTGCCCGGCGACCACATCGGCCTGCCCGCCATAAATCACGTTTTCCTGCACCACCACCGGCCGCGGCGAGTCGGGCAACGTCGGGTCATTCCTATCGGGCGACTCGTCGCCGAGCGTCATCACGGTAGTGGGCTTGTCGTAAATCGTTACCTGAGCCCGGCCGGTAAAGGAGGAGTTCAGGGCGCCATTGTTCAGCAACTTGCCGTGCAGGCGAATGCGCGAGAGTGCTTGCAGGGTATCGGCCGTAACCCAAGCCCCGGCCCGGCGCTGCCGGACGCTGTCCAGTACCACAGTTTGCTTGGGGTAAGCCAGGGTCATGCTCGGGTCGGCCAGCAGGGTGTAGTTGCGGTTGTTGATATCGGAGCCCCCGCCGGGCCCGGGGTAGTCGTTTTTGCTCAGCATTACCACGGTGCCGATGCTGGGCATTTTGCCATTAATTGGCCGCAGTACGCGGTTGATGTAGGCGCGGTTCAGGTAGGCGTTCTGGCCGGCGTCCACCACGCGGGTGGTGGTGAAGAGGCCCACCGCGCCGCCCGTGGCGTTATCCGTCAGCGCCTGCTCACCGGCCGAGGTAAAGTCGGGGTTATCGTAGGTGCTGAAATCGCAGGTGCCGGTGGTGAAGAACGTCAGGTTGGTGGGGTTGCGCAAAGCCAGAACAGAAGCGTTGGTCAGAATTTGCTCGTCGGTCCAGCCCTTGGGGCCACCGTGTCCCAGGTAGTTAACAATCAGGGAACCCTGCTCTACCGATTGGTCGATGGCGCGGTTGGTTTCGGGCGAGCGCTGGCCCGCCGATACCGACAGCTGCGGGTTGAGGTCCAGGTACACTTTGTGCACGTTGTACACCGGGTTGTTGGTCTGGATGGCCTGGGCCACAATTTCTGAGCCCTGGCCCACAAATAGGTCGCCGTTGCCATCGTCGGATACGAGCGTAATGCGGTTGCGCCACTTGCCGTAAGCCGCGGTGGCATCGTAGCCAATGATTTTATCTACCACCTGGCGGGCTTGGTCGGCATTGGTGCGCTGGCCCTTGGGGGCCCGCACCGGCAGGCGGCCCACCCCGATGTCCAGCAGCTCGTTAGAACCACCTTGCTCGCTCCACTCGCCTTCGTTATCGTCGAGCAAGGCGTAATAATCGTCCGAAGAATAGCTGGCACCGCCATAAAAGGGCGCCAGCGATTCCCGCGACTCATAGGTAGGCACGTAGTTCTGGTTGAACGCGTCAAAGTCCGCGTCGTTCTTGAACGGCACCCGGTCGCGCCACCACGAGGGCTCCGCGGTTTTGTCGTTGTACGGGTCCGATTTGTAGTCAAACGATGCGTCGCCGAACAGCAGCAGCTGCATTTGCCGGCCCGCCGGGGCCAGGTCGTACAGCTGCTTCATAAAGTCGCGGATGGCCGTCACGTCCTGCCCACCCGAACCGTATTCGTTGTATACCTGAGCCGTAGTCACCACGGCCACGCGCATATTGTCGTGGCTGATGCGATGGCTGGCCAGGCGCATTGCCTGCCCGTAGAACGCCGGATAAGTCACGATAACCAAATCGACCAGGGCATTAGGCGTGGTATTCATGGCGTGCAGGTCCTGGTTCTCAACCTTGCCAAAGGCGCGGGGCGTACCGAAGGTGCCGCCCGGCACCAGGGCCACGAATTCACGCAGAGAATCGGAGTGCGCCACGAAGCTGCCGGTTGCAACATCAAAAGACATGGCCTTAGCCTGACGGGGATTAGTTACTTCCCACACCACCAAGCCGCTAGGAGGTGAGCCTACCACATAGCGGTTCATCGCGGAGGCGGGCCCAATGTTGGTCAGCGAACGAAACTCCAGTTGCGACCCGCTCAGCTTTATCGTGCGTTCGGCATTGATATCCAGGTAATCTAAGTAGGCGCTGGAGTTGGGGTCCCCGCTAGTATAAGTCAGGCCCACGCGCAGTTCGGTACCGGGGGTGGCGAGGGTCAGCTGCTTGGTGTCGACGTTTCCGGTGGCAATGGGCCCGAAATCATAGTTGGCCCGGGCATTTAGGCCCTGTGAGCCCAAGGCATTGCCATTCAATGTAAGCTGGAAAGTGCTGGCTGTGGCCGAATTAGCTATCAATGACGACGTGACGCGCACCTGGCTGCCGGCCACCAAATCGGGAATGCCGCTGAAAGCAAAGTCCTGCTGCCCCCCGGTGCGGAAGCCTTCGCCCACCCAGTTGCGGCCCGAGTGCATGAGGTTGGTCAGGTCGTGTTCGTGAAAGTCGCGGTAGGTGAACGTGGTAATGTTGGGCGTGCCGGCCGGCGCAGTCAGCGCGGCCGCCGTGGGCACCCGCCGCCCGGCCGTGCCATTCACACTCACAAAATAGTAAGTCGTATCCGAGTAAATGTTGTTGCGGTGCCGAAACTGGCCGCCCTGCATTTCCCAGGTGTGCGCGCCGGGCGAATAGAACAGGAAGTATTCGTTGTCGTCGAATACGGCGTCGTTGTTGCTGCTCACAAACAGCACGTTGTTTTCGGCCAGGTCGTCGGGGCGGTACACGCTGTTGGCCTGGGGCAGCACGCCCATCGAGTTGCCGTAGACGTGCAGGTTGTTGGGATTAATGGTTGCCGGGTTGAGACCCATGTTGCGCAACGTGGCTTTGTCGAGCTTGTAAACGCCGCTTTCGGCCACGCCCATCTTGTACCAGTCGCCGGTGCGCAGCACCGAATGCGGCAGGTGGGTGCGGGAGGTGGCCGTGCTGCGCGCGGTCGCACCGCCGCCCGGCGTGTAGTTGTAATCGAACGACATCAACCGCTCGGGCTGGCCGGTTTGCGGGTTGCGGCGGATGGGGCGCAGGCTCAGGTGCGTCACCAGCTGCTTCATCTCGGTGCCCGTCACCAGCTGGGGCTCGGGGCCGGCCGGCAGCTTGCTGGTATTGAACATCCTGGCATCGGCCGCCGAAAAGGCCTCGTACACCATATTGGCCAATTCACCCTGGCTCACGCCGCCCTGCAGCCGCAGGCTGAACCATCCCACCTGGTCGTCCACCACCTGGCGGGCTTCGCTGAAAGTGGGCACCCTTTGCTTGCGGGAGCCCTTGGTGGGCACTTCAGCATAACCGCCCCAGGTGATGGTGCCGTGGGCCGTGGCCGGCCCGCCCCCCTGGGCCCGGGCCGGCACCCCAGCTCCCACTATTAACCCCGCGAACGCAATGAAGAGAAAAAAAGGACGCATACACGTTATGTTTTGGGCACCTAGTTTTTACTTTGCGAAACGCCACACGGTGGTTCCGCAACAGCACCGTCGAGCATCAGGTTCACCCGATAGTGCCTTCTTAACAACCAAATAATCTATTTATTGTAGCTGTTGCAACGAATCTATTACCGGGCCGCCGTCTTTGGCACCGACAGCAGTACGTAGAGCAGCACCACGAGCGGCACCGCAGTGGCTCGCAGCGCTAGCAATAATCCTGCCGCCAGCAACAAAAACAGGAAGCGCCGCCGATTATCCGCCCAGCGCAAGGTCTTAAATTTCAAGGCAAACAACGGTAATTCGGCCACCAGCAGTCCTGACAACAGCGCCGTGAGGGCCACTAAAAACCAGGGATTTAGAATAACATCCTTCAGCCCAAACTGGTCGTGCGCCAGAATGAGCGGCAGCGAGGCTACCACCAGCGTGCAGGCCGGGGTGGGCAGACCGATAAAGGAAGTCGTCTGCCGGGTATCGTTGTTAAACTTGGCCAGCCGCAGGGCCGAGAAAATGGTAACTAGGAAGGCCAGGAACGGTGCATAATGCGCCACGGCCGGCCACTCCATACTGATAGATGGCGGCCAACTGCTGCCCGCCCCGAGCAATCCCACTTGCAGTAGCTTGAACAGGATGGCTCCCGGCACCACGCCAAACGAAACCATGTCGGCCAGCGAGTCCAGGTCTTTGCCAATGGCCGATGATACGCGCAGCGCCCGCGCCAACAGGCCGTCGAAAAAATCAGCTACGGCCGCAGCACCGACGAAATAGGCCCCCATCGTAAGGTCGCCGTTGAAAATGGCCGTCAGTGCGAAGCAACCAAATAATAGGTTGAGGCAGGTAACGGCGTTAGGCAGGTGTCGTTTCAAATGGGAAAGAGGAATGAGGAATGAGGAATGAGGAATATTTTCAATGAACAGCGAGGCATTGAGAACGGGATACCACCCAATTCTTCATTCCTCATTCTTCATTCTTAATTCAAAAACGGGTTGCCGCGCCGCTCCTCCCCTATCGTGGTGGCGGGGCCGTGGCCGGGGTACACCACCGTGGCGTCGGGCAGGTTCAGCAGCTCGGTTTCGATGCTGTGCAAGAGCTCGGCATGGTTGCCGCCCGGCAAATCCGTCCGGCCGATGCTGCGCTGAAACAGCACGTCGCCCCCGATAACGGTGGCCGTGGGCGCGTGGTAAAACACGACGTGGCCCGGCGCGTGGCCCGGCGTGAAGCGCACTTCCAGCCCGGTTTCGCCAAAAATCACGGGCTGGCCGGCCACCAGCTCGCCGGTGGGCTCGGCCGGCTGGTACTCCGGAAAGCCGTAGTTGGCCGCGTAGGTGGGCACGGCGCGCAGGGTGGGCAAGTCCAGCCGGTGCAGCAGAAACGGGGTGCCGGGCCAGGTGGTGAGCACAAACTGGTTGCCGAGAACGTGGTCGATGTGCGCGTGGGTATTGAGCAGCAGCGCTACGTGCAGGTCATTGGCAGTGATGTACTCCCGCAGCGCCTGCTGCTCGGCCGGCGCGTAGCAGCCGGGGTCCACGATGGCGCACTGCCGGGTGGCCTCGTCAATCAGCAGGTAGGTATTTTCAGAAAAAGCATTGAACGTGAAACCGGCGACCGTCATACAAAACAGGGTATCTGATGCAATGCGGAAAGGTACGACGCGGTGGGTAATGAGGAATTGAGAACAAAAACCAAGCTTCTGCCAACTTCGGATATTTATAAATAATATTTATTCATTATTAACCCTTAAATTCCTTAGCAAGCGCGGCGATATTCCTTACCTTGCCGGCCATGACGGACTGTGATTTTCTGGTGGTGGGCCACGGCATTGCGGGCGCTACCCTGGCTTATGTATTGCGCCAGCGGGGGCACCAGGTAATGGTGTACGACCCCGGCCAGGAGAACTCGGCCTCGAATGTAGCCGCCGGCCTCATGAATCCGGTGGCCGGCAAGCGCTTCGCCCTCACCTGGCGCGCGGCCGACCTGCTGCCGTTCGCTGCCACGTTTTATCGGGAGCTGGAGCAGCGCTTCGGCCAGCCGTTTTTTACCGAAACGCCCATTCTGAAATTATTTGGCTCGCTTGAAGAGCAGAATGCCGTGCTGACCCGCAGCGCCGACCAGCCCTGGGGCGATTTTGTGGCCGGCCTCGTGACCAGCGACCCCGGCCTGCCGGGCGTGAACGGGCCGTTTGGGGGCGCGTGGCTACGGCACGGCGGGCACCTGGCCGTGCGCACGCTGCTGGCCGCCCTGGCCGCCGAAGGCACCCGCGACGGCTGGCTGCGGCGCGAAACTTTTGACTGGACCCGCCTGGCTACCAGCGCAGCGGGCGCGACTTACGCGGGGCGGGTGCGAGCGCGCCACGTCATCTGCTGCGAAGGTGCGGCGGCCGTGCGCAACCCATACTTCGGCTGGCTGCCCCTCACCCCCAACCAAGGCGAGGTGCTGGACGTGGATTGTGCCGATTTGAGCACGGCGCAGGTCCTCAATCGGGGCGCCTACGTGGTGCCGGTGGGGCCGGGCAAATTTCGGGTGGGGGCAACGTACCGGTGGCCGCCTTTTTCGGAGGTGCCCACGGCGGTGGGGCGCGAAGAGCTGGCGGCCCGCCTCACCATTATTACCGACCTGCCGTTTACTGTGACGGGGCAGCGGGCGGGCGTGCGGCCCGCCGTGCGCGACCGCCGGCCGCTGCTGGGCCCGCACCCCACCGTGCCTTCGTTAAGCTTTTGCGGCGGCTACGGCTCCAAGGGCGTGATGCTGGCCCCGCGCCTGGCCACGCTGCTGGCCGACTGGCTGGACGGGCACGGCGAAATATGGCCGGATGTGAGCCTGCAGCGCTACAACACCTTGCGCCCGGCCAGCGTAATTTGAGTACTATTAAAACCGGGGCCGTCGTTACCGTTGTTTCGTTTACCTGATTTGTTAAGCGCGGCACTGCAACAATTTCGCATTAACCACCTTTACCTTGACACGCACCGGCGGCCGAAAAGCCCTTGGTGAGTCCCCACAAATTTTTTAGCGCTTCGGCGGATTTATTTTCGCATTTGCTCGTTGCTCCTCCTATGACCATTCCACTATCCGCGAAGCGCACGCTGGGAGCCCTGGCGCTGCTGTTACCCTTGCTTGGCACGCCCACGGCCCGGGCCCAGACGGCGCAGGAGCCGTTTGGGCGGGTTCGCATTCAGTACAAGCCGTTTCACTGGCAGCAGCTCAGCACCCAGAATTTCAACGTGATGTACTACGACGGCGGCGAGGCCAGCGCCCGTCGCGCGGTGGAGTACGCGGAGAAGGAGTTGCAGCGCATCACGGCGCTCATCGGCTACTACCCCTATTCCAAAACCACGCTGCTGTTCTATAACTCGGTGGGCGACCTGCGGCAGAGCAACATCGGCCTTACGGCCACCCAGCAGCAGATAAACGGCGGTGAAACCCCGCTGGCCCGCATGAGCAAGGTGCAGATTGCCTTCAGCGGCCAGGAAACGGAATTTAAGCGCGAGTTGAGTACCCAGATTACGGAGGTGCTGCTGAACGACATGATGTACGGCGGCTCGCTGAAGGAAGTGCTGCAAAGCAGCTACCTGCTGCAGTTGCCCGACTGGTTTATCGGGGGGGCCTCGGCCTACGCCGCCGAGGGCTGGAGCGTGGACATGGACGGCTATATGCGCGACATGACCAAGCAATACCCCACCGGCAACCGCACGGCCCCGTTTTTCCTGCGCAACTCGACCCTGGCCGGCCAAAGCATGTGGAACTACGTGGCCGAGCGCTACGGCTACACCACCATCCAGAACATCCTGAACCTGACGCGCATTACCCGCGACGTGGAGGTGGGCATCAGTTCCTCGCTGAACGTGCCGTTTAAGGTCTTTTTGAAAGACTGGCTGACGTACTACCGCGAGCTGAACGGCCAACCCACTGCCACGCTGGTGGAGCCGGACAAAAAATTCCGCCAGGGCGGCCGCAACCGCCACGCCGACGTCTTCTCGCAGCCCGTCATCAGCCCCAACGGCCAACTGGTGGCCTACGCCCGCAACGAGCAGGGCCGCTACCACGTGATAGTGGCCAACCGCGACGGCTCGCACCGCCACAGCCTGAGCAATGGCGGCTACAAAACGCCCGACCAGACGGTAGAAACCCGCCTGCCGATACTAGCCTGGCGCGGCAACTCCCAGGTGGCGGTGGCCGAAATGAGCCGCGGCGAGATGGCCCTGCACCTGCGCGACGCCACCGGCAACGGCCTTCTGAACCGAGTGCGCGAGGCCATTAAGTTTTCGCGGCCCGCATCGCTGTTTGCAGCCTACGACCAGATACTGAGCATGAGCTACTCGCCCGATGGCAAGGCCCTGGTGTTTAGCGCCGTGCGCAATGGCCAGAACGATATCTACCTGCTGCGTGCGGGCAGCCGCAAAACCGAGCAGCTCACCAACGACCTGTTTGATGACGTGCAGCCGGTGTTTTTGCCCAATGGGCAGGGCATCGTATTCAGTTCCAACCGCTACCTCGACTCGCTGGGCCAGGCCCGGCCCGCCACCTTCCAGAACGTGGTCAATAACTACGACTTGTTCGTGTACCACCTGGACGGGCGGCCTACCCCGGTGGAAACGCTGGTGAGCACCATTTCGAACGAAACCCGGCCCCGGGCTATTTCCGACGATGAAATCCTGTACCTCGGCGAAGAAAGCGGCGTGCGGGCCCTGTACCGCTACTCGCTGAAAACCAAGCAGCGCACGCCCCTCACCAGCTGGCTGCCCAACACCCAGGACTTTGACTACAGCCCGGTGACTTCGGCGCTGGTATTTGTGGCGCCGGCACAATCGCGCGACATTCTCTACCTCTACCCCGAATACCCGCTGCCCGCCACGCTGCCCCTCACCAAAACCGCCCGCCAGCAAACGCTGGAGGACCGCTCGGCCGCGCCCCGCGCCGCCGCGCCGCCCAAGCCCGCCGCTGCCCCCGTTTCGACGGCGGCTCCGGCCGACTCGACGACGGCGCCCGCCCCTGCCGCTACCCGCCGCGAGCGCCGTAAAGCCAGCGAAACCGTGAATACCAGCGACTACCAGTTTGAGGAAGATGAACCGGTGCAAGCCTCCGCCCCAAAACGGCGGCGCCTTACGCCCACGGCGGCCTCGACGGCTGCGGCCGCAGCTTCACAGGCCCAGGCCACCACGCCCCTCACCGGCCCCTTCCGCTACGACACCCGCTTCATGGCCGACAATGTTTCGACGGCCCTCTACATGGACCCGCTGCTGGGCGTCGGCCTGCAATTCAAAGCCGCGCTGACCGATGTGCTGGAAAACCAGCGCATTGACGCCAGCTTGTTTGGCTTGTTCGATTTGCGCACCAGCAACATTCGCGCCTCCTACACCAACCTCACCAAGCGCTACGACTGGGGCATTGCCTACCAAAAACAGGCGTACTTCTTCGACCTCAACAACGGCAGCTACCGCTACGGCCGCCACGAGGTAGCGCCCAACATCGCGTACCCGCTTACCCACAACCTGAGCGTGCGCGGCGGCCCCCGGTTTGTGAACATTTCCAGCACCCGCCTGGGCGACGTGTCCACCGTCGACGACCAAAGCACCAACTACCTGGGCTACAACGGCGAACTGGTATTTGACAACAGCATCACCACCGGCGTCAACATGGTTTCGGGTACCCGCCTGAAAGCCAGCGTGCTGAACCTGACCAATGTGAACGACAAAGGCTTGAGCTTTGGCAAGTTTGTCATTGACTTGCGCCACTACCAGAAAATCAGCCGTTCCATCGTGTGGGCCAACCGGGCCAGCTACGGGCAGTTCTTCGGCAACCGGCCGCAGCTGTTCCGCCTGGGCGGCATGGACGACTGGATTATCAACGCCAACTACGCCGGCAACCGCTTCATCACCGGCTACACCGCCGCCGACCAGGTACTGAATCAGGAGTTCGTTACCAACCTGCGGGGCTTCGACTACAGCGCCCGCACCGGCCCGCGCTATGTCCTGTTCAACAGCGAGCTGCGGGTTCCTATTGTGCAGTATTTTGCCCACCGGCCCATCTATTCGGGGTTCTTCCGCAACCTGCAGCTTACCGGCTTTGTCGATGCCGGCACCGCTTATTCAGGCACCAACCCCTTCGGCACCGACAACTCATCGAACACCGTGCTCACGGGTGGTAACGGCAATTTCTTCTCCGCCACCGTCGTCAATTTCCGCAACCCCTTCCTGGTGGGCTACGGGGTGGGTGCCCGCACCACCCTGCTGGGTTTCTACGGCAAAGTTGACATGGCCTGGGGCCAGGAAGATTACGTGACTCACGGCCCGAAATTCTATTTCACCCTGGGCTACGACTTCTAATTGCGGATTCAGCCGGTTTTTTTGGATTTCGCGGATTAGTGGTCGCGCCACCGGGGTTTCTCCGGTGGCGTTTCTTTTTTGGGGCTTTTAGGCAAGAAGAACGTCATGCTGAGCGCAGCCGAAGCATCTCTACCGCAATACTAAATCAGATTAGCTGCGCAGTAGAGATGCTTCGGCTTCGCTCAGCATGACGTTCTTTTTTATACACCGCGCGCCGGTCCGGGCGTATCTTTGCGGCCCGAAACCAAACTCCTGCCGTGCCCCTGCTCCGCGAAATTTCCACCTTGCTGGCCAAAGACTTCCGCCTCGAATGGCGGCAGCGCGCGGCTTTGGGTGGGCTGCTGCTGTACGTGGGCAGCACGGTGTTCGTGTGCTTTCTGAGCTTCAGCCTGCGTGGCGGCACGCCCCCACCACCGGCCTGGAACGCGCTGCTGTGGGTTATCCTGCTGTTCGCCGCAATCAATGCCGTGGCGAAAGGTTTTATGCAGGAAAGCCCCGGCCAGCGCCTCTACTACTATACGCTGGTACGGCCCCAGGCCATTATTCTGGCCAAAATGCTCTACAATGCGCTGCTCCTGGTAGCAGTGGGGCTGCTGGGCCTGTTCCTCTACACGGTGTTTCTCGGCAATCCCATTCAGGATGCACCGCTGTTTGTGGGTAACCTGCTGCTGGGTTCCGTGGGCTTTGCCACCACGCTCACGCTGGTATCGGGCATCGCCGCCAAAGCCGGCGGCAACGGCGCCACCCTAATGGCCGTGCTCGGCTTCCCGCTGATGGTGCCCATGCTGCTGCTGCTCATCAAGGTGAGCAAGAATGCCTTGGATGGACTGGACCGTAGCGTGAGCCAGCAGTCCTTGCTGACGCTGCTGGCCCTAAACATGTTGGTCGGAGCGGTGTCTTATCTGTTGTTTCCCTTTTTGTGGCGGGGCTAGAAGCCGTGCTACTTGATTAGCGATGAATAAAACTGTTTTAGGTATTGCCATTTCCATTATCAGCCTGCTGGTGACCCTCGCGGCCGTAGCGGGTGGGCAAGCGCTGATTGAGCAGCGCATTGGCGGCCGCGGCTGGAAGGTGTTGACGGTGGTGCTGCTGTTGGGTGCTTCGGCGGCGGGCATTCTGATTGACGTGCCGCGCCTGCCGATTGTGAATGAAAGCATCCGCAACCTGTTCTTTCACGTGCCCATGTGGTTTGCCATGATTATGGTGCTGCTGGTTTCGGTCTGGTACTCCATTCTTTACCTGCGCAATCCGTCGGCCCAGCTCGATATTCTCAGCCATGAGGCGGCCAAATCGGGTATCGTGCTGGGCCTGCTGGGCCTGGCTACCGGCAGCCTGTGGGCCAAGTACACCTGGGGTGCCTGGTGGACGCCCGACCCGCGCCTGAACGCCGCCGCCGTGGCCATGCTCATCTACGGGGCTTACCTGGTGCTGCGCGGCTCATTACGCGACGAGCAGCAGCGGGCCCGCGTGTCGGCCATCTACAATATTTTCGCGTTTGCGGCGGCCATTCCGCTGCTCTTTATCCTGCCCCGCATTTCGGGCAATAGCCTGCATCCCGGCCAGACCGGCAACCCCGGCTTCAACAAGTACGACCTCGACAGCACCATGCGGATGGTGTTTTACCCCGCCGTCATCGGCTGGATTCTTTTCGCCTTCTGGATGACCCAAGTGAGCAGCCGGCTGGCCTTTTTGCAATTGAAACTCGATGAAAAATAACCTCCTGGCCCGCCTCGTCGGCGCGCTGTGCCTGCTGCAACTCCTGCTTTTCACCGCCACCAATGCCCTGGCCCAAACGCCCGGTACCGACGCCCCCGAAATGGCGGATGCCCTGCGCCAAAGCGGCAAAATCTACGTGGTGGTTGCCGCCGTCGTCATCATCGTCGCCGGCCTGCTGTTCTACCTCATATCGCTCGACCGCAAGGTGAGCAAGCTGGAGCAGGAAATAAAGAAGTAGCCGGGCACCCAACCACGCCGCCAGCTGTTGTCATAGCCACCACCAGCGCAATCCGTGAAATCCAAAAAAACCGACTAAATCCGAGATATGAAGAAGTCGCACCTTTTCGTTCTGGCCATCATCGCGGTGGCCGCCGCCATCATCCTCAGCACCACGGCCGATGCCAGCGTGTACGTCGGTTTCGGCGAGGCCCGGCAGCGCGCCGCCGAGGGCAACACCACCAAAGTGCACGTGGTGGGCAAGCTCCCCCGCGACTCTCAGAAGCACCCCGTGGGCCTCGAATACGACCCCATGACGGACCCCAACTACTTCGCCTTCACCCTGGTGGACACCAATCGGGTGGCCCAGCGCGTGATTTATAATAACCCCAAGCCCCAGGATTTCGACGCTTCCGAGCAAGTCGTTATCACCGGGTGCATGAAGGGCCAGGTGTTCATGGCCGATAACATTCTGCTGAAGTGCCCCAGCAAATACGTGAAGAAGGACTTGAAAGGAGCCACGGCTTCGACCAATTAAGCATTGCTTTGCAGCACCCCGAAACCGCGCCCGGCTTCCGAAACGATTATTCGCTTCTGGAGCCGGGCGCGGTTGCTTTTGTTGCTCCTGGCGGCCTTGGTTTCCAAATCGGCGGCGCAGGTACTTAACGACAACATCGAGGACCGCCGGGTATTGCACTTGGAAGAAATTGTTAGTTCCAACACCACCGGCTGCACCGTGCAGCGCGCTTGCGTGGATGAGCGCCTGACCGGCAAGTGCATTGAATACCACAACGACCAATGGTTTGAGTTTACCCCGAAGGTTTCGGGTCGCTATTTCATCAACATCGGGGGCCAGAGGTGCCGCGATGTGCGCGGCGTGCAGTTAGTCGTACTCACCGGGCAGCCGTGCCAGCCGGCTACGTATCGGGTGCTGAGCTGCACCTCGCTCGGCACGCAGGACGACGTATTTGTGACCCTGGATTCGTTGCGGGCCGGCCAGCCTTATTTACTGGACGTGGACGGCTATTTGAAAGATTTTTGCCAATTCTCGCTGCAGGTTAGCCGCCAGGCGACGGGCCTGCCAGTCGCGCCGCCGCTGCCGTCGCTGGCCGGCGCCCTGCCGGGCACCAACCGGGTAATTCACCTGGAATGGGCCGTGCCTGACTCCCTGGCCGCTACGCCGCGTTGCCGGGTGCTGCGCCGCGAGCTGCGGGAATTTCGCAGCACCGAGCAGGCTCGGGTGCCGGTTGCGCGCAACACCTACGGCGGCGCACCCGCCACCTATGCTGTGGCCGATACCCTGCCCCGCCCTGGCTACTACCTCTACCAAATAGTGGCCGATACCGGCCCCGACGGCCAGCCGCCCGTGTTGCTACGGCAGCAGTGGGTGTCATTCAGCCAGTTGAATCCGCTGCTGAATTTGCCGCCGCAAGTGCCTCACCTTGTGCTGCCGCTGAGCAAATATCCGCGCAACTCCAAGCTGTCGGTGGTAGTTTCTAACCCCGCCAGCGGCCGCGTGTTATTAGCCCAGCAGTTCACCTACCAGCCCGGTGAGGCCCACCAGGGCTGGCTGCCTACCAGCAAGTGGCAGGACGCGGGCATTGAAAAAATTGCCGTCGAAATCACCTGTCATCCACCGCGTGGCGACTTTTTCACCGACCAATTGTTATTAAGCCTCCCGGCTCCGGCGGCGCGGCCGTAAATTTGTCTTTTTATGACGACACTCAACACTTCGCTGCCTATCCGCTGCACCCTGGCGCTTGACCGCGCCCTGGTGTTGTTACGGCAGAGTCAGCCCGATTCGGTGGACTACGAGTTGTACCGCCCGGCCTGCGTGAAGGAGTTTGAAATCATTATCGAACAAGCCGGCAAGCTGTTGAAAAAGGCGCTACGGCCCTGCTATGCTTCGCCTCGCCAAGCTGATGCCTTGGTTTATAAGGATATTTTTCGGGCCGCGACGCAGCACGGCTTGCTTTCGCCCGACGAAGTGGAACGCTGGCTTAGCTACCGCGACAACCGCAACACGACCGCCCATGACTATGGCGTGGGCTTCGCCGAAGCAACCGTGAAGCTGCTGCCGCAATTCGTGACCGATGCCACGGCCCTTGCGCACTTGCTTCAGGGTAAACCCCTCGTCTGACCCATGCTCGACCTTCGCCCCAAAGACCTGACGTTGCTGCACGAGCTGATTGCCCGGCACTTGCCCACGACCGTGACCGTGTGGGCTTACGGCAACCGCGTGAATGGCAACAACCACGCGGGCAGCGACCTCGACCTGGTGCTGCGCTCGCCCGACCTGACGGAGCGGCCGACCAATGTAGCCGCCCGCTTCCGCGAGGCGCTCACGGAAAGCAACCTGCCCATCTTCGTTGATGTTCACGACTGGGCGCTGTTGCCAACCAGCTTTCACCCCCGCATTTTATCCCGCTACGAAGCGTTAACCCAATGAGGAATGAGGAATGAGGAATGAGGAATTGCTTAGCGGTTTCTTCCAGCTCCTCATTCCTCATTCTTCATTCTTCATTAAATCAGAATGAACTTATTGATTGGACAAATCGGCCACCTGAGCATCATCCTAGCCTTTGCGGCGGCGCTGGTGGCGGCATATAGCTACTTCCAGGCCACACGGGGCCGGGCGCTCGGCGCGGAGGACCCCAGCTGGTTGCGCATTGCGCGCGGGGCCTTTTTTGTGCACGGCGCGGCTGTGTTCTCGGTCATCGTGTGCTTGTTCAACATCATTCACGCGCATCGCTACGAGTATTACTACGCCTGGAGCCACAGCTCTAACCACCTGCCGGTGCAGTACATGATTTCCTGTTTCTGGGAGGGCCAGGAGGGCTCGTTCCTGCTCTGGATATTCTGGCAGGTATTACTGGGCTTCTGCATCATGCGCTTCAACCGCAAGTGGGAAGCGCCGGTGATGGCCGTGTTCAGCGGCGTGCAGCTGTTTCTGGTGAGCATGATTTTGGGCGTAGTGCTGGGCGGGGTGAAAATCGGCTCGTCGCCGTTCATCCTGCTGCGCGAGTTCCTCACCGACCTGCCGGTGTTCAAGATGAACCCGAATTTTGTACCCAAGGACGGCACCGGCCTGAATGCCCTGCTCCAGAACTACTGGATGGTGATTCACCCGCCCACGCTGTTCCTGGGCTTTGCGCTCACGCTGGTGCCGTTTGCCTTCGCCATTGCCGGCCTCTGGAAACGCGAGCTGACCGCCTGGGTGAAACCGGCCTTGCCCTGGACCCTGGTGGGCGGCGGCGTGCTGGGCGTGGGCGTGGTGATGGGCGCCTACTGGGCCTACGAAACGCTGAACTTCGGCGGCTACTGGAACTGGGACCCGGTCGAAAACGCCGTGTACATCCCGTGGCTGGTGCTGGTGGCCTCGCTGCACGGCATGGTGCTCTGGCAGAAGCGCCGCGTGGGCCTGCGCACCGCGTTTGCGCTGGTGGTGGCCACGTTCGTGCTCATTCTGTACGCGACTTTCCTCACCCGCAGCGGCGTGCTGGGCAATGCCTCGGTGCACTCGTTCACGGATTTGGGCCTGTCGGGCCAGTTGTTTATCTACATGGCTTTCTTCACCGTGCTGTCCGTGGCCCTGCTGGCCTGGCGCTGGAAGGAAATTCCGATTTCACCCAAAGAGCTGAACGCCTACAACCCCGAGCTGTGGGTTTTCGTGGGCGCGACGGTGCTGTGCCTGGGCGCGTTCCAGGTGCTGTTCACGACCAGCATTCCGGTCTATAATTCCTTCATGGGCCTGATTGGCATCAAAACCAACGTGGCTCTGCCTGCCGACCAGATTGCCCACTACTCAAAAGCGCAGCTGTGGATGGGCGTATTCGTGGCCCTGCTCTCGGGCATCGCCCAGGTTATGTGGTGGCAGCGCAACGACAAGAATACCGTCGTCAACTCCCTGACGGCACCCACGCTGCTGGCCCTGCTGGGCACGGCGCTGGTGGTGCTGCTGGTGCGCTACAATGGCCTCACCATTTCGCCGGCCTACGTGGTGCTGGCGCTGGCGGGCCTGTTTGGGGTGCTGGCCAATTTCGGCACCATCTTCACCCTGCTGCGCCGGGGCGTGCGGCTCTCGGGTGGCGCGGTGGCCCACCTGGGCATCGCGCTGATGCTGCTGGGCATTCTGGCATCGTCAGGCTACTCCTCCATCATTTCGCGCAACGTGTCGGGCCTGCTGTATTCGCGGGATTTTGACGAGTCCCTGAACCGCGACAACGTGCTGCTGTGGCGCAACGAAACCACGCCCATGCACGGCTACGAGCTGACTTACACCGGCCAGTATTTCGACGTGCCCGGCGTGCCCGGCTACGTGGATAAGCAGTACCTTTTCCGCACCGACGACGAGTACAAGGCCCTGGCCCGCGCCCCCATCATCAGCGAGGGCAAGACCTATTATAAGACCGGCGACACGGTCAACATCCTGCCCGAAAACACCTACTACCGCATCGCCTACAAGGACCAGAAATCGGGCGAGCAGTTCACCCTCTACCCCCGCGCCCAGATAAACGACGAGATGGGGGGCGGCGGCCTGCTGGCGTCGCCGGCCATCCAGAAATTCTGGGGCCACGACATCTACACGCACATCAGCTCCGTGCTCGACCCGCGCAAGGACAAGCCGTGGAGCGAGGTGAAGGAACATGTGCTGAGCGTGGGCGACACCATTTTCCTGAACGATTATTTCGCCGTGTTCCGGGCCATTGAGCCCGCCCACGAAACTGCGGGCCTCAACCTCAAGAAAGGCGACCTCGCCCTGCAAGCCGACATGATAGTATCGGGCGAGAAGCGCCAGTACCACTGCCACCCCGTGTTCGTGGTGCGCAACCGCATGATTGGCCGCGTGCCCGACGAAGTGGAAGACCTCGGCGTGCGCCTCAGCCTGAATGCCGTGGACCCGGTGAAAGGCAAGTTCACCTTCGGCGTGAGCACTACCCAGAAGGATTACGTCATTCTCAAGGCCATGGAAAAGCCTTTCATCAACCTGCTTTGGAGCGGCACCCTGCTCATGGCCATCGGCTTCGGCCTGAGCGTGCGCCAGCGCGGCGGTCGGGGCGCCCTAGCCGAACCCACTCCCGAAACCGAAGCCTTGGCTGAGCCCAGCAGCCGGGCCGCCCGGCCCCAGCCCGTGGGCTAAAGAGGCCGGGGCCCCGATGCCGAAGCCATGCAAAAGGCCGCTCCGTCCCGTGAGCGGCCTTTTGCATGTTTTGCAGTCCCGCGCAAACACTTCGTTCGCTCAGCCCGCCAGTTGCCAGGCATTCCCGCCCCCTTGCCAACGCCTCCCGGGCACTTGCCGGGGCTTCCCGACGACTTGTTGCCAGCCGCTGACCACAAAAAAGGGCCGCCCAACCGGGCGGCCCTTTTGCCGTTGTTGAGAAACAAGCCGGAGCTTACTTCACAATCGCAATCTGCTGCTGGGTGTACTCCTGGCCGTTGCGCACTTTCAGGTTGTAGATGCCGGGGGCGAGCGACGACAAATCCAGGTCGGTGCGGAGGTTGTCCTTCGCCGTGCCGGTGTACACGCGCTGGCCGAGCATATTGGTCACTTCCACGCCCAGCGCCTGCTTGGCGTTGGCCCCGTGGATTTCCAGGTTGAACACACCCGAAGTCGAAGGGTTCGGGAACACGCTCACGGCGCGCATCAGCGCTTCGGAGGTGGCCAGCGGGCCGGCCGAAATCGAGAGGTCGTCCACAGCCAGGAAGCCCTGGTTGCCGAGGCTGAAGGCGTGGAAGCCCACGTAGTAGGTGCCGGTGGTGGGCGTGATGTCGAGCACGGCCGGCGTGCTCACGTTGTTGGCCAGGCTGTAGGTGGTGTTGGTAACGGCGCTGTTGGTGAACAGCGTGGTGGTCTGGCCGGCCGGGGTGGCGGCGGTGCCGTATTTCACTTCCAGTTTCTCGGGGAAGCCGGAGGCAACACGATAGTAGAACGACACGCGGTAGCGCTGGGTGCTGCTCAGGGCCAGGGCCGGGGTATAGAACCAGTCGTTGGCACCCACCGAAGCATCGTTGGTGTTGTAGACGTACACCATGGCATTGGGGGCCGAGCGCGACACGTTGGTGGTGCTCAGGCTGGGGTCCACGGTGCCACGGGGCTGCCAGGTGAAGCCGTCGGTGTTACTGTCCGTGACGGTGATGCCGCAGGGCAGCGTCTGGCCCGTGGCCACCACGTCGAAGTTCTGCGTGTAGGGGAACGTGCTGATGGTGGGCGGCGCGCAGGCGGTCGAAGCCGTGATGGGGCCGGTCAGGCCGCTTTGGTCAGTGGCGCTGCAAATGCTACGCACATAGAAATCATACGTAGTACCGGCCGTCAGGCCGGGCAGCGTATAGGTCGTGCCCGTGAACGTGGCCGACGTGAGGCTGCTGGCCGAAGGCGTGAAGCCCTGCGGGCCGTACACAATCTGATACCCCGTAGAACCGGTAGAAGCCGTGAACGAGAACGATACCGAAGTCGACGTATTACCTGTTCTCACGAAGGCAGTGGGCTGCGGGCAAGTGGCCAGGGGCGCGGTCACGGCTTCGAAAGGAAACTTAAACAGGGACGTGGTGGCCGTATTTAAAAAAGCAGTTGGTGCAGCGGGTGTTGCTATAGAGCCCGTGAAGAACGTGTTTGGGCGAGTCGGCACTTCATTTTGAACACCGTAAGGATAGAAGTTTGCGGTAGTACTAGCAGTTGGCACTTGAGCCATCCCAATAAGTACATCGCCTGCCGGCACCGTCACAGGAGCAGATAGTGTGAAGGTGTGCTGCGCGTTGATGTCGGCAGCCGTGATGACGTAGTCGGCCGAGCGGCCCAGGATGGCACCCGTCGTCGCATTCACGACCACGCCGTACACGCTTTCGCCCACTGACGTTTTCGACGTAGCGCTGGTGCCGGCTTCGCTGATGAGGCCAGTTACGGCTGTAATATTGCGAGAAGCATTCAACGTGATTTTGGCCGCATAGTAGTTATTTGGTGTTATGGCGCTGAACACGCTGTTGCCGCTGCCAGCGCTGGCCGTGCGGTAGGAGAACGTGGTGGCGCTGGTTTCCAGCAGCACCGCCAGGTTATTGTTGGTGTTGTTGTCGTCGTTCGGCACCGATACCGTCACCGTGTTGTTGCCGATGTTCGGCACCGTCACGTTCGGAAACGTAACGAGGGCCGTTGCACCCACTGCCAGGGAGGCCACCGTCTGGGGAGCGGCGGTAAAGGTGTTAGCCCCGGTCACGTTCAGCGAAGCAACCACGTTGCTGAGGGCCGCCGTGCCCGCGTTGCGGATAATTGCCTGGATGGTGAAGGGCTGGCCCACGGGCACGGCCACTTTATCGTAGCTGTAGATAATCTGCACGGCTGCGTCGTTGGGCGTGGGCAGAACGAAGCTGTAGGTGCGGCCCGGGTCGGGCAGCGGGGTGCTGCCCGCCACCGTCGCTACCGCGCGGATGTTGTGGGCATTGGTGGCGGAAGTATAAACGCCTTGCTGAAAAACAGTGCCGCTCCAGGACGTGTTCGAAGCCTTCACGGCCGTAACCACCTGCGCCAAACCGGTGCCGGCACCCTTCACGCCTACCACAATAAAGTTGGCATTGGTGGGGTTGGTCGAGGGCGTGGCCGTGCCGTACACGAAGTCCGTCCGGTTGCTGGTTTCATACAGCTTCACCTGGAAGCTGAAATTAGAAAACTGCTTGTCGATGTTGCCTGCCGCCGCCGAGCTGGCCGCGCGGGTTTTGTCGCTCACGTTTTTCCACTGAATGGTGCACACCCGGTTGGGGGCCGTGCCGGTGGTAGCCACCCGGTACTCGGGGGTGCCGGTGCCGGCTTCCAGGTCGGTGTTGAAGGGCAGTATCAGGTTGTTGTCCGTGGTCGAATTCAGCGGGCCACTGGTATAAGCCTCCTGCGCGTACGTGGAGAAAAAAGGCGCCACCGGGGCTGCGGTGCCCAGTTTCAGGTAGCCGTTGGTGTTCAGCACGAAGTCGGTGAAAGCCGTGCCGCCGTACGTAAACGTGAAGCCAATGGGAGCCGAGGCCGCGTTGGCATCATCGAAATTGGCCGTGGTGAGGGCCGTGCCCGTGGTGCCGAGGTCGGTGTAGGTACCGGCCAGGTTTGCCACGTTACTGGCGACGTAGAACTGCGCCTTGGCGGTGGTGGCCCCGCAGGCCAGCAACGCCGCCATCGCCAGATACCGCAAGCGTGGGAACCTTCCCAGGCGGTTGTATTGGTGGTTCATAAAAAAAGAGTAAAGTGGGTGTATACGAAAAAGAAAAGGTTGGAAAACAGGAAGAATTACTGGGCGGCACACGCACCTCAACGGCAAACCAGTGGACCGCAAAGTAGTTTTGAGGGTACAAGTTGCTAAACTTTTGGCACAAATCGGCAGCCTGAGTTATCTGACGGCTACCGCTACCATAGCTCGTCGTGGCACATTGAACTTGAAGAGTTACGCCCTCCCGCATCATCCCAATTATATCTACTCGTAATCCTATTAGGTTTCCCTCTCATGCCCTCCCATTCTATTGACTCCCTCCGCATTGGCTTGTTTGGGACCGGCCGGGTAGCCAGTCAGCTGGGGCCGGCGCTGGCAGCGGCCGGCCACCGCGTCATATTTGTGTGGAATCGCACCCTGCCCGCCGCGGTGGCCCTGGCCGCCCGGCTGCCCGGCGCGCAGGCCCTCATCAGCCTCACCCCGCCCCTGCCCCCGGCCGATGTGTACCTGCTGGCCGTGCCCGATGCCGCCGTGGCCCCGCTGCTGGCCGGTATTACCTGGCCCGCCGGGGCACTGGTAGCTCACCTGGCCGGCGCCCTGCCGCTCAGCCTTTTCGCGGCCCAGCCAGGCGTGCGGGGTGGCGTGTTCTATCCGCTGCAAACCTTTAGCCCCGGCCGGGCCATCGAGTGGGCTGCCGTGCCGCTGTGCATCGAAGCCACCGACCCGGCCGCCGAGGCCATCTTGCTGCGCCTGGCCGGTAGCCTCAGCCAGCACGTGCGCCGGCTCGACTCGGCCCAGCGGCTCAAGCTGCACGTAGCGGCCGTGTTTGCCAACAATTTCACCAACCACCTGTTGGGCATTGCCGACGCCCTGCTGGCCGAAGCTGCCTTGCCGCCGGAATTGCTGGCCCCGCTGGTGCGCGAAACCGTGGACAAGGCCCTGGCCAACCCACCCTTTGCGGTGCAGACCGGGCCGGCCGCGCGCCGCGATGTGGCCACCCTGGCCGCCCACCAAGCGGCGCTGGCGGCGCATCCGGCGTGGCGGGCCCTCTACGACCAGCTCACGGCCAGCATCCAGCGCCAGCTTTGATGCCGGGGCCGGGGAGAGTACCTTTGCGGCTTCAAACACCGTGTTTTTTCGCCTTTATTGCTTCTCGTTTTGTCTGTCCCTGCCACCACTATCACCTTCCAGCTCAGCGACGGCCAGCCGGCCCAAACCCACGTGGCGGCCCCCGGCGAGTCGGTGCTCGACGTGGCGCTTAACAACGGCATCCAGCTGCAGCATAACTGTGGCGGGGTGTGCGGCTGCAGTACCTGCCACATCTACATCAACTCGGGCGGCGATGACCTGCCCGAAATCAGCGACAAGGAAGAAGACTTCATCGACCGCGCCGAAAACCCGCGCATCAACTCCCGCCTGGCCTGCCAGTGCGTGGTGGAAGCCAACATGCAGCTTGTGGTCACCGTGCCGCCCCAGCATTTCCTGGGCCACTGATTGTTGAGTTATGAGTCAAAAGTAATGAGTTATGAGTTGCGCAGGCAGCTCGTTCCTACAATTCATTTTCAACTCATAACTCATACACTTTTAATTCATAATTCAATAAAATGCCCCATTTCGAGCCGCCCATGCACTGGGCCGACCACGAGGACGTTGCCATGGCTCTCTACGAGAAATTTGGCAACGACTTTACCGAAGCCAAAATCTACCGCATCCGGTTCACCGACCTTATTGACTGGGTACTGAGCCTGAACAACTTCAACGGCACCCGCGAGCAGGCCACCGAAGGCCACCTGGAGCAAATTCAGGCTAAGTGGGTGTACGAGTGGCGCGATAACCAATAACGGCCGAGGCTGGGGCGTGGGCACAGCCAACCCCACGCCGGCTTCCCGCGTAAGCTGCCCTGAAGTGGATGTGCAAATGCCATTTCAGGCCCTCCCGCAGCCTTTACCCGGGCAGTTATCCACCTTTCCAATTTAGTTTTTTTGCATGAAAACCGGCATCATTAAATTTTTCAACGAAGCCAAGGGCTATGGCTTCGTGACCGACGACCAAACGAAAGAAGACTTTTTCGTACACGTAACCGGCCTGAACGGGACCACAGTGCAGCAAAACGACCGGGTGGAATTCGAAACCCAGGAAGGCCGCAAGGGCATCAACGCCGTGAACGTGCGCAAAATCTGAGCTGCCTCTGCCAGTTTTTGCTTACGGGGCAACCCGCCAAGAGCTTCTCCCGCAACGGAGGAGCTTTTTTGTTGCCCGTCCCGGCCCGCGGCGCACTCCCAGCTCGCCACTTTCGCCGACCTTTGCACCATATCCGCGCCGCCGATGAACCAGCCCCCGCCCAAGCTGCCCCCTGCTGCCCCGCCCCCACTGCCCGTGGAGCGGCTGCGCACGGCCCTGCCCACGCTGGTGCGCTGGCCCAACCTCGTGATTATGCTGCTGTGCCTGGCGCTGGTGCGGGCCGGCCTGCTGCTGCCCGAGCTGCCGCTCCGGCAGTCGCTGCTGGCCCCGCGCTTCGGGCTGCTGGTGCTGGCCGCGCTGCTGGTAGCTGCCGCCGGCTACATCATCAACGACTACTACGACGTGAAGATTGACGCCATCAACCGGCCCGACCGGCTGGTAATTGGCCGCGTGGTGAACCGGCGCAAAGCCATGCTGGCCCACATGGTATTGAGCGGTGTGGGCGTGGTGCTGGCGGGGGCCCTGCACCCGGTGCTGGGCGTGGTCACGCTGGGCACGGCCTTGCTGCTGTGGGGCTACTCGGCGCGCTTCAAGCGCGTGGCGCTGGTGGGCAACCTCAGCATTGCCACCCTCACGGCCGCGCTGGTGCTGCTGCCCGAGCTGCAGCTGCAGCTGGAGCGCCACGACGGCCACAGCGTGGTGTGGCCCTATGCGCTGGCGGCCTTTCTGCTCACGGTGGTGCGCGAGATTGTGAAAGATGTAGAAGACATGCGCGGCGATGCCCAGCACGGCTGCCACACCCTGCCGCTGGTGTGGGGCGTGGCGCGCACCAAATGGGTGGCCGGGGTTTTTCTGGCGTGTCTGGCACTACTTACGCTCGCGGCCACGGGCCGGCTATTTATGAGCGGGCACTGGCCGCTGGGCACCTGGCTGCTGCTGCTGGTGTTGGTACCAATGGCCCAATTGGCCCGCCTGCTCATCCGGGCCGACCGGCGGCGGCACTTCCGGCACCTCAGCTCGTGGTGCAAAGGCATCATGCTGGCGGGCGTGCTGAGCATGGCGCTGGCCGGGACATTGGGGTAGAATTTAGTTGTTAGTTGTCAGGATTAACAGCACCGTGTCTTCCCGATTTAAGCCTAACAACTGACAACGAACAACTAGCAACCAGAATGAAATACCGTCACCTCTTCTTCGACCTCGACCACACGCTGTGGGATTTTGAGAAAAACGCCAACGAAACGCTGCACACGCTGTTTGAACGGCATGATTTTGCCCGTTTCGGCACCTTCACCGTGGAGGAATTCATCCGCGTGTACAGCGACATCAACCACGCCCTGTGGCGGCTGTATCAGAACAATAAAATCACGCAGCGGCAGCTCCGCGACGTTCGGTTTGTGCGCACGCTGACCCGGCTGGGCGTGCCCGAAGACCAGATTCCGGCCACTATTTCGGCGGAGTTCACGGATATTCTTCCCCAGAAGTCGGCGGTTTTTCCCTTCACCCACGAGGTGCTGGACTACCTGAAGCCGAACTACCGGCTGCATTTGATTACGAACGGCTTCAACGACATCCAGGGCATCAAGCTGGCTTCGTCGAACCTGACGCACTACTTCGAGGAAATCATCACCTCCGAGCAAAGCGGCTGCCTCAAGCCCGACCCGCGCATGTTTCAGCACGCCCTGGAGCGCACCGGCGCCGCCGCCGCCGAAAGCCTGATGATTGGCGACAACCTGGAATGCGACGTGCTGGGCGCCTACAACGCCGGCATCGACCAGGTGTATTTCAACCCCGACAAGCGGCGCCACTTCACCCAAATAACCCACGAAATCAGTTGCCTGAGCGAGCTGAAGGATATTTTGTAAGCCCCCCCATGATACACCTCATTGGCCTTTCCGGCCGCCGGGGCAGCGGCAAAGACTCCGTGGCCCGCCTCATTCAGCAGCTCCAGCCGGAGCGCATCTGGCAGATTCGCTCCTTCGGCGATTCCATCAAAGCCGTCTGCGCCGCCCTCACGGGCGAGGAAACCGCGCCTTACTACACCCAAAAAGGCAAGGCCGAGCTGGTGCCCACCTTCCGGCGCACGCGGGGCGAAATGCTGCAGCAAGTGGGCCAGGCCCTGCGCGAGTGGGAGCCGCTGGTGTGGGTCGATGCCTTCTTCGCCGCCCTCCCACCCGATGCTTTCGTGCTGGTGCCCGACGTGCGCTTCGCCAACGAGGCCGACCCCATCCGGGCCCGCGGCGGCCTCATGCTGCGCGTGGAAGGCGACCCCCTCCAACAGCGCGGCGACGGCACCCGCGACGACAACCACCCCAGCGAAATCGCCATGGACAATTACCCCCGCTTCGCCGCCACCCTGCACAACACCGGCTCCCGCGACGACCTCACCCGGCAGGTGCGCGAGCTCCTGGGGATGCTGTAGCGCGGACTTTGTAGTCCGCGTCCCCGCGCCATATTGAACGATTGCGACCTGCGCGGGGACGCGGACTGCAAAGTCCGCGCTACTCCCGAAACACCCCTTCCCTACACCAAAACACCATTTACCAGTGGCAAAAAGCCTCTTCCCTCCTCCAAAACACGATTGACCCGCGCTAAAACAGCATTGCCCAAGCTAAAAACAGTACTTCCCGCTGCTAAAACACCACCGCCCGGCGGCAAAACACTCCTTCCCCCTTCTACAACAGTCTCACTTGGCAGGTGCGCGAGCTGCTGGGGATACTGTAAATACTTTTGACTCTACGTTCATTCTAGCGAATCTCAATGGTTAGCAAAACCCTCATGCAAATGGTCCTTTTCCTCATCGGCATGGTGATGATTGGGGCATTTTTTCTGGAAACGGCTGGGCGCTGGAGTTCTAGCCGAGGACCTCTCACCACAGCAGTGCTGTTGAATAAAGCTGAAATTATCAACCCCAAAGCGGCAAGCAACACCTTCAAACTTACGTTGAGGTTTAAAAGAGAAATGGGCGATTCCGTTACCGCCACTACCGAGGTAAGTCAGGGTGCTTTCGCTGCTTATGGCATAGGAAGCCTTATTTCAATTCATTATCAGCTTAATAATCCCCAGAATGCTGTTGTAGCAACTGAAGGATGGTTTGAATGGAAAACCTTGGGTATTCTGGCTTTTGGGTTAGTACTGTTTTACGCTGGTATTACGATGAAGGAAGGAAAGCAGAAAGAGGCTGTGTAGAAACGTCAGCTTCTTAACACCGCCCTTTACCTTTGCCTCGTCCCACCCCAAACCTTCCTACAAACCAACCCGAACCCCATGGCCACCGGCTTTTTCAACGTCCCAATCCCGATTAACGAACCCGTCAAAGGCTACGCGCCCGGCTCGAAAGAGAAGCTGGAGCTTCAGCAGGAGCTCAAGCGCCTGAACCAATTGGAGCTGGACATCCCGATGCACATCGGCGGCCGGGAAGTTCGCACCGGCGACCTGCGCCGCATCAGCCCGCCGCACGACCACCAGCGCACCATCGGCCACTTCCACTATGGCACCGCCAGCCACGTCACCCAGGCCATTGAGGCGGCCCTGGCCGCCCGCACCGCCTGGGCCGAAATGCCCTGGGAGCACCGCGCCGCCATCTTCCTCAAAGCCGCCGACCTGCTGGCCGGCCCCTACCGCGCCCGCATCAACGCGGCCACCATGCTGGCCCAGAGCAAAAACGCCTTCCAGGCCGAAATCGACGCCGCCTGCGAGCTGATTGACTTTTTCCGCTTCAACGTGCACTTCATGCACCAGGTGTACCAGCAGCAGCCCGAGAGCCTGCCCGGCATGTGGAACCGCCTGGAGCAGCGCCCGCTCGAAGGCTTCGTGTTCGCCCTCACGCCCTTTAACTTCACGTCCATCGCCGGCAACCTGCCCTCCTCCGCTGCCATGATGGGCAACGTCGTGGTCTGGAAACCGGCCGACGCCCAGGTGTACTCCGCCCAGGTCCTGATGGACCTCTTCAAGGAAGCCGGTGTACCCGATGGCGTCATCAACCTGATTTACGCCGACGGCCCGGTAGTGGGCGACGTCATGTTCAAGCACCCCGATTTCGCCGGCATCCACTTCACCGGCTCCACCAAGGTCTTCCAGACCATCTGGCAGGAAATCGGCCAGAACATCCACCGCTACAAATCCTACCCCCGCATCGTGGGCGAAACCGGCGGCAAAGACTTCATCCTCGCCCACCCCTCCGCCCATGCCAAAGCCGTAGCCGTGGGCATTTCGCGCGGCGCATTCGAGTACCAGGGCCAGAAATGCTCCGCCGCCTCCCGCGTCTACCTGCCCTCCAACCTCGCCGATGAAATCCTCGGCTACGTGAAGGAAGACCTCGCCTCCTTCAAAATGGGCGACGTGGAAGACTTCTCGAACTTCATCAACGCCGTCATCAGCGAAGTTTCCTTCGATAAGCTCGCCAAATACATCGACGGCGCCAAAGCCGACCCGAACGCCGAAATTATCGCTGGCGGCGGCTACGACAAGTCGAAAGGCTACTTCGTCGAGCCCACTGTCATCGTGACCAAAGACCCGAAATATGTGACGATGTGCGAGGAGCTGTTCGGCCCCGTCGTCACCGTCCACGTCTACGACGCCGACAAGTTCGAGGAAACCCTGACCCTCGTCGACACCACCTCGCCCTACGCCCTCACCGGCGCCATCTTCTCGCAGGACCGGTACGCCATCGACCTGGCCTCGAAGAAGCTGGTGCACGCCGCCGGCAACTTTTACATCAACGACAAGCCCACCGGCGCCGTGGTGGGCCAGCAGCCCTTTGGCGGCGCCCGCGCCTCCGGCACCAACGACAAAGCCGGCTCCATGCTGAACCTGCTGCGCTGGGTGTCGCCCCGCGCCATCAAGGAAACTTTCGTCCCCGTGACGGATTACCGCTACCCCTTCCTCGGCTCGGAGCCAGCCGAGGATTTGAACCGCGACAAAGGCTTGTAGCAGGTTTTTTCGAGCGCTTAATTTTAGCAAGCTCTCGAAGTAAAAAAGCCGCTTCCAGTGTTGGAAGCGGCTTTTTTTATCAGGGAAAATTTAAGCTGCCGCAGCTTATTCGGGCATTGAGTCGTGCTCCAGCCGCGACTGAATGGCGCGAATTCCTCCACTGTCGAGGGGTTGGTGAATTAGTCCCGCTACCAGGTTATAATTTCTCGATTTTTCCAGGTCAGTCAGCGCCAGCGACGACGTGAGAATGTAGATGGCGCATTTTCCGCACCGCTCTTCCTTTATAAGGCGCCAAGGCATCCAGAAACTGCCAGCCGTTCATTACCGGCATATTCAGGTCCAGAAAAACCACTTGCGGCACGGCCCCTTTCTTCCCTTTCACCAGGATATCCAACGCTCCCCCGGCCGACTGAAACGTGCAGATAGAATTGGAAAAGCCTTCGGCCCGCCCCGCAACAATTGTTCGGTGAGGTATGGCGAGGTTGTCGTCGTCAATCGGGAAGGTTTTCATCCGCACGGTGCCTAAAACAGAGGGTGAATCCAATGCCTGCGTTCACTTGGCTTTGAATAGAAATACGCCCACCCATGGCTTCCACATGGGCTTTTACCAGGCGCATCCCAATGCCGCGCCCAGCTGTACCGGCATGGAAACGGCGGTACAGCTGGAAAAAATCTTCGCCCACCCTATCCAGGTCAAAACCCGAGCCGTTGTCGCTGACGGTGATAGTCGTATCCAACTCCGGGCCGACGGCGGCCGCGATGCCAATACGCAGCGGCCGGGTGTATGAACGGTGTTTACTGGCGTTGGAAATCAGGTAGTGAAAAATACTGCAAAAATAAGCCCGACTGCCATGCAGAAATAATGCCATTGGTACAGTGGTGGATAGCTGACCACTGCACGCCTGCAACGACTCCTGCAAAGGGAACAATGCCTGTTCGCTCACGGCCGCCACCGGTTCCGGACGGTAGCCATCCTGCCCATCCCGCAGCGAAAGGACCAGGCTGAGCGACGGCTCAGGAATGGCCTCCTCCACGTAGCGGCCGGTTACGTGCGCAATGGCCAGGCCGGTGGTTTTCTCGAAGGCCTTGATTGGCAAAAACGAACCGATAGCAGCCATTCTTCTCCTTGTTTAGCACAAACGTAACATCGGCAATGGCACTGAAAATAACCAATAATTGTCGTTTCCGCTCTGCCAGGGCAACGTTTGCCGCAGTCGGGTCCGCCGGGTAATGCTCAGGACTCGACATGGCGAGAAAAGATTTGGCAGCGCCAGGGCACGCTGGCTCGGCAATCCCGGCAGTAAAAACAGATGGACAACAGGATGTCAACCTAAATAAAGCATGTTCAATCCAAACAAAAACCAGTAGCTCGTCAAATCATCTTCGAAGTCACGACTCATGGTGTTTGGTCACCCGCGCAACCCGACCAGTCCAAAAACGGTTGTCGCCCCAACATTGCGCCCCAACCCCGTGGGCGCTACCTTTGCCCTTCAGCGCCCGTGAGGCCTGTTTGCTATAAATCTGACCGCTATGTACCTAGCCCTGCCGGCTGTTAATTACCAGCCTTCCGATTACCTCCCAATTATCATTCAATTCGGTCTGGCCCTGGCTTTTGTGGCCTTCGCCATGATTGTTTCGCACCTCGTGGGTCCCAAGCGCCACAGCACCGTGAAGGATGCGTCGTTCGAATGCGGCATCGAATCGGTGGGCAACGCCCGGACCCCGATTTCGGTGAAATACTTCCTCACGGCCATTGTGTTCGTGCTGTTTGACGTGGAAGTCATCTTCATGTATCCTTGGGCGGTGAACTTCCGCGCGCTCAACCAGAACGGTTATAGCGGCTTCATTGAGATGATAATTTTCATGGCGCTGCTGCTGGCAGGTTTCTTCTACATTATCAAAAAGGGCATTCTGCGCTGGAACGAAGTGCCGACCGGCCAAACTTTCGCCACTACCCCGGTGTTGGAAAACCGGCCCGCTCAAGTGTCGAAAGCCGCCTAATCTGCTTGTCTTTTATAACTATGGCTGATAACCGAGTTCCTGAAATAAAAACCGTCGAAGCGCCAGAGGGCGTCGAAGGCGCTGGCTTCTTTGCCACTTCACTGGAGAAAGTCGTGGGCATTGCCCGTGCCAACTCGCTCTGGCCCCTGCCCTTCGCCACTTCGTGCTGCGGCATCGAGTTCATGGCCACCATGGGCTCGCACTACGACATTTCGCGCTTTGGCTCCGAGCGGCCCAGCTTCTCGCCCCGCCAGGCCGATTTGCTCATGGTAATGGGTACCATCGCCAAGAAAATGGCCCCCATCGTGAAGCAGGTGTACGAGCAGATGGCCGAGCCCCGCTGGGTGCTGGCCATGGGCGCCTGCGCCTGCTCGGGCGGCATTTTCGACTCGTACTCGGTGCTGCAAGGCATCGACCGCATTATCCCGGTCGATGTGTACGTGCCCGGCTGCCCACCCCGCCCCGAGCAAGTGCTCGACGGCCTGATGCGCGTGCAGGACCTGGCCAAGAACGAATCTTTCCGCCGCCGCAACGCGCCTGAGTATCAGGCCTTGCTGGCGTCTTACAACATTAAGTAATCGAGCTGGTAGCCATTAGCTGGTAGCTGTTAGCTCCGTGGAGCAAAGCAAGTTACGGTTGAACGAAAAGCTAACAGCTAGTAGCTCCCAGCTAACAGCTAAGAAATGAATCCTCAGGAATCTGCCGCCGCTCCCGAAGCGCCCGTTGCCGAAGACCCGATAAAGGCCCAGAATGCGCAAGTGCTGGCCCTACTGCACCGTTTGGCGGGCGAGGCGGCCTTTACCGATGTAGCGGAGCCCTACGGCCTGCTGACGGCAACCACAACGCGGGAGCGCATCCACGAAATCATCGCCGGCCTGCAGCAGGACCAGGAGTTGAAATTCCACTTTCTGACCACGCTGTGCGGCATCAATTACCCGGAGAATGAGGGCAAGGAGTTGGGCATTATCTACCACCTGCACAGCCTCACGAAGAACATCCGGCTGCGTCTGAAAATCTTCTTCCCCATCGCCGACCCGGTAGTGCCCACCATCACGGACCTCTACAACGCTGCCAACTGGCTGGAGCGCGAGACGTTCGACTTCTACGGCGTCATTTTCACCGGCCACCCCAATCTCATTCGCATCCTCAACGTGGAGGACATGGACTACCACCCGATGCGGAAAGAATATCCGCTCGAAGACGGTACCCGCGAAGACAAAACCGACCTGTTTTTCGGCCGCTAGGCCCCTGATAATCATATCATGGCAGTAAACGACGCCCTGGCAGGCACCCACAAGATTCAAGAAGAGGCCGCCGCCCAGCGCCACGGCCAGCTGATGCCCCTGCTCAACGACTTCAGCCAGGAGCTGACGACGCTGAACCTGGGCCCCACGCACCCGGCCACGCACGGCATTTTCCAGAACATCCTGCAAATGGATGGCGAGCGGATTGTGTCGGGCGTGCCCACTATCGGCTATATCCATCGCGCGTTTGAGAAGATTGCCGAACGTCGGCCCTTTTACCAAATCACGACGCTGACGGACCGGATGAACTACTGTTCGTCGCCCATCAATAACCTGGGCTGGCACATGACGGTGGAGAAGCTGCTCGGCGTGACCGTGCCAAAGCGCGCCCAGTACATGCGCGTGATTATGATGGAGCTGGCCCGCATCGCCGACCACCTCATCTGCAACTCCATTCTGGGGGTTGATACCGGCGCGTTCACCGGCTTCCTGTACGTTTTCCAGGAGCGCGAGAAGATTTACGAAATTTACGAGGAGGTGTGCGGCGCTCGCCTTACCACCAACATGGGCCGCGTGGGCGGCATGGAGCGCGATTTCACGCCCGTGGCCATCCAGAAGCTGCGCGACTGGCTGAAGACCTTCCCGGTCGTGATGAAGGAGTTCGAGGCCATGTTCAACCGCAACCGCATTTTCATGGACCGCGTGGTGAACGTGGGCCCGATTTCGGCGGAGAAAGCATTGAGCTACGGCTTCACCGGCCCCAACCTACGGGCCGCCGGCGTCGACTACGATGTGCGGGTAATGAACCCCTACTCCAGCTACGAGGATTTCGAGTTCGACATTCCGGTGGGCACCAACGGCGATACGTACGACCGTTTTATCGTGCGCAACGAGGAAATCTGGCAGAGCCTGCGCATCATCAACCAGGCGCTCGATAACCTGCCCGAAGGCCCCTACCACGCCGATGCACCGCACTACTACCTGCCCGCCAAGCCGGAAGTATATAAGAACATGGAGGCCCTGATTTACCACTTCAAAATCGTGATGGGCGAGATTGACGCCCCCGTGGGCGAGGTATATCACGCGGTGGAAGGCGGCAACGGCGAGCTTGGTTTCTACCTGGTTTCGGACGGGGGCCGCACGCCCTACCGCCTGCATTTCCGCCGGCCCTGCTTCATTTATTACCAGGCTTATCCCGAAATGGCCGTGGGCACGACGCTGTCGGACGCCATTGTCATCCTCTCGTCCATGAACGTCATCGCCGGCGAGTTGGACGCTTAGTTTTTGTTGAAATTGACTGCTATGGAGCCGACGACCGCGCCCACCAAACCAACCTTCTCTCCCGCCGCCCAGGCGGAAATCAAGCGCCTGCTCACGCACTATCCGGCCGATAAGAGCAAGTCGGCTTTGCTGCCGATTCTGCACATCGCGCAGGCCGAGTTCGGCGGCTGGGTGAGCCCGGAGGTGCAGGATTTAGTAGCCGAAACACTGAACATCAAGCCAATCGAAGTGTACGAGGTGTCGTCGTTCTACACCATGTACAACCTTAAGCCGGTGGGCAAGCATGTCCTGGAAATCTGCCGCACGGGCCCCTGCATGCTGCGCGGCTCCGACGAGCTGACGGCCAATCTGGAGCGCATCACCGGGGCCAAAGTGGGCGGGACTTCGCCCGATGGCAATTTCACCCTGAAAGAAGTGGAGTGCCTGGCCGCCTGCGGCTTCGCTCCCATCGTGCAGGTGCGCGAGAAGTACTACGAGCAGCTCGACACACCCGAAGCGGTGGATGCGATGCTCAACGAATTGCGCGGTCAGATTCATCGCCCCATCCTGTCGTGGGAAGAAAACGACCTGCCCAACTCCCTGAAAAACAACTAACGGCTGGCCATCAGCACAACGCTTACCATTATGGGCCGCAAGCTATTAACTGAACACATCAACGTCGAAGGCATCAATACCTTCGAGGTATACCGCAAGCACGGCGGCTACCGCTCCGTGGAGAAGGCGCTCAAAACCATGACGCCCGACGAGGTAACGGAAGAGGTGAAAAAGTCGGGCCTGCGCGGGCGCGGCGGCGCGGGCTTCCCCGCCGGCATGAAGTGGGGCTTCCTGGCTAAGCCCGAGGGCGTGCCGCGCTACCTCGTTTGCAACGCCGACGAATCGGAGCCCGGCACCTTCAAAGACCGTCAGCTAATGACGAAACTGCCCCACCTGCTCATTGAGGGCATGATTACGGGCAGCTACGCCCTGGGCGCGCGCACCAGCTACATCTACATTCGCGGCGAGTTGTTGTACGTGCTACGCATTCTGGAAAAGGCCATTGCTGAGGCTTACGCGGCCGGTTTCCTGGGCGAAAACATTCTCGGCTCGGGCTACTCGCTCGATTTGCACGTGCATCCCGGCGCCGGCGCCTACATCTGCGGCGAAGAAACTGCGCTGCTGGAATCCCTGGAAGGCAAGCGCGGCAACCCGCGCAACAAGCCGCCGTTCCCCGCCGTGCAGGGCCTCTATGCCCGTCCCACGGTGGTAAATAATGTGGAAACTATTGCGGCCGTGCCGGTTATCGTGAACGAGGGCGGCGACGAGTATGCCAAAATCGGTATCGGCAAAAGCACGGGGACCAAGCTCATTTCCGCCTGCGGCCACCTGAACAAGCCCGGCATCTACGAGATTGAGCTGGGCCTGCCCGTCGAGGAATTCATCTACTCCGACGAGTACTGCGGCGGCATCTGGAAAGGCCGCGAGCTGAAGGCTGTAGTGGCAGGCGGCTCTTCCGTGCCGATTCTGCCCAAGGAACTCATTCTGAAAACGGCCGCCGGCGAAAACCGCCTGATGACTTACGAGTCATTGAGCGACGGCGGCTTCGTGACCGGCACCATGCTGGGCTCGGGCGGCTTCATTGCGATGGACGAAACGACGTGCATCGTCAAGAACACCTGGAACTTCTCGCGCTTCTATCACCACGAGTCGTGCGGGCAATGCTCGCCCTGCCGCGAGGGTACCGGCTGGATGGAAAAAGTCCTCCACCGCCTGGAACACGGCCACGGCGCGATGCACGACATCGACCTGCTGGTGAGTGTAGCCAAGCAGATTGAAGGCAACACCATCTGCCCGCTCGGCGAAGCCGCCGCGTGGCCGGTGGCGGCGGCAGTGCGCCACTTCCGCGATGAGTTTGAATGGCACGTGAAGCATCCCAAAGAAGCAACGGCACCCGGCGCGGTTTATCGCGGCGCGGCGGTACTGGCGTAATGGCCGAATAAAAAGAACGTCATGTCGAGCGCAGCCGAGACATCTCGCGTGCAATGGTAATCCAATCGATACAACGAAGCGAGCGAGATGTCTCGGCTGCGCTCGACATGACAGCAAGAATTAATACTCGATATACCAATGGCTAAAATAACGTTCGACGGCATTGAGGTGGAAGTTCCGGATGGAACGACCATTCTGAA
>NZ_JAGEMO020000043.1 GCF_017921975.2 Hymenobacter terricola
ACAGCAAGAATTAATACTCGATATACCAATGGCTAAAATAACGTTCGACGGCATTGAGGTGGAAGTTCCGGATGGAACGACCATTCTGAACGCGGCCCGCCAGATTGGCGGCGGCATCGTGCCGCCCGCCATGTGCTACTACACCCCGCTGAAGGGCACGGGCGGCAAATGCCGCGCCTGCCTGGTGCGCGTGGCGGCTGGTTCGGCCAAAGACCCGCGCCCCATGCCCAAGCTGGTGGCCTCGTGCATCACAACGGTGCAGGACGGCATGGTGGTCGAAAACACGACCTCGCAACAGGTGATGGATGTGCGCAAGGGCATCGTGGAAATGCTGCTCATCAACCACCCGCTCGACTGCCCGGTGTGCGACCAGGCCGGCGAATGCGACCTGCAAAACTTCGCCTTCGAGCACGGCGTGAGCACTACCCGCTACGAGGAAGAGCGCCGCACCTTCGAGAAAATCGACATCGGGCCGCTCATTCAGCTGCACATGACGCGCTGCATCCTGTGCTACCGCTGCGTGTACACCGCCGACCAGCTCACGCCCGAGCGCGTGCACGGCGTGCTGGGCCGCGGCGATGCCTCGGAAATCGGTACCTACATCGAGAACATCATCGACAACGAGTTCAGCGGCAACGTCATCGACGTGTGCCCGGTGGGCGCGCTGACGGATAAAACCTTCCGCTTCAAGCAGCGCGTGTGGTTCACGAAGCCCGTGAATGCCCACCGCGACTGCCAGACCGACAAGTGCAACGGCCGCGTAACGCTGTGGTATAAAGGCAAGGACGTGCTTCGCGTGACCGCCCGCAAGGACGAGTACGGCGAAGTGAAAGAGTGGATTTGCAACACCTGCCGCTTCGATAAGAAGGAAACTTCGGACTGGGTGCTCGAAGGCCCGGCGCACATCAACCGTGCTTCGGTTATTGCCCAAAACCACTACGAGTTACCCGTGGTAAACCCGCAGGTGATTCTGGATTTGCCGGAAAGCACCACCCGCGAGCTGGAACGTAACCCGCCGCTGCGCCTGGGCGGCATCAATGGATGATTTGCTGATTGATTGATTTGCTGATGTGCTTATTAGAAGCCAACGCAAGTCAAAGAACCAAGCACATCAGCAAATCAATTAATCAACACATCAAAAAATGACTCTCCCCGCTCTGGGCTGGCAAGGCCTCGTTGTTCTGGTAGTTTTCGGCGTTTCGCTGCTGATTGCCACGTATTCCACTTATGCGGAGCGCGTCATCGCCGCGTTTCTGCAGGACCGGGTGGGCCCGGACCGCGCCGGTCCTTTTGGCCTGCTCCAGCCGCTGGCCGATGCCGTGAAGCTCTTCACTAAGGAAGAATTCTTCCCGGCCGGGGCCAACCGGGCGCTGTTCGTGTTCGGGCCCTGCCTGGCGATGGTTACGGCCCTGATGTCGTCGGCAGTGATTCCGTTCGGCAACGTGCTGCAATTCGGCGAAACGGCCATTTACCTGCAAGGCATTGAAATCAATGTCGGCATGCTCTACGTGTTCGGCATGGTTTCGCTGGGCGTGTACGGCATCATGATTGGCGGCTGGGCTTCGAACAACAAGTTCTCGTTGTTGGGTGCCATCCGTGCGGCTTCGCAAAACATTAGCTACGAGTTGGCCATGGGCCTGGCCCTGATTGCCGTGCTGATGATTTCGCACAGCTTGTCGCTGCGCGAAATCACGTTTCAGCAGGCTTCGGACGCGCCGTTTGTGTGGCGCGACATCTTCAATTGGAACGTGATGAAGCAGCCGCTGGGCTTCGTTATTTTCATCGTCTGCTCCTTCGCCGAAACTAACCGCACGCCCTTCGATTTGCCCGAGTGCGAAACCGAACTGATTGGCGGCTACCACACCGAGTATAGCTCCATGAAAATGGGCCTGTACCTGTTTGCTGAGTACATCAACGTGTTCGTGGCCTCGGCCGTGATGAGCGTGCTGTACTTCGGTGGCTTCAACTTCCCGTTCCAATCCGAGCTGCGCAACTGGCTGGTATCGAGCCGTGGTCTGGAGTTGGTGACGGCTCAGAACATCATCACCATCTTCGGTTTGGTGGGCCTGTTCGCCAAAATCTTCAGTTTCATTTTCTTCTTTATGTGGGTGCGTTGGACGCTGCCGCGCTTTCGCTACGACCAGCTGATGCGCCTGGGCTGGACCATCCTCATTCCGCTGGCCATCTTCAACATCATGCTGACAGGCGGCCTGATTACGTTCGGCGTAATTAAATAACGACTCATGGAATCCTTAAGCAAACGCGCCAAAGTCCTGACCAAAAAGCCAATGACGCTGGCCGAGCGGGCTTACCTGCCGGCCATTTTCCAGGGCTTGTCGATTACGATGCAGCACTTTTTCCGGGCTGCCACCAAGAAGCAAATCACCATCCGCTACCCCGAGGAAACGCGGCCTTTCTCCCCCGTTTTCCGCGGCCTGCACGTGCTCAAGCGCGACGAAGCCGGTCGGGAGCGTTGCACCGCCTGCGGCCTGTGCGCCGTGGCCTGCCCCGCCGAAGCCATTACCATGGTGGCCGGCGAGCGCAAGAAGGGCGAGGAAAACCTCTACCGCGAGGAGAAGTATGCCGTCAGCTACGAAATCAATATGCTGCGCTGCATCTTCTGCGGCCTCTGCGAAGAAGCCTGCCCCAAAGCCGCCGTGTACCTGCAAGCCGACAAAATGGCTCCGCCCCGCTTTGAGCGCGACGAGTTCATCTACGGCAAAGACCGGCTGGTAGAGCCCGTGACGCCGGACAACCGCTCGAAGCGCGGCATTCAGCTCACACCCGAGCAAGCCGACAAGCTGCGTTCGCAACTGGCGTAATGTAGCGCGGATTTTGTAGTCCGCGTCTGGCAAGAATTCTCTCATCACCGTTCCACTCGCGGACTACAAAGTCCGCGCTACTGCTCATGTCTCTCTTCCTCTTTCTCTCGTTTGTGGCGCTGCTGAGTGCATTGGGCGTGGTGCTGGCCAAAAACCCGGTGCATAGCGTTCTGTTTCTCATCCTCACGTTCTTCACGCTCTCGGGCCACTACCTGCTGCTGAACGCGCAGTTCCTGGCCGCCGTGAACATCATCGTGTACGCCGGGGCCATCATGGTGCTGTTCCTGTTCGTGATTATGTTCCTGAACCTGAACGAGGACACCGAGCCGCACAAGCCGGCCCTGGCCAAGTTCGCGGCCGCCATTGCCGGTGGTTCGCTCCTGCTGATACTGGTAGCGGCCATGCGCAACGTGAACCCCGCCGGCTATGACCCCACCAGCTTCGACTCGCAAATCGGGATGGTGGATAAGCTGGGGCTGGTGCTGTTTCAGCAATATGCGCTGCCGTTTGAATTGGCTTCCATCCTGCTGCTGACCGCCATGGTGGGCTCGGTGATGCTGGGCAAGCGCGAAACGGGCGAGCGGAATTTCTAAATAATCTGCTGCTAATAGAAAGAGCCGTACCCAATGAGGGTGCGGCTCTTTTTTATGGATAATTCCTAAAATCCTATCGACTGATAATAATCACCTCTAATTAGTCCGGCTATTTTCGACCAGACCGTAATTAGTTATAGCTGGCGGTGGTCGCAGCACCTTTTACCTGCGCAATTACTGTTGAGCGCATGGGCATGGAACGGTAAGTAGGCACCCGCATTTTATACACCGGCGAGACAGTGAGTTGCGCCTGCAACAACGAGGCACTCAGCGCAACCCAGAACAGAAGAACAAGAACGGCGGTGAAAATGCAGCTTTTGAACACGGGTGCGAGTGGTGAAGTGCTTAACTGATACAAACCTACTGGTTTGGGTCGAGGTTGAATTTTGCCTTTCGCTCAATAACCTGCGTCGCCCGGTGAACGGTAATTTTTGGGGCATGAGCGTCGGTACATTGGTTTTGAATAAGCGGAGGCTGGGCTGCTTTTGGGCCGGAAGTAGCGCCTGATGGTTCGTTAGCCATTGCGGTCGACGTGCAGACGCGTGTAAAAGCCGTCCAGTCAAGCCGGCGGCGGATTGTCCAGGGCATAGCCGTAGACCACGCTGTTGAGGTAGGCGGGGGCCTGCTCGTGGGTGTCGGCGTGGTGGGCGGTGCGGTCTAGGCGGAAGGACATTTCGCGTAGACTTGACTTGATATGGCAACTTCAAGCAAAGAAACACTTTTCATTATGTTCTGGCTATCCATGGTCATTAACATCGCAATTCAGTATGCCCTTCATCCTGCTATTGTCGGAGGAAACAACTTTATATCGCTTGCAAGCGCCCTTACAGGCAGGGCCGTTGCCTTTCTATTACTTCCGCTTATGGCACTTGGAGTTATGAAGCTGATTACTTATTTCACCAAGCGTCCTGTCAAGCAGCAGAATGTTGTTATGTGGTCTGCTTGGTCTGTTTTCTTTGTTGTTAGCACTCTGAGTTATCTGTAACATTCCAAAAACGAAAGCGGCGACTGATTCCTCAGTCGCCGCTTTCTGCTTTATTCAGTTCTAAAATCCTACTTCGCCACCACGGCCGTTTTAATGCTCAACTCCTTCAACTGCACCTCTGAAATGGGCGAGGGTGAGTCAATCATCACGTCACGGCCGGAGTTATTTTTGGGGAAGGCGATGAAGTCGCGGATGCTGTCGGAGCCGCCGAAGAGGCTGCACAGACGGTCGAAGCCGAAGGCGAGGCCGCCGTGGGGCGGTGCGCCGTACTCAAAGGCGTCGAGCAGGAAGCCGAACTGGGCCTGGGCTTCTTCGGGGGTGAAGCCGAGCAGGCCGAACATGCGCGATTGCACGGCGCGGTCGTGGATGCGGATGGAGCCGCCGCCTACTTCCACGCCGTTTATCACGAGGTCGTAGGCGTTGGCGCGGGTCTGGCCGATGGTTTCGGAGGAATCGAGCAGGGCCAAATCCTCGGGCTTGGGCGAGGTGAAGGGGTGGTGCATGGCGAAGTGGCGGCCTTCTTCCTCGCTGAATTCGAGCAGCGGGAAGTCAATTACCCACAGCGGCGAGAACGTGTTGGCGTCGCGCAGGCCGAGGCGGCGGCCCATTTCGAGGCGCAGCTCGCTCATGGCTTTGCGGGTTTTGGCTTCGGAGCCGGCCAGCAGCAGGATAAGGTCGCCGGGGTTAGCCCCGAAGGCGGCGCTCCACTTCTGCAATTCCTCCTGCGAGTAGAACTTATCGACCGAGGATTTTACCTGGCCGTCGGCTTCCACGCGGGCGTAGATGAGGCCGGTGGCCCCGATTTGGGGCCGCTTCACCCACTCGGTCAGCTCGTCGAGCTGCTTGCGGGTGTAGGCGGCGCAGGTGGCGGCGTTGATGCCGAGCACCAGCTCGGCGCTGTCGAAGACGGGGAAGCCCTGGCCCTTCACGGTTTCGGTGAGGTCGGCGAACTTCATTTCGAAGCGGGTGTCGGGCTTGTCGTTGCCGTAGTCGCGCATGGCGTCGGCGTAGGTCATGCGGGGCACGGTGGGGAAATCGAGGTTTTTGATTTCCCTGAACAGGTAGCGCACCAGGCCTTCGAACATGTCCAGGATGTCTTCCTGGGTCACGAAGGCCATTTCGCAGTCAATCTGGGTGAACTCGGGCTGGCGGTCGGCCCGCAGGTCTTCGTCGCGGAAGCACTTCACAATTTGAAAGTAGCGGTCGAAACCCGACACCATGAGCAGCTGCTTAAACGTCTGGGGCGACTGCGGCAGGGCGTAGAATTCGCCGGGGTTCATGCGGGACGGCACCACGAAATCGCGCGCGCCTTCGGGCGTGGACTTGATGAGGACGGGCGTTTCGACTTCGATGAACTCCTGGCCGTCGAGGTAGCGGCGCACGGCCTGGGCCATTTTGTGGCGCAGCATCAGGTTGTTGCGCACCGGGGTGCGGCGCAGGTCGAGGTAGCGGTACTTCATCCGCAGGTCGTCGCCGCCGTCAGTGTCGTCTTCGATGAGGAAAGGCGGCAGCTTGGCGGGGTTCAGAATCTCGACTTGCTCGGGGCGGATTTCGATGCCGCCGGTCGGGATTTTGTCGTTTTTGGAGTAGCGCTCGGCTACTTTGCCGGTCACGCGCAGCACGAATTCGCGGCCGAGGTGGCGGGCGGTGGAGCGCACTTCTTCGGCCTCCACGCCTTCTTCGAGGGTGATTTGGGTGAGGCCGTACCGGTCGCGCAGGTCAATCCAGAGGATGGCGCCCTTGTCGCGGGTGCGCTGCACCCAGCCGCAAAGGGTGACGGTTTGGCCGATGTGCTCGGGGCGGAGCTCGCCGCAGGTGTGGGTACGTAGCATGGACCGCAGATTTAACGGATTCTAACTGATTTAACGGATTATTGGGGTTCCGCTTTTTTGTGCGAAGGTAGCCACTGGGCGGGCGGGGCGAAACTCGAATATTGCCGCCTGGGGCTTCGGGCAGGGCCGGAAGGCCTAAATAGGCTTACAAGGGCCTCGATAAATCTGTCGGAGCCCGTAGCGCCCGCTACGGACCACTTAAGAAAAGTATTGGTGCCCGTAGCGCCCGTTACGGACCACTTGAGAAAAGTATTGGTGCCCGTAGCGCCCGTTACGGACCACTTGAGAAAAGTGTGGGCCTCTATAGCAAATCCTATGGGCACCCGGATAAAACGCAGGTGGTTCCGCCGCTTTGGCTGCTGCGGCTGCACATTCTCGCCGCAACCCGCCCCGGCCGTTTTTGGTACGGGATATGTAAAGGGCGCTGGCAACTGCGTTCCTTTGTTCTCTCAATCTCTTCAACTTCTCATGAAATTCCTCCCCGCGCTCGCCCTGGCCACCGCTCTTCTGGCCGCCGGCACTGCCCAGGCCCAGACCAAAATCAAGACTAAAAGCAAGTCCGATGCCTCGGGCACCGAGATTAAATCCAAAGGCACGGCCGGCGCTGTCACGCTCGACGGGCCCATTAAGCGCATCGAAACGCTGTCGGGCATCGACGTTTTCCCCAAGCCCAACTCGACCGACATCCTGCTGAGCTTCACCCAGCAATTCACCAAGGCCGGCACGCTGGTGATGACCGATTATAAAAACAAAGTGATGTACCAAACCGAGCTGGACCCGGCCAATAACACCGGCGCCCCCGTGAACCTGGGCAAGATTCCGGCCGGCACTTATTTGGTAGAAGCCAAAACCGGCAACTACGTGTACTGGAAGAAAGTGCGGATTAAATACCCCGCCGTCCGCCGGTAGGGATTCGGTTGCCACCCCCCGGAACGTCGTCATGCAGAGCGGAGCGAAGCATCTCGCGTGCAGTAGTGAACCAATCGGTTGAGTTACTACTGCACGCGAGATGCTTCGCTCCGCTCTGCATGACGTTCTTTTGTATTGTTGTTCTGAACCCCCACCCGCTATGAAAACCACCGCCTTTCTGCTGCTTTTCTTCGCCCTCACGGCCTTTGCGCCCAAGCCCAAGCTCACTACGGTCAAGCTGGCTTCGGGGCTGTCGGTGGGCGTGCCAGCGGGCTTTGCGCCGCTGCCTGATGACGGCATTGCGGTGAAATACCCCTCGCCGCGCAAGCCGCTGGCCGTGTATTCCAACCCCAGCGGGCGCGTGGACTATAGCGTGGCCGTGCGCCCCACCACCTTCGAAAGCTTCGATTACGGCGTGCTGCTGAAGATTTACAAATCCAGCATCCAGCGGCTCTACACCAAGGTCGACTTTTTGAAGGAGGACATTCGCACCGTCAACGGGCGCGATTTCATCTATTTCGAGTTCGTGTCCACGGTTTCGGATGCGCGGCGCAACAGCCAGCTCACGCCCATCAAGCGGTACCAAACGGTGCAATACGCCATCCAGGGGCAGCAATTGTACGTTTTCACCTTCGTGGCCCCGGCCGAGGAGCAGGCCCAGTGGCAGCCCACGGCCCAGGCCGTGATGGGCGCAATTGTGATGAAGTAGCGCGGACTTTGTAGTCCGCGACTGAATGCACCGGCGCAAACGCGGACTACAAAGTCCGCGCTACAGCAACCAGCCATGACCGACGATTATTTTATGCACCAGGCCCTGGCCGAAGCCGGAAAAGCCCTGGCCGCCGATGAAATTCCCATCGGGGCCGTGGTGGTGTTCGAGCAGCAGATAATCGGGCGCGGCTACAACCAGACCGAGCAGCTGCGCGACGTCACGGCCCACGCCGAAATGCTGGCCCTGACCGCCGCCGCCAATCATTTGGGCAATAAATACCTGGCCGATTGTACCCTCTACGTCACCATTGAGCCGTGCGTGATGTGCGCCGGCGCCAGCTACTGGGCCCAGCTCAAAGCCGTGGTTTTCGGAGCCGACGAGCCAAAAGTGGGTTTCCGGCGGCATGGGCAGCTGCTGCACCCGCGCACCCAGCTGCGCGGCGGCGTGCGAGCCGAAGAATGTGCGGCATTGATGCGCACTTTTTTCAATTTGAAGCGGAAATAATCTACTTTTGATATTATGTGGGCGGTCGATGCAACCATCGCCAAAACCGGCTGTTTCGATAGCGCCTATTTCTTACACTCTCCACCACCCAAACCCCTTTTCACTTATGGCTTTTGAACTGCCCAAACTCCCGTACGCCTACGATGCGCTCGAGCCCACGTTTGATGCGCAAACGATGGAAATCCACCACACCAAGCACCACCAGGCCTACGTCACGAACCTGAACGCGGCCATCGCGGGCACCGAGATGGAGCACCAGTCGCTGGAAGAAATCCTGCACAACATTGCCAAGGCTCCCGCGGCCGTGCGCAACAACGGCGGCGGGCATTACAATCACTCGCTGTGGTGGACCATCCTGTCGCCCAACGGCGGTGGGCAGCCCACCGGCGCGGTTGGCGAAGCCATTACGTCGACTTTCGGCAGCTACGACAAGTTCAAGGAGGAATTCACCAAAGCCGCCACCACGCGTTTTGGCTCGGGCTGGGCCTGGCTGTGCAAGCAGGCCGACGGCTCGGTGCAAATCTGCTCGACGCCCAACCAGGACAACCCGCTGATGCCCGAATCAGGCTGCAAAGGCCTGCCCGTGCTCGGCCTCGACGTGTGGGAGCATGCCTACTACCTGAAGTACCAGAACCGCCGGCCCGACTACATCGCCGCGTTCTTCAACCTGATTAACTGGGACGAGGTAAACCGCCGGTTTGCCGCCACCGTGCCCGCCTAGTGCGGCCGGGGTATTGCTGCTCCGCGTAATTATTGCCAGCCAGAAAGCCCGTTCCACGTTGTGGGGCGGGTTTTTCTGTTTTTGATGCTGAACCCGTGCCCTTTCACACAAAGACAATGCCAGCAGCCAAAACAATTCATGTACCTACTTGCTTCTTAGCCGCGCTTCACCCCGTATGAAGTTGCGGCCCGCGCACTGCAACGCTTTCTTTCCCGAACTCATATGTCGAACAAAGCTTTTGAGCCTGCCAAACTCGGCCCGCTCACCCTTGCCAACCACATTGTGATGGCCCCCATGACCCGCAGCCGCGCTCCGGGCAACGTGCCCAACGAGCTGATGGCCGAATACTACCGCCAGCGCGCCACAGCCGGCCTCATCATCACGGAAGGCACGTCGCCCTCAGCCGATGGCTTGGGCTACGCCCGCATTCCCGGCCTCTTCAACCGGGAGCAGGTCACCAACTGGGAGCGCATCACCGAAACGGTGCACCACCACGGCGGCCACATTTTCGTGCAGCTGATGCACGCCGGCCGCGTGTTCCACCCGCTCAACCTGCCCGAAGGCGCCGATGGCGTGGCTCCCTCGGCCATTGCCGCCACCGGCCAGATGTGGACCGACCAGCAGCAGATGCAGGACCAACCCGCTCCCCGCGCCCTCACCACCGAAGAGGTAGCAAAAGTGCGCGACGAGTACGTGCACAGCGCCAAGCTGGCCCTGGAAGCCGGTTTCGACGGCGTGGAGCTGCACGGCGCCAACGGCTACCTGCTGGAGCAATTCCTGAACCCCGCCAGCAACCAGCGCACCGACGAGTATGGCGGCAGCGTGCAGAACCGCGCCCGGTTCGTGCTCGAAGTGACCCGCGCCGTGGCCGAAGCCATTGGGGCCGACCGCATCGGCATCCGCCTCTCGCCCTGGGGCGTGTTCAACGACATGCCGAACTATCCCGAGATTGACGAAACCTACACCTACCTGGCCGAGGAACTGCAAAAAATCGGCGTCGTGTATCTGCATCTGGTGGACCACCAGAGCATGGGCGCGCCCGCCGTGCCCGCCGAAGTGGTGCCGCTCATCCGCGGGAAATTCACCAACTCGCTCATCCTGAGCGGTGGCTACAACACGGTAGCGCAGATTGACGCCGCTCTGGATGGCGCCGCCGACCTCGTGGCCATTGGCCGTCCCTTCATTTCGAACCCGGATTTGGTGGAGCGTTTGCAGAAAGGCCTGCCCTTGGCCGAAAGCGACCAGGCCACGTACTACGCCCCCGGCCCCAACGGCCTTGCCGATGGCTACACCGATTACCCGGTGGCCGACGGCCAGCCCGCCGGCACGTTCTCGCCCACCTACGAGGCGTAGCCCCCCTTGCGTGTTCGCCGGCTGAATCAGATTCTCAAAAGCCCCGGCCTGCATAGGTCGGGGTCGGGGCTTTTTTGTGAAATTATTTTACAGCGCCACGCCCGGCGCCAGCAGCCGAAACACCGCCCCCACTCCCACCAACGCCGCCACCGCCCAGGCCAGATGCAGCTGGCTAAGCAGCGGCACAGCCGGCACCAGGGCATCGGCCGGGTAGGGCTGGCCCATGGCTTTGCCCCAGGCCGCACCCAGCACCATATTGCTCATAATTGGATAAATCAGGCTGATGGGCGTGGGCCAGGGCCAGCTAAGGGCCGTAACCAGGACGGAGCCCAGCAGCCAGGGCAGCGTAATGAGGCCCTGCATAAGCCGACTGCGCAACGGGCGCGCAAGGCCCGCAGGCCCAAAGTCGAGAAACAGCGGCGCGGTGCGGCCCACCACCCACTGCACCCCGAAGCCCGCCGCCACGGCCACCGTCACCGTGGCCCAAACGGGCACCCGCCAGATGGCCTCGACCTGGCCGATGTCGCCGTACGGCACCAGCGGCCCGATGAGCAGGTAGCCCAGAAAGTTGATGATGCCGAACAGCCCCAGGTAGAGCCGCCACAAAGCCGCATCGCCACTGCCGCGCTGCCGCCAGGCCCAGGCCAGAAACACCAAGCCCTGCGCCAGGCTCAGCAGGGGCCCGGCCAGGGCAATGGCCACTTCGGTGCTGGCGGGCAAGTGCTGGGTGAGGTTTTCGACGTGGGAATTGTAGAGCATGGGCCGCCCGCCCAGCCGCTTCGACACCAGCGCATGGCCCAGCTCATGCACCAGGGTAGTGAGTAAAAAGGCTGCTGTGTAGTGCAAAGCGGCCGTGATGGCACCGCGCCAGGGGAAGGAAGTTTTCATCGCAAGAAACAGAAATAAGGGGCGAGCCGACCAGCTACGACGGGTGCGCTTCAGCAGGCTGGCAGCAGCAAATAAAGCGCCTTTAGGCCGGCTTACCGCGGGTGCGGCCGGCCACGGCCCGCTGCAGTCGCGGCCCGTTGCGGGGGCCCGGGGAAGCTGCTCACGGCCGGGCACTTCACAGGGGCTATTTTTATTTATCTTTGATGGTCCCGGCCAGTGCGCCGCCCCTGCTTTTGTCTTTCCCCACCTCCTCTTGCCCTGTTGCCGCATGAATACGAAGCTGCGCCTTACTATCCTGAGTTTCCTCCAGTTTTTCATCTGGGGCTCGTGGCTGATAACTATTGGTGCCTATTGGTTTCAAACGAAGCAGTGGTCGGGCGCGCAGTTTGGTGCCATCTTCTCCACGATGGGCATTGCCTCCATCTTCATGCCCTCGCTCATGGGCATCGTGGCCGATAAATGGATGAATGCGGAGAAGCTCTACGGCATTCTGCACATTCTGGGCGGCCTGGTACTGCTCACCATTCCGATGGTGGGCAACCCCACCGCCATGTTCTGGGTGATGCTGCTGAACATGATTTTCTACATGCCGACCCTATCGTTGTCCATCGCTGTGTCGTTCTCCGTGCTGAAAACCGAAGGGCTCGACGTGGTGAAGGATTATCCGCCCATCCGCGTGTGGGGCACGATTGGCTTCATTGTGGCGCTGTGGACGGTGAGCCTGCTCGGCTTCGAGAAATCGGCCAGCCAGTTTTACGTGGCGGCCGGCGCGGCCATCCTGCTGGGCCTGTATTCATTCACGCTGCCCAAGTGCCCGCCGTCGTTGCAGGCCGCCTCAAGCCGCTCGCTGTTCGACATTCTGGGCCTCAAGTCGTTTGCCCTGCTGCGCGACCGGAAGATGGCTACTTTCTTCATTTTTGCCTTGCTGCTGGGCGCTGCCCTGCAACTCACCAACGCTTACGGCGACACCTTCCTGCACGATTTCGACAAGACCCCGGCCTACCAGGACACCCTGACGGTGAAGCACCCGGCCATTATCATGTCCATTTCGCAGATTTCCGAAACGCTGTTCATTCTGGCTATTCCGTTCTTTTTGCGCCGCTTCGGCATCAAGCAGGTCATGCTGTTCAGCATGATTGCCTGGGTGCTGCGCTTCGGCCTGTTCGCCTACGGCAACCCCGGCGCCGGCCTCTGGATGATTATCCTCTCCTGCATCGTGTACGGCATGGCGTTCGATTTCTTCAACATCTCCGGTTCCCTGTTTGTCGAAACCCAGACGCAGCCCAGCATCCGGGCCAGCGCGCAGGGCTTGTTTATGATGATGACCAACGGCTTTGGGGCCGTGCTGGGCAGCTCGCTGAGCGGCATCATCATTCAGCACTACTTCACCGATGCCACGGGCGCGAAGGACTGGCACAGCATCTGGCTCACGTTTGCCGGCTACTCGCTGGCGATAGCCGTGCTGTTTGCACTCATTTTCAAGCACAAGCATACTACCCAGCCAGCCGAGGAAGCGCACCCCGAAGGCCTGCTCTCGGTAGAGCAGGCTTAGCCAAAAGCCATTGCGCTGAGGCGTGCCTCACCTTGATGGCGCCGAAGGTACCCGTTGGCTTGGTCAAGCCGGGCTGCAATACCTTGATTTTTGGCAGGCTGATTTCGTACCTTTCGGTCACGCTGGCCGGGCGACTTTCCGGGCTGTAAGCCATTATTTATTGTAGTTTGGGTTCGATAGTAAATGGTATGACTGCTTCCTGGCCTCCGGTGGCTACCCCCGACCTCTCCCATATTTTTGAAAAGGACGCGTATTTCCAGCCAGCCTCCTGGTTTTACGCCGCTTTTGGGGCTCTGCCGCGCCGTGAAATTTATCAGCTGGCCGAAGCCGAAGCGCGGCAAAAAGTACTGGCCGCGCTGGCCGAAACCCACGATATAGAGCAAGCCACGGTAGCTCATTCGGTGTACGTGGAGAAAGTGGGCAAAAAGCCGGACATCGGCCATTATGCCGTCAGCCTGGGGCCGCATTTGCTGCTGTGTTTCTACGACCGCGGGCCGTACGGCGACCGCACCGCTCAGCTCCTGTATTCGCCGCAGACCGATGCGGCGCTGCTGGCGCAGGTGCGCGAGCAGCTCATGGCCCAGCTCGAAACCGGGCAGTTGGAGCGCCAGCGTATTCAGGTGCTGCGCCTGGCCTTCAACGACCTGGAGTTTACCCCGTTGCCCATCAAAATTCCGGCCCTGGACCTGGTCACGCACTACAACGACGACCTGCTGCCCGCGCACGAATCCATTCTGCGCCGCCTGCAGCAGCCCGAAGAAAAGGGCATCGTCATCCTGCACGGCCCGCCCGGCACCGGCAAAACCAGCTACATCCGCCACCTCTGCGGCCTCACCGACAAGCCCAAGCTGTTCATTCCGCCCAACCTGGCCGCTCGCATCGCCGACCCCGAATTCATCAATCTGCTGCACGACAACACCAACTCCATTCTACTGATTGAAGACGCGGAAGAGCTGCTGGCCAAACGCGACGGCCAGGGTGGCAACGCCGTCAGCAACCTGCTGAACCTGTCCGACGGGCTGCTGTCCGACGGCTTCCACATCCAGATTGTCTGCACCTTCAACGCCGAGTTGGCCCGCATCGACAAAGCCCTGCTCCGCAAAGGCCGCCTCATTGCCTCCTACCGCTTCGAGCCCCTGGCAATAGAAAAAGCCCAGGCCCTGGCCACCACCCTCGGCCAAACCGAGCTCGTGACCCAAGCCACCACCCTGGCCGACCTCTACAACCGCGACAAAGCCGACTTCAACAGCGAAAGCAAAACCTCCGGCCGCATCGGTTTCAACCGTTGAAGTAAGCCCGTCAATACAAGATGGGTACAAAAAAAGTCTGCTTTTGGCACAAAGAAAAACCCGCCCTGCAATGCGCAGAGCGGGTTTTTCTTTGCAATCAGCTGCGAATTACTTCGCACCGAAGAAGAAGTCACCCTCAATCTGGGCATTCTCGTCAGAGTCGGAGCCGTGCACGGCGTTGGCCTCAATGCTCTTGGCGTACTTTTTCCGGATGGTGCCTTCCTCGGCGTTGGCCGGGTTGGTAGCGCCGATGAGGGTGCGGAAATCAGCCACGGCGTTGTCTTTCTCAAGCACGGCCGCTACGATGGGGCCGCTCGACATGTAGCTCACCAGGTCGTTGTAGAACGGACGCTCGGCGTGCACGGCGTAGAACTGGCCGGCGCGCTCGGCGCTGAGATTAATTTTTTGGAGTTCCACGATGCGGAAACCGCCGGCCTCAATCATGCTCAGGATACCACCGATGTGGTTGTCCTGGACGGCGTCGGGCTTAATCATCGTGAATGTGCGGTTGGTGGCCATTTGGGGGGCTGCTAGGTTGGTTGAAAAGTTATTTGTAGGGCAAAAGTAGCCATAAAGCTCACGGGTTGCCTTGGCCGGGTTAGACAGGCCATTGAGATAGGCAGCAAGAACCTTCCGGGGGGGCGGCGTTGTTAAGACAAGATTTATTCCGACTTTTGCCGACCCAATTATTCGTAAGCCACCGGCCCTCAGTTATTTTTTCCGGCTCTGGGCCATTCACGTTGTCGATGTCTAGTTCCATTTCCGCCCTGCAAGCGTTGCTCGCGCAGCCCAAACAGGTTGTTATCACCACCCACCACAAGCCCGACGCCGACGCCTTGGGCTCATCGCTGGCCTGGGCTGGTTACCTCAAACAAAAAGGCCACCACGTCACCGTCGTCACCCCTTCCGATTATCCCGCGTTTCTGAACTGGATGGAGGGCAACGACGAAGTGGTGGTGTACGACCGCCGCCAGAACGACCGCCAGGTCCGCGACCTGGTGAGCCGCGCCGAGGTCATCTGCTGTCTCGATTTCAGCTGCCTGGGCCGCATCAACGAGCTGGGCGAGTACGTGCGCCAGGCCAGCGCCACCAAAGTCCTCATCGACCACCACCAGGAGCCCGAGGATTTTGCCGACATTACGTTTTCGGTGCCCACGGCCGCGGCCACGGCCGAATTGATTTTCGAAATCATCCGCGACCTGGGCGACCAGGACCTCATCACCACAGGCATTGGCGAAGCCCTCTACGCGGGCATTATGACCGATACGGGCTCGTTCCGCCACCCCAGCACCTCGCGCAACGTGCACTTGATTATTGCCGAGCTGCTCAAGGTTAACATCGATTTGTCGTCGGTGCACCGCCGCATCTACGACTCGCACTCCGAAATCCGCCTGCGCTTCCTGGGCTTTATCCTGAAGGATAAACTGGTGGTGAACCGCGAATTCAACACCGCCTACATCGCCATTACGCAGGACGAGTTGCGCCAGTACCAGAGCAAAACCGGCGACACCGAAGGCCTCGTGAATTATGCCCTCAGCATTGAGGGCATTGTGTTTGCGGCTGTTTTCATCGACCGCGGCGTGGCCGTCAAAATTTCTTTTCGCTCGGTGGGCAGCTTCTCCGTCAGCGACTTTTCGCGGCGGCATTTCGACGGTGGGGGGCACCACAACGCCGCCGGCGGCATCAGCTACGAACCCCTGGATGCAACCGTGGAGCGCTTCCTCGGCATCCTGCCCGAGTATAAAGAGCAGCTTACGGGCGTGCCTGCTGCCGTAGCGCCGCCGGTAGCGTAACTTTGAACCGTTTCTGTTTTTTCATCTCTTTCAATTTCATGCGTTTTTCCTCCCGCTCCGCGCGGCAGCTGGCCCTGGCGGCCGGCCTGCTGGGCTTCGCTTCCCTCACGGCCTGTAACAAAGGCGGTGGTGACTTTGCCAAGACCAAGTCCGGCATCGAGTACAAAATCTTCAAAAAAGACGGCAAAAGCTACGAGCGGCGCGAAATTGGCCCCGACGGCGACCCGACCTACAAAGACCGGGTTGGTAAATTCCTGCTCGGTAACATGCAGTACCGCACCGGTAAGGACTCGGTGTTGCAGAACACCCGCCGCGACGTGGGCCTGCCCGTGCCCCTGCCCCTGCTGGAGCTGAAGCAAAAAGGCGCGCCCGACGAGGCCCTGTCCATGCTCCAGCCCGGCGACAGCGGCGTGTTCCGCTTCCAGGTCGATTCGCTCATCAAGCCCAAATCGGGCCAGCCGGTGCCTAAGTTTCTGCGTAATGGTGGCAACGTGGTGATGATGTTCGTGTCCACTGAGCCCAAGCTCATCACCGAAGCCGAAGCCAAAGCCATGCAGCCCGAGCTGCAAAAGCGCGCCATGGCCGCCCAGATGAAGCAACGCCTGGCCTCGCCCGAATACAAGAAGCAGATGGAGGCCCAGAAGGACGCCCAGGCCAAGGCCATGGCCGCGCCCGCCGTGCAGGCCCAGTTGAAAAAGGACGACGCCGTGCTGCAGGATTACATCAAGAAAAACGGCCTGAACGTGCAGAAGACGCCCTCGGGCATCTACTACCAGGTGCTGAAGCCCGGCACCGGCCCTGTGCCCAAGGCGGGCCAAACGGTGAGCGTGAACTACAACGGCACGCTGCTGAGCGGCAAATTGTTCGATTCGTCGGACAAAGCCGGCAAGCCAATTGACTTCCCCATCGGCCAGGGTGCCGTGATTCCGGGCTGGGACGAGGGCATTGCCCTGCTCAACAAGGGTTCCAAAGCCATTCTGCTCATTCCTTCGTCGCTGGCCTACGGTACTCGCGGCGCTGGGGCCGATATTCCCGCTGATTCACCCCTTCGCTTCGAAGTAGAACTGGTTGACATTCAATAATTATTAGCAAGTTCTTTATTCCGGCCAACGGGCGGCGCGGCACTGCTGCCCGGGCCTCCGTTGGTCGGAATCCTTTTATCCTCTTTCGCCATGAAAAATATTCTGCTGCGTTCGCGCTTTTTGCTGTTGGCGTTTGGCCTGCTGCTGGCGGCCCCCACCCTGTGGAGCTGCAATACCCAGACTGCCCTTCAAAAGCAGCTGTCCGAACACGAAAGCCAGCTGAAAATCATCGATGAGGACACGATTCAGCACTACCTGCAGCGCAGCAATCTGGTTAACAGCGCGACGCGAACTAACTCCGGCTTGTATGTGGTAAACATTACTGCGGGCACGGGCACCCCCGTGACCACGGGCAAGCAAGTGCGGGTTAAGTACATCGGGCGGTTTTTGAGCAATGGCGCGCACCCCAGCTCAACGGGCTACGCCGTTTCGTATGGCAACGCTAACTTTCCGGCCGGCAGTATTTTTGATAACTCCGCAGACAATCACACGGCATGCAGCTGCACTGTTTTCACGGTGGGCGGCGAAGGCCGGGGCGCCGGTTTTACCGAAGGGCTGCTGCTCATGCATCAAGGCGACCGCAAGCTATTGCTTATTCCATCGCGCCTGGCATTTGGGCCCAGTGGCCAAGCCAATTCTGCTACTGGCGCAACGATTGTCCCTCCCGATGCAGCGCTGTCGTATGACGTGGAAATCATCGACGTTTTTTAAGGCTATATCCTTGGGGCCGACGGCTGGCATTTGGCACGGGATGAGCAGCGGAGGGCTCCTCTTGGCATTCCTTGCGGCCGTACCGGCCAGCGCCCAACCGGGCACCAAGCCCGCCGTGCCGAACACCCCCAGCGCGCCAATTACCGCCACCGATTCCGATACTGCGCACCTCGTTCTGCACCATACGCCGAGCGGGGTGCGCTTTGTGTTTCGGGAGCGGGGCACGGGGCCGCAAGCCGGGATTGGCAGCCGCGTAGCCGTGCGCTACACCGGTTTTTTGCCCGATGGCCACGTTTTTGACGCCACCGTGGCATCGGGCGGGCCACTCCGGTTCCGGGTGGGCCGGGGCGAGGTCATTCCGGGCTGGGATGAGCTGCTACCGCTGGTGCCGGCGGGCTCCCGCGTGCGAGCCTGGATACCGGCCGCGCTGGCCTACGGCACCAAGGGCGTGCGCGACCCCGACGACGAAACCCGTTTCCTGATTCCGCCCAACACCGAGTTGGTATTTGAGTTGCTGGTGCTGAGCGTGCGCTAATTATTCTTTAATCGGTTGGTTATTGGGCCCGATTATCAGTTGCTCAAGCCCCCAATATCCCCTTTTGCTAACGACCAGCACTGGTCACCCAACTACAACTTCTGATGCGATATTTCCTTCTCGGCGCGGTCTGTGCGCTATTTACCATCGCGCAGCCCAGCCATGCACAGGCACCGGGGCCAACATTTTCCCGCCTGCCCACGGGCACCGAATACCGCCTGTTTCACAAGGACGCGGCCGGCCACTACCAGCCGCGGGCGCTGGCGCCCACCGATGAGCCCTACGCCAGCCGGGCGGGCAAGGTGCTCACCGTGTTCATGGAATTTCGCACGGGCCGCGACTCAGTCCTTATGAACTCGCGCCAGATGCAGCCCACGCCGCAGCCGGTGGCCCTCCCCGCCCAGCCCGTGCCCGGTGGCCTGGAAGAAGCCCTGGGCCTGCTGCTGCCCGGCGACAGCGCGGTATTTCGCTTCCCCGCCGATACGGTGTTTGCCAAAACTTTCCGCCAGCCGGTGCCCCCGTTCATCAAGAAAAGCGGCAACACGCTGCAAGTGCTGGCCAGCGCCCGCGAGCTGCTCACCACGGCCGAAATGACGGCCCGCCTGCAGCAGCAGCAGGCCGAGCACGACCGGCAGGGCGAAGTGCTGGCCGCCGCCCAAACCACCAAAGACAACGCGCTTATCCTGGCTTACGCGAAAAAAAATAAGCTATTGGTTAAAAAGACCTTGGGCGGCACCTATTACGTCGTGACCCGCGCCGGCAAGGGCCTGCCGCCCAAAAAGGGCCAGACCGTGCGCGTGCTGTACCGCGGCACCGTGATGGCTACGGGCAAAGAATTCGATTCGTCGGCCAAGCACGGCAACGAGCCCATTGCGTTTCCGCTGGGCCAGGGCCAGGTTATTCCGGGCTGGGACCAGGGCATTGCGATGCTGACCAAAGGCAGCAAAGCCATTTTGCTCATTCCCTCGCCACTGGCCTACGGCCCCCGCGGGGCCGGGGCCGACATTCCGGCCAACGCAGTGCTCCGCTTCGAAGTGGAGCTGGTTGATTTCAAGTAAGCCGCCGGGCGCGGGCTACTCTGCCAGCACCTGCGATAAAATGTCCAGCGACCGGATTTCGCCCATCTGCTCGACGTGCAGCTGGTAGTAGCGAATAAGGACGTTCAGCAGCTCGTGCCGCACCCGGCCGTTGGGGATGGTGCTCGTGGCCGGGTCGCGCAGCAGCTCATCGAGGTAGGCATCGAACTCACGCAGGCGCAGCGTGGCGGGGCCGGTTGCGCCTTTGCTGGTCGCCGCGTGGCCGGCCATCACCACCTGGTCGGTCAGCTCGCCCCCGGAGCTGACGCCGAAACCCAGGTAAGTGGCCAGCTTCAGCAGGAAGACCAGGGCAAAGTTTTCAGAGCCCGTAGTTTGCTGGTCGAAGGACAGAATGGAATCGTGCAGAAACTGAAAGAGGGGCTCGTTCTGCTCTTCCTCGCGCACGGCGCGCCCTACCACTTCGGACAGAAATAATACGACGCTGCTTTTCTGCACCTCGAACGGCAGCGTGAGGAAGGGCTCCGCGCAGCGAAACTCCGACAGGCGGGTGAGGCCGCCGCTGCCCCGCGCCACGTAGGCCACCAGTTCCAGCAGCGTAAACGGCTGGAACAGCGCAATGCGCCCCGGCGGCTTGGCCTTCCGCACGCCATTCACCACGTAGCTCTGCACGCCCAGCCGCTCGGTGTATATGCGGGCAATGATGCTCGTTTCGCGGTATTTCAGGTAGCTGAGGACGATGCCTCGGGTCTTAATGAGCATCTTTTGACGTGTTGATGTAACTTAAAATGCTGTGTTGAAGACCGACAGCACATCAACTAATCAGCACACCAAAAAATCATTTACTGAGCACCGCTACTTTGCTCACGCAACCGTTTTTGCCGTCGGCGTCAGACGACAATACCAGGTAGATACCTGAACGAACGCGTTCGCCGTCGGGCTTCGTCATGTTCCAGGTAACGGCGCCACCGCTGGCCGTGGTGGCATAGACGAGGTGTCCGGCCACGTCGGTTATTTTCACCAAGGCGTTATTGGCCAAGCCCGTAATGCCCACGGTGCCCACAAAATCGGGCCGGACGGGGTTGGGAAACACGGCCGTGCAGTGCGGGGCGCCTTCTGTGACGGTGGCGGAGCCGCGATAGGTAACCACGCCGGCATCGGTGGCCACCCAAACTTCGCCGGTTTTGTCGTTCACTTTCACATCCACAATGCGGTCGGATGGCAACGGGCTGTTGGCAGTGGTGAAGTGGAGCAGCGACTCATCGGCGTCGGGGCTGAAGAGCCACAGGCCGTGGTCGGTGCCAAACCATTTGCGGTCGCCGCCGTCCACGGCCATGCACCGCACGGCCTCACTAAACAAGGCCGGGAAGCCCGTGCCATCGCCCCGGCGCACAATGGGCAGCGTAAACCCCAGGGTGGACTGGAACGGCCCCGAGGGGTCGTTGAAAACGGCTACGCCCTTGATGGTAGCGGCCCAGATGTAGCCGCGCCGGTCCTTGGCCAATTCATAAATCTGGTTATCCGGCAAGCCCGAGGACACATTAAAAAGACGCGGCGGGTTAGGGGCCACCAAGTCCGGGTCGATAGCGTACAAGCCAAAAGCGGGGCCACCAACGCTGGAGTTGTCGGTTTTGCGTGACACCGATACCCAGGCATAGCCGTTGTCGTCCAGCGCGATGCGTTCCAGAACCTCCAGCCCCGTTACCCACGGAATGGTTTGCCAGGTGGTGGCGGCCGGGTCAAAAAGAAATAAGCCCGAAATTCCTGATTGTATGTGTCGGTTCACCACCCACACCTTGCCCTCGGCGGTAGCGGCCAAGTCGGTGACCTCCACGCGGTTGTTGCCGCCGCCAAACGTGCCCAATAATGGGCTGCCGGCCGGAGCGCCTTGCCCAAACTGCCGCCAATTACCGGGGCCTTTCCATTCGAGCAAGCCGCCGCCATTGTGGCCCACGTACAGCGTGCCATCGGGTGTACGGGTGCCGCGCACAGGGCTAAGCGGATTGGGGTAATTTGTGGTACTTGGATAAGTAGTCGAGGTAATATTGGTCCACTGCCCAGCGGCGTATTCGTAGAAGCCCGCCCGGTAGCCATTGGGGAAATACCGTTCCGAGTAGCCCCCGGTGAATATGTCCACCGTATTGCTGCGGGAATCGGCCAGAATACTAAAGGCAAGGCTGCTTTCGGGGCCATTGGCGACGAATGATTCGGTGGCCTTGCCCGTGCCGGGGTACACGTGCTGCAGGCCCAGTTGGTAATTGGCTACGTAATAGCTGCCGTCGCGTGAGCGCACCGCATCATTGGTGGAAGTATTGGGAGTGCGTGGCACCACTACAGTCACGGCTCCGCTCGCGTTGATGCGGCGCACCCCGGAATCGTTATCAACTACATACAGCCCATTGATGTCGGCCCGCAGGCTGCGAAACTGCCCGGTATACGTACCCGGCATCGAAACCCAGGCCCCGGCCGAAAATTTAAACACCGCCGAGCCCGCGCCTTCCACGGCCGCATATACCTGTCCGGCATAGGCGGCCACGAAACGATAAATATGTTGCGAGGCGGTGCCAGCCGGCACGGGCAGGTACTGCGTCCAACTGTGGTAATCCAGCAGGTTGCTGGTTAATTGGCCTCGCAACAATCCCACTGAGGTTGCTACCACCAAGGCGCCGTTTGCAACGGCGGCGTCGTACACGTTCACCACGGCGCCACCGGGGCCAATATTAGCGTACGTGTCGCTGATTTCCAGCTTGACCAAATCCACTACCACAACGCCAAAGCTCGTCGATATGTAGGCCTTACTCCCGCTGATAGACACTTGGTTGATGTCTTTGCTGCCTTGAATTGACTTGCGCAGCACGTCGCTCAGGTTGCGAATGCTGCCGTTGGGCTGCAGAATGTCGATGTTGGCATTGTGGTACACCAACACGGTTTGCCGGGTCACCGAATCGTAGGCCATCGCCACCACGTTGACATCGTGCAGGCCGTCGCGGCTCGATAGTACCTGCGTTGTGTTCAGCTTCTTATCCAGGAAATAGAAGGAGTTGTCGGTGGCTACGTACACCCGGTCGCCGGTATCAGCCAAGCGCTGGGGATGATTGGTAGGCAAGTGGAGCTGCCAGTCGCCGTAGCCGGCCGTGCTTTGGGCCCGGCCGGGACTGGCAAACAGCAGTAAACCACTCAACGTAAGCAAGCAACGGAAAATGTGGGACATACGCTCAGCCAAAACACAAAGTAAGATAGAAGCAGCCGCAGGGCCGTTTTTGCCAATGTCAACGCACGGCTCGGCGCTTTAGTGCGTGGCCGTCGAACGGGCCTCCGGAGCCGGCACTTTGGTTTGCATGCCGCCCAGGAAACACGGCCGGCAGCGGGCTTCGTACGAGTCGGTTTCGCCGAGCAGCACCTGGCTTTCGCTGGCGGCAATCCGGTAAGAATACGAAGCAATTTCGCCGCAGCACACGCACACGGCGTGCACCTTGGTCACGAATTCGGCCGTGGCCAGCAGCGCCGGCATGGGCCCGAACGGCCGGCCCAGGTAGTCCATGTCAAGCCCGGCCACGATGACGCGGGTGCCGTTGTTGGCCAGCTGCGCGCATACGTCCACCAACGAGTCGTCAAAAAACTGTCCTTCGTCGATGCCCACCACGTCGGAACCGGCGGCGAGCAGCAGGATTTCGGAGGCAATGGCCACCGGCGTGGACCGGATGCGGGCCGCGTTGTGGCTCACCACGTCTTCGGCGTGGTAGCGGGTGTCGAGGGCCGGTTTAAATATTTCGACGTGCTGCCGCGCAATGCGGGCGCGGGTGAGCCGCCGAATGAGTTCTTCGGTTTTGCCCGAAAACATGGAGCCGCACACCACCTCAATCCAGCCCCGGCGGGGGGCGTTGTGGCGGTTGCCGACGCGGGGTTCGATAAACAAAGTATTGGTGGGCTTGAAACGGTTTGGAATCCTAAAGTTAGGAACGAACGGCGGAGAGCGAAACCCGGCGCCCGTCCCGTTCGCCGCGGTGCTCATGCAAACAGCTTGACCGCCTGTTGTTCCGGCAACCGGGCCGGTTGGTCAATAATTTCAGCAGGCCGGCGTTAGTAATTGAGTTAAAAGGAAGGAGTTAAAAATTGACGGCTCCTTTTTAACTCCTCCCTTTTAACTTTTAACTCCTCCCTTTTAACTTTTAACTTTTAACTCGCTACGTCAGCGTAGAAGCCTAGCTGTACTGCACATGGGGCAGTTTGGTCGCTTCGGGCACGCGGCCCACCACTTCGCCGGTGGGCAGCCGGGCCTGGCACGCCAGCCGTTCGGTGGCCAGCAGGCGCCCGGCGGCCCGGTAGCGCAGTTCGGCCTCGGAGGGTGGGCTGAGGTTTTCCGCGCCGGCCTGCACCTGTAGGCGGCAGGTAGTGCAGCGCCCTTTGGCACCACAGGCGTGCATCCAGTCGTGGCCCGCGGCTTGCAGCGCCGCGAATAGCGTAGACCCCGCAGGCACCTTCACGGCCGCTCCGGGCAAGTTTTCAATCGTTAACAGGGCCATTTATGCCTAACTTCGGCCACCGAAACCCGGCCTTTTTATGAACGACAAATATAGCCTCGTCAAGTGCGCACACTACGGCCGCCGCTTGGCCGCCCGGCTCTGCGACCAGCACTTCGGCTCCCAGCCCACCGCCACGCTCGATGGCCCGGCCATCCTCAAACTCACGCCAGTGCGCCAGCTCAACCTGCTGGTCGTGCGCCAGTTGCTGGGCCAATGGCAAGCCGAAACCGCCCGCCTGCGCAGCCCTTACTTTAACTTCGAAACGGCCCCCGTGCAGGCCGCGCTCGCGCAATTCATGAACGTGCTGTCGCGCCACATCAGCCTGAGCCGCGCCGCTTTCGAGCCGCTGCTGGCCCAGGCCGCCGCCGATACCCTCGGCATCGTGGCCGACCCGGCTGGCAGCTTCCAGCGCCTACTGCTCGGCAGCACAGAATCGCCCACGCTGGCCGGCCTGCGCGACAACCTGCGCTACCTCGACATTGACAAAGCTTTTTTTCAAGGTTTTGTCGACAGCCTGTCCACCAGTGGCGATTTGAGCCGTGATTTTCTGGAGCACCGCTTCGAGCTCTACCACGCCGCCAACTACAAGGCGCACCAGCCCATGCAACGCCTCGTTACCGAGCTTAGCGCCCTCCTGCCCCTGACCACGGCCGATTTACTCGAAGATGGACCGGTATCCGCCTCCAGTGTGCCCGTTGCTCCCCCCCTGGCTGCTCCTCCGGCCCCGGCGCCAGCGTCTGTAGCAGCTCCCGAGCCTGTACCGGTAGCAGTTCCCACGTTTGTGGCCGCCCCCACCCCACCGCCACCCGTAGCCGCGCCGGTAGCGGCAGTAGCTCCGGAGGCACTCAAAATAGTAGTCCCCACCGCGCCGGTTCGCCCGTTGCCTAACGTCGACTCGGCCAGCGTCCCCCTTCACGAAAAGCTGAAAGCCAGTCAATCACCCGCTCCGGCTTTGGCCGAAACCTTGCGCGCTACCACGGCGCCGGCTTCGCTGGCCGAGCGCGCTGGTCCCAAAGTCGAAACCCTGCGCGAGGCCATTTCCATCAACCAGCGCTTCAGCTTCATCAACGAGTTGTTTGGGGGTGAGAACATGGATTACCATGCCGCCATTCAGCACCTCGATTCGTTGCCCACCGCCGACCAGGCCCGTGCCTACGTCACCGGCGACTTATCGCAACGCTACGATTGGAGCCGCAAGGAAGAGCATGTCAACAAACTTTTGAAGCTCATTGAGCGCAAGTTTGCCTAATCTCGCGGTTCTCTCGAAGTTGCCCGTTTTTGGTCCCCGGCTGCGCCGTTGGCTTTTGCCGTGGCTGCTGGCAGTGGCCACCCTGGCTAACCTGGCCTACCCGATGTACGTGCACTTCGATTTCTCGCACTCGCCCGATACCCGCAGCTACCTGCGCATGGCGGCCGGGCGGTTCGACAGTGTCCGCGTCACACACCGCTACCGGGTGCTTGTGCCCGCGGCTGCGGCCGTAGTCGCCGCGCCCATCGCCAAACTATACGGCCGGGTGTGGCCTCAACGCCCCGCCGGATTGTGGCCCCTTCGCTTTGCGTTTTATCTGGTCAACTGCTTACTATTGGCCGCCGCTGGCGCGTGTTGGTTCAACGCCGCCCGCCTCACCGGCGCTTCGCCCGAAGCTGCCGCGCTGGCCATGGTGGCCGTACTCACCAGCCGTTGGGCCGAATACGCCGCCGGCCTGCCCCTCACCGATAGCCTTTACCTGTTAGTCTTTGGCCTGAGCTATTACGCCGTCAAGCGCGGTTCCGGCGGCCGTTGGGCCCTGATAGCGGCGTTGCTGCTGGGGCCCCTTGCCAAGGAGTCCTACGTATTTCTGTTGCCCTGGCTATTCTGGTTCGGTCGCAAAAACCTCGCTTGGCCCAGGCAGCTCCTGGCACTTACTGGCGGCCTGGCCGTGCTATTCATCGTCCATTATGTGGTAGACCGCCACCTGGGTGCCCCAGCCACCCAATCGGTATCCAATGCATTGGAGCACTTTGAGAACATCTCCTACTCCCTCCAACGGGCCGCTTCCGCCAAAGGACTAGGTGAGCTACTGAGTATTTTCGGCCTCTTTACGCTGATTCTTCCGCTCGCTTTCTGGCTGAGCAGGAGGTTCACAACCGCAGTACCACAGCCGTTCTACAGTTCTTTAGGCGGGGCTGAAATAGGCCTGCTTGTTGTCGTTGCCGTTCACATGCTGCTTTCCGGCGACTTGGGCCGCATGGGCTACCTGGCTGCTCCAGCCTTCTGCTCAGCGCTGGCGCTCGTCTTCACGCACTGGCGCCGCCTTCTTATTGGGCAGCAACAGTAATTCGCCTCGCCGCAGCCCCATCAACGCTAGCCCGAACAGCAACGGCCACACGGGCACCAGAAACCGCGCCGCCCCTAAAGGTCCTGTCAGCAACGCCACGTACAACAACAGTCCTGCCGCCAGCCACCGGCCGTAGCGCAACATTGGCCCACTATTCCGCAGCCGCCAAAACCCGCGCACCGCCAGCATCAGCCGGGCCACGTTAGCAAGCAGCACCATGCTCAACAACGTCATCAGCCCGAGCGGCAAGCGCCCCAGTGCCCGGAGCAAACTACCCGCTCTGGCTTGGGCCAGCAAGCCACTCCCCGGCACTTTTAAACGCAGGAATTCGCTCAAATCAAACCGGCCCGGGTCCAAAAAAAAGATGGCCATTCCCTGCGCGTGCTGCCGCGCATACACCACCGGGTGCGCCCACAGCACGGCTCTGGCCCGGGCCTGAATCAGGTGCTGCCGCGTGGCAAAATCGGGCTGCGCATTGACTTCCCGAAGAATAGACGCCACCCACAATTCTTCCGCTTCCAGTCCCTGTGTTTGCCGCACTACGCCAGCCGCATTGTAGTGCAACAGATTGATTTCGGCAATGCTTGAAAAGTGGAAATATCCTGTCCGCTGCTTATTCCAGCCCATGTAAAGCCCCACAACCAAGATAGGTACCAGTCCAATAAGCCCCAATACCATTTGCCGACGGCGCCATGCCAGCAGCCCGCCCGCCCCCGCTATCACCACGGCCAGCGGATAAAAAACTGGTTTCAGCAGCAATGCCAGCACCGAAGCCCCAACTATAACAGCAAAATAGCGCCTCTGCCCGGTTTTGATATAATACATGCCGGCCGCCATCATCCCCACCACTACACTTTGCAGCAGCATTTCGCTCATCACTGCATTAGCATAGATAAATTGGGCTGGAAAAGACAGTACGCCCAAAATTGCCACCAGCCGTTCCCTCATGTTCGGCCGCGCCCACCGCGCCCACCACCTCATCACCAACCCGATATTTAGCAAGCTTAATCCATTCTGTACTACCAACAGCACCACCGGCGAAATCACGGTTGCTCCAGTTGCCAGCAAGGCCAAAGGATAACCTATCGTTCGGATGGTGAACTCCTGCACCGCCTGTCCTTGCGGCAATTTTCCCGGCCACGACCTTGCGTACAACTCCCCATGCAGCCACAAATTTTGCGCTGCTTGCAAGTACCTACCAGAATCCGGGAAATCCCAAACCCCTCTACTTAATGCCCAACTCAACGCGAACAGGTGAACTCCCGCCAATATCAATAATATCAAAGTGGGCACCCGTTCGCTTCTCATCAGCGCACCAAGTCCTGCTTGCGATACGCATCCAGCGCCAACAAGCTAAAAAGCAGAATGGTAAACGACCACAATGACGAACCACCATAGCTAAAGAATGGCAGTGGAATGCCCACTACTGGGGCCAGCCCCATGGTCATTCCCATATTCACAGTAATGTGAAAGAAGAGCACACTCGCCACACAATAGCCGTATGTGCGCCCAAAAACTGATTTCTGCCGTTCCGCTACGTAAATAATACGCCAAAGCAGTGTCAGATATAATCCAATAACGACTAAACTACCCATCCACCCAAATTCCTCCCCAACTGTACAGAAGATAAAATCCGTGCTTTGCTCAGGGACAAAGTCAAACTTCGTTTGAGTGCCCTGCAAAAATCCCTTGCCCACAAACCCACCAGACCCAATGGCAATCTTGCTTTGCGTCACATTCCAACCTTTCCCTAGTGGGTCAGATGATGGATTTATCAGAACCTCAATTCGTTGCCGCTGGTGGGGCTGGAGCACTTTGTTGTAAAAGAAGTCTACCCCAATTACCATCCCCATCACCGCCACCCACACGCCTAATGCAAGCGGCAAATGATGCCGTAATACACGCCGATTGAGCCCCAAAACGCCCAATAGCATCACTGTAAACGCCGCAAACAACCAAACCTTGGGCACCAGTAAGGCCAGCAATAAAATAATGCCCGCTGCTGCCAACAGCAACAATATGAGCGGCGACATCCCCTCCCGGAAATAAGCCAACAGCAGCGCCCCGAACACAAGAGCCTGTCCAGATTCATTAGACGCAACTATGAGTAAGGGCGGCAATAGCGTAATTCCCGCCAGTACCAACTGGTCACGCCAGCCTTGGTACCGGAGGTTAATGCTAGCCATGAATCGGGAAGCCGCCAATGCAGTCGTAAATTTTGCAAACTCCGCCGGCTGCAAACGAACCGGCCCCAATTCCAACCACGACCTTGACCCTGCAATAGGCCGGGCCACGAACATTGTCACCAATAGCAACACTATCATTCCCCCATATAAAGCATAAGCGAGTGTATCATAGGCCTTATAGTCGACTACTAATAGCACAACAATTAGCACAACGGCTGTTGCAATCCACAATAATTGCTTAAACCAATTGAATGCCATCAGCTTATCAAAGCTCAACGCACTCAATGGATTTGCAGGAGCATCTGGCGAATAGCTAGAGGCATAAATACAAACCCATCCTATTCCAACCAGCACCACATAAAGTAGCACCGTCACCCAATCAATACTGCGACTATAACGTGCCGGCGAAACTTGCACAAATTTTAATAGATTAAATAAATAAGTAGGCAAAAATACAACTTGTTAAAGCCTAATGGCAGCATGGTATAATCAGCAATAACATACTGCGGGGGTAGAAAAGCAAAACGCCTGCCGCTGGAAAAAGCGGCAGGCGTTACAAAAAAAGGTTGGCGGCGACCGACTCTCCCACCGGTGAAGGCAGTACCATAGGCGCACCGGGGCTTAACGGCTCTGTTCGGAATGGGAAGAGGTGAACACCCGGGCTAAAGCCACCATTGCTGGCGGGGGTT
>NZ_JAGEMO020000044.1 GCF_017921975.2 Hymenobacter terricola
GCGCGCCCGCTTTGCGGAAGATGTCGTAGCGGCTCAGCACGGGGGTGCCTTCGAGCGAGACGTCGAACACGCGCTGGCCGGCGGCGGTCCAGTAGAGCTCGGCGAAGTGCAGGGTGACGGTGTAGGTGCCGTTGGGCACGGCCAGGGCGTAGCTCATCGCCCCGTTGGTGCCGTAGCGCTCGGTCTGGTAGAGCGCGTCGTCGGTGGTGCCGGCGATGGGGGCCGTGGTGGCGTACGTGTTGCCGGGGCTGGGGGCAAAGCCCTGGTCGGCGGCGAAGGCGCCCAGGGTGGTGGCCAGCGCGCCGCCCCCGGCGTTGAGCCGGTAGAGGGCCGTCGTGCCCGGCGGGGTGGCCGGGTTGACGGTGACGGCCACGGTGCTCGGCGCGCTGGGCGTGCCGCGGTTGTCGGTCACGACCAGGGCGAAGCTGTAGGCGCCGGCCACCAGGGCGCTGGCCGTGAGCGTGGCCGTGGCCGCCCCGCTGAGCGTGGCCGGGGCGGGCCCGCTGACCTGGCTCCAGGCGTAGGCGGCGATGGTGTTGCCCGCCGCCGGCGTGCCCGCCCCGGCGAGCACCGCGCTGCTGGCGGGCAAGGTGAGGGTTTGGGCCGGCCCGGCATTGGCTACCGGCGGGGTGTTGGCGGGTGCCGATGCGCCGACGGAGTAGACTTCGATGGCCGAGATTTTCGCATTGTCCACGCCGCCATCGGCTCCCAAGGCGCTAAAAGCCAGGTTTAAGGTATTATCGGCCGCGGTGAAGGCGAATGTTTCGGTGGTGGACGTGAACGCCCCGGCTTTCTTGAAGATGTCGTAGTTGTCCAGCACTTTGGTGCCTTCCAGCGACACATCGAACAGGCGCTGGCCAACGGCCGTCCAGTACAATTCGGCAAAGTGCAGCACCACCCGGTACTGCTGCCCGCTACTCACAGGAATGGCGTAGCTGAACGAGCTGCCGTTGCGCTCGGTCTGGTAAAGGGCATCATCGGTGGTGCCGGCAATGGCCGCCGTAGTGTTGTAAACAATTCCGGGGGCGGGGGCAAAATAACTGTCGGCCGCGAAGGTGCCGATGGAAGTTGCCAGCTGCGGCCCGCCCGCGTTGAGGCGGTACACGGGCGTTTGGGTATTGCCCTGGAGTGCGGTGGTGGTGGCGCCGTTCTGGCCCGAATGCGTGACGACTAAACCAGCCGTTTGTGTGCCCGCGGCAGTGGGCCGGAATTTCACCACCACGCTCACGCTCTGCCCAACGGGCACCACAAAAGGCAGCGGAAAGGGCGACGCATACGAAAATGAGGCCGTGCCGCTAACGGCAATGGCCGACACCAAAATGCCCTGATTGCCGCCGGTATTGGTGAGCACGAGGTTTTTGGTGACTTCCGTGTTGAGCGTGGCAATGCCACAATCCAGCGCGGCGGGAACCGTGAGCTGGCTTTGAGCCAGGGCCGTGCCGCCTGGGCTGGTGGGCCCGAACAAATAGAACGCCTCCTGCGACAGCACCAGCGGGCTGCCGCCCTGGTTGCCCGACCCGGCGGCAATGTACACGCCGTTGTTATTCACAATGGCCTGCGTGCCGTGGCGGCTTTCCTGCAGGTCGGCCAGGCGGCGCCAGGTGTTGGTGGTCAGGTTCAGGGCGTGGGTTTCCTTGTGCCCGGCCGGCTGGCTGCTTTCCCCGCCAATCACGAGCAGCTCATTGCTCAGCAACACGTTGGACGCGCCGGCGCGCGGCGTGGGCAGGTTGCTGCCGGTCGGGAGCGTGGACCAGGTGCCGGCCGTGAAATCGTACACGTCAACCTCCGGAATTGTCAGGTCAAATACCTGATTGGTGGAGCCCGACGACCGCCGCCCGCCGGCCAGGTACAGCTTGTTGTTGACGACGGTGGCGTGGAAATGGTCGCGGGCGCGGGGCGCATCCGGCAGGGCGCGCCAGGTGTTGGTGGCCGGGTCGTACTCATCAAACCACGGCACCCAGCCCGCCCAGTGCCCGTCGGTGATGCCGGCCACCAGGTAGATTTTGTTGTTGTAGACCACGGCCCCGGCCGAGCCGCGCCGCCGCGCCGCCGGAATGGCCGCCCCCACGCTCCACGTATTCTTCGCCGGGTTGAAAATGTAGGTGTTGGGCAGCGGCACTTCGTGCGGGTACGCCCCGTTCATGGCCCCCGCCGCGTAGATGAGGCCATCGAGCGTAACGGCCTGAAAGTGGTTGAGCTCAACGGGCGGCGCGGCTTTGTCGGCCCAGGTATTGGTGGCGGGGGTATACTCCTGCACCGGCACAATGCCCCGCCCCCCCAGCAGGTAAAACTTGTTGCCAGCCCCCACGAAAGCGTTTTCCTCGCGCCCCGTGAAGGCGCCCGCCGTGGGCGTCACAATCTGCCACACCCCGGCGGCCGTCACCGCATCGGCCGTGACGTAGACAAAGTCCCAGGTGGCGGTGAAGGCGGCCGCGCCCCGCGACGTCGCAATCAGGCCCACGGCGTAGGCTTTGCCGTCCTGCAGCGCGGCCCGCAAGGGGCCGGCTGTCTGAATGGGTGGGCCCAGGGCCGTGGTGGCCCCGCCGTTGGCCGCGTACTTGGGCTGCACCAGGCCCGAATTGGGGTCAACGGCGAGAAAAAAGTCGAGCGTGGAGGTGGGGATACCGCCCGGCAGCGCGTACTGCGTGCGCACCGGCACCCCCGCGTTTTCAGCCACGACTTCGATGCCGCCCACGCCGCCGTTGGCAATGAGCGCGATTTTCAGGTAGTTGTCCTGGTCGCCGTTGCCAAGGTAGATGCCCTGCGACTGGAAGTTCTGCGGCGTCAGGTTGTTGAAGAACGGGCCCAGCAGCCGGCCCTGAATGGTGAACGGAAACGTCGAGGATTTCACCCCAAACTGGAAACCGTTTTGCTGGGTGTTGGTGGTGCCCAGCGCATCGCCCACTGAGGTGTTGACGATGGAAAAAGCCCCCACCGCGCCCCCGGCAATCAGGTTGTTGGCGTCGTAGAGGCTGGCGTAGTTGCTGGTGCCGTTGCTCATCAGCCCCGTAAAGCCCACGCCAAACAGGCCGGTGCCGGGGAAGTTGTTGAACAGGTCGTACTTGATGGGCAGGGTGGTGGCGAGGCCGTTGGCCGGGTCCAGGGGGAAATAATCGCTGGTATCGGCAATGCCGTCGTTGTCGTCGTCGGGGTCGTTGCGGTCGGAGATGAAGTCGTGGTCGAAGTCCGCGGGAATGCTGGCGGCCGAGCAGGGATTGGTGCCGTTGTCCATCTCGTCGGCGTTGGTGTAGTGGTCCTGGTCGTCGTCGTTGGCGTCGTGCAGGCCGGTGCACACAAAGTAGCCCTGCGGCTCAAATACCGTGACGGCGTTGGCCCCGTACGTGGCCGTCCACACCGAGCCCGGAAATACGTCGGCATCGCCCTGGGCCGTGATATCGAGCGGAATAGCGCCAAAGCCCGAGGCAAAAGTCGGGTCCTGGTTCAGCTTGTTTTGCGGGTCGCGCAGGTTGGTTACGTTGGTGCCATCCGGCGTGAGCGAGATGAGCTCAATGTCGCCGCCGTAGCCGCAGGCCAGCAGCGTGCCCGTCAGCGCGCCGTTGAAATTGGTGGCCGTGTACTCGGCCAGGCCATTGGTGGAGTTGACGAACGTGAGCAAGGCCGTGCCTTCCACCCCCGGCATTCGAAAATCGCCTTCGATGGGGTTGGCCGTTGCCACCGGCGGCCAGTCGGTGGGCAGCGGGTTCGTGCCCGTCTTGCTGGTCCGAAACACGGCCGTCGTGCCATCGTTGGTGTAGAGGCCGGCCCCCGTGGGGTTGGCGCGGGTGGGGGCGGGGTGGCCCGCGTAGTAGCTGCCGGCGGTGTAAGTAGCCAGATTGCCAATGTAGTGCAGCCCGTCGAGGTTGTTCACGGTGCCCTCGGTGGCCGTGGGAGTAGTCGAGCCCGGCTCGCCCACCACGTAGTTGTTGGTGACGTTGGCGGTGCCCTCGTTGGGCGGGTAGCCGCCCCAGCCCTGGTTGGCGCCGTTGTCAATGGTATACATCTTCCGGCCCTTGGTGATGAGCACGTCGTAGGGGTTGCGATAGCCCGGCGAGAACACCTGCACGGGGCCGCCCGCCACTATTTTCGCCTGGTTCAGGCCGTTGTTGCCGCCGAAGGGGTCGGAGGGGTCCGCTCCGTTGACGTTGGCGCGGGTGGGGTCGTCCAGGGTGGGCAGGTCGTACTTATAGGCTGCGTTGCCGGTGCCCTTGGTCGTCATGGCATTGATGGCCGTGAGGTTGACCGACAAAATAGCTGCCGATAAAGCGTACTCGGTCAGGTAGTTGAAATTTATGGACGGCGCGCCGGCATTGGTGTTGCCGCCCTGGGCCACGTACAGCGTGTTGGTCTGGGCATCGAGCTGCAGGCCATTGGTCGAGTGGTTTTCCTCGGAGCGGGGCAGGCCGCGCACCAGGTCCAGCTTCGTCCAGGTGCTGCCGCTCCGGGTCAGCTGCGAAATGATGCCGGAATTCGTGTCCAGGGTGGTCACCCCGGAAGGCCCGCCAATGCGGCTGTCGCTGGATGCCACGTAGATAACCGGCACGGCGGCCGTGCCTTTCACCAGCAGGCCCGTTACCTGGCGGGTGGTCACGGTCGGGTTCAGCGCGCCGTTGTCGTCGTGGTTCGGAATCTGATTAATCAGGCTGATGACTTCGGTTGCGGTGGCCGTGTAGTCGTTTGCCGCGTTCCGTACAATGGTAAAAGCCTTAATCAGGCCGCCTTGCTCCGATACGTACAAGCGGCCATCCGGCCCGAACTGCAGGGAGGTGGGGTTGGTGAGGGCCACGCCTTTTAGCCCGCTCGGAGTGAAATTGAATTGGCCGGGCGGGGGCGCCATCGGGCGCCGGGCCGTGGCCTGCGGCCCGCCTGCAGTGGCCCGGTGAGTGCTTTGGTGCGTTGGGCCGAGCGGCCTGGTGAGAGGGGTGCGGGCCGGTACTCTCAAAGGGCAGGCTGCCGAAACGAAGCTGCTACCCAGGGCAATCAGGGTGAGAAACCGCCTTGCTTTTAGGCCTCTGGGCCTGGAGTAGAAATTGTCGGTCATGGTGGGGAGGTTACATGAAAAGACGAAATCGAAAGCAACAATCGATTGTGGCCCGTAGAGGATTTCCAGCACCAGCTCCCCGCACCCTACCGCGCACGCCGAACCAGGCACCCAAAGTGGTGAGCCCAATGAATGAAGCAACTATTGAAAAAAATAATAAAATGCCCTTACGTGGTAGATAAGAGGCTTTTATTATGGCACAAAAGACGCCTGGAGGCGCTCAACTCACTTACCAACTGAAAAGCCCGGCAGCCGAAATAGCCGTGGCTGGTCAAAAAACCCTCAGCAGATTTATATACTAAAAATTAAATTTTCAGACTGGTTGGTGAATTCTGGAGGACGGTAGTTACAGGCGTAAAGCAATAATCTTGTAATAGAATCAAATTTATAAAAAACTTAACATTATTTATGTTTATTCATAAAATTATTTTTCTTAGTAAAATAGCCATACAAATAGCCGGCTGTAGGTTAGCCTCAGCAACGCGACGTACCGCTGAATACGGTTTCATGCGCCTGGACGGCCGCTCGCGCAAGCCGGCGCGCATTCCCAGGCATTTTACCCACGGCCGGGCCCCGTTTGTGAAGCCTTCTGCTTTTCAGGTGGTAGGGCAGTAGTAGAGCCCAAAAAAACGTTGCGTTGGGGCCAGCGGGTACCGGCCAGCAGCTAATTGTTGCCATAGTAGCCTTGGAACTGCTGTTTGTAGCATTTCTGGAGGAAGTACGCCACTGCATAATGAAACTATAGTGAATATTTTATTTATTTTATAGTTTATTTTTTTGTTATAATAATCCTGTTAATTTCGTTCTGCTGTTGCTCAACCATTGCCCACTCATGCGATACTCGGCCAGCTTGCTACCGGGCCGGCGCAGGCTGGCCCGTGCGGAAGTCTGCAATTGCGGGTTTCGTTAGGGCCCAGGTAAAAAACCTTTCAATTCGAAAAGCCAAGGTGCTATCCACCAGTCTGGCAGCCTGATGAATGCCCCGTTTACTCCCGCCTTCCGTGCCTGCTCCAGCTTGGGTGTTTCCAGGCCCACACCACCACCAGGTTTTTGCTAATAGTGCTGCTGGCGTAAGATTTCTTACCGCAGCAGCGTCGTCGTAACGATGCCTGAAAAGGCCGGGGCTTGGCTCTGAACCCCAAACCGGGATGCCGTCAGCAACTGGCCGGGCTCAAACGCGTCCGGCGGCGTCCAAACGTCCGAGAATCCTTCGCATCCACCACTAAACCCACCTCAAACATGAAAAAAAACCTGTACGCTTTCGTGTTCATTCTGCTGATGCTTCCCTGGGCCGCGCTCGGCCAGAGCATAACGTTTTCGGTGGCCCGGGGCTTCTACGACACGCCCTTTCAGCTGGCCCTGAGCACGAGTATTGCGGGCGGCTCCATCCGCTTCACCACCGATGGCACGGCCCCCACCACCACCACCGGCACCGTGTATGCGGGGCCTATTGCGGTGAGCACCACCAGCGTGGTGCGGGCCATTGGCTACAGCGGCGCGACGGCCACGCCGGTGGCCACCAGCACCTACCTGTTTCTGAACGATGTGCTGCACCAGCCCAAGTTCATCGCGGGCTGGCCCAACCACGACTACGCGCTGGGCTCGGGCACGGCCACGGCCACGCACGACTACGAAATGGACCCCAACGTGGTGAACGACCCGGCCTACAGCAGCGTGGCACGGCCGGGCCTGCTGGCCATCCCCACCATGTCGCTGGTGCTCGATAAGGCCGATTTCTGGGACCTGTACGAGGGCTCCAGCTCGCACCCGACATCGGTGGAGCTGTTTTACCCGGACGGCACGAAGGAGCAGTTCAACTGCGACCTGGAAGCGCACAGCTCCAACCGCCTGAAACGCTCGCTGGCGCTGGGGTTCAGCAGCAGCACCACGTCGAATATCTTCCGGAAAGCGCCGTTCAATGGCGCTTCGGTGGCCAATACCTTCAAGGATACCAAGATTGTGCTGCGGGCGGGCAACAACCGCTCCTGGGCCCGCAACTGGAACCCCGACCGCACCTGCTACACCCGCGACGAGTGGTACCGCCAGAGCCAGCAGGCCGTGTCGGGCGTGGGCGGCCGGGGCACGTTTGTGCATCTGTATGTCAACGGACTGTACTGGGGGCTCTACAACCCCGTGGAGCGCACCGACGGCGGCATGCTCTCGAACTACTACGGCGGCGCTTTTGGCGACTGGATGGCGCTGGACCAGGACGGCATCCGGAGCGGCGACCCCACGCGGTTCAATTTCCTCACCACCACGCTCATTGCCCAGGACATGACCGTGCCGGCCAACTACGCGCAGCTGAAAAGCTACCTGGACGTGGGCAGGTTCTGCGACTACCTGATTGTGACCTGGATGACGGGCATGAGCGACTGGCCCAGCAACAACTTCCACGGCGGCAACCGCAACGTGCCGCCCGGCCCGTACTGGTACAACGCCTGGGACTGCGAATGGTCGTGGGACACCACCCTCGGCTCGAACCAGGGCGCCTGGGTGCACCCCGAGTTCCGCAACGACCAGACGGGCAACGCCACCATCGCCAAAATCTGGCACTCGGCGCGGCGCAACAGCGAGTTTATGCAGCTCTTTGCCGACCGCGTGTACCGCGCCTGCTACAACGGCGGCGGGCTGACCGATGCCGCTTCCCGGGCCCGCTGGGCGCAGCTGAACGGCTACATCCAAACGGCCATCGTGGATGAGTCGGCGCGCTGGGGCGATGCCTTGCAGGACGGCATCACCCGGACGCGGGACGGCTACTGGACGCCCGAAGTGAACCGCGTGGACGGCCTGATGAACGGCAACGTGGCCCGGTTTATCGCGGCCCTGGTGGCGCAGGGCTACTATCCCACCGTCACGGCCCCCGGCTTCAGCCAGGAGGGCGGCACGGTGGCAGCGGGCTTCCAGCTCACCATCAGCAACCCCAACGCGGCCGGCACCATCTACTACACCACCGACGGCAGCGACCCTGAAGCTGCCGCCGGCGCGGTGGGCGCCACGGCCACCGCCTACACCGGGCCGGTGGCCATTACGGGCAGCCAGGCCGTGAAAGCGCGGGTGCTGAGCGGCGGCGCCTGGAGCCCGCTGCACGAGGCGCCGTTCACCATTTCGGGCCTCATCGCGGGGCTGTACATCAACGAATTCGTGGCCAGCAACACCAAGTATGCCGACGAGTTTGGCGAGTTCGATGACTGGATTGAGATTTACAACTCCACCAGCCAGCCGATAAACATTGCCGGCCTCTACCTCACCGACCTGCTGACCAACCTCACGCAGTCGCAGATTCCGGCCACCAACGCGGCCCTGACCACCATTCCGGCCCACGGCTACCTGCTGATTTGGGCCGACGGCCAGCCGGCCCAGGGCCCCCTGCACATCACGCCCAAGCTGAGCAAGGGCGGCGAAGCCATTGGCCTCTCGCAGATGATTGGCACCACGCCGACGGTGCTGGATTCCTACACCTTCGGGGCGCAGGCCGATGACGTTTCCACGGGCCGGTTTCCGGATGGCAGCAGCACGTTCCGCACGTTTGTGGCCCCCACGCCGGGCGCGTCCAACGTGGTGGCGTTCAAATCCGGCCTGTTTATCAACGAGTTTATGGCCGTCAACCAAACCTCGATTACCGATGAAGCGGGCGAGCACGACGGCTGGATTGAAATTTACAACAACAACTCCCAGCCCATCAACGTGGGCGGGCTGTACCTGACCAATGCGCTGGGCACGCCGGGCTTCTTCCGGATTCCGACCACCGGCGCAGCCCAAACCACCGTGCCGGCCAAGGGCTTCCTCACGCTGTGGGCCGACAACCAGCCGGCGCAGGGCGTGCTGCACCTGGGCTTTACGCTGAACGCGGGCGGCGGCCAAATCGGCCTGGCCGACATCGTGGGGCCCGATGTTGCGGTTATCGACTCGCTGCGCTACAGCGCGCAGGTGGCCAACGTCTCACGCGGGCGATACCCCGATGCCAGCAAGCAGTTCAAGGCCTTTGCCACGCCCACGCCGGGCGCAACGAACACCGTGCCGGCCATTTCGGGGCTGTTCATCAACGAATTCATGGCCAGCAACTCAACGTATCCGGACGAGGGCGGGGAGTTTGATGACTGGGTGGAAATCTATAACTCCGGCACCCAGCCGGTGGACATCGGCGGGCTCTACGTCACCGACGACCTCACCAATAAGAGCAAGTACCAGATTCCGACCACCAACGCGGCCCTCACCACCATTCCGGCGCACGGTTTCCTCTTGTTGTGGGCCGATGACCAGGCGTTTCAGGGGCCCTTGCACGTTGGGTTTAAGCTGGGTGCGGGCGGCGAGCAAATCGGCCTGTTCCAGCCCAGCGGCGGCGCGGCCGTCGCGGCGCTCGACTCGCTCACTTTCGGACCACAGGTGGCAGACGTGTCGAGCGGCCGGGCGCAGGACGGGGCCGCCACCTTCGTCACCTTCGCCGTGCCCACGCCCCGGGCCACCAACAACGCCCCGGCCGCCGGGCCGCAGGTCGTGAGCTTTGCCCTAATCAACGCCGATACCGGCCAGCCCATCCGGACCCTGGCAGCCAATGACGTGGTGAACCTCGCCACCCTGCCCACCCAGCACCTCAACGTGCGGGCCAACACCAGCCCGGCCGCCGTGGGCAGCGTGGTGTTGGCCCTGAGCGGAGCGCAGGGCCAGAACCAAACCGAGTCGGTGGCCCCCTACGCGTTGTTTGGCGACAACAGCGGGGTGTACAATCCCTGGACGCCGCCGGTGGGCAATTATTCGCTGCTGGCCACGCCCTACGGCGGCGGCGGGGGCAGTGGCCCGGCCGGCACGCCGCTCACGGTTTCGTTCTCGGTGACCAACCAGGTGGTGGGCGCTTCCTACACGCTGGGCGTGGCCACG
>NZ_JAGEMO020000045.1 GCF_017921975.2 Hymenobacter terricola
GGCAGCGGCACGGTTGCGAAGAGCCCGGACCAGGCCACCTACCCCAGCGGCACGCTGGTGAGCCTGACGGCCACGCCGGGCGCCGGCCAGCAGTTTGCCGGCTGGAGCGGCGACGCCACCGGCACGGCCAACCCGCTCCCGGTGACCATGAATGCCAACAAGGCCATTACGGCCACGTTTACGCCCATTCCCAGTGGGCCGGCCGTGGCCAGCTTCACCCTCGTGAACGCCGACAACGGCCAGGCTATTCAACTGCTGACTGCTGGAACGGCCATCAACCTGGCCACCTTGCCCACCCAGCACCTCAACGTGCGGGCCAACACCAGCCCGGCCGCCGTGGGCAGCGTGGTGTTGGCCCTGAGCGGGGCGCAGGGCCAGAACCAGACCGAGTCGGTCGCGCCGTACGCCCTGTTTGGGGATGTGAACGGCGTTTATAACCCCTGGACGCCGCCGGTGGGCAATTATTCGCTGCTGGCCACGCCCTACGGCGGCGGCGGGGGCAGTGGCCCGGCCGGCACGCCGCTCACGGTTTCGTTCTCGGTGACCAACCAGGTGGTGGGCGCTTCCTACACGCTGGGCGTGGCCACGAGCGGCAG
>NZ_JAGEMO020000046.1 GCF_017921975.2 Hymenobacter terricola
CCCTGGACGCCGCCGGTGGGCAATTATTCGCTGCTGGCCACGCCCTACGGCGGCGGCGGGGGCAGTGGCCCGGCCGGCACGCCGCTCACGGTTTCGTTCTCGGTGACCAACCAGGTGGTGGGCGCTTCCTACACGCTGGGCGTGGCCACGAGCGGCAGCGGCACGGTTGCGAAGAGCCCGGACCAGGCCACCTACCCCAGCGGCACGCTGGTGAGCCTGACGGCCACGCCGGGCGCCGGCCAGCAGTTTGCCGGCTGGAGCGGCGACGCCACCGGCACGGCCAACCCGCTCCCGGTGACCATGAGTGCCAACAAGGCCATTACGGCCACGTTTACGCCCATTCCCAGTGGGCCGGCCGTGGCCAGCTTCACCCTCGTGAACGCCGATACGGACCTGGACTTGCAGGCGCTCACGGCAGGGGCGGTGCTCAACCTGGCCACCTTGCCCACGCAGCACCTCAATGTGCGGGCCAACACCAGTCCGGCCACGGTGGGCAGCGTGGCCTTTGTGCTGAGCGGAACGCAGGGCCAGAACCAGACCGAATCGGTGGCCTCGTATGCCCTGTTTGGCGACACCAACGGGGATTATAACGTCTGGACGCCGGCCGTGGGCAGCTATTCGCTCAAGGCCACACCCTTCAGCGGTGGCAGCGGAAGCGGCACGGCCGGCACGGCGCTCACCATCGCCTTCACCGTCACGAACCAGGCCGCCCGGCAGTCGGCCACGGCCTTGGCTACCACTGCTGCCACGGGCGGGGCCGCCGTGCAAAAAGCTGCGGGCCAGCCGGCCGTTACCGTCCCGGCCGCCGTGTATCCGAACCCATCGGGCACTGGCCGGTTTAGCCTCGTGCTACCGGCCGTTTTCGAGGGCGAGGTGTCTTACGAGCTGTTGTCGTCGCTGGGCGCGAAGGTGAGCGAAGGGACGCTGACGGTGCTGCCCACCACTTCCCAGGTAGCGCTTGATTTCTCTGCCTCAACGGGGGCGTCCGGGGTGTATTTTCTGTACCTGCAGGGCAAAGTGGCCCAGGCGCACCTTAAGCTGATTCGCCGGTAAAGGGCAAGTGGTGCAAAGCCCTGCCGGGTACCTCCCGCGTAACTGCACTACAAAAAAAGAAGTCCTGGCCGAGCGCCGGGACTTCTTTTTTTGCCAGGTTGGCGGCGGTTAGCGGGCGGCTAACCGCCAAGTAGTAAATCCGATACAAGGAAGTATTTTTTTGGGAAAGAAATACCTCATCTATGACCTGATTCATTCTGTTGATAAATAAAGAAAAACCTTGCTTCCCAATACGGGAATGCCTCAACCTTGCGGGTGGTGCTGCGTTCTAAGACACAGATTCAGATTGGTAATGTCTTTTCTAGAAAACATCCTGCCTCGCCCGACCTGGAGCCGCGGATGGTTATCGGCATAGAAAAGCGTTATGAGCCAGCTACTGAAGTTCTAGTGCGAATTACCGGCAAGCAATTGCCAAACCATGACCAGCCAAACAATAGGGAATGCCCCTGGCCTTCGCCACGAAGCCATCGGGGCGCGGTGTGCCCGCGCCGCTCGCCCGGCCGCCCACGAATACCCCACGCCCGGCCTTGCGCCCAAAGCCAGCCGCGTTGCGCTGGTCGAAAACATCAAAAATGCCATCATCGAGCTGGTGTACTCCTCGACTGAACTGCCCAAGCGCCGCAACTCGGACCACCTCAGCCAGCGGCTTAGCCATGACTACACCTACCTGGCCAACGTGTTTTCGGAGGCCACGGGCGGCTCCATTGAGCAGTGCATCATCGGGCTCAAGGTTCGCCGGGTGAAGGAATTGCTGCTGGAGGACGAGCTCAATCTTACCCAAATAGCTTACAAGCTGAACTACAGCAACGTGGGGCACTTGTCCAACCAGTTCAAGAAGGTGACGGGCCTGACGCCGAGCTTTTTCAAGCAGTTCATGCACCAGCGGCGCCTCGCGCTGGAGTGCATCCGTGCGGCAAGTGGGAATCGTGTAAATCTTTTTTGTAATCCCGTAACATCTGCCGGAATCAGGCGGCTGAATTTTGTAGCGTAATATCTCCCCATCCCTCGTCCCGAAAATCATGAAAAACAACTATCTATTACTCCTGGCGGCGGCCGTTTTGTGGGCTGCCCCCAAAACCAGCGTTGGCCAGGTTGCCCCGGCTTTGGGGGCTGCTTCCAGCTTTGCCATGTTTACCGCGGTCGGGGCCTTCGATAACGTCGGCCCCAGCGTAATCAAAGGTGACATTGGCACCAACGCGGGCGCTTTCAGCGGCTTTCCGCTGGGGGTCGTCATGGGCAGCATTCACGTTGCGGACATTGTTTCAACGCAAGCGGCTACGGATGTGCAAACGGCCTTTTCCTATATGTCCACCATCCCGTGCGTGGTGCCGCTGGCGGTGTACGGCGGCCCCGTCAGCAACCCGCAGGTGCTGATACCCGGCTCCTACTGCGTGGGCGCGGCCACCACCCTGGCTGGCAACCTGATTTTAGATGCGCAGAATAACCCGAATGCCTTGTTTTTTCTGCGAGTGTCCGGCGCGCTGACCACCGCCGCGTCGTCGACCGTAACGCTGATTAATGGCGCCTCGGCGGCTAACGTGTACTGGCAGGTAACGGGCCGGGTCGATTTGGGCCAGAACTCCGTTTTCCGGGGCACGCTGCTCGTTGATGGCGCCATCAACCTCATACAAGGAGCTTCGCTGATTGGCCGGGGCCTTTCGCGAGGCGGTGCTATTACGATTGACACGGGCACGGCCACCCTGCCGAGCCTGGTCCCGACCGCGACTTCGACCTTCTGGCTGGGCAGCGGCACCACGGATTGGTTTACGGCCGCCAACTGGTCGGATGGCGTGCCCACCAGCCTCCTGGATGCCGTCGTGCCCACCGGCACTTCGCCCTACCCGCTGATTGCCAGCGGCAGCGCGGCGGCCAAAACCCTGACAATTGGCAGCAGCGCCAGCCTGACGCAAAGCGGCGGCACCCTGGACGTGAAAGGTGCGCTGGATAACAGCGGCACCATCAGCGCCACGGCGGGCACCGTGACGCTGAGCGGCACCACGGCGCAGGCCATCGGCGGCGGCGGCAGCACCCAGTTCTGGGGCCTGGCCATCACCAACACTGCCGGCGCCACTCAGACCGGTGCGGTGAGTATTCACGGCGTGCTGGCCCTCACCAACGGCGGCCTCAGCACCGGCGGCCGGCCCCTGATGCTGCTTTCTGACCCGGCCGGCACGGCCCTGGTCGACAATGCCGGTGGCACGGTGAGCGGCGCGGTCACCGTGCAACGCTACATTGCCCCAACCGCGAACCCTGGCCTGGGCTACCGCCACTACAGTGCCCCGGTGAGCAACACCACCGTGGCCGACCTGGCTACCGCCGGCTTCAGCCCCGAGGTGAGCCAAGCCAGTACCTACAACGCCTCGGCCACGCCGAGCACGACTACACCGTTCCCCACCGTGTTTGCCTACGACCAAACCCGCGTCACGCTGACCAACAACATGGGCGCGTTTGACAAAGGCTTTGTGGTGCCCGCCAGCCTGACGACGCCGCTGGGCGTGGGCCAGGGCTACGCCGTCAACATCGGCGCTTCACAGGTGGTCGATTTTGTGGGCACGCTCACCACCGGCGACCAGGTTCTGAACCTGAGCCGCAACAGCTCGGCCTCAACCAACGGCACGGACGCCGGCTGGCAGCTGCTGGGCAACCCGTACCCCGCGCCGCTCGACTACAGTCTGGTGGCCCTTGCCGACCGTTCCAACCTTGATGCGGCCATTTATGTGTATGCCAGCGCCAGCCAGTACGGCGGCACCTACCGCAGCTACGCCAACGGCGTGGGCAACCCCGTGCTGCCGGTGGCCCAGGGCTTTTTTGCCCGCGTGAGCACCGGCCAGACCAGCGGCACGCTCACCTTCCGCAACAGCCAGCGCCTCACGGCGCTCAACAATACCACTTTCCAACGGACGACCACTGATACCCGGCCGCTGGTGCAGCTGGAGCTGCGCGGCACCACCGGGGCCGCCGATGCCCTGTATGCGTACGCCGAAACCGGTGCCACCCCTGGCTTCGATGCCCAGTACGACGCCCTGAAGCTGCCCAACACCACCGGCCTGAACCTGGCCTCGGTGGCCAGCACCAGCGAGGCGTTGGCCATTGATGGTCGCCCGGCTTTCACCACCGCCACCGTACTGCCCCTGACCGTGGGCGTGCCCGCCGCCGGCACCTACACCCTGACCGGCGTGGCCCTGAATAACCTGCCCGCCACCCTCGACGCCTTCCTCACCGATGCTGCCACGGGCCAGCTGGTGAACCTGCGCACGCAGCCAGACTACACCTTTAGCGTAACTGCCACGCAGGCTGCGGCGCTGCTCACGGGCCGCTTCACGCTGAGCTTTGGGGCCCGCTCGGTGCTGGCTACGGCCACGGCCCTGACGGCCGCCGAAATCACCCTCTACCCCAACCCGGCCCACAATGCCTTCACCGTGCTGGTACCCGCCGTGGCCGGGGCCACTCAGCTGCACGCGGAGCTGCTCAACAGCCTGGGCCAGGTGGTGCGCCGCCAGGACGCGGCCCTGCTGGCCGCCGGAGCCCGCCTCGCGGTGGATGCCGCCGGGCTGGCGGCGGGCGTGTATGCCCTGCGCCTGCAAGTAGGCGCCACCACCCTGGCCAAGCGCGTCGTCATTCAATAATTTCTTTCGCCGGCCCCAAAGCCGGGGCCGGCCTTTACTGCCTTTCCTCTCAATACCATGAAGCATTATCTATTTTCAGCCGCTTTGCTGCTGGCTGTGTGGTCCTTGGCCAGCGTATCAGCTCTGGCTCAGCCCGGTTCGGGTGGCCCCGCCCCCGGCACCGCGCCCACGGATACACCCATCGACGGCGGCATTTCGCTCCTTCTGGCCGGCGGGGTGGGCTATGGCCTGCGCAAGCTGCAGGCCCGCCGCAAGGCCCAACAATAAGTCCCGGCGGGAGTGGGCTAAAAGTGAGCAAAAAGAAAAAGGAGCGATGGCCAAGTGGCCATCGCTCCTTTTTTATCGGGTAGCGCCGGATTATAGAGCGCGGCAAACATTATGGAAATCGGGGCTAAGCGTTGGCCAGGGCGCGGTCGAGGTGCACATAGCCGCCGTCGACGTGCAGAATCTGGCCGGTGGTGTGGCTGCTGCGGGCCGAGAGCAGGAAGGCCGTGGTGTTGGCAATTTCCTCGGCGGTGGTCATGCGGTTTTCGAGCGGGATTTTGCTGGTGATTTCGCGCAGCTTCTCCTCGGGGTTGGCCAGGGTTTTGACCCAGGTTTCGTAGGCGGGCGTCCAGCATTCGGCCACCACCACGGCATTCACCCGGATACCGTACTTGAGCAGCTCCACGGCCCACTCGCGGGTGAGGGCGTTGCGGCCGCCATTGGCCGCCGCGTAGGCGGAGGTGTTGCCCTGGCCGGTTTCGGCGGTTTTGGAGGAGATGTTGACGATGGCGCCCTTCGATTTTTTCAGCTCGGGCAGGGCGTGGTGGGCCATGAGGTAGTAGTGCACCAGGTTCTTGTGCAGGCTGGCCATGAAGCCGGGGTAGTCGCCGGTTTCCAGGCCCACGCCGTCGTTCACGCCGGCGTTGTTCACCAGGCCATCAATGCGGCCAAATCCGGCCACTACGGCTTGCACGGCGCGGGCGCATTCGGCCGGTTCGGCCAGCTCGGCGGCCACCTGCCAGGCCCGGCCACCCGCGGCTTCGATGGCGGCCACGGCCTGCTGGTTATCAGCCGCATTGCGCCCCACGATGACGGCCACCGCGCCCTCCCGGGCCAGCACCCGCGCAATGCCCTCACCGATGCCCCTGGCGCCGCCGGTAACGATAATGACCTTGTCCTGCAGCTGTAAATCCATGGTGGAAATTGATTATAAATGATAGAAAGCGGCCGCGTTACCGCCCCAGAACCGGGCCTGCTCAGCAGCCGAAAAAGCGGCCAGGTAATCGGCTACCGGACCCAGCGCCCGGCCGTAGCCGCCGGCCACGCTGCACACCGGCCAGTCGGACCCAAACATGACCCGTCGCGGCCCAAAAGCCTCAAAAACAACGTCCAGGTAGGGCCTGAAATCGGCGGGCTGCCCGTGCTGCCAGTCGGCTTCCGTCACCAGGCCCGATACTTTGCACAGCACGTTTTCGTGCCCGGCCAGGGCTTGGATATCGCGCTTCCAGAACTCGATTTCGCCGGTTTTGATGAGCGGCTTGGCCAGGTGGTCGAGCACCAGGGGCTGATTGGGAAGGGCCGTCGCCAGCTCGGCCGCATAGCCCAGCTGGTCCGGCAAAATCAGCAGGTCGTAAGCGAAGCCGTGGTGGTACAAGGCCGTCAGGCCGCGCCGAAACGCGGGCCGCAGCATCAATTCCCGGTCAGTTTCGCCCTGCAAAACGTGCCGGAAACCTTTCAGCTTCGCGAATTGGCTGTAGTGCGCCAGCCGTTCCCCGATGTTCTCAGCCCGCAAATCGACCCAGCCCACCACGCCCCTGATGAAGTCGTGCCCAGCCGCCAATTCGAGCAGGAAATCAGTTTCCGCTTCCGATTGGCTGGCCTGCACCGCCACGCAGCCATCGAAGTCGTGCCGGGCCAGAATTGGCTGCAAATCCTCGGGCAAAAAGTCGCGCCGGATGGCGGCCATGTCGGCCGTTATCCAGGCCTCGCGCACGGGGTCGAAGCGCCAGAAATGCTGGTGCGAATCAATCCTTGGCATATGCCTTCAGCGTTTGGCGCGAGGTGCCCAGGCCGTCGATGCCCAACTCCACCACGTCGCCGGGCTTGAGGTAGATGGGCGGCTTGAAGCCCAGGCCCACCCCGGCCGGCGTGCCCGTCGAGATGATATCGCCGGGCAGCAGCGTCATGAACTGGCTGAGGTAGGAAATCAGGAAGGGAACCTTGAAAATGAGGTTGGCCGTGGTGCCGTCCTGCATCATCTGGCCGTTCACCGTGAGCCAGAGGCGCAGGCTGTCCACGTCCCCAAGCTCATCGGGCGTGGCCATAAACGGGCCCACGGGCGCAAACGTGTCGCAGCCCTTGCCCTTGTCCCAGGTGCCGCTGCGCTCCAGCTGGAACTCGCGCTCCGACACGTCGTTGTGCAGCGCGTAGCCAGCAATGTACTCGTGCGCATCGGCCTCGTCCACGTAGGAAGCGCGCTTGCCAATCACCACGGCCAGCTCCACTTCCCAGTCGGTTTTCACCGAGTTGCGGGGGATGATGACGTCGTCGTTGGGCCCCACGTAGGCCGTGGTCGATTTCATAAACAGCACCGGCTCGGGCGGCGGCGTGGCCCCGGTTTCGCGGGCGTGGTCGGCGTAGTTCAGCCCGATGCACAGGATTTTGGACGGCCGCGCCACCGGCGGCCCCAGGCGCTCGCCAGCGGCCACGGGCGCCAG
>NZ_JAGEMO020000047.1 GCF_017921975.2 Hymenobacter terricola
CGGGCGTGGTCGGCGTAGTTCAGCCCGATGCACAGGATTTTGGACGGCCGCGCCACCGGCGGCCCCAGGCGCTCGCCAGCGGCCACGGGCGCCAGCTGGCCCTCGTTCGCCTTCAGGAATTCGGCCAGCCGCCGCAGGCCATCGGTGGCAAAAAAAGCCTCGTCGTAGTCTTCGCCAAACGCCGAAACGTCGTACTGCTGGTCGTGGAGAATGACGCCGGGCTTTTCGTGGCCGGCCTGGCCGTAGCGGATGAGTTTCATCAGGAATGTGTGGAAGTTATTGGAAGGGTGAAGGTAATTGAACGTCATGCTGAGCGGAGCCGAAGCATGACGTTCTTCAATTATTCAGCGTGATAAAACCGCCATCAATCGGGTAGTCACACCCTGTAACGAAGCCCGATTCATCAGCGCATAAGTACAGCGCCAGCGCGGCAATTTCTGCGGGTTGGCCCATGCGGCCGATGGGCTGGCTGCGGGAGAGCTTCTCAAAGATGGCGGCTTCCTGGCCGGGGTAGTTTTTGGCAATGAAGCCATCGACAAACGGCGTGTGCACGCGGGCCGGCGAGATGCTGTTGCAGCGAATGTTGTGCGCCATGTAGTCGCGGGCCACCGACAGCGTCATGGCGAAAATGGCGCCCTTGCTCATGGAGTAAGCCAGCCGGTCGGTGAGACCGACGTGGGCCGCAATGGAAGCCACATTGAGAATGGCCCCGCCGCCCTGCGCTTTCATCAGCGGCACGGCCGCGAACAGGCAGTTGTAGGCGCCCTTCACGTTCACCTGATACACGCGGTCGAGGTCGGCCTCGGTGGTGGTTTCCACGTTGCCGACGTGGGCAATGCCAGCGTTATTTACCAGAATATGGACCGGGCCGATGGCCTGAAAAACGGCCACCACGGCCGCCTGCTGGCTCACATCGGCGGCGTGAACGTGGGCGGTACCGCCGGCCTGGCGAATTTCCTCGGCGGCCTGCTGCCCGGCCTCGGCATTGAGCTCGATGATATGCACGGCGGCTCCCTGGCGGGCAAACAGTTGCGCGATGGCCTTGCCAATGCCGCTGCCGCCGCCCGTCACAACGGCGGTTTTTCCGGTTAAACTGAACATGAAGGGGTGGGGGTTCGGGGCGAAAGGGAAGTAATAGCCGCGAAGCTAGAAGCCTGCGCCGGGGCGGTCGTCCTGCCCTCACCTGCCTCGCTCGGCGGGGTGTTTCAACCCCGGCATTTACCTTCGGGCCATGTCCGATTTTCGCCTTCGCGTGTTCCAGGCCGTGGCCCAGCACCTGAGCTTCACCAAAGCCGCCCAGCGCTTGTTTATCACGCAGCCAGCCGTCACCAAGCACATCAGCGAGCTGGAAAAGCAGTACGGCCAGCGGCTGCTGGAGCGGCGCGGCAACCGCGTGGCCCTCACCGAGGCCGGCCGCCTGCTGCTGGCCCATGCCGATGCCGTGGCGGCGTCGCATCAGCAGCTGGAAGACCACCTCCACACCCTGTGCGACCCCGACGAAGCTGCTGGCCGCCTGCGCCTGGGCGCCAGCACCACCCTGGCTCAATACGTGTTGCCGGGCCTGCTACCGGCTTTCCAGAAGCGCTACCCCAAAGTCCAGCTCACCCTGCTCAACGCCAATTCCGAGCACATCGCCGAAGCTCTGCTGCGCGGCGAGCTCGACCTGGGCTTCGTGGAAGGCCGCTCCAAAAGCCGCGACCTGCACTACGAGCTGCTGCTCACCGATGAGCTGGTGGCCGTGCGGGGCGCTACCGCTGCCGGCCCGCCCGCGCAGCCCCTGCCGCTGGCCGAGGCGCTGGCCCGCCCGCTGGTGCTGCGCGAGCGCGGCTCCGGCACGCTGGAAGTCCTGGAATTCGCCCTGCGCACGCTCAAAATCAAGCTCAGCAGCTTGTCGGTGGCCTTTTATTTCGACAACACCGAAGCCATCAAAGCCTACCTCGAAGCCGCTCCGGAGGCCCTGGGCTTCGTGTCGCGCCGGGCCCTCACGCGGGAGTTGGCGGGCCGGCTGCTGGAAGTAGTGCCGGTGGCCGGGCTGCACCTGGCCCGGCAGTTTGAGGCCGTGTGGCCGCAGGGGCAGCCGCTGCCCCGCCCGGCGCAGCGCTTCCTCAGCTTTGCCCAGAACACTATATAGCGCAGAAGCGTAACTTAGGGTAGCGGCATGCAATTGGTGCCGCACCAGTATTCACCTTTTGCCGCCGTTCTTATGGAAAACAATCCCCAAGCCCCTCAACCCGACCCGCAGCCGGCTCCCGACCTGGCAGGTGAAGCCCACGAAGGCACGCCCGGCTATGGTGATTTTGGCCACACGGCTGCCCAGGTGCCCCCCGCAAGCCAGGCCATCGCAAACGATGGCTCGAATGATAACCCCGACGAGTTCAGCGAAGCCCGCAACGCCCAGAAGGCCCCCGCCGAGCAGCCCAGCCAGGTGGAGCAAAACCAGGACACGGCCGCCATCCGCGCAGCCCAGGGCGGCACCGAGGCCGAAGAGCGCGCGGCCTATGCTAAGGATGACCCCCGCTACGCCGGCGGCGATATATATGACCTGAAGAACGAACAGACCGAGCTATAAGCTGAGCCTGTTGCCACGCCTGCTACCCGCCCGCAACCGAAGCATCTGCTCCGGTTGCGGGCGGGTTTGTCTTTTGGCCCTGGGCACGGGCTTCTGTGGTTTATAATTCTGAACAGCTGCTGGCAGTAATTATGGGCTACAACGAGACATTGCCTGGTCGTTGTTATGTTGTTAAGTTATTTAAATAAAGTACGTTATTAACGTGAATGATGGGTATGACACAACGCCGGAGGACGGTTGCCTAAGCGGAGAAATACAGGATACTATAACATATGGTAATGCTGGATTACATTTTGCAATAACATAAGAGGGGGCTGATTTTGTAAATTTGTCTTGCAATCAGTCTTTTAATTATGGCCTATATCACATCGCCGCCCACCCGAAAGCAGCAACTTGTGCCTGGTGCTCCGGTCCCCAAACTTGCACTGGGGGCAGTTCCGGGCTTTTTTCAGGGTTTTCAGGCGCCACGGGTGGTATTTGGGCAGGCTTTTACGTGGCGGCAAGTGGTGTTTGGATTGTTCCTGGTGTTTTGCCTCACGCCCTGGGCCTCGCCGCCCATAGCCCTGGCGCTCGGGCTGGTGCTGGCCCAAACGGCAGGCAACCCCTTCAGCCGCCTAACCAAAAAGGCCACGGCCAGACTCCTTCAGTTCTCGGTCATCGGCCTGGGGTTTGGCATGAATGCTCACGCGGCGGTGCAGGCCGGCCGGGAAGGGATTCTATTCACCGTCGTGTCCATTTCCGGCACCCTCATTTTGGGGTATTTCGTGGGCAAATGGCTGGGACTGGGCCGCCACGTGGTACACCTTATTTCGTGCGGCACTGCTATTTGCGGCGGCAGCGCCATTGCGGCCGTAGGCCCGGTGCTGCGCGCCAAGGACGAGGAAATGTCGGTGGCCCTCGGCACGGTGTTCGTACTCAATACCTTCGCGCTGTTTGCGTTTCCGCCCATTGGCCACGCCCTGGCCATGACGCAGAATCAGTTCGGCCTCTGGTGCGCCATTGCCATCCACGATACCTCGTCGGTGGTGGGCGCGGCGGCGGCTTACGGCAGTAAAGCCCTGGAAGTAGCTACAACCGTGAAATTGGTCCGAGCCCTCTGGATTATTCCGGTGTCCATTGGCACGGCGGTGCTCTTCAAACAGAAGGGCGTAAAAATAACCGTCCCGTACTTCATTTTTGGCTTCATCGCCGCCATGCTGGTCAACACCTTTGTGCCCGCTGCTCAGCCGCTTGGGCCCGTGATGGTACACTTAGCCAAAATCGGCCTCACCGTGACGTTGTTTTTTATTGGTGCGGGTCTTTCGGTCAGCGTGGTGCGGTCGGTGGGCGTGCGGCCCTACGTGCTGGGCCTTGTGCTGTGGCTGGTGATTTCAACGGCCTCGCTCTGGGTCGTGCTGCACGTTGTGTAAACGCGGAGCACCCCGTCGCCGAAAGTATAAAATTTCGGCTATTGTGTTGAAGCATTCTCCTTGTGCCGGATTGTGATACTAGCAAAATAAGCCATCTAACAGCCTCAGGAGACGTTGTTTTCCCAATTCAGGAAGAAGCTCAACATTGCTCTTTAAAAAAGTATGGATATGTCCTGAAAAAATATTATTTTGCAACAAATATGGACGGTTAATATTTTATTGTTATATTTATATTCGAAACAATAAGCTCGTCATGCAAGTCTCCTTCCCATTCTATTCCAGCAAGTCGGAAGCGAACGAGCCTCGTATATATCATACGCATCCGAGGTGTCGAATTGCACAAAAAATTGCTGTCACTTGTCGGGTCCCGGGCACCGGAGAGAGCCGGCAAGAATGCCCGTTTTGTTTCCTGTTGGGCGAATTTCAGGCCAACCGGGCGTTGCGGAAAGGGCCCCCGGCCGGCCCTGGCTCCGGTTTCCCCTCCAGCGAAAGAGGGGCCGCCGCATCGTCGGCGGCCAAGCGGGCGTACCAGTAGGCTATCAGCCCGGCAGGTGAATGGTGAACTCCGTGAATTCGCCCTCGGTAGAGTCGACCTTAAGAGTGCCGTGGTGGCCCTGCACAATGATGTCGTGCGAGAGGGAAAGCCCGAGGCCCGTGCCCTCGGCCGGGGGCTTGGTGGTAAAAAAAGGCTGAAATATTTTGCTGCGCACGCCTTGCGGAATGCCCGTGCCATTGTCCCGCACCCGGATTTCGACCTGGCCAGTGGGCAGCCGCCGGGTGCTCACGCTGACTTCGGGCACGTAGCCGGGAGTGGTTTTCTGGCGCTGCTGCACGGCATGGAAAGCGTTGGTGAACAGGTTGAGCAGCACCCGGCCCAGGTCGGGGCCCACGGCGGGCACCAGGCCCAGCGCGGGGGTGAGCCGCGTGGTGAGCGTGGCCGTGAAAGCCGGCGCTTTAGTGCGCACGCCCTGATAGGCCAGGCGCAGGTATTCGCTCACCAGGGCGTTGAGGTCGAGGGGGACGCAGGCAGCGCTGCCGTGGTGCGAGCGCGACAGCATGCCGGCAATAATGGTGGAAGCGCGCTGGCCGTGCTGGCTGATTTCCTGTAGGTTTTGCTTGAGGCCGGCCAGCAGAAGCTCTTGGGTACCTTCCGGGGCGGCACGGGGACCATCGCCGGCAATATCGTCGACGAGCAGGGTGCTCACTTCAGCAAAGTTTTTTACGAAGGCCAGGGGGTTTTGCAGTTCGTGGGCGATGCCCGCCGTGAGCTCGCCCAGAAACGCCATTTTTTCGCTTTGCACCAGCTGCCCCTGGGTGGCCTTTAGCTGGGCCAGCGCATCGCCCAATTCGTCGCGTTGGCTGGCAATTTGGGCATTTTGGGCATTGAGCAATTGGTTGGCGCGCTGCTTGTGGCGGTTGGTGCGCCAGAGCAGCAGCAGCGCTGGCATGGTGCTGGCCAGGGCGGCCAGCAGCCAGAGCTGGCGGCGCTCGGCGGCGGCCTGCGTGCGCTGGTCGGCGAGCTCCTGCTGGCGCAGGCGCTCGCTCACGTCCAGGGCCTGCACCTGGGCCATTTTGGTTTGGCTGAAGAGGCTGTCGCGGGTGGTGCTGGCCAGCGTGAGGTAGCGGAACGCCGCCGCGCTGTCGTGGCGGGCCGCGTAGGCAGCGGCCAGAAATTGGCTGGCATCAAGCATTCCCTTGGGGTAGTGGCCTTGTTGCCCGGTTCTCAACGCCTGCTTGCCAAAATAGAGAGCCGAATCGGCCAGCGCCCCGGCCTGGTGCTCAAACAGCCGGGCCTGCCCGATGTAGGCCCGGCACAGCGCAAACGTAAAGCGGGGGCCCTGCGCCCGACGAATGCTGCGGTGGTAGAAGCGCCGCGCCAGCGCCGGGTTGCCCAGGCCCGCGTAAATGTTGCCCAGCATGGCCGCATCGCCCACTTCGCTGATGAGGTCGTGGTTGCGCAGGTCCAGCGCATAGCCCCGCTGGGAGTAAAGCAGGGCCGAATCGAGGCGGTTGAGCTGCACGTAAACGTTGCCGATGTTGCCCATCACGCGCGTTTGCAGCGGGACGTTCCGGCTTTTTTCGGCTACGTCCCGGGCCTGGAAAAAATAGGAGAGGGCCGGGCGGCTGTTGCCCTCCTCCCAGTTGAGGTAGCCCAGCCCGTTGAGGGCGCGGCCGGTGAGCTCGGCGTTGTGCAGCGCTTCGGCCAGCCGCAGGCCCTGCAGGCCCACTTGCAGCGCGGCCGGATAGTTGCCGGCCTCCCGAAACCCGGCCCCCAGCCGTATCAGGGCCAGGCACTGGCCGCGCCGGAACCCGAGCTGCTGCGCCAGCTGCAGGGCCTGCCGGCCGTAGCTAATCGTGGTCAGCGGGTCAATTTGGGTGTGCTCGTAGGCCAATTGGGCCAGCAGCAGTACGCGGCTCGAGTCGGCCGGGGCGGTGGCCAGCAGCTGTTGCAGGCTGTCTATCTGAGTGCCGGGCTGAGAAAGCGGCTGTGCGCCCGCCCAGCTCCACCACACCAGGAAGACAAATACCGTTTTCATAGCAGGAAACTGAAGCTTTGTCTGAACGGGAAAAACAAAACGCGGTAGCCTGCCTGCGCAATGGGGCATTGTGCAAGGCTTCGAAAGGTGGCCGAACCGGGGGGCAGGCCGGCCACGTGGGTGCGGCCAGGGCCAAAAGCCTCAACCGCGGGGTACGTATAATGAGCAAATTAGTAAGATAATACGATATGCGCGACTAAATGTACTTCCTGCGAGAAATATTGCCGCCGTCCGGGGGCGGGTTTCGCCGGGCCGGGCCGGTATGGCCCGCCGGGTGTTTATTTGCGATATCCCAGGGCCTTGTCCGCTCATTTTTTGTTGGGGAGCTTTGCCTTTGCATCCTTTCTATGCCGCTGCTCGAAGTTGTTGATGCCCGCCTGGCGCGGCAGTTTATTGAATTACCGGCCCGCTTGCACAAGGACGTGCCGAACTACATCGGCCCGCTGGAAAACGAGGTGGAATTGGTGTTCGACCCCGCCAAAAACCCCCAGCTGACCAACGGCGAAATTATCCGCTGGATACTCACGGACCCCGGCACCGGCACCGTGCTGGGCCGGATAGCCGCTTTCCTTAACCGCGACGCGCCCGACGTGCTGAACGCCGACTTACCCACTGGCGGCCTCGGCTTTTTTGAGTGCGTGAACGACCAGGCGGCGGCCAACCAGCTGTTCGACGCGGCCCGGCAGTGGCTGGCGGTGCGGGGCATGCAGGCCATGGACGGCCCCATCAACTTCGGCGAGCGCGACCGGTTCTGGGGGCTGCTCATTGATGGCTACGACCGCGAGCCCAACTACGGCATGTTCTGGCACCCGCCGTATTACCGGCAGCTGTTCGAGCAATACGGCTTTCAGCTCTATTTCAAACAATACACCTGCTACCGCACCACCGCCGCGCCGCTGCACCCCAGCTTCGCGAAGCGGGCCGAGGAGCACGCCGGCACCTTCCGCTTCGACCACGCCCGCAAGAGTGACCTCGAAAAGCTGGCCCAGGATTTTCACCACGTCTACAACCTGGCCTGGGCCCGGCACACGGGCGTGAAGCCCATGACCCTGGACCAGGCCCGCCGCATTGCCCAGGAGATGAAGCCCGTGCTGGACGAGCGCCTACTGTGGTTTGCCTATCATGGTGACGAGCCGGTGGCTTTTTTCATGAGCCTGCCCGAATTGAATCAGATTTTCAAGCACGTAGGCCGGCGCCTCAACCTGGCGGGCAAGCTGCGCTTCCTGTGGCAGCGGTGGCGCTTCCGCCAGCGGCGCGACAAGAAGATGTTCGGCATCATCTACGGCGTGGTGCCCGAGTACCAGGGCAAGGGCGTGGACGCGGCCATGCTGGTGTACGCCCGTCGTGCTTTCCTCGATGCCGGCTACGCCGACCTGGAAATGAACTGGATTGGCGACTTCAACCCCCGCATGCTGGTCACGACGCGCTCCATCGGGGCCACCATCGTGAAAACCCACGCCACCTACCGGTACCTGTTCGACCGGGAGCGGCCATTCGAGCGCAGCCCGATAATTCGGTGAGGTGATGGAGCGGTGGGATGGGGGATTGGTGGTGGGGTTGCTGTTCTGTTTGCACTATCTGCGCCGCTGAAACAGAGAACTCACCAACCCACCAACCTACTACCCCACCACTAGAATGGATAGCCGATGGCTAGGTTGAAGCGGCCTGGTCTATCGGGACTGGTGGTGCCATCATCATTGCGCTTAGTAGGCGTGCCGTAGGGCGCGCGCAGCGGAAAGGCGTAATCGAAGCGGATGACGAAAAACTGCACGTCGATGCGTAACCCTGCGCCTGCGCCGACGGCTAGCTCCTGCAAAAATGTGTTGACCTTGAACTGTCCGTTTTTGCCATCGGGCAAGCCGTCGGCGGCCAGGGTTTGGCGGCCAGGGTCGGCATTAGCCAGCCAGATGTTGCCGGCATCCAAGAACACGGCACCTTTCACGTAGGGTATCAGGTCCTGGCGGTATTCCACGTTGCCTTCGAGGCGGATGTCGCCCACCTGGTCGTAGAAGCTGTTGAGCTCCTGCGTGGCGGTCTGGGGGCGGTAGGTGCCGGGGCCGATGCCGCGCGCCGCAAAAGCCCGCACGCTGTTGGGCCCCCCGATGCCGTACTGCTTGGGGTAGGGTAGCACGTCGGAGTTGCCGTAGGGCATGCCCACGCCGGCCTGCAACCGGGCCACGATGCGGTTGCCAGAGGCCGGGTTCTGGCTGATGCGGTAATACTCGCGCAGCTCCAAATCGAACTTGAGGTACTGGCTATATTCTTGGCCGCCAATGGTGTATTTGCCGTTGGCATCCTTAGTGCCGCCAATGGAGCTGACGATGCCCTGTGCCAGGTTGCCGCTGCCTTCCACCTGGCCGCTAAAGTAAATCTGTTGGCGGCGCTGCTCCAGCACCTGCTCGTTGTAGGTGTAGCGGTAGGAGCTGGCCAGAATAAACTGCTGCTGAAACGCACTGCGCAGGAAGCTTTTCTCCGGAGTGTTCAGGATATCCGTAAAGGTTTGGGTCGGAGTAAACTGAACGTAGGTAACGTCAATGGGCCGGATTTCCTGCTCGTTGGTAATCTTGGTTTTGAAGGTGTAGCCGTAGTTCAGGTTAAAGAAATTCTGCGTGAAGTAGTTGGCGCGGGTCACGGCCCGGATGCCGGCCCCGATGGTGGTGCGCGGCTGGAAATCGGAGTTTGGCAGGTGCACGTCCAGCAGCGGCAGGTTGGGCACCACCAGGCGCGGCACCAGCAGCTGCGCGTTGATGCCCAGCTCGTAGCTGGTGAGGCCCAGGCCACCATTGCTACTTCTGGTCTGGGTTTCGGTAGAAGCCACCGCGTTGACTACCAGTTGCTCGCCACCGCGCAGGGCCGAGCGGTTGCGGAACGAGATATTGAGGCCCGGCCCCGTAAAGCCGTTACTTTTCGACACCAGCTGCAGGTCGGCCCGCAGGCTTTTCTTTTTGAGCTGGGTCATCAGCACGTCGGCGTCGAGGCGGGCGCGGCCGGCCGAATCGCCGGCTACCGACGGTTTCAGGCGAATTTCCACGAACTTGAACGTGTTCAAACTCATCAGGCGGCTGATGGTCTGGTCGCGCCGCCGCCGCCGGTATAGGCTGTCCGGATACAGGAACGTGGCGCGGGTAATGGCGCTGGCCTTGAATACTTTCTCGTCGGGATAGTATTGATATTTCTTGTACAGCACCGGCGGACGCCGGGTGGTATCAGTTAGCACGTAGTTCGTGTTTAGCTTAATCTGGTCGAGCCAGTAGGGGCGCACCGCCTTGGCGGGCGCGGTAGGCTTCACGCGCAGGTACACGTTCACCTTGTCGTGCAGCGTACTATCCACCTGAAAGAGCAGGTAGTCAGGCACAAAATAAAAATAGCCTTCGTTTTTCAGCACGTTGTCGATGCGCACGCGCTCGGCGGTGAGGGTGTTGAGGTTGTAAGCGTCGCCGGTTTTCAGCAGGGTGCCGGACTGGGTGGCGCGCACGGCGGCGTTCACCACCGTGTCGCTCTCCGGGAAATGAATTTCTTTGATGGTGTACACTTTGCCCGTCGTGGCCGTGTAGTCGACCTGTGCGGTTTTATCCTTGGCCTTCACCTCATGGCTCACCGTGCCCTTAAAAAAGCCGTTGTTGTAGAGCCGGTTGAGAATAAGGCCTTCGGTGGCGCTGATTTTTACGTCTTTCAGCAGCACCGGTGCCTCGCCAAACTTATCGGCGAAGAGCTTGCCCAACCCCTTCTTTTTGCCCACGCCCAGGTGCCAGAAATACAGCTTGGGCCGCAGGCCCAGAATGGAACTGTTGGGCTTGGGGCTCACCACCGATTGCAACTCGGTTTGCAGCGCCGCCTTGTTTTTGATTTTTTCCGACGTCTTGATAATGACCTTGCTGCCGGTATACAGTTTCTGGCCTTCGGGAATGTAGCGCAGGCCCGAGCAGGCGGGCAGGAGAACGATAGATAGCAATTGAATAATAGGCAATTTCTGCTTGAGTAATTGCCTGATTTTCAATCTAAAAATGTTGGTTATCATACTGAATGCGTCATTCCTCATTTCTTACTCGTCCGCGTGGTATCCACTCCGGCCGTGGGCTGGTTCTGAACGGAATCCTGCGCCGCTTTCTTGTCCACTTTTTCCTGCTTGCGGTTCACTTTCCGCTCCTCTTTAATGTTCTTCGGCACCTTCGAGAACAACTCCTGCAGGTCCTTGTAATCGCGCTGGAATACCAGGGCCGCGCCCGTGCGAATGAGCGGGCCGTCAATGTCCTCGTAGCTGTTTTGGCGGAACACGCGGGCCCGCAGGCGGCCGTCGGCCAGCACGGTGTATTCCAGGCTCACGTCGCCGGCCAGATTGCTGGGGCTGTTCTGGCCCGTGGTGCTTTGGGTGCCGGTGCCGCCGCTCAGGGCAATGTCGGTGCCCACGCGCACGGTGAGGCGGTTGTTGAGCAGTTGGCGGCGCACGGCCACGTTCAGGTCGGTGCGGCTGCCCTGGCTGCCGTCGGTGCCGTAGCTGGCCTGGTTGGTCACGCCCAGGTCGAGGCCCAGGCCGGAGAGGTACTTGCCGGTGAGGCTGTTGAGCTGGTCGGTGAGCACGGCGCTGGCGCTGCCGCGCAGCTGCGTGGCCACCAGGCCCTCGCCGCTGCTGGTCTGGAAGGGGTTCTGGGCCACGAACCGGCCCAGAATCAGCAGCGAAAATACCTGCTTGCTCAGTTCCGAGGTTTCGTTGGGCTGGCGCAATTGGGCCAGCTTGGCCTCCACTTGCCCATCCAGGGCGCCGCGCTGGTTTTCGGGCAGCGTAATATCGAAGCCGATGGTGGGCTTGCTCAATTGGTCCGTCACGTTCAGGAGTACGTTAAACGGCAGGCGGTTGCGCGAGACGGTGGCGCTGGTGAGGTCGTCGGTGCCCTGGCCGGCCAGCAACTCGGCCGGGGCGGCCTGCACCTTGTACACGGCCGTAATGTTGAGCGCGGCATTATACGGGTCGCCGTCCCAGGTAATGGTCGAACCCTTGCGGATGATGAAATCCCGCTGGGCGAGGTTGTAGAGCGACATGTGGTACTGGCCCCGCGCCACTTCCAGCCGTCCGCTCAGCGTGATGGTGCCATCCGGCGCAATGTTGGTATTGAGCGTGCCGGCCGCCCGCACGCGCAGGTTATCGCCACTCACCGGGTCGATGACGATGGTGAACGGCGTGCGGTCCGTAATCGTGACCACCGCCGTGATGTCGTAGCCGGTGGCAGCCGTTTTCACGGTATCCACAGCCACTTTGCGGGCCAGCATGGTGTCGAGCGGGGCACTTTTGTCCACAAATTCCACTATGCCTTCGCGCTCCACCGTGGTGGGCGTGGCGCTGGGCGACTCCACGGTCAGGTTCGAGCCCTGCACCACGGTTACGTTGGTGTTGATTTTGATGAGGGAAACCGGCCCGGTCAGGCGCGTGTCCGAGTCGAGCACCAGCCGGCCGTAGAACAGCGGGTTGTTGTCGCGGGTGTTGCGCACGGCCAGGAAATTGTTGGTCGTGGCCCGCATATCAAAGGAGTAATTGATGAAATCCCTGGTCAGCAGGTAGCCATTCACCACCGCTTTATTCGAGGCTGAATCCAGCACCGTAAAGTTGTTGAAGGCAATGCCGCGCTCGTCAAACGTGAGCGACTGATTGGGCAGCCGGAAGGGCGACCCCAACTGCGGCACCACAAACCCGGCGTCGTCGGACGTGCTCAACGTGCCCCGCACCACCGGCGCGGCGGGCGCGCCCGTCACCGTGAGCTGGCCGCGCACGTAGCCGCTGGCCCGGCGCACCTGGCCCACCGAGAACGGCTCAATCAGCTTCAGGTTGAGTCGGTTGGCATCGACGGTCAGGTTGAGCGGGGTGGCGCTGGTAGCGAGATAGGTGCCGCGCACCTGCACATCGTTGCCGGCCCCGCCCACGGTACCGGCCGCGCCGCCCGTGAGCTTGGCGTCGATGTCGTAGCGGCCGGCGCTGGGGTTGGTCGCATTAAAAGCAATGTCGCCAATTAGCGCCTTCTGGAACACCAGGTTTTTCACCGTGGCATCAGCCGTAAAGGCCTGGTTTTTCTTGCCCAGGTTGTCGATGCGGGCCTTGCCGTTCAACTGGCCGGCCACCAGCGAATCCTGCTGCTGCACGATGCGCGCCAGCTCGGCCAGCTCGAAATTGGTGAACGTGACGCCCAGCGGCGAAGTGGGTACCTGCGGGTTCTGGCTTTGCAGGGCCAGGGTGCTGCGGCCGTTGGTCAGGTTGAGGCCGTCGGCCACCACCGCGCCGCTGGGGTAGTAGCGCACGAAGTTGTTGGCGCCCGCCGTCCAGTTTTCGTAGTTAATCACCTGCTCCGGCGCGGCCTCAAACTCGTAGACCACGCTGCTGTTGCGGCCGCTGCCCTGGGCCAGGGCCTGTAGGGTGCCGGCCACCGCCAGCCGCTCGCGGTTGGCCGAGTCGCCGAGGATGGCCACGCGGGTAAAAAGCTTGTTATTGGCCACGTTGCCCACCACGCTGGGGCGCTTCAACCGGAGCGTAGTATCCTGGGCGGCCTGGGCCAGGCGCAGGCCATAATCCAGCTTGCTGGGGTCCGAATCCACGTTCAGGCGCAACGAATCGAGCTTGTAGTTCTGGTAGCGAATGATGGGAATGCTGGTGTTGGCCGTGAGGCGGGCCGCCTGCCGCGAGTAGTCGCCGGCCAGCGTAAAGGGCGAAATCTGCTTCAGGCCCGGCACCAGCTTGGTGGCCAGCTTGGGGTCTTTGAGTTGCAGCGAGTAGGTGAAATGCCGGTCGGCTGCGCTGGCCACGTACTTCACGCCGGGCACGTCGAAATAGCGGTCGAGGTGCTGTTGCAGCTCGGTCGCAATGTCGCCGAGGTGCACGTTGCCGTCGAGGTTTACATTGGCAATGTCGGAGGTGATGACGGCCAGCGTGCGGTTGGCATTCTGCACGATGCGGCCGTTGAGCGAGTCGAGCGGGAAGGGCTGGTTGTCGCGCACAATCACAATGTGCCGGCCGCTAAATGTGCCGTTCAGCGAGTTCAAATCCGAGCCGCGCAGGTTGGCCACCAGGGTGCCCTGCACCCGCAGGTCGCCGCCGGTATAGAAGCCCAGCGCCGTAATATTGGCCCCACGCAGGTTCAGGCTGGTCACCTCGTAGGTGGGGTTTTTGGCGTCGCGCAGGTTCACCACGGCGCTCAGGTCGAGGTTTAGGTTGGGGTCTTTTTTGCTGCTGGCGTTGATGACGTAGCGGTTGCGGTCGAGGTCCACCGTAGCCGTCACGCCGTGGTAGGTGTAGCCATTGTAGCGGGCGCTCTGCACGGTGCTCTGCACGCGGCCCACCAGCGTGGCTGGGTCTTTCAAATTGCCCGTGGCGTTGATGCGGCCCGTGGCCGTGACGCGGCCCAGCTGCGGGTTCTTCAGCAGCTTGCCAAAATCGAACCCGCCTACCGCGAACGTGCCGATGAGCGGCTGCCGCCCATTGGCCTGCGCCGCCCCCAGCTTCCCGCTGAAAGCGAGGTCGCCGTAAGTCGAGCGCAACTTCAGATTCGTATCAAACGCCAGCGTGGTGGGCCGGCCCCGGAACGTGCCGCTCAGCGCCAGCGTGGGCGGAATGCTGATAGTGTTCGGGATGCTGCCCTTCGGCGCCAGGCTCAGAATATCGGCCCGCGAGGTACTGAACTGCTGAATGTCGAGGTCGGCGTACAGCCGCGAATCGGTGTTGGGCAAGCCCTGAATCCGGCCGCGCCGCGCTTTCAGAATCGTATTGCGCAGGCCCACAAACTCCAGGTTGCGCACCGTGAAATCGCCCACGCGGCCCGCAATCTGCCCATTCAGCAGTACGCTCTGGTTGGGGCCGGTGTTGAACGGCGAGGTGCCCGCCAGCTGCGGCGCCAGGTACAGAATGTCGCGGAAGCCCAGCCGCACATTCCGCAAATCGCCCTCAATCTTCAGATTCGGCAGCTTTTTCATGTCGCCGAGCGCGGCCAGGCTCTCGTAGCCGATGGCCAGCGTGCGCCGGATGCGGGTGTGTGGCGTCACCAAATCGAGGCTGTCGAGGCGAATCTGCACCGAGTCGTACACCACGTTGGCTTTCCACGAATCGATGCGGAAACCGCTCTGCTCCTTGCCGGCCAGGTTGTCGACTTTGGCCGTGGTGCGGTTTTCGGAGTAGTTCAACTCGTGCGTGTTCAGCACGAGGTCGGTGAAATGCAGGTGGTTGTAGTCGAGCGCCGGAATGCGGGTGCGCTGCTTGGGCTGATTGAAATTGTCGAAATCCACCGCCAGGCCGCTGATATCGGACTGGTCCAGCGTCACGCGCCAGGCCAGGCGCTGGCCGGTGGCAGCCTTGTTCTGGTCGGCGGCCTGGTCGAGCTTGCGCACGGCCTCAGCGGGGTTCACCACGCGCTCGGCCACGGGCACGGCCTGGTTCTGGGCGTAGGCAAAGGTGGTGTTCTTGAGGGTGAGCTTGGTGAGGGCCACCAGCTCCTTTTGCAGGTCAATATTTTTCGCCGTGATGTCGGCCAGCCCAATATTCGTGCTGATAAACTGCGCCGATGGGTTGTTCTTATACACAAAACGCACGCTGTCGAGCGTGGCGTGGTTCAGCCCAAACTGCACGGTGAGCGGCGCGGTAGGAGCGGGGTTATCCACTTCGGGCGCCGTTTTGGTTTGCACAATGCTGATGGAAGCGCGCCGCAAGGCCGCGTTATCCACTTTGTAAACAGACTTATCCACATCCACCGCGTCCATGTTGGCCGTGAACTCGCCGATGCGCGCCCGGATGTCGGAACCAGTTACCTGGTCATCCTGAGTGAAGTAAATGTTGGTGAGCCGGGCCTTGCCAATGTCGTACTTCAGGCCCGAGGCGGTGGTGTCCACCGGCGCGTTGGGGTCCACGAAGGCATTGATAATGAAGTCGTAGTTGTTTGCCGAATCTGGCTCGGTACGGGTTAGGCGCACGCGGCCGTCGTTCAGCTCCACGTTCGACACATTGACCTGCTTGTGCAGCAGCGCCCAGATATCGAGGTCGGCGCCGAGGTGGCCGACGGAAAGTAGCGTATCGCGTTTTTGGTCCTCCAGGTACACGCCATCGAAGTTGATGGCGTGGCGGAAATCCGTGCGAAACTTCCCAATGCGCACCTGCGTGCCCAGCTTGCCGCGCAGGTAGCTTTCGGCCTTGCCGGCCACAAAGTCCTGCCCCACCGGGAACTGAAGCACAACCACTACCGCGATAACCAGCAGTAAGACCAGGGCTAACAGCCCAAGTAATCCGTAAAGAGCACGACGCAGAAAAGTGGACAAGGCGAGAGGGAAGTAAGCAGTCAGAAAACCGGGGTGATTCCCCCAAACGCAAAATCAGCGGTTGGGGTTGGAAACGCGACGCTTTGCGTAGTGGGGAATTGAGAATGAGAAGTGAAGAATGACAACTCCTAATTCTTCGTCCCTCTTTCTCAATTCCTCACTACGCAAAGCGTTATCTTGCGCGCCCCAAACCCCACCGAGTCCCATGATACTACGTTTCTCGCTTCCCTACCGCACCGTGTTCGGCCAGCGCCTGGCCGTCTGCGGCTCTCATCCCGACCTAGGCAGCTGGCACCTGCCGGCCGCGGTCGACATGCACTACGACGAAGCCACCACTTGCTGGAGCTTCGAGCTGACTGTGCCCGACGCCGCTGGCGAGCTGACCTATAAATACGTGCTGCGCGATGACACGACCGGCGGCGAACGCTGGGAGTTCGGGCCCAATCGCACCATCGCCTATTCAGCCGCTCGCACCCAGCGCCTCCACCTGGCCGACTACTGGCGCGCCCCCGACCAGCCCGAAAATGAGCTGCTGACCGCCGCCTTCACCAAGGCGCTGTTCCGCCGCCCGGCTTCCAACGCGCCTATTCCCGCCGGAGCCGCCGCGCCGCAAGCCAGCAAGGCCAAAACCAGCGCTGCCAAGACCAAAGCCGCCAAGGCACTGGCCGCAACGGCCTTGCCGTCAGCCACCAGCCGCCAACCAGTAGCCAGTGCCCCTGCCGCCGGCGAAACGGTGTTTCGCCTCGTCGCACCTCGCGTGGCGCCGCAGCACGGCCTATGCATCCTCGGTTCTGACCCGGCCCTGGGGGCCTGGGACAATACCAAGGCCCTGGTGCTCTCCGATGCCGACTACCCCACCTGGACCGCCGCCACCAAACTGCAAAACCCCGCCGAGGACTGCCTCTATAAGTATGCCATGTGGGATGCCGCCGCCGGCCACGCCCTCGACATGGAAGGCGGCGAAAACCGCGTCGTCCCCGCCACCACCGACCGCACCGTCGCCCGCGTCTTCAACGACGAAAGCTACCGCCACGCCGACGCCTGGCGTGGGGCCGGCGTGGCGCTGCCCGTCTTCGCCATGCGCAGCGAAAGCGGCCTCGGCGTGGGGGAGTTCAACGATTTGAAGCTGCTCACCAATTGGGCCATGCAAACCGGCCTGCAGCTGGTGCAGATTCTGCCCATTAACGACACCACCGCCACCCACACCTGGGTCGATTCGTACCCCTACGCCGCCATTTCGGTGTTTGCGCTGCACCCGCAGTTCATTCACCTCGAAAGCATCGCGAACCTCAAAGACAAGAAAGCCGCCAAGGAGCTGGCCACGCTAAAAGCCGAGTTCAATGCCAAAGATTTCGTGGACTACGAGCCCGTGATGAACGCGAAGTGGAAATTCCTCAAGCTGCTTTATCAACAGGAAGAAAAGACTTTCCTGGCCGACCCCGACTACCGCGAGTTTCTGGCGAGCCAATCGAGCTGGCTGGTGCCCTATGCGGCTTTCTCGGCCCTGCGCGACCGGTTCGGTACCGCCGATTTTCAACTCTGGCCCGAGGAGTTCCGCACGCCTCAAAACCTGACGGAGCTGACTGCCGAAACCGCCGCCGACTACGACGAGTTCGGCCTGTTTTTCTTCACCCAGTTCCATCTCGACAAGCAGCTGCGCGCCGCCGTGGCCTACGCCCGCAGCCGGGGCGTGGTCCTGAAAGGCGACCTGCCCATCGGCATCTACCGCCACTCCGTGGATGCCTGGACCCAGCCCGAACTGTACCACATGGATAGCCAGGCCGGCGCCCCGCCCGATGATTTCTCCACCACCGGCCAGAACTGGCGTTTCCCCACCTATAATTGGACGCGCATGGCCGAAGACGGCTACCTCTGGTGGAAACAGCGCATGGGCCACCTCAGCCGCTACTTCGATACCCTCCGCATCGACCACATCCTCGGCTTCTTCCGCATCTGGGAGATGCCCATTGAGTCGGTCGAAGGCCTGCTGGGCCACTTTGCGCCGGCCCTGCCGTTGCACCGCCACGAAATTGAGCGCCGCCTCGGCTGGTTCGACTACAGCCGCCTCTGCGAGCCCTACATCCGCTGGCACATGCTCCAGGATATCTTCCAGGGTGAAGCCCAGGCCGTGTTCGACGAGTACATGTACGACGCCAGCTATGGCCGCATTCATTTAAAGGAGCCAGTCAACAATCAGCGTAAAATCGAAGCCTACATCGCCCAGAAGCTGGCCGACTACCCCGAGCACGCCGACTATTTTGCCTGGCTGCAAAAGGGCCTGTTTGCCCTGGTGAATGAAGTCCTCTTCGTGCCCGCCGGCGATGACTTCTACCACCCGCGCATCACCCTGAACAAGAGCTATTCGTTCCGCGAGCTGGACTCCGACGAAAACCGCCGCCGGCTCTACGACGGCATCTACGTTGACTTCTTCTACCATCGGCACGAAGAGTTCTGGCGTCAGCAGGGCCTCGTGAAGCTGCCGCCCGTGCGCTACGCCACCGACATGCTCATCTGCGGCGAAGACCTGGGCATGGTGCCCGCCTCCGTGCCCGGCGTGATGAAAGAGCTCGGCATCCTGGGCCTCAACATCCAGCGCATGCCTTCCAACCCCGAAACCGAGTTCGGCCATCCCAACACCGCGCCCTACCTGAGCGTGGTCACAACCAGCAGCCACGACATGAGCACCATCCGCGGCTGGTGGGAAGAAGACCGGGTGCGCACCCAGCGCTTCTTTGAAACCATCCTCGGCCACTGGCGCGAAGTAGCCCCGTTTTACTGCGAGCCCTGGGTAGCGCACGAAATTCTGGTGCAGCATCTCCACTCCCCCGCCATGTGGGCCATATTCCCTCTTCAGGACCTGCTGGCCATCGACAGCCACCTGCGCCGGGCCAACCCGCACGACGAACAAATCAACGTGCCCAGCAATCCCTTCCATTTCTGGAAATATCGCCTGCACCTTCCCCTGGAAGAATTGGTGGATGCCATTGGTTTCAATAAGCCGCTACAGGAGCTGGTAGCCGCCAGCGGGAGGTAGCAAGATGGCTGGGTTGAGCTCATTTCGGGCTCGTTCAGGGAATTCAATGGGGCTGGGCTACTTAGAATCTTCTAAGTAGCCCAGCCCCTTCTGCTGATGGGCCGTTTCCATCCCTGCATGAGATGGCGCTACTGCCGTAGTGCTGCTAGTGCCGCCATCACCGGGAGCTGGTTATCACGCCTCGTAGATGAAAAATAGCTAGCGGTTTAACCCGGATAAATGCTCGTTGCCAGTCTCAGCGACTGACGAGGGATGGCCAGTGGCGTGAGCACGGATGTGGCGGGGATGGCCGGCCACCCTTAGGACAGAGGGGTGCTCCGAAAAGGCTATGTTTTGAGGTCTTTCGGTGGGAGCCGAGAGGTCGGAAAGCCCGGTTTGAGTGTCAGAATTTCTAAGACAGTCAGATTGATAACAAATATTAAATTTAGTGCTTTTCTAAGAGTATAAGTCGCATGATTCTGTCCGCAATAAAAAGCGAAACCAGACTTGCTTGGGGTTAAACCAATCCCAAAATGAGACTCAGCTACGCATCCAAGGGTGCTATGGTTACGCAATATTTTGCATAATACCATTACATGAAGGTAATCTTCTGCTTAAAAATGCATTGGTTATGTTATTTTTTGGAGATATTGACGCTAATATTTAACCACATGCATTTACTTTGCAACCCAAATAGGGAAAGCTCTTCCTTTGGAATTTTATTTTTTTTGTACAAAAACAAGTATTTATTTAATTGAAGCATTCGCTCCCTCCTGGGCCGGATGCCGCTAATCGTTGCTGCTTCTTAACTCATTAAATAACCGTCCTTAACAACCAACGCTAATTCAATGCGAAAACCCTTACGTTTTTATCCACTGCCTAAAGCACAGTCCTACCAGGAGGCTCGGCTTTCCCCACCCAATCCGAACTGGTTCGCAGCCATCAAACCGCTGTACCTGTTTGCAACAATGTTGGCCCTGGGCCTGCTGATGTCCTTTCAGGGGTCCGCCCTTACTATCGACTTGGCTACCAATATTATTAGTGCCCCTGTTACTGGCAGTACTGCGCTGGGTGGCTCAACGGTGACTTTCTCTGCCAGAACTGTGAGCCCAGGTGGGGGTACATTTAATAACGTGCAACAACAACTCGTTATTGGTAATATCTCATCTGCCTTGAACGCCTTATTGACCTTTACCAGTGCGGGGACGCGCAGCTATAATGCAGGTACCTCTGAGATTACAATCCTATTCCCGATAGCTGACTTAACATCAGGTGCTAACCGTACGGAGGCCGCATCTTTTACGGTTCCTGGTAACGTGCCGCTTACGGTTATCAGTGTGCGAGCATCGTATATCGAGAGTGGTAATGATACAGATAACAACCAAGGTAATAATGATGGCAGCGCTACTAACGCACAATCGTCAATAACCTTACGGGCAGCGGCGCCAACCATCACGTCCGTCTCACCGGTCAGCGGCCCCACCGCCGGTGGTACGATTATAACGGTGAATGGGACAAACTTCGTCGGCGGCGGCACAACGGCCACCATCGCCGGCGCGGCCGCAACCGTGACGTATGTCTCCTCCACACAAATTAAGTTCACCAGCCCAGTTCATGCGGCAGGTGCCGTTCCCATTGTTGTAACTACCAACGGCGGCACGGACAGCGACACCTATACGTATCTAGCCGCCCCCACCATTACCAGCCTCGCGCCGGCCAGCGGGCCAATCACCGCCGGCACCGTCGTGACGGTGACCGGGACGAACTTTGCCAGTGCGGCTTTGGGCGGCACAACGGCTACCTTGGCCGGCACGGCCGTGACCGTAACGTACGTTTCGCCCACGCAAATCCAGTTTACGGCTCCAGCGCACGCCGCCGGTGCCGTTCCGTTCGTTGTGACCACCAACGGCGGCACGGATAATGGTACCTACACGTACCTGGCCGCGCCCACCATCACGACCTTCACGCCGCCCAGCGGGCCTTATACTGGCGGTACGACTGTAACAGTGAACGGAACAAACTTCGTCAACGGAAATACAACGGCAACCATAGCCGGTACGGCCGTGACCGTGACATTTGTCTCGACTTCGCAAATTACAATCGTCACGCCCGCCCGAACAATTGGTGTGTCTGGTACAATTACTGTAACTACTAACGGTGGCACGGCTACTTCTAGTACCAACTACACATATACAGGAGCGGGCTCTATCACCGGCAATATTTTCGAAGACCCCAACTATGGTGGCGGAGCCGGACGGCCGTTGGCTGGTACTACTGGGGCTGCTACTGTGAGTAGCGCTGCTACCGTGGAACTATACACCGGCGCCGGGGCATTCGTTGCCACTACCACTACTAACGTCGCAGGGCAATATTCTTTCCCGAACCTTTCGGCTGGCAGCTACATCGTGCGGGTAGTAAACTCAACGGTGCGTTCTACGCGTCCTGGTTCCGTGGCCGGCTTGGTACCGGTTCAGACCTTTCGTACCAACGTCGGTGCCAACGATTTGAACCGAGTTGGTGGCGAGGCCCCCGAATTACAGGACGCAGGAGCCTATCTTGCTGGTGTAACTCCTGTTACTCTCAGTTTCACTGGCCTTAATACGACGGGTGACCAGACGGTGTTCATCGATAACATTACGCTGAGCAATGGAGGCGCTTTTCCTAACAACAGTTTTGAAGCCCCATCTCAGAATGGCGGCTTTACCTACACTCCGAACGGGGCTTCCTGGATATTTGCAGGACAGTCGGGCATTGCGGCTAATGGTAGTGGTTTTGGTCCTGCTACTACAACGGCAGGTACGCAGGTCGCTTTTGTCCAGAACACCGGTTCGTTGCAGCAGACGGCTAATCTAACGTCTAATACTACTTATACGCTGACATTGCTAGCCTCTCAGCGTACGGCTGGCGGTGGCCAAAGAATCCAAGGCTCCGTTGTCATTAACGGAGTAACAACCAATCTGACTTTTTCGGGTGGCCCGGTGAACGGCGGTAATTTGGCCCCGACTTCTAGCACGGCGTACAGCACTTATACCGCCACGTTCACGGTGCCGTCGGCCGGCACGAACGCGCTGGCTTCCCTTACTCAGGGCACCTCAACTGCTCAGAGCCAGTCGCCTGCCACACTGGCTGCTGATAACAGCACGGTTTCCGGAGTGGATTTTGGTTACAACTACTCCACCATCGTCAACGATAATGACAGCGGCCAGGGTTCGCTTCGGCAGTTCATCATCAATGCCAACGCACTCACCAATGCCGGCTTGGCGCAAGCAGGCCAACTGGCCGGGCGTGAAGTAAGTGTTTTCATGGTTCCGGATGGCAACGCGCACAACGGGCAGCGTTCGGGCTTGGCTTCGAACGTGACTGGAAGCGCAGGAGCCGCAAGGGTTCTGATTCAGCTGTCCACCGCACTACCTGCACTAACGGATGCCCGTACCCGCATCAGCGGAGCTACGCAAACGGCTAATATTAACGATTCAAATACGGGTGTACTGGGTACTGGTGGCACTGTTGGCGTGAAAGGCGTAGCTTTAGCCCAGATAAACCGCCCCGAAGTAGAAATCCAGGCCAATACTTCGTTGGCCTACGGCCTCGACCTGGAAGGCGACAGCCTTGGCGTAAGCGGCATTGCCATTCATGGTGCAGCTATCCAGGCAGGTGCTACGGCACCGGCCATCAACCTGCAAATTCTTAGCAATCTGATTGGCACCACCGCCCTGGCTGTGTCTGACCCGGGGGGAACTATTTACAACGCACAGTTCGGTATTTACATCCGGAACGGCGGGTCTTATGGTACCGTGCGCAATAACCTGATTGGTTACGCTGGCAACTCAGGCCTTTCAAGCTCCAGCGGTTCAACCGCGGCAGGCAAACTGGTGGTGACTGGTAACGAATTTGTGCAGAATGGCTACCGTGTAGTTGGTGGTGATGCTATCAGCGTTGGTGACCAAGCCAATTCGGGGCCGATGGTTATTACGCATAACCTCATCACAACGAGCAACTCGGACGGCCTGCAGTTTGAAATTGGGCAGAATGCCGTGGGTGGCGTTGCATATAACGTGGTACGCAATAACACGTTCTTCGACAACGGCAACGGCAGTACTTCCTTGGCGCGGGCACAGCTCGAAGGCGCTGCTATTCTGTACTTGCAACGCAACGGTTCCCGCACCGGAACCAATGCCGACTCTATCGCCTTCAACCGTATTTACCAGTCCCAAGCATCGGGTATTGTGGTGGGCTACGGGCAGCGCAATGTAATTATCAGCCGCAACAGTACGTTTGGCAACGGCACCATCAAAAACTCCAACACTGGTGGTAACCTTGGCATTGACCTGATTTCGCAGCCGGGTTACTATGTGAGCGGACCTGGTCTTGGTGCAACTGACTATGGCAATGGCGACGGCGTAACTGCTAATGACGGCACGTTGAATACTGCTTTTGGTAACGGAGGGATTGACTACCCAGTATTTACCCTGACCCGTTACAATAATGCAAATAGTATCACTGTGACGGGTTACGTTGGGACCACGGCTACAAAAGCTTTGTTTGCCAATGCAACCATTGAACTGTACATCGCGAATAACCTCGACGTAGCCCCCCGAACCAACAATGGTCCCATCTTCGTTGGCGATGGTTTGGATTTCCCCCACGGTGAAGGGCAAACCTATATCGGCACTCTGACGGCCAATGCCAGCGGGGATTTTACCGGCAACATCACAGCCCCTACCGGAATAACTTTTACCACCAGTGGTCAGAGCCTCACCGCTACGGCGTTTCTAGCAACCACTGGCACTTCTGAATTTGCACCCAACTCGCCGCTGGCAGCTACCATTGTGAGCGGCTATGTATTTGAAGATGCAAATTATGGCGGTGGTTCTGGCCGTAGCCGGGCTACGCTTGGTGCCGGTGCCGTGGGGCGTCCTGGCGCTACGGTAGAAATTTACGATAACACCAATGCAATTGTGGGCACCACAACTACTGATGTTAACGGACAGTATTCATTCAACGTGGCCTCCGGAAATTATACGGTACGTACCCTGGTTCCTACTGTCACTTCGGCTCGTACTAACGGCACAACGGCTACGCCGGCTCCAGTAGCTGTGCAGACCTATGTACGGGGCGATGTGAACCGGGTAGGTGGCGAAGACCCATCGGCTACGACTGATAGCCCGGCTGCCGCTACGGTTGGCGCAACGGTAAGCTTCGTAGGTCTCAATCCCAGTGGCTTGGACAATACGGCCTTTGTTGATAATGTAGAGATATTGCAGTCCGGTGTTGCAGTTACTACCAACCCAATTGGTAATCCGGGCTTCGAGACGCCATCATTAGGCGCGACATTTGGCTATGCTCCCAGTGGCTCATCATGGTCGTACGCTGGAGCAGGCATTGCCGGTAACGGAAGTGCGTTCAGCCCTAATACTTCTACCGGAACCCAAGTAGGGTTTCTGCAAGGTGCTGGCGCTTCCATGTCGCAAACTATTCCATTGGCTGCCGGTGTTTACTCTGTACGATTCCGGACTGCACAACGCACAGACAGCCGCTTAAATAACCTGACTATTAGCATCCGCTTGGGTGGGGTCAATGGGGTCGAAATTGGTCAAATTACGCCGTCGTCGAGTACTTATACCTCCTTTACGACCAGCGAATTCAGTGTGAGCGGTACTGCCGCTGCCAGCGTGCCAGGTGTCAGCCAAGTGCCTCTGATAGTGAGCAATACCAGCGTCACCGACGTGGACTTCGGCTACAACTTCGATGTGATAACCAACACCAATGAAACGGGCCAGGGCTCATTGCGGCAGTTCCTTGCCAACAGCAATGCCTTGGGAGGCGAAAGTACCTTGGCGCAGGTGTATACTAACGGCAGTGGCGTGACCACCGCGCTGACAGCAAACAAAGAATCGAGTGTCTTCATGGTGCCTGGCGCGGCAGCAGTACCGGGCTTGCGGAGCGGCCTGACCAATCGCCTGAACGGTTCTGGTGTGGCCGTATTCACTCCGAACACGGCTACCAACGGTGCGCTTATTATCACGGATGCCAACACGGTGATTGACGGTACGACGCAGACCAACAACAGTAACACCAACTCCGCTACACTCGGCACGGGTGGCACGGTGGGCAGCGACACGGGTACGGCCCTGGGCACGCTCAACGGCCCGGAAGTGCAGATTGTGGGCGTGTCGGGCACGGCCAATTCAACCTATGGCCTGACGTTGTCGGGCGCGGGCGATGGCGTGAAAGGCATTGCCATTCTGGGCTTCGGCAACAGCAGCGCGTCTAATACCCTCAACGCAAACGGCGCCAACATCTACGTTACGGGGAGCGCTACTTCCGGTGTTGCCATCACGGGCAACGTCATTGGCACGGTGGCTACGACCTTCCCCACCAACGGCACCGACCCCAACGCCAATGCGGCCCGCAGCACGGGCAATGGCATTCTGCTGGCCAGCCTGGCCGCTGGTACGGTAAGTGGCACCATCAGCAACAACCTGATTGGTTACAACGCCAACAGCGGTATCCAGGATTTTGCTTCTGCTTCGACCAGCAGCCTGATGATTTCCGGCAACGAGATTCGGAACAACGGAATGCTGAGCAGCACTGCCGATGGCTTGTTCCTGGGCATGGCGGGCGGCACGGTGCAGGCCAACCTCATCACGGGCAACAAAGGCTCGGGGGTTGACCTCAACGGCAGCGCCGGTAGCATCTCGGTCACGAGCAACACCGTCAGCAGCAACGGCACCACCGGCGGCACCGAAACCTCCGGCATCCGTGCCTATGGCGTTGGCAACACGATTAGCCTGAACAGCATTACCAACAACGTCGGTACCGGCGTCCTGGTACTGCCCGGAACTAATACCGCCAACGTGGCCGGCTCGACAATCATCACGCAGAATGGAATCACCACCAACGGCCGGTTGGGTATCGACCTGCTGAACGCCGGCGATTCTGAAACCACTGGTACCGCCCAGACACTGAATGACACGGGCGATGTCGACGGGCGCACGAACGGCTCTACTGCTGTTGGTGCCAACGGCCTGCTCAACTTCCCGGTAATCGCGCAGGTTCGCGTAAGCGGGACCAATCTGCTCGTTCGCGGGTATGCCCGCCCCGGTGCTAACGTTGAGCTGTTCGCGGTAGGCACGGCCGACCCTACTGGTTTTGGCGAAGGCGCAACCTACCTGGCTTCGGCTGTTGAAGGCAGTGTTGACGACAGCAATAATCAGGTTGCAAGCTATTCCGGTACCATCAACGGCATCAACCAGGGCACCGATAACACGAATATTTTCGTGTTCTCCATTCCCTTCAGTAAGTTGCCCACTGGTTTTGTCGTTACTGCCGGCACTACGGTAGTTAGTGCCACGGCTACACTCGCCGGCATCGGTACTTCCGAGTTTTCGGGTGTTGTCACCGTAACTACCGGCCCGCTGCCGGTGGAGCTGGTTTCGTTCACGGCCACGGCGGTGAAGAACGTGGACGCCGCCTTGGGGTGGCGCACGGCCTCGGAAAAGAACAACGACCATTTCGATGTAGAGCGTAGCCTGACTGGCACAGACTTCGTGAAAATCGGCCAGGTAGCTGGCCAGGGCACGGCTTCGGCTCCAACCGACTACTCGCTGACCGATACGGGCATCGGCGCTAAGGCCGGCAGCACGGTGTACTACCGCCTCAAGCAGGTGGATGTGGACGGCACCGCTACCTACTCGCCGGTGCGCACGGTGGCCTTCACCAAGCTTGTGCCCGCCATTGCTCTGTTCCCGAACCCCGCCACGGCTGCCACGCAGCTCGACCTGATGCAACTGCCCACCGGCACGTACCAGGTGAGCGTGCTCGACGCCCTGGGCCGGGTGGTGCTCGGCCGGACGCTGGAAGCGGGCCTGGTGCATGACCTGAACCTCACCACCATTGCCAGCGGTATCTATAACGTACTGGTGCGTGGCCAGAGCAACGGCCAAGTGATTAGCCTAACCAAGCGCCTCATCAAAGAGTAAGGCAACTCCCGGCTCGCCGGTGAATAAAAAAGGCCTTCCCCATTTCGGGGAGGGCCTTTTTTTGTTTTTAAAGATACCGGCTGCATAACCTCGCCGTAGGAGTTGAAGTTAATGCCGCTCGGAACCTGCCTCAACTACCTATTTATGGCTTACGATTACGACGTCCTCATTATCGGCGCGGGCAGCGCCGGGCTCTCGGCGGCCCTCACCCTGGGCCGCTGCCTGCGCCGGGTGCTGGTGGCCGATGGAGGCCCGCCGCGCAACGAGCAGTCGCCGGGCGTCCACGGCTTCCTCACCCGCGACGGCATCCGGCCGGCCGAGTTGCTGCGCTTGGGCCATGAGCAGTTGCAGCCCTACGAAACCGTGACTGTACAATGCCTGCACATCGATAAACTCAGCAAAGAGGGGAGGGGTTTTCGGGCCATCGGCCACGGCACCGGCGATGATGCGCTCACTACCGTCACGGCCCGACGCGTGCTGCTGGCCACTGGCGTGTCCGACATCCTCCCGCCCCTGCCGGGCTTCCGCGAATTGTGGGGCCGCGGGGTGCTGCACTGCCCGTACTGCCACGGCTGGGAGGTGCGCGGCCAGCCGCTGGCCGTGTACGGGCAGGGCCGTACGGTCACCGGCCTAGCGCTACTGGTCAGCCGCTGGAGCCACGATGTGGTGGTGGTGACCAACGGGCCGGGCCATCTCACGCCCAACGCCCGGCGGCGCCTGCGCCGCCAGAAAATCGGCATCCGCGAAGCACCCATTGCCCGCCTCATTGGCACGCCCGGCCGCGAGCTGCGCTGCATTCAGTTCGAAGATGGCAACGAGCTGGAACGCGCCGCGCTGTTTCTGCACGCGCCGCAGCACCAGCGCACCCCACTGGCGGCCGACCTGGGCGCCCGCCTCACCAGCAAAGGGGCTGTGTGGGTCGATTCGGGCCTGCAAACCTCCATTCCCGGCGTGTACGCCGCTGGCGACACCAGGCCCGGCACTCAGCAAGCCCTGCTGGCCGCCGCCGATGGCAACCGCGCCGCCATTGTCATCAACGAAAGTCTGACGCGGGAAGAATGCCCACGCTAATCGAGCGTTCCTAGCGGGCCAGCTGTGCCAGTACGTGCAGGGCCGCCCGCGCCCGGGTTTTCACGGTGGCCAGCGGAATGCCGAGCTGCTCGGCCGTCTCGGCCTGGGTGCAGCCCCCAAAATACAGCAAGTCGATGACCTCGCGCTGCCGGGGCTTGAGCTTGAGGGTGAGCTCGCGCAGCCCAATGTGCTCGGGGTTGAACGAGGACGGCGCCGAGGCCAGCTGGGCCCCGCTCACCTCCAGCGACTTGGTGCTGTTGTGAAAGCGGAGGCGCGGGCTGCGCAGCGCATCAATGGCCTGGTTGCAGCACACGCGCACCATCCAGGTAAACAGGCGGCCGCGGCCCGGGTCGTAGCTGGCAATGCTCAGCCAGACTTTGAGCAGGCCCTCCTGCAGCACGTCCTGGGCCAGCGCCTCATCGTGCACCAGGCGCAGAACCACGGTCAGCAGGTTCTGGGAGTACCGGTCGTGGAGCAGGCGCAGGGCTTGTTCGTCGCGCGCTACCAGGCGCTGCACAAGCGCTTCTTCGTCCGTTGCTTTAAGCAACGCCGGGGTTGAATTCATAGGTGGAAAGGGAGGAGAAAACCTGCCGCCGGCCGGGAGAAGAAGCCGGCGAAAAGTTGTCGGGATAAAGTAACGAGGACAGAAATAGTAGCTGGTTGCGTATAGAAGCAGGGGGTTAGAAGTGAAACGGCGGGTAATGAATAGAGGCGCTAACTAGTAATGGAGCAAGAACCTACGGGATATTTTTGCGACCGGATTGCGTTGCCATGAATGAGTTGTTTTTCGCAGCGACTTTGGCAGGACATTAGGAGGTGGAAATCCGGTTAACTTTTAACGCCTGATTTGGGAATAAAAAGCCGGGTCTTTTGGCCGCGGAAGCCCTTGGTGCTGCGCGGGTGCCGTTTCCATAAGCAGCGCGGAATTCCTGCGCCAGCGGCACCGGGCCGGGCACCGGCTGGGCAGCGGCAATGCCATTTTTCGACGCTCAGCCCGCGTCTGCCGTACAGGCGGTATTACCCCTTGCTACTATGCCTCATACCATTCTTGCCCTGCACTACTGGGCCGGCGCGGGCCGCGAATTCGATGTTCTGCGCACCCTGCTGCCCGCCCACACCGTGCTGCTGGCGCCCGACCTACCCGGCTTCGGCCAGCAGGCGGCCCCGGCGGAATTCGATTATTCGGTAAGAGCCTACGCCGATTGGGTGGCCGATTACCTTCAGCAGCGTGGCCTAACCGATTTCACGCTCATCGGGCACAGCATGGGCGGCAAAATTGCCCTGGCGCTGGCCGCCCGCCGCCCGGCTGGTTTGCGTCGGCTGCTGCTGTTGTCGCCCTCGCCGCCCTCGGGCGAACCCATTTCCGACGACGACCGCGCCGCTTCCCTGGCCGCTTACGGCAAGCCGGAGGAAGCCGAAAAAACCTTCCACAAAATCACCCGGCAGCCCCTGTCCGCCGCCCTGCGCGCCGACGTTATTGCCGATAACCTGCGCAGCACCCGCCCGGCCTGGGACGTGTGGCTGGACCGGGGCTCGCGGGAAGACATTACGTCCCTGATGCCACAGCTTGCCGTGCCCTGCCACCTGCTAGTAGGCGAGCACGACCCGGCCATTACCCCCACCACCCAACGCTGGCAAACCCTGCCGTACCTGCCGTCCGGCACGCCCTACACCATGGTGCCCGGCGCGGGCCACCTGCTGCCGCTGGAAACCCCCGCCGCGGTGGCAGAATTGGTGAAACGGTGAAGCTGTCGGCCAGTGCCGCCCCGTAATTATTCCAGCGACCGGCTGCGGAACAGCAGAAAGCCCAGGTGCCCATAGACGCTGAACCGCTCGGAAGGGTCGTCATAAAAGCGGGCGTGTAGCGCCAACGGCCCCACCGGCGTCTGGAAAATCAGGCCCGTGCTGGCCGTGACGCGGGGCCGGTCGAGGCCCGAATGGCGCACGGCCACTTGCTGGTCGCCCTGGGTCAGGGGCTCGGCGTTGACGTGCACGTACAATTCGGTTCGCCACTCCAGCTTCTTGAGGAAGGGCTGGGTGTAGCGCACGCCCGCCGCGGCGTAGCGGGCCGAGCGGTAGGTATCGAGAAACAAAGTGCGCGAGTCGGGCAGCGGTGCGAAGACCGGGGCCGTGGTCTGCGACGAGCGGTAGTTGGTGAACGTGGGCTGGTTGCTGGCCATCAGCTCACCAAAATAGCCCCAGGCCTGCCGGTCCTTTTTCATGGAAAAATAGCGCTCCACGGTGGCCCGGAACTGTAGCCACTCGCGGTGCTCCGACCGGCCCGGCTGCTCGGCCGTGGAGCCCGGCGTGTAGGTAGACGAGCCCGTGACGGCGCGCAGCGTGTACACGTAGCGGTGGCCGCTGGTGGCGTACTGCTTGCGGTTCAGGGTGTTGCGGGCCAGGCGCAGGGCGGCCGTGACCCCGCTAAACAACGTGGCATCGAGTACGTCGGCCGAGTTGATTTGCTTGGAGTTGGTGTACTCGTCCTTGTTCACGAACGCGCCCGCGTCGAGCAGCAGGCGGCTGCGGTAGTTGGGGCTGATGCCGAACTGCCCGCCCACCTTCGTGTCCTGCTGCCGCACCTGGGTGTTAATAACGTCGCGGCCCAGCACGCCGCCCGTGTTTTGGTAATCCCACTGATTGTAAGTGATTTCGGGCTCAAAGTAAAAGGGCAGCCTGGCCGGCACGTTGATGCGGAACGAGCCGTGCGCGCCGTTGTAGAAGCGGCCCAGGCTCACGTCGGCCGAGGCCGTGTAGAGCAGGCTGCGCAGGTAGCGGAACTCCACCCCAAAAAACAGGTTGTCGATGGGCCGGTTGCTGAGCACGAAGCCGACCTCGGTGCTCACGTTGTTGTTGCGCTGGGCATCCACGCTGAAGATGTAGCCTTTGCGGGCCGCGTCGTAGCGAATGCGCGGGTAAATGTTCTTAAAGTAGTCGTCCGACGCCAGCCGGTAGTAGCCCTCCTCGATGTCGTCGAGCGAATACTCGCGGCCCTTTTTCTGGAAAAACCGCGCCGCGTAGGCGTTCTGGTCCGGTCGCAGGCCATTCACCCGCACCTCAATAAAGCGCGGCGTGGGGGCCAGGCCCTGAAATGCCAGCCGCCGCTTTTGCAGCGAAGTCGAATCGACGCGGCGGCCGATGCGGGCCTTAATCTTGTCCATGCTGCGCAGGGCGGCCGTGTCGCCTTCGGCAATGAAGTCCTTCACCCGGTCAAAGTCACCCACGCCCAAGCCATCCAAATCGGGCTGAATATAGATGCCGTTGTGGCCCACGCTGCTGGTATCGGCCACGCTGGTACCCAGAAAGGCCACGGTGCTGCCCAGCAGGTCGTCGTCGTTTTTGGGGTATTTCTTCATCGCTACGTCGCCCACGTTCACCCCGATGATGATGTCCGGGGCGAAGGTTTTCTTCATCGTATTGGTGGGGAAGTTGTCGTACACGGCCCCGTCGTAGTAGTACTTGCCGTCGAGGTTGCGGATGGGCCGGAACGCCAGCGGAAACGACATCGAGTTGCGGATGGCATCGGAGAGCGAGCCCTTGCTTTGCTCCACCACCTGCCGCGTAAATACCTCCGAGGCCATGCAGCGGAAGGGCACGAAGAGGTTGTCGAAGTTGTAGTTGCTGCTGGCCGAAGCCGGGGCCAGCAGCCGGGCCAGGGCCAGGTTCAGGTTCAAATCGTTCACCAGGTTGGTGCTTATCCGGGCCTTCAGCGTGGAGTCGATGGCAATGCCCAGCCGCAGGGCCGACGGCGACGGCTCGGCCGTGAGGAAGTTAAACGTTTTGCTCTCCAACGGCTTGCCCGAAGTCCAGCGCTGAAACTCGGGGCTGACCACAATCTGTTCAATCTCATCGGGCGAGTAGCCGGCCGAATACATGCCGCCAATCACGGCCCCCATGCTAGTGCCCACAATGTAATCGATGGGAATATGGTTTTTTTCCAGCTGCCGCAGCACGCCCACGTGGGCCAGGCCCTTGGCGCCGCCGCCACTGAGCACCAGCCCCACTTTCTGGGCCTGGGCGGTGAAAACAAAAAAAACTGCCAGCAATAGAGTCAGCAGCATTCGTGAGCAGAAATGGGTCATATAGGACAGGAAATGCGGAGTTTGGCCCCCGCTACTGCGGCTGGTACGCCGCGCCGGGTGGCTAAGTTATGCCTTGCTGAGGAACTGCTGCGGGCGCTTCATTTTCAGTAAAATAAGCTGACCGGTAAAAGCCGCGACATACACCCGTTTCGCTGGTTCATCGGGTTGGTTAAAGATACGCGCCGTGGCCTCGCCTTCGCCCGGTATTCTTCACGCCAGGCCCTTCACCACTTCTTGAAAATGACGTAAACCGCCGCCACCAGCAGCGCAAATCCCGCCACGTGGTTCCAGCCCAGCTTGTCGGTTTTGAAAACAAACACCGCGCACAACGTAAACACCGTGAGCGTAATCACCTCCTGAATTACCTTGAGCTGGAACAGGCTGAACGGCCCACCGTTTTCCTCAAACCCCAGTCGGTTGGCCGGCACCTGGAAAATGTATTCGAACAGGGCCAGCCCCCAGCTCACCATGATGACGCCAAACAGGCCCAATTTGGCAAACCAGGCCATTTTTTTAAACAAGTGCAGATGCCCGTACCAGGCAAACGTCATAAACAAATTGGAAATGGTGAGCAGGAGCAGGGAATAAACGCCTTTCATGGGGAAGTTTTGGGTTGTGAGTGGGCCGGTGTACGCAAGGTCGCACTTTCAGGCCAAGGCGTTCTACTTTTGATTTGTTGCTCTGAACTCACCAATTCATCCATTCATCACCCCCCCACATGGCCACTACCCTCGACCCCGGCATTGGCGAAAAGTTCTCGCGCCGCACCAAGCGGGCCATCAACCACGACGGCTCCTTCAACGTGCGGCGGCGCGGCGGCCCGCACACCCACGACCCCTACCAATGGCTCATCCAGATGAACTGGCTGCCATTTTTTGGCGTGTTGGTGACATTTTTTGGTTTGCTGAACATCGTTTTTGCCTTCCTTTACATGGCCCTGGGGCTGGACAGCCTGCCCGGCGTGCTCGCTCCGCGCGGCTGGTGGCAGGACTTTCTCAGCACGCTGTTCTTCTCCATCCAAACTTTCACTTCCGTGGGCTACGGCCACATTTATCCCGGTAGCAACGGCTCGGGTTTTGTCTCGAGTATGGAAGCGCTGGTGGGCGTGCTCACCTTTGCTTTGGCCACCGGCTTGCTCTACGGGCGATTTTCACGGCCTTCGGCGCGCATTCATTTCAGCCGCACGGCCATCATCAGCCGTCGGGCCGATGGTACGCCCACCCTACAGTTCCGCATCGCCAACCAGCGCTCCAACATCCTGATTGACTTGCAGGCCCGTGTGCTCCTCAAAACCGTAAACCCCGACACCAGCAACCAAACCTACGCCCTGCTGCCGCTGGAGCGTGATGCCATCAGCTTTTTTCCCCTCAGCTGGACGCTGGTTCACGACATCACCCCCGACAGCCCGCTCCACGACCTGACTCAACTGGATTATGAGCAGCTGGACGCGGAAATCCTTATCCAGCTCAAAGGCTACGACGACACTTTTGCTCAGGACGTGCACTCCCGCAACTCCTACACCCACGATGAGATTGAGTGGAACCGCCGCTTCATCCGCGCCTACGAGGTGGACGAAGACGGCATTGCCGTGGTCGACCTTGACCAGCTCCACCTCACCGAAGCATTGTAGCACAGGATTTTGCTTGGGCCGGAATGAATGGATAAATTTTTCCTGCCCCACGCACGCACAAGCTAAAGCAGGTGCCAAGCTACTCATCGTGCCCCGGCGCGCTCACCACTGGCGTGCCGGCCGTTTCCTTGGCTTCGCTGGCCAGCCGCTGCTGCTCCTTATCGGAAGGCCTGGATTGGAGCTGGCGTAAATCGGGCGAGCCGCCATCAACCCAGCACGTAAACCAGAAATCGCCGATGAGGGCCGCCGCGTAGCGCATCTGGCGCTCTACCTGCCCGTTCAGCTTGGTGTGGTAGGCCTTGCTGAACTCGCGCGAATACGCCCGCACCGTCTGGCTGCCGCGCTGCTCGTAGCCAAATTTCTGGTCTTCGGGAAATTGGGTGGTTACTTCTTTTTCGAAGCGCAGCACCGAATCCACGGCGGCGTGTGAGCGGATGACGGCCGCCCAAATGGCGTCGCTGGGCCGCTCAATGTACTGGGCTTTGCCCGTGAACAGGTCGTAATCGGTGCTCAGCAGCTCGGGCAGGCGCGATTCCCACAGCCCATGAATGCCGCGCTGCCCGCTGAGCTGGCCGTTGTAGTTGCGCGTGGTGTGCAGCGGCACGCAGGCATCGGCCACGTAGTGCCCCAGGTCGGCCGAGAGGCTCAGAATCCGGTTGGTGTCCTTGGCCTTGAAGGCTGCGGTGAGCTGGTTTTTCATGCTCACCACGTTCCAGGGCACAATGCCGTGGCGCAGCAGCGAATCCTCGCCGTAGCGGGCCACGGCGTCGGCGTACTTGCGGGGCAGCTTGTACGCGGCGCTGTCGCCGTAGCGGTCCACGTCGAGAAAGTGCTTGGGCGCCTCGCCGGGCACCACCGTGCGCCGCGAGTCGGGCCGCGTGGCATTCACCGTCAGGTACTCAATGTTGGCCTTGTAAAAGCCAATCATGGCCGGCGGCAGCGTGTACACGGCCAGCCGGTTCAGCAGCCGGTGCCCGAAGAACCCCCACGCCTGCGCCTGGCGGGCAATGAACAGCAGAGGCACACTAAACAGCAGCAGGAGTACGTATTTTCTCACGGGTAACAAGGTACGGGAGATGACTGCAAAGTCAAGTTTCGCTCCCGCATTATCCCCTTGCTACCCAGCCCGGCCGCCACGCTACCGTCGCTTGCCGTCGCCCGCAAACCGCATCCGGTAGTCGTGCTTCACATCGCCCTTGCTGATGCGGGCCAGCTTGCCCTTTAGCAGCTGCTTTTTGAAGCCCGACAGCTTATCCGTGAACAGAATGCCCTCGAGGTGGTCGTACTCGTGCTGAATGATGCGGGCGGCCATGCCGGAAAATGCTTCCTCGTGCACCTGGCGGTTTTCGTCCTCGTAGCGCAGCACAATGTCGGCGCAGCGCGTCACCAGCTCGCGCACGCCGGGAATGCTCAGGCAGCCTTCCTCAAAGCCCCATTCTTCGCCGGTTTCGCTCACCATCACCGGGTTGATGAAGGCGCGCTTAATGGGTGGCTCGGGCGTTTCGCCTTCTTCCAACTCGGCCAGGTCTTCCTCGTCCAGCTCCACCATCGGTCCCGAATCCATCACGAACAGGCGCACGCCTTTGCCAATCTGGGGCGCGGCCAGGCCCACGCCGTGGGCGTAGTACATGGTTTCAAACATGTCGGCGATGAGCTGCTGCAAGTCGGCGGCGGGCAAATCGGCGGGTAGGTTTTTGGCTTTGGCTTTCAGCACGGGGTCGCCAATGGCGACAATGGAATAAATCATGGCAGGTATTAGTTGTTCGTTGTCAGTTGCTAGGATGTTGCTGTCGGCCGGTCGTTGTCAGTTGCCGACAGCACTGCCTGACAACTGACAACGAATAACGAGCAACTAAATCTCCCGCATTATCGGCGATTCAAGGAATGATTGGAGAATGATGGCCGCGCTGATGCGGTCCACCGTGGCTTTGTCGCGGCGGGCCTTCTGGCCAAGGCCGCCGGCCAGCATGGTGGCGTGGGCCATGCGCGAAGTAAACCGCTCATCAAGCTCATGAATAGGCAGTTCGGGCAGGGCGCGGCGCAACGTGCGCAGCAGCCCCACCACGGCGCTGGTCACGTCGGTGGGCTCGTTGAGCAGCGTGCGCGGCATGCCCACCACAATGGCCCGCAGCGGCTCGCGCTGGTGGTAAGCCAGCACATAAGCCACCAGGTCTTTGCTGTGAATGGTTTCCAGCGGCGAGGCAATCATGCACAGCGGGTCGGTGACGGCCAGCCCCACGCGCTTGTTCCCGTAATCGATGGCAAGGATGCGGCTCATGTGCCCGGAGTAAAGTATGGAAGGGGAAACGGCGCGGCAACGCCGACCAGCCGCAAAGATACGGCAGGGGCAAGGGCCTCAATCCACAGGCAACCGTTGGCCGTAGTTAGGCCGAGTTCGCCAAGCCCAACCGTTGGTGCCAGAAATAATTCCGCTTACCGGGAAAGCAACTGGGTTTATCGAAAATCGAACAAGGCGTTCTGGATAAAATTATAAATTTGATTCGGTTTAACTAGTGAGTTATTGCGCAACATAATTGTAATATGCCGCTAATATGAATTTGAATTAGCCTTTTTAAACTAGTTAATTGCATTGATTGAATAAACACGGTGGTTGTTATGCATTAAGGATTGTAACTAAGAAAATTTCAATAATTTTGGATTCCACTTGCTTCATTTCTATTCGCTAGCAATTCTACCCGACTCATGTTCATTGCTTCGCTCGCCGCCCCGGAAACAGGCCGGCCTGCTGCCTCACGGTGGCGGGCCGGGTGGCTCCGGCAGTGTATATTGCTGGTGCTGGCGATGGGTTGCGGGGTGCTGGTGGCCAACAATCCGTTCCGGCCGTCCTCCGAAAATCCCGATGCCACGGCCCGCGGCTACCTGCGCTTCAAGGAAATCCTGAGCTACGTGGACCGCGACTACGCCGACTCCGTCGACACCGAAGGCCTGGCCGATTACGCGGTGGTGCAGATGCTGGAAAAGCTCGACCCGCACTCCGTCTACATCCCGGCCCGCGACCGCGAAAAAACCGATTCCTTCCTGCAAAGCGACTACGACGGCGTCGGCATCGAATTCAACCTGTTTCGCGATACCCTCACCGTGGTGGCCCCCATCAGCGGCGGCCCGGCCGAGCAGGCCGGCGTGCAGCCCGGCGACCAGATTCTGAGCATCGGCGGCAAGCGCGTGTCGGGTGCTCACCTCACCACGGCTCGCCTCACCGAGCTCATGCGCGGCCCCCGCGGCACCAGTGTGGCGCTGGAGCTGCGCCGCCGGCACCAGCCGCGCCCGCTCAGCCTCAGCATTGCCCGCAGCCGCATCCCCAACACTTCGGTAGATGCCGCGTATTTGATTGACGACCAGACCGGCTACATCAAGGTCAGCCGCTTTGCTTCGAATACCTACGACGAGTTTAAGGCCGCCCTGGCCGACCTGCGCCGCCAGGGCCTCACCCGCCTTGTGCTGGACCTGCGCGGCAACCCCGGCGGCTACCTCGACCGCGCCACCCGCCTGGCCGATGAGTTCATCGGCGGCTCCCGCAAAATCGTGTACACCGATGGCAAGGGCGAACAATACGACTCGCAGACCTACGCCAAAGTAGCCGGCGAATTCGAAGAAGGTGCCCTGGTGGTGCTCGTGGACGAAGGCAGCGCTTCGGCCGCCGAAGTAGTGGCCGGTGCCCTGCAGGACCACGACCGGGCCATTCTAGTGGGCCGCCGCACCTTTGGCAAGGGCCTCGTGCAGCAGCCCATTGCCCTGAGCGACGGTGGCGAGCTGCGCCTCACCATTGCCCGCTACTACACGCCGGCCGGCCGTTCCATCCAAAAGCCCTACGGTGCCAACTACGCTGAATACAGCGCCGAACTCACCGGCCGCTCGGCCCGCGGCGAGCTACAATCGGCCGACAGCATTCACTTTGCCAAAGAGCTGCGGTTTCGCACCGACCACGGCCGCACCGTGTACGGCGGCGGCGGCATCATGCCCGACGTATTCGTGCCCCGCGACTCGCTGGCGCACTCCGCTTATTTCACCAAGCTGATGAGCCACGGCGTAACCCGCGCCTTCGCCCTGAATTTCTACCAGGCCCACAAAGCCGAGCTGGAGGGCCTGCGCTTCGAGCAGTTCAACGCCACTTTCCGCATCACGGATGCACAGCTGGTGAGCCTGGCCGCGCAGGCCGCGCAAGATGGCGTGAGCGCGGACATAGCCGCCGTGCGCCGGTGCGCGCCACTGCTGCGCAACCAGCTCAAGGCCTATATCGCCCGCAGCGCTTATGGGCTGGTGCCTTATTACACGGTGCTCCGCGAGCAAGACCCGGAATTGCAGCGCGCCCTGCACGCCGTGAGCGACAGCACCGCGCAACTGGCTCTATTGGGCAAATAACTACTCCAAAACCTTATTTCATAACCTGCCTCTTACTAATACTACGTGATAAAATCTGTCGTTTAGCCCACGATAATTACCTGAAAACCCTGGCAATAAATAGCCCCGGCCTTGCGCATCCGCGCAGAGACGGGGCTATTTATTGCCAGGGTTTTCAGGCGTGGTTTGGGGATGGAGAGAAGCAGGTTGCCGAGCCGGTTTTCTCCCGTAATGCCGGCGAAGCCCGTACCTTCGCTGCTCCCCATCTGCAAGTCAGCGCAGCTAATCCCACCCCCCTGTTTTATGGCTCATTACCACCGCCTCGGCCAGATTCCGCGTAAGCGACACACCCAGTTTCGCCAGCCCGATGGCTCCCTATATTCGGAGCAATTGGTGGGCACGCTGGGGTTTCACGGCGTGTCGTCGTTGCTCTACCATGTGCATCCGCCCACCCAAATCAAGCACGTTGGCGAGCCCAAGCCCTACGCGCCCAAGCTGCTGAAAGACCGGCCCCTGCAGCCCGAACACCTGCGCACGCTGGCCCAAACCAGCACCGGCGGCGACTACTTGGCCGCCCGCCAAACGCTGCTCGGCAACGCCGATGTGACCATGAGTATTTGCAATCCGACGGAAAAGCGGATGGAGTATTACTACAAAAATGCCCAGGCCGACGAGGTGATTTTTGTGCACGAAGGCCGCGGCGAGCTGTGGAGCCAGATGGGCAAAGTCGCCTTCGAGCCCGGCGATTATGTGGTGGTGCCGCGCACCGTTATCCACCAGCTGCACTTTGAGGAAGGGCCGGTGCGGCTGCTGATTATCGAGTCGTTCAGCCCGGTGGAAACCGTGCGGCGCTACCGCAACCATTTCGGTCAATTGCTGGAACACTCACCCTATTGTGAGCGCGACATGCGCCCGCCGTCGGAGCTGATTACCGACGAATTTCCGGAGGGCGACTACGTGGTGCACGTCAAAAAAGAAGGGCTGATGCACGAGCTGACCTACGCGCACTCGCCGTTCGACGTGGTGGGCTGGGACGGCTATTTCTACCCCTATGCCTTCAGTATCCACGATTTTGAGCCGATAACGGGCCGCCTGCACCAGCCGCCTCCCGTGCACCAAACGTTTGAGGGGCACAACTACGTCATCTGCTCCTTCGTGCCGCGCCTGTTCGACTACCACCCGCTCAGCATTCCGGCGCCCTACAACCACTCCAACGTCGATTCGGACGAGGTGCTGTACTACGTGGCCGGTAATTTCATGTCGCGCAAAGGGGTCGATTTGGCCTCCTTCACCTGGCACCCTACGGGGCTGCCGCACGGCCCGCACCCCGGCACCGTGGAGGCCAGCATTGGCAAAAAAGAAACCCACGAGCTGGCCGTGATGGTCGACACCTTCCGCCCGCTCTACCTCACCGAAGCCGCGTTGCCCTACGTGGACCCGCGCTACCCGATGAGCTGGAACCCCGGCTTCGTGCCCGACCCGCCCAAGTCGGCGGACATGATGGACTGATTTTCAGTTTCCAGTTAGCAGTGAACCGTTAGCAGCCGTTCAACGAAGCTTTTAAAGCCCGTTGAACGGCTGCTAACGGTTCACTGCTAACTGGAATCTATTTCACCACCGCTACCCGATTGTAGCGGTCGATGATGCGGGCTACTTCGGCGGGTTGGTCGAAGTGCAGGTGCTGGGTATCGGCGAAGGTGCGCATGTCGTCGGCGCGCTTGCCAAAGAGGCGCAACACGGCGGCCTGGTTGAGGTCGAGGGGGCGCAGGGGTTCTTCGGGCTCGTTGCCGGGGCCCACCAGCAGCATAGGGGCGAAGGAAAGGCGCCCGGCCGCAGCGTCGGCGCCTGAGGTGTAAAGCCAGGCCAGCAGCAAGGGGCCGGCATCGACGGCGGTGAGAACTTCCACAAAATCGCGGCGGGTGCCGGCGCTGCCCTCCTTCACCAGGCGCGGGCGGAAGCGGCGCAGGGCCGCCGTGCCCACGCCCCCGGCTTCGCCCAGGTCGAAACCGCGCAGGCTGCCCACGGGCCAGAGGTGCGTTGAATCGGTATCGATGGAATCCTGCGCCTCAATAACGTGCAGGCCGGCGTGGAAACGCAGGCCCGGCACGGGCCGATAGCGCCCGTCAAACGTGCGCAAGGCGCCGGGCTGGAACGAGCCATCGCCAAAAAAACCGGATGCCTGCCGCGCCAGCGAGGCCCGCAGGACGGCACTGGCCGCCTTGGCGTTGGCCTGGCGGTACAGCGCGCGTGCTTCGATTTGGTCGCGGGAGGTTTGGGCGGCGGCGGGCTGCAGGCAGGCCACTAGCATAAGGAAAAAGAAGTAAAGAGAAGGCTTCACTAACTGACAACAAAAACAAGCTGGGAATAAGGGGGCCGAAATGACGATAACATCGGCCGGCAATGGGGTTTGATGCTCATTTTCAAGCACCGTGCCAGCCTTGGCCACTACTGGGACTTCCTCGATGGTCGCAAACGTGCTTTCCTTATTCCGATGCCTACTTGGCCAGGTTCCGGTTGTAGTATTCCACGAGATGCAGCACCTGGCCCAGGTCGGTGTAGCCAAGGTGTTCTTTGGTAGCATAGGCATCGACCTGGCTGGCGAGGGGCACAAACAGGCGCGTCACGCTCTTTTGGTTGAGCTGGAGGGGGCGCAGGGGCTCCTGAGGCGTAGCGCCCGCGCCCACCAATACCACCTGGCCAATTTCGGTGCGGGCTTTCCTGGTTTCGGTGTGCAGCACGGGGTCGAGTTGGGCGTCTTCGTGGATGTACACGTGTTGCAGGCCCAGCACCACGGGGCTGTCGTCGACAGGAGTCAGCACCTCCACAAAGTCCTTTTTGGTGCTGCCGTTGCGCACCAGGTAGGTGCGGAAATGCCGCGCATCGGCCCCCTGGCCCATGTAAAAGCCGTCGAGGCTGCCGGGTGGCCACACGTGGCTGCCGGTCGAGTCCCGCGCTTCGACCAGGTGCAGCGCCACGTTGTACTTGATGGCCGGCACCCGGATGCGGCGCTTGCTGGGCAGCACCAGCGTGCCGGGCTGGTCCACGGCCACCACGTAGGCTTCGGGCGCGTTCACCAGGTCTTTGTGCATGCGCTCCAGGGCATCGGGCGAGTTGGCGCGCTGGTAGAGGTCCATGCCAATTTCGGTGAGGTCGCGTTGGGTCTGGGCGTGGGCAGCGGGCGTGAGGGCGGCCCCCGCAAGCAGCAGCCCCGCCAGGATTTTGATTTTAGTAGAGGAATTCATGTTGCGAGATGAGCGTGACGGTTTATTGCGGCGGATTTGCAGGTTCACCACGCGCACTTACCGGTTGCGGCCGTACTGCTCGTGGCTGCTCACCCAGTCGGAGCTGCTGATGGCGGCTCCCAGGCTTAGCTCGCCGGCCAGCACCACGCCGGCCACTATTTCGGCAAACTTTCGCACCGTGCCCCGGCCCACGCAGCCCAGCATTTGCAGGCATTCGTTTTGGGTGGCCAGGCCGGTGCCGCCGCCGTGGGTGGCCACAATGAGCGAGGGAATCGTGATGCTGATGTACAAATCGCCCTCTGGCGTGACTTCCGAATACAGGATGCCGGCCGAAGATTCGCTTACGTTGGCCACGTCCTGACCGGTGGCGATGAACATGGCCGTGATGCCGTTGGCCGAGTGCGCGCCGTTGTTGTTGGCCCCCGAAATGAAGGCCCCCACGTTGCTTACCTGCCCGTGGTAGGCCAACTGCTCGGGCGTCACGCGCATGCGCTGCATCAGCACGTCGCGCTTCACCACGGCCTCGGCCACCACGCGCTTGCCGCGGGTGCGCATCACGTTGATTTGTGAGGCCTTTTTGTCCGTCGCGAAGTTCGATTCGAGGTAGAAGTGCTCGACTTTCGGGCCCTTGTAGTTTTCCAGAATCCAGGAGCAGGCCGCAAAGGTGGCGCGGCCCACCATGTTCTGCCCGGCCGCGTCGCCGGTGCTGAAATTGAAGCGCAGGTAGGCGAATTTGTTGCTCAAATACGTGTCGATGTACTGCAGCTTGGCCACGCTCGACGTGCTTTCGGCCTGCGGCCGAATCTGGTCGATGGTGTCTTCCACCCACTTGCCAAAGTCGCGCGCCCCCCGGGCATCGCTGAACACAAACACCGGGGCCCGCTGCATGGCATCGCCGATGACGGTGCATTTCACGCCGCCGCACAGGTTGAGCACTTGCATGCCGCGGTTGTAGCTCGCCACCAGCGTGCCTTCGGTGGTGGCCATCGGAATCAGGAAATCGCCCTGCGCGTGCTCGCCGTTCACGGTGAGCGGGCCGGCCAGGCCCACCGGAATCTGGGCCACGCCCATGAAATGCTCGCAGTTGCCCTGCAGCTTATGGGCATCGAAGGAGTAGTGCTTGAGGTGGGTGAACTCCTGGCCCGCAAACTGCTCGGCAAAGCGCTGCCGGGCCGCGATGGCGGCTTCGGAATAGTCGTCTTCGTCGGAGCGCGGAATGCGGGGCTTGGAATTGGCCACGCCCACAATGGCGTCTTCCACCTCCACGTGCAGGTCGCCAAAAGCATCGGTCGAAAACCAGGCCTGCACCGGGTGCATGCCCTCGGCCAGGGCCGGGGTGTCAAGCAATATCATCAGCGAGCGGCCCACGGGCAGCTCAATGGCCTGCCCATCGGCGCTGATGTCGGCGGCGGCCCGCAGCTCACCGTTGCCCAAATCGACCCGGATTTTGTCGGCCGGAATCACCACCTCACCAATCTGCACCTGCTTAAACCCCGTGATACTGACGGTATCGAGCCGGTTTTTAATGCTGAAAGCCACGCCCGCGTCCTGGGGCAAATTGTGCAGGCTGCCGCGCGTGTAGAGCAGCTTCAGAAGCATGGGGCTGGGGGTGAAAACCATTTTGGGGAGCGTTGAGATTAGGTGGGAATTGAGGAAGTGCGGTGTGCGAGGGTGAAGGTGGGGAATTTTGGGGGAAATCCCCAAAGAATACTTCGCATGACCCTATTTGAGCCCGCGCACCGGCCGCGGCCGGCCGCTTCAACTGATGGGCAGCCGGAGCATAGCAGGCGCAATAGGGGAAGGAAAACCTGGCCGTGGTGTGGCGCTCCCCACTTCCGCAACGGGCGGCGCAGGCACTGCCGTAGCCTGGGCCACAGCCAGCAGGCAGTCATCGCCGAAGCGGGTGAGGTGGTAGCGGCGGTGGCTGTGCCGGAGCAGGCCCGCCCGTTCGAGGCACGCGCGGGCGCGGCGGCCGGTAATCTGGCCCACGCCGGCCGGCTCGAAGCGGGCCGGGTCGGGCAAGGGCCGGTTGTCGCGCCGGGCCACCCGCTCAGCAAATTGGGTCACGCGGGCTTCGGCAGACAAGGTTTCTGGCATGGCAAGCGCAAGTGAGTGGGGCAGGAGAGCTGAAATATACAAGCAGGCCCCGAACCAACTGCATTTTTAGCATACTCAGTTCCGAAATCTACTGTTAATCAACTATGTATAAACTACTGCAATGCCCATTTGGCCTGATTGCAATCAAGTGTGCGCTACCGGGAAATATGCTGACATCTGTACATTTACTTTCTGTCTCAGTGAGATAGTAAATCATCCTATTACTACTAGTATCGGCCTTGCTGAAATGCAAGTAAGCCTTACTCAGTAATATACCTGCCTTGCTTGTATTTCAATCTACGGTACTGCGTTGGCTGGCCGGGCCAGGCGGAAGTGATAAATGGAGAAAATAGTACGGTAAATGCTCCCGCCAATCGTCAGTGGGGATACGGCAGCTAGGGTTTCATCATCCATTTACGCGCCCACTCCGTACTTGGCGAATTAAAACTCCCGCGCCCCGGCGCGGTTATAGCCGCCGCGTTGGACCAGTCAGCCTGCCGATTGGCAGAGGGCTGGGCCGGACGTATTACCTTTGTGTGTCGTTCGGGGAGCACCCGCCGGCCGCCTCTTTTCTGCTATGGCCTTATCCTCTGATTATCCACGCTTCACGCTCGGCACCACACTTACGGCCGAACAACGAGCGTTTTTCTCCAAACACGGCTTTCTTCATTTTCGCCCCTTTGCCTCTCCCGAATACGTTCAGCAAATCCTGAAAGCAACCCAGGACGTGCAAGCTAAGTGGCTGGCCGAGGGCGTGGAGAAAGTGAACGGTGTGCCCATCAAGTACGGCCACGACGTGGACGGCTCGCGCATTGTGCAGCGGTTTGCCTTTGCCTCGCAACACAACCCCGTGCTGCATGAGCTGCTGCAGGACGACCGGTTTAAAGCCCTTTTTCCGCTGCTCGAAGCCGAAGGCGGCCGGGTGGGCGAAAACGAAAAGGACGGCCTCGTGGTGAACCATTACGTGAACGTAGCCGGCTCCGAATTCTCGCAAATGGGCTGGCATACCGACTCGCTGCGCGACGTGTTCTACGGCAAGCGCATTGGCCCGATGTTGAACGTGGGCCTGCACCTCGACGGCACCAAGGCCACCAACGGCGGCCTGCGCGTGATTCCCGGCACCCACCGCCAGGGCCTGCACAAGATGCTGTTTCGCAAGAAATATTACAAGGACGTGTTCTACGACCCCAACGAAATAGCCATCGAAACCGAGCCCGGCGACCTCACCGTGCACGACGGCCGCATGTGGCACCGCGTGGCCCAGTCGCCGCTTATTGGCGAAGCCAGCCGCCGCCGCGTGATGTACGTGCCCATTATTTCGGGCAAGTACCAGCCCAAAAGCGAGGACAGCCCCACGCCATTTTACCTGCGCTTCCTGCACCTGGTAAAGTAGAAAATTAGTTATCAGTTATCAGTGAGCAGTTAGCAGCGCCGAATGGCTGCCAGCTAATATCCGCGCATTGCCAACTGCCAACTGCTCACTGATAACTAATAACCGAAATGGCTTACGCCCTCGTTACCGGCGCTTCGCGCGGCATTGGCCGCGCCATCTCGCTCCTGTTGGCCCAACGCGGCTACGACCTTCTTCTGGTGGCGCGCTCCGAGGCGCAGCTAACCGCGCTGGCCTTGGAAATAGGGCAGAAGCACCAGCATCAGGCCCGCGTGCTGGCCCTGGATTTGGCTGCGCCCGGTGCGGCCGAAACGGTGGCGGCCTGGGCTGCCGCGCAAACCGACCAGCTGGCCGTGCTGGTAAACAACGCCGGCTACGGCCTCTGGGGCCGTTTCGAGCAGCTCAGCCTGGCCGAGCAGCAAAACATGTTGCAGCTGAACATGGCGCTGCCCGTGGCCCTCACCCACGCCCTGCTGCCGGCCCTGCACCAAGCACCCAAAAGCTATATTCTGAACGTATCCAGCACCGCGGCTTACCAGGCCGTGCCGTCGTTGTCGCTCTACGCGGCCAGCAAGGCCTTTTTGCTGAGCTTCAGCCGGGGCCTGCGCTACGAGCTGAAACCCACCAACGTCTCGGTTTCCTGCCTGTGCCCCGGCGCCACCACCACCAACTTTGCCGACCGCGCCGGCATGGGCGCCGAGCTGCAAGCCACCGCCAACAAAGTATCGATGACCGCCGAAGCCGTGGCCGAAGCCGCCGTGCAGGGCCTGCTGGCTGGCGAGGCAGAAATCGTGCCCGGCGTGCTCAACAAGGTGTCGGCGGGCCTCACCAGCTTCGTGCCCAAGGGCCTCGTGGAGAAAATCGCGGCCGGGATTTACGAGAAGTATTTATAGGCTATGGTCAGTTGAATAGTTGCCAAAAAAGGGCTGCTCCGTTGGGAGCAGCCCTTTTTTGGTTTTACAGCTCCTCGTTTGGTTGTCCGGTCAGTAGATTTTGAGGGCAAAAAAGGCCTGTTGCCACTGGGAAGCAGGATTGTAATTATTTAATACAAAATAGTTTCATCTGGTAAATCCAATTTCATAATCGGGTACGTAATAATTATCGACCGGTGCCAGGGCACCTGCAGTAGTTCAATATTCTATTTCCTATCCAGCCTGTTGGCCGCAAATTAATTGCTGACCAGGGGCTGATTATGGGCTCAGTGTTGAGCCTGGCGGTGCCGAACGACGAGCCTCTTAACGCTCGTTGGATTTTGCTGGTCCGCACTATTGGATTCCCGCGCCCAAATGGGCCGTTTGCTATTCTTACTGCTAGTTCGCCTATCGTTCGTCAATCTATTCGAATGCTAGTTGCTGGATTCCTATGCAATATTTAAGTCGTTATAAATCAAGATTTTGTTTCCTTTTTAATACTTGTTGTTTGGTCCTTTTTTTTACACTTTTTCGTTTGCTGAACCTTATGAAAAACCTTTTAAGCAAGCCCCTGCATTGGATGTTTGGGGTCTGTGCCGTCACGGGGCTTTCGGTGTGGAGCACCGCCCACCACACGCCATTGGAGGCGAGTAGCCACCGTGAAGCACCGATGATTGCCGACGACCCCATGGCCGACAATACCGACGTCTACGCCTTCGTGTCGCCCAACGACCCTAACCGCGTCGTGCTCATCGCCGACTACATCCCGTTCCAACTGCCCCAGGGCGGGCCGAACTACTACACGTTCGGCGAGAACATTCGCTACGAGGTGCACGTGAAAAACAAGAGCACAACGCCCGGTGATGACATCACTTACCGCTTCACGTTCAGCCGCACCAACCAGGACCCGACCACGTTTTTCAACGTGCGGCTGGGCCAGCAGAACCTGAAAACTACCTACCTCTGCGAGAAAAGCACAGACGGTGGTAACACCTTTACCACCATCGTAACGGGCGGCACGGTGCCGGTGTACAACATTGGGCCGCGCTCCATCAACGGCGCTGCGGGCCTGAACCAGCCGTCGCCCTACGCCACCCTGCGCCAGAATGCCGTGATGACCGCCACCGGCGGCGGCGGCGAACAGATATTTTGTGGTCCTTCCGACGACCCGTTTTTCGTGGACCTGGGCGCTACGTTTGACCTCGCCGGTTTCCGCGTGAACCAGGGAGCCCGCGACGGCCTCGGTAAATACAACGTGCATTCCATCGCGCTGACTATTCCGATTGCCACCCTGCAAAAGACGGGACAGGGCCTGCCCGCACCCGGCGGCATCCTCGATGCGGATTACGTGATTGGCGTGTGGGCTTCGGCCAGCCGCCCCAGCATCCGCACGCTGAGCGCCACGGGCGGCACTGGTGCTACCACCGTGAATACCAGCTACGTGCAAGTGTCGCGCCTGGGCATGCCGCTGCTGAATGAAGCCATCAACCCCGTGGGCAGCAAGGACGCCTGGAACCGCACCACGCCCTACGCCGAAGCCGCCATCACCGACGACTACCTCTCGAACCCCGAGTTGGGCCTCTACATGGCCGATAACACGCCGGTAGCCCCGGCTGCGCCCAAGGCCAACGGCCAAACCTTCTACGGCGAGGCCGTGCCGGCCCTGAATGCGCTGCGCGTGCAAACCAAGTCCTTGGCTGGCCAGCCCGGTTTACCTGCTGGGGGCTTCGACTTCCGCAACCAGGCGTCGGGCTTATTTCCGCTCAAAGGCAGCTCGGCCGTGGCCGGTACGGCCCTCGACGACGCCGCGTTTGGCAACTATTTGCTGGTATCGGGCAAGCCGCGCTCGGTGGATATCAAGCCTATTTTCCACACTGGCGTGCCGAATTTGATTCCCTACCAGCTGGCTACTGGCAAGGCCGGCAACCCGCTGGCGGCTGGCAAGCCGTTTGTGAACAACTTCCTGCCCCTGAGCGGCAGCAACCCCGGCGGCGACATGCTGCGCCTGAACATGGCCGTGCCCGCCACGCCCCGCAACTCGCCTGATTTCAGCAACGAAGGCCTGTTTGCCGCTGCCGTGCTGGGCCTGACGGATGCGCGCTTCAACGGCAACACCACCGTCCAGAACATCCCCAACATGGACGGCTTCCCCAACGGCCGCCGGTTGGAGGACGACGTGGTGAAAATTGAGTTACAAGCGGTGAGCGGCGCGGCGCTGGCCGCCATCGGCCTGTGGTACGACGACTACACGACTGCCAGCACTTCGCCGGTGACGCCGCGCCTGAAAGGCGTGCTCAACTTCTCGACCGGGGTGGAGCACAACGACTTGCCCTTCAGCGCCACGTTCCCCTACGTGGCCGCTCCCTGGGAAGGCTATGCCGTGAAGCGCTAACTCAATTTCTCAACCTAGAATCGTCCGAAGCAAATGACTTTTAAACGTTTACGTAAATTCGTGATGCTGCCCGCCGTGGCGGCCACGGCGGCCGTTGGCCTCGCCCTGTGGGGCCAGGTGCGGCACACTCCCCTGGAGGCTTCCTCGCACCGCGAGGCCCCGCTGATTTCCGAAGACCCGCTGGCCGACAACACCGACCTGTACGCCTTCCGCGACCCCAACGACAGCACCCGGATTAACATCATCGCCAACTATATTCCCTTCGAGCTGCCCCAGGGCGGGCCGAACTATTCGACGTTCGGTGAGAATATTCGCTACGAAGTGCACGTGAAGAACAAGAGCACGACGGCCGGCGACGACATCACCTACCGGTTCACCTTCACGCGCACCAACCAGGACCCGAGCACGTTCTTCAACATCCGGCTGGGCCAGCAAAACCTGAAAACCACCTACCTCTGCGAGAAAAGCACGGACGGTGGCGCCACGTTTTCCACCATCGTGGCCAGCGGCGTTGTGCCGCCCAACAACATCGGACCGCGCTCCATCAACGGTGCTGCCGGCTTGAACCAAGCCGCGCCGTATGAATCGCTGCGGACGGCGGCCATTACGCCGGCCACGGGCGGCGGCGGCGAACAGATATACTGCGGCCCGGCCGATGACCCGTTCTTCGCCGACCTGGGCGCTATTTTCGACCTGGCCGGCCTGCGGCCCGGCTCGGCCACCGATGGCCTCTCGCGCAAGAACTGCCACACCATCGCGCTGAATATTCCGATTGCGACGCTGCAAAAAACTGGTCAGCCAGTGACGGCAGCCACCAACATTCTTGACCCCAACTACGTGATTGGCGTGTGGGCCTCGGCCAGCCGGCCGCAGATGCGCACCTTCAGCACCGGTACGGGCGAGGGCGCCAGCGGTGGCTACGTGCAGGTATCGCGCCTGGGCATGCCGCTCACCAACGAGGTGATTAACCCCATCGGGGGCAAAGATGCCTGGAACGCGACCACGCCCTACGCCGAAGCCGCCGTGACCGACGACTACCTCTCGAACCCTGAAGTGGACCTGTACATGGCCGACAACACGCCCGTGGCTCCGGCCGCACCCAAGGCCAACGGCCAAACCTTCTACGGTGAGGCCGTGCCGGCCCTGAATGCGCTGCGCATCCAGACCAAATCGCTGGCCGGGCAGCCGGCCCTGGGCGGCAATGCCTTCACGGGTTTCGACTTCCGCAACCAGGCTTCGGGCCTTTCCGGCCTGGCCGGCAGCCCCAACGTGGCTGGCACGGCGCTGGCCCCCATTGCGCAGGGCGGCTTTGGCGAATACCTGCTGGTGGCTGGCAAGCCCCGCTCGGTGGACGTGAAGCCCATCTTCCACACCGGCGTGCCGAACCTGATTCCTTACCAGCTGGCCACGGGCAAAACGCCCGGCAACCCGCTCACGGCCGGCAAGCCGTTCATCAACAACTTCCTGCCGTTGCAGGCTGGGGGCCGTGCCAACCCCGGTGGCGACATGCTGCGCCTGAACATGGCCGTGCCCGCCACCCCGCGCAACTCGGCTGATTTCAGCAACCAGGGCTTGTTGAAAGCCGCCGTGCTGGGCCTCACCGACCCGCGCTTCACCGCCCGGCCTACCTTGCTGCAGCGCATCCCCAACATGGACGGCTTCCCCAACGGCCGCCGCCTGGAGGATGCCGTGGACCAGATTGAGCTAAAAGCTGCCGGTGGCCTCGTGCTGGCTGCTATTGGCTTGTGGTTTGATGACTACACGCCCACCAGCCCCTCGCCGGTAACGCCCGCCTTGCTCGGGCAAGTGACTTTCACCAGCGGCGTAGAAGCCAATGACACAACTTTCCGCGCCGCCTTCCCTTACGTGCAAACGCCCTGGAACGGCACCGGTTCGGCCAGCGGCCCGACCAACACCATTACCTACCCTGACCTGACGGTGAGCACCGCTACGGGTGTTGATGCCGGCACGTACAACAACGTGACCATCACGAGCACCGGCGTAGCTTCCTTCAATGGCCCCGTACAGGTAAATGGCGTTCTGACCGTGCAAACGGGTGGCACGCTGAGCACCCAGGGCGTGCTGGCCACCAGCTGCCTGCCCATCACCGGCCCCGGCAGCTTTGTGCTGCAAGCCGGCGCCACGCTACGCGTATGCAACCCCGATGGCCTCACTGCCACGGGTGCTACCGGCGCTGTTCAGCTCACCGGCTCGCGCAGCTACTCTACCGATGCCAGCTATGTGTACAACGGCAGCGAAGCCCAGACCACCGGCGCGGGCCTGCCTGCTCAGGTACGCAGCCTGACCGTGAACAACGCCACCGGCCTCACCGTGAACAACGGCGGCGTGCGCGTGGCCCAGACCCTGGCCCTCACCAATGGCAACCTGAATACGGCCAATGGCCAGATGCTGACCCTGCTCTCGACGCCGACCGCTGGCACTGCCTTGGTAGTGAATACCAACGGCTCCGTGGTTGGGCCGGCCACCATGCAGCGCGCCATCGACCCGAGCTTGAACGCCGGCGCGGGCTACCGCCACTACAGCTCGCCGCTGACCAACGGGACGCTGGCCGACCTGACCACTGGCACCGCTGGCTTCAGCCCGATATTCAACACCACCTACAACACGGCCCCGATACCGGCCAACGTAACGCCGTTCCCGAACGTGTTTGGCTACGACCAGAGCCGCGTGACCCTGGCCGCCAACTCGGTAGCCGCGTTCGACCAGGGCTTCTTCGTGCCCCTGGCCAGCGACCCCATGGGCTTGCTGACCGGCTACACCGTGAACATCGGGGCCAGCTCGGTGGTGGACCTGACCGGCACGCTGAACACGGGCGTGGTGACGCGCGGCAGTCTTACTCGCGGGGCACTGGCCCAGAGCGGCTGGCAGCTGCTTGGCAACCCGTACCCGTCGCCCGTCGACTTCAGCCAGACGGCCGGCGTGACGCGCACCAACGTGGACGACGCCATCTACGTGTACCAGAGCACCGGCCAGTACGTAGGCCAGTACCGCAGCTACGTCAACGGCGTGGGTACGCCGCAGGTGGCGGCCATGCAGGGATTCTTCACCCGCGTGACGACGGCCGGCACCCCCGGCAGCTTTGCGCTGAATAACGCGGCCCGCGTCACCACTTTCGGCGCTACTCCGAGTTTTAACAAAACCACCGAAACCCGCCCCATGGTGAAGCTGCGCCTGCAAAGCAGCAGCCCGCTCATCGACGAAACGACGGTATACTTTGAGCAAGGCGCCACGGCGGCCTTCGACCCGCGCTTCGATGCCTACAAGATTCCCAACTCCACGGGCCTGAACCTGAGCAGCATCATTGCCGGCGACGAGCTGTCGATTAATGGCCTGATGCCCCTCGCCACGGCGCCCGTCACGGTACCCCTGAACGTGGGCCTGCCCGTGGCCGGCACCTACACCCTGAACGCGGTGGACCTGCTGAACTTCGGCGGCACCAACCAGGTGTTCCTGCTCGATACCCAGACCGGGGCGCGCATCAACCTGGCCCAGCAGCCTACTTACACGTTCACCACGCAGGTAACGTCGCTGGCTGGTCGGTTCAGCCTGTACTTCGGCCCGGCCCTGAGCCCCACGGCCACCACGGCCGCCGCCCTGGCCGACATGGTGCAGCTTTACCCCAACCCGGCCCATGCCAGCTTCACGCTGATGCTGCCCGCCGAAATGGGCCGCGCCGCCGTATCGGCCAAGCTCTACAACCAGCTCGGCCAGCTCGTATCCACGCGCACCCTGACGGTGACGGCTGCTGGTGCCTCGTCGCAATTCGATGTGTCGGGCCTCACTCCCGGCGTGTACTCACTGCGCCTGACCGGTGGCCCGGCCCAGGTAGTGAAGCGCGTGGTGGTAGAGTAGCAAATGGTCGGTAACACAACCCAGGCCGGCTTTTCCGGTCTGGGTTGATGCCGAAGTTTTCTTATTCAGTTTTCCTCAAATAGCCTTTCTGATGAAAAAAACCTTTCTCTTACGCGCCATCTACGCCACGGTCGGATGCGTGCTGTTCACGGCTGCCGCTGCGGTGGCCCAGCCCGGCTCGGGTGGCCCCACGCCCGGCACTACTCCCACCGATACTCCCATTGATGGCGGCGTTTCGCTGCTGCTGGCCGCCGGTGGGGCGTATGGCCTGAAACGTCTGCGGGCCAGCCGAGCCAAAAAATAGCCGGCTGAATATTGGCCCCAAACAAAAAGCCCTGCCGGTCCGGCAGGGCTTTTTGTTTGTTCGGTAAATGACGAGTTGGTCGAATTAGCCTGGCATCAGGCGGCCGGCTTGGGCGCCTGACCAAGCACCACCCGGCCCGCCAGCCAATACGCCAGCCAGCCGAAAAACGGCGCCGCCAGCACATCGTAGGAGTAGTGCACGCGCTGCACCAGCACCAGCAGGCCCACGGCCACCATCATCAGGCCCAGCACCCAGCGCCAGGCGCGGCCCCGGCCGGCCAGCGCCAGCAGCATCATGGTGGCGGTGTGGCCCGAGAAAAACAAGTCGCGCACAATGGGCTGGGTGGTCACCTCAAAAATGCGGTCCATCACCGGGTCGTGCAGGATGAGCAGGGTAGTGGGGGGCTCCAGCGGCAGCAGCCACAGCGTGCCCATGCGCAGCAATTGCAGGAAATAATAGGCCCAGAAGGCCCGTAGCAGCAGCTGCGGCCGGGGCAGCAGGTAGACCAGCGTGGCCGCGATGGCGCCATAAATCAGCGTGAAGGTGGGCACCGACACGTCGTGCACCGGCAGCAGCGCCAGCAGGGGGTCGGCCAGCAGCCGGCCGGGCCGCGCCTGAATGAAGTGGTAAAACCCGGGCACTACCGGCAGCAGGCTCAGCAGCAATGCCACCACCAGCCCCAGCCGCAGGCGAAAGCCCGGCTGCGCCCAGGCCACGGGCCAGGACTGCGTTTCCGAATGATTTTCCCGTGACCGGCTGGCAGTTTGGGGGAAGTCAAGAGGTTTGAGGAGTGTGGCCACGAGATAGAAGCAATCGGAGAATTAACAAATTATAAAGCACAAAAATACATCAGAGGCTGAACAGTAGCGCGCTAGTCAGCAACGCTGGCGTAACATTGCTAACCGGCCAAAATGTGCCGCGCCGAAATCATTCGCACCCTACTTTTTCTTCATGCGCAATTATATCCCCGCTTTTTCAACTGGCCTGGCCCTGCTACTGGCCAGCCCGGTCCAGGCCCAAAACGCCGCCCTCGATGCCCGCATCGCCCAACTGGCCACCCAGGAAGAAAGCAAGGTCATCGCCTGGCGGCGCGACATTCACGAGCACCCCGAGCTGGGCAACCAGGAAACCCGCACGGCCGGCCTCATCGCCGCGCACCTCAAAAAACTGGGCCTGGAGGTGCAGACCGGCGTGGGCCGCACCGGCGTGGTGGGCATTCTGCGCGGCGGCAAGCCCGGCCCCGTGGTGGCCCTGCGCGCCGATATGGACGGCCTGCCCCTCACCGAAACCAGCGGCCTGCCCTTTGCTTCCAAAGTCACGACCACCTACCTGGGCCAGTCCGTGGGCGTGATGCACGCCTGCGGCCACGACACCCACGTAGCCATGCTCATGGGCGCTGCCGAGGTGCTGAGTCAGGTGAAAAACGACCTGCCCGGCACCGTGAAGTTTATTTTCCAACCCGCCGAGGAAGGCTCGCTGCCCGGTGTGGAAGGCGGCGCCAGGCTCATGGTGAAGGAAGGCGTGCTCGACAAACCCAAGGTGGATGCCGTGTTCGGCGTGCACATCAACGCCCAAACCGAGGTGGGTAACCTGGCCTACCGCCCCGGCGGCGAAATGGCCTCGTCTGACCGGTTCACCATCAAAGTGCATGGCAAGGGCTCGCACGGGGCCTACCCCTGGAACAGCGTGGACCCCGTGGTGACGGCCGCCCAGATTATTATGGGCCTGCAAACCATCGTGAGCCGGCAGGTGAAGCTGATTGACGACGCCGCCGTGGTCACGGTCGGCACCATCAACGGCGGCGTGCGCTACAACGTCATCCCGCCCGATGTGGAGATGTCGGGCACCATCCGGGCCCTGAACCCGGAGGTGCAGAAGCAAATATGGGCTTCCATCCGCCGCATTGCCACCAACATTGCCGAAAGCGCCGGCGCCACGGCCGACGTCACCATCGACCCTTACGTGCCCGTGACCACCAACGACCCCGCCCTCACGGCCCGGATGCTGCCCACGCTGCAGGCCGCGGCCGGCCCGGCCCACGTCCGCGAAATCAAGGCCGTGACCGGCGCCGAAGACTTTTCCTTTTACCAGGAGAAGGTGCCCGGCCTGTTTCTGTTCGTGGGCGGCATGGCCAAAGGCCAGGACCCCGCCACCACGGCCGACCACCACACGGCCGGTTTTCGCATCGATGAAAGCGGCCTGACGTTGGGCGTAAAAACCCTGGCCACGCTGGCCGCCGACTATCTCAGCGAGAAACCCCGTTAGCAAAAAACGGACCGATTGAGCCGCTCACCTGATGTTCATGTTTAAAGGCGGATTCGAGTTGCGTGAATGCAGTTTATTTTGCCCGTGGTGTGTGCAATTTGGGTATTTGTAATAAAATTTTCAGCAATAAGTAAGTTTATTCGCATTTAATAAGTATGTTTCATCTTATTAAATGCGAAATTCATAATTGCCGCCAGGGCAGGCACGATTGAGAGCATCAGCGGCGATTTCGAGAAACTTGTTGATTTCGATACTACGCCTTCCTGAGTGCCTCGGCGGCCCTGAAACGCGCGCTGGCCCATGTGGGCTGCGGGCGCCACCACATACATGTGGCAGGACCTAGGCGAAGAAGCCGGCCTGAAGCAGGAAACCAACAATTCGGCTGCCACCTACTACCCCCAGGGCGAGCTGGTGATTGTGCGCAATGAGCTGGCCACCAAAGGCAGCGCCAAGGACCAGCCGGTGCTGGCCTGGAAATTCGACATCTACGCCCAGGAGCCGGTGAGCCGCGCCTACATCTACGTGGACGCCAGAACCGGCGAGGTGGTGTTGCAGGACAACATCATCAAGCACGCGGGCGCTACGGGCACCTTCGCTACGGCCTACAGCGGCACCCGCTTCGTGGCCGACGGCACCACCACGGGCGGCTACTTCCTGCGCGAAACCACGCGCGGCAGTGGCATCCAGACCTACAACATGAAGAAGGGCACCCAGTACAACCGGGCCGTCGATTTCATTGATGCCGACAACTACTGGACCGCCGCCGAATACAACAACGCCAACTTCGACAACGTAGCCGGCGATGCCCACCTGGGCGCCCAGTGCACCTACGACTACTGGAAAAACGTGCACGCCCGCAACTCCTACGACAACGCCGGGGCCAGCATCAAAAGCTACGTGCACTACAGCCGCAGCTACGAAAATGCGTTCTGGGACGGCACGCGCATGACCTACAACGCCGGGGCCACCCGCTTCCGCCCGCTGACAGCCATGGACGTATGCGGCCACGAAATCGGCCACGCCGTGTGTGAGAATCCGGCCAACCAGACTTATTCCAACGAGTCGGGCGCCATGAACGAAGGCCTCTCCGACATCTGGGGTGCCAGCATCGAGGATTATGCCGTGACCACCCTGGGCGTGACTTCCAGCGGGGCCAAAGTAAAAAGCACCTGGCTGATTGGCGAGGAAATCGACAAGCAGCAGGCGGCCTTGCGCTCCATGAGCGCCCCCAAATCGCAGGGCCAGCCCGACTACTACAAGGGCATCAACTGGTACACCGGCACCTCCGACAACGGCGGGGTGCACACCAACTCCGGCGTGATTAACTACTGGTACTACCTGATTTCGGTGGGTAAGTCGGGCACCAACGAGAAGGGCGTGGCCTACACCGTGCCCGGCATTGGCATCAACGCCGCGGCCAAAATCACCTTCCGCATGGAAGACGTGTACATGGTGGCCAGCTCGACTTATGAGCAGGCGCGCACCTACTCCATCCAGGCCGCTACCGACCTGTACGGTATGGGTTCGACCCAGGTAACGGCCGTGACCAATGCCTGGAATGCCGTGGGCGTGACCACCGGCGCGGCCCTCGTTGCCAACACCGGCACCGGCAGCACCAGCAGCCCGGCCGCCAACGCCAGCCTCTCCGGCGCTTTGGCCGATGCCGCCCATGCCCTCAGCCTGTATCCGGTGCCTGCTACCAACGAACTGCACCCGATGCTGGGCGGCGATGCCGAAATCAGCAGTGTGCGCGTGACCGATGTTCGCGGGGCAGCCGTTGGCACGGCCCGCTACAACGGCAACGGCACGCTCGACGTGAGCAGCCTCGCCAAGGGCATGTACCTCATCCGCGTGAGCGACGGGCAGCAAACCTTCCGTCAGCGCTTCGTGAAAGAATAGGTGCTCTTTTTTGGGCTAATTACGAACCGCTTATTTGATGGAATAATCCAGCTTTAGCATGAGCGTGGCAAAGCCGTCGTTGTTGAGGGAAGCCCCGCCGAGGCGCACGTTGATGTCGTCGAGCTGGTCGGTGGTGGTGAAGTAGTAATTGCCTTCGAGGTTGGCGCGCAGCTGGTCGGTGAGGCGCACGGCGAAGCCGAGGCCCACCGGCGCAACGCCGGCCATGGCCGGGTAGTCGTTGCGTTCCGGGGCCAGGAAGGAGGTGTTGGAGTTGGCCCGTGCCGTGCCGATGTAGGCTTGTGGGTCGTAGAGCAGCAGGCCGGCCCCGCCCTGCACGTACACCTGAAAGATGGGTGCTTCCGCCGTCGAGGCCGCGAATATGGACTCATCGGGCAGCAAATCGAACCGCAGGAAAACCGTGCCCATGCCGTTGGTGCTGGTGAAGGCCAGGCCGCGCTCCGGGGCTTTGTCGTGGGCGCCCATCTTGAAGTAAGAAAACTCGCTGCCCAGGTGCAGGTGCGCGGTGAGGCGGTAGAGCACGCCCAGGCTAATGGCGGGCCCCAGAAAATCGTTGCCGGGGCTACGGCCCAGGTCGCCGTCGTAAAAGGCCGTGCCGCCGCCCAGCGTGACGTGCAGCGGCCCTTGGTAGAAGGGCCGCCCCTTGTGATTGTAGTGGCGCACCTGGTAGTGATACTGGGCCATGGCCGCGTGGCCGCTGAAAAGGCTGGCCGCCACCAACACGCCAAAAATCATTGCGCGAATCCGCATACTATTCAAATGAAGGTGAGGAAAACCGCCCATACGGCGAGTAACGACCAAACGGCTGAAATCCGTCTGTGGCCCCGGCTTTATTTGAAGGTGCCCTGGGGGTCGGGCAGCTTGGCCAGCAGGTCGGTGATGAGGTCGAAATCGAGGCTGGTGACGCTCAGGCTCTGGCCTTTGTGCACGGCGGCCCAGGCTTCGGGGTATTTTTCCTGGTAGTAGAGGCCGCGGGCCAGCTGCTGCCAGGCCACGGCGTTGGTGGGCTCGGCGGCAGTTGCGCGCTGCAGGAGCTCCATGCCGGCGGTGAGGTCTTTTTTCTTCTTGGTTTGGCCGTAGCGGATGAGGTAGCTGGCGCCCAGGTCGCTCATGAGCAGGGTGCTGCCGGGCGAGAGGGCCAGGCCCTTGGCCAGGAGGCCGATGGCGGCATCGGGCGAGGGCTGGGAGCTGGCGATGATGCCCAAGCCGCGATAGGCTTCGGCATTCTGCGGGTTGAGGAGCCAGGCCAGGTTGAAGCGGTAGGTGGCCGTGTCGGGCTTGTTTTCGCGCAGATAATCGTAGCCTTTGGTGGTGAAAAACGCGCTGGCTTCGTCTTTATTAGTGAAGCTGGCGGCAATGGCTTTGAGCTGGGCCTCGCCGATAACTTGGGTGGCCTGGGCCGGGGTGAGGCCGCCGAACAGGGGTTGCAGGCGGGCGGGCTTGGCCGGGCCGGCCGCGGTGGTGGCCAGGCTGCCGTCGGGGTTGGCCACGGTGGTGTGGCCTTTGCGCTGGGCCTGGGCGGGGGCGGCCAGCAACAGGCCCAGCAGCAGCACGGCGGCCAGCGCCTGCGAAACAGTTTTGAACGAAGCGGAAATCTGCACGAAGACGAAAAATAAATAATTGATGAAACCTGACGGCCCTTAAAAACGGCCCGGCGGGGTTTCTGACAAAGATAAAGCCAATGCCGCCACGGCAGCGGAGCGGCCTTCAGTGAACGGGCCGGCAAACTGAAGTGGGCGGCCGGGCGTACGTGGGCCACCCCGCCGGTTAGCGGTGGTTCTAAGCTCCACCTCCCTTCTTTCCTCCCCATGCGTCGTTTCCTGTTGTTGACGCCCGTGGCCGTGCTGCTGGCCGTTTTGGTAGTGGTGCTGGCCAGCGAATATGCGATGGCGCGCCCCAGCTACCGCACCAAAGACGTGGCCTACGTGCCGGCCACCGCCCCCGATTTTGATAAGGAGCGGCACATTCTGGACGTGTTTTCGCCCAAAAAAGCGGCGCCAAATGGAGTGGGCTACCCGGTGGTGCTGTTTATTCACGGCGGCAGCTGGACGAGCGGGAACAAGAACATCTACACCTTCATCGGCCGGCGGCTGGCCAGGCAGGGCGTGGTGGCGGTGCTCATCAACTACCGCCTGGCCCCGCCGGTGCACGTGCCCGAGCAGGCCGCCGACTGCGCCCGCGCCCTGGCCTGGACGGTGAACAACATCAGGCAATACGGCGGCGACCCGCAGCGCGTGTTCGTGATGGGTCATTCGGCCGGGGGCGGCCTGGCGGCTTTATTGGCCACCGATGATGCCCTGCTGGCCGCCAACGGCCTGCCCCAAAACCCCGTGCGCGGCGCGATAATGGACGACCCCGCCGGGCTCGATATGTACAGCTACCTCAAGGAAATGAAGTACGAGGGCGACGCGCAGTACCTCGTGCCCTTCGGCAAAGACCCGGCGGTGTGGAAGGCGGAGTCGGCTATCTACAAGATTAAGCCGGGCATGCCGCCGTTCATCTTTTACATCGGCGGGGAAACGTACCCCAGCATCAGCGGCAGCTCGGGGCGGTTTCGGGATAGGCTGAAGGCCATTGGGCAGCCCGCGCCTTATACCATTATTCCCGGCCGGCACCACATTCCCATGGTGTTGCAGCTGTATTGGCAGCACAATGTTATTTATAAAGGGCTGCTTCAACTGGTGGGCGCATAGCAATTGTAAACCCAAGGCTAAGCATTTCTGCATTTAACAGAACGTCCTCACCCAAACAGGCCGCCCTGCCGCGTGGACTGCTCGAATTCCAGCAGCCACTTCTTGCGGTGCATGCCGCCGGCGTAGCCCGTCAGGCTGCCATCGGCCCCGATGACGCGGTGGCACGGCCACACGATGGCCAGCGGGTTCTGGCCATTGGCCGCGCCCACGGCCCGGACGGACTTGGGGTTGTTCAGCACCCTGGCCACGTCGAGGTAGGACGCCGTGCGGCCATAGCCGATGCCGGTGAGCGCCTGCCACACCTGCCGCTGGAAATCGGTGCCGAAGGCGGGCGCGTAGGTCAGGGTAAACTCACGCAGCTCGCGGTCAAAATAGGCTTGCAGCTGGCGGTGCGCTTCCTGCAAACAGGCGGGTACGGCGGCGGCCGGCGTGGCAACTATCATCCAGGAAGCTCACGGCGCTTAGGCCCGCATCGGTGCCAATGAGCGCGATGGAACCAAGGGGCGAAGACAGGTAAGCCGTGGCAGTCACAGGCCAAAAGTACGGGCATAACGGCTGTCGGCCGGGCGTAGCAAACCCACGTTTTGGATTGGTCTATTAGCCGCAAAGCGGCGATACGTTGGTAGTAAAACCCGGTATGCGTTGGATGAGAGCCACAAAGCGGCGGCACTTTCGCTGAGAAAAGTGCCACCGCTTTGTGGCTCTGGAGCTATTTCCCTCCAATGAACTACCAATGTGTCGCCGCTTTGCGGCTGAAAATGCTGCTCCGCAACTCGGGTTTGCGAAAGTTCGCGCTACGGTGCTAAAGCACCAAAGCCTTTCGGGGCCGGCGATTGGGCACGGCCCCGGCTACCAGCGCCTGCGCTGCGCGCAGGGCTTCGGCGCTGGGCTGGTGCAGCACGCGGGCGGGGCCGGGCCGGCCAAGGTCGGCATCCCAGAGGCCGGACTGGTGCCACTGGTCGAGGTGGTCCCAGTCCGGCCGGTCGATGATGGGGTAGATGCAGACGCCTTGCAGCGGCAGGCCCTCGCGGAGCACGGCTGCGCATTCTTCGGCAATCATGCGCAGCCAAAGGGGCCGGTCAATGCCGGGGTGGCTGGTTTCGGTGACGGCGAAGGGGCGGCGGTAGCGCTTGTAGGCGGCCCGCAGCAGGTTGCGCAGCGACGTCCAGCGCGGGTCGGGCATGGTGTCATTCCAGCCCAGCTTGAAGTGCGGGTGCAGCTGCCACTGGTTGTCGTAGTAATAGTTGAAACCCACGATGTCGAGCAAGTCGGGGTGGCCGCCCAGCTCGGGGCACAGGCGGCCGCTGAGGATGTCGGTGGCCTGGAACTGGTTGCGGTGGGCCTCCGCGGCCTCGCGGCGCTCGCGGGAGGTAGCCCGCAGCGGGGGCACGATGCTGACGAGGGGCTCGGTGGTGAGCATGCGGATGCTGGGGTCGGCTTCGCGCAGGGCATGGGCGCCTTCGATGTAGGCGCGCATCAGGCCGTATTTCACTTCCCAGCCCTGGTGGTTGCAGTAGGGCGCGGTGCCCCGGGCATCGCCGCCGAGCCAGGAAATGAAGCTGACTTCGTTGATGGGCGTGACGATGAGCACGTCGTCGGGCCGCTGGCTGCGGTAGAAATCGACGAAGGCGCGGCAGAGCGCGGCAAAGCGCCGGGCAAACATGGGGTGCAGCGGCGTGAGGTCGTCGGGGAAGCCGAAATGGCACAGGTCCCAGACCTGCTGGATGCCGTGGCGCTGGCCAGCGGCCAGCATGGTTTGCACGGTGCTGAAATCGTAGTGGTAGGGCGTTTTCTCAATCTGGGCCCAGCGAATGCCCTCGCGCACGGTGCGCACCTGGAACGGGTCGAGGGCGGCGTAATCTTCGTCAATCAGCTGCAAATGGCCGGTGAGGGGCAGGAAATCGACCCGGTTGCCGAAGGCGTTGAGCTGGTCGGTGCACTCGTAGCCGCCCCACCAAAAGGAGCGGAATGGGCTGGTTTCAGAAGTAAGAATTGCCATGAGAAGGAAGCTGCGTGGAACATGCGGCTGCCCGCGTCAGCCCGGTAGCTGTGGCGGGCGCATGCTTCCTTTACCTGAAAAATTGCCTTTTGGTTAAGGTGGCGCTTACTGTAGCGCGGACTTTGCAGTCCGCGAGTCCAACGGTTCCACTCGCGGACCACAAAGTCCGCGCTACTCCCCGGCGGCTTTCGCCAGGTTCTTGGCCTCAATAAAAATGCGCTTTACCTCGGGGTGCTCCACCCGGATGGCGTCCTGCAAATGCTCGACGGCGGCGGCCACTTCGCCCGAGGTGAGGTCGTCGGCAAAGTCCACGTCGAGGGCCAGCATCACGTCGTTCGGGCCGAGGTACATGGTGAGGGGCGAGCGGATGTCGCGCACCCGCGGCTCGGCGCGGGCAATGCGCTCCAGGTTGGCCAGCGTGGCGGCATCGACGCCGGTGCCCACCAGCAGGCCCTTGGTGCGGTTCACCAGGAACACGGCCACCAGCATCAGCAGCAGGCCAATGGCGATGGAAGCGGCCCCGTCGTAATACGGATTGTTGAGCAAGTGCCCGAAAAACACGCCGGCCATGGCCAGCAGCAAGCCGATGAGGGCCGCCAGGTTTTCCATGACGGAGGCAAACACCGCCGGGTCCTTGCTCGTGCGCAGCATCTTCACGAAGCCGACATCGGCGCTCGACTGCGCCAGCAGGGCCTTAATGGAGAGGTAAAAGGCAAGGCCTTCGAAGAGGAGGGAAATGCCCAGCACCACGTAGTTCCAGCCCGCCGATTCGAGCGGCTCGGGGTGCTGAATGTGCTTGATGCCCTCATAAAACGACATGCCGCCGCCGATGGCGAAGATGAGCACGGCCACAATCAGGCCCCAGAAATACAGCTCCTTGCTGTGGCCGAAGGGGTGCTCGGCGTCGGGCGGGCGCTGGCTCTGGTGGGTGCCGTAGAGCAGCAGGCCGCTGTTGCTGGTGTCGACGAGGGAGTGAATGGCCTCGGAAAGCATGGCCGACGAGCCGGTGAAATACGCCGCCACGAACTTGCTGACGGCAATGGCGATGTTGGCGGCAATGCCGCCGTAAAGGGAAAGCTTGGATGCGTTGGAATCGGCCATAGGCTCGCAAGTACGGAGGAAAACGGCCCGGCGTTGGCGCGGGGGCTGGCAAGCATGCCGGAAGCAAGCAATCAAAAAACAAAATGAATGCTTCCGGTTAGTCAGCTTCAGGCCGGAGACAATCGTATTATTTTTTGGCAAATCCCGCGTCGTTGAGCGCGAGGGCGGCCATATCCAGGCCATATTGGTTTTTGAGCAGCGCTGCAATCCCCTGCCGGTAGGCCGGCAGGGCGTTTTCCTTGATAGCGGACCGCCAGCCGCCTTGTACCACCACGAATTGCAGCTTCATCTCTTCGCCTAATTGCGCCGCCGCGCCGGGAGTTGTCAGCTGCGGGCTCTGGCTCAGGCGCGGGGCCAGCTGGGCGCGCACGCCCTGCACCATGGCGGCGGTCACGGCCTGGTCGTTCTGCACGTTGTTCACTATCATCCAGCCCAGCACCATATAGGCCGTCATGGCGTCCACGGCGTCGTTGTCGCGCAGGTTGTAGCCCTTTATCAGGCCCTGGTAAATGGTGCCGTAGTCGTATTTGCCCGGCCCGAAGTTGGTGGCCACAGCCTGCGAGGCGGCGGGGTTTTTGGTTTTGAGCCGGTCCACGTAGCCCTGCACGGTTTTTTGTTTCAGGTCCGGGGTCGGCGTGTAGGATAAGCTGGTTCTACCTGCTGTTTTAGACGATTTGGTGCTCGCGGCATCATTGCCGATGCCAGCCGTCACGGCCGAAAAGCTCAGTTGGGTGCTAAACATCGTGGGCGCCATCGACATGTAGCCCTGGGCCTGAACGGCGGGCGGGGCCAGCAACAGGGCCAGTAGCAGCTTCTGGTGCCAAACGGAGAGGGAGGGGATTTTCATCACGCGAAAAGGAAAGGTCGAGGCGGGTGGGCGCTGGCGTGGCCATCGGGTGCCTCTGTGCACATATGTTTTCGTCGGGCTGGCTGCCGTGGCGGCCAGCATCGGCAGCACGGAACTGCCTGTCTGGCTTTACGGTGCGGCTTCCGTGCTGGTTATGTCCGGCCGGGTCTGCTGGGGCACACTGCCGCGTGTGGGCTACTTTCGCCCTCATGTCCGCACCCACTTTGCAGCGCCGCCTCGGCCTGGTTCAAGCTACTGCTTTAAATATGATTGACATGGTGGGCATCGGCCCCTTTGTCACCCTGCCGCTTGTGATGGGCTTCATGGGGCCGAATTTCCTGCTGGCCTGGCTGGTGGGCGCGGCCCTGGCGGCGGTCGATGGCCTGATTTGGAGCGAGCTGGGCGCGGCCTACCCCGAAGCCGGCGGCAGCTACCGCTTCCTCAAACTGGCGTATGGCGAGCAGAAATGGGGCCGGTTCATGTCGTTTCTCTACGTCTGGCAGACGCTCATTCAGTCGCCGCTGGTGCTGGCGTCGGGGGCCATCGGTTTCGCCCAATACTTCGGCTACCTCGTGCCGATGACCGAGTGGTGGCAGCCCAAGGCCGTGGCCGGCACCGTGGTTTTGTTGCTGATTGTGCTGCTCTACCGCCGCATCGAGGACATTGGCAAGCTGGGCGTGGCCCTGTGGGTGGGCGTGCTGAGTTTGATGGCCTGGCTGATTTTCGGCGGCCTCACGCACCCCAACCACCACGTCGATATTTTGCCGGCAGGCGGCTTCACGGCGCTGCCGGGGCTGCTGCTGTCGGCCGCCATGGGCCAGTCGGCGGTCAAAACCATCTATTCCTACCTCGGCTACTACAACGTGTGCCACCTGGGGGCCGAAATCAAGGAGCCGCAGCGCGTGATTCCGCGCAGCATTTTCCTGAGCATTCTGGGCATCGCGGCGCTTTATCTATTGCTGAACTGGAGCGTGGGCACCGTCATCCCGTGGCAGGAAGTGCAGAGCTGGCAGGCCGGCGCGGGCGATAAGTCGCAGTTCATTATCAGCGTATTTATGGAGCGGCTGTATGGGCCAGCCGCCGCCACGGTAGCCACGGGCATGGTGCTGCTGGTGGCGTTTGCGTCGCTATTCGCGGTGCTGTTGGGCTACTCGCGCATCCCCTACGCGGCGGCGGCCGATGGCGAGTTTCTGCCCGTGTTTGGCAAGCTGCATCCCACCAAGCACTTCCCCTACGTGTCGCTGCTGCTGCTGGGCGGCGTGGGCTTCGTGTTCAGCCTGCTGTTCCGGCTGGGCGAAGTGATTTCGGCCATCCTGGCCATGCGCATTCTGGTGCAGTTTGTGGGCCAGGCCGTAGGGCTGATGCTGCTTCGGAAGCGGCGCGGCACGGCGACCCTGCCGTTCAAAATGCCGTTGTATCCGTTGCCCGTCATCGTGGCCATCGTCGTGTGGCTGTTCGTGTTCTGGAGCATTGCGCCGGCCGAAGTGACGTGGGGCGGGCTGCATTTTAAACTCTATTTCCAGGTAGCCGCGCTGGGCATGATGGCGCTGGGCACGGGCGCGTTCCTGCTCTGGAGCCGGCGGCTGGGGCGGTGGCCGTTTGGGCAGTAATCGGGCTCGAAGCCGTAATCAGGGGGCTGAGCGGCTGCGCAATCCCAAGCAAATAATTACGGTGAAAAAGGCTAGAACCAGACCAATAAGGAAGAATTGTTCCCCGTTGAGATTTTTCTGATTGGGATGCACCATTTTCTCATAAAGCTGCCCCAAAAAGACAAGCCACAGCAACGCGCCAGCCGTGAGAAACATCGCTGTCATCACCTTCAGTAAACAGCCCATAGCAGATGGGATTAACCGAGCCGCTTCTCGTAGCAGAAGAACCGCAGCCCCGGCCGGAACCCGAGCGTGATTTCGCCTGCAAAGCGGTAGCCCAGCTTCGGGAAAAGCCGCTGGGTGGCGGCGTTTTCGGAGTTGGTATCGACCCGCAAAAAGCGTAGGCCCTGCGCTACGGCCTGTTTTTCGGCTTGCTCCATCAGGGCCAGGGCCACCCCTTTTCCCTGCGTGGCCGGGTCTACGGCCAGGCGGTGCGTGACGAGCGCGGGCTCGGTTACGTCCCAATCGGCCTGGGCGTATTCTTCGTCCTGGTCGGTGGTGAGGGCCGCCACGCCGGCCACACCGGCATCGAGCTCGGCCACCCAAAGGTGGTTGCGTTCGATATCAGACGTGAAAACAGCTTCGTTCGGGTAGTCCCCGGTCCATTGAAAGTTGCCGCTGGCGTTCATCAGGGGCACCACGCGCCGCACCAGAGCGAGGATGGCGGGCAGGTCGGCAGCAGTGGCGGGGCGAATAATCATGGGGGAAGCGGCAGCCGCCAATACATTTGTCTGAATTACTGGTTTTGTCGTTCAATGGATAGGACAGCTGGCTTCGAACCAGCCAATGCGGGTTCGAGCCCTGCCGGAACCACTTTTGGCTTAGCCGCGGCGCAACACGGCGGCCGCTTCCTTGGCGAAATAGGTCAGGATGGCATCGGCCCCGGCCCGCTTGATGCTGGTCAACACTTCCATCATGGTGCGCTCGCCGTCGAGCCAGCCGTTTTGGGCGGCGGCTTTCACCATGGCGTACTCGCCGCTCACGTTGTAGGCCGTCACGGGCAGGTGGGTGTGCTCTTTCACCGAATGAATGATGTCGAGGTAGCTCAGGGCGGGCTTTATCATCACCATATCAGCGCCTTCTGCCTCGTCGAGGGCCAGCTCGCGCAGGGCTTCGCGCTTGTTGGCGGGGTTCATCTGGTAGCTCTTTTTGTCGCCGCGCTTGGGGGCCGAAGCCAGTGCGTCGCGGAAGGGGCCGTAAAAGGCCGAGGCGTACTTGGCCGTGTAGCTCATGATGCTGACGTGGCTGAACGCATTCTCGTCGAGCACCCGCCGAATCCAGGCCACGCGGCCGTCCATCATGTCGCTCGGCCCGATGATGTCGGCGCCGGCGCGGGCCTGGGCCAGGGCCATCTGGCCGAGGATTTCCAGGCTGGCGTCGTTGAGGATTTCGCCCGAGTCGGGGTCCACCACGCCGTCGTGGCCGTCGGAGCTATAGGGGTCCATCGCCACATCGGTCATGATGACGACCTCCGGAAACTGCCGCTTGATGTCGGCCACCGCTTTCAGGTAGAGGCCTTCCAGGTTGGTGCTCTCGCGGGCCAGCCGGTCCTTCAGCACCTCGCTGATGTTGGGGAATGGTGCGAAGGCGTTGATGCCCAGCTCCACACAAGCGCCCACTTCGTCAATAACCCGGTCGGCCGTGAAGCGGAAAATGCCCGGCATCGAGCTGATGGGCGTCTGCTGGTTCTGGCCTTCGGTGATGAAAAGCGGGTAGATAAAATCGTGGGTGGTGAGGCGGGTTTCCTGCACCATATCGCGGATTACTTCGGACTTGCGGTTGCGGCGGGGGCGGTGAGTAGGGAGCATATAAGGGTAACGTCAGGCGGGCGCCCGGGGCGTGAGGAATAGAAAACAAACGTTCTGTACAAAGCAAAACGCCGCCGCAAAGTTCGGCCGAAAACCCTACCGCCGCCCAAACGGGTCGAGGTATGCCACCAGCACGGCCAGCGCCGCCGCCCCCGCCACAATGGCCCACACCAGCCCACCGCCGCTAATGGCCAGCCCAATCAGGGCAATGGGCAGCGCCACCAGACCCAATATCCCCAAAACGGTGGTACCCAGCCCGGCCTCGGCCGTGGCGCGCGGCCGCCCCAGCAGCGCCCGCCGATGCGCTGCAGCCGGAATACGCGCCACAACGGTGCTGGCCGCGGGCGCGCCAACGGCCTGTTTCGACGGCTGCCGCAGCACCAACCGCCGCCTGACCACCGGCTGCACAGCCATGGGCCGGGGCGAAGAAACGGCCGGCGCTGCTTCCTGGGCTACAATCGGTGCGTCCGGCTCCAAAGCTGCTGCCCCAGTGGTTTCCACCACCCGCGCCCGGCCCGGTGCGGGCTGAAACGAAAAGCCGGCCCGGCTACTTTGGCAGCCACTAGCCAGACCGGCGCAAACCACCAGCAAGGCCAATAAATGAGAATTAAACAAACGAAGGCGCGTAGCAAAAGGCATAGAAAAAGCCGGAAGAGAAATGGTTGCTGAACTGTACGAATATTAACCGGTTTCCGCTACCCGGCGACCAGTTTTTGCGCGGCCTGCCAGCCGGTGCCGGCGCCCAGGGCCACGCCCATGCCGTTGCAGCGCACGGCGGCCAGCACCCCCGGCCGCACCCAGTCGATGATGGGCGCCAGGGCCGGCCCGAAGCCCATTACCCCGCTCCAGCGGTAGTCGATGCGAGGCCGCTGGCCGGGCAGGATGACGTCGTGCAGCAGGTTTTCCAGGTATTGCTGCACGGGCTGCGTGATGCCGGGCGCGGTGGTAGCTTCAACGGCAAAATCGAGGTTGCGGCCCCCGCCGAGCAGGATGCGGTGGTCGGGCAATTGGCGGAAGTAGGCGTAGCCGTGGTCGTAGTGAAAAGTGCCGGGCAAGGCCACGTCGGGCAGCGGCTCGGTCACGAGCACCTGGCCCCGGCCGGGCGTCACGGCCAGGCTGGGGGCCAGTTCGGTGGCGAAGGCATTGGTGGCCAGCAGCACCTGACCGGCCGCCACGGCGGCGCCGTTGGCCAGCTTCACCAGCTGGCCGTCTGCCGAGGTTTCCACGGCCTCCACCGCGCAATTGGTGAGCACGGGCACATCGGCGGCCCAGGTGCGGGCCAGCAGGGCGCGCATCATGCGGCCGGCGTCGAGGCTGCCTTCGCACTCGTTCTTCAGCAGCGTGCCCACGCCCCGGAGGCCGAAGCGGCCGGCCTCGTCGCTCGCGTCGCGGAAGGTGCGGGCCTGGCCCACCACCGGGGCCAGCAGGGCGTTGAAATAGTCGATTTTATCGCGGCATTCGGTCGCCAGCGCGCCTTCTTCGTGCCGGAACAGCTCGTAGCCGCCCACCGGCTGGTAGCCCAGCGCGGCATCGCTCAGCAGCTCGCGCAGCCGGGCCAGGCCGGTGTAGCGCGCCGCCACCACGGCCTGCAGGTCGCCGCGCTTTTCCTGCTCAATCAATTCCGAAATCGACCCAAAACAGGCAAAGCCCGCATTTTTGGTGGATGCGCCGCTGGGCAGCGGGCCGCGTTCCAGCACCACCACGCGCCAGGCGGGCCGGCGCTGCTTCAGGTACAGCGCCGCCGTGAGCCCCACCAGCCCCGCGCCGATGATGGCCACATCGGCCGGACCGAAAAAGGACTGGTGCTCCCAGTACGATAACGCAAGGTTTCGCAAGGTTAAAGGAGGTTTCGCAAGGTAAGTGGGCGATTCGAATCAACAAAAAGGCAAACTTCGCGAAACCTCTTTTGACCTCGCGAAACCTTGCGCTTAGAAGGCCAGAATAACCTCTTCAATCACGTCGCAGGCCGCGTGCAGCTGCTCTTCGGTAATCACCAGCGGCGGGGCGAAGCGGATGATGTCGCCGTGCGTGGGCTTGGCCAGCACGCCGCGCTCCATCAGGGTCACGCACACGTCCCAGGCGGTGCGGCCGTCCTCAGCGGGCACGATGACCACCGCGTTCAGCAGGCCTTTGCCGCGCACCAGGTCCACCACTTCGGGGCGCTTGGCCTGGACTTGGCGCATCCGCTCACGGAAGATTTCGCCCAGCGCAAAAGCGTTTTCAACCAGCTTTTCTTCCTGCAATACGTCCAGCGCGGCCCGCATCACGGCGCAGGCCAGCGGGTTGCCGCCGAAAGTGGAGCCGTGCTGCCCGGGCTGAATCGTGAGCATGATAATGTCATTGGCCAGCACCGCCGACACTGGCAGTACGCCGCCGCTCAGGGCCTTGCCCAGCACCAGAATATCGGGGTCCACGCCCTCGTAGTCGCAGGCCAGCATCCGGCCCGTGCGGCCCAGCCCGGTCTGGATTTCATCGGCAATAAACAGCACGTTGTGCGCCTGGCAAATGGCGGCTGCCTTCTTCAGATACCCCTCCGAGGGCACCATTACGCCTGCTTCGCCCTGGATGGGCTCCACCAGAAACGCGCAGACGTGCGGCTCCTTCACGGCCTCTTCCAGCGCCTCCAAATCATCATACGGCACCACCTGGTAGCCCGGCATGTAGGGCCCGAAGCCGCCCGTGCTGTCGCCGTCGGTGCTGAAGGAAATGATGCCCGTGGTGCGCCCGTGGAAGTTGTGCTCGGCCACAATGATGCGGGCCATGTTCGGGGCAATGCCTTTTTCCTGGTAGCCCCACTTGCGGGCCAGCTTCAGCGCCGTTTCCACGGCCTCGGCCCCGGAGTTCATCAGCAAGGCCTTATCGTAGCCAAACAGCTCGCACAGCTGCTTTTCGGCCGCGCCCAGCTGGTCGTTGAAAAAAGCCCGCGACGTGAGCGTGAGCTGCTGCGCCTGCTTGGTGAGCGCTCCGATAATACGCGGGTGACAGTGCCCCTGGTTCACGGCCGAGTAAGCCGAGAGAAAATCGTAATAATGCTTGCCGTCCACGTCCCAGAGGTGCACGCCTTCGCCCTTGGTCAGCACCACGGGCAAGGGGTGGTAGTTGTGGGCGCCGTACTGGTCTTCGAGCTGCATGAGCTGCTCGGCGCGGCTGGAAGTGGCGGTGGGGGAGGCGGACATAAGCAGGGTGGGAGTGGTGAGAACGATGAACCGTTCAAAATTACAAACAAAGCAGCCGCGCTCCCGATTGCCATCATATCACCTCAGCACCTCAGCACATGGAAACCCTGCACCACCCCGATGCCCCCCAGGCCGTGGGGCCCTACGCCCAGGCCATTGTGGCGGGCGGCCTCGTCTTCTGCTCGGGCCAGACGCCGCTGGTGCCCGCCAGCATGCGCATCGAGGCCGACAACATCGAAGACCAAACCCGCCAGGCCCTGGCCAACCTGAATACCGTGTTATCCAGCCGCGGCCTGAGCTTGGCCAACGTGGTGAAAACAATCGTTTTCCTGAAGAATTTCGCCGATTTCAGTCGCATGAATGCCGTGTACGCAGCCATATTTGGCGAGCACCGGCCGGCCCGCACCACTGTCGAAGTTTCGCGGCTGCCACTCGATGCGCTGGTCGAAATTGAATGCGTGGCCGAGCTGCCCGCCGTTTAGCGCAGGCGCAGGCCTTCCATTTGGCGGGCCGTGTCGGTGTAGCGGCCCACGTAGTTGCCTTCTTCGCGGCCGCTGGCGCGCAGCAGCAGCCAGTCCACCACGGCGGTTTCGGGGAAGCTCACGGGCGTGGGCTCGGTGGGCGCGGCCGAGTCGGCGGCGCCGGGCAGCAGCAGGGCCTGCACCGTGGTGCCGTGCCAGCCCAGCACCCGCGCCGAAACCTGCCGGAAGCTGGTGTCGGTGGCAATTACCCGCACGGAAAGCAGGAACTGGTCGCCGTTGGGCAGGCCGGCCAGAAACTTCTTCTTGGCCTGGGGCAGCGTCCGCAATGCCTCTCGCACCGGGTCGGCCAAGGCCGTTTCTTCGCGGGCCAGGGCCGGGCGCACCCCCGCCGGGGCCGTGGCCGCCGTTAATACAACGGGAGCCTGGGCCGCCGCAAAGTGGGGCTGCCCCAGCATTCCGCCAACCAGCAGCAGCGCAACCGAAAAAGGTGCTTTCATAGGATAAAAGGCTTTGGGATAATAACAACAAGTTATCACCCGAATGTGCTCCAACGCCGCTGGCCGTAACTTTGATTCCGCAATATGTCCACGCCCGTTCCCCAGCCGCTCCAGCCCGGCGATTTTTACTACACGCCCGAGGGCTACCTCGTCTTCACCGAGCAGTACCACCGCCGCCGGGGCAGCTGCTGCCAGAGCGGCTGCCGCCATTGCCCCTGGAATTTTCGGGCCAAACCAGGCGTTCAGGGCGCTTCTGACCAGAAATAAGGGTGGTGTGTTTGGTGAATGCCAGACTTTTGCCGATATTTGCGGCCCGTTTCCCTGCTTTAGTAATTTCTTAATCCTCCGATATCATGGCCCGTGTTTGTGATTTGACCGGCAAGCGTACCCGCGTTGGTAACAACGTTTCGCACGCTAACAACAAGACCAAGCGCAAGTTCTATCCGAACCTGCAGAAAAAGCGCTTCTACATCCCCGAGCAAGACGCCTGGGTGACCCTGAAAGTAGCTACCTCCACCATCCGCACCATCAACAAGAACGGCATCATGTCGGTCCTGAAGAAGGCCAAGGAGCAGGGCTTCATCGTTTACTAGATTCCGGTATTGAGTAGAAAGTATTGAGTAATTAGCAGAACCAGCCTAATTACTCGATACCTGATACTATTTACTCGAAAAGCCAGCGCCGATATGTTTGCCTCTCAGGCAACTGTATCGGCGCTGGCTTTGTCTGTTGGCGGCTACCTTGCACCATTGCTTGATTTACCCTTAACGCCTGACGCTGATGCGGTCCCGGTTTCTTTCCTTTCTACAGTCGCCACGCCCGTTGCGGCAAACTGCGCAAGTACTCATTGGTGGTGGGTTGGTGCTGGCCGGTTTCACGGCTGCCGCCCAAACCCCCGCTTCCATCCCCGAGCCGATAACAGAAGCCCCGGTGCCTGCCCGCCCAACGGATTTCCTGACGCCCGCCTTCCACAAGCAGCGCCGCGAGCTGCTACGGGCGCAGCTGCCGCCGCACGGCGTGGCCGTAGTATTTGCCGCGCCCGTACGCAACCGGGCCAACGACGTGGACTACGTCTACCACCAGAACCCCGATTTTCACTACCTTACCGGCTACGAGGAGCCCGATGCCGTGCTGCTCCTGTTCAAGGAGCCGCGCACCGTGGGCGGGCAGGCCGGCGTAACCGAAGCGCTGTTCACCCAGCCGCGCAACCCCGCCCGTGAGCAGTGGACCGGCCGCCGCCTCGGCGCTGGTGGGGCCAAGTTCCAGCTGGCCCTGCAATTTGCCGCCGATAATAAAGATTTTGCCGACGCCGGCATCAAGTGGGCCGATTTCGAGCATGTCCTCGTCACTGACCTGCCGGCCGACACCCGCGACGACTTCGCCAACTCCGCCGACCTCCACAACCTGATAGCCACCTTCCGTCAGCAGGCCGGCGTGCCCGCCGACTACAACCCCGCCGTCGCCGCTTTTAACAATATTATCCGCCGCAATGGCATTCGCAATGCCAAGCGTGTGACGGACTACCTCACCGGCCAGGTGAAAGAAAACCCAGCCCTGGGCACTGCTCCGCTAATAAAAGCCTATCTGGCCGCTACCAGCGATGCCGCCCGCCGGGCCGCCATCGACGCGCACCCACCCGGCCGCTTCGACGACAGCACGCTGGGCGAAAAGCTCGACGAGCTGCGGGCCATCAAAACCCCCGAGGAACTGGCCCTGCTGCGCCGTGCCGTCCGCATCAGCGCCATGGGCCAGCGCGAGGTGATGAAGCTGCTGCGCCCCGAAATGGGCGAAATGGAAGTGCAGGGCCTGCACGAATACGTGTACCGTCGCTACGGGGCCGAGTTCCAGGGCTACCCCAGCATCGTGGGCGGCGGGGCCAATGCCTGCATCCTGCACTACGAAACCGATGACCGCCTGCGCCTCGATAACGATATGGTGCTCATGGATTGCGGCGCCGAGTACCACGGCTACTCCGCCGACGTCACGCGCACGGTGCCGCCGTCGGGCACGTTCAGTCCGGCCCAGCGCCAGATTTACGAACTGGTGCTGGCTGCCCAGGAAGCCGGATTTGCTGCCTGCCGCCCCGGCGCTGAGTTCAACGCGCCCAACAAAGCCACGCAGGACGTGGTAGCCGCCGGCCTCATCAAGCTCGGCATCATCAAGAAGAAGGACGAGCTGCGCAAGTACTACCCGCACGGCGCCAGCCATTACCTCGGCCTCGACGTGCACGACCGGGGCAGCTACGGCCCGCTGATGGCCGGCAACGTCATCACCGTCGAGCCCGGCATCTACATCCCCGCCGGCTCGCCCTGCGACCCCAAGTGGTGGAACATCGGCGTCCGCATCGAGGACGATGCGCTAATTACCGCCACCGGCTACGAAAATCTCTCCGCCGAAGCCCCCCGCACCGTGGCCGACATCGAAAAACTCATGGCCGAGCCCAGTGCCCTGGAAGGGTTTAAGCTGCCGGATTTGAAGTAGCCGAACAAAGTAGCACAAGCTAAAGCTACTGCTACTAGGGACTTTGCAGTTCGAAAAAATCCCCGTACCTTTGCAGTCCTAAATTTAAAAACACACACCCCCGTCGAGATGGCCAAGAAAGGAAACCGGGTGCAGGTTATCATGGAGTGCACCGAGCATAAGAACTCGGGCCTGCCGGGCACCTCGCGCTACATCACCACCAAGAACCGCAAGAATACCCCTGAGCGCATTGAGTTGAAGAAATTCAACCCGATTATGCGGAAAATGACTGTTCACAAGGAAATTAAATAACCTGAACAATGGCTAAGAAAGTAGTAGCAACGCTGAAAACCGTTGAGAACGCCAAGAACTGGGCAAAAGTGATTCGTGCCGTTAAATCGGAGAAAACCGGGGCTTACACCTTCCGCGAGGAAATGGTGCTCCTCGACAAAGTGCAGGAGTATCTGGCCACCGGCAACAAATAAGTTGTCTGCCGGCTACGGCTTCGTAAAAGTTTAAAAAGTCCCACCTTCGTGGGACTTTTTGCGTGTAGGGGTATCACCCCGCCCCAATATCTTCCCTTCTTTATGGGCCTCTTCGATTTTTTTAAAAAGGACAAGGAAACTCCCGCCCAGCAAGCCTCGCTTGACGCGGGCCTGGAAAAGACCAAAACCAATTTCTTTGAGCAGCTGAGCAAGGCCGTGGTGGGCAAAAGCACCGTGGACGAAGCTGTGCTTGACGACCTGGAAGGCCTGCTGGTGCACGCCGACGTGGGCATCGAAACCACGGTAAAGGTCATCGACCGCATTGAGGCCCGCGTGGCCCGCGACAAGTACGTGAGCACCGGCGAGCTGGACCGCATCCTGCGCGAGGAAATCGTGGCCCTGCTGGAGGATAATAAGTCCGGCTCCACGGCCGTACTGGACCAGGCCGGCAACTCGGGCCAGCCCTATGTGATAATGGTGGTGGGCGTGAACGGCGTGGGCAAAACCACAACCATTGGCAAGCTGGCCCACCGCTTCCACTCGGCTGGCAAGAAGGTAGTGCTGGGCGCCGCCGATACCTTCCGGGCGGCGGCGGTCGACCAGCTCATCATCTGGGGCCAGCGGGTGGGCGTGCCCGTGGTCAGCCACGGCATGAACACCGACCCCGCTTCAGTGGCCTACGACGCCGTGCAAAAAGGCGTGGAAATGGGCGCCGATGTGGTCATCATCGACACCGCCGGCCGCCTGCACAACAAGGTAAACCTGATGAACGAGCTCAGCAAAATCAAGCGCGTGATGCAGAAGGTGATTCCCGATGCCCCGCACGAAGTGCTGCTGGTATTGGACGGCAGCACCGGTCAGAATGCCTTCCTGCAAGCCAAGGAATTCACCAAGGCCACTGAAGTCACGGCCCTGGCCATCACCAAGCTGGATGGCACGGCCCGTGGCGGCGTGGTTATTGGCATCTCGGACCAGTTCAGCATTCCGGTGCGCTACATTGGCGTGGGGGAGAAGATGACCGATTTGCAGTTGTTTGACCGACACACATTCGTCAATTCACTATTCAAAAAATAGGGAAAGTAACGGTTTAGGGCAAGAATACTGGCAAATCATCGTTATCCTCGCAAACTGGTTTAGCCTAAAGGGAGTAGTGAATTTTGGCGGTGGCTGGTTAGTTCTTTCTGATTATCAAGACATGCTGGATATGAATAAATTTTCCCAAGTCATTCTGTGGCCGTTATCGCGTTTGGCAACGGGGTGTGTTTTGCTCGTTGCCGCCGCCTGTGGAGCGAAAAACGATGACCAACCCCTTATACCGTACGCGCCGGTCAATCTTAGCCTCAATCTGACCAATCAGGAATACGTCAACCTGCGTTTCGATAATGGCGCTGTATCCTTGCCTGTGCAAGGGCCCGCCGGCACGGCAGGGGTGAAGGGCGTGATTGTGGTTCGGCAGAGCCAGGGCGTGTACTTGGCCTTCGAGCGCAACTGTCCTTATCAGCCCTACAATGCCTGCGCGCTGGTAAGCCTGGACCGGTCGCGGCTGTTTATGCGCGATACTTGCTGCAACTCGCAGTTTGATTTGCGGGGCCAAATCACGGGAGGGCCAACTCCTCGGCCACTCAAGCAGTACAGTGTCAGCACACAAGGCAATCTGCTCAACATCACGAACTGAGCCACTAAACAACTTTTTAGAAAAAAAAGCGATTTCGGCTTGTGCCTTTTTCGAGAAGGTCGTAAGTTTGCAGTCCGAAACAACAACAACCGGGTTTCGGGCAAGCAATTGCTTCCTTAGCTCAGCCGGTTAGAGCATCTGACTGTTAATCAGAGGGTCCCTGGTTCGAGCCCAGGAGGGAGCGCTAAAAGGCCCCTTACGCTAGCGTAAGGGGCCTTTTTTAATTATTGCCCCCGGTTTAGCCCCCGGTTGATGTTGTGATTGTTTTGAAATGCCTTGACGACTGCGCTCGCGTCAACATCAACGAAACCCATCAACTTCGCTACTGGACCTAGAAATTCAACTGCGCCGTCGAGCAGCTTCGCGCCGCCGTCGCCAGAGTAGGCGTCATGGCCAATGCCGTGGAGCGGGAGCTAGAGCCTGTTATGCACTGATGCGTAAATTAGAGGTATGCTACCTGCCCGCAGTTACCCGAGCGATGTTACCGATGACGAATGGTCATTTGTTGCCTCCTATTTAGCCTTATTGCGCGAAGACGCCCCGCAACGGCGGCACCCGTTGCGGGCCTTGTTCAATGCCTTGCGGTACCTGGGCCACACGGGCTGCCAGTGGCGCTATCTGCCCCACGACTTGCCGCCCTGGCAAGCGGTATACCAGCAGTGGACGCGCTGGCGGGATGCGCGTGTATTTGAATCCATCGTGCACGATTTGAACGTGCTACAACGCCTGCTACTCGACCGGGCCGCTACGCCAACCGCGATTGTGCTCGACGGGCGCACGCTGCAAAGCACGCTGCAAAGCACGCCCGAGAGCGGTCACCGGGCCGGCTATGACGGGGCCAAGCGGCGCAAGGGGAGCAAAGCCCACATCGCCGTCGACACGCTGGGCCAGCTGCTAAGCGTCGTCATCACGTCGGCCAACGAGCAGGAGCGCGAGCAGGTGGGCGAACTCTGCGAACGGGTGCAAGAAATCACAGGCCAGACCGTGCAGGTGGGCTTTGTCGACCACGGCTATACCGGGGAGGACCCGCAATACGCGGCGGCCGTGCACGAGATTGACTTGCAGGTCGTCAGGAAGCCGGAAGGCCAGACCGGCTTTGTGCTGCTGCCCCGGCGCTGGGTGGTGGAACGCAGCTTTGCCTGGCTGAGCCGCTTTCGGCGTTTGGCCCGCGACTACGAACGCCTCAGCAGTACCTTACAACAACTCCATTTTGTCGTCTTCGCCTGCATCATGCTGGCCCGAAACGCCAACAGTACATAACAGGCTCTAGGCAACGCCGTACGGTAGGCTCAGCTTCCTGATTTATCAAAAGAGCCCCGTACACTCACGTGTCGGGGCTCTTTTGCATTCTTCAAATGCACCATTTCGGTACCGAACACTTTATTGATTAGGTATCAAGAAAGTCCCACTCTTCACCCATTACCCACCTGACTGCGGAAAGCTTACCGTTTAACATGCCCCATTCAAAATCAGTGTAAGGCCCGAGATTGGCTTGTACTACTCCCCAAAAACTGGACAGTTTAGCGGGGGTTGTTAAGTAATATGGTTATGCTTGAATGAATGAAGGTTGGGCGAAGACCTGAGCAGGCGTTTGGCCTGCGAGGCTTTGGTGGGGCCGGCGGTGATTGTCGTAGGCAAAGTACGCTTGTAATTGGCGATGCAGGTGGTGGCCGTCGTCGGCGGGGTTGAGGTAGAGGTGCTCCCACTTGACCGTGCGCCAGAGGCGTTCGATGAAGGCGTTGTCGGTGGCGCGGCCCCGTCCATCACGGCTGATGCGGCAGCCGGCGGCCAACAGGGCTTGTTCGTAAGCCAAGCTGGTGAACTGACTGCCCTGGTCGGAATTGAAGATGCGCGGGGCCGGGGCCGCATGTAAGGCATTGGCCAGGGCTTGCAGGCAAAAGCCCACATCGAGCGAGTTAGAGAGTTGCCAACTCAGCACGTCGCGCGAATGCCAGTCGAGCACGGCGGCCAGGTAGAGGAAGCCCTTGGCCATGGGCACGTAGGTAATATCGGTGCTCCATACCTCGTTCGGGGCGGTAGCTGGGCGGTCCCGCAGCAGGTAGGGATAGGGCGTGATTCCCTGCCCGGGCACCGATAGGCGTGGTTTGGGGTAAACCGGCTCGTGGCCCATCAGGCGCACGAGCCGGCGTACGCGCTTTTCGTTGACGGCGTGGCCGGCCAGGCGCAGGTGGTCGCGTAGGCCGAGCACGCCCTTGAAATTGTGCTGCGTAAACTCCTCGTCCAGCAGGCGCATCAGCTCCAGATTATAGGCGCTTTCCCCGCAGGGCTGGTAGTAGAAACTGCTGCGTGCCAGGCCCAGGGCCTGGCAACGGGCCTGCACCGAGCTGGCCGGGTCGGCGTGGGCCGCCAGGGTGCGTTGCTGGGCTACCGACATGGCCCCAGCGTTTTTTTTAGCAGGGCGTTTTCCACTTGTAGCCGGCCAATGGCCGCGTACAGGGGCTCCACGTCGGCCACCACTGCACCGGCAGCAGGCGTTTCGGCGAAGACCTGCGCGGCCTGCTCGCGCAACTGCAGCTTCCAGCGCGTGATTTGCGTGGTCGACAACTGGTAATGGGCGGCCAACTCGGCCAGCGGCTGGCGCTCGGTGAGCGCGGCCAGCGCCACCTCGGCTTTGAACTCGGCCGTGTAGCGACGGCGGGTGCGTTTTGGACTCATAATCGGGCTAAGCTAGCCCGCTTTAACTGGCCAACTTTTGGGGAGTACTACAGCTTTACCGTATTGCTGCTCCTTCTTCTCGGCGGCAGCTCGGCCTACTTCTACGTGTTGCTCTGTCACTCCATCAATGCCTCGCTTGGCTTTGTAAACGGAATTCTGGTGCCTGTTATACCAGACTTTATCAAAGAACTCCTGTTCCGCTTCGCTGATTTCTGTGAAGCTCCTAGGCACTTCCTCCCAATCTTGCTCCGCTTCAATGTCATTCATCAGTTCAGGTATGAAGTGACGCAACGCTTCTACTAAGTTGATGAAGTAAGTAGAGTCAGCCGGTGAAAAATAGCTTGCAAAATCAGGGTGTGGGTTTTTGTGATTAGTATCTCCAAAATCTGATTTATTGTGAGTTACGAAAGCAAATTGGTCATCCTCTGATTTATCGCCGTTTGTGCAATTGGCGTAAGTCTCCATTATCACGGCATCAGCCATATTGTTTTTATTCTTTGCCGTATCGCTGCTTTTATTGATATGGAAGGGGGCTTTTTTGTCAATAGCCCTCTGAGCGGCCTTTACCAGTACATCGTTGGAGGTAGGGATTGCCACCGCTCCTTTAATGATTCTCTCAATTCTTGAGATGTTAAATGAGGTGGTCTAGTTAAGCAGGAGAGAATTGGGTGATGTTGTTAAGTTGTTGTTGATGAAATTGATACGGTTTTAAATAGCCGATGCTGGAGTGGCGACGTTCGTGATTGTAATAGTCAAAATAGTCGGCCACGCTGGCCTGGGCATCGGCCAGGTCGGTAAAAACAGGCCAGTCGCGGGCTTCGAGTTCCTCGGTTTTGAGGCGCGCCCACAAGCTCTCGGCCTGGGCGTTGTCGTAGCACTCGCCGCGCCGGCTGTGGGAGAGCCGGGCACCGGCCTCGCGCAGCAGGGCCTTGTAGGCGTTGCCCACGTATTGCCCGCCCCGGTCGGAATGAACGATGAGGCCTGGGGCGGGCCGTTGGGCCAATAGCGCCCGCTGCAAGGCACTGGTGACCAATGCTTCGGACATGTCGGCCCGCACCTGCCAGCCAACCACGTGCTTGGTGCACAGATCCTGAAACGCGCACAGATAGGCCCAGTCGCCGTTTGCCAAGGGCAGGTACGTGATGTCGCTGACCCAGAGCCAGTTGGATTGGGTGTGCTTGGGCCGGTCCAGCAGCAAGTTGGGCGCGCAGCGCTGCCCGTGGGTCGAATCGGTGGTGCGCGGCACGAACGACTTGGGCTGCAACGCCTGGCGTTCGTGCCGGCGTAAAGCCGTGCGCAGCGCTTGGCGGCCCACCCGGTGGCCGGTTTCCCGCAATTCGACCCGCAGCCGGCGCGTCCCGTACCGGCGTTTGTGGAAGTCAAACACGGCGAGCATTTCCGTTTCCCAGGCCGGCACGGCCTTCCCCGCTGCGGCCGCCGCTTGCGCCGCCCGCCACGCATAGTAGTGGCTGGGCACCACGTCCAACGCGCGGCAGAGCTGGTGAATGGGGTAGCAAGTGCGCTGCTGGTTAATGAATTGCAGTGTGCTCACAGGGCCGGGGGATGCGAGAAGATGGCGATGGCTTTTTTTAACATCTCCAGCTCCTGCGCCAAGCGTTTGTTGGCCGCCCGCAACGCCCGCACTTCGGCGGCCTCGCCTGGGTCGGCCGGCAAAGGCGGCTGGGCCGCTTTCTGCCAGGCATAAATGCGCTTGGCGTCGATGTTTAGCGCACGGGCGGCGGCCAGCGTGGAACGGCTTTCGCTGGCCAGCCGTAGGGCTTCGGCGCGGAAGGCCGCATCATAGCGCGGCCGTTTTGTCGGAGGAGCTTTTTCCATCAGATTGGGAAGTTACCACCCAATTCTCTTGTATGATTGCCCTGCCTTTCAAGTAGAGAGGTAGCCAGAAAAGGAAACGAGGACACTATTATTCTCTAACGGCGGCTCTTTGGTGTCGACCGTGTACAGGAGAACCTGTGCCTCGTTTCTCGTTTTTGCCTGAAGACTGCACAGT
>NZ_JAGEMO020000048.1 GCF_017921975.2 Hymenobacter terricola
GTCGGAACACCACCAGCAGCTGCGCGAAGTGATGCGCGTCACACCCCAACGCGGACCGCCATTGGCGAGGCGTTTTCAAATCCTGAATCGAAAGTTTCATCCCTCAAATATCGAGCTAGCCGGGCGCTGCAACAAGTCTAGTACTTACGGGCTTCCGGGAGCTCACGTTGGATATCGGCGATGCGCGTGCCGTTGGAGGGGTGAGTGGAGAGGAACTCGGGGGGAGAAGCAGCATTTTCGCGGGCGTCCATGCGCTGCCAGAACGCAATTGCGCCTTCGGGATTGTATCCGGCCATGGCCATAAAAATCAGGCCCAGGTGGTCGGCTTCTGATTCCTGGTTGCGGCCGTACTTCAGCAGGCCCACCTGCGAGCCCACGCCGAAGGCCTGCAAGGCCAGCTGCTGGGTGGCCGGGGCGTTGCTGGCCAGCGCGGCCGACAGCGCCTGTCCGCCGGCCTGCTGCAACAGCGCCTGGCTCATGCGCTCCGAGCCGTGCTTGGCCACGGCGTGCGCTATTTCGTGGCCCAATACCACGGCCAGGCCCGTATCGTCCTTCGTGATGGGCAGGATGCCGGTGTACACGGCCACTTTGCCGCCGGGCATGCACCAGGCGTTTTCCTGCTTGTCCTGAATCACGTTGAACTCCCACTGGTAGCCCGCAAGCTGGTCGGAGGCGTTCTGCTGGCGGAAATAGGTTTCGACGGCGGCCTGAATGCGCTGGCCCACGCGCCGTACTTGAGCGTTGTACTCGGCGTTGGTCGAGAGCGGGCCTTTGGCCACCACTTCGCGGTACTGGGTGGTGGCGAGGGAATTGACTTCGCTGTCGCCCACGAGGCTGAGCTGGCGGCGGCCGGTGATGGGCACCGTGGCGCAGGCGGCCAGCAGGCCCAGTCCGGCAACGAGGGTGAGTTTCTTGAACATGGTACTGGAAAAAAGGGAAAAGAAATGAATGATAACCGCCGGAACGGCTAGCACGTTTTGGGCCAAAACCCGGCCTGCCCCGGCCGGCTATACGGCGGCAGGCCGGGTAAATGTTTAGCCATAGCCGGCCGTGAGGCATAAAAACCGGCTGGCGCGTTGCCGCAAGCCGGTGCCGGGGCGTAGTTTTGACCTCTTTAGACGCTCGTCCTGCCCTCCGCCAACTCCCCGCCATGAAAATCATCTGCATCGGCCGCAACTACGCCGACCACATCGCCGAGCTGCACAACGAAGTGCCCGCCGCGCCCGTCATTTTTATGAAGCCCGAAACCGCGCTGCTGCAGCGCGGCCAGCCGTTCTTCATCCCCGAATTCTCGCAGGACATCCACCACGAGCTGGAACTGGTGCTGCGCGTGAGCAAGAACGGCCGCCACATCGACGAGGCCTTTGCCCACACCTACTTCGACGCCATCGGCCTGGGCATCGACTTCACGGCCCGCGACCTGCAAACCGAGCTCAAGAAGAAGGGCCTGCCCTGGGAGCTGGCTAAAGCCTTCGACGGCTCGGCTCCGATTTCAGCCACATTCAAGCCGGTGGCGGAAATCGCCGACCTGGCCAACATCAACTTCCACCTGGAGGTGAATGGCGAAACCCGCCAGACCGGCAACTCCAGCCTGATGCTGCACCCGTTTGCCAACATCATCAGCTTCGTATCGAAATACATTTCCCTGAAAATGGGGGATTTGATATTTACCGGCACGCCCGCCGGCGTGGGCCCGGTGAAAATGGGCGACCAACTGACGGGGTATCTGGAAGGGGAGAAGCTGCTGGAATTGGGCGTGCGGTAGAGATGCAATATTTTGCGTCTCGTCGTCTGGGCCGTTAGCCAATCGTTCGGGTACCACGCAAGCGCAAGTCGTTCAACGACAAGACGCAAAATATTGCGTCTCTACATCCGTTCCTCGACAGTAAAAATTAGCTGAATTAAAAGAAGTGTGATTGTGCAAAAGGGAAAGATAAGTGTGCTGTTGGTGTTGAGCTTGATGCTGCTAACGTGGCGGGTAGGAGGGCAGGAGGCCGATTCTTCGGACCACGAGCACACCATCAGCGAGCTGCTGAAGGCGGGCCGGCCCACGGTGGCGCCGGGGTATTTCATGTTCCCCATTGCGCCGGGCGAGCCGGGGTTTCTGGCCGGGAGCATGGGCGAATTGCGGCCCAACCACTTCCACGGTGGGCTCGACATCAAGACCGGCGGCGGGGTGAATCAGCCCGTGTACGCCGCCGCCGATGGCTACATCTCGCGCCTCAAGCAGTCGTCGTTCGGCTACGGCAACGTGCTTTACATCACGCACCCGAATGGCCTGACTACCGTGTACGGCCACCTCAACGAGTTCAGAGGGCCCGTGGCGGCTGAGCTGCTGCGCCGCCAATACGAGAAGCAGAGCTACGAAGTGGAGCTGTTTCTGCCCAAAGACCAGTTCCCGGTGAAGCGCGGCGAAGTGGTGGCGCTGTCGGGCAACACCGGCGGCTCGGCCGGGCCGCACATGCACTGGGAAGTGCGCGACGCCCAGGACCGGCAGTACAACCCGCTGCAATGGGGTGGCTTTGCCGAGATTCAGGACCATGTGGCGCCCACCTTGCAGGCGTTTGCGCTGGAACCGCTGGGCATTGAGGCGCGGGTGAAGAACGTGTTTGCGTCGGCCTTGTTCGCCCCCAAAATTCAGCCGGGGCCGGGCGTGGCCACCAACTGGGCCGATACCATCAGCTGCTTTGGCACGGTGGGGCTGTTGGTGCAGGGCTTCGATAGGTTCGACGGCATCTGGAACCGCAACGGGATTCAGCGGGTGACGATGAAGGTGAATGGGCAGCCGTACTACCAGCACGTCATCGACGCGGTGCCGTTCCCGACGGGCACGCGGCAGGTGGCCAATTTCGTCGATTTCCTCTACCAGCGCACCCAGGGCCGCACCCTGCAAAAGCTGTGGGTGGACGAGGGCAACGACCTGGCGATGTACACCACCACCAGCGCCGGCAAAGGCCGCCTGAACGTGGAAGCCGGCAAAATATACAGCATCGACATCACCCTGGCCGATTCCTACAACAACCAGACGCCCCTGCACCTGGTGCTGCGCGGCGAAGAGCCCGCGTACTTCAAAACCCGCTCCTCGGCGGCGAAAAAGCCGGCCCTGCGCTTTGAGGTGCTGCGCAACCTGCTGAAGGCCGTGGCCACCGACCCCAGCGCCGATTCGGTGGGGGCCAACCTGGTGCTGCTGCGCGGCAGCCGCCGCCTCGAAATCCGCCCCAGCTACACCCAGAACGGTGAAAACGTGTACCTCTACGACCTGCGCGCCGGCCTCCCTGATTCGCTGCGCTTCGGCACCATCACCAAGAAGTTCGACCGCCAGGTGATGATTCCGGCGGCCAAGGAAACCAACTACGCCACGCCCTACCTCAACCTGGCGTTCGGCCCCGAAACGCTGTTCAACAACCTGTACCTGGCCACCAGCTTCAAGCCCGAAGCCACCGGCAGCGGCTTCTGGACGGTGGGCTCGCCGCTCGTCCCGCTCTACCACCCGGCTTCGCTGACCCTGAAGCCCGCCACCCCGCCCGCCGACCCGCAGCGCACCGCCATCTACTCGGCCACGCTGAGCGGCGGCAAGGCCTACGTGGGCGGCAAGTGGGACGAAAACGGCCAGATAACCACGCCCATCAAGCAATTCGGCTCCTTCCGCATCCTCACCGACACCGTTGGGCCCAAAGGCAGCCTCATTGGGCGGCCCGGCGGGCAACTGCTGTTCCGCGTCGGCGACGACCTTTCGGGTTTGGCCACTTACCGCCTGCTCATCGGCGGCAAATTCCGCCTCCTGCGCTTCGAGCACAAGAATGCTACCCTCTTCACCGTGGCGGGCGACACGCTGGGCCCCCGCCTGCGCGGCCCCGCCGAGCTGCGCCTAACGGACCAGGCCGGCAACGAGCGCGTGATTCCGCTAAGCTTGTAGCGCATGCTTTAGCTTGCGCCACCGGAACGTCATGCAGCGCGCAGCATCTCGCGTGCAGCAGTAAACCAATCGATTGAATTACTACCCCACGCGAGATGCTGCGCGCTGCATGACGTTCTTTCAACGCTCGTAACGCTCGAAAACTAAACCCCAACCCCACTATGACCCTCGAACCCGGCCAACCCGCCCCCGATTTCACCGCCCAGGACCAGGACGGCAACACCATCTCCTTAAAAGAATTGCGCGGCCAGAAAGTGGCCCTTTACTTCTACCCCAAAGACGACACGCCCGGCTGCACCGCCCAGGCCTGCAACCTGCGCGACCATCAGGCGGAGCTCACCGCCCACAACATCAAGGTCATCGGCGTGAGCATCGACGGGGAGGCGGCCCACAAGAAGTTCGCCCTCAAATACGACCTGCCTTTTCCGCTGCTGGTCGATACCGATAAGAAAATCGTGGAGGCCTACGGCGTGTGGCAGGAGAAGAAAAACTACGGCAAAACCTACATGGGCACCGTCCGCACCACGTTTCTGATTGACGAAAACGGGGTGATTGAGAAGATTATCAAGAAGGTCGACACCAAGGAGCACGCCGCGCAGCTGCTCTAAAAGCTCTGGTGCTCCGGAACGACTATTTCCGGGCGGCGAAGGCAGTTCCGGTGCTCCGGAATCACCTTCGCGGCCCGGTGGAGGCTGTTCCGGTGCTCCGGAACGACCATTTCCGGGCGGCGAAGGCCGCTCTGGAGCACCGGAGTCCCCTTGCGGTTGCGATTTGCCCGTTCCGGCGCGCCGGAACGGGCTTTGCATGACGTGGAAGCCTATTCCGGTGCGCCGGAACGGACTATTTCTGCTCAATGCAATGTGACGTAATCAATTGCAGGAGGCTCCCCCGACTCGTTCAGCTGCCATTCCCGCCGGTTGCTACCTTTACCCTATCGAATCCAAACTATTCCCAACATGACCGACACCACGACCGCCAAGACCATTGAAAAACCCGAAAAATCCATTGCGGAGCTCAAGGAAATAGCTGCGCAGGTGCGGCGCGACATCGTGCGCATGGTGCACGCCGTGAACTCGGGCCACCCCGGCGGCTCGCTCGGCTGCACCGATTTGATTGTGGCGCTTTACTTCAAGGTCATGAAGCACACCCCCGTGCCCTTCGACATGGACGGCAAGGACCAGGACCTGTTTTTCCTCTCGAATGGCCACATCTCGGCCACCCTGTACTCGGTGCTGGCCCGCTCCGGCTACTTCCCCGCCAGCGAGCTGGCCACGTTCCGCAAGCTGAATTCGCGCCTCCAGGGCCACCCCACCACGCACGAGGGCTTGCCGGGCATCCGCATTGCCTCCGGCTCGTTGGGCCAGGGCCTGAGCGTGGCCTGCGGGGCCGCCCAGGCCAAAAAGATGAACGGCGACAAGCAGCGCGTGTTCGTGCTCATGGGCGACGGCGAGCTGGAAGAAGGCCAGAACTGGGAGGCCGCGCTCTACGCCGCCCACCACAAAATCGACAACCTCATCGCCATCGTGGACCGCAACGGCCAGCAGATTGACGGCTCCACCGACGAAATCGGCGGTCTCGGCAGCGTGCGCGCCAAGTTCGAAGCCTTCGGCTGGCACGTCATCGAAGGCGACGGCAACCACTTCGACGCCCTGCTGCCCCTGCTCGAAAACGCCGTGGCCGCCACCGGCAAAGCCCGCCCCATCATGTTTGTGATGGACACGAAAATGGGCTTCGGCGTCGATTTCATGATGGACGGCCACAAGTGGCACGGCGTAGCACCGAACGATGCCCAGCTAGCCACCGCCCTGGAGCAGCTCGTGGTGGGCACCAACGCCGACTACTAAGTGATGCGGTACCGCGCCTCACGTCAACCTCACGAGACCCCTCTGGGGCCGGCCCCCTCTCCAAAAAAGAGGGGGAGCCAGCCGATTTCGGCCGGAGCATTGCCGGTGCCCCCTCTTTTTTGGAGAGGGGGGCAGGGGGTGAGGTTCCGTTTGGCGGTACTGCTCCTGCTCCTCTTCGCCTCATCGGCCCAGGGCCAAAACGCCCCGCCCGAAAAGCCCAAAGTCACCCGCATTCTCTTCCTGCTCGATGCCTCGGGCTCGATGATGGCGCCCTGGGAAGGCCAGCCCCGCTGGAACGTGGCCAAGCGCATGCTCAGCAAAATGGTCGATTCGCTCAACGCCTACCCCAACCTGGAGTTGGGCCTGCGCGTGTACGGCCACCAGTTCCCCAACGCCGACAAGAACTGCGAGGATTCGAAGCTGGAAGTGCCCTTCGCCCCGCGCAACGCGGCGGCTATCAAGAAAAAGCTAACCGAACTAAAAGCCCAGGGCAACACGCCCATCACGTATTCGCTGCTGCAATCGGCCAACGACTTTCCCACCGATAAGTCCTCCCGCAACGTCCTGCTGCTGATTACCGACGGCCTCGAATCCTGCAACCGCGACCCCTGCGCGGCCTCCATTGCCTTGCAGCGCAAACACGTTTTCCTCAAACCGTTCGTCATCGGCATCGGGGCCGAACGGGATTTTGGCAAGCAGCTCGAATGCCTCGGCCAGTACTACAACGCCGCCGAAGTCGCCACCTTCCGCACGGTGATGAACGACGTCATCGCTAAAACCCTCAGCAAAACCACCGTCAGCGTCAACCTCACCGACGCCGCCGGCAAGCCCGTGGAAAGCAACGTCAACATGACCTTCGTGAACAACGTGACCGAGCAGCCGGAGTACAACTACGTGCACTACCGCGACGCCCAGGGCAAAGCCGACGTGCTCGACATCGACGCCCTCCAGAGCTACGATTTGGTGATAAACACCGTGCCGCCCATCCGCCAGGCCAACATCCCCATCAAGCCCGGCGCGGCCAACGTCCTCACCTACAAAACGCCCCAGGGCACGCTCTGGCTGCAACCCCCTCCGCTCACGCCCAACCCCTACGGCGTCATGCGTGCCGTGGTCCGCACCCAAAGCGGCGTCACCGTCACGGCCGGCACCTTCGGCACCCGCCAGAAATTGCTGGTCGGCAACTACGAAGTCGAAGCCCTGACGCTGCCGCGCACCGTGCGCCGCATCACCGTCAAGCAAGGCCAGGAAATGGCCGTGACCTACGACGCCCCCGGCACCCTCAACATCACCACCGACCTCAAAGGCTACGGCAGCATCTACCAGCTCAACGACGACGAATCCCAGACCTGGATTTACAACCTGCCCGAAGGCAGCAGCAGCAAAATCAACCTGCCCATGCAGCCCGGCGCCTACCGCCTGGTGTTCCGCACCAAAACCAGCAACGGCAGCAAGTTCACCGATGTGCGCAATTTCAGCATCCGCAGCGGGCAGACGACTTCGGTAGCCATTTTCGGGAAGTAAAGTAGAACAAATATCCCCTCCTTACCAAGGAGGGGATATTTTCACGAAGTGAAAATCGGGGTGGTTGTAGGCGTATGAGAATCGTTGAAAGGAAACAACAAACCAAATGACTATCCTCAATAACCTTCCCCACAAAAAAGACGAACGACGTGCCCTCCGCAACAATCTCAAGCCCCCCGAAGCCAAGCTGTGGAGCGCATTAAAAAGCGGCCAATTATCCGGCCGTAAATTCCGCCGCCAGCACAGCGTAGGCGAGTTTATTCTGGATTTCTACTGCCCGCAGGAAAAGCTTGCGGTTGAATTGGATGGCGCGGGCCATTTCACGGCATCCGGCAATTTGCATGATGCGGCACGTACAGAGTATTTGAACGCGGTAGGTATTAGGGTAATCAGATTTGAAAACAAATTGATTTGGTCTGCTTTAGAGAGCGTATTGCAGACAATTGAAAGTAGTTTTAGTGGGCGCTGATGCCAATTGTTCAACGCCTACAACCACCCCCGTTCGCGCTGAAGCGCGAACATCCCCTCCTTGGTAAGGAGGGGAGTTTGACCGCCTTAACCTCCTTAATATCTCCATGAAAGACTTCCCCTACACCGAATCCAAAGACACCCGCAGCGGCTTCGGCGCTGGCCTGGCCGAGCTGGGCACCACCCACCCCAACGTAGTCGCCCTCTGCGCCGACCTCACCGGCTCGCTCAAGATGGACGCCTTCAAGAAGGCCTTCCCCGAGCGGTTCTTCCAGGTGGGCATCGCCGAGGCCAACATGATGGGCGTGGCCGCCGGCATGACCATTGGCGGTAAAATCCCCTTCACGGGCACGTTTGCCAACTTCAGCACCGGCCGCGTGTATGACCAGATTCGTCAGAGCATCGCCTATTCCGGCAAAAACGTGAAAATCTGCGCCTCCCACGCCGGCCTCACGCTGGGCGAAGACGGCGCCACCCACCAGATTCTGGAAGACCTGGGCATGATGAAAATGCTGCCCGGTATGACCGTCATCAACCCCTGCGACTATAACCAGACCAAAGCCGCCACCCTCGCCATTGCCGACTACGAAGGCCCCGTGTACCTGCGCTTCGGCCGCCCCGTGGTGCCCAATTTCACGCCCGCCGACCAGAAATTTGAAATCGGCAAAGCCTGGCTCCTCAACGAAGGCCCCGACGTGAGCATCTTCGCCACCGGCCACCTCGTGTGGAAAGCTGTACTCGCCGGCAAACTATTAGCCGAAAAGGGCATTAATGCCGAAATCATCAATATTCACACCATCAAGCCACTCGATGCCGAGGCTATCCTCGCCTCGGCCCGCAAAACCCGCTGCGTGGTCACCGCCGAAGAGCACCAGATGAACGGCGGCCTCGGCGACAGCATCGCCCAGCTGCTGGCCCGCGAGGAGCCCCTGCCCCTGGAAATGGTGGCCGTGCACGACAGCTTCGGCGAAAGTGCCACCCCCGACCAGCTGATGGAGAAATACAAGCTCAACGAAGCCGCCATCGCGGCCGCCGTGGAAGCGGTGATGAAGCGGAAGAAGTAACCCCTCATCTAGCCAAAAGCCCCCGTAGCTCAGGTAGCTGCGGGGGCTTTTGCATTTGCTGGAAAGACCCGCCCGCATTTTTGCGTAGCCCAATAGTTCAAAACAAGGCTTATTCACCGCGGAGTGCTACGTTGCCATCAGCTGCATGGGCATGGGCCGTGAGGTATTGCCTGGCCGCACGTAGCTCGGGCCTATCGGCGTTGGCCGCGTCCGCGACTTTTAATAGCTGCTGGTAGTAAAACTGAGCTTTGTCCGGGAGGCCTGCTTGTTCGGCGGCCACTCCCGCGCTGCAAAGGCCATTAAATCGATTGGGATGTTTCCGCAGGCTTGCCATGTATGCATCCAGCGCTTGGTGGGGCCGGTGCAGTTGCAGCAGCATGTCGCCAAGCAATTCCCTGGCCGGGAGGATTTCGGAGGGAGTAACCGGGTGTTTCTCGGTTTGGTCTTCCATGTCGGCGGCTTGGTTCATCAGCGCCAGGGCCTCGGCGTTTTTGCCGGCTAAGAGATGAACCCACGCATCGCCGGCGCGTAACTGAATGGCTACCTGGTTGGCTTTGTACCCATCTTTCTCATTGACCAGCCGGTCACGAAGGCCCTGAAGCTGGACTAATTCAGCTTTGGCCGGTCCCAGCTGGCTGGTATGAACTGCCCCCAGCAGCCGCGTGAAATGGATGATGGCCTCCTGCCAGGGAAATTTATTCCACGGGACCGTTGTGCTGTCAATGGGTAGGTGGGCCGCTTCTTTCCAATGTCTGTTTTCGAGTACGTAACGAGCCGGAATTGAAGCGAAAGCATACGCAACTTTAAAATTGAGCGGAGTAACCTCTTTAATCGTTTTCAAATACTCCCATTGTTTCCTGGCAAGCGCGTTTTGTCCTCTTTGCAGGTACGCGTAGGTCAGATAGTCTAACCCGTGCAGCTCTTCGTCCCAATGCCCTTTGATGCCGGCTTCCTGCGCGTAGCACTGGGCAGACGCCACCGAGGCCAAATTGGCGTTGATGCATTCTTCCCACAGTCCCAGGCGGGTGAAAATATGCGAAGGCATGTGCAACGCATGGGCAGAGGACGGAGCCACCGCCGCATATTTCCGGGCCGCGGGCAGGGCCAAAGCGGCCAGTTCGGGGTAGTCGTATGTGTGAATAATATAGTGGATAATACCGGGGTGGTTGGGCTCATTAGGGTACAGCGCTTCCAATAGATGGCCGGCTTTGCGCTGGTTTCGAAACTGCTTATCGGCAGGGTCAGCCGCAGCGGTCAGGGCCAACGCGTAGAAGATAGTGGCTTCGTTATCAGATGGATATTTTGCATGCACCGATTCCATTGCTTTCTCAAAAGCGATGCACCTGCTGCGGTGGTCCACTTGCTCCCAGTTGTTGTAAAAAGCGGCAATGGCATTAATATACGCTGCTTCCCTTGGGGTTTTTTTTGCAATTGATAGGGCAATGGTAATGGCTTTTACGCCCTTTTTCAATTCAAGCTCGGAAGGCGGAGTCCAAAGCGGATGGAAATTCGCCATTGCCACGCCCCAGTAGGCCATGGCACACGCTGGATTTTTATCAATAGCTGTCGCGAAAGCTTTTTCTGCCTCATCGTATTCAAATGAATGCAGCAACTGCAGCGCCAGGTTAAAGCTTGCTTGTGCCTCGCTGCCGCACGAGGTATTAAATTCAACCAAGCCTAATTTTCGGTCAGGAGCACCGCAAGTAATAATCTGTCCCCGCTTGAGACTTAGCGCGGTTATGGCTGCTTGCGATGGCACTGCACTTCGCTCCCTGCATGACACCAGGAGCACCAGTGAAGCAGTGAACGCCCAAGAGAAAAATAGTTGCTTCATGTCGATTAGTCATTGAAAACATGTGCATTATCGAAATGATGAGTAGAAATGAATTGCCGGAAACAGCACGTTTTGCTACCTGTATTGTGTATTAAATATAACTGTTTGCTGCGTGCTTTAGGGTGACGAACAATGAGCTGGATGCCGAAGCCATCCTCGCCTCGGTCCGCAAAACCCGCTGCGTGGTCACCGCCGAGGAGCACCAGATGAACGGCGGCCTCGGCGACAGCATCGCCCAGCTGCTGGCCCGCGAAGAGCCCCTGCCCCTGGAAATGGTGGCCGTGCACGACAGCTTCGGCGAAAGTGCCACCCCCGACCAGCTGATGGAGAAATACAAGCTCAACGAAGCCGCCATCGCGGCCGCCGTGGAAGCGGTGATGAAGCGGAAGAAATAGTTTCTTCGCTGGATAATCAAAAGCCCCCGCCGCTTCCTTAGCTGCGGGGGCTTTTGCGGTTTGTTGCCGTTGATGA
>NZ_JAGEMO020000049.1 GCF_017921975.2 Hymenobacter terricola
ATAGTTTCTTCGCTGGATAATCAAAAGCCCCCGCCGCTTCCTTAGCTGCGGGGGCTTTTGCGGTTTGTTGCCGTTGATGAGGACGCGTAGTGCGGTCGGATGTGGGTATTCATCGCACGACCAGACCTGCCCAGAACAGCTGCCGAACAATAGTCGTCGAACTGGAATTACCGCTGATAGACGCGCAAAAGCGAAGGTTTATTGGCCGCTTTCCACAGCAGCAAACCCATTGTTGTGCGTAGCTGCTCCTTAATTATTCAGGCACTTGCTGATAGACAATTTTGCCGTCAATCATCGTCAGCATACTTGTGGTTGCAGGCAGCCGTTGAATTGGTATCGTAAACATGTCCTGTGATAACACCGCCAAATCTGCCAGCATGCCTTTTACCAGCATGCCTTTTTCCTTTTCTTTAAACTCAGCGTAGGCATTTGTTTTGGTATAGGCGATTACCGCTTGCTCCCGGGTAATATTTTCGGACGGGTTAAACTGCTGGCTGGTAATCATCATGATGTCCAAAAAGGGATTCGTTGTGCCATCCGGTGAGATACCCAGTAAAATTCCATCGTTCATCAGGGAACGCACCGGACTGTACGTGGCAAATTTGGGAGTATGCATCATGAGGATGCCGTATTGACTCAAAATATTTCGCTGCGCTTTGGTCGGGTTCCCAACGTCGTTGTGTTCTATTCTGACTCTTAATGGCCGCCACTGTGCTGCTGTTCCGGATTGTTGAATCAAGTTCAGCACAATTCCAAAGCTACTGTCGGCGGTGATGTGCATCAACAACTGCCGTTTGGTGGTCAGGGCTTCTTGCATCATTTGCCGCATATTGTCAACCGAGTAATTTAAACGTCCGTTTCCGTTGCCCCGGTGGTGATAGGGCTTGCTGCGCAATGAGTTTCCTTCGAGAGGAGTGCCATCAATGCAGTATTTGATTCCGGAAATGGTACTCGTGGTAGTGGGATGGGATGCTGCCACCGGCCACTCGGAAACTTGCTGGCCTTCGGGGGTGGACCGTGGCCATGCAACGAAGCGTAGGCGTTGGGGAATGCTTGCGTTTTGCAGGGTGCTCGTGGCAAGTGCATGGGTAAATCCTCCTCCCATAAAAAGCGTCGAAGTAATGCCACCGCGCAATTGCTTTTGCCCAAATTTCTCCATGTGCCTTATAATCAATTTGGGATTGGCCACGTTGACCGCAATCCAAAACGGAACTTGTGCATTTTGTTGAACACCCGAAATTTTGTTTTCGCTGTCCCTTTCGTACCATCCCCCAACCGGGTCTTTCGCGGCATCATTCAATCCTGCTGCTGTTAATCCTTTCTGGTTCGTGACGATGCCATGTCCCCATGCGACCTGGAGTAAAACAGGGTTGTTGAACGCGATGCTGTCAAGTGATTTCCGCATGCTTCTATCGAAAAAGACGGTCGTTCCAACCTTGCCTTCTATCCACTGTCCGGGCTTTGCCCGAATCAATAGCCTTGCGATAGAGTCAAGCACGGCCGCTTTGGTGAGCCCCTCTGCACTGGATGCTACACGGTCGAAGGTGAGGGGCGCGGCACTGAATTCGAACGCGGCATGGTCATGCTGGTCGTTGAAACCAGGGACGACCGTTTTTCCTTTCAAGTCAATTTTCCTGGTTCTAGCAGAAACCAGTTTTTCAATTGCCGCATTGGTTCCGGTTGCTAAAATGGTATTGCCCCTGATGGCCAAAGCTTGAACGTAAAGCTGCTTTTCATCCGCGGTAAAAATTTTACCATTGGTAAAAATGATGTCGGCGGACTGCGCAAACCCGCTTGCTCTAAGAAGCGTTGCGGCAGCCAGGAAAAACATGAAACGGCAGGCCATTCTCGTTTTCATGTTGCTTTTATATAGTAAGTTTAAAGTTCTTAATTTAAATATACATTTAACTGTCGGATTTACAAGAAGTGCGTTTCGGCAATCGTACTATAAACCACTGGTACCTGTCTTTTACCGCACTCCCTGGTCAGGGCACGCGCAGGGCATCGGGCGGGGCAGATGGTCCGGAGCGTTGGGCAATAGGGGTGAAGATTTTGGGGGCCTTGCTGCTGCTGTGCACTAGCGAACCTTGGAAGAGGATATACTGCCCCTTGCTACGGATGCGTGGGATGGGTTGCTGGCCAGGAATTTTTGTTGCGGCCAACGCAACCGAAGCGAAAGGGACATATGGGCGTGCTCATCAATAGCCTCGACTGCACCTTGCTGCGCCGGCAAGCGAGCCGGGCAGCGGCAGCGTATTAAACTTGCCTCATTCTTCGGCATCCAACCGCGCACCCACCGCTCACGCCCCGGCCTCCCCGTTTGGAAGACCACGAAATCCTCACCAAGTTCCAGGACCCCGCCAGTCGTAATCTGGCGTTCAACCAGCTCGTGCGCAAGTATCAGAGCAAGGTGTACTGGCACGTGCGCAAGATGGTGGTGGACCACGACGACGCCGACGACCTCACCCAGGACGTTTTCATCAAGGTGTGGAAGTACCTCGAAAATTTCCGCCAGGACGCCGCGCTCTTCACCTGGATTTACCGCATTGCCACCAACGAGTGCCTCAACTTCCTGAGCAGCAAGCGCCGCAAGTTCCTGCTGCCACTCACTGACGTGGGGGCTGAGCTGGCCGCCAAAATCGAAGCTGACCCCGCCATTGCCGGCGACGAGATAGAATTGAAGCTCCAACAGGCCATTCTGCGCCTGCCCGATAAGCAGCGCCTCGTGTTCAACCTCCGGTACTACGATGAGATGCCCTACGAACAAATGGCCGAAGTGACGGGCACCAGCGTGGGCGCCCTCAAGGCCAGCTACCACCATGCCGTGAAAAAAGTAGAGGATTACGTGACCCGCAATACCGCCGATTAATCACCTAAAAACAATTTTTTATTGGCGTAATTAAACGTCAGACCTCGCTCTTCATCCAACCGCCATGAAACCTGCTTTTAAACTCGACGCGCACCCTCGGCGGCCCCGCCCGCTGCTGAGCGAGCCGCCCGCCGATTATTTTGATAAACTGCCCACGCGCATTATGGCCCGGCTGCCCCAGGCCGAAGCCCGCGAAGCAGCGGCTGCCTGGGGCTGGCTCTCGTTCCTGTCGCCGGCGTTGCGCACGGGGCTGGCTTCGGTGGCCGTGCTGGGCGGCTTTGCCGCTTCGTTCTACATGAGCGGCACCGCGCCGCTGGTGCCCGCCACGGCGGCTACGGCTTCGCTCGATGCCGTGCCGAGCACCGAGCTGGTGGGCTATTTGCTCACGAGCGGTGCCCGCGTCGAAAATTCCGACCTCGCCGTACTCACGGCCGCCAACCCTAATATCGCCAAAGGCTTTATTCACGCCTCGGAAGCGGAGTTGACCGATGCGCTGGATGCGCAACCTTCGGATGATTCTACTTATCTATAAATTCTGCTTGATTATCATGTCTGCTTTTGCATCAATAGTTCGTCTGCTTAGTCTGGCAGCGCTGCTGCTGACCTTGGCGCCGGCGGCCCATGCCCAGGCCGGCCCGGGTGGCGGTGGGGGCCGTCGGGGCCAGCGGCTCGGCCAGCTCGAAAACGCTAAAATTGCCTTTATCACCACCCGCGTTTCGCTCACGCAGGACCAGGCCCAGAAATTCTGGCCGCTCTACAACGAGTTTTCGGACCGCCGGCGCGAGCTCAACCGTAGCGGCCGGCTGCTGCGCCGCGACGTGACCGAAGGCATGACCGACCAGCAAATTCGCGAGAATTTCAACCAGGCCTTCACCATGCGCCAGCAGGAGCTGAACCTGGAGAAGGAGTATTTTGAGAAATTCCAAAAGGTAGTATCGCTGCGCCAGGTAGCCCAGTTATTTCAGGCCGAGCGCGATTTCACCAAGGAGGTTATCAAGCGCGTGGCCGGCGCGGGCGGCCAGCCCGCCGTCGGCACCGACTGAATCCGGAACGGGACCAATTGCCCGGTTGTTTTAAGAGGCCGCTGCCCCCGCAGTGGCCTCTTTATTTTTGTGCGATAATCAAACCAACGCTGCACTGGTTGAACCCAGTATTCTCGCCCGTACCACGAGAGTTGAACCGCAAAAAAACCACCCCAATCCGTTGAAATCCGTTCCAGCTGTGGTCACGCCACGCCAACTCTTCCTGCGCCACCAGGCCCAAACATCTGATTTTCCGCTGCTGTTGGAAATTGAGCGGGCCGAAGGCGTGTACATGTACGGCCCCGATGGCCGCCGCTACCTCGACCTGATTTCGGGCATCGGCGTGAGCAACGTGGGCCACCGCCATCCGCGCGTGCTGGCCGGCATTCAGGCCCAGCTCGATAAATACCTGCACCTGATGGTGTACGGCGAGCTGGTGCAGGCCGTGCCCGCGCAGCTGGCCCAGGCCATCCACCAAACTCTGCCTGCGCACCTCGATTCGGTATTTTTCACCAATTCCGGCACCGAGGCCATCGAGGGTGCCCTGAAGCTGGCCAAGCGCCACACCGGCCGCACCGGGCTCGTTTCCTGCCTCAACGCCTACCACGGCTCCACGCACGGCGCGCTGTCCATCACCGGCTCCGAGGATTTCAAGAATAGCTTCCGGCCGCTGCTGCCCGATGTGCGCCACATTCGCCACAACGAGCTGGCCGATTTGGCCTTAATAACCGAGCATACCGCCGCCGTCGTTATCGAAACCGTGCAGGGCGAAGCCGGCGTGCGCGTGCCCAGCCCTGAATACTTGCCGGCCCTGCGCGCCCGCTGCACCGAAGTGGGCGCCCTGCTGATTCTCGACGAAATCCAGTGCGGCTACGGGCGCACCGGCACCATGTGGGCGTTCGAGCAGTTCGGCATTGAGCCCGATATTCTGGTGTGCGCCAAGGGCATGGGCGGTGGCATGCCCATCGGGGCCTTCATTTCGAGCGTCGAAATCATGAGCGGCTTCAAAACCAACCCGATTCTGGGGCACTGCACCACATTCGGCGGCCATCCGGTGAGCTGTGCGGCGGCGCTGGCCACGCTGCAAATCATGCAGGATGAGCAGCTGGCCGAGGGGGTAGCCGCGAAAGCGGCGCGGTTCCAGGCCCGGTTGCGCCACCCGGCCATCCGGGCGGTGCGGGGCTGCGGCCTGCTGATGGCGGTGGAATTCGACTCCTTTGCCGTGCTCAAACCCATCATCGACTACGCGCTGGAGCACGAAGGCATCCTGACCGACTGGTTTCTTTTCTGCGATAATTCCCTGCGACTGGCCCCGCCGCTCACCATCACCGATGAGCAGATTGACGAAGCCTGCGCGGCCCTGCTGCGGGCCATCGAGCACATTGCCGGGACGTAGGAAAGCCGTTTTCTACAGTGCAAAAACGACCGGTCCCCGGCGCCAACAACCTTGTTGAGGCTGCTCGCGCCGGGGACCGGCCGTTGGGTGCAGGGCGGGGCTACGCGACGATGTTGGGCCGGGGCAGCTCGTTGTAGTTCAGAAAAGCAATGCTTTCCTCTTTGATGCGTTCGCGGGGAATGGCATCTTTCACCCCCTGCGAGATTTTGCGCACCAGTACGCCCACGATGGCCTTCCGGAAGCCGAGCTTTTCGGCCATCATGATGCAGAAGTCCATTTCTGTTTCGTCCACCACGCCGTCGGCCAGCATCATGTCGACCAGGTCAAAAATCTGGTCAAACCGTTCAGAATCGTTGGTCGGCAGGTCGTTGCTGGTGCCTTTTGCTCCGGATACCAGCGCTTGCACGTCGGCCGCACTCATGCCGTTTTTCTTGCCGACGGCGAGAATGAAATTCATTTCCCGCGCGTCGATGTGGCCATCGGCTTTGGCCAGGGCCGCGAGGTTCAGCAAATGACCCTTGATTTTTTTGGCCTGCTCATTTTCGAAAAAACCGAACATAAAACGTGGGAATTAAGGGGGTGAAAGATGGATTTGAGGCCAGCAGGCCGATTGTAGGGGTAAGATACACGAAAAAACGGCCAATCGCTGTGAGTCGTCTACGCGAGATGCCAAAAAAAGATAACCATTAGTTAGCGGTTATCCCTGCGGGCAAAGTTGAAGGTTTGCATTCATTTCGCCAACTTTGCGGGGTTTGAGCGCCATTTGCGCGCTCACTTGTTGTAACGAACATTCAGATGAAGAGAATAGCAGTTTTTACCAGCGGTGGCGATTCGCCCGGCATGAATGCGGCCATCCGGGCGGTGGTGCGCACCGCAACCTACCACGGCATTGAGGTATACGGCATTATGCGCGGCTATAGCGGGATGATTAAGGGCGAATTCGTACGGCTCGATTCCGCTTCGGTATCGAATACGGTGCAGAAGGGCGGCACGATTCTGAAATCGGCCCGCAGCCAGAAATTTATGACCAAGGAAGGCCGACAGCAGGCTTTCGACCAGCTAGTTAATAACGGAATTGAGGGCCTGGTGGCCATTGGCGGCAACGGCACGTTTACCGGGGCCATGATTTTTGAGGAGGAATTTGGCATTCCCACGGTGGGCGCGCCGGGCACGATTGACAACGACCTGTACGGCACCGACTACACCATTGGCTACGACACGGCCGTGAACACGGCGCTGGAGTGCATCGACAAAATCCGGGACACGGCGGACTCGCACGACCGCTGCTTTTTTGTGGAAGTAATGGGCCGCGACTCGGGCTACATCGCCATTCCGTGCGCCATCGGGGGCGGGGCCGAAATCGTGATGATTCCCGAAACCCAAATGAGCGTGGACGTGGTGATTGAGACGTTGCAGCAAGGCTGGCAGCGCTCCAAAACCTCGTTTATCGTCATCGTGGCCGAGGGCGAAGAGGAAGGCAACGCCACCCACACCGCCGCCCGCGTGAAGGAAGCCATTCCGCAACTCGACACCCGGGTCACGGTTATCGGCCACATTCAACGCGGCGGCTCGCCCACGGCTTCCGACCGGTTGCTGGGCTCCCAAATCGGCATTGCCGCCGTGGAAGGCCTGATGAACGGCATGCGCAACGTGATGGCCGGCATCATCGATAAAAAACTGGTGTACACGCCGTTCACGGATACCATCAATAAGAAGAAGCTCATCAACCAGAGCTTTATGCGGATGGTGGAAATCCTGAGCGTGTAGGCCTGAAAGAAAGAAAACAGACCGTCATGCTGAGCGCAGTCGAAGCATGACGGTCTGTTTTTAATACGTTCTACTTTTCCAGGTTCTCGCTCAATTCGACCCATTGATATGCCGCATCCCGCCGCAGCCAGGTGAGCTGGCGCTTGGCGTAGCGGCGGGTGTTGCGCTGGAGCAGGCGCACGGCTTCGGCCCAGTCGTAGTCGCCGTCGAGGTAGCCAAATATTTCCTGGTAGCCCACGGTTTGCAGGGCGTGGTGGTGGCGGTAGGGGAGGAGGCCGCGGACTTCATCGAGCAGGCCGGCGGCCAGCATGTGCTCCACGCGCAGGTTGATGCGCTGGTAGAGCGCTTCCCGCTCGCGGGTGAGGGCCACTTTCACGTTGCGAAACAGCGGGTTTTCGGCGGGCGGGCTTTGGGTGTGGAAGCTGGAAAACGGCCGGCCGGTGGCGCGGGTAATTTCCAGGGCGCGCACCACGCGCTGGGGGTTTTGCTGGTCGATGCGGGCGTGGGCCACGGGGTCGGTGGCGGCCAGCTCGGTCACGAGGTGCGGCAGGCCGTGGGCGGCCAGCTCGGCGTGCAGCTGCTCCCGAACTGCGGGCGGCACGTTGGGCAGCTCGTCCAGCCCGTCGGTCACGGCCTGCACATAGAGGCCCGAGCCGCCGGTGAGGATAACCAGCGGGAATTTCCGGAACAGCTCGGTGAGTACCGCCTGGCAATCGGCGGCGAAGCGGCCGGCGCTATAATCCTCGCTGATGCTGTGGCTGTCGATGAAATGGTGCGGCACGCCCTGCATTTCATCAGCCGTAGGCTTGGCCGTGCCAATGCTCAGCTCGCGGAAAAACTGGCGCGAGTCGGCCGACACGATTTCGGTGTGGAATTGCTGGGCCAGCTGCACGCACAGAGCCGTTTTGCCCACGGCGGTGGGGCCGGCAATGGTGAGCAGCACCGGGCGCGGGTCAGCGGCCGTGGGCGCAAGTTGCGCGAGGATATCGGGAGGAAGCAAGACGTGGGGCTTGGTGGGATGCACGGAACCAGCAAAGGGTGCTTCGTTCCGCGGGCCCAAAGGTAAATAGGCACCACGCGGCGTTGGCTGTAAGGGGCTGCCTCTACTCGTGCTCTCCCATGCCCAATGCGGCGGCTTCGGCCAGTAGGCCAGCGGCGCGGGCGCGAAGCAGGTGGTAGCGCGTGACGGCGGCCGGGGGCAGCGGCTGGGCGCGCCGGGCCAGCCAGCCCCGCAGCCAGTGGGCGTGGTCGGGGGCGCGGGCCGGGGCATCGGGGTCGGCGGCCAGGGCCAGGGCCGCCGCCAGCGCCCGGGCAGCAGGGCTGGCGCCGGGGTCGAGTGGCGCGGCGGCCGGGTCGTCGGGGTCGGCGGGAAGCAGGGCAGGGAGCACGGCGGCCCAGCGGGCGGCCACGCGGGCCTGCCGGGCCAGGGCCGCCGCCTGAGCCACCGCCCGGCCGGCCTGCTGCTGGCACACGCGGCGGCGAAAATCCAGGTCGGCCGGGGCAGGCGGCGGGGTGCCGGGCGGCAGGACCGGTGGCAGGCTGCTGGCCGGAGCAGGCGAGGCGTCTTCGGCCAGGGCGGCCGCTACGGCGGCGGCCACCACTTCGGGCGAGGGCAGTTGGAGCAGCAGCGGCAGCAGGGCCACACTGACGGCAGGGGTGAGCCCGCGCCGGCGGGTTTCGATGCCATGCACCAGCGGCTGGCTCACGCCCAGGTAAAGGGCCAACGCGGCCTGGTCAAGGCCAAACCACTCCCGGACGTGGGCCAAAAAATGAGTAGAGGTAGCGGCGTGGCGCGGCATCGTTGAATCTGTTATATATTTTCATAAAAGTCAATGATATATAACAGATTTGAGCGAGAATCCGTTATATATCATTGACTTTTATGAAAATATATAACAGAAAACCCTTAATGACGGCCTAATGGCCGTGCTTTACTCGCTGCGAAGTAGGGAGGCGGCCGGGTAACGCCGCGACTCTGGTATGTCTTCGCGTTCGTCCCGTTCAATGGGGAAATCCTTGTCGCCCGGAATTGGGCGTTTCCTACGGCTTGCTATTGGTGCCATGTGCCGGCAGCAGGACCGGGGAGCCAAAAGCTACCCTTACTCCGAGGCAGCGTGCATAACTGACATTATCCTATGTTTGCCTGTGCCCCGTAATGAGGGCTGCTGAGAAGGAAAAGGGTGGAGTAAGATTCGCATCTTATGGGGCGCTAGAGCTCGTTTTACATGACAATCCCCACTCTTTTCCAGGGCTACTTTGGACAGTTCCGTGAGGCCTCAGAGCC
>NZ_JAGEMO020000005.1 GCF_017921975.2 Hymenobacter terricola
GGCCACCCACGGACGCTGGCTCCGCAATAGCCCCTGTAATATCACGCCCCGGAAGAGCAGCTCTTCGAATACGGGCGCTAGGATGACAATAACTGCCGTTGCGAAAACCGGCATTTCGGTGGCTTTTTCAAACGTTTTGCCCATCCAATTAGGCAAGTGCAGCATCTGTTGTAGCGACAGTACTATGCCCAACGTCACTATCATCACGGGCAAAACGGCGTAGACCCAGGCTTGCTCATGTCCAGTGAATTGCACGGTGGCCCATCGGGTGCCGGCTTTCCAACGCAAAAATCCCAACAATGCCACATTGACGATGGGTGCCAGAGCGAGAAGGGACGCTGTTTTGGAAAGATGAAGCGCTTTGTTGAACAACAAATAAATGGGCATGCCTACCAACAAGGTCATCAACATATACCAACCCAATATGCCCCAGCTTTCCTTTATAGTAGGATATGGCAGGGCGGGCGGCGCGGCATTAGAAACAGGCAAATTGAACTCTACAACTTCCATAAATGATATGCAATCAGGCCGCTAAAGATACCAAAGTGGCGTTCGCGCCCTGTTACCGCTAATTACCCCGGCGCTCCGGAACGTCCATTTCCATGAGGTGGAGCCTCTTCCGGAACCCCGGAATGTCCTTCGCAGCCTGCGAAAGCTGGTCCGGTGCTCCGGAACGCCCATTTCCATCCGGCGGAGCCTGCTCCGGAGCACCGGAGAGGCGGTTCCTTTGCGTCAGAGCCTGTGCCGGAACCCCGGAGCGGCCAAAACCGCACAGAAAAGCCCGTTCCGGAGGGCCGGAGCGGGTTTTTGGCAAAGAAGTGGGTTGCCTTAGACTTTCGGGGCGGAGGGCACGGGCAGCTTGGCCTTTTTGCCGCCGCCCATTTCGGCGTTGCTGAAATCGAAGAACGGGGCCACTTTGCCGGGCTTTTCGGCAAATTCGACCAGCAGGGTGGCGTACACGCGGAACAGGGCCAGGCAGGTGGCTTCGCGGCCGTCGTGCAGGTCGATGCGCTGGGTGCCGGCGGCTTTGGCCATGCCATCGGCGCGCTGGAGGGCGGCCGTGAGGGTGGCGAGCACGGCGCGGCCCTCGGTGCGCACGGGCGAAGTGAAGACCGTGGGGCGGGCATCGAGGGCGTCGAGGAAGGCCGTGAAGGCGTCTTCAACCTGGGTTTGGTTGCTCTTGGTGAGGGCGCTGCGGCCGTTGGGAAACAGGGCCACCAGCTCGGGGCTGCCCACTTCGTAGGCGGGGATGATGACCTTGCGCTCCACCCGTTTCACGTAGGCTTTGAAATCGAGCAGGGCCTGGCCCAGGGTGATGGTGCCGGCCGCGCCCGCGCCGGAGAGCTGGCCGGTGTGGGTGGTGCGGTAGTCGGTGAGGGCCACGTCGAGGAAGTCGGCCACGGCCTTGTACTTGGCTTTGTCGGCCTGCAAGGCTTGCAGGGTGAAGGCGGCCATGTCGGCAAACTGGTCGCGGTTGAGGCGCAGGTTGGCGAAGAAATTCTCGAACCGGGCGGCGTATTTGGGCTGGGCCATGCGGGTAGCGGGGGCTTAGGTGAAGTGTGGGCAAAAGGTAGGGATTTTAAGCTGCACATTGACATGTAGCGCGGACTTTGCAGTCCGCGTCCCCGCGCCGTGCGGGCGCCGTGCGGCTTTCCGTCGGGCACGCGGACTACAAAGCCCGCGCTACAACCGGCTGGCGGCGCTGCCGTAGAACCCAGGCACCTTTTCCCTCCCCATCATGGCCCGTACCGTCGTCGGCTTATTCTCCAGCGCCTCCGAAGCGCAGTTTGCCGTTGAGCAGCTGCTGACGGCCGGCTTCACGCGCACCAACATCAACCTGGCCACGCAGGCCACCCTGCAGGCCGCCAACCTGCCCGCCGATACCACCCCGCCCACCGAAACATTTGGCGAAGGCCTGGCCCGGTTTTTCGCCGACATATTTGCCGGCGCGAACACCGACGACGCCCAGGCCCACCTCGCCGCCACCCACCCCGACAGCGCCGTGGTGACCGTGAACACCATCACCGAAGAAGAAGCCAACCGCGCCCGCACCACCCTGGACACCAACGGCGCCGTGGACGTGTACAAGCAAGGCGCGCCAGCGAGCTACGCCGCCCCCCGCCCCAGCCCCGCCGATGCTATTATTGACCTCGAAGGCAGCCTTTCCCGCGTCCGGGACGATGATGAGCTGGACGATAATGGCCTGACCACGCACTAAAGGGCGCGGGCGCGTTCCGGGCCGACCGGTCGTCGCCGCTATTGCTGCGCCAGGCGCAGCTTGCTGTGCTTGCGGCCGTAGCCGTAGTAAATGGCGAGGCCAATGGCCAGCCACACCAGCAGCCGCAGCCAGGTTTCCCAGGGCAGCGAGGCCATCATCACGAGGCACACGACAATGCCCAGGATGGGCACCACCGGCACCCACGGCGTGCGGAAAGGCCGGGGCGCGTCGGGGTTGGTGCGCCGCATGATGAGCACGCCGAGGCACACCATCACAAAAGCCAGCAGCGTGCCGATGCTCGTCATCTCGCCCACCACCGCAATGGGCACGAAGCCCGCGAACAGCGCAATGAACGTTCCCAGCAGCAGGCTGGACTGCATGGGCGTGTTGAATTTCGGGTGCAGCCGCGAGAACACCGGCGGCAGGAGCCCATCCTTCGACATCGAGAAAAACACCCGCGACTGCCCCAGCAAATCCACCAGAATCACGGACGTGTAGCCGATGAGAATGGCCAGAATCACGGCCGAGGACAGCCAGGCGTAGGGCGTTTTTTCGATGGCAATGGCGACAGGAGCGGCGCTGTTCCGAAACTCCGTGTAGTTGGCCAGGCCCGTGAGAACGTGCCCGAACAGCACAAACAACACGGTGCAAACGGCCAGCGAGCCGAGGATGCCAATGGGCATGTTACGCTGCGGGTTCTTGGTTTCCTGCGCCATGGTGGCCACGATATCGAAGCCGATGAAGACGAAGAATATCACGCCCGCCCCGCGCAGGATTCCGCTCAGGCCGAACTCGCCGAAGGTGCCCGTGTTGGCCGGGATGTAGGGGTGGTAGTTGGCCGGGTCGATGTACTTCCAGCCCAGCGCGATGAACACCAGCACCACGGCCACCTTCAGGGCCACCACCAGCGCGTTGAACCACGCCGAGCCCTTGGTGCCCCGCGTCACGATGGCCGTAATGGCCAGCACAATGAGCACGGCCGGCACGTTCACGAAGCCCGAAATAGTGCTGCCATCGGCCAGGGTAGCCTTTTCGAAGGGCGACATCACCAGCTGCGCCGGAATGTGCAGCCCGTATTTGCCGAGGAACTTGATGAGGTACTGCGACCAGCTGATGGCCACCGTGGCCGCCCCCACCGAGTATTCGAGCACCAAATCCCAGCCGATAATCCAGGCAAACAGCTCGCCCATCGTGGCGTAGGAATAGGTGTAGGCCGAGCCCGCCACCGGCACCATCGCCGCAAACTCAGCATAGCACAGCGCCGAAAAGGCGCAGCCCACGGCCGCCACGACGAAGGAAAGCGTCACGGCCGGCCCGGCGTTGTTGGCCGCCGCAATGCCCGTGAGCGAGAACAGGCCCGCCCCGATAATGACGCCGATGCCAATGGCAATGAGGCTGACGCCGTTCAGGCTGCGTTTGAGGGTATTTGCCCCCGTTTCGGCCGCTTCCGCTCGAAGCAGCGCCAATGATTTTTTCAACATACTTACACCAAAAACGCCGCACCCGCCAAATTCAGCAAAGCCGCAAACTCAAAACCGCCGAAACACCGCCCGGCGGCTTTGCTAACCGCGCCACGCCCGTCAGGTTCAGGCGGCGGCGTTTTTGCAGCTACCGGCGCAGGGCCAGCCGCACGCCGCCCATCAGCCAGCGGCCGGGCATCTGGGCCCCCAGCAGGTCGGAGTATCTGGCATCGAACAGGTTCTGGGCCTGGCCCACCAGCCACACGCGCTCGGGCAGCAGGGCCACGTCGAGGCGGGCATTTATTACCACGTAGCTGGGGGTCAGCTCCGCATCGTTGACGGTGGCGCTGGGGGTGGTGTGCTGGCCGGCCCGCTGCTTGTACACGCCGCCCAGGCCCAGGGTGAAGCGCCGGTGCGTGAGGCTGATATTGCCGCTCACGAGCTGCTTAGCCACGTTGCTGAGGTATTGCGACACCACGTCGCCGGCCACGTCGAGGTGGGTGTAGGTGTAGCCCACGCTGCCGTCGAGGCGCAGGTGAGAAGCCAGCTGGAGGCGGGTGGTGGCCTCAAATTCCAGCCCCTGGGTGGTTACGGCAAACAGGTTTTCGGCCAGTCGGTAAGTGGCTGCGGCATTCAGGTTGGTCAGGCCCGTGGCCTCGATAACCTGGCTGCCGGGCAGGCTCACGTAGTCAATCAGGTTGCGGCCGTAGCGGTTGAAGTAGGTGGCCCGCAGCGTGAGGGCCGGCAGGGGCTGGAAGTCGAGCCCGCCCTCGTAGCTCCAGGTGCGCTCGGCCTCCAGGCTGGGGTTGCCCACGTTGAAGCCGCTGGGCACCGTGCCGGGCCGGATGGACGAGTAGTACTGCTCGGTAAAATTGGCCGCCCGAATGGCCCGGCCCACGGCCCCGCGTACCGTCAGCTTGTCGCCCAGCTGCTGGCTGGCCGTGAGCTGGGGCACCACCTCGGTCCCATACGCCTGGTCGTGGTCGAGGCGCAGGGCCGCCGTCACGCTCAGGCCGGTAGTGGGCCGGACGCCCGCCACGGCAAACGCCCCCTGGTGCCACACCGAATGGATGCCCTGGTCGTTGCTGCGCACGGCACGGCGGTCGGCCTGCCCGCCCAGGGTCAGCTGCACCTTATCGGACAGCGTGAGCTGGTGCTGGCCCTGCACGTTGAGGTAGTGCATGAGGTGGCTGCTGGCCACCGAAGCGGGCGTGTAGAGGTAGTAGTCGGTGCTGGCCGAGTTCACGAGCTGCAGCTCGGTGCGGGCGCGGGCGTTCCAATCGTAGCGCAGCTGGCCCTGGTACCAGTCGCGGGAAGTGGTTTCGCGGGCGCGGTCGCCGGCAGCGGTGGTGTAGAAATTCTGGGCGTTGTAGTCGCGCCGGTCGAAGCTGGCGCGGGCAGCGGCGCTGAGCTTGTGGTTGAGTTGATAGGAGCCCGACAGCGAATAGGTATTCAGCTTGAAGTCGTTGCGCCCACCGCCGGGCAGGTTCAGGAGCTGGCCGCTGGCCGTGTTGTTGAGGAGCCCGCCCGCCAGGCGCAGGCCCTTGTCCTGGCCGTAGAAGCCGGCGTTGGTGCTTTTCAGGTCGTACTCGCCGGCCAGGAAGGTGCCGGCCAGCTCCACGCCATCGGGCCGGTGGGTGGCGGCGAAGGTCTTGGTCACGATGTTCACGAAACCACCCACGGCGTCGGGACCGTAGAGGGCCGCGCCGGGGCCACGCACGATTTCAATCTGCTCAATCTCGGCCGGCGTGATGGGCAGGTAGCCCGCAAAGTGGCCCGTGAGCGGGTCGTTCAGCCGCATGCCGTCCAGCAAAATCAGCACCTGGTTGAAGGTGGAGCCGCGCAATGTAATATCGGCCTGGGTGCCGAAGTTGCCCCGGCTCTGTACTTCCAGCGCGGGCAGCAGGCGCAGCAAATCATCGAGCGAGGCCACGGGATACTGGCCCAGCGTGCGGCCGGGCACCACGGTCACGTAGCGGCCGGTCTGGCCCGATACCTGGTTCAGGCGCGAGCCGTACACGGTGACTTCGCGCAGGCTGCGGGTGCTGTCGGCCGGGCTCTGGGCGAGGGCGTTAGCGGCAATAAAGGTGCAGAAAAGCGGCGTAGCGTAGCGGGTAAGTCGCATTAAGCAAATGGTTGGTGAGGGTACAAACTTACTGTAGCGCGGACTCTGTAGTCCGCGCCCCCGCGCCAGGAAAGCCACCCATAACGGCGCGGGAACGCGGATTGCAGAGTCCGCGCTACACCCGCAACTGCTACTTTCGTGCGACTAGCCGCAACGTCGGCACCCCGGCCGGGTCCTTCGCGCGAACTCCCACTTTTCACTCACCGCAGTTTTTCAATGAAGCACCTTTTTGCATTGGGCCTCCTGGGCCTGGTGGCCGCCACGCCGGCCCTCGCCCAGGCTCCCGCCGCCCCCACCGCGAAGCCGGAATCTCCGTATCGCGCCTCGGCTACCAAGATTAACGACCTGGTGCACACCAAGCTCGACGTGCGCCTTGACTACGCCAAGCGCTACCTCTACGGCAAGGAGTGGGTGACCCTCAAGCCCCACGCCTACCCCACCGATTCCCTGCGCCTCGACGCCAAGGGCATGGACATCAAAGCCGTGGCGATGATGAGCGGCAGCCAGCAAACCCCGTTGAAATACGCCTACGCCGACGGCATGAACCTGCGCATTGACCTGGGCAAAACGGTTAAGCCGGGCGAGGAATACACCATTTACATCGACTACGTGTCGAAGCCCGATGAGCTGAAAGTGAAAGGCAGCGCTGCCATCACCGACGCCAAAGGCCTGTACTTCATCAACCCTGACTCGGCCGTAGCCGGCAAACCCGTGCAGGTGTGGACGCAGGGCGAGACGGAAGGCTCGTCGGCCTGGTTTCCCACCATCGACCGGCCCAACCAGAAAACCACCGAGGAAATCTCGATGACCGTGCCCAGTAAGTACGTCACGCTCAGCAACGGCCGCCTGGTGAGCAGCACGCCCGCCGGCCCCGGCCTGCGCACCGACGTGTGGAAAATGGAGCTGCCCCACGCGCCCTACCTGTTCATGATGGCCGTGGGCGACTTCAAAATCTACAAGGACACCTGGCGCGGCAAGGAGGTCAACTACTACCTCGAACCCAAGTACGCGCCGTTCGCCAAGCAGATTTTTGGTAACACGCCCGACATGCTGGAGTTCTTCTCCAACCGCCTCGGCGTGGAGTACCCCTGGAATAAATACGCCCAGATTGTGTGCCGCGACTACGTGAGCGGCGCCATGGAAAACACCACCGCCACCCTGCACGGCGAACAAGTGCAGCTGACCGACCGCGAGCTGCTGGACCGCGAATACTCCGGCGAATCGGTGATTGCGCACGAGCTGTTCCACCAGTGGTTCGGCGACTACGTGACGGCCGAAAGCTGGGCCAACATCACCGTGAACGAGACGATGGCCGACTTCTCGGAAGGCCTCTACGCCGAGCACAAGTACGGCAAGGATGCCGCCGATGCCCACTACTACCGCTACCTGCGCCGCTACCTGAGCTCGCCGCGTGACGCCACCAAAAACCTGGTGCGCTTCCACTACGACCAGCAGGAAGAGGTGTTTGACCTGGTGAGCTACCAGAAGGGCGGGGCCATTATGGACATGCTGCGCACCTACCTGGGTGACGACGTTTTCTTCGCCGGCCTGCAAAAATATCTGAAGGATAACGCCTTCGGCAACGGCGAGGCCCACCAGATGCGGCTGGCCTTCGAGGCCGTGTCGGGCCAGGATTTGAACTGGTTCTACAACCAGTGGTACTACGGCGCGGGCCACCCCATCGTGACCATCGACTACGCCTGGGACGCGGCCAAAAAAGTGCAGTCCGTGACCGTGAAGCAGACGCAGACCGGCCAGACGTTCCAGTTGCCCTTCACCATTGATTACTACGTGGGCGGCAAGGTGCAGCACCAGGCCGTGACCATGACCGAGGCCACCCAGACCTTCACCATGCCCCTCGCGGCCAAGCCCGAGCTGGTGAACGTGGACGCCAACAAGAAAACGCTGTGGCTGAAAACCGACAACAAGCCCATGGGTGAGTTCGTGTACCAGTTCGGCCACGCGCCCTTGTTCGTGGACCGGCTGGAGGCCATCGTAGCCGCCGCCAAGGAGCAAACCACCAGCGCGGCCGCCCGGGGCGTGCTGCTGGCCGCCCTCAACGACAAGTTCTACGGCCTTCGCATCGGCGGCCTGGAGGCGTTGAAACTCGACGACAAAGCCGTGGCCAAAGCCGCCGCGCCCGCCCTGCGCAAGCTGGCCGCCACCGAAAAAGACCCCGCCGTGCTGACGCAGCTGCTGAAGGATTTGGCCGTGCTGAAGGACAAAAAAGACGAAAAGCTCTTCACTCAGCTGCTCAGCAGCCAGTCGTACAACGTGGAGGGCGCCGCTCTGCGCGCCCTGGCCGCCGTGCAGCCCGCCCAGGCCCTGGCCCGTGCCAAAGCGCTGGAAAACGACACTCACAGCGCCCTCACGCAAGCCGTGGTGATGACCTATGCCAAAGCCGGCGGCCCCGCCGAGTGGAGCTTCGTGCGGGATAAATTCGATGCCGCCCGCCCACAGGCCAAGTTCAACCTGGCCGCGCCAATGGCCGACCTGATGGGCCGCCTCGACGACCCGGCCGCGTTCGCCGAAGGCGTGACCCGCCTGCGCGACCTGGGCGTGAAATACAAGAGCTTCGGCGGCGACCAAATGGCCGTGGGCCTGCTGCAAACCGCCGCCAAAGCCCAGGCCAGCCGCGCCCACGCCCCCGAAACCCAGGCCGCCGTCGACAAAGCCACGCTGGAAATCAAAGACGCCAAGTAAGGAGCTTCGTCGTCTGCTCCGCTCGGACCGGAGCAAACGGGTCCAACCCGGCCGCAATTGCCGGGCAAACAGCAAAAAAGGCCTGCCGCAAGTTGCGGCAGGCCTTTTTTGTGGTCAGCAGAACCACGTTTCGGGGCTAGTGCTGGGTGGTATCCTGGTGGTTTTCGGCCACCTCGGCGGTGGCGGGCTCCGGGCTCTCGGGGCTGATGACGTCTTCGGGGTCCACCACTTCGGTGGCGTAGATGTGCTCCAACTCGGCCATTACGTCGTCGCCGTCGATTTGCAGGTCTTTCAGCACGCCGTCGGCAATGTCGTAGACGAGGCCATGCAGGCGGGGCGGGTTTTCGCCCCGCATGGCGTTCTGGATGATGTTGGTTTTGGCCAGGTTGCGCACCTGCTCAATCACGTTCAGCTCCACCAGCCGGCGCAGGCGCTGCTCCTCGTCCTTGATGCGCAAAAACTCGGTTTCGTGCAGCCGGATTACGTCGCGGATGTTCACCAGCCAGTTGTCAATCAGGCCGTACTGCTTGTTGCTGGCCGCCGCCGCCACGCCGCCGCAGCCGTAGTGGCCCACCACCAGGATGTCCTTCACGCCCAGCACTTCCACGGCGTATTGCAGCACGCTCAGCAGGTTCATATCGGAGTGCACCACCAGGTTGGCGATGTTGCGGTGCACGAACATTTCGCCCGGCCCCGTGCCCGTAATGCCCGACGCCGGCACCCGCGAATCGGAACAGCCGATGAACAGGTATTTCGGGCTCTGGCCATTGGCCAGCTTGTGGAAAAATTCGGGGTCTTCGGCATTGCGCTCCGATACCCAGTGCTTGTTATTTTCGAGAATGTTGCTGATTCCAGCCATGATTGAAATTAAACTTATGATAACGGCCCACCACTGTGCCCGATGCAGGAACAGTAGTTATACGCAGGCGGCTTGGCACAAGCCGAGGCAGGCCAACCGGCGCTGCCAAACGCCGCCCAAGGTAGGACAGAATTCGCCTTTAATGAATTCGGGATAAGCTGAACCAGCCGCTGCCTAGGTGCTGCGCCGGCGATATCCCAGCTCGCCGGGCCCGGCCAGGCGAGTGGCGGCGCTCAGGCCCCGCACGCCCCGCGAGTGCGTAAGCAGCGGCGCCGCGGCATGCGTTTCGTAGATGCTGGCCCAGCCAGCGAGGGCCCCGGCGTCCGCGTTCAGGTTCTTGACCAGGCCGGTGGTGGCGTCGTACACCAGGCCGTGCAGGCGCAGGGTTTGCCCTTCCCGCAGCGCATTCTGGATGATGGTGGTTTTGGCCAGGTTGCGCACCTGCTCGATGACATTGAGCTCGACCAGCCGGTGCAGGCGCGGCTCCTCGTCCCTGATGCGCAGCAACTCCTTTTCGTGCAGCCGCACCACGTCGCGGATGTGCGTCAGCCAGCTGTCGAGCAGGCCACGCTGCTGGTGCGAAACTGCCGCGGCCACGCCGCCGCAGCCATAGTGCCCGCACACGATAATGTCTTCAACACCAAACTCCTGCACCGCATATTGCAGCACCGATAGCAGGCTCATGTCGGAATGCACCACCAGGTTGGCCACGTTGCGGTGCGTCATCACTTCGCCGGGCGCCGTGCCCAGCAGCTGGCTGGCTGGCACGCCCAAGTCGGAGCAGCCGATTAGGAAGTATTTGGGCGGCGGGCAGGCCGCTTGGCGGGTGAAGTATTGCGGGTCCCGCCGCGTTTTGCGGGCCGACCAACGGCGGTTATTTTCAAGCAGCTGGTTGATTGCGGTCATAACAATAGCGGAAATGGGAGGAAGAAAAACTGAACGTCATGCCGAGCGTAGCACAGCATCTTGCGTGAGTCGTTGAAAAAGAGGGTTACTACCCTGAGCGAGATGCTTCGTGGCGTTCGGCATGAGCACCTGTTTGGATAACCTTCTAGTGCCCGCCCACGGCCACCTGGCGGATGCCGCGCAGCTCCAGCTCAATGCCCCGCGCCGGGGCCGCCTGCCGGAAAGCCTCGATGGCTTCGAGCACGTCGTGGTCGATGACGTCGGAGCGGGTGCCGTCGAGGATGACGCGGCTGCCGGCGGGCAGCTGCTCCAGGGTGGTGACGATGCTGGCTTTGTTGAGGAACGAGACGTGCTCGGGCAGGCGCAGGTGCTGCTGGTCGGGCTCGTCGCCCTCTTCATCGCTGCTGGCTTCGCGCCGCAGGTAGGAACCGGCTTTGGCGTTATCCCGCAGAATAAAGAAGAAGCCCAGCACCAGGCCAATGCTCACGCCCTTCAGCAAATCGGTGAAGAGCACGGCCACGATGGTGATGATGAACGGCACAAACTGCTCGCGGCCCAGGCCCCACTGCTTGCGGTACAGCGCCGGCATCGTGAGCTTGTAGCCCACCAGCAGCAGCACCGCCGCCAGCGCCGAAAGCGGAATCAGGTTGAGTATCGAACCCAGGAATAACAGGCTCACCAGCAGCAGTAAGCCGTGAATGAAGGCCGACATGCGGCTTTGCCCACCGGCCGCGATGTTGGCCGAGGAACGCACGATAACGGCCGTGAGCGGCAGGCCGCCGAGCAGGCCGCTCACTAAGTTGCCCGCACCCTGGGCCAGCAGCTCACGGTTGGTGGGCGTGTGGCGCTTTTGGGGGTCGAGATTGTCCACGGCCTCCACGCTGAGCAGCGTTTCGAGCGAGGCCACGATGGCAATGGTGAAGGCCACGCCGTAGGTGGCCGGGTTGCGCAGGGCATTGAAATCGGGGAACGTCATCTCGCCCGCCAGCTGGCCCAGCGACGACAGCACCGGCAGCTTCACGAGGTGCTCGGGGCGCACCTGCCATGCGGGCGCTACGGCTTTCAGTAGCTGGTTGACGGCCACGGCGGCCAGCACCGCTACCAACGCGCCCGGCACCAGCCGCGCCCACGACTGCCGCCGCACCGGTGCACTGTTCCACAGCAGCAGCAGCGCCAGCGACACCACGCCCACCAGCACCGAGCCCGGACTGAGGCCCCGCGCTGCCGCCCCAATAGCCGAGAAGGTGTTCAGCCCATCGAACTGCAGAAATTTCATGTCTTCAAAATAGTCGGCATCGGCCCCAAAAAAATGCGGTATTTGCTTCATAATCAAAATAATGCCAATAGCCGCCAGCATGCCGCGAATAACTGCCGCCGGAAAGTACAGCGCGATGATGCCCGCCCGCGCCACACCCAGCACTAGTTGAATGACGCCCGCTACTACCGTAGCTGCCAGCACCGCCGGCCAGGAGCCCAGCGAAGCAATCGCCGATAGCATCACCACCGTGAGGCCCGCCGCCGGGCCGCTCACGCTCACCGCCGAGCCGCTCAGCCAGCTCACCAGCACGCCCCCCACTATGCCCGAAACCACGCCTGCCAGCAGCGGCGCCCCCGAAGCCAGCGAGATACCCAAACACAGCGGCAGCGCCACCAGAAACACGACGAGTCCAGCCGGTGCATCCTGCCCAATGGTGCTGAAAAGAGAAGCTTTGGGTGGCTGCGGCTGCCCTGCGCGGCCCACACCGGCAATGGGTGTCCCGGTGCGGGCCGGTGATGAAATAATTTGCGTCATAGCCAGAGAAAGTAACCAGAAGCCCAGCGCGGCATATTGCCCTGCCAGGGAGTTCGGATACAAGGTTACGGGTACGCTATTAAGACCGAATTAAAGCCGGATTAAAAGGAAATTAAAACCGAAACAAGGGCTTTATCATCCTCTATTAGCGGAGGCTTCTCCTTCCGCATCTGGCTTCCGGGAGCAACTGCATTACCCTCCTCCTGAAGGCTTTTGCGGGAGGCCGAAGGATTGAGCGGGGTGCTAGCCCTGGCTGTCAGCTGGCCTGGAGGCTCAGGGCTGGAGCGTGCTAATGACAAGCTAACCCGAATTAAACCCGTAGGCAAGTCGGCAATAGAGTAAATAATTTTCTTATTAGTCAATCAATTATAATTTTCTTGATTTAAAAATATTAAAAACTATAATTATTAATATAATAATGAATATTTTTATATGTTTCTAGCATTTTGTTAACAGTCCGTCGCCGCTCACCACCTGAGGCCAGCGTGCCGGCCGAGGCTTGTCCTTCCGCGCGTTGCCTGTTTCGATGAGGCAATGATTCTACCGCTTCGCTGCCGTGCCAGCCGCAACCAAGCCGCAGCCATATAATTTCCTTTTCGGGTCCGCTTTTCACGCTTCGCAGCGGAGCGAATCCCCGTGTTCCCACCTTGGGGAGGGCCATGGGGACGCGGCTGGAATATGATGGGAAAGAGTTGCGCTCGCAGCATCATTACGGGAACCAGAGAGGCTCCTGCTCATTCCAATCACCAAAAAAACAAGCCATGAAATCAACCCTATTGTTACGAAACAGCACGTTCGCGCTCGGATTGCTGCTGGCCGGCTGCACCAAAGACCTACCGAACGATACCATTCCGCAACCCGCCGCTGGCAACCAGGATGACACCAACTCCCGCCAGGGCAGGGTCACGGTGTTTGCCCGGGGCCTGAACAATCCCCGGGGGTTGAAATTTGGGCCCAACGGCTATCTGTACGTGGCCGAAGGTGGCGTTGGCGGCACGCATCTTTCCACGCTCGATGGCTGCCAGCAAGTGCCCATTCCCGTGGGCCCCTACAAAGGCAGCCCGACGGGCGGGCGCATCTCCAAAATCAACCCGGCGGGAGTGCGTACCACGGTAACCGACCAACTCCCTTCCAGCCAGGCAAATGAGATAATTGGCGGCGACGTGGAAGGCGTGGGCGATGTGGCCTTTGTTGGCAATACCTTGTATGCGGTGCTGGCTGGTGCGGGCTGCTCGCACGGCGTGCCCTCCATGCCCAATGCCCTGGTGCGCGTCGGCAACGGCGGCCACGTGACAATGGTGGCCAATATCAGCGCCTACCTGCAGGCCCACCCGGTGGCCCACCCCGAAGTAGATGATTTTGAGCCGGACGGCACGCCGTACAGCCTCATCAATCGGCAGGGCATCCTGTATGTGGTCGAGCCCAACCACGGCGAATTGATGAAAATCACCACCAGCGGCACCATTACCCGGGTGGCCGATATATCGGCCAGCCAGGGCCATATCGTTCCCACGGCGCTGGTGGCAGGCAATGGCGGAAGTTTCATTGTCGGCAATCTGAATCCGTTCCCAATTGTTGTCGGTAGTTCCAGCCTCTACAAAATTAACCGCAACGGACGCGTCAGCATTTTGCATACGGGTTTCACCACCATTCTCGGGCTTGCGTACGACAGCTCGGACCGGCTGTATGTACTCGAAAACACAGTTGGCGCCCCCGGTCCAACCCCAGGCCTGGGCCGGGTAGTGCGGGTAGAGCCTTCGGGCCGGCAGGAAGTTGTGGCAACGGGCCTCAACCTCCCCACAGCCATGACGATGGGCCCGGATGGCAACCTCTACGTGTCGAACAACGGCTTTGGGCCAACCTCCATTGGTGGCGGAGAAATAGTCAAAATCCGCTTGAGCCACGACCATGACGGCCACGACCATGACCACGACCATGATGACCATGGCCATGATGGTGATGAGAACGATTGATTTGCGCTTGGGGCAACTCAACGTTATTTGGATAGCGTCAATTCTCTAGAGCGGCACAGTCCGGTTTCCGGCATTTTTTTTCCGGCCGTTGGCCGCCGGACTATGCCTTCACCGGCCATTCCAGCCATACCTGGGTACCACGGCCCAGCTCGCTTTCCACCCGCACCGTGCCGCCGTGCAGAGCCATAATCCGGGCCGCAAGGGGCAGGCCGATGCCGTGGCCCGGTACCGCCCGCGCTGTAGTAGCCCGAAAAAACGGCACGAATACCTGCTGCAAATCGGCGGCCGACAAGCCAGGGCCTTCATCAGTTACCAGCAAGCGCAAGTGCCGGCGGCTCCGCGTGAGCGTGGCTGCGACGGTGCCGCCCGCGCTCGCCGAAAACTTGCAGGCATTGTCCAGAATGTTGAGCATGGCCGAGAGCAGCAGGGCCTCATTGCCGCGCATGGTGAAGGAGCCGGCATCGTCGTTTTCCCCAAAGTTCAGGTCGACGCGGCAGGTGGGGTGGCGGCGCAACAGCTGCTCGTGGGCCTGCAGTAGCAGCTCATCGAGCCGCACGTCAGCCATGGGCACCTGCGAAGGGTCGTCGGAAGCGCGGGCAATTTGCAGCAGGCCGTTGGTCAGCTCATTGAGCTGGCGCGACGAGTCGAGGGTGCTTTGCAGCACGCGGCGGTACTCGGCGGGCGGCCGCTCGGCTTGCAGCAGGGCCACTTCCAACTCGCCGATGAGGGCCGTGAGCGGCGTGCGCAGTTCGTGCGAGGCATCGCGCACGAAGGTGCGCTGCCCGGCAAATGCGGCCTCCAGTCTATCCAGCAGGCGGTTGAAGCGCTGGGCCAGGCGGCCAATTTCGTCGGTCGAGCCATCGGCCAGGGTCAGGCGCTGGCTCAGGTCGGTGGCGGTGATGCCGTCGACTTCCTGCACCATACGTCGCAAGGGGCGCAGGGCCTGGCCGGCAAAAATCCAGCTGCCGGCACCCATCACGGCCAGGGCGGCCAGCAGGCCGATTGCCAGCAGCTGCCGCAGCTGCCCAAGCTGCTGGCGGCTGTCCTCATCCACCGACGAGGCCACCACCACCAGCGGCCCCAGCCGGGCATCGTGGTAGAGCAGGCCCACGGTTTCGTGGTAATTGGTTTCGGGTTCGAGCACGTCGCGGCCGGTGCGGCGCACATCGGCCAGCCAGGCGGTGGGCACCGGCTTGGCCGCCCCCTGCCCTTCTCTGAATACCAGCCGGTTGGCCGCGTCATACACCCGGCCTTCCTCGTCGGGCAGGGTGCGGTAAAGCTGGCGCAGGTAGCGCCGGTAGGCCGCCTCTTCGCCGGCATCGCTGTGGTCTTCCTGGCCGGCCACGTAGGCGTGCCCCACCACCAGCGTCCGCTTAAACAAGGTCTGGGTGAACAACATGCGCCGCGACTGCTGCGTGGCGAAGTAAATAGCCAGCGCAAACAGCAGCAGCGTCACGGCCAGAATCGACCCGAATTGCAGCGCAAGGCGAAGGCGAATGGACATTTATTGATGTGCTGATTTTATAATGTGCTGATGGGTTGATGTGCTCATGTGTTAATTCAACAATAATCTATGTAGTAGGCTTGTACCGGACTATTTGCGCGCCCATTTATCAACACATCAACAATCAGCACATGAGCACATCAACCCATCAGCACATTATAAAATCAGCACGTCAATCCAACTTCATTACATAGCCCATGCCCACCAGCGTGTGAATCAGCTTGGGCTCAAATCCTTTATCAACTTTTTTGCGCAAGAAGTTGATGTACACGTCAATCACGTTCGAGCCCGTGTCAAAGCTCATGTCCCAGACGTGTTCCAGCAAATCGGCGCGCGATACCACCCGGCCCTGGTTGCGCAGCAGGTATTCGAGGAGCGCAAACTCGCGGGCGGTGAGCTGAATGACCTGGCCGGCGCGCTCCACGCGCTTGGCGCCGGGGTCGAGGGTGAGGTCGGCCAGGTGCAGCACCGCTTTGGGGGCCGGGGCTTCGGTACGGCGGCGCACCAGGGCGCGCAGCCGGGCCAGCAGCTCTTCAAAAGCGAAGGGCTTGACGAGGTAATCGTCGGCCCCGGCGTCGAGGCCGCGGATTTTATCGTCGGTTTCGCCCAGCGCGGTGAGCATGAGGATGGGCACGCCGGGGTCGTGGGCGCGCACCTGCCGGCACACTTCGAGGCCGCTCAGGCCGGGCAGCATCTGGTCGAGAATCAGGCAGTCGTAGCGCGTGGACTGGGCGCGGAGCAGGCCCAGCAGGCCATCGGCGGCAAGGTCGACGGTGTAGTCCTGCTCAGTCAGGCCCTGGTGCAGGAAGGCCGCAACCGTGGGCTCGTCTTCAACTAAAAGGATTTTCATGGGGCCGGAAGGTAGCGCCATTTGCACAAAACATCCGCTGGTACGTCCCGGCGCACGGCTCCTTTGCAGCGCCATCCCGGCTTGGTTCACCCCCGTGCTCAACTTGTTGCATTTCTGATGATATAACGGGATTGCCTACTCCTGGACTTCAATTTCAATCCCATTGAAAAAAACAGAAATAGCTCGCTAATGCTCCATACTGCCTGATTTTTAGCGTAGCCGCTTGTGTAGGTTGCGCTTACCTTCAACGCTTGGCAATTGAATTACAGTGGCCCGCAAAACATGGATTAAAATGCGCCCGTAGACCTGGATTAGGACGTGTAAACAATTAAAGCCACATCAGGATGGCTCCGAGGGTGACCATTGCCAGAAAGGTGCTGGCGTTCTTTTCGTAGCGTGAAGCGAGGCCCCGAAACCGCTTGAGGCGGTTGAAGCAGCGTTCGATTTGGTTACGATTTTTGTAGACTTCTTCGTTGTGCTCAATCACTTGCGTCCGATTTTTTTT
>NZ_JAGEMO020000050.1 GCF_017921975.2 Hymenobacter terricola
CTATGTTTGCCTGTGCCCCGTAATGAGGGCTGCTGAGAAGGAAAAGGGTGGAGTAAGATTCGCATCTTATGGGGCGCTAGAGCTCGTTTTACATGACAATCCCCACTCTTTTCCAGGGCTACTTTGGACAGTTCCGTGAGGCCTCAGAGCCTGTATTAGGATAATAGAAGATTTCCTGGAAGTCCTTTTCACGCATTTCCTCCACCTCAACGCTTTCCGTTATGACTCCCCTACTACCCTTGCCGGTCGTCGGCATTGACGTGAGCAAAGCCCCGCTCGCCGTCTGTTATCTGGTGAATGACCAGGCCAAGCACCTGGAAGTCAGCAATAGCAAAGCCGGCTTTCAGCAGCTGGTCAAAGCCTGCGGTGCCCACTGCCGGTTTATGATGGAAGCCACGGGCACCTATAATCTGGCCCTGGCCTATTACCTACACGAGCAGGGCGGGCAGGTAGCCGTACTCAATCCGCTGGTCATCAAACGCTTCATCCAGATGCACTTGAGCAAAGGCAAAAGTGACCGCAAAGATGCGCAGTGGCTGCTACGCTATGGTCAACAGCAACCGCTGAAGGTCTGGCAGCCCGACGAAACGGTGCTGGTGGAATGCCGCCAGCTGGAGCAAGTCACGGAGCAGTTGCTGAAGCAAAAAGTTATGGTCAGCAATGCCCGAGAAGCCCTCCAACAGCAACCTATTGGGAGTAAGCTCGCCCTGAAACGCCTGCAACAGACGCTTAAAACGTTGACCCAGCAAGTAGCCGCAGTCGAGGCCGAGCTGTTGGCCTTGTTAGAACAGCGTTTCGCGGCCGAAATGACGTTACTGTGCTCCATTCCCGGTATCGGGCGCAAGACGGCAGGCATGCTCCTGCTCTTTGCCGGCGGCTTCACCCACTTCGATAACTACCGACAAGTGATTGCCATGGCGGGCTTGTCGCCCCGCGAACATACGTCGGGCACGAGCATCCGCGGCAAAGTGCGCATTACCAAAATGGGTGGCGGCTTGATTCGAGGTAAGCTGTTTATGTGCAGCTTCTCCGCTAAGAAAACGAACGCGGCCTGTGCCGCCCTTTTTGACCGACTCGTGGCCAAGGGCAAGAATAAGAAGCTCGCCCTGATTGCCGTCTGCAACAAACTGCTCAAGCAAGCTTTTGCCATCATCAAATCAGGCGTGCCTTACCAAGCCGATTTTACCTCAAAACGTGCGCTGAAAGCTTGACTTTTAACACAGTTCTTGT
>NZ_JAGEMO020000051.1 GCF_017921975.2 Hymenobacter terricola
AACTACCGACAAGTGATTGCCATGGCGGGCTTGTCGCCCCGCGAACATACGTCGGGCACGAGCATCCGCGGCAAAGTGCGCATTACCAAAATGGGTGGCGGCTTGATTCGAGGTAAGCTGTTTATGTGCAGCTTCTCCGCTAAGAAAACAAACGCGGCCTGTGCCGCCCTTTTTGACCGACTCGTGGCCAAGGGCAAGAATAAGAAGCTCGCCCTGATTGCCGTCTGCAACAAACTGCTCAAGCAAGCTTTTGCCATCATCAAATCAGGCGTGCCTTACCAAGCCGATTTTACCTCAAAACGTGCGCTGAAAGCTTGACTTTTAACACAGTTCTTGTAAATTATTGACTCATTTATTCAACGGTCTGAACGAGTTGCTTCGCGGCGCGCAGCATCGAGGGATGAATATAGTTTGACACAAAAAAGGGGACACACCTCACGGCGCGTCCCCTCTTATATCCTACCTTCAGCTACGGCTTAAGCACCGGCTTCATCAGTCTTGGCTTCTTCGCGGCTCTCGCCATCCTTCACCGTTTCAGTAGCGGTATCGGCCGGAGCCGAAGTCTCTACTACGGCAGCAGGAGCAACAGTTTCGCCTTTCACTTCGGTAGCCGAAGTAGCGGCGTCGCCAGTAGCTTTTTTGCCACCGCGGCTGCGCGAACGGCGAGTGGTAGCGGTAGCTTTCTCAGCCGCCGCCGATTTAGCTTCCAGCAGCGTCTCGTTGAAATCAACTAGTTCGATGATGCACATCTCAGCGTTGTCGCCCAGACGGGTGTCGCTCAGCTTCAGAATGCGGGTATAGCCACCGGGACGGTTAGCAATTTTGCTCGAAATGTTGCCGAACAACTCCTTGATGGATTCTTTGTCCTGCAACGCAGCAAACACCATCCGACGCGAGTGCGTGGTGTCTTCCTTCGACTTGGTCAGCATCGGCTCTACGTACTTGCGCAGCGCTTTAGCCTTTGCCACAGTCGTGGTGATACGCTTGTGCAGGATAAGCGACGAAGCCATGTTCGACAGCATCGCGTGACGGTGGGCGGTAGTCCGGCCCAGGTGGTTGATTTTTTTTCCGTGTCTCATTGGACGTTTGAAAAAGTGTGCGCTTGCGGGCGGCGACCACGGCGGGCCTTCAATGCCTCATTAGAACCGCTGCCCCTTGGGCGCACTGGTGAATTAATTGATGGGGTGATTCTTTATGTGTTACTGTGCTGGCTCAGCGCATCAGCAGCAAGGGCTAAAAAGAAGATGTGCCAACCTGCCAGGAACTCCCAGCACATCAGCACATCTAATAATCAGCAACCTAGTCTTCGTCCAGGCGATACTTGCCCAGGTCCATCCCAAACTCCAAACCACGTTCTTCAACGAGGTTTTCCAGTTCGGTCAGGCTCTTCTTGCCGAAATTGCGGAACTTCATCATGTCGGCGATTTCGAGCTGCACCAGTTCGCCCATCGTCTTGATGTCGGCAGCCTTGAGGCAGTTCTTGGCGCGTACGCTGAGCTCCATGTCCTCCAACGGAGTCTTGAGCATCTTGCGCATCTGCATCGTTTCCTCATCAATCGGCTCGTCTTCGGTCACGCGCGGACCTTCGAGGGTCATCGTGTTGTCCGAGAACAGCATGAAATGCTGAATGAGGATATTGGCCGCACCTTTCAGTGCTTCCTCCGGGTGAATCGAACCGTCGGTCTGAATCTCGATAACGAGCTTCTCATAGTCGGTCTTCTGCTCCACGCGGGTGTTCTCAATGCTGTACTTCACGTTCTTGATGGGCGTGTAGATAGCATCGATGGCAATCTGACCGAAAACCTGGTCAGCCGGCTTGTTCTCATCGGCGGGCACGTAGCCACGGCCACGGGCAATCGTCAGTTCAAACTCCAACTCTTTGCTGGGGTCGATGTGCGCGATAACGTGGTCGGGGTTCAACACCTCGAAGCCGCTGGCGAACTTGCCGATGTCGCTACCCGAGAAGGTCTCCTGACCTTTCACGCGCACCGTAATTTTATCGGCAATGGCGTCGCTTGTCTTCTTGAAACGGACCATTTTCAGGTTCAGGATGATTTCGGACATGTCCTCAATCACCCCTTCAATCGTCGAAAACTCGTGCAGCACGCTGTTCGTGCGCACCGACGTGATGGCGAAACCCTCCAGCGACGACAACAGAATGCGACGTAGCGCATTGCCGATGGTGACGCCGTAGCCCTTCTCGAGCGGCTTAAATTCAAACGTCCCGGTGAAGTCGTCGGATTTCTCCATCACCACTTTCTCCGGCATCTGAAAAGCTAAGATTGACATATGTGGGGCGTAAAAAAATTAAAAAAATTTGGTGAAGTATAAGCACAAGTGCGGCCCGGCAAAATGCCGGGCCGCTACCAGTAGCGCTATTTACTTCGAATACAGTTCGACGATGAGCTGCTCGGTGATTTTCTCCGGAATCAGCTCACGGGCGGGGGCATTGATGAACTTGCCAGCCAGCTCCTTGCCGTCCCACTCCAGCCAGGAGAACTGGCGCGAGTTGCGAACCGACAGGCTCGTGGTGATGGCTTCCAGCGACTTCGACTTCTCACGCACGGCAACGATATCGCCGGGACGGAGGTGGTACGAAGGGATGTTCACCACTTCACCGTTCACGGTGATGTGCTTGTGACCAACGAGCTGGCGGGCAGCACGACGCGTCGAGGCAATGCCCAAACGGTACACGGCGTTGTCCAGACGGGCTTCCAGCAGCGCGAGCAGGTTGTCGCCGGTGATGCCGGGAAGGGCTGCTGCTTTGTGGAACAGGTTTTCGAATTGCTTCTCCAACATGCCGTACATGTACTTCACCTTCTGCTTCTCCATCAGCTGGACAGCGTACTCCGACTGCTTCTTGCGACGGCCACGGCCGTGCTGGCCCGGAGGGTAGGCTTTCTTGTTGAGCGCTTTGCTCGGGCCGAAAATCGGCTCGTTGAAGCGACGGGCAATTTTTGAGGTAGGGCCGGTATAACGTGCCATTGTAATCTAATTTCTGAAGTGGAAAACTAAACGCGACGACGCTTGGGGGGGCGGCAGCCGTTGTGGGGCAGCGGCGTTACGTCGCGGATGGTGGTCACCTCAATACCCACGTTGCCGAGGGCGCGGATGGCCGACTCACGGCCCGAGCCGGGGCCTTTTACGAATACTTCGGCTTTGCGCATGCCCAGGTCGTGGGCTACTTTACCGCAGTCGCTCATCGCCATTTGGGCGGCGTAGGGCGTGTTTTTTTTCGAACCACGGAAGCCCATTTTGCCGGCCGAAGCCCACGAAATCACTTGACCGTTATTGTTCGTAATCGAGATGATGATGTTGTTGAACGAGGCACGGATGTGTACCTGGCCCACCTGCTCCACCACGACAACGCGCTTCTTGGCTTTGTCTTTTCTTTTTTGTGCCATTTGGTTATCGCAAAAAATGCGGGAGGTGTTGGCGCTGGCTGCGCGAGTGCATTACTCGCCAGAGCCAGCGCCGATTCCCGGTTAAGTTTATTTAGTTGCCTTCTTCTTGCCGGCCACCGTTTTACGCTTGCCCTTGCGGGTACGCGAGTTGTTCTTGGTGCGCTGACCACGAACTGGCAGACCTTTGCGGTGACGCAGACCACGGTAGCAGCCGATGTCCATCAAACGCTTGATGTTCGTCGTTACTTCCGAGCGCAGCACGCCTTCCGTCTTGTGCTCAGCAGCAATGATGGCACGGATGGCACCCGACTCCTCGTCGGTCCAGTCCTTCACCTTCTTGTTGATGTCAACCCCGGCTTTCACCAGAATCTTCTGAGAATTGCTCCGGCCAATGCCGAAGATGTAAGTCAGGGCGATTTCGCCGCGCTTGTTGTCCGGGATATCAACCCCTGCGATACGAGCCATTGTGTGTGGTTATGTGTTTGCGGACAGAAACCCGGCAACTGCTTGGAAGGCGGGCCGGAGGTGAATAACCAACGACTCAGTACCCAAGGTTCCGGGGTTCTAAAAATTGAATTAACCCTGACGCTGCTTAAAGCGTGGGTTTTTCTTGTTAATGACGTAGAGTTTGCCATTGCGACGCACAATTTTGCAATCAACGCTACGCTTCTTGATGGAGGTCTTGACTTTCATTGTTCAAAAAATTTATTTCTTGCTTCTCGTTTTTTGTCGCTATGCCTCTTGATTAAAAACTTGATTGTTTTATAAACAAGCACAAGAACTAACGTGACTCCAAGAACACTGATGAACAAAGAACCAAAAACTATTTGATTCCAATTATCATCAAGTTTATCAAGGAGAAATGGTATCACTTGTAGCGATACTTAATCCGACCCTTCGACAAGTCGTAGGGCGACATTTCCAGTTTCACCTTATCGCCGGGCAGAATCTTGATGTAGTGCATCCGCATCTTGCCCGAAATGTGGGCAATCAATTGGTGACCGTTCTCCAATTCCACGCGGAACATGGCGTTAGAAAGGGCTTCCAGGATGGTTCCGTCCTGCTCAATCGAGGCTTGTTTTGCCATAAGGGCTACTGCTGCAATGCTTTTTCTATGTACTCAAAGGAGGTGAGAATCTCCGCCTTTTCTTTTCTTACTACCACGGTGTGCTCGAAGTGCGCCGAGGGCTTGCGGTCCTTGGTGCGGACAGAGCCATCTTTCTCGAATATCACTTCCTTCTTGCCCAGGTTAACCATCGGCTCAATAGCGATGACCAAACCCGTTTGCAAGAGCGGCCCGGAACCTCGCTTGCCGTAATTCGGTACCTCGGGTTTCTCGTGCAGCTTGGCTCCCAACCCGTGACCGACCAACTCACGCACCACCCCGTAGCCCAACGGGCCCACATGGTTCTGGATGGCGTAGCTGATATCGCCCACGCGGTTGCCACTCACGGCTTGTTCGATGCCTTTGTACAAGGCTGCTTTGGTTTCCCGCAGCAAAGCCAGTACTTCTGGCGCCACCTCCCCGATTGGGTAGGTGTAAGCACTATCTGAATGAAAACCATTCAGTAAAACTCCGCCGTCCACCGTGAGAATGTCGCCATTCTTCAGCGGCTCGTCGGTGGCAAACCCATGCACCACCACCGAATTCGGCGAGAGGCAGAGGCTGTCCGGGAAATCATACAATCCTTTGAAAGATGGCACCCCGCCGTGGTCCCGGATGAATTCCTCCGCGCGCTTATCAAGCTGCCGCGTCGTTACTCCTTCCTTTATCATGCTTGCAACTTCACCGTGGGCTTTGGCCAACAGTTGAGCGCTAGCCCGCATGAGGTCAATTTCTTCTTCGGTTTTGTATTGAATGCTACCGCTTGCCATTGCTGTGGTTTACGAGGCGATGGAAATGGGCTGGGCCGTGCGACCGCGCAGCTTACCCGATTTCATCATGCCATCGTAGTGCTGCATCAACAAGTAGCTCTGCACCTGGTTCACCGTGTCGAGCACCACACCCACCATGATGATGAGCGACGTGCCGCCATAGAAAGCCGAGAACGGGCGGGTAACGCCCAACAGCAGCGCAATAGCGGGGAAGATGGCAATGAGGGCCAGGGCCACAGCACCCGGCAGAGTGATGCGCGTCAGAATCTCATCGATGTATTCCGAGGTATCGCGGCCAGGCTTTACGCCGGGCACGAAACCACCACTCCGCTTCAGGTCATCGGCAATTTGGTTGGGATTGACACTGATGGCAGTGTAGAAGTAGGTGAAGATGACAATCAGCAAGCCGAAAGTCAGGTTGTACTGCCACGACGTGTAGTCCGAGAACTTCACGCCGATGTAGCTGGCGGTGTCACTCTGGTTCTGCCATACCGACGCCACGATAGCGGGTACGAACATCAGCGACTGCGCGAAGATGATGGGCATTACACCAGCCGCATTCACTTTGAGGGGAATGAACTGACGCTGCGCATCAAGCTGCGTGGTGCCGCCAACCTGCTTGGCGTACTGCACCGCAATGCGGCGAACAGCTTGCGTGAGCACGATTACCGCCATTACCACAAGGAACAGCACCACCATTTCCAGCAGGAAGATGAGGGATTTGTTCACGCCTTTGGCAGCGGCCTCACCAATGATAGCACCAGGGAGACGCGACACGATACCAATCATGATAATCATGGAGATACCGTTGCCGATGCCTTTGTCCGTGATTTTCTCGCCCAGCCACATGCAAAACAACGTGCCGGCCGTGATGATAATCATGGTCGAAACGGTGAAGAATGTGCCGGGGTTGATGATGGCCTCAGCGTTGATGGTAGCGATGAAGCCAACCGATTGGGCCAATACAATCGGAATCGTGAGAATCCGGGTGTACTGGTTGATTTTCTTACGTCCCGACTCGCCTTCCTTCTGGAGTTTCTGGAAGTAAGGCACGGCAATCGTGAGCAGCTGCAACACGATAGAGGCCGAGATGTACGGCATGATGCCCAGCGCGAAAATCGACGCATGGCTGAATGCGCCGCCGAGCAGCGTATCCAGAATACCGAATAGACCTTGGGCACCCGTCTTGAGTTGGGTGGGGTCCACGCCCGGCAGCACCACGTACACGCCGAGGCGGTAGATGGCAATGAAGAAAAGCGTATTGAGGATTCGCGTACGCAAATCCTCAATCGCAAAAATGTTTTTTATCGACTCGATAAACTTATTCATTGCCGAAGGTAGCTATTAGAGCGTTACCGCTTTGCCGCCCGCCTTCTCAATGGCTTCAACAGCCGACTTCGAGAATGCGTGAGCATGAACTTCTACAGCCGTAGCGATTTCGCCGCGACCGAGGATTTTGATTTTCGCGTTCTTGGAAACCAAGCCGTTAGCCACGAAGTAGGCAGCATCCATCGTAGTGGTACTGTTCTTTTCGAGGAGGGTAGCCAGCGCATCGAGGTTGATGGCTTTATACTCTACACGGTTGATGTTCGTGAAGCCGAACTTAGGCACACGGCGCTGGAGGGGCATCTGGCCACCTTCGAAACCGGACTTGCGCTTGTAGCCCGAACGCGACTTGGCGCCTTTGTGACCACGGGTCGACGTGCCACCGCGCGTGGAGCCTTCGCCCCGGCCAATCCGCTTCTCGTTTTTAGTCGAGCCGTAGGCAGGCGATAAATTGCTTAGATTGAGCATGACGATAATAGTCTTACAGTTCGGTTACTTGGAGCAGGTGCTGCACGCTTTTAACCATGCCCATAACGGACGGGTTCACTTCGTGGGTAGCGGTGCTGTTGAGTTTGTTCAGGCCGAGGGACTGAACGGTGCGCTTCTGACGCTCGGGGCGGTCAATGGCGCTGCGCACGAGCTTTACTTGAATTTGTGCCATGTCAATTAACCGTTAAAAACGCGGGCCAAAGAAATACCACGGGCTTGAGCGATTTGCAACGGGTCACGCATTTTGGCGAGGGCTGCAAACGTTGCTTTTACCACGTTGTGAGGGTTCGACGAGCCTTTCGACTTCGCCAGCACATCCTTGATACCGGCGCTCTCGAACACGGCGCGCATGGCACCGCCGGCGATTACACCCGTACCAGCCGCGGCGGGCTGGATGAGCACGAAACCACCGCCGTAGCGGCCTTCCATGAGGTGAGGAACGGTGTGCTTGTACATCGGCACTTTCACTACGTTCTTCTTGGCGTCGTCAATGCCTTTGGCAATGGCGTCGGTTACTTCGTTGGCTTTGCCGAGGCCGTAGCCTACGTTGCCGTTGCCGTCGCCTACTACCACAATGGCAGAGAAGCTAAAGCGGCGACCGCCTTTCACCACCTTCGCTACGCGGTTGATGGCTACTACTTTTTCTTTGAAGTCGGAGTCAGCTCCCATGCGGGAGTTGTCCTTGTTCCGGTCGCGGTCGTTGCTGCGCTGACGGTCTCCGCCAGGACGATTGTTGTCGCGTTCTTGCGCCATGATAGTTTAGAAATTAAGGCCGCCTTCGCGAGCTCCTTCAGCCAATGATTTTACGCGACCGTGGTAGAGGTAACCCGAGCGGTCAAACACCACTTTCGTGATGCCTTTCTCCTGGGCGACGGCGGCGATTTGCCGGCCTACGGCAGCGGCCAGGGCCACGCCGTTACCACCTTCGGCGGTTACTTTTTTCGACGTTGCGGCAGCCAGGGTGCGGCCGGTCGTGTCGTCGATAATCTGAGCATAAATGCCCGTGTTGCTGCGGAACACCGACAGGCGCGGACGCTCCGTGGTACCAGACACTTTCGTGCGGATGATGCGCTGAATCCGCTTGCGGCGAGTTGCTTTATCAAATGCCATGATGCGAACTTATTTAGAGGCCGTTTTACCAGCTTTGCGACGGATAATCTCGCCCACGAAGCGCACACCTTTGCCTTTGTAAGGCTCCACTTTGCGCAGCGAACGAATTTTAGCGGCTACCTGGCCCAGCAATTGATTGTCGATGCTGGTCAGCGTAACAATCGGGTTTTTGCCTTTGTCGGTAACGGCGGTAGCAGTTACTTCACCCGGCAGGGCGATGTACACGTTGTGCGAGTAGCCCAGGGCCAGCTCCAGCGTGCTGCCCACCAGCGAGGCCTTGTAGCCTACGCCTACCAGCTCCAGCTTCTTCTCGAAGCCTTTGCTAACGCCTTCCACCATGTTGTTGATGAGCGAGCGGTAGAGACCGTGCATGGCCTTGTGGCGCTTCTGCTCGGTGGGACGGGTTACCGTGAGGGTACCGTCTTCAACAGCTACGGTGATGTCGCGGTCCACTTTCGTGGTTAGCGAGCCCTTGGGGCCTTTCACCGTCACTGCGTTATCGTTGTCGACCGAGATAGCGACCCCAGCAGGGACGGAAATCGGCAGTTTACCAATACGTGACATAATTGAATTTGCTAAAGCGGTTCCGGACTAGTACACGTAGCACAGCACCTCGCCGCCCACGTTCTCGGTTTTGCACTCTTTCTCCGTCATCACGCCTTTCGAGGTCGAGATGATGGCGACACCCAGGCCGCTGAGGACGCGGGGCAGGTTGTCGGCGGCCACGTACTGACGCAAACCGGGCGTCGAAACGCGCTGCAGTTTGGTGATGGCGGGTGCCTTCGTGGTCGGGTTGTACTTCAGAGCAATTTTGATGGTGCCCTGAACCGACGAATCATCAAAACGGTACGACTGAATGTAGCCCTTGTGGTAGAGCACTTTCGTGATTTCCTTTTTGATGTTGCTGGCCGGGATTTCTACCACCCGGTGGTTCGCCTTGATGGCGTTGCGCACCCGGGTCAGGTAGTCGGCAATGGGGTCAGTGTTCATTATGTAGTAAATACGTCCGCTTTTTTCGGAGCGCAAAGATAAGAAAATTTCGCCGGGTGCCCAACGGGACCAACGAAATTTCGGTTAAGACTACTTGGCACGCCCGGCGACGGCACGGCCAATGGTTTCTTTTGGCAACCTGCCAAATGGTTTTGAGGCGAACCTCAGGTTTTGGGAGTGCAAAGGTAGCAGGCTTACAGGGCTTTTGCAAGCGTGTAATAGAAATTCCTGCCGTACGAGGGCGGCTGTAGTGATTAGCGAGCCTGGCGCTGGGGCTCAGCTGATGGAACGGAACAGGCGGCTCCAGCGGATTTTGTGCAGGAAGTCGGCATTGGGGTCAATGGATAGCCACACGAAAACGGCCTTGCCAACGATGTGGTCTTCGGGCACGAAACCCCAGAAGCGGGAGTCTTCGGAGTTGTGGCGGTTGTCGCCCATCATGAAGTAATAGTTCTGCTTGATGGTATAGCGGGTCAGGGGTTGGCCGTTTTGCTGCATCATGCCATCCTTCCAGCTGATGCCGGCGTTGTGCTCGTATTGCGACACGATTTTGTAGTAGATGGCAGCATTGGCTGGCGTCAGGGTAATTGTCTGGCCTTTTTGGGGAACGGGCAGCGGGCCGTACTCATCAAGCTGCCAACGGTTGGGGGTGGCACTGGTGGCAGTCGATACATCGAAGTCGGCGGCATCGGGGAAGAGCTGGACCTCGTAGGGCATTACGGCGAGGGACTTCACATAGGGCTGCCGGCGGAAGTAGGCGGCCACCCCGGCGGGGCAGCTGATGACGAAGCCGGGTTGGCCCGTTTCCGGGTTGGTGCTCACGCGGGGGATGCCGTCGGGCTCGCGGTAGTCGACCACGCCCTGGGCGTGCAGGGCGGCGAGGATTTCGTCGTTGGCCGCTGCCACTTCCATGAAATAGGTGGTTTGCGGGTGGCCGGCTACTGCGCCGGGCCGGCCATTGAGGAATACTTCGCCGCGACGGATTTGCAGGGTATCACCGGCCACGGCGATGCAGCGCTTGATGAGGTGGGTGCGCAAATCGGCCGGCCGCTGCTGCTCGTGCGGCACATGAAACACCACCACATCGTTGCGCTGCACCGAGCTGAACCCCGGGAAGCGGTAGGTGGGCAGTTGGATGAGGTCGGAGTAGCTTTTCAGGCCCGTCCCCCAGATGGTTTGGTGCGTGAGGGGCACTTGCAGGGGCGTCTGGGGGGTGATGGGGCCGTAGTGCAGCCGGCTCACGAACAGGTAATCGCCCACCAGCAGCGACTGCTCCATGCTCTCCGAAGGGATGGTGTAGGCCTCCACCGCCGACCAGCGCAGCAGCGTGGCGGCCACCAGCGCAAAAATCAGCGAGTTGGCCCACTCCCGGGTCTGACTTTTCGGTTTCGGGGGCGGGGTGCTGGCGCTTGGACGCTTCGTGCTTAAAAAAGCCATGGGTAATGGGGGTTAGCTGAATGGGAAAAGTAACTCAAACGTAAGGGATTTTCGGGATGAGCCGGCGGCAGTGAACGTTCCGCAAGCCCCGGATAGTGTGCCGGGCGCGCCCCTCCCCTATTGCTCAGCTTTTTCTGCTACCTTGCCCGCGCCTACGGGCTGCGTTGCCCGTGGTTTATCTCCCCTATTCCCAATGGCGAAAACTCCCACCAAACTGTTCAGCACCAAATTCCGCAACTGGCTGCTCTACCTCGTCGTGTCGCGGCAGAATCTCAAGGCCGTGGCCGGCTACACCCTTCAGGCCCTGCAACAGGATGGCCCGCGCTTCAAGCCCCAAATCGACCTGCTCCAGCCGCTTTACGACGGGTTCGATGCCAGCCTGACCACAGCAGCCGGGGCCAGCGCCGGGCGCGGGGCGCAAACCCTGCTCGCCAGCACCGTTTTCGGCCTGGTGAAGCAGTTTATGAAGCGGGCTTACAAGAAGAGTTTCGCCGCGCTGGAAGAAGACAACCCGACGCTGTTCAAGGAATTCTTTCCGACCGGGCGCACTGAGTTTTCGTCGGCCTCGCGCAAGAGCCTGGGCACCTCGTTCGACCGCTTCGTGAAATCCCTCGCCGAGCACAAGACCGACGTACCCGACGGAGCCAACCTGCTCAAAGCCGCCCAGCCGCTGGCCGAGCAGTACACCGAGTCGCGCAAGCAGCAGGCCGCCCGCAAGAAACAAGTGAAAACCGCCGTTACCACCCTCGACGCCGACGAAACCGACCTGCTCGTGGAGCTTTTCGGGGCCTACACCGCCCTGCTGGCCTACTACTACAAAACGCCCGAGCGCGCCGAAACCTACTTCGACTTCTCCATGCTGCCCCACAACCAGCCCGCCGCAGCCACCGGGGCCAGTTCCAGTCCAACGCAGCTCTAGACTTTTCTGTGATGGTCTGTAGGACGTCCAACGGACCTCCACAGAAAAGTATGAAGGCCCGTAGGACGTCCTACGGGCCTTCATACTTTTCTGCGATGCCCTGTTGGAAAGCCAACGGGCACCTGGGTTTTTCTGTGGAGGCCCGTTGGACGGTTTTCAGGCAGCGGGAGAAACTTGAAGGGACGGGAGCCTCTGGAATCACAAATCCTTGGGCGTTAGCCCAGTCTTCTTCGCCATCCGCTTGAGCATTACCGGCCCGATTTCCTCACCGTCGTGAAAGGCAAACGTGTAGTCTTCCCACCCCGCTCGCGACAGCGTCCGGTGCAAACCCGATTGCCGCTTCTGCTCCCAGCCGATGCGCAGCAGCGCCGCCAGTACCAGCCGGGCCTTCGCGGCTCCAAACTGGCTCACGCCGCAATGGAGAACACGCCCGCCAAATCCGGCACCTCCTCGCCATGTTCCAGCCGTTCAGCAATCACGCGCAAAGCCAACGCCTGAACATGAGCAATGGCAACTTCCCGTGTAGCGCCGTAAGCCAGCGCCCCGCTTATCTCAATGACTTCGGCCAGCCAACGGCCATCTGCTTCGCGTTCGGTTTCTATAGTCATGAGGAATGCCACCGGCTCCTTTATGCACCGGGGCGGGCTGGTTCAAATATACGCCCCTCCCCCACCACCCGCTACCCCAGCATCTGATGAAACTGAAAGTGGTGGGAGAATAATGTCAGGCACCCACATAACGCGCCAGTGCCTCCCCTATCAGTTGGTTCAGGCTAATATTTCGTTGTTTGGATAGAATAGCTGCTTTGCGGTGCAATTCGGTATTCACGCGCACATTGAACGTCCCGGTATAGGGCTTATCAGGCTTCTTGCCCACTTCCGCGCACGTTTCCAGGTAGCTTTCCACGGCTTCCTCAAAAGCCGCTTTCACTTCCTTGGCCGTTTCGCCCTCGTAGGAGACCAAGTCCACGATGGCTTCAATCTTGCCGTAGAAGATTTCCGATTCGGGGCTATACTTCACGATGCTGAAGTAGCCTTTATGGGTGAGTACATTATCCATTGATGGGTTACCGTTATCGCCCGGCTGGCAAGTATTTCAGGTATTGAACGAAAGCTTCAACCTTGCGGAAACTGTACGGCCGGCTGGCAGATATTCAGCTTTTCAATAATCAAATCAAGTTGATAAGGCTTCAGAATATTGCCCGGATGCGGCTTGTGCAAATCCAGCACCTCCTGGCTCGCCTCGTTGTAGAACTTCCGTCGGCTGCCGCCCGTCTTGCCGCCTTTGAGTAGCAAGAAGCCATAAGCCGCCAGCAACTTTTCCAATTCATCCCAAGTAAAATCCTTGGGTCGCTTGCACAGACGTTCCGTCAACTTATCCCGTCTGCTCATTTGGTGGGGTTATTAATATTGCCAAGCAACACCTGTAACTGCTTCTTAGTTACACAAAGCTAATTGTTTTTAGGGATAAGCATCATTGGTTTACCCCTCCACCACCACCCGCCGCCCCAGCAGCGACAGAAACGGAAGTGACGAAAAAGCATCTAAGTGAGCAAGGCTGCTATTTCACTTTCATTTGCTTAAGCTCGATATAGCCAGAACTATTGCAAAGAAAACAAACACCCTTTTCTACGTGGTCATACTGGGGCAAACGCCCTGTCCCGTTACATCTCGTACAAACAGTATAATTGCTAAATTTCTGCAACTCTACATCCCTAGAAACTTGGCTTTGATACACAGGTATTGGAGTACCGTCACTATGAACTTTACGGTGACACCAATTACAGAGAGTAATGAGTGCATCATCTCTGTATTGCCAAGGCAATGATGACCGCAGATAATACCTATGGTGAATTTCTAAGTGATAGGCTTTTGGTGCATGAATTAGTCCTTGAAAAGCGACAATCACTCCATTATCACTTATCGGAATCGTTAAAAAGAATGGAGTATCACCGAAAGTAGCTGGAGGGATGTAGTTTTTCTCGGTATGTCCATCAAAGAAAATGATTTCATCCTCCCAAAATTGGCTTTCTTTATAAGGGTGGTCTGAAGGTAGCCAGTCAATGCCAATCGTGCTTCCTTTTCCGCACTGCTGACATAGGTTTATATCTCTTTTCAGAATAGATTTTCTTCGCTCAAACCATTCGTTGGTGTTAAGTAGACGCTGATATGCGATGTAATTCCCATTACATTCTGCAAGCAGTTTACTAAAGGGTATCACAGGTTCTCTCATACTTTATGTTGTTTTGAACAAACTTCTTGTAGATTGAAGAACGTCTATAAAAAAATCCCCAAGCCAAAGCTAAGCTTCGACTTGGGGATTTTACTTTGCTGCGAGAACCGGATACTACCAGCTCGACTTGGTCACACCGGGGATTTTTCCGGCGAGGGCCATTTCGCGGAAACGCACGCGGCTGATGCCAAACTTGCGCATGTAGCCGCGGGGGCGGCCGTCAATCATGTCGCGGTTGTGCAGGCGCACGGGCGAAGCGTTTTTGGGCAGCTTGTCGAGACCTTCGTAGTCGCCGGCAGCTTTCAGAGCCTTGCGCTTCTCAGCGTAGCGGGCCACGGTGGCAATGCGCTTGCGCTCCCGTGCTTTGATGGATTCTTTAGCCATGAGTTCGGGAGATTAAGCTTCTTTTTTAGCGTTGGCGAAAGGCATACCGAATGCTTTCAGCAATTCGTAGCTCTGCTCATCGTTCTCGGCGCTGGTCACGAACGTGATGTCCATGCCCGAGATGCCTTTGATTTTATCAATCGAGATTTCGGGGAAGATGATTTGCTCCTTCACGCCGAGCGTGTAGTTGCCACGACCATCGAAACCTTTGTCGTTGATGCCTTTGAAGTCACGTACGCGGGGCAGGGCCACCGTCAGCAGACGGTCCATGAACTCGTACATCTTCTCGCCGCGCAGCGTCACTTTCGCACCGATAGGCATGCCTTCGCGGAGCTTAAAGTTCGACACTGATTTCTTGGCGATGGTGGCAATGGCTTTCTGGCCGGTGATAACCGTCAGCTCTTCCACGCCGTTGTCGACCAGCTTCTTGTCAGCTACCGCGGCACCGATGCCACGGTTGATGCAGATTTTGGTGACTTTCGGTACCTGCATGATGCTCTTGAACTGGAATTTCTCCTGGAGCGCGGGTACGATGTCTTTTTTATAAATGTCTTTGAGACGGGCCATGATGCGGGGGGCTGCTTAAGCCGTTTTGGCAGTGGCACGCTTGGCTTTAGCAGGAGCAGCAGCCGGAGCTGCGTTAGCTGCCGCGCCTTTGCGCACCCGCTCACCAGTGGTGGGGTTGATAGCCTGCACGTTGCTCACGTGCATGGGCGCCTCCATCTTGGTGATGCCGCCCTGGGGCGATTTGGCGCTCGGCTTGTTGTGTTTCGTCACCAGGTTCAACCCCTCAACGGTTACGCGCTGGGTTACCCGGTTTACCGACACGATTTTGCCGGTTTTGCCCTTTTCGTCGCCAGCAATCACCTTCACGGTATCGCCCGACTTTACGTGCAGCTGCACGGGGTCTGCTTTTCTGATAGCCATGATTTAGAGTACTTCGGGTGCTAGGGATACGATTTTCATGAACTGACGCTCACGCAGCTCACGGGCCACTGGGCCGAAGATGCGCGTGCCGCGGGGCTCGTCGTTGTTGTTGAGCAACACGGCAGCGTTGTCGTCGAAGCGGATGTACGAACCGTCTTTACGACGAATCTCCTTCTTCACGCGCACCACTACGGCCTTGCTCACGGTGCCTTTCTTCGCGTTGCCCGAAGGGATAGCCGACTTAATGGCTACCACAATCTTGTCGCCAACGCTGGCGTATTTCTTGCCCGTGCCACCCAAAACGCGGATGCAGAGGACTTCCTTGGCGCCGCTATTGTCGGCCACCGTCAGGCGGGATTCTTGCTGTATCATCGAGTTAGATTATTTAGCGCGTTCAATAATTTCCACCAGGCGCCACCGCTTGGTTTTGCTCAGCGGACGGGTGCTCATGATGAGCACCGTGTCGCCTTCGCCGCACTCGTTTTTCTCGTCGTGGGCGTGGAATTTCGTGGTTTTGGTCACGAACTTGCCGTATTTGGGGTGCTTTTGCTTCTGCACCACAGCCACGGTGATGGACTTGTCCATCTTGCTGCTCGTCACCTTGCCGGTGATTTCTTTGCGCATGTTGCGCGAAGCTTCATCAGCAGCGGTTTGGTCTTGGGTTGTTACGTCGGTTGCCATCGGAATTAAGCGGGGTTAGAGGCCTGCTCGTTGTTCCGACGAGTCTGCTCGGTGAGCAAGCGGGCGACGTTTTTACGGTTGGCCTTGAGGCGGGCGGGGTTTTCCAGGGGCGAAATCGCATGAGCGAAACGCAGCTGCTGGCCCGTAGCCTGCTCGGTTTTGATTTGCTCTTTCAGCGCGTCGGCGGAAAGGCCTTTGTGGTCGGTCTTGTTCTTCATGACTTAGGCGGCGTCCGTGTAGTCGCGGCGAACCACGAATGAAGTACGAACCGGCAGCTTCTGAGCCGCCAGACGGAGCGACTCCTTAGCTACTTCCAGCGATACGCCGTCCGACTCGAACATGATTTGACCCGGCTTCACGCAGGCTACCCAATACTCGGGCGAGCCTTTGCCCTTACCCATCCGCACTTCAGCAGGCTTCTTGGTAATGGGTTTGTCGGGGAAAATGCGAATCCATACTTGCCCTTCGCGTTTCATGGCGCGGGTCATGGCGATACGAGCAGCCTCAATTTGGCGAGCCGTAATCCAAGACACTTCCAGCGACTTGATAGCGAACGAACCGAAGTCTATGGAGCTGCCGCGGTAGGCGAGGCCTGTTACGCGACCCTTTTGCATCTTGCGATACTTGGTCCTTTTCGGTTGTAACATTTGATTTTAAATAAAGAGAGTGTTCTGTAAGAGAGAGGGTCGAACAGCCGAACATTTCGCTTCGTTCACCCAAGCGGCAAACGAAGCGAAATGACCTGGCTTGGTTCTAGCGACGCGGGCCGCGAGCGGCACCACCGGCAGCACCACCACCTTGGGCGGGACCGTTGCGGCGGGGACCAGCGTTGTCGCCGCGGGGAGCACCACCGCCAGCGTTGCCGCCACGGTCGTTGCCACCACGGCCACCAGCACCACCGTCACGACGCGGGCCGCGGTCGCCTTCACGACGCTCGCCACGGGGGCCACGGTCGTCACGACGTCCACCGGCATCGCCACCGGGGTTGGTGAGCTGCTGGTTGGGCGAGAGGTCGGGCTTGCCGAACACCTCACCGCGCATCACCCACACCTTGATGCCGATTTTGCCATACACGGTCTGAGCTTCCGACAAAGCGTAGTCGATATCGGCGCGCAGCGTGTGCAGCGGCGTACGACCTTCTTTGTACTGCTCCGAACGGGCAATCTCCGCACCGCCGAGACGGCCACCGCACTGAATCTTGATGCCTTCGGCACCAACACGCATTGCAGCCTGAATCGACATTTTCATGGCGCGACGGAAGGAGATACGAGCGGCCAGCTGCTGGGCGATGCTTTCGCCTACCAGCTTGGCATCCAACTCCGGACGCTTGATTTCGAAGATGTTGATTTGAACGTCTTTGCTGGTGATTTGCTTCAGCTCGTCCTTAATCTTGTCAACCTCCTGGCCGCCTTTACCGATTACCACACCCGGACGCGCCGTGTTGATGGTGATGGTGATGCGCTTCAGGGTGCGCTCAATCACAATGCGGCTAATGCCGCCTTTCTGAATGCGCGCGTTGATGTACTTGCGGATTTTCTCGTCCTCCACCAATTTCTCGGCGAAGTCCTTGCCGCCGTACCAGTTGGAGTCCCAGCCTTTGATGACTCCCAAGCGGAAGCCAACCGGATTTACTTTCTGTCCCATATTAAATTAGGATTTGGCGTCGGCCTTAGGGTTTTCGGTAGTACCAACTTGCTTCGCGTGCTCGGTGGTAGTTTCAGCTTGAGCACGAGCAGCTTTCGAACCGGCTTTCTCCACTTTCGTGTCGATTTTCAGCGTCACGTGGTTGCTGCGCTTGCGGATGCGGTGGCCACGGCCCTGAGGGGCGGGGCGCAGGCGCTTCAGCTGGCGTCCTTCGTCCACGAAGATTTCGCTGATGTAGAGGTTTGCGTCCTCAATCCGCTCTTCTTCGTTGTGCTGCTGCCAGTTGGCCAAGGCCGAAAGGAGCAGTTTCTCAATCTTCTCGGCACCGATGTTGGCTTCGAAGCGCAACAGGCCAAGGGCCTGGGTCACTTTCTTGCCGCGCACGAGGTCGGCCACCAGTCGCATCTTACGAGGCGAGGTCGGCACATTGCGGAGTTTTGCTACTGCTTCCATCTTAGCGCTTGCCTTTATCTTTTTTGGCGACGTGACCACGGAAGTTACGCGTCGGAGCAAATTCGCCCAACTTGTGTCCTACCATGTTCTCGGTCACATACACCGGGATGAACTTATTGCCGTTGTGAACAGCGAACGTGTGGCCAACGAAATCGGGGGAAATCATCGAGCGGCGCGACCAAGTCTTTACCACTGATTTTTTACCGGCCGTTTCGAGTGCCGTGACTTTCTTTTCCAGCCGGAAGTCAATGTACGGCCCTTTTTTGAGTGAACGTGCCATATATTACTTCTTGCCTTTGCGGCTCACAATCAGGTTCTCCGAATACTTGTTCTTGTTACGGGTCTTCTGGCCTTTAGCCAAAATGCCGTTACGGCTACGTGGGTGACCACCCGACGATTTGCCTTCGCCACCACCCATGGGGTGGTCGACAGGGTTCATCACCACACCACGAACGCGGGGACGACGACCAGCCCACCGGTTACGGCCAGCCTTACCCATCACGGTGTTCATGTGGTCGCCGTTCGACACGGTACCAACGGTAGCCATGCAGGTAACGAGCACCATGCGCATCTCGCCGGAAGGCAGTTTCAGCGTGGCGTACTTCTCTTCGCGGGCTACGATTTGGGCGTAGGTACCGGCCGAGCGGGCCATTGCTGCACCCTGGCCAGGCTGCAATTCGATGTTGTGGAGGATGGTACCGAGGGGAATCTCGCGCAGCGGCAAGGTATTGCCCACTTCGGGAGCCACGCCCGGGCCCGATACAATCTTCGCGCCTACCGTCATGCCGGCGGGAGCGATGATGTAACGCTTCTCACCATCGGCATAGTTTACCAAGGCGATGCGGGCGGTCCGGTTCGGGTCGTACTCGATGGACTTCACGACGGCCGGAACACCGGCTTTGTCGCGCTTGAAGTCCACGATGCGGTACTGGGTTTTATGACCACCGCCGATGTAGCGGTTGGACATTTTACCGGAAGAGTTCCGGCCACCCGATTTGGGGAGGGAAGTCATCAGCGACTTCTCCGGGGTCGACGTTGTAATCTCGTCGAACGCCGGCGCAACGCGGAAGCGCTGCCCTGGGGTTGTTGGTCTGAGTTTTTTAAGTGCCATTACTAGCTAGTTGTGCTTTTGCGGCGGAAGAATTGAGGCGAAGCCTAGAGGTTGGTGTAGAAGTCGATTACGTCGCCTTCTTTAACCGTTACAATGGCTTTCTTGCCGTGGGCACGACGACCGGAAACCTGGCCGCCTTTGGTGCCTTTCGACTTCATTTTGCCAATGGTGCGCATCGTGTTGATGTCGGTTACCGTCACGCCGTAGAGCGTTTCGATGTCCTTCTTGATTTGCACTTTGTTGGCGGTTCGCTCCACTTCAAAAGTGTAGCGACCTTTCTCGTTGAGGCCGGTGGCCTTTTCGGTGACGATGGGGCGTTTCAGCGTGCTCATTATTCGGCGGTGCTATAGAGTTGAACCAATGAAGCCATGCCGTCTTCCGAAATCAGCAGCGTGTCCGTGTTCAGCAGGTCGTGGGTGTTGAGGCCGATGGGCGTCGACACTTTCACTTTCTGCAGGTTGCGGGCGCTGAGAAGCACGTTCTTGTTTACCTCACCGGTAACCAGCATGGTCTTCTTGCCATTGTTCAGCTTGAGGCCCTCCATGATGGCAACGAAGTCCTTGGTGCGGGGAGCATCCATGGCAATGTTCTCCACGATGGAGATTTTGCCATCCTTCGCCAGGCTCGACAGAGCCGAGAGGCGTGCTACGCGCTTGGTCTTCTTGTTGAGCTTGAAGTTGTAGTCGCGGGGCTGCGGACCGAACATGCGGCCACCACCCACGAACACACCCGACTTCATGCTGCCGGCGCGGGCACCGCCCGTACCTTTTTGCTTCTTCAGTTTCTTCGTGGTGCCGTGCACCTCGTTGCGCTGCTTGGACTTGTGCGTGCCCTGGCGCTGGTTGGCCAGGTACTGCTTCACGTCCAGGTACATCACGTGCTCGTTTACTTCGAGGCCGAAGATGGCGTCAGACAGGGTCACTTTGCGGCCGGTGTCTTCGCCTTTGAGGTTATATACTGCGAGTTCCATCGTACTAGTCTATTTCTCGATTACCACGTAAGAATTCTTCGCGCCGGGAATCGAGCCGCTCACCAGAATCAGGTTCTTGTCGCCTACTACGCGCATCACCTTCAGGTTCTGCACTTTCACGCGGTCGTTGCCCATCCGGCCACCCATGCGCATTCCTTTGAATACGCGCGAAGGCCAGGAGCAAGCACCAATCGAACCGGGGTGACGCAGGCGGTTGTGCTGGCCGTGGGTCTGGCCACCAACACCCTGGAAGTTGTAACGCTTTACAACGCCCTGGAAACCCTTGCCTTTGGAAGTGCCTACTACGTCAACAAACTCGCCTTCCTCGAAGAGGGTCGCGTCGATGGTTGCGCCAGCGGCGTAGGTCGATTCAGCGTCGAGGCGGAATTCAACCAGTTTTTTCTTGGGGGTAGTACCGGCTTTCGTGAAGTGACCAACCAATGCTTTGGTGGTGTTCTTCACTTTTTTTTCGCCGTACCCAATTTGAATGGCGGTGTAGCCGTCATTCGCGATAGTCTTAACCTGCGTCACTACGCACGGACCCGCTTCGATGAGCGTGCAGGGAATGTTTTTCCCATCCGGAGTGAAGAGGCTTGTCATACCGATTTTCTTACCGATGATGCCAGGCATTCTGTTGTTGATTAAATGACACAAAAAGAAAACGACCGAATGCCGTTTTCGCTAAGGGAGTGCAAAGATAGGAAAAAAGCCTCGGGAATCACAAGGACAGCTAGAAATATTTTCTAGGTGAGGCTGTTAGCTTCCCGGAAGTTGTTTTTGAAGTTTGGATTAGGCGGGCCGCCAGCCCGTGTCCTCTTCTTCGCAAGGCAATGAACCCTGCAGCGCCAGCAGCAAGAAGAATACCACGAAGGCCAAGCCTATCTGCGTTTCTAAGGTGTATTCCACCAGAAAGGACAGGCCGATGCTCACGTACTGAGCCAAGAGCAGTGGCGCGCGCTTGCGGCGCGCCCACCAAGCCGGGTAAAACAGTCCGGCACAAAAGACCAGCAAGCCAATAGCACCGTAAGCAGCAAGATTATAGATGTACTGGTTATGTGGTTGAATATAGAAATCAGCGGTAAGCTGAGGGTATAGTTTGGCGTAGCGCCGGGCCATTTCGCTTTCCAAATCTGGCTTGCCCACGCCTATCAGCTTGTTATCCTGCCACACCGACCATGCTGCATTATAAGAATAAACCCGTGATGCAATGGAGAAATTCTTCCCAGCGGAGCTCTGCTCAATGGTACTAACGTCTTCCTGGGTATTGTAGAGCTTATTCCGAAAGGTAGGAAATGCCACAAAGCTCAGAACCGGGAGCAATAGCAGGATAGCAGCCAATACGCCAGCTTGCTTCCATTGCTGCTTGCGAAGAATCAGATACAGAACACTTAAGCAGCCAAGGGCGTAAAAAGTCATTTCGCCACTGCGCACGGCTAGCAAATGCAGGAACAGCGCGAGCGCAACGATAGCGCCAATTAACCAGGGACGAAAACCTGACCGAACAACGCCGTGGACCAGCAGCATTACCCCGGCAGCAATGGCCAAGGTGATAATGAGACTAAAGCGAATATGGTCCGGCTCCGTCGGCATTACCTTGGAATGGAGGTAGGCTTCATTTATCTGCTGGGCATGAAGCAAGTAGTTGGCCGTCGCCCCGGTGGCCGCCAAAATCGTCATTGCAATAAGCAACAGCCACAGCCACCGCAGATACCGGCTGGGCAATGGCGGCAGAAGCCAGAACGAGAACGGCAAAATCAGGAACGGAAGCTGCAAGCCCAAATCGGTCCGGTACTCATTCATATTGACTGCTTCGGTATGAAACCCTGCCAGCAGATGCAATAAGAATACCATGGCCAAGCTACCAAAAACCGGCCATAGCGACCAGTTGGCAATGCGCCGATGCGCTACCGCATACACCATACTCGTTGCCATCAGGCCTGCCATGGCAATGCCCAAGGCTACCCGCAGCCAATTGACCAGGAAAATGCTAACGATAATGCACGCGCAAAAGAATAAGGCAGAACGGTGTAGTCGCGCAAGAGAAAAAAGAGACGGCATGAACATTCACAAGTGGCCCCGCAAGTTCTAAAGAAAAAGCCCCACCGCGACGAATCACGGCAGGGCTTTAACTCAATTAAGACTGAAATCGATGCCTCAGACTTTGATTTCTACGTCAACGCCGCTGGGCAATTCCAGCTTCATCAGGGCATCTACCGTCTTCGACGAAGTTGAGAAGATGTCTACGAGGCGCTTGTAGGTGCAAAGCTGGAACTGCTCCCGGCTCTTCTTGTTCACGTGGGGCGAGCGCAACACGGTGAACTTTTCTTTTTGGGTCGGCAAAGGAATCGGGCCGCTCACGATGGCACCGGTGGCCTTCACAGCTTTCACGATTTTCTCGGCCGATTTGTCTACGAGGTTGTGGTCGTAGGACTTCAGCTTAATGCGAATTTTCTGATTCATTGGGGGGTTTGGTCCGATTGACCAAGTTAGTGACCGGTATTATTTACTTCCTTTTACTTTGGCAATGATGGCATCGGCCATGTTGCTCGGCACCTGCTCGTAGTGCGAGAACGTGAGCGAAGCCGAAGCCCGACCCGACGAAATCGTACGCAGCGCGGTTACGTAACCGAACAGCTCCGACAGCGGCACGTCGGCCTTAATCAGCTGGGCACCACCTTTGGTGTCCATGCCTTTCATCAAACCGCGACGACGGTTCAAGTCACCGGTTACGGGACCCGTGTACTCGTCGGGGCACACCACTTCCACGCTCATGATGGGCTCGAGCAATTTCGGGCCGGCCTGGCGGGCAGCTTCGCGGAAACCACCACGGGCAGCGAGTTCGAACGACAGAGCGTCCGAGTCAACGTCGTGGAAGGAACCGTGATAGAGACGCACTTTCATGCCCTCAATCGGGAAGCCGGCCAACGGACCTTGCTTCATGGCTTCTTCAAAACCCTTCTGGATGGGGGCAATAAATTCGCGGGGAATAACACCACCCACAATTGCGTTGTCAAACTCGAAGCCGGGCTTTTCGGGCTCGGTCTCTTTCGGGCCGAGTTCGAACACGATGTCGCCGAATTTACCGCGGCCACCGGTTTGCTTCTTGTAGGTTTCGCGGTGGTCGACTTTCTTGGTGAGAATCTCCTTGTAGGCCACCATTGGGGCGCCCTGGTTGATTTCCACTTTGAATTCGCGACGCATGCGGTCGATGATGATTTCCAAGTGCAGCTCGCCCATGCCGCGCAACACCGTTTGGCCCGTTTCAGGGTCGGTGTTTACTTTCAGCGTAGGGTCTTCCTCGATGAGTTTGGCGATGGCCATGCCCATTTTGTCAACGTCGGCCTGCGTTTTCGGCTCAATGGCGTAACCAATTACCGGCTCGGGGAAGCTCATCGACTCAAGGACGATGGGGTTCTTTTCGTCGGTCAGTGTATCACCGGTTTTGATGTCTTTGAAACCAACACCAGCGGCAATGTCACCAGCCTGAATCCGGTCAATCGGGTTCTGCTTGTTGGAGTGCATCTGCATCAGGCGCGAGATACGCTCCTTCTTGCCGGTGCGGTTGTTGAGCACGTACGAGCCCGAGTCCAGTACCCCGCTGTAGCAGCGGAAGAAGCATAAACGGCCTACGAATGGGTCGGTGGCAATTTTGAAAGCGAGCGCGGTGAAAGGCTCGTCGTTGTCGGGGTGACGCTCAATTTCCTCACCGTTCTCGGGGTTGGTACCGATGATGGCGGGCATGTCGAGGGGCGACGGCAGGTAAGCCATTACGGCATCCAGCATCGTTTGAACACCTTTGTTTTTGAAGGCCGAACCGCACAATACCGGCGAGAATTTCATGTCAATTACCGCCTGGCGGATAACGACCATCATTTCCTCTTTGGTAATGGAATCGGGGTTGTCGAAGAATTTCTCCAGCAACGCGTCATCATATTCAGCCACGCTCTCAACGAGCTTCTGGCGCCATTCGGCTACGGTTTCCACCAAGTCCTCGGGCACGGGAATTTCGCTGTACGACTTGCCCTCGGTGGCATCGTCCCACACAATGGCTTTGCCAGTGAGCAGGTCAACTACGCCTTTGAAAGTGTCTTCGGCACCAATCGGAATCTGCAACGGCACGGGATTAGCACCCAGTTTGTCTTTGATTTCGTTAACGGCTTTGAAGAAGTCAGCGCCGGCACGGTCCATCTTGTTGACGAAGCAGATGCGGGGCACTTTGTATTTGTCGGCCTGACGCCATACGGTCTCCGACTGGGGCTCCACACCCGATACGGCGCAGAACAGCGCCACGGCACCGTCAAGCACGCGCAGCGAGCGTTCCACTTCCACCGTAAAGTCTACGTGGCCGGGGGTATCAATCAGGTTGATTTTGTAGAGGTGGGTGTCCGCCGTGGGGTCGCCCTTCACGTCGGTGGGGTAGTTCCAGAAGGTGGTGGTGGCAGCCGAGGTAATCGTGATGCCGCGCTCCTGCTCCTGCTCCATCCAGTCCATCGTGGCGGCACCATCGTGCACCTCCCCAATTTTATGGGTTTTACCCGTGTAATACAGAATACGCTCCGACGTCGTGGTCTTACCGGCGTCGATGTGCGCCATAATCCCGATGTTGCGGAGGTATTGAAGTTCTTTGTTGACGGCCATGATTTTGGTTAGGGTCTTAGAAGCTTGGGGTCTTAGAGTCTTGGGTCGTTTAACAGAACAGTCCGTCAAATAAATCCAAGAACCTAAGACCCCAAGTGTCTAACAGCTGATTAGAATCGGAAGTGCGAGAAGGCTTTGTTAGCCTCTGCCATGCGGTGGGTGTCGTCTTTTTTCTTGACGGCAGCACCTTCACCTTTAGCAGCAGCGATGATTTCGCCAGCCAACTTGTCCTTCATGGTTTTCTCACCACGACGACGAGCGTACTGAATCATCCATTTGGCACCCACCGAAATGCGGCGGTCGGCGCGCACTTCAATCGGAACCTGGAAGGTGGCACCACCTACGCGGCGGCTTTTCACTTCCACGGTGGGCATCACGTTGTTCAACGCTTTGCGCCACATTTCGAGGCCACTCTCCTTGGTGCGCTGCTCCACGAGGTCGCAGGCGTCATAGAAGATGGTGTACGCCAGGTTTTTCTTACCGTCGTACATCATGTAGTTCACAAAGCGGGTTACCAGCGTCTCCTTGTATTTAGGGTCCGGCAGCAAGATGCGCTTTTTTGGTTTAGACTTTCTCATTGGTTTATTTAGTTGTCAGTTGTTAGTTGCTAGTTGTCAGCTGCTAAGGCTTTGAAACCCGAGCAACCAACAACTAGCAACTGACAACTAATAAATTATTTCTTCTTCTTAGCGGGAGCTGCTTTGCCGCCTTTGCCGGCTGCTGCAACCTGACCGGGCTTCGGACGCTTGGCACCGTATTTCGAGCGGCGCTGCGTGCGGCCGCTTACACCGGCGGTGTCCAGGGCGCCACGGATAATGTGGTAGCGAACACCTGGCAAGTCTTTAACCCGGCCGCCACGAATCAGCACGATGCTGTGTTCCTGGAGGTTGTGGCCTTCACCGGGGATGTATGCGTTTACTTCCTTACCGTTGGTAAGGCGCACACGGGCCACTTTGCGCATAGCCGAGTTCGGCTTCTTAGGCGTGGTGGTGTACACACGGGTGCACACGCCCCGACGCTGCGGGCACGAATCAAGGGCGGGCGACTTCGACTTGGTAGTCAAAGCCTCACGGCCTTTCCGTACTAACTGATTGATGGTTGGCATTTAAGGAATGGTTTGTTTGGAGCCGTTTGCCCCTAAAATTTGGCTTGCAAAGGTAAGATTATTTCGCCGCAATAGCAAACAGCGTGAGGATGTTAATTTTAAGGTCATCGGTTTGGGCCTAGAGTCAAAAGCGCCTCCACTACAAATGGAGGCGCTTTCGCAGCTACAACTTCTGGTTCACCCTACGCCTCCCCTACCGCACCACCGAAGTTCATCGGGTAGCTCGGGGCTTCGTTCTGCATCTTGATTGGACCGAAGGCGGCTTCAAACCGCTCGATGTTCTCGGTGAGGGCTTGCAGCAGGCGCTTGGCGTGCTCGGGCGTGACGACGATGCGCGCCTTCACCTTGGCCTTGGGCAGGCCGGGCATCATGCGGATGAAGTCAATTACGAATTCGCTGTTGCTGTGCGCAATCATGGCGAGGTTGGCGTATTCGCCCTCGGCCATGGCTTCGGAAAGCTCGATGTTGATGGCGTTCGGGTCCGGGTTTTGGTCGGTTGGTTGCATATGATTTACTTGGCTGTTTACCGGCAATCTATTCTAAAAGAGAAGTTTTCGCTTTGTGAAGTGCTTCAATTAATAGGTCAAAGTCTACAACTTTATTGGTCTTTTTGTCATCTAGCAAGCTAAATAACTCAACCATGACTTTATCTGGCCCTTCTTCTTTACTAACTATAGCCACTAGTTGTCCATTTGACTTGACTTCGATATGGTCGAATTGGTCAATTTCTTTCTCTTCTGCCCATTTTTTAGCGGACGCAGTAGTTTCAGCGTTTTCAACATACACATATGCTACAAGTTCTTCGTAGTCAATAGGACTTCCAATTACGATTGTATACTTCGGCATCGTCTCATGTTGTAATTAATCTTAAACAGAAAAAGCCGACCGGGATACCCCAGTCGGCTTTTCCATTACAAACCTACGGCAGATTACTCGGCCGACACTTCGCGCTTGCCAGCCCGGCTGGGGCGCTTGGCGGGAACGGCGGCTTCGGCAGCTTGCGCGGCTTGGGCAGCTTCCATCTCCTCTTTCGAGCCGACAATCTGGCGGGTGTACTCGCGCAGACCGGTACCGGCCGGGATGAGGTGACCGACGATTACGTTCTCCTTCAAGCCCAGCAGCTGGTCGGCCTTGCCACGGATGGCGGCTTCGCTCAGCACCTTGGTCGTCTCCTGGAAGGATGCGGCCGAGATGAACGAGGCAGTGCCCAGCGAGGCCTGCGTGATGCCTTGCAGCGTGGGGCGCGAAACCGAAGGCTGCGCATCGCGCACTTGCACGAGGGCAAGGTCGCGGCGTTTCAGGCTGCTGTTCTCGTCGCGGAGGCGACGGGCCGTCACAATCTGACCAGGCTTCATGTTGCTCGAATCACCGGCTTCGGTCACCACTTTCATGTCGATAATCATGTCGTTCTCGGCCATGAAGATGATTTTATCAATCACCTGGTTTTCGAGGAACGACGTGTCACCGGCATCCAGAATCACCACTTTCTGCATCATCTGGCGCACTACCACCTCGATGTGCTTGTCGTTGATTTTCACACCCTGCAAGCGGTACACTTCCTGAATCTCGTTCACGAGGTACTCCTGCACGGCGCCGGGTCCCTGAATGCTCAGAATGTCCGAAGGCGTGATGGCACCATCCGACAGCGGCATGCCGGCGCGGATAAAGTCGTTGTCCTGCACCAGAATGTGCTTCGACAGCGGCACCATGTACTTCTTCTTGACCCCGTCTTTCGACTCGACGTAGATTTCCCGGTTACCGCGTTTCACGGTGCCGTAGGTTACCACGCCGTCGATTTCCGATACCACGGCGGGGTTCGACGGGTTCCGGGCTTCGAAAAGCTCCGTTACGCGGGGCAGACCACCGGTGATGTCGCGGGTTTTGCCCACGGCCCGAGGAATCTTGGCCAGGATTTGTCCGGCTTTGATTTTCTCGTTGTTCTCCACGCTGATGTGCGAGCCCACCGGGATGCTGTAGGCCTTCTGGCCTTCAGCGTCGCCCTTTTTGCCGGGGCGAATGATGATGGACGGGTTCTGGTCCTTGGCCTTTGACTCGATGATAACCTTCTCGCGGTGACCGGTCTGTTCGTCCGATTCCTCACGATACGTGATGCCTTCGGTGATGGCGTCGTACTGCACGGTACCGTCGAACTCGGCAAGAATAACGGCGTTGTACGGGTCCCAGTTGTTCAACTCCTGGCCTTTCTCCACTTCCTGGCCTTCTTCCACCAGCATGAAAGAACCGTAAGGAACGTGGTTTGAGGTAAACACCTTGCCAGTGCCTTTCTCCACGATGCGGATTTCGCCCGAGCGACCCATTACCACGGCACCCTTCACGCCTTCGGCGGTAGTGGTGGCCACGGTACGTACGTCTTCAAACTCCACCACACCGGCGAACTTGGACTTGATGCTCGACTCAACTGCGATGTTGGAAGCCGTACCACCTACGTGGAAGGTACGCAAGGTCAACTGCGTGCCAGGCTCACCAATCGACTGAGCGGCGATAACACCAACCGCCTCGCCACGCTGCACCATACGGCCCGAAGCCAGGTTACGGCCGTAGCACTTGGCGCAGATGCCGCGCTTGCTTTCGCAAGTCAGCACCGAGCGAATCTCCACCGACTCAATGCTGGTAGCATCAATGCGACGCGTCGTGTCTTCCTTGATTTCCGAACCGGAAGTCAGGATAATCTCATCGGTCAGCGGGTCGATGATATCGTGAACCGTTACGCGGCCCAGGATACGCTCGGCCAGCGGCTCAACGATGTCCTCGTTGTCTTTCAACGCGAAGGTTTCGATGCCACGCAGGGTACCGCAGTCCGGCTCGTTTACGATTACGTCCTGCGAAACGTCTACCAGACGACGGGTCAGGTAGCCGGCGTCAGCCGTCTTCAGAGCCGTGTCAGCCAGACCTTTCCGGGCACCGTGCGTCGAGATAAAGTACTCAATTACGTCGAGGCCTTCTTTGAAGTTCGACAGAATCGGGTTTTCGATAATCTCGCCAATCGAGCCTTGCAGCGACTTCTGGGGCTTGGCCATCAGGCCACGCATCCCGCCCAACTGACGAATCTGCTCGCGCGAGCCACGGGCTCCCGAGTGCATCATCATGTAGATGGAGTTGAAGCCCTGGTTCTCGCGCTCCAAACGACCCATCAGCGTTTCCGTGATTTGGTTGTTGATACGCGTCCAGATATCGATAACCTGGTTGTAACGCTCGTTGTCGGTAATCAGACCCATCTGGTAGTTCTGAGTAACGGCCTTCACGTCATTCTGGGCTTGCAGCACCAGCTCGTCTTTCTCTTTCGGAATCTGGATATCGCCCAGGCCCATGCTCAGGCCGCCTTTGTAGGCCGACTGGAAGCCGAGGGTCTTGATGTCGTCCAGGAACTGCGCGGTGCGGGCCATGCCCGTGCGCTTGAATACCGTCGAGATGATTTGCTGAAGCTTCTTCTTGGTCAGCAGCTCGTCCACGAAACCAACTTCAGCAGGCACAAGCTGATTGAACAGTACGCGACCGGCCACAGTCTCCACGATTTTGGTAACCAAGTCGTCGTTCTCGTCGCGAATCTGCGTCCGCACCTTAATGTAGGCATGCTTCGACAGCTGGCCTTCATTGAGAGCAATCACAACTTCTTCGTCCGAGTAGAACACCCGGCCTTCGCCCTGGATTTTCTCGTCGTCGGTGCTGCGCTTGCCTTTGGTCACGTAATACAGGCCCAGAACCATGTCCTGCGACGGCACCGCGATGGGTGCGCCGTTGGCGGGGTTCAGGATGTTGTGCGACGCCAGCATGAGCATAGAGGCTTCCAGGATAGCGGCCGGTCCCAGCGGAACGTGCACAGCCATCTGGTCACCGTCAAAGTCAGCGTTGAAAGCCGTACAAACGAGGGGATGCAGCTGGATAGCCTTGCCCTCGATGAGGCGCGGCTGGAACGCCTGGATGCCCAGACGGTGAAGCGTAGGGGCCCGGTTGAGGAGCACTGGGTGGCCTTTCAGCACATTTTCCAGGATGTCCCAAACAACGGCGTCCTTGCGGTCCACGATTTTCTTAGCCGATTTCACCGTCTTCACAATACCGCGCTCGATGAGCTTGCGGATGATGAACGGCTTGAACAGCTCGGCCGCCATGTTCTTGGGCAGGCCACATTCGTGCAGCTTCAGCTCCGGACCCACGACGATTACCGAACGACCCGAGTAGTCGACCCGCTTACCGAGCAGGTTCTGACGGAAGCGGCCCTGCTTGCCTTTCAGCATATCGGACAGCGACTTCAGGGCGCGGTTGCCTTCGGCGCGCACGGCGTTCACCTTGCGCGAGTTGTCGAACAGGGAGTCAACGGCTTCCTGCAGCATCCGTTTCTCGTTCCGCAGAATTACCTCCGGCGCTTTGATTTCAATCAGGCGCTTGAGGCGGTTGTTGCGGATGATAACGCGACGGTACAGGTCGTTCAGGTCGGAAGTGGCGAAACGGCCACCGTCGAGCGGAACGAGGGGACGCAGTTCCGGAGGAATCACCGGCACCATGCGGATAACCATCCACTCGGGGCGGTTTTCCACGCGGGTAGCGGCGTCACGGAAAGCTTCCACTACGCGCAGACGCTTCAGGGCCTCAGCCTTACGCTGCTGCGAGGTTTCGTGGGCAGCCGAGTCCCGCAGCGAGTAGCTCAACTCGTCCAGGTTGATGCGCTCCAGCAACATGTGCAGGGCATCAGCACCCATGCGGGCGATGAACTTGTTGGGGTCCTCGTTGGGCAGCATCTGGTTCTCCCGGGGGAGCTTGTCGATGATGTCCAGGTACTCGTCTTCGGTGAGGAAGTCGAGAATCTGCACGCCTTCTTCAGCCAAAGTGCCGGGCTGAACAACGACGTACCGCTCGTAATAGATAATCTGGTCGAGCTTCTTGGTGGGCAGGCCCAGCAGGTATCCGATTTTGTTGGGTAGCGACTTGAAGTACCAGATGTGGGCAACGGGCACCACCAACTCGATGTGGCCCATGCGCTCACGACGCACCTTCTTCTCGGTCACCTCCACGCCGCAACGGTCGCAGATAATGCCCTTGTAGCGGATGCGCTTGTACTTACCACAGTGGCATTCCCAGTCCTTCACCGGACCGAAAATCCGCTCGCAGAACAAGCCACCCATCTCGGGCTTGTACGTGCGGTAATTGATGGTTTCAGGCTTCACCACTTCGCCGGTGCTGCGCTCCAGAATTGCTTCGGGCGAGGCCAGCGAAATGGTGACTTTGGAGAAGTCCTGCACCAGTTTCTTGTTTTTTGCGAAAGCCATTTGATTGGTTTTAAGCTGTTAGCTGTTGGCTTTGAGCTGTTTGCTCCTTCACCCTTCGCCAGAAGGGCGCAAGAGAAGCAAACAGTTTGACACTTAGAAAAGTGCCTTTGCTGAACAGATAGGTATGTTTGGCAAAGGCACTTCCAAAAGGTCTATTTATTAAATCTGACCGGCAGCGCGGAACGGCGGAAGGCCTTCGATTAGGAAATTCAGAGAGAAAACTGCTGTACTGACCATATCTCGGAACAGCCTCCCCTATTTCTTTCACCGAAGCGTTTTCGCACCCTTCGTTACCAGAGTAGCTCAATCAGCGGCTCCTGTTGCCTGCCGGCAGGGGTTTGGTTGTTAGTTGCTCGTTGCCTGTTATTAGTTTCAATAAGAAATTTAACAACTCACAGCGAGCAACCGACAACTAATTATTCCAAGGTAATTTCCAGCGCTAGACCACGCAGTTCGTGGAGCAACACGTTGAACGACTCGGGGATGTTGGGCTTGGGCAATACGTCGCCTTTTACAATGGCTTCGTACGCTTTAGCACGGCCGACCACGTCATCCGACTTCACCGTCAGAATTTCCTGGAGCACGTTGGACGCGCCGAAGGCCTCCAGTGCCCACACTTCCATCTCGCCGAAGCGCTGACCACCGAACTGCGCCTTACCACCCAGCGGTTGCTGCGTGATGAGCGAGTACGGCCCGATGGAACGAGCGTGCATCTTGTCATCCACCAAGTGACCAAGTTTGAGCATATAAATCACGCCCACGGTCACCGGCTGGTCAAACTGCTGGCCGGTCAGGCCATCGTGCAGGTAAGTCCGGCCGAAGGTGGGCAAGCCCGCCTCGGTCAACTCCGCCGATACTTCGGCTTCGGTAGCACCGTCGAAAATCGGGGTAGCGTACGTGCGACCCAATTTCAGGCCAGCCCAACCGAGTACGGTCTCGTAAATCTGCCCGATGTTCATGCGGCTAGGCACACCCAGGGGGTTCAGTACGATGTCCATCGGCGTGCCGTCGGCCAGGAAAGGCATGTCCTCATCGCGTACGATGCGGGCTACCACACCTTTGTTTCCGTGGCGACCTGCCATTTTATCACCCACCTTCAGCTTGCGCTTCTTGGCGATGTAAACTTTGGCCAGCTGCACGATGCCAGCGGGCAGCTCATCCCCTACTTCCAGGGTGAAGCGCTGACGCTTGAAGCGCGCGGTGATGGTGTTGCGGCGCTTGGCGTAGTTACGCACCAGCTCCAGCACCAGGCCATTCACGCGGGCATCAGCCGTCCAGCCTTCCAGAATCAAGTCCTTGAACAAGTTGACTTCTTCCGGAACGGCGTAGTTGCTTTCGTCCTTGTAAGGATTCTTCTCAGGGAACATCCCCTCGTTGATATTCTTACGATTGAACTTCACACCTTTAGCAATCATCTCCTCGCCGAAGCGGTGCTTAATGCCCTGGCTCGTCTTGCCTTCCAGCAGTTGCACCAGCTTATCAATCATGATGGCTTTTACACCGCGTAATTCTTGCGCGTAGGTCGCCTTCAGGTCTTCCACTTCCTTCTTCGACTTAGCCCGGAGGTTTTTGTCTTTTTTAGGACGTGAGAAGAGCTTGGTGCCGATCACCACACCCTGCAAGGAGGGCGGTGCTTTGAGGGAAGCATCCTTCACATCGCCGGCCTTATCGCCGAAGATGGCGCGAAGCAGCTTCTCTTCCGGAGTCGGGTCCGTCTCGCCTTTCGGCGTGATTTTACCAATCAGGATGTCGCCTTCCTTCACTTCAGCACCGAGGCGGATAATACCGTTGTCGTCGAGGTTGCGCACGGCTTCTTCGCTCACGTTCGGAATTTCCGAGGTCAGTTCTTCTTCGCCGCGCTTGGTCTCGCGCACTTCCAACTCAAACTCCTCAATGTGAATCGAGGTAAAAATGTCGTCGCGAACCACGCGCTCCGAGATGACGATGGCATCCTCGAAGTTGTAGCCCTGCCACGGCATAAATGCCACCTGCATGTTGCGGCCCAGGGCGAGTTCGCCCTGGTTGGTGCCGTAACCTTCGCAGAGGGCCTGGCCTTTGGTTACCCGCTCGCCGCGCTTCACGAGCGGTGTCAGGTTGAGGCAGGTGTCCTGGTTGGTGCGACGGAACTTGATGAGGTCGTACGTAATACGCTCAGCGTCGAAGCTCACCATGATGTCGTCCTCCGTGAGGTCGTACTTCACCACGATTTTGTTAGCGTCAACGTAGTCAATCACGCCTTCGCCTTCCGACATAATCAGCGTCCGCGAGTCGCTGGCAATACGCGCTTCCAGACCCGTGCCCACAATAGGAGCCTCGGGGCGAAGCAGCGGCACCGCCTGGCGCTGCATGTTCGAGCCCATCAGTGCCCGGTTAGCATCATCGTGTTCCAGGAATGGAATCAGCGAAGCTGCAACCGATACAATCTGGTTCGGGGCCACGTCCATGTAGGAGTATTCCGACGGATTTACCACCGGGAAGTCACCTTCAAAACGGCCTTTCACCAATTCCTGGGTCAGGTTGCCGCCTTCATCCAGCAGGGAGTTGGCCTGCGCGATGTGGTGAGTATCCTCTTCCTCAGCAGTCAGGAATTTCACGTTGGGGCTCATGTCCACCTTACCTGCTTTCACATCACGGTAAGGAGTTTCGATGAAGCCCATGGCATTCACGCGAGCGTGAACACACAGCGACGAAATCAGACCAATGTTAGGTCCTTCCGGTGTTTCAATCGTGCAAAGACGACCGTAGTGCGTGTAGTGAACGTCACGTACCTCAAAGCCAGCACGCTCACGCGACAGACCTCCCGGCCCGAGCGCCGATACGCGACGCTTGTGCGTCACCTCGGCCAGCGGGTTGGTTTGGTCCATGAACTGCGACAGTTGGTTCGTACCGAAGAACGAGTTGATAACGCTGGACAACGTCCGGGCGTTAATCAGGTCCACTGGCTTGAAGTCCTCGTTGTCACGCACGTTCATGCGCTCCTTAATGGTACGCGCCATCCGGGCCAGGCCCACGCCAAACTGTGCATAAAGCTGCTCGCCCACAGTGCGCACCCGACGGTTGCTCAAGTGGTCAATGTCATCGACAATGGCCTTCGAGTTAATCAAGCCAATCAGGTACTTCACGATGAGAACAATGTCCTCATTGGTCAACACCCGCGACTCCTGCGCCATGTCAATCTGGAGCTTCTTGTTAATCCGGTAGCGGCCTACTTCCCCGAGGTCGTAGCGCTTATCCGAGAAAAACAGCTTCTGGATGATGTCACGGGCCGTTTCTTCGTCGGGAGCTTCCGTGTTCCGGAGCTGGCGGTAAATCTGCTCAACGGCTTCTTTCTCCGAGTTGGAGTTATCCTTTTGCAGCGTGTTGTAAATAATTGCGAAGTCCGCAATGTTCACATTCTCACGGTGCAGAATGACCGACTTAACGCCAGCTTCAAGGATGGTATCAATATCGGCTTCCTCAATCACAGAATCCCGCTCCAGCAACACTTCGTTGCGGTCGATGGATACGACTTCGCCGGTGTCTTCGTCCACGAAGTCTTCCGTCCAGGTGCGGAGCACCCGGGCAGCGAGCTTGCGGCCCACGGCTTTCTTAAGGTTTTTCTTATCGGATTTCACTTCCTCCGACAGCCCGAACAGGTCGAGAATGTCTTTGTCCGTGCCGTAGCCGATGGCGCGAAGCAGCGTCGTCACCGGGAATTTCTTCTTCCGGTCGATGTACGCATACATCACGTTGTTCACGTCCGTGGCAAATTCAATCCACGAGCCTTTGAACGGAATAATCCGGGCCGAATACAGCTTGGTACCGTTCGTGTGCTTGCTCTGGGCGAAGAATACGCCCGGCGAACGGTGTAGCTGCGATACGATAACGCGCTCGGCGCCGTTGATAACAAACGAGCCCTTCACGGTCATGTAGGGAATGTTCCCGAGGAACACCTCCTGCTCAATCGTCTCGAAGTCCTCGTTGTCCTTATCATTGCAAATCAAACGCAGCTTGGCTTTCAGTGGAACTGAATAAGTCAAACCACGGTCGATGCACTCGTCAACCGAATATTTCGGCGGGTCGACGTGATAATCGATAAAGTTGAGCACGAAGTTTTCGCGCGAATCGGAAATCGGGAAGTTCTCGGCAAACACTTTGAACAATCCCTCGTTAGAACGGCGCTCGGCAGCCGTCTCCAACTGGAAGAATTCCTGAAACGAGCGCACTTGCACGTCCAGGAAGTCAGGGTACTCAATAACCTTTCTAATCTTAGCGAAAGAAATTCGCTCAGCGGCGGCCTTTTTAAGCGCGGCCGTTTTTGCTTTCGGTGTAGCCAATGCGTGGGGGATTAAAAGATGGACACGGAAGCGTACTATATTTGCCAACCGAACGTCGACAACTGGAAAGTGCACATCCTAAGCTAATTACTTAGACCTGGGCACAGTCCAAAAAAGCGCCTAAGGGGCGCGGATAACTCTTTAAACGGAAGCCTGAGGCAACTGCCGGACTACAAACAGGAAAAGACCTGGCTTAGTTGCCAGGTCTAATCCTTATTTGAAGCGAGTCCGGGAATGCTTCAGGAGCAGAAATTACTTAACCTCTACTTCAGCACCGGCTTCTTCGAGCTGCTTTTTCAGCGACTCAGCCTCGTCCTTGGTTACGCCTTCTTTCACAGCTTTGGGAGCACCGTCAACCAGCTCTTTAGCCTCTTTCAGGCCCAGACCGGTCAGGTCTTTCACCAGTTTCACCACAGCCAGTTTGGCACCACCGGCAGCCTTCAGGATAACGTCGAACGACGTCTTCTCCTCGGGAGCTTCTTCAGCAGCAGCGCCGCCGCCACCAGCCATCATTACGGGAGCAGCAGCAGCGGGCTCGATGCCGTACTCGTCCTTCAGGATGGTTGCCAATTCGTTTACTTCTTTCACCGTCAGGTTTACAAGCTGCTCAGCGAATGCTTTCAAATCTGCCATTTCTGTAGATTGTTAAAAAAATGTGTTGTTGAAAATTTAGTATTGAAGTCGAAAAAGAGTGGGCGCTTAGGCGGCCTCTTTCTCGGAAAGCGTTTTGAGGATACCGGCCAGTTTGTTGCCACCGCTCTGAAGAGCCGAGATAACGTTTTTGGCAGGCGATTGCAGCAGACCGATGAGTTCACCGAGCAGTTCCTGCTTGCCTTTGAGGGTCGTGAGACCTTCAAGCTGGTCGGAACCGATGTAGATGCTGGCATCCACATAAGCGCCTTTCAGCACGGGCTTCGGCGTAACGCCGCGGCCGTAAGCCTGCGCCTTATAGAAGTCGCGCAGCATTTTAGCAGGAGCCGAGCCGCTCTCCGTAGAGAACAATACGCCCGACTGGCCTTTCAGCGCGGCATCCATTTCCGACGTGTCGTGGCCGAGGGTGTCCAGGGCTTTCCGGATGAAGGTGTTTTTGTACACCTTGTATTCCAGGCCGCGGTTGAACGCGAGGCGACGGAAGTCGTTGATTTTCGCTACCGACATCACCGAAGCATCGACAATGTAGAACGAGTTGTGCGATTGCATTTTTCCGCTCAACTCATCCACGAGGGTTTGTTTTTCTTCCCGAGTCATGTTTGGTTGGGTTAATTAGCTAGCGGAGTTTACCTGGCTGTCCACCGGAACGGCGGGCGACATCGTGCTACTGAGCGTAATGCTCTTGATGTAGGTACCTTTCGAAGACGAAGGCTTCAGGCGACCCAACGTCTGGATTACCTCCAGGGCGTTTTCGGCCAGCATGCTCGGGTCGAACGATACTTTACCCACGGAGCAGTGAATGATACCGGTTTTGTCAACTTTAAAGTCGATTTTACCAGCCTTCACTTCCTGCACCGCCTTAGCGACGTCGGTCGTAACGGTGCCCGACTTCGGGTTCGGCATCAGACCACGGGGACCGAGCACACGGCCCAGGCGACCCACTTTGGCCATAACAGCCGGCATGGTGATGATTACGTCGATGTCAGTCCAGCCTTTCTCGATTTTCGAGATATAGTCGTCCAGACCCACGAAGTCGGCGCCGGCGGCCAGAGCTTCGGCCTCCTTATCTGGAGTCACGAGCGCCAGAACGCGAACGGTTTTGCCGGTGCCGTGGGGCAGGGTGGCCACGCCACGAACCATCTGGTCCGCTTTGCGGGGGTCCACACCGAGGCGAACGTCAATATCTACTGAAGCATCGAACTTGGTGTAGGTAATGTCCTTCACCACGATTGCGGCTTCCACGAGGCTGCGCATTTGCGTCAGGTCGTGTTTGGCAAGGGCTTCCTTGCGCTTTTTGCTTACTTGTGCCATGTGTCGTTTCTCCGTTTAATTATTCAGCAAAAGGAGAAGTGCCACTGATGGTGATACCCATGCTACGAGCCGTACCAGCTACCGATTTCATAGCCGACTCCACCTTAAAGGCGTTCAAGTCAACCATTTTCGTTTCGGCAATGGTGCGTACCTGGTCCCATGTCACGGAGCCCACTTTGTTCCGGTTCGGCTCTTTCGAACCGCTCGTCAACTTGGCAGCTTCCATGAGCAGCACCGGAGCTGGTGCCGTCTTCACCACGAAGTCGAACGACTTATCGGTGTACATGGTGATGAGTACAGGACAAACTTGGCCGGCTTTATCTTGGGTGCGCGCATTGAACTGCTTGCAAAACTCCATGATGTTCAAGCCTTTGCTACCAAGTGCAGGTCCTACCGGCGGCGATGGGTTCGCTGAGCCTCCCTTTATCTGCAGACGCAGATAACCTCTGATTTCTTTGGCCATTTGATTGTGTAGTCTGGGGCGCCTACGTCGTAACTCGTGCTTGCCTCAGTTTAGTAAACTCCTGTTTGGAAGCCCCGCCGACCCGGAGCAATTAGTCGGCGTGGTATTTATCTAGTTGTTAGTTACTGGTTGTCAGTTGTTAGTTTTCAGAATCGTTTCCTGACAACCAGCAACTAACAACTAACAACTGATTATACTTCTTTTTCTACTTGGGTGTAGCTAAGTTCTACTGGCTGCGAACGGCCGAAAATCTTCACTACCACGTTGAGTTTCTTCCGCTCTTCAAATACTTCGTCTACATTACCAGAGAAGCCATTAAAAGGGCCGTCCACCACTTTCACAAGTTCGCCTACTACGTAAGGCTTATCAAGTGTAGCGGTAGTCTGCTGCTCGGCTTCGTCCACAATACCAAGGATGCGATTCACTTCGGTGATGTGCAGCGGAACGGGCTTGTTGTTGGCCGCGTCCTTCTTGTCTTTGTCGCCGAGGAAACCAATTACGCCAGGCGTGCTGGTGATGATGTGGTCTACTTCGCCGTGGCTGAGGTCAGCATGAATGATGATGTAGCCGGGGTAGAGGTTCCGCTCGCGGACGCGCTTCTTGCCGTTGCGCATCTCAAACACCTTCTCGACTGGAATCAGCACTTGCGGAACAAGCTCGGTCAGGCTATGCCGGCCGAGCTCGGTTTCGAGGTAATTTTTGGCTTTTTTCTCCTGGCCGCTCACGGAGCGCACCACGTACCATTTCAATTCGCCCATCTTGACTGCTGATTAGCGAAACGAGTTATAAAACGCTTTAAGTACCGACTCAAAGCTGATATCCATGACGCCCACCACGACGGCAAACACGAGCGAACCAATCAGCACGAGACCGGCGCTCTTTTGCAGTTCCGTCGTCGTGGGCCACGTTACGTTGTAACGCATTTCCTCGATGGTGGCGCGGAAGTAATTGCTCAGTTTGTCCATTGGATGAGGAAAAAACAGCGTTGCCGCTGAAAACAACATGGAGCGGACCAATTGGCCCAAATGGCACGAGTGGAGAGATTCGAACTCCCATCAAAGGTTTTGGAGACCTCTATTCTACCCTTGAACTACACTCGTTTGTTGACATTCCCGTAAAGCGCATTTCGCCAAAGGGAGTGCAAAGGTAAGAGAAACAGTGGAGAAAACAAATACTCCGTTCTGTTTCAGCGTAAAAAAGCCGCCCCCGAGGTTTCGGAAGCGGCTTTTTTTACTGTTAAGCCGGAGCTTAGTCGAGAACTTCCGTTACCTGACCGGCACCGACCGTACGACCACCCTCACGGATAGCGAAGCGGAGGCCTTTCTCCATTGCCACCTTGTTGATGAGCTCAACGGTGATGGTGATGTTGTCGCCGGGCATTACCATTTCAACGCCCTCGGGGAGGGTGATGATGCCGGTAACGTCGGTGGTGCGCAGGTAGAACTGCGGACGGTAGTTGTTGAAGAACGGCGTGTGACGGCCACCTTCCTCTTTCGAGAGAACGTAGACTTCGGCCTTGAACTTTTTGTGAGGAGTTACCGAACCGGGCTTGCAGATAACCATGCCGCGACGGATGGCTTCTTTCTCAATACCGCGGAGCAGCAGACCTACGTTGTCACCAGCTTCGCCACGGTCCAGGATTTTGCGGAACATTTCCACACCCGTAACCGTCGACTTCAAGCCTTCGGCACCCATGCCGAGGATGTCAACTTGCTCACCCGAGTTGATGATACCGCGCTCGATACGACCGGTGGCCACAGTGCCACGGCCGGTAATCGAAAACACGTCCTCAACAGGCATCAGGAAGGGCAGGTCGGTCAGACGGGCCGGAATCGGAATGAACGAGTCAACCGCTTCCATCAGTTCGTTGATTTTAGGAACCCAGGCAGCATCGCCGTTCAGGCCGCCGAGGGCCGAACCCTGGATAACCGGAATGTTGTCGCCGTCGAAGTCGTAGAACGAAAGCAGCTCACGGATTTCCATTTCCACCAGCTCGAGGAGCTCGGGGTCATCCACCATGTCAACTTTGTTCATGAATACCACCAGCTGAGGAACACCTACCTGACGGGCGAGCAGGATGTGCTCACGGGTCTGGGGCATCGGGCCGTCGGTGGCAGCTACCACGAGGATAGCACCGTCCATCTGGGCAGCACCGGTAACCATGTTCTTCACATAGTCGGCGTGGCCGGGGCAGTCAACGTGGGCGTAGTGACGGTTAACCGTCGAGTACTCTACGTGCGAGGTGTTGATAGTGATACCACGCTCTTTTTCTTCGGGGGCATTGTCAATCGAAGAGAAATCACGCTTTTCGGCCAGGCCCTGGTTTGCCAACACCATGGTGATAGCAGCGGTCAGGGTGGTCTTGCCGTGGTCGACGTGACCGATGGTACCGATGTTTACGTGCGGCTTGGACCGGTCGAAATTTTCTTTAGCCATTGTAAAGAGTAAAAAAGAGGTGGTGAAGTGAATTTGAAGGATAAATACGACCCTACAACAAGAAAGCGAGACTCAGCCCCTACGAAATAGAAAACTGTGCGTCGCTTACCTGGGAGAACCGCGCCCGCGGCCAGAAAATTCAGGCTGCAGGACTTGGGGTTATAATCTGAGCCATTTATGGGATTTGAACCCATGACCTCTTCCTTACCAAGGAAGTGCTCTACCACTGAGCTAAAACGGCTTATTCTGAAAAAGTTGAGCGGGAGACGAGGTTCGAACCCGCGACCTGCAGCTTGGAAGGCTGCCGCTCTACCAACTGAGCTACTCCCGCAGATGGTCTTATAAAGTGGGGAGAGAAGGATTCGAACCTTCGAAAGTTTACACTAACAGAGTTACAGTCTGTCCCATTTGGCCGCTCTGGAACCTCCCCAATTTGGTGCTTGCCGGCCGATTGCCAAGAAGCGAAACCCCCTCATTTTGACGGCTACCAGAGTAGTAGTGTTTCGTAAGGAGTCGCAAAATTAAAGCTTTTCTGACAACGGGCAAGCGGTAAGGCAAAAAAAGGTTGGTCTTTTTTGAAAAAAGCCCCTCCTGATGCTTCTACATGAGATTATAGAATGCCTTTAATCGGTCGTCCGTTTCTTTTTCGCGGATATTCTGCAGCACGGCCTTCAACGTGGGGTTGGTGGGCATGAGCATAGCTAGGCCGCGATACGCGCCCAACCGGACGTAATACTGCGGTGCATTGCGGGCGTATTCTTCCAGGACTCTTAGACCTTTGTCACGCTCTACGGGGGGAATGTGAGTCATGAGGGTGCCGAAGGATTGGAAGTACGCGTACAAATCGGCGTCGGCAACGTCAGACAGGCGGCGCAGGAACCACGGGTACTGGTCGAGGCCGCCATTGAGGGCATAAAAATCAGCTACGGCCAGGATTAGCGGGCTACTGGTCGTGTTATCGAGGGCAGCAACCTGCTGGCGGGAATTGGTTTCGGGCTTTTTGGACAGGACTTCGACTGCGGCGGCCGCGACGAGGGCAGAGCTATCGACAACGGCAGCCCCGTAAATCGGGCCGTAGCTGCCATCGGGAAAGCTGGCCAGGGTAACGATGGCCTGCGCCCGGACGCGGGGGTTAGGGTCGGTGGTAGCGAGGCGCTTGATGTCCTTGCGCATGCCTTCGGGCTCGGGGCCCCGGTAGCGGCGGAGGTGGTCGAGGGCCGTACGGCGGAGGGCCCAGAACTTGTCGTTCAGCGCGTTGCGCAGGAGGCTGCTCACCGATAACTCAGTGGTTTTATTCTGCAGCAGCTCCAGCACTTCGGATTTCTGCTGGTAGCTCTGGGCGTGGTAGAACTGGAAAATCAGCTCGTCCTGCGTCCGCTCTTCATCGAACTGGGCCAGGAGTTGGCTTTCGTTGTCAAATTTGACCAGGCTCGGCTTTTGGTTGGCGGGCAGCGTGAAGGTCTGGTCGGCCTTGGTGACGGTGAGGTGGTGCTCAGTGGGCTGGTTGCTGCCGGTCCAAACGGCCACCGTGACGGGCAGGCGGTAGACGGGCTGGAACAGGGTATCCTGGGTTTGCTGCACGCGCAACGTGACCTGGCCGTTGGTGTAGGTGTGGGTGATGTGGAGTTCGGGATGGCCGCGCTTGAGGAACCATTGGTTGAAAAACCACATCAGGTCTTCGCCGGTGGTTTCTTCGAAAGCGACGCGCAGCTTGGAGATTTCAACTGCTGACTGCTTGTTTTGGGTCAGGTAGCGATTGAGGGCGGCGAAGAAGGCGTCGTCGCCCACGTACTTGCGCAGCATGTGCAGCACGCGCCCGCCCTTGTCGTAGGAATGTCGGTCGAACATGTCTTCCCGGCTGGCATAACGGTAGCGGATGAGGGGCTCGCGCTTGGACTGGGCTTCTTCGAGGTAGTTGTTTATTTTAATCTCCTGCACGAGGCCGGCCTCATCGGTACCGTACTTGTGCTCGGCCCACAGGTACTCGGAGTAGTCGGCAAACGACTCGTTCAGGGGCAGGTTCGACCACGATTCACACGTCACATAATCGCCGAACCAGTGGTGGAACAGCTCGTGTGCGATGGTGGATTCGGCCGTTTGGTAATTGGCATCGAGCAGTTCGCGCCGGGTAGCCTGGATGATGTTGCCGTGGGTGGTGGCCGTGGTGTTTTCCATGGCCCCGCTCACGTAGTCGCGCACGGCTACCTGGGCATATTTTTCCCACGGGTACTCCACGCCCAGCTTTTTGGAGTAGAAATCCATCATTTCGGGCGTGTGGCCGAACACGGCGCGGGCTGTGGCCGCGTACTGCGGCTCGACGTAGTAGTCGACGGGTTTGCCGTGCCAGGAGTCGCTCACGACCGCAAAATCGCCGACGACCATCGTGGCCAGGTAGGGCGCGTGGGGCTCGCTGAGCTTCCAGGTGTCGGTACGCGTGCCGTCGGGGTTGGCGTGGGAGGAAATAAGGAGGCCGTTGGAAAGCGTCTTGAACTGCTTTTCCACGGTCATGCTGATTTCCTGGGTCATCCGCTGGTTGGGCTTGTCGATGGTGGGAAACCAGCAGGAACTGGCTTCCGTCTCGCCCTGGGTCCAGATTTGGCGGGGCTTATTTTTTTCGAGGCCGAGCGGATTAATGAAATAAAGGCCTTTGTCGGAGGTAATGGCAGCCGAGCCGCCCTGGGGCAGCTCGTTGGGCTTGGCCACGTACACGATGCGCACTTGGTACGGGGTGCTGCGCGGGTACGGATGGTCGAGGGCGATGACGAGCTTGCGCCGGTTGTAATTGTAGTTGAGGTTCTTATTTTTCTTGTCGCCGACCAACTCGACTTTCTGAATGTCGAATCCTTTGGCATCGAGCACCACTTCGGTCTGCGGGTAGAAGTGCGAGCGCAGCGTGAGGATGGCCGTGCCCAGCAGGTGTTGCTTTTTGTAGTCGAAATGCACGTCGAGTTTGGTATCAACCACCTCGGTGAGGATGGTGACGGCGGGCTGCAGTGGCGCTTCGGCCGGCAGCCACGAAGGCACCACAATGCCCGCGGACGAAGGCGCGGCAGGAACCGCCGGGGCGGCTTTTTTGTGAACTGGTGCCTTGCTTGGCCCCTTGCCGGGGGCCGGGGTCCCCGATTGCGCGACGGCCAGTAAGTGCACAAATAACATCAGGGTGGTAAGGCCTGGAACCAGATACTTCATGCCAACAGCGACGGGCGAAAAACGCCTCAATTTCTGAATTAATTTGAGATTTGGCCTACCTTTAACCCCGCTTCCGTCCTACCTCACTCGTTTTTAGATGTTCCAAATTAGCACCGGCCCCGGCCAACTCTGGGAAGTTGACTACCGCGCCGCCGATACGGTGGCAATCAACGGCCAGCCTTTTGCCTGGGACCTAGCGGATTTGGGCGAAGGCCGGTTTCACATCCTGCACGAAGGTCGCTCCTATAATGCGGAAGTCGTGTCGATGGATGCCGCAATAAAAAGCATTTTGCTGAAAATAAATGGCCAGCAAATTGAGCTAACCGGCAAAGACCGGTTCGACCTGCTCCTCGAACGCCTGGGCATGAGCAACGCCGCCGTCGCGAAGGTCAATGAGCTAAAAGCCCCCATGCCCGGCCTCATCGTAGATATCCGGGTGGCGCCCGGGCAGGCCGTGCTCAAAGGCGACCCGCTGCTGGTGCTGGAAGCAATGAAGATGGAAAATATCCTCAAAGCGCCGGCCGATGGCACGGTGAGCAGCCTCAAAGTAACCCTGCGCGACAACGTGCAGAAAGGCCAGGTACTGGTGCAGTTCGCCTGATTTTTTACTTGCGCTGTTCCATGGATTCCTTCCGCCAACCACCGCCACAGGATGCCAATGACTGGCGGGATTCGGGCCGTAGAACAGCGGAGAATCATCGGACAATGATAGTAATCGTAACCACAATCGTGGCACTGCTACAGAAGCTTCGGCAACCGGGCATCTCTAAAAGAATCGTAACCATTAGCTTCAACTTATTTTGAAATACAACCGCATCCTCCTTAAACTCAGTGGCGAAGCGCTGATGGGCCAGCAGCAGTACGGCATCGATGCCGAGCGGCTGATGCAATACGCCTCCGAAATTAAATCGGTGGCCGCCACGGGCGTGCAAGTGGCCGTCGTGATTGGCGGCGGCAACATTTATCGCGGCGTGCAGGCCGAAGCCTTCGGCCTCGACCGTGTGCAGGGCGACTACATGGGCATGCTCGCCACCGTCATCAACTCCATGGCGCTGCAAAGTGCCCTGGAAAAACTGGAAGTAAGCACGCGCCTGCTCTCGGGCCTCACCATTCAGCGGGTGTGCGAGCCGTATATCCGGCGGCGCGCCGTGCGGCACCTGGAAAAGGGCCGCGTGGTGATTTTTGGCGCCGGCATCGGTTCGCCGTATTTTACCACGGACTCGGCGGCCTCGCTGCGGGCCATCGAAATCGAGGCCGACGTGGTGCTGAAAGGCACGCGGGTAGACGGCATCTATACCGCCGACCCGGAGAAGGACCCCACGGCCACGCGCTACGCCGAAATTACCTTTGATGAGGTGCTGAGCAAGAACCTGAACGTGATGGATATGACGGCCTTCACGCTGTGCAAGGAAAATAACCTGCCGATTATCGTGTTCGATATGAACACGCCCGGCAACCTGGAGCGTTTGCTCAACGGCGAATCGATGGGGACGCTGGTGAGTGCGGGCGGCACGGGCACCGGCCGCGATGGCCGCAAGCCGCTGCTGGACCCCAAGCACAGCCCATTGCAGCCGCTGGTGGGCAACCAGCCGGAACAAGCTTAACTTTTAGTTGTCAGATGCTCGTTGTCAGTTGTTAGTTTGCACCGAAAAACGGACGACTGGCTTTGGCCTCTGACCACCAATAACTGACAACCAAACGAAATGGACGAAGAAATTCAGTTTTACCTCGACGAGCTTGCTGAATCGATGAGCAAGGCGCTGGCGCACGTGGGCGTGGAAATGAGCCGTATCCGGGCCGGCAAGGCCTCGCCGGCCATGCTCGACGGCCTGCGCGTGGACTACTACGGCACCCCCACTCCCATCGGCCAGATTGCGACCGTGACGGCGCCCGATGCCCGCTCGCTGCTCATCAAGCCCTGGGAAAAAAATATGGTGAGCGAAGTAGCCAAAGCCATTAAGAACAGTGACCTGGGCCTGAATCCGGTGTCGGATGCCGACGGGGTGCGCCTCAACATTCCGGCCATGACCGAGGAGCGCCGGCGCGAGCTGGTGAAGCAGGCCAAGAATGAATCGGAAGCTGGCAAGGTACGGGTGCGCGGCATCCGCAAGGACGTGAACGAGTCGCTGCGCAAGCTTTTGAAAGAGGGCGCTTCGGAAGACGCCGTCAAAAGCGCCGAGGAGAAAGTGCAGAAAACGACGGATTCTTACATTGCCGAGGTTGAGAAGACGCTCAGCAAGAAGGAATCGGAGATTATGACCATCTGATTGAGTCCGCTTGAAAATGAAGAAGCCCGGCGATTTATCGTCGGGCTTTTTTGTGGCTATTGTCGCACGCAGGGTTTCGCGGTGTTAAAATCGCAGGGTTACGCAGGGCTGTTCTATTTCTTTCCTAACGCGGCTTCTACGGCGGCGGGCACCAGGTAGCGGATGGATTTGCCGGCACGGAGGCTTTCGCGGATGTAGGTGGCCGAAATATCCAGCAGGGGCGCGGTCAGGATTCGGACGCGGGGAAATAGCGCTAAATCTGGCAGCACGGTGCCGGGGCGCGGGTAAACGTAGATATCGACCTCGGCCAGCAGGCGGGCCGATTCCTGCCAGCGGGGCAGGCCGGGGAGGTTGTCGGCACCCATCAGCAGCACAAAATCGTGGTTGGGGTGGCGCTGGCGCAGGGCACCGAGCGTGGCGATGGTGTAGCTGGGACGCGGCAGGCCGAACTCGATGTCCTCGGCGCGCAGGCGCGGGTTGCCGGCGAGGGCCAGCTCTACCAGATTCAGGCGCTCGGCTTCGGGCAGCAGGTCGGCGGCGGCTTTAAATGGATTGTGGGGCGTGACGACGAGCCAGACTTCGGCCAGGTCGGTGCGGGTGGCAAAGTGCTCGGCCAGGATGAGGTGGCCGGTGTGCACGGGGTTGAATGAGCCGAAGAGCAGGCCGATTCGCAGCCGGTTCATACAATGGCGGGCTCGGCGCTGATGAACTGGCGCACCAGCTTTTCGGCCTGGTCGGAGGCTACGTCGAGGTCGTCGTTGATGACGGTCACGTCGAACCGGTCTTCAAAGGCCAGCTCGAAATTGGCCTTGTACACCCGGGACGAAATGCTGGATTGCGAATCGGTGGCGCGTGCTTGCAGGCGCTGCTCCAGGACTTCAATGGACGGCGGGCGGACGAAAATCGCCAGCGCCCGGTCCTTGTAGAATTCCTTGATACTGAGGCCACCTTTCACGTCCACATCAAGAATGGCGTGTTTGCCGCTCTCCCAGATTCGTTCGACTTCCGACTTCAGCGTGCCGTAGAAAGCGCCTTCGTAGACTTCCTCCCACTCCACAAATTCGTCGTGACGGATTTTGTCCTGGAACTCCTGAGTGGAGATGAAATAGTAGTCTTTGCCATTGGCCTCGGTGCGACCGCGACGGTCACGGGTGCAGGCCGAAATGGAAAAGCTCAGCTCCGGTAACCGCTCCATGAGCCGGTGCACGATGGTGGTTTTGCCCGCGCCAGACGGAGCCGAAAACACAATAATTTTGCCTTGCATCGCGCAAAGCTAGCCAGCCGGAGCCGGTATCAGGCCATTACAGCGCCTACGCGGGCCAAAATTGCTTCGGGCAAGCGGGCCGGAATGGGCCGGCGGGACACGCGCTGGTTCAAAAAACCGATAAATATGTGCTGCTTCTCAATGTCGTCGAAGCAGGGGGAACAATCGGTGCCGTGGTCGTAGAGAAAGTCCTCGTCTTCTGCGGTCACGGGCTGGCCTTCGATGAGCTGGTCTAGTACAGTATTCACGCGTTCGCAGTCGGGGCCATTGTCGGGGGGAGTGGCAACAGGAGCCGACGTGTTGGTTTGTGTAGTAGCAGCTTGGTTCATAATTGAAAATTGCGTGAAGACTGTGAGAGACAACGACGTGCAAGGCCACCGCAGCGTGCGCTTGCAGGGAGATTAATTATTCTCGGGCTCGGTTAGTTCCGTTTCGTCGTCAATTGTATCATTACCATATCCCATTGATTGGGCGTACTTCTCGAGCTTATCCTTGAGGAAATTGCGGGCCCGGTGCAGGCGTGAACGCACCGTACCAATCGGAATATCAAGCACTTTGGCCATTTCCTCGTAGGTAAATCCTTCGAGGTCGCAGAGGATGATGACGGTGCGAAAATCTACCGGCAAAGAATTTAGCGCACTAGCTACTTCGTCGCCAATCAGGTCGCGGGCCGATTGCTGGCGCATGTCGGACGACGACGCGCCGATTTCGCCCTCGGCCTCCACGTCATCGGGGTTATAATACCCTTCTATTTCGCTGTAATCGACTTTTGCGGGCTGTTTGCTCTTCTTGCGAAAGTCGTTGATGAACGAATTTTTGAGAATGCGAAAAAGCCACGCTTTGGCGTTGGTGCCGGGCTCGAAATATTCGAAAAAGCGGTACGCCTTAAGGTAGGTTTCCTGAACCAAGTCGTTGGCATCGTCCTCGTCGAGGGTGAGGCGGTAGGCAAAGTTGTAGAGCGGGTCGAGCACGGGCATCAACTCGGCCTGGAAACGCCGGTCTTTTTCCTCTTTGCTCAGTTTGACCCGTTCGGGAGAATCGCTCATACAGGTGGGCGGGGGAAATTGTGGGCCGAAACCTACGAAATAAAGGGGGACTTGAACAAATTTGGCTAAACCTAGTACTCGGTGGCGGTGCCTGGCGCGGTTGCTTCGGGCTGGTAGCGCTTATCAAATACCAGTCTTTGCCCCAGCCGGAAACGGCCGGGCTTAGGTGAATTTAGCACGCGAAACACTGCCCGATGTACGGATTGCGGCGGCTCGTAGGTTGCGCCGCCGGCCCCGGCCGTCAACTTAACGGCGCAAATGCGCCATTGTTTGCTGCTAATGGGCTTTAATCGACCAAAAGTAACGGCTCCCAGGCCAATACCCGCGCCGCCACCACCATTGGCCCGATGGCGCGGATGCAGGTGCACGCCGCTGGCTGGGCGCGGCAATCTTCGCAGTTAGGCTTGTCGAAAACCACGTATTCGGCGTGCGGACCCAGCGGGGCCCAGCGGCCGGGGTGCATGGGCCGGATGGGCGGGTACAGCCCCAACGCGTGGCGGCCCAGCGCGGCCGCCAGGTGCAGCGGGCCGGTGCTGCCCGCCACCAGGCCATCGGCGGCGGCGATGAAGGCAATGAACTGCGGCAGGCTGAGCTGGCCCGTGAGGTCGGCGGTGAGGAAAGGCGCGTGTTGGGACAGCCATTCGGCCAGCTCCTCGCCCTCCGCCGCCGTGCCGCTGATGAACACGCGGTGGCCGGCCTGGTGCAGCAGCCGGGCCAAGTGGCCGAAATGGCCGAGGCCCCACTCGCGGGCGCTGCCCCGGCTGCGCGGATGCAGAATGACATTGAGCTGGCCGGGCTGGCGCTGGCGCAGGAGCTGCGCGAACTGCGGGGCCAACGGCGCTACGGCGTTCAGGCGCACCAAATCGGCAATTTCGGGTAGCGCCAACTCTGGCGGAGTGCCTAATGGCTGAAGCAGCTTCAGGTTCAGCTGGGCTTCGTGCAGGGGCGAGTGGCGGCGGCTGAGAGCCACCAGCCGGTTGCAGGTGAGCCAGTGCAGCCAGCGGTTGCGGGTGCCGATGCGGACGGGAATGCGGGCCTTTTGGGCGAGACGGGCGAGGGCTTTGTTGGGGAAAACGTGGATGATGGCGGCGGCTCCGAAAGCCTGCAAAATGGCTACCTGCTCAGCCTGGGGCTGCTTCAGCAACTCATCAACGTTCAGAAAATCATCGACCCACGGGCAGGCAGCGGCCACGGGCGCGGTATAGGTGCGGCCGATGAGCACCACCCGGCAGCCGGGAAACAGCTGCTTGAGCCGGCCGCAGACCGGCAGGGTCAGCACCACGTCGCCGATGGCGTCGGTGCGGGACACGAGGAAGGTTTGGCGGCTTTCCGGGCTCATGCTTCGGCGCGTTCGGTGCGGGTTTTCAGCTTGGCGAATTTCAGGAACACGCCCCAGGCCGAGATGCCGGCGATGCACAGGCCGGCAAACCCATCGAGCAGGCCCAATCGAAAGAAATAGCCGTGTATAAATTTCCAGAGCGGCTTGAGCAGCAGGTGGAACAGGCCGACGTTGGTTTTGCCGCGCAGGGCCAGCTCCTGGGCCGTGATGCTGGTGAACTTGTTGAGCTGGCTGACGTGCTGGGCGATGCTGTGGTAGCTGTAGTGCAGGGCATCGCCGGCGAGCTGGCCGGTAGTTTGGCCGGGGCTCACCTCGTAGCGCTCGTGCAGGAGCAGGCCGGTCCAGCGGCCCAGGCGGCGGTCGTAGAGGCGCAGCTTGCGGTCGGGGTACCAGCCGCCGTGGCGCACCCAGTGGCCGCAGTAGTTGGTGAGGCGGGCCAGGGAATACGCGGCATGCTGCCAGTCCTGCTTGGCTTCGCGGATGGAGTGGCGCAGCTCATCGGTGAGGACTTCATCGGCGTCAAGCTGCAGAACGTGGTCGAACCGGGCCTGGGCGGTGGCGTAGTTTTTCTGCTCGACGTAGCCGGCGAAGGCGTGCTGGATAACGCGGGCGCCGTGCTGCCGGCAGATTTCCACGGTGGCGTCGGTGGAGAAAGAATCGACGACCAGCACGTCGTCGGCCACGTCGCCCAGCGCCTGGAGGCAGCGGGCAATGTTGGCCGCTTCATTGAAGGTGATGATGACGACGGCGAGGGAAACGCGCATGGGCTGGCAAAGGTAGGGGCAGCCGGCAACGCCCGCATCGCGTACCTTGAGCGGCATTTCGGGCAGGCCCGATTTTCCATCACTTCTATCATTCCTCGTGACTCCCTGGCAGGAAACTCAAGGCCAAGAATACCGCATGGCCAAGGGCTGGCGTGTTTTCGTTTACATCTGCATGCCGCCGCTGGCGCTGCTGTTTTTAGCATTACCATTCTTGCTGATGCAGGGCAAAAACCTTTCGCTGGCTACTGGTGCTGGCTTTGGCCTGCTGGGAGTTGGCTTGGCCGGTCTCGTGGTGTATGGACTGTTAGACACTTTGAAAAACTGCTTCATCATCGGCTTGCGGGAGGTGAGCCAAGTGGGGGTATTCAACACAAAAACACTGACTCTGCAGGAAATTGATGGCTACCGGATTGGTGACAAATACACTTTCATTTATCCGAAGGAGATTTATTTGCCCACGCTGAAAATTGCCTACACAACTGAGCGATACCACGAAATCACACAATGGCTGGCCGCGCGATACCCCGACTTTGATAAGGTAGCCACTGAGAAGGCTACCGCCACTTTGCTGGCGGATACTGCCCTTGGCGATACGCCGGAGGCACGAGTTACTGCGCTGGCAAAGGCCCAGCGAACGGCTCGCTTACTGAATATTGCTGGCTGGGCAGGGGCGGGTTGGCTATTTTTCTATCCGCATCCATACAAATGGGCTATTGCAACAGGGGTATTTTTACCGCTGCTGGCGACGCTGGCACTTCGGCTCCACAAACACACGTTAGGGTTCTTTGAAGATAAGACCAGTGCTTATCCATCCGTAGCGACAGCTGTGTTTATGCCCAGTTTGAGTCTTGTTATTCGCAGTTTATTCGATTTTGAGGCGGTTGACTATGCTTCCTTGTGGCTGCCAGCAGGGTTGGCGGGTTTAGGGATGGCCGTGCTGTTGGTATTGGGTGCGCGCACATGGTTTTTTAGAGACAACGAATTATTTATCAAATCTTTGGTAGTAATACCAGCAGCCATAATGTATGGCTACGGGGCCACTTCCACCATAAACGCCGTGTATGACGAGAGTCCGGCTACCATCTATAGGCCACAAGTAGTAAGCAAGCACATCAATTCGGGCAAATCCACGACGTATTATCTCAAACTGCCTGCTTGGGGACCAGTTGCCACGGAAGAGGATGTGAAGGTGAGCCGCACGTATTACCAGCAAGTGCAGCCGGGCCAGCAAGTAGCGGTTGCGTTGCGGCCGGGCCGCCTGGGAGTGCCGTGGTTTGCGGTACTGGAGTAGGCCAGCCGGCGTGGCCCGGTGATGGGCAGCCAACGCCCGGCCAAAATCTCCCGTAGTAAACGGACCTATTTTCCGTATTGCAAGCCGCACTCCGTGCGTAACTTGCGCCCGCATTCGTTTCCCCACACATGAAAAAAACGCTTTTTTCCGGCCTGTTGGCCGCTGCCCTGCTGTCGTTCACGCTGCCTTCGTGCGGCCCCTCTACGACGGAAGGCGACGATGATGTTGCCACCGCCAAGCTGCCCGCCCTGCCCCCCGCGCCCGACACCACCAAGGGTGCCAAGCAGCCCGCCCAGTTCCGGGAGCTGAACTCGGTGAATGCCATCGAAGACATCAAAAAGATGCAGCCGCAGATGTAATTCGCGGTTTTTGGGTTAATCCAGGTTTACTTATCGGGCCGTTGCTGCTGAGGCGGTGGCGGCCCGATTTCTTTTTGGCGCGGCCAGGCCGGCGCGTTTTTGTTATGAAAGACAACATTGTGCTGCGCCGCGGCGTGGAAGCCGACCTGCCCCAGGTGCTGGCCCTGATTCGGGAACTGGCCGAGTACGAGCGCGCCCCCGAGGCCGTGACCAACACCCTGACGGCCATGCAGCGCGACGGCTTTGGCCCGGCGCCCATCTTCAGCTTTTTTGTGCTGGAAAATCAGGAAGCCGAAATCATCGGCCTCGCCCTGTTCTACACCGCGTATTCGACCTGGAAAGGCCGGATGCTGTACCTGGAAGACCTGGTGGTGACCGAGGCGGCCCGGCGCGGCGGCTTCGGCCGGCTGCTGTTTGATGCCGTGGTGGCCGAGGCCCGCGCCACCGGGGCCGTGCGCCTCAAGTGGCAGGTGCTGGACTGGAACGAATCCGCCATCGGCTTCTACAAAAAGCTGGGGGCCAACATCGAAAGCGAGTGGCTCAATGGCAACCTCGACGATGCCCAGCTGGCGCGCTACGAGGTGGCCCCGGCGGCCGAGGTGGCCGCCACGCCCGCCGGGCGCAACCAGCTGTAAAAGTCTTGAATTAAGTTGTTAGTTATTCGTCGTCAGTTGTTGGTATCTGGAAAACATCTTAACTAACAACGAGCAACTGACAACCCATTTATTACTTAGTCTTGTCGTTGAGCGACTGGAACCGCACCTTACTGCGCCGGCTAAACACTATCAGCAACCGAAGGCCCGCGAAGCTAACGACGAGACTCCAACTATTGAGTTTTTACTCAGTTCTGACAAGTCTGGTTAGTATTCGTAGTCGGACTGGTCTTCTTCGGGCGCCAGGGCCGGAACGGGGGCGGGCCCGCCGATGCGGCTGACCTGCAGGCGCAGGTCCATCTGAACTTCGTAGCTGGCAATGCGCCGCACCACCAGCACCGAAAGCACCGCAGTGCCCAGGCTCAGGCCCGCCGTGAGGATGTTGCCCCAGGCCGCGCTTTGCAGCTGCACAACGGTATTGGCGCTGTTGGCCATTTTGCCGGTTACGTTGCTGACGATGCCGTGCAGCACAAACAGCAGCCACCACGCCCGCAGCAGGCCGTGCGGCGTCACCTGCTCGAAGGCCACCAGCTGAGTCTGGCGCCACACTTCGCGCACAATGGAATAGGGCCGAAACAGGTTGAGGAAAGGCACAAACCACGCCCCGGCAGCCCAGCCTTCGCTGTGCTCCATGGGCCGGCGCAAGGCGTGCAGGTTCCAGTAAGCCCGGCGCAGCCAGCGAATGAACATTGCCAGACTGGTCACCATCAGCACCAGCTCGACAATGATGAGCAGGTTGTGCACCAGGCCCAGCGGGCTGGCGTCAATCTCAGCGGCGGTGCGGCCCGTGGCTACCTCGTTGAGATACCAGAAATTAGACAGAATGGTGAGGGCCAGCACCACGGCCATGGCCTGAAAAATGGTGACTGCCTGCTGGGCGCGGGCCGTATTATCGCGTAAAACCATGGGTAGAATGAGCGCCTGGGCCAGGTTGCCGGCCGAATGAAAGCGGAAGATAGCACGCTGCGGACCAGATACTTTGCTGTCAGTTATTAGTTGCTCGTTGTTGGTAGGCAGACAACAAGCAACTAACAACCCGCTTACGGTTGAACGACTGTTTATTGCCCGCTTATATCCGAATGAATTTGCGGTTGCCGGTGTGGCCCTGCGCATCCTGCCAGTGCAGCACGTACAGGCCCGGCGCCATACCTGTAATACTGAGGGGCAGCACGTTGAGGCCAGCGGGAACGCTGAGGCTGGTGGCCCGAATCTGGCGGCCCAGCACGTCGTAGAAGCGGAAGACAACCGCGCCATCGGCCGGGGCGGGGTATTGCAGGCGCAGCTGGTCGCCGGCCACGGGGTTCGGAAAAATGCTCACGCTGGCATTGGCCCCGTCGGAGCTGAGCAAGGCAGGGGCCACGTTATCGAGCGAGCCATCGGGCCGCAGCAGGCGGAGGCGGTAGTAATGCAAGCCGCTGGGCGGCTGCGCGTCGGTGAACTGGTAGGCGCTGGCGGGCGGGCGGGCGGCCACGGTGCCCACCCGTTCCCAGGCGGTGGTGTCGCCGCTCAGGCTGCGCTCCACCACAAAGCTGCTCAGGAAGCATTCGTCGCGGGTGGCCCAGGCCAGGGCCACGCCGGTACCCGCCACGAACTGCGCATTGAAGCTGGTGAGCGGCGCGGGCAGCAGCGCCGGCCCGCCACAGCCCAGGCTGCGGAAACTGCGCACGCGCAACACCTGCCGCCCGCCCGCTACGTCGCTGAGCAGGTTGAGGACGCGGGTAGTCTGGCCGAGGGCGACGGCGTAGTGCATCACCGCGCCGGGCAGGATGAGGTGGTTGAGCTGTTGGGCATGCCCCAGCTCGTGCACGGCCACCGTTTCAAAATCGACCTGACTCCGGGTAGGCGCGCCCGTGGCGAACTGAAACGCGGTGCCATCGTCGAACTGCATGTCGACTTCCTTCACCCAAAACACTACCTCGCCATTGGGGGCGTAGCAGCCGCGGTAGTAGCTGGTGGTGCGGCCCAGCACCCGGGCGGGCAGCTCGGCACCGGCGTCGAAGGCCACCACGTTCTGGCCATCGTCGGCGATGGTGTTGGTGGCGCTGGGGGCAGCCACGTCCCAGTTCATGCCCGTTTGGCAGCGCCAGGTGGCCAGGGCACGCTGCCAGGCCGCGGGCGCGGCAGTGGCCGTGAAATTGGGGCCGAAATGGAAGCTGATGCCGCCGCTGGCGTTCAGGGCAATGTGGTTGGGGCGCTGGAGGAGGGTGCCGTCGGTGCTTTCGACGTTGGTGAGGGCGTAAATGACCGTGATGGGGGCGGCAGTTTCCACGGCCAGCTGGCCGGCGGTGGTCACGCGCACCACGCCGGAACCGGCCGGGTGGCCGTTGCTCACGGGCTGCCCGCCATTGGCCGCCGAAGGCACGCGTACCTCGATGCGATTGTTGGTCCAGGACACGTAATCGGCGTCGCGGGCCCTCACGAGGGTTGCGCCGCCGTCGTCGGCATTCTTAAACTCGACAAAACCACTACCCCGGCTGCTGCCAAAGCCGTCGCCGCTGATGGTGAAGACGGCCCCGGTGCCGGCCGGCAAACTGGCCGGCGCAAAGCTGGCAATGGTGGGTGCCAGCGTGCCCCGCTGCGCCACCGGGCCAGCGGCGGCCAGGGCCGGATTGGCCCGCAGAAGCCGGCGCGGCTGGCCGGTGAGGCGGGCTATTTCCTGATAAAACGCGGCATCCAGCGCGGGATAGGTGCGGAAGGGCTCGGTGGCGGTGCGCTCCGCAAGGTTGAACCCGATAAAGCCCTGCTCGCTGCCGAAGGGCGTGTAGGCGCGGCCGCCCGCGGCAACTGCGGGCAAGCCGGGCCAGGGCGCGGGCGTCAGGAAAAAGATGCCCTGCTGGCCGGCCGTGAGCCGCAGCGTGTTGGTGAGGAGCTGCTGGTCGAGGCCCAGGCGGCCGCCTTCGGTAAGGAGGGTGAGGCCGGTGGTGTCGGCCACCTGGCCTTTCAGGAGGGAAAACACCCGCAGGCGGTGCCGGGTGAAAAGCCGGCCGTGGCCCGCATCCCAAAAGCTTTGGGCATCGAGCACCTGGGCTTCGACCACCAGGGCCGATTCCCGGGCCCGGCTGGCGGGCTCAATGGGCAGCATCAGGCAGCGCAGCTCGGGCCCGGGTGCCTGCGCCAGTACCGGGCCGGCCCCGGCCATTGCCATTGCCAGCCCCAGCGCCACCCCCAGCCGCCGGCTCATCACACGAAGAAAAGGTAACGCAAACGGCATGGGCAGGAAGAAAAACGCGTACCGCCGAAGATACGGAAAACAGGCCGCCAAGGGCTTGGAAGCCGTTTAAAAAGGTGTCAATACCGAAAAAAGTGCGATGGCAGCGGGCCGCCGGCTACCGTGCCGGGCGGCTGCGCCGGTACTGCCGCCAGTCGCGCCAGATGGCGCCCACGAACACGTTGAGGCGGTAGCTGTAGTACCAGCCGTCGAAATCTTCCTTATAATCGATTTCGAGCACCGAGGTGCGGTAGCCCAGGCTGCCGCTCACGCCCACCCAGCGCATGGGCTTGACGAGTACCGCCAGCCCCACCTCCACGGGCACAAACAGGCCACGGCTGTCGGTGGGGGTTTTGCCGTTCTGGTCGGTTTCGGAATAGTGGCTGCGGCCCAGGCCCACGGCTAGCGGCGCACTGATTTCGAGCCAGCGGCGCTGGAAAAACACGTAGCTCACGTTGGGCGTGAAGTAGGTAAGGTCGAGTTGCGGGGTGAGGGTTTCGAGGATTTTCTTAGTGCGCTTACCGTTTTTATACTGGTAGATGTATTGGTTGGCGTAGTCGCGGCGGAGCGTGTAGGCGCCCAGGCCCAGGCGCCAGCGCCGGCCGGGCAGCACCAGGCCCGCGTTCAGGCCGATGACACTCACGGCCGAGGACTGCACGAAGGAATCGCGGTTGTCGAGCGACAGCACGAAGCCCACCCGCCGGCGCGGAGCCACCGGCGCCGGGGCGGGGATAGGCGCCGGGCACGGCACTTCTACCGGGGCGGCCACCGAATCGGGGGGGGCGGGTTGCTGCGCGGCCACTCGCCCGCCGCCCAAAAGCAGCAGCAGGGCCAGCAGCAGACGAGCACGCCCGGCACTGCCGGGGCATCGGGCCAAAGAAACCATGCGGTAGAGAATGGGCAGTAGGCTGAAAATGAAGCCGTCGGCAGAGTACCAGGGCGCAACACAGACCACCAAACCGGCCGGAGGTTTAGCCGCTCCCCAAAAGTGGGCTACTGCCCCGCCGGCGCCGGCTGCGGCTGCCACGAAGGCGAGGCCTCGCGCACCACGGGCCAGCCGTCGGCGTACTCCAGGCGGTCGAGGAGCAGCACGCGGCGCGAGTAGCCCTCCGAGTCGTCGATGGCGGCGAAGGTGGGCTGGCGCGGGTCGATGGCGTGGTAGGCCAGCCAGTCCTGGCCGGCGGCATCGGTCACCACGCAGTTGTGGCCGGGGGCGCGCCAGTGAGCATTGGCGGCGAGCAGGGCGCTGTGCGGGTTGGCGGTGGCAGCGGCGTAGGTTTCGAAGGGGCCGGTGGCATGGCGGGCACGGGCCACCAGCACGGCGTAGTGGGCGTGCGGGCCGCAGCAGTTATCGCCCGAAAAGAAAAGGTAGTACCAGCCCTCGTGGCAGTGCACCCAGGCAGCTTCGATGAGGCGGTGGTAGTCGTCGGGGTCGTCGGAAACGCTGGGGTGCACCACGGCCCGCGCCGCGCTGCCCGGCAGGAAGCCGAGCCGGTCCGCGGCCAGCTCGCGCACCCAGATGGGCCCAAAGCCCGAGCCCCAGTACAGCAGCCGCTGGCCGGTGGCGGGGTCATCAAAGGCCATGGGGTCGATGCAGGTGAAGCCGGGGCCGGGCAGCAGCGGCCGGCCGCTGTCCACGAACGGGCCGGCCGGGGCTTCGGCCACCGCCACGGCCAGGCTGAGGGAGTCGGCACCATCGGGCCGGGCCGAGTAGTAGAGGTAATAGCGCCCGCCGTGCTCGCTGACGTGTGGGGCCCATATTTTCTGGCTCAGCCGGGCCCACACGGGCTTTTCGGGCAGGCCTTCGCCGAGATATTCCCAGTGCACCAGCTCCCGCGACCGCGCCACCTGCAGGTTGATAATGACGCCGGCGCGCCGGGTCTGGGTGCCGTAGGCGTAGTACCAGCCATCGGCCGCCCGGATGATGGCGGGGTCCGGGAAGTTGTCGTCGATAATGGGGTTGATGTACATGAGAGCAGTGAGCAGTGAGCAGTGAGCAGTGAGCAAAAGAACGTCATGCTGAGCGGAGCCGAAGCATCTCGCCTGTGGTAGTAATTCTTTCGCTGAACGATTGAGTTACTACCACAGGCGAGATGCTTCGGCTCCGCTCAGCATGACGTTCTTTTGCTCACTGACAACTGCTCATTGCTCGCTGCCTTCTGCTCCACTGCGTGCGGGGCAGCCAGATGTGGGCGACGCCGGTGTTGTCGCTGAAGATTTTGTGGCAGGGCCACGCCCGCAGGCTTTTCAGGAGCAGGCCGCAGGCAGTTCGAGTCGATTTCGGGTCGTAGGCCCCCCGCCAATCCACGTAGAGCCACTGGTTTTGGGCATCGCGGCCGATGAAAAGCTCGGGAGAATCGACAATAGTTTCCACTTGCATTCAATTAGAGGGGAGGGCCGCAAATCACGCTGATGCGCTGCTTGTGCCGGGCCCGGTGGTGCCGGGGTGGACGCTGCCAAATACTTCGCCCACGGCCTTGGGATTCCGGCGCGCGGCGGCGCTAGCTTTGTGGTTCTGCTTTTTGGAAGCAGGCCCATCTGACCCCGAATCATTCGTTTACTGTCTCACCCCACCTCCTCTCTCAATGTTTAGAAAATGTGTTGCCCTGCTGGCTTTGTTATGCGCGCCGTTTAGCCTGCTGGCCTGGGGCGTAGTGGGCCACCGGGCCGTGGCCCGCATTGCCGAAAACCACCTTTCCAGCAACGCCCGGCGCGAAGTGGCCCGTATTCTGGGCCACGAAACCATGCCGCTGGTGAGCACCTGGGCCGATGAGCTGCGCGCCGACCCGCAATTCAGCAACACGGCGCCCTGGCACTACCTCAACGTGCCCGTGGGCCTCGATTTCGCCGCCTTCGTCAAGCAGCTGAACGACCCCACCCTGCTGGCCCCGGCTGCGCCCACCAACGCCTACACCGCCCTGCTGCAAGCCCGCAAGGACCTGAAAGACCCCAAAAAGACCGACGCGGAAAAGCTCGTAGCCCTCAAGTTTGTCATTCACCTGGTGGGCGACGTGCACCAGCCCCTGCACGTGGGCCACGCCGAGGACAAGGGCGGCAACAGCATCGTCGTGAACTGGCGCGGCAAGGAGGACACCAACCTGCACAGCGTCTGGGACAGCGCCATCATCGAATACCCTGGCTTTAGCTACCTCGAAATGGCCGCCGCCTACGACCACGCCACGCCGGCCCAAATCAAGCAGTGGCAGAAGGACGAGATGACCACCTGGCTGTTTGAGTCGTACCAGCTTTGCCCGGCCATCTACGCCGCGGCGGCGGCCAACCCCAAGTTCGACTGGCACTTCTACCCCACCTTCGGCCCCACCGCCGAGCAGCAGGTGCTGAAAGCCGGCATCCGCCTGGCCGGCGTGCTGAACGAGGTATTTGAGAGGTGAGCCTCACTCGGGATAACCCCTCATTTTGCCTGGAGCCAAAGAAGCCCCGGTTGCGTAAGCAGCCGGGGCTTCTTTGGGTTTAGCGGTCATCCTTGGCTCAGGATAACAGGATATTTTAGCCCGGCCGAGTCAGAAACTTGACTCTTCACCATTTTGTAAGCGGCCCGCTCATTGACCTTTGTAGCAGTACCAGAAGGCAAAAAAATGATGGCTACAATCCCGAAGGTCTACGTTTCTCGCCAGGCTGAAATTGCGGCCCGGTTCAAGCAGGTTTTGGATAGCCATATGGATGATTTCCTGGCGGGACGGGTGGAACGCATGCATGAGCTTAAGGAAATCGCCGATATCATTTGCCTGCACCCCGGGCACCTGAGCAAGATAATCAAGCTGGCAACGGGCCATCATGCCTGCTATTTCTACGAGCAGCGGATATTGCTGGAGGCTAAAAAGCTGCTGACCGACCCCACTGTGCCCATTGGGGCAATCGCTCGCAAGCTGGATTATGACGTGTCAAACTTCACCAAATTTTTCAAACGGTTCACGGGGCTCACCCCTTCCTCCTATCGCAAAGCCACTGCGCAACCGGCGGCCCAAACGGGTAGCAGCCAGGGTGGCTAAAAAGGAAAGCCAGACCACTTCAACCCAAAGCAAATGAGCAGCAGAATCATCACAATTGGCGCGGACACGGCCACCCCCCTCATGGCCCGTGCCCCCGGCTACGGCACCATGCGGCTGACCGGGGAGGATTTTTGGGGCGAGCCCCGAGACCGCCCGGGGGCCATTGCCCTCTTGCGGAAAGCCGTCGAGCTGGGAGTCAACTTTTTCGACACTGCCGATTTTTACGGACCAGGCGTCACCAACCGGCTGCTGGCGGAGGCCTTACACCCCTATCCGGCCGACCTGATTATCGCGACCAAGGTGGGCGGAACGCGAGGCACCGACAAAAGCTGGCTGCCCTACGGCAAGCCGGCGGAAGTGAGGCGCAGCGTCGAAAACAACTTGCAGGAACTGAAGCTCGAACAGCTGCCCCTGGTGCATTTTGGCAAGGCCGCCAATAGTCCTGGTGGGTACGAGGAGTCTTTCGCCGCCCTGCTGGCGTTGCAGCGCGAAGGCAAAATTCTGCATGTGGGCCTTTCTAATGCCACCATTGAGCAGTTTAACACGGCCCGTGCATTAGGCAAAATTGCCAGTGTGGAGAATATGTACAGCTATACCCAGCGGGTTACGGACCCGAACAGTCCTTACGGGTTCCAGGGGGGTGAGCTGCTGCCGTTGTGCGAGGAACATCGGATTCCATTTATTCCCTTCTTCTCCCTCCAAACGTCACTACCCACCGGGCAGCGCAAGCTGCAAGAGGTGGCCGAAGCCAAAGGCGTCACGGTGGCGCAGCTCAATCTGGCGTGGCTACTCCATCAATCCGCATGGATACTCCCCATTCCAGGCACTACTTCCATCCAACATCTGGAGGAAAATGTAAAAGCAGCGAACGTTTCGCTGTCGAAGGAAGAGTTGGATTTTTTAGCCTAATCTGTCGAAACGGGGCCTGTGGGCAGTTGCAAAATGGACACGCCACGACGGGTAGCATTGCCTCCCCCAAGGCCTCAACAGCCGCGAAAAAACTGTGCGACGGGTCCTTCCCGCTTTCCAGCATCAGGTACACTGCGAGTACGTTAGCTTTGCGCACTAAAAGTTCGCGCTACAAGCTCGGCCGCCGGCCAAACCACGGCCGGGCCTGCTCCAGCTGCCCGGCCAGTTGGAACAGGACGTCTTCGGCCCCCAGCTTCGCGATGAACTGCACGCCGCAGGGCAGGCCGTCGGCGGTCCAGTGCAGGGGCACCGACATGGCGGGCTGGCCCGTGAGGTTGGCCACCTGGGTGTAGGGCGTTTTTTCGAGGCTCTGCTCGGCCAGCTTCTCCACGATGCCGGAACGGCGGATGAGGCCACCGAGGCCGAAGGTGTTGACGAGTTTCAGCAGCTTTTGCTCCATCGGCTTGGGCTGCAGCTCGCCGATGCGGACGGGCGGCGTGGCCAGCGTGGGGGTCAGGAGCAGGTCATACGTTTCGTGGAAGCGGCCCATGCGGCGGGCGCTGTCGTTCCAGGTGTGGCGGGCGGCCGCGAAATCGGCGGCGGTGTAGGTGCGGCCCAGCAGGCCCAGCAGCCAGGTGGTGGGCTCCACGTCGGCGGGCCGGGCGGGGCGGCCCAGGTGCCGGGCCAGCGCGGCGATGCTGGCCCCGGTTTCGCCAAAATACAGCATCAGGAAAGCCGAAGCCACGGCCCGGCCATCGAAGGGCAGCGGCACTTCTTCCACGTCGTGCCCCAGGCTTTCGAGCAATTTCGCGGCCTCGCGCACCGCCGTGGCACATTCCGGGTGCAGCGCACTGCCCAGCGGGTGGCCCAGGCTGAAGGCAATGCGCAGCCGGCCCGGCGCCCGGCCGGCTTCTTCCAGATACGGCCGCGCCGGGCCCGGCAGAAAGTACGGTGCGCCCGCATCCGGCCCCTGGGTGGCGTCGAGCAGGGCGGCGCTGTCGCGCACCGAGCGGCTGAGCACATGCTCCACGGCGGCGCCCTGCCACTTTTCGCCTTGCTCGGGGCCGGTGGGCACGCGGCCCCGGCTGGGTTTCAGCCCAAATAGCCCGCAGCACGCCGCCGGAATCCGGATGGACCCGCCCCCGTCGCCCGCCCCCGCCACCGGCGTGATGCCGGCCGCCACGGCCGCCGCCGCCCCGCCGCTGCTGCCGCCGGGCGTGTGGCCCAGGTGCCAGGGGTTGCGGGCGGGGCCGTGCAGCAGGGGTTCGGTCACGCCCATGAGCGCAAACTCGGGCGTGTTGGTTTTGCCCAGGATGTTGAGGCCCGCGGCCTGCCAGCGGCGCACCAGCTCGGCATCGGCGGCGGGCACGAAGTTGCGCAGCGCCCGGCTGCCCGAGGTGTGCGGCGCGCCAGCGTACTGCGCCCCAAAATCCTTCAGCAGGAACGGCACGCCGCCGAACGGGCCGGCGGGCAGCCCCGCCGCGGCCCGCTGCCGGGCCGGCTCGTAGAGCGGGTGCACCACGGCGTTGAGTTGCGGGTTCACGGCTTCGGCGCGGGCAAGGGCGGCGGCGCACAGCTCGGGGGCCGTGAGCTGGCCGGTGCGCACGAGCGCGGCCATGCCCAGGCCGTCGAGCTGGTCGTATTCGGCGGGAGAAATCATTCGCTAAATGTAGGCGGTGCCCGGTTTTAATATTCTCCGCCGTGCGCCAAACGCTGTTTAGCTCCGTAGATGCTGTTGCGAAGCAGCACCTTGCCAGCAGCAGAAGGTGTTTTCAACGTCAAAGCGCATTACATCGAGGCCATTCCTACTTCGTTTTCGCATGGTGACGCCCGTATTCAGGATTTTGGATTACCACAAAGCCCGGGAATTTTACATTGATTGGTTGGGATTCCGCATCGACTGGGAAGACCAGCCCGCCCAGGGCCCGGTGTACTTCCAGGTATCGCGGGGCGATTTTGTGCTGCACCTGAGCGCTCACACCACCGATAGCTGCGCCGGCGCCAGGGCGCGGGTCGAAATACTGGGCCTGCCGGCCTACCACCACCAATTGACAACCAAGGATTTCCCGCACAAGCGCCTCGCCATGGCGCCCGCCTTCTGGAACAAGCGGGTGCTGGAAATGGAAGTTTATGACCCGTTCGGCAACTGCATCGTGTTCTGCGAGCTGGACATATTGTCAGTGAGCAGTTAACAGTGAGCAGTTAATACGGATTGTTAACTGCTCACTGTTAACTGCTCACTGTTAACTGCTCACTGTTAACTGCTCACTGTTAACTGCTCACTGTTAACTGCTCACTGTTAACTGCTCACTGTTAACTGCTCACTGTTAACTGCTCACTGTTAACTGCTCACTGTTAACTGCTCACTGTTAACTGCTCACTGTTAACTGCTCACTGTTAACTGCTCACTGTTAACTGCTCACTGTTAACTGCTCACTGTTAACTGCTCACTGTTAACTGCTCACTGTTAACTGCTCACTGTTAACTGCTCACTGTTAACTGCTCACTGTTAACTGCTCACTGTTAACTGCTCACTGTTAACTGCTCACTGTTAACTGCTCACTGTTAACTGCTCACTGTTAACTGCTCACTGTTAACTGCTCACTGTTAACTGCTCACTGTTAACTGCTCACTGTTAACTGCTCACTGTTAACTGCTCACTGTTAACTGCTCACTGTTAACTGCTCACTGTTAACTGCTCACTGTTAACTGCTCACTGTTAACTGCTCACTGTTAACTGCTCACTGTTAACTGCTCACTGTTAACTGCTCACTGTTAACTGCTCACTGTTAACTGCTCACTGTTAACTGCTCACTGTTAACTGCTCACTGTTAACTGCTCACTGTTAACTGCTCACTGTTAACTGCTCACTGTTAACTGCTCACTGTTAACTGCTCACTGTTAACTGCTCACTGTTAACTGCTCACTGTTAACTGCTCACTGTTAACTGCTCACTGTTAACTGCTCACTGTTAACTGCTCACTGTTAACTGCTCACTGTTAACTGCTCACTGTTAACTGCTCACTGTTAACTGCTCACTGTTAACTGCTCACTGTTAACTGCTCACTGTTAACTGCTCACTGTTAACTGCTCACTGTTAACTGCTCACTGTTAACTGCTCACTGTTAACTGCTCACTGTTTTTACAGGCTTAGCAGCTCCCGAAACCGCACCGACTGCTGCCGCGACACTTCCACTTCGGGCCCGTCCTTCAGGGTGAGGCGCAGGGTGTTGCTGAACCAGGGCTCGATGCCGGCAATCCATTTCAGGTTGATGATTTGCTGGCGGTTGGCCCGGAAAAACACTTTGGGGTCGAGCCGGGCTTCCAGCTGCTGCAACGTGCGCGGGATGAGCGGCCGGTGGGTTGAGAAGTGAATGCGGGTGTAGCTGCCATTGATTTCGAAGAGCTTGATGTCGGCCAGCTTCACGAACCAGCACCGCTCGCCGTCCTTCACAAACACCTGGTCCTGGGCCGTGAGCGGCGCTTGCGGCGCTTCTTCCATCGTGCCGGCTCCCGCCGAAACTTCGGCCGGCACCGGGCCCGCCACCCGGGCGCGGGCCTTGGCCAGCGCGGCGGCCAGGCGGCTTTCCTGCACCGGCTTCAATAAATAGTCGAGGGCATTGACGGCAAACGCCTGGAGCGCGTACTCGTCGTAAGCCGTGGTGAAAATGACGTGGGGCGCGGCTTCCAGCGAAGCCAGCAGCTCAAAACCGGTTTGGCCGGGCATCTGCACGTCGAGCAGCAGCAAATCGGGTCGCAGGGCCTGGATTTGGGTACGAGCTTCGTCGGCGTGGCGGGCCTCGCCCACGATGGTCACGTCGGGAAAGGCCTGCAACAGGTGGCGCAGCTCGGTGCGCGCCAGGCGCGAATCGTCAACCAGCAGAATGTTCAAGGGGGTGAGTGGCTGAAGAAGTGGATACTAAAAAGAACGTCATGCTTCGCTGCGCTCGGCATGACGTTCTCCTTTTCCCGTCGGGGCAGCGGCCAGCAGCGGCAGGCGCAGCTCGGCCATCACGGTGTTGGCCTGGTGGGCATCGTCGGCAATGTGGAGGCTGGCCGTGGGGCCAAACAGCAGCTGGAGGCGCTCGTGGGCATTGGGCAGGCCCACGCCAGTGTGGCCGGGCGCGGCGGGGTTGGGCAAATAATGGCCGGGGTTGCGCACCGTGATAAGCACCTGGCCGGGCCTTTCGAGTTGCGCCGAAACGTGGATGCAGCCCCCGCCCGGCCGCGGCGCGATGCCGTGCTTGATGGCGTTTTCGACCAGCAGTTGCAACGTCATGGGCGGCAGCAGCACGTCCAGGGCGGCGGGGGCCACGTCCAGGGTGTAGCGCAGGCGCTCTTCTAGCTGCAGGCTTTCGAGGGTGAGGTAGTGGGCCACAATTTCGAGCTCGCGGGCCAGCGGCACCTGCTCGCGGCTGTTCAATTGCAGGGAGTAGCGCAGCAGGTCCGAGAGGTGCGTCATCATCTCGCGGGCGCGCGCCGGGTTTTCCAGCACCAGCGCCCGGATGTTGTTGAGGCCGTTGAACAGGAAGTGCGGGTTAATCTGGGCCTTGAGGGTGCGCATCTCGGCGTCGCGCACGGCCGCGGTCAGCTTCCATTTGTCGATTTCGGCCTGCCGCAGGTTATCGAAATAATGCAGGCTGAAATACGCCGCCGACCACAGCAGCATGAAGAAAAAGGAGTTGGCCGTGTAGCCCACGTATTGCAGCCACGGAAAGCCGTGGCCGCCTTGGCTGGCCGGCTCCGCCAGCCAGTACAGCAGCGTCACCAATACCCCGGTGAGGGCCATGCTGCCCACCGCCACCAGCAGGTTGCCCAACAGCAGCCGGGGCAGCAGCGCCGCCAGCGACAGGCGCGTCCAGCCGTGGCGGCGCAGGTACAGCCGCAGCAGGTGGCTGCCCAGCAGCATCGAGCCCGCCACAATGATTTCGATGGGGATGATTAGCGGCCTGAACTTGCCAAAAACCACCGACAGCACGCCGCCCAGCAGCCCGTAGGCCGCCCAGCCCCCAATCTGGAGAATCCAATACAAGCGCGGGCGGGCCGAGGAGTGGGGCATAATACCGGGGAATTAGCAGCAGGCAAGTTACGGCAGTGGTGACGCGCCAGCGCGGCCCGGAGGGTGCCACCCGGGCCGCTTCCGGCTATTTTTTGGCCACGGCCGGCTGCTTCAAAAAGGCGTCAGCCTGCGCCAGGAACCACGCCGTGTCGTCGTACATGAGGAAGTGGCGGCCGGCTTCCGACATCTCAATGCGCACTCCCGGCAGCTTGGCGTACTGCTGCGTGAAGATGGCGCGGGTGCTTTCCTTGGTCGAGCCGTACTGCTTGTAGGCGGCCCAGGCGCCCAGCACCAGCACCGGCTGCTGAATCCGGCTCACGTCGGAGCGCAGGTCAATCGTGTACATGTCGTACATGGCCTGGGCCACGGTGGGCGCATCCGAGGCCGAGCCCCAGCGCATCACCTGCGCCTGACGGGCCGTGTCGGTGACCATGCCGGCCGCCATCTGGCGCTGGGCCGCGGCGGGCTGGTGGCCCTGCTTCATCTGCTGGCGCATGTTGTCGGCCATGGGCTTCACCGTTTCCACGGTGGCCGCGGGGTTCTGGATGGCGGCCATGTAGGGCAGCGAATCCAGGATAACGAGCGGGCCGATGGCGTCGGGCTGGGCCGTGCTCAGCTCCAGGGCCATGAAACCGCCCAGGCTGTGGCCCACCACCACCGGTTTATTCAGCTTCTGGGTTTTGATGTAGGCCAGGAGCTGGTCGCGCACGGCGGGCAGCAGCGGGTCGGCCAAAGTAGCGGCCGGGGCCGCGCCGCCGAAGCCGGCCAGCGAGATGATGTGGCACTGGTACTGCGTCTGGTAGTGCGCCACGGCCTCGTCCCACACCGCGCCGGGGCAGGTCAGGCCGGGAATCAGCAGCATGGGCCGGCCCTTGCCCACCACCCGCACCGTGAAGGCGGGGTGCAGGGCGGGGTTATCGGCCCCGGTTTTGGTGGTGGGCACGGCGGCGGGGGCGGCCAGCACAGCCGGGCCAGTGGCCCCAATCAGCAAAACGGCAACGGACAGGCGGCGGGCAAAAGCAGAAGTTTTCATGGGTAAGCGGGGTTATTGGTGATTGAATGACCCAAACTTACCGGCCCGTTTCAGCGGCCGAAACGCATTTTCCGCGAACGGTAATCCAGCCCGCTGAACGGGCTGAATGGTTGCTGAATGGAAACGGCAGCCCAGTGCCACCTGGTGCAACCGCTGGTAACAAAACGTCATGCCGGGCGGAGCCGGGGCATCTCGCGTGCAGCAGTAAACCATTCGATTGAGTTACCACCACACGCGAGATGCCCCGGCTCCGCCCGGCATGACGTCCTTTTTGGATTCCGCTGCCTACCTCCCTACTTCTACTTCCCTCCTGCCGCCACCAGGCTATTCAGGTAGCTTTCGAGGTTGGTGTAGCCATCGGTGGC
>NZ_JAGEMO020000052.1 GCF_017921975.2 Hymenobacter terricola
CGTCCTTTTTGGATTCCGCTGCCTACCTCCCTACTTCTACTTCCCTCCTGCCGCCACCAGGCTATTCAGGTAGCTTTCGAGGTTGGTGTAGCCATCGGTGGCCCGCAGGGCGCGGTCAGCGGCATTTTTCGGGTTCAGGCCGTTGGCTTTTTCCCAGGCGTCGGGCATGCCGTCGTGGTCGGTATCGAGGGGTGCGGGTGTGGATTTCAGCACCGGCCAGGCTTTTTGCGACACGCTGTAGGGCGTGCCGTGCGGGTAGTGGCCCTGCACGTCGATGATGGTGCCGGTGCGGGCCCGCACTTCGCGCACAATGCGCTGGTCGAGCGTGTCGCGGCGCGGGCGAATGGCCCCGGCACTCAGCAGCACGGCTTCGTAAGCCTCCGAAGCGGTTTGCACGGCCACCGGACCCAGGGCAAAAGGCGTTTCTACTTTGGATTGGACGGTGTCGGCCGCGGTGCCGCCGTTCATCACCACGCCGCGCCAGTTGTGGGCCGTCACGCCGGGCGCGCCGTCCACGTAGTTGCCGGTGAGGTAGAATTTGCCGTAGGGCAGGCGGCCTTTTTCCTTGTCGATTTTATAGGGATTCAGCACCTGGGCCTTCACTTTGGGGTTGGTGCTGGGGCCGGGCTTGTAGTAGTTGTTGACGATGTTGTAGTTGCCGCCCTCGCCGGCGTACACGTTGTTTTCGCCCCAATCGTAGATGACGTTGTTGCTGAAATCACAGTTTTCGAAGCCCGCCGGGTGGGTGTAGCGGCTGCCGTTGAAGCGCGGCGTGCGATTCTTGCAGTGCGCAAACAGGTTGTGGTGAAACGACGAATGCTGCCCGCCCCAGATGCCGCCAAAGCCGTGCCGCTCGAAGTCGGTATCGCCCTTTTCGTAGTGGTAGGAGTAGTTCAGCGGCTCGGCCATGATGTTCCATTGCAGGGTCGTGCTGTCGCCCTCGTACACCGAAAACGCCTCGTCGGTGCTCCAGCTCATCGAGCAATGGTCGATAATCAGGTGGTTGTTGCGCAGCCCGCCGAAGGCATCGTCGCCGCCCGCGCCGTCCACGAAGCCCTGGTTCTGGTTCTTGTCGCCCATCCGGAAGCGGACGAAGCGCACGATGACGTTGTTGGCCTTCACCGATACGGGGTAGTCGGCCAGGCAAATGCCGTCGCCGGGGGCGGTCTGGCCGGCAATGGTGGTATTGGGCTTGCTGATGGTGAGCGGCGAGGCCAGGTGAATGGTGCCCGACACCCGAAATACGACGGTGCGGGCCGGTGCTTTAGTTGCGCTCAGCTGCACGGCGTAGCGCAGGCAGCCGGGCTTGCCGTCGTCGAGCAGGTTGGTGACTTCCAGCACCGTGGTGGGCACCGCCGCCGAGCCGCGCCCGCCGGTGGTGAAGCGCCCGGCGCCCTCGGCCCCCGGAAACGCGACCAGGCCCTGCGCCCGGCCCCCCGCCGGGGCCAGCAGCAAACCAGCCCCAAGGGCAAAAACAGCCCGCCACGAAAATGAGCGAGGAGGCAAACAATTAAAAAAGAGCGGCATGAGACAGAGTTAAGGAAGCAACTTAACGCCTCCGGCGTGAACGCGCGGTGAAAGCTCGCACTTGCGCTTACTAAAAACCGGGCCAGCCGTATGCGCGTTTATGCGCGGCCCGGGAAACTTTTGTCGGCCTTCTTTCGTGTTGAAAGTGTTATATCGTTTCGGGCCGGGGTTCCAGCGTAGCCCGGCGTGCGGCCGATTCCCTTCATCCTGCTCTTTCAACCTATGCGTTTACTCCTTCTCATCGCGGCTTTCGGGGCCGTGGGCAGCGCCCGCCCCGCCCTCGCACAACGGGCCACTGCCCCCGGCCCAACGGCCAGCAGCGCCCAGAACCGCATCGCGCTGGCCGGCCGGCCCGAAGCCACCGCGGCCAAGCCCATGCGCCTGGCCTGCGCCCCGCTGGTGGGCCAGGTTTTTGAGCCCAATGGCAAGCCGCTGGTCGGCGCCACGCTCCTCGTAAAAGGCACGCACCAGGTGTACGTGACCGATTCCGAAGGCAAATTTCAGTTCACCGAAACCATCTACCAGGGCCAGGAGCTGACCGTGGGCGCCGCCGGCTACATCCCGCACGATATCGCGCTCGACGACTGCACCCTGCCGCGCCTCGTGCTGGAGAAAGACCCTACCGCCCACATCAAGCGCACCGGCAAACGGGCGGGCCAGGTGATACGGCTGAACAACCACAACACCAATCTGAAGTAACTTTTGCCGCCCCTTCAGCGCCCAAAAGCCCGCCGAATACTCGGCGGGCTTTCGTGTTTTATTCCCTCAGCGCAATGCCTTATTTCGAGGCCAGCGCCGGCAGCATCACCTTCAGTTCGGCCGAGTAGAGGCGGCCGATGAAGGGCGAGGCCACAAACTCGCGCATCCTGGTGTCGAACAGGTTGACGACCTGGGCCGAGGCAGTGAGGTAGGAGTTCAGGCGGTAGCCGGCGCTCACGTCCACGGTGGTGAAGCCGCCGAGGGGGCCGTAGTTCCAGGTGCGGCCGTAGCGGGCGTTTTCGACCACGCCGAGCGTGGGGTTGGCCGCCGCGGCCACGTTGATGCCGGAGTAGAAATCGTAGGCCTGCACGTAGCGGCCGAAGATGGAGCCGAAGAATTTCTTGCCGCTGTAATTCAGGGCCAGGCTGCCTTTGTGGGCGGGCGTGTTGATGGGCAGGTCGACTTCGTCCTGCACTTTGCCGTCCTTGTTGCCGTCGTTCTTCAGGTCGGCGTGGTCGAGCTTGAAGCCGAAGTACGAGTAGTTCAGCGCCAGGCTCAGCGACGACGAGAGGAAGTAGCTGAAACCGAAATCGGCCCCGTAGGTGTCAACCTGACCGAAGTTGACGTAGGTGAGCACCGTGGCCGCGCCGGTTTCAGGCGTGCCGGGCACCACCTGCGACATGGGCGTGTCGCCGCGCTTCATCACTTTGCGGCCCAGCGTGGCAATGTTGATGGCCGGGCTCAGGAAGTTCTGCGAGCGGTTATAATAGGCGTTGGCGTCGATGAAAAACTTGGGGGTCACCTTGCCTTTGTAGCCAATTTCTACGGTTTTGATGGTTTCCACTTTCAGCTTGTCAATCACGGTGCCGTCGCTCAGGGTGAAGCCCTGGCCGTTGCCGAGCAGCAGGCCGCCGAAGAGGTAGCCGTCGAGGTTGAGGATGGTGGGCGCGGCGATGCCCTGGCCGTAGGTCAGGCGCAGGTTCTGGTCGTTGAGGGACCACACCACGCCGCCTTTCGGGATGAAGTTGAAGCCGTACCGGTCGTGCTGGTCGGCGCGGGCGGCGGCGATTAGCTTGAAGTGGCTGGGCAAGGTCAATTCGCCCTGGGTGTAGAGGCCGATTTGGTTGATGACGATGTCGCCGTCGCGGTCGAACAAATACGTGTGCTGGCTGAAGGCCATGTCGCGCTGATACTGCGAACCCACCACGAGGTTGAAAATACCGAACGTGTTGTTTGAGGTGGTCGGGTAAACCAGGAGATACTGTGTTAAAAAGCAAGGAAGTGAGCAAGTTTTTTTACCTTTAGGCGCCTTTAAGGAGAGCCTTTGGGTTCATCCTGCGTAGCCTCGGCCCCTCAACTGGTCGGGGCTACTTCTTTTTCCAGGCAATGGGCCGGATGGTAGTGCGGGTCATA
>NZ_JAGEMO020000053.1 GCF_017921975.2 Hymenobacter terricola
AAAAAAAATCGGACGCAAGTGATTGAGCACAACGAAGAAGTCTACAAAAATCGTAACCAAATCGAACGCTGCTTCAACCGCCTCAAGCGGTTTCGGGGCCTCGCTTCACGCTACGAAAAGAACGCCAGCACCTTTCTGGCAATGGTCACCCTCGGAGCCATCCTGATGTGGCTTTAATTGTTTACACGTCCTAGCTTCCATCTTCCCCCTTTCTACCTTCCATTGCCCCACCCTTTCGTCTTTCCCCTTCCGTCTTCCCCCATCCCATCTTCCAATCTTTCCTGCATTTCAATGGCTACCCCCACCGCGCCGGCCCACATTGCGCTTCTCGACGACCACCCCCTGTTCCGGCAGGGCATGCGCTACATTTTGCAATCGCTGCCCTACGTGGCGGCCGTGTCGGAAGCTGCGGAGGTGCCCGAGCTGCTGATTATTTGCCGGGAACGCCTGCCCGACGTGGTGCTGCTCGACCTGCAAATGCCCGCCATGGACGGGCCCGAAGTGGCCCAGCTGCTCCTGAAAGAGTTTCCCGACCTGAAGATTATCGTGCTGTCCATGTTCTCGGCCGATAAATACATCACCCAGATGATGAAACTGGGCGCCCGCAGCTACCTGCCCAAGGACGCCACGCAGGAGCAGCTCATTCACGCCCTGGAAGAGGTGCTGACCACCGGCTACCACTTCACGCCCCGCATTTCGCGGGCCCTCATGCGCGGGGTGCAGCAGCCCACCCGCGTAAAAACCACCAAGCTGCCGGATGTGGTGCAGTTCACCCCGCGCGAAGAAGAGGTGCTGCGCCTCATCTGCGAAGGCCGGACGGCCGCCGAAATCGCGGCCCTGCTTTTCCTCAGCCCCCGCACCGTGGAAGGACACCGGCAAAAGCTGCTGGAAAAAACCAGCGCCTCCAACGTGGTGGGGCTGGTAATATTCGCCGCCAAGCACGGCATGCTCGACGCCTGACTCGACGCCCGAGCAGTCGTTGCACCCGCCAGTTGGCCGTCCTGCCGAGGGCCTCTCAGGCGGCTTTCCGCGCCCATGTTGCACAGCCGATGCACGTAGAACTACGTGGTTTGTAAGTCAGGTATTTCTACGTTAAAACAGCTTGCCTGACGGCCGTTAATTTGTAATGCGGGCCAACAAGCTGCTTTTTCGGGTGGCCCGCGCCGGCTCGGTCCTATAGCGGCCCTGCCTCACGATGCTGTGGCCTTACCCCGCGTTTATTCACCATTCTTCCCCCCTTTTTCATGGACCCTTTTGTAGGAGAAATCCGCGCGGTCGGTTTCAATTTTGCCCCGCGCGGCTGGGCCATCTGCGACGGCTCATTGCTGGCCATTCGCACCAATACGGCCTTGTTTTCGCTGATTGGCACCCATTACGGCGGCGATGGCAAAGTCACCTTCGGCTTGCCTGATTTGCGCGGCCGGGCCATCGTGAACACAGGCCCCGGCCCAGGCCTGACCGAATACCCGCTGGGCAGCGTAACGGGCACCGAAAACGTGACGCTGGACCTGAGCACGATTCCGCCACACGTGCACACGCTCAACAGCACGGTGCAGGTGCATAGCGGCGGGGCCAGCACCGGCAGCCCGGCCTCGAACTACCCGGCCGACACCAACGACAACCAGTACGGCGAGAACGGCGGGAGCGGCACCATGGCCGCCGGCGCGGTGAAAGGCACGGCAGCGCCTGTGGGCGGGAGCCAGCCCCACACCAACCTGATGCCTTACCTGGTGGTCAGCTACGTCATTGCCCTGCAGGGCATTTTCCCGCAGCGCCCCTAATTCCCAGCCTTTTCTGCTTACCTCTCATGGAAAATTTTCTCGGAGAAATCCGCATTTTTGCCGGCACTTTTGCCCCCTTGGACTGGGCCTTTTGCCAGGGCCAGCTGCTGCAAATCAGCGAAAATGACGCGCTGTTTACTCTCCTTGGCACCACGTATGGCGGCGATGGCCAAACCACGTTTGGCCTGCCCAACCTGGCCAGCCGGGTGGTGGTGGGCCAGGGCACGGGGCCGGGGCGTTCGCCTTATCCCATCGGGGCCACGGCCGGGGTAGAGGGGGTGAACCTCACGGCCAACCAAATGGCTCTGCACCAGCACCCGCTGTCGGGCACCGTGAGCGTCCTCACCGGCGGCACGGGCCAGGCCAGCCCCAACGGCGCCTACTTCGGTGACCAGGGCGGCAATGCCTACGACCCCACGCCTTCCGGCATCGCGCTGGCGCCCGGCTCCCTCACCGGCCAAACCGATGTGGCCGGCGGCGGCCTGCCGCACAGCAACATCCAGCCCGTGCTGGCCACCAACTACATCATCGCGCTAACCGGCATCTACCCTTCGCAGTCCTAAGCCGGCTGCTGCTGTTCCGTCCCGCACTTTCAAGCACTTGCACCCCACTACTTATGGAACCTTTTATCGGCGAAATTCGCCTAATGGGCTTCGCCTTCGCGCCCCGAGGCTGGGCCTACTGCCAAGGCCAGCTCCTGCCCATCAGCACCAATCAACCGCTGTTTTCGCTGCTTGGCACCACGTACGGCGGCGACGGCCGCACCACGTTTGCCCTGCCCGACCTGCGCGGCCGCGTGATACTCGGAGCGGGACAGGGCCCTGGCCTGAGCAGCTACGTGCCGGGCCAGGCCAGCGGCACCGAATCGGTCGCGCTGCAAGTTGGGCAGCTGCCGACACACTCCCACGGCTTCAGCGGCACCATCAAGACCGGTGACGGCGACGCGGACAGCACCTCAACCAACGGTAATTACCCGGCCACCGGCAGCAAAAACCAGTACGCCGCCGGCACCGCCAACAGCAGCCTGGGTGCCAGCGCGGTGACGGGAGCCAGCGGGACCGTCGGCACCAGCCAGCCCCACGAAAACCGCCAGCCGCTGCTGGCCATGAACTACGCCATTGCCCTGCAAGGCGTTTTCCCTTCGCGCAACTAGCTCCCGGCCCCGCCTTCACCCACCGGGTGGGGCGGGGCTTGTGCTTTCTGTCGGGCCGTTGTCACTTCCACGCACATGCAAGTAGCCGTCATCATCAGCAGCGTACTCGGCCTGCCGGTACTGCAGGCCCTGGCCGCCCAGGGAGCCGTGACGAGCGTGGCAGTGCCCGAATGCGGCCAGGAAGAATGCGACCAGCTGGCGCAGGCGGCCCTAGGCCTGGGCCTGCCCGTTAGGCGCCTGCGGCGGGCCGGGCTGGGGCCGGCGCTCACGGCCTGGCTGCAGCCGCTGGCCCCGGCGGCCGTGCTGGTGCTTACCTTTCCCTGGCGCATTCCGGCCGCGGTACTGGACCTGCCCACCCACGGCTTTCTGAACTTTCACTTCGCAGCCCTGCCCGGCTACCGGGGCCCCGAACCGCTGTTCTGGCAGATTCGCAACGGCGAAACTGCCGGGGCCGTGTCGGTGCACCGCATGACGGCCGACTTCGACACCGGCCCAATATTGCTGGCCGAGCCCGTGCCCATCGGGCCCGGCGATACCCACGGGCTGCACCGCGCCCACCTGGCCGGCCGGGCCGTGCCCGCGGCGCAGCGCCTGCTGGCCAGCCTGGCCGGCACCGCCCCGCCCCTGACGCCCACCTGCCAGGATGCGACGCTGGCCCGCTACTGGCCCCGCGCCACGCTGGCCGATGTGTGCGTGCACTGGCCGGAACCGGCCGCCGCCATCGAACGCCTGGTGCGGGCCGCCAACCCCTGGAACCGCGGCGCCCTCACCACCCTGCGCGGGCAGCCCCTGCGCCTGCTGGGCGTGACGCCCCACCCGGCCGCCGCCACCGGCCCCGTGCCGCCCGGCACGGTACTGCACGCCGACACGGCGGCCGGCGTGTGGGTGGCCTGCGGCGCGGGCGAGGCCCTGCGCCTCGATATGGTAGCCCTCGAAGAAGGATATTTCACCGGCGCGCAGTTGGTTGCGCTGGGCGTGGGCGCGGGCGAAATGCTCGGGACTACGCCCGTGCCGGGGTAGTGCGAATGGCTTGGCAACCGCCTTTTTTTTGCTGACAAATCCTGGTTTTATGAAAACTTCACTACTCCTGGGGGCGCTGCTCCTGCTGCATTTCGGCGCCCGCGCCCAAACGACCCTGGTGCAGGAAAGCTTCGAATCAATTAGCGGCAACAATGGCGAAGGCACCCGCTACACGTCCAATACCTTTGAAACGACGGCGACCCAGTACTTCAAACGGTCGGGTAACCCGGTAGTGTACCCGACCGGAAGCACTAATCAAACGTTTGGTAGTCCCATCAGCCGTAGCACTATCCTGAACGTGGACGGTGCCGGTGGGCAGTTCTGGGCGGCGGAAGGGGTGCGGGGCACCAGCGCCACGGCCCCCACCGCGGGCCTGGTGCCAGGCACCGTAACGCTCAACGGCCTCAACGTGAGCAGCTATACGGCCCTGAAAGTGCGCGTGGCCTTTGCCGATGCCCGCGGACCGGGCTGGGCGGCCTACCTGCCCGCTAGTACACAAGCCAGAACGACGGACCACCTGCGGGTGCAGTATTCGTTCGATAACAGCACTTTTACCACCATTGGCGAATTTTCGGGCACCAGCGCCACGGGCACCAGCGACTGGATGAAAGTTGGCGGCACGGCCACGGATAAGCTGACGACCACGCTTCAGGACTTTGAATTCCCCGTTAACAACGTGGGCACGACGCTGTACGTGCGCGTGGAGGCCGATTACAGCGGCTCCAACAAGGAAATTGCCTTTGACAACATTCGGGTGCTGGGCACGCTCAACACCGTGCCGCTGCCCACGCTGGCGGGCATTGAACCCACCGCCATTGCCTACGCCGAGGGCGCCCCCGCCACCCAGGTAACCAATACCCTGGTGGTGGCCAACCCCAACCCGCCTTCCGGCAACACGCTCACCGGCGCCACCGTGCGGATTCAGCCCGGCTACGTGGCCGGCCAGGACGTGCTGGCGTTCACCGCTGGCAACGGCATTACGGCGCTTTCCAACGCCGGAGGCGTGCTGACGCTGACGGGTACGGCCTCCGTGACCAACTACCAGGCAGCGCTGCGGTCGGTGACGTACCGCAATTCCGACGTTAACAACGCCACACCGGGCCTGCGCCGGCTCGTGTTCACGGCCATCGACGGGCCGCGCAGCAGCGCCACGCAGTCGCGCGATATCAACGTGACGGCCTCGCTCAATGCGCCGGCGCCGCTGCCGTATACCGAAGATTTTGAGGCGGACGCAGAAGGCACCCGGTACGGCTCCAACTCATTCAGCGCCAATTCCCAGGGCTTCATTCGGGTTACCCAGAATCCGCCCGTCCTCTACTCGACTACTACCTATAGCGGCGTGCAGGGCAGCGGCTACTGGTACGCCGAGGGCACGAAGGACAACATCACCCTGGGCACGCTGCTGCTGGCCCCCGTGAACGCCACCAACTACCACGACCTGACCTTCAAGCTGTTGCTGGCGCGGGGCGGTACCGGGGGCTGGACCATCGATGACTACGTGCGGGTGTCCTACAACCTCAACGACGGCGGGGGCTGGCACCTGTTTGGCGCGTTCTACGGCATCGCGGCCACCGGCGCCCTGCGCCAGGACGCCAACCTCGACGGCGTGGCCGACGCTGCCGGCCTGGCCCTCACGTCTACCATGCAGGACATCATCAACCTATCGCTGCCGCCCACTCTCACGGGCGGCAACATCAACTTCAAAGTAGAAGTGGCCAACAACGGAGGAGAAGAGCTGGCCTTCGACAACATTCGCATCACCGGCATCAGCAACCGCCCGCCGGTTATCGCGGCGCAAAGCTTTTCGCTGGCTGAAAATTCGGCCGCGGCCACCGTGGTGGGCACCGTAGCCGCCTCCGACCCCGACGCGGGCCAGACGCTAACCTATGCCATCACGGCCGGCAACACCGGCACCGCCTTCGCCATCAACGCCACCACCGGGCAGCTGACCGTGGCCACGCCCGCGGCGCTGGACTTCGAAACCACGCCGTCCTTCGCCCTCACGGTGCGCGTCACCGACAATGGCACGCCTGTGCTGAACACCTCCAACACCGTCACGGTGAACCTGACCAACGTGAACGAGGCCCCCAGCACGCCAATCGACGCCAACCCGGCGGCCAACACCGTGGCCGAAAACGCGGCCAACGGCACGCTGGTGGGCATCACCGCCTCGGCCACCGACCCCGAGGGCACGGTCCTCACCTACTCGCTGACTGACGACGCCGGCGGCCGGTTCGCCATCAAAGCCAACACAGGCGTGGTGACGGTGGCCAATGGCCTGCTGCTTAATTACGAGGCAAATACGTCCCATTCCATTACCGTGCGCGCCTCCGATGGCGCTTTGTTCAGCTTCCAGAGCTTCACCATTCAGGTAACCGATGTGCCCAACGCCGCCTACCTCAGCAGCACCACCGAGCAGATTACGCGCGGCGTGGCGGCGGGGGCTCTTAACCAGGCCATTTTGCGCATCCCGGTGGTGATGAACGGCAACACCGACGAGCCCTTGAGCGCCACGTCCTTTACGCTGACTACCACCGGCACCACCACGCCGGCCGATGTGGCCGTGGCCCGCATCTACTACACCGGCACGAGCGGTACGTTTGCGACCAGCACGCTCTTTGGCAGCCTCGCTGCACCGGGCACCGGGTCGCTCAGCATCGGCGGTACACAGGAGCTGCAACCCGGCACCAACTACTTCTGGCTGGCCTACGACGTGGCCCCGGCCGCCGCTACCGGCCACTTGCTCGATGGCACGCTGCCATCGCTGACGATTGGTGGCACCGCGCGCACGCCAACGGTTACATCCCCGGCCGGGGTGCGGCCCGTGGTGGCGCCGGGCAGGGTTGTGGGCACGGCCCTGCGCTTTAGCGGTGCGGCGACCGGCTACGTGGACTTTGGCACCGGCAACCCCAACCTGGTCCTCGGGCCGCAGTTTACGCAGGAGGTGTGGGTGAAGCCCAACGCTGCCAGCAGCAGCACGCTGAACGGCGTGCTGGGCTACGACCCGGGCAGCAGCAGCCAACGCTCGCCCTACATTTCTGTTTCGGACAATAACCGGGTAGAAGCCGGCTTCGGCACGGGCTCGTCTTTGGTTTCAATTACATCATCCAACAACACCTTGACTTCGGGCCAGTGGAACCAACTGGTTTCCACCTACAACGGCACCACACTCGCGCTCTACGTCAACGGCGACCTGATTCAGAGCCAGGCCGTGGGCACGCCCCCCGGCACCACGCCGGTGCGCTACGTGGGCACGCTGAGCAGCACGGCCCTCAGCTTTTTCAATGGCGACGTCGACGAAGTGGCGCAGTGGAACCGGGCGCTGAGCCAGAACGAAATCCGCCTGCGGCGGCACTTGTTGCTCAGCGGCAGCGAAGACAACCTGGCTTCCTACGTGCAGTTCAACGAAGCCAGCGGCAACGCCACCGACCCCATCAGCGGCGCAACGGGCCCGCTCACGGGCACCGGCGTGACCCGGGTGGCCAGCTCGGTGCCCGTGAGCACCGGCGTCAGCGCGCTGCAATCGGTGACGGGCAACGGCAGCGTGAGCTTCCCGGGCACGCGGGCGGCCATCAATTTCACGGGCGTTTCGGGCTCGTTCGATATCACGGTAGCCCGGCTCGACGGCCGCCCGCAGGGCACCCAGCCCACCGGAATGGTGAACTACTACAACGCGGCCTACTGGATTATCAATAAGTACGGCACCGGCTCATTCGGCAACGCAGCCGTCACTTACACGCTCAGCGCCACCGATATCAGCCCCGCCGATGCCAGCGCTGCCGCGGCCAAGCTGCGCCTGCTGAAGCGCGCCAGCAGCAGCGACGGCGCGTTCGACGTGCCCATCGCGGCCACGACGGCCAACGCTGCGGCCGGCACCGTGCAGTACAACCTTACCTCATTCAGCCAAACGGTGATTGGCACGCTGGGCACCTCGCCCCTGCCCGTAGAGCTTACGGACTTCACGGTCACCCTCCACGGCCCCGCCGTGGCCCTGGCCTGGCGCACGGCCTCCGAAAAGAACAGTGCCCGCTTCGAGGTGGAGCGCAGCACCAACGGTACTGCCTTCGACCGCATTGGCACGATGGCGGCAGCCGGCAGCACCTCCGCGCCCCGCACCTACGCCCTGACCGACGCCCAACTGCCGGGCGTGGCCCTGCTCTACTACCGCCTGCGCCAGGTGGACCTCGACGGCACCGCCAGCTACTCGCCCGTGCGAGCGGTGGCCCTGTCGGGCGTTGTTCCACTGGCACAGCTGCTGGCCTACCCCAACCCGGCTCATGACGCCGTACGGGTAGTTATTACCGGCGCGGAGGCCCCGGCCCCGCTACAGCTGTTTGATGCCGTGGGCCGCCTGGTCTGGTCACAATCGTTTCCAGCCAACGGCCCCGAAACCACATTGCCCCTCACGGGGCTGCCAACGGGCGTGTACCTGCTTCGCAGCGGATTACTCACCCAGCGCCTCATCCTGCAGTAGATACCAACGACGACCAAATTGCGAATTCGGGGCTTTGGCCGGTAGTGCAAGCATCCGGCCGGCTTCGGCACGTAAGAACCGCTTTGTACGAAGGTAATCTCATCGCCCTTTCGCGGGCGCACTCACGCACGCACGCATGTCTCATTATTGTGGAGGCAGAAAATGGCTAAATAGTGGCCATTGGGGGCCAGTACGAGCCGCTATTACCACCCTCGCGCTGGAAGCAGAAAGACGACAAAACGGAGCTGTAAGTCAGCAGCGATAGCAATTCCCGGCCTGCGCCTACCGCGAAACCCGGGGCCAATCCACCGCCAGAAATCATCGTGTTGCCCACGCCGTACTCGCAGTTGCTTGCGGGGCAGAAAGCAATTTTGGCCATTCCCGGCCATAAAAAGGGCCCTGAAAGCCGCACGAAAGGCGGTTATACTCATCGCGAAGTAGGGTGCGGGGCTGGCCCCGCACCCTGCTTCCTTTTCGCACGCCACTTCGTAACGAGTATAGCTTGGTTCCGTCCCGGTACGGAACCAAGGAACGAGGAAGCTGCCCACCGCCTTTTCGCGGCCGGCCCCTGCCGCCTCATCAATTGATGCTCTCAGGCCTCCGCACGCCAAGCTCAACAGGAGAAATGCGCCTCTTATCGCAGCAAAAAAGCGCGAAACTGCAACGGAAGGCAGTTCCTGAAAAAAAAAATTATATGATAAAAATGAATAAAATATTCGTCCGGCTATAGGTCTTGCGGTTTTTTTATGATTTTTTCAATAATCATTTAAAGTTAGTCGATATAAAATCAAAAATAATATTGCTCAATGAACAATTAGATAGTTCCTTTACATCATCCCCGTTCTGAGCCGCTTTCCATCCCACTCTGGAATTTATGAAATAACTACCTTACTCTCTGCATTGTATGGAACGCTACGAACACTACACCGATACTTCGCAGTTTATTCTGCCGGCGCTGGACACAGCCTTTATTTTTGCGGCCTTTCGTTTAGCGGACCATGCCGAGACCGGCATGGCGGGCCTGGCGGGATACGCGCCATTTTTCTTCGTCATTTTCGCCCTGCTCTGGGGCATCCTCTCGCGCCAATACGCCAACATTTACCGGCCGGACCGGCTGATTACTTATGCGGAGAAGCTGCGCCTGCTGCTGCGCACTTTTGCGCTGCACGCCGGCCTGATGCTGCTGGGAGCCCTGGTGCTGCACGTGCAGATGCCCCTGGTTTACGTGGCAACGGTATACGGCTTTGCGATGGTGGGCGTGGTGGTGGGACGGTTCGCGTTGGCGTTTGGGTATCGCACGTATCGGCAGTTTGTGGCCGAGCCGCCCAGCCGCTTTGTGATAGTGGGCACGGGGGCCAGTGGCCAGCGCCTCTACCATTTCCTGACCAGCCGCGAACCGGGCGGCAGCGAGTTCGACGGCTTTTTTGTGGAAGACAACGAGGTGGTGCCCGATGGCCTGCGCTCGCTGGTGCGGGGCACGGTGGCCGAGCTGAAGGCCTATTGCCGCAGCACCCAGATTGACGAGCTGTACTTCGCCCTGCCCTTCGACCGGCACGCGCTGATTGAGGACCTGTCGAGCTTCGCGACGGAAAACTTTCTCTCCTTCCGCATTGTGCCGGATTATTCGGGCACGGTGGGCCGCGACGTCAGCGTGTACTTTTTCGACCGCCAGCCCATTCTCACGGTCCGGAACGAGCCGCTGGGCATTCACACCAATCAGGTGCTGAAGCGCATGTTCGACATTTCGTTTTCGACCCTTGTCGTGGGCGGGGTGTTCCCCATCGTCATGCCGCTGCTGGCCCTGCTCATCAAGCTTGATTCGCCGGGCCCCGTGTTCTTCAAGCAGATGCGGCCCGGCCGGCGCAACCAGCTGTTTCCCTGCTACAAGCTGCGCACCATGCGCAACGACCACAACCAGACCGAGCTGCAGGCCACCAAATCGGACCCCCGGGTGACGCGGGTGGGTAAATACCTCCGCAAATACAACCTCGACGAGCTGCCCCAGTTCTTCAACGTGCTGCTCGGGCACATGTCGGTGGTGGGGCCGCGGCCCAACATGGTGTCGCAGCTGGAAGAATACTCCAAGCACATCCGCAGCTACTCCATGCGCCACGCCGTGGTGCCGGGCATCACGGGCTATGCCCAGGTGAACGGCTGCCGGGGCGAAACCCGCGCCCCCCAGGCCATGGAAAAGCGCGTGGAGTACGACCTGAAATACCTGGAAAGCTGGTCTTTCAGCCTTGACCTGCAGATTATCGGTCAAACCGTTCGCAACATGGTGCGCGGCGAAAAAAACGCCTACTAGCCCTCTAAAAGCTGACATCCCCATGCCCGCTTTGCTTGCGAAACGCCCGGTTCTGAACGCACTGGTTTCGACCGGGAGCCCAACCGATTTTGTGGAAACCATCCTGCGGCTGGGCGCGGCCCGCGCCTCGGCCTACGTGTGCTGCGCCAACGTGCACATGCTGGTGGAAGCCCACCGGGACCCGGCCTTCCGGCGGGTGCTGGCAGGCGCGGCCGTGGTCACGCCCGATGGCAGCCCGGTGGCGGCGGCCGTGGGCTGGTTCCACGGCAAGCCGCAGGCGCGGGTGGCCGGCATGGACCTGGTGCCCGCGCTGCTGGAAGCTGCCGCCGCCCGCGGCCAGTCGGTGTATTTCTACGGCACCACCGAAACGGTCTTGGCGGCGATAGTGGCACGGGCCCAACGCGAATTACCCACGTTGCGCATCGTGGGCACCACGGCCCCGCCGTTTCGGCCCCTGACGCCGGCCGAGGAAGCCGCCGACGTAGCCGCCATCAATGCCGCCGACCCCGACCTGCTGTTTGTGGCCCTGGGCTGCCCCCGACAGGAACAGTGGATGGCGGCCCACCAGGGCCGCATTCGGGCGTGCATGTTGGGCGTAGGCCAGGCTTTTCCGGTATACGCCGGCCTGGAGCCGCGCCTGCCCGCCTGGGCCCGGCAGCTGTGGCTGGAATGGGCCTACCGCCTGTGGCAGGAACCCCGGCGGCTGGCCCGACGCTACCTCGTCACCAACACCTGGTTTCTGTGCCTGCTGGCGCGGGCCGTGCTCACCGGAAACCGTGGCCCGGCAGGCCGGGCGGTGGCACAAGCCGGCTAGCCAGGCCCGTATTACTTACTTGACTTTTTAACCCTTACCCAATAATTTCTCACATGAAGGCAGTGATTTTAGCGGGCGGCTACGGCACCCGCATCAGCGAAGAAAGCGGCATCCGGCCCAAGCCGATGGTGGAAATCGGGGGCAAGCCCATTCTGTGGCACATCATGAAAATATACGCCCACCACGGCATCACGGACTTCGTGATTTGCTGCGGCTACAAGGGCCACATGATTAAGCAATACTTCGCCGACTACTTCCTGCTGAATTCGGACGTGACCTTCCAGATGGACCGCCACGAGATGCGCATTCACCGCAACCACGCCGAGCCCTGGACGGTGACGCTGGTGGACACAGGCCTCGATTCGTTGTCGGGCGGCCGCATCCGGCGCGTGCGGGAATACCTGGACGAGAGCACCTTCTGCCTGACTTATGGCGACGGCGTGAGCGACATCGACATTCAGGCCAGCATCCATTACCACCACCAACAGGGCGCCAAGGCCACGCTCACGGCCGTGCGCCAGCCGGGCCGCTTCGGGGTGTTCAACCTCGGCGAGGGCGACAGCCACGTCAACAACTTCACTGAAAAACCCGAGGGCGGCGAAACGCCCTGGATTAACGGCGGCTTTTTTGTGCTGGAGCCGGCAGTGTTCGACTACATCGACGGCGACGACACGGCTTGGGAAAAAGCCCCCCTGGAGCGCCTGGCCAACGATGGCCAGCTGACGGCCTACCGCCACGAAGGTTTCTGGCAGCCCATGGACACGCTGCGCGACCGCAACATGCTGGAAGAGTTGTGGACGGCCAACAAGGCCCCCTGGAAAGTGTGGGCCCCCGAGCCCACCTGGCAGCCGGCCCCCGTGCGGCAGCCCACCGAAACCCCCGAGGACAATGCACGGGCCCTGCCCACCCGCCTGCGCCCCGCCCAGCTCACCACAGTGGCCTAGCCAGCGGCTTACGCAGCGCCGAAAAAACTGCTCTTGCTCAGGCGATTACCTGGGTATTGGATTTGCTTTTTTCTGATTGTTCGCGTATTTTTCAGTCGCTCCCCCCTTGCGTATCGATTCAACTTTACCTGATTTACATGACTTCTTACCGCATCCTCCTCACCGGAAACATGGGCTACGTGGGCCCGGGCGTGGTGCAGCACCTGCGCCACACCTTCCCCAATGCCGAGCTGATTGGCTACGACCTGGGCTTTTTTGCCCAATGCCTGACGGGCGTGGAGCGCCTGCCCGAATCGCGGCTTGACCGCCAAATCTTCGGCGACGTGCGCGAGGTGCCCGACGCGCTGCTGGCCGGCGTGGATGCCATCGTGCATCTGGCCGCCATCTCGAACGACCCGATGGGCAATGCTTACGAGGCCGTGACCATGGAAATCAACCACCAAGCCGGCATCCGGCTGGCCCGGCAGGCCAAGGCCGCCGGCGTGCGGTCCTTCGTGTTTGCCAGCTCGTGCAGCATTTACGGCATGGGCGGCAACGACGCCAAAACCGAAACTTCGGGCGTGAACCCGCTCACGGCCTATGCCCGCTCCAAAGTAGCCAGCGAGCGCGACCTGGCCCCACTGGCCGACGACGACTTCACGGTGACCTGCCTGCGCTTTGCCACGGCCTGCGGCTGGAGCGACCGGCTGCGGCTCGATTTGGTGCTCAACGACTTCGTGGCCAGCGGCGTGGCTACCGGCGAAATCAGCATTCTGAGCGATGGCACGCCCTGGCGGCCCCTCATTCATGTGCGCGACATGGCGCTGGCCATTGAGTGGGCGCTGGGCCGTGAGGCCGCCAACGGCGGCACGTTCCTGGCCGTGAACACGGGCTCGGATGAGTGGAACTACCGCGTGAAGGAGCTGGCCGAAGCCGTGGCCGCCGACCTGCCCGGCACCAAGGTGTTCGTGAACCCCGCCGCCGCGCCCGACCTGCGCTCCTACCGCGTCGATTTCAGCTTGTACCGGCAGCTGGCCCCCAACCACCAGCCCCGGCACACCCTCACCGCCACCATTGCCGAGCTGCACGACAAGCTGCTGGCCATGGGCTTCCAGGACCCGCTGTTCCGCACTTCGCGCCTGATGCGGCTGCGCGTGCTCACCGCCCTGCGCGAGCAAGGCGAGCTGACCGAGCAGCTGGCCTGGACCGATGCGCCCGCCGCACCCCCCGCCCCTACTCCCCGGCAGAAGGAAACCGCCGTAGCCTAGCAACATTCCGGGGCACTTTTTGACCATCGATTCATCGCCAACCGCACATGATTTTTACTGAAACCAAGCTTGCCGGGGCCTTTATTATTGATTTGGAACGCCGCTCCGACGAGCGGGGCTTCTTTGCCCGCTCGTGGTGCGAAGACGAATTTGCTGCGCACGGCATTTTCCTGCCGCCGCTACAGGCCAATCTCTCGTCGAACCCCACCCAGGGCACCCTGCGCGGCATGCACTACCAGCTGCCGCCCCACGAGGAAAGCAAGCTGGTGCGCTGCACCCGCGGGGCCCTCTACGACGTGATTATCGACCTGCGCGAGGAGTCGCCCACCTTCGGCCAATGGATTGGCGTGGAGCTGACGGGCGACAATTTCCGGCAGCTGTTCGTGCCCGGGCGCTTTGCCCACGGCTTCCTCACCCTGGCCCCCGACACCGACGTGGCCTACCAGGTATCGGCCAAGTACACGCCCGGCGCCGAGCGTGGCCTGCGCTGGAACGACCCCGCCCTCGGCATCGAGTGGCCCGCCGAGCCGCAGCTGGTGTCGGCCAAAGACCAGGCCCACCCGGACTTCAGTTATCAGTTATCAGTGAGCAGCGAACGGTAAGCCATTCGCTGATAAAGCTTTATTAACTGCCAACTGCTCACTGTTATTTATTCACTGCTAACTGCTTGAATCATGATACTTGTTGATAACGCGCTGAAGGCACGACAGACCGCCGGCCAGCCCATCCGCGTGGGCATGGTGGGGGCCGGATTTATGGGCCGCGGCGTGGCCCGGCAAATTTGCCGCTACGTGCCCGGCATGACGCTGGTCGCCATTGCCAACCGCACCATCGCGCAGGCCCGCCGCGCCTACGACGAAGCCGGCGAGCTGGGCGCTGCCGAAGTTACCTCAGTGGCCGCCCTGGAGCGTTGCATCGAGCTCGGCCAGCCGGCCGTGGCCGAAGACGCCCTGCTGCTGAGCCGCGCGGGCGGCATCGACGTCATTATTGAGGTGACCGGGGCCGTGGAGCACGGCGCGCACGTCGTGCTCGAAGCCATTCGGCACGGCAAGCACGTGGTGCTGCTCAACGCCGAGCTGGACGGCACGGTGGGCTCCATCCTAAAAGTGTACGCCGACCGCGCCGGCGTGGTCTACACCGTGAGCGACGGCGACCAGCCCGGCGTGACCCTTAACCTGGCCCGCTTCGTGATTGGGCTGGGCGTGAAGCCCGTGCTGTGCGGCAACATCAAGGGCCTGCACGACCCCTACCGCAACCCCACCACCCAGGAAGGCTTTGCCCGGCAGTGGGGCCAGAACCCGAGCATGGTGACGAGCTTCGCCGACGGCAGCAAAATCAGCTTCGAGCAGGCCGTCATCGCCAACGCCCTGGGCATGGAAGTGGCCCAGCGCGGCATGCTGGGGCCCACCGTGGCGCCGGGCACGCCCATCAGCAAAGCCGCCGAATGGTACCCGCAGGACCTGCTGCTGAGCGGCGGCCCCGGCATTGTGGACTACGTGGTGGGCGCCGAGCCCGGCCCCGGCGTGTTTGTGCTGGGCACCCACGACGACCCCGTGCAGCAGCACTACCTCAAGCTCTACAAGCTGGGGCCGGGCCCGCTCTACTGCTTCTACACGCCCTACCACCTCTGCCACTTCGAAACGCCGAACTCGGTGGCCCGCGCCGCGCTCTTCAACGATGCGGCCCTGGCGCCCCAGGGCGCGCCCTGCGTGGAGGTGATAACGGCCGCCAAAATTGACCTGCGGGCCGGCGACGTGCTCGACGGCATCGGCCACTACATGACCTACGGCCTGGCCGAAAACTACCCCCTGGCCCGCCAGCAGAACCTGCTGCCCATTGGCGTGGCCGAAGGCTGTGTGCTGCGCCACGACGTGCCCAAAGACCAGATATTGACCTACGACGACGTGGTGGTGCCCGAAGGCCGCCTCATCGACCAGTTGCGCCGCGAGCAGGAGGCCTATTTTGGCAACCCCGCACTGGCTGAGCTGGTGCCCACCAATGATGCCCCCGGCCATTCAGTACTAACCGAGTAACGCCCCTTACTTTTTCCGGAACGGTGCTCTAAAACTGCATTCCACTTTTTACCAACCATGGCAAATACTTTGCTTACCGCGCCCACCGGCCAGGGGGTGTACGACCTGCCCGTGACGCTGCCCGGCCCCGCCGGTTTCCCGCTCGCCACCGCCCACACCGCTACCCCGGCGGGGGCCTGCCGGTTTTGTGGCACGCCCCTGCACATCACCTTTGTCGACCTGGGGCCTTCGCCCCTGTGCCAGGACCACGTGCGGCCCGAAAACTTCAACCGGGCCGAAGCCTTCTATGACCTGCACGCCTACGTGTGCAAGTCGTGCCTGCTGGTGCAGGTGAAGGACCTGGTGTCGCCAAGTGATGTATTCCCGAGCGACTACGCGTATTTTTCTTCCTACTCGCCGTCGTGGCTGCGGCACGCCCAGAAATACACCCGCATGGCCATCGAGCGGTTCGGCCTCGGTACCGAGCAATTGGTGGTGGAAGTGGCCAGCAACGACGGCTACCTGCTCCAGTATTTTGTGGAGCAAGGCATTCCGGTGCTGGGCATTGAGCCGGCCGAGAACGTGGCCGACTGCGCCCGCCAGAAGGGCATCAACACGCTCAGCAAGTTCTTTGGCCAGGAAACGGCCCGCGAAGTGGCCAGCAGCTGCGGGCAGGCCGACCTGCTGATTGGCAACAACGTGCTGGCCCATGTGCCCGACATCAACGACTTTGTGGCCGGACTGAGCCTCATGCTCAAGCCCGACGGTGTGCTCACGATGGAGTTTCCGCACCTGCTGCAGCTGGTGGCCGGCAACCAGTTCGACACCATCTACCACGAGCATTTCAGCTACCTGTCGTTCTGGACGGTGGAGCGCATTTTTGCCCATCACGGCCTTGTGCTGTTCGATGTGGAGGAGCTGCCCACCCACGGCGGCTCGCTGCGCATCTACGCCCGCCACGCCAGCAGCACCGCCCCGGCCCTGGCCGTAACCAGTGCCGTGCCCGCCCTGCGGGAGCGCGAAATAGCGGCCGGCGTGTGCGACATGGACTTTTACGCCGCCTTCGCTGCCAGTGCCAAGGAAACCAAGCGCAAGCTGCTCGAATTCCTGATTGATGCCAAGCGGGCCGGCAAAACGGTGGTGGGCTACGGGGCGCCCGGCAAGGGCAATACCCTGCTCAACTACTGCGGCATCCGCACCGATTTTGTGGACTACACCGTCGATTTGAACCCCCACAAGCAGGGCAATTTCCTGCCCGGCACCCGCCTGCCCATCTACCACCCCGACCGCATTCTGGAAACCCAGCCCGACTACCTGCTGATTCTGCCCTGGAACCTGCGCGAGGAAATCATGGAGCAAATGGCCGTTATCCGCAGCTGGGGCGGGCAGTTCGTGGTGCCCATTCCGGAAGTGCGGGTGTACTCGTAAAATCAGGTTTTGAGCCGGCGCTAAAAGCCAAAAACCGCCGTTAAAATGCGCCTTACGGCCAGCCCTCACCATTTTCCTTACTTTCTGCAAGTATTCATACCATGAAGCCTACCATATTTCGCGGCGGGCGCCGAAGCACGACTTTTCTGCCTTTGCCCTTGCCACAAGCCGCGTGCTGAGGCTGGGCCTGCCAGCGCAGGACCTGCGTGTGCTGTGCCTGGGCGCCCACTGCGACGACATTGAGATTGGGGCCGGCGGCACGCTGCTGCGCCTGCTGGCGGCCGGCCAGGTGAGCGCCGTGCGCTGGGTAGTATTTGCCGCCACCGACGAACGGGCCCGCGAGGCCGAAGCCTGCGCGGCGCAGTTTCTGGCCGGGGCCACGGCCACCGAAGTAACCGTGCACCGCTACCGCGACGGGCTGCTGGCGCAGGCCACGGAAGCCATTAAAGCCGATTTTGAGGCCCTGAAAGGCTTTGCGCCCGGCCTCGTGCTCACCCACTACCGCCACGACCAGCACCAGGACCACCGCCTGGTGTCGGACCTCACCTGGAACACGTTTCGCAACCACCTGATTTGGGAATACGAAATCCCGAAGTTCGACGGCGACCTGGGCAATCCGGCGTGTTTCGTGGCTTTGTCGGAAGCGGAGCTGGGGCGCAAGGTGGAGCTGCTGCTGGCCGGCTTCCCCAGCCAGGCCGGCAAGCATTGGTTCGATGCCGAAACGTTCCGGGCGCTGCCCCGGCTGCGCGGCATTCAGGCCGGGGGCGACAGCCGCTACGCGGAAGCCTTTTACGTGCGAAAAATAACACTGTAATGAATTACATAAATTTTAGCACTTAGCGAATTTTGTTCGTACTTTTCGGCTATGCCTGCGCTCTCCGCCAATTCTGCTTCTGTTGCCCTCTCCGGATTTGTTGATGCCCCTGTGGGCCAGGGCAAAGCGCTGCATGAGCTGGTGCGGCGGCTGTTTCCCATTTGCCGCAGCATCACCGGCGACGGGGTGCGTCAGACGCTGGCCATTCTGGGCGAATACTTGCCGGGCCTGCAAGTGCACGAGGTGCCCACCGGCACGCCCGCCCTCGACTGGACGGTGCCCCGCGAGTGGAACGTGCGCGATGCCTGGGTGAAAAACCAGCGCGGCGAGCGGGTCATCGACTTCCAGGCCCACAACCTGCACCTGATGAGCTACAGCGTGCCGGTGCACGGCTGGTTTACGCGGACCGAGCTGGACGAGCACCTGCACTCGCTGCCCGCCCAGCCCGGGCTCATCCCCTACCGCACCTCCTACTACGCCGATGCCTGGGGCTTCTGCCTGCCCCACACCCAGCGCCTGGCCCTCACCGACGACATTTACGAAGTGTGCATCGACAGCACGCTGGCCCCCGGCGCTCTCACCTACGGCGAGCTGCTGCTGCCGGGCGCAAGCGCCGACGAAGTCCTGATTTCCAGCCATATATGCCATCCTTCGCTGGCCAATGACAACCTCTCGGGCCTGGCGGTGGCTGCTTTTCTGGCGCAGCATCTGGCCCAGGCGCCGCGCCAATACAGCTACCGCTTCGTGTTTGTGCCCGGCACCATTGGCTCGATAACCTGGCTGAGCCGCAACTTCGACGCCGTGGGGCGGGTGCGGCACGGGCTGGTGCTCACGCTGCTGGGCGAAGCGGGGCAGTTTACCTACAAGCAGTCGCGCCGCGGCACGGCGGTTATCGACCGGGCCGCGGCGCTGGTGCTGAACCGGGCCGGCATGCCGCACGCGGTGCGCGCGTTTTCGCCCTACGGCTACGACGAGCGCCAGTACTGCTCGCCGGGCTTCGACCTGCCGGTGGGCTGCCTGTCGCGCACGCCGTTTGGCGAATTTCCGGAGTATCACACCTCGGCCGATAACCTGGATTTTGTGCGACCCGCCACGCTCCAGGCCTCGCTGCATCTGGTGCAGGAGCTGCTGGCCGTGCTCGACGCCAACCGCCGCTACCGCAACCGCAGCCCGTATGGCGAGCCCCAGCTGGGCCGCCGCGGCCTCTACAAAAACGTGGGCGGCGGCCTCGACGGCGCCGCCTGGCAAATGGCCCTGCTCTGGGTTCTCAACCTTTCCGACGGCCACCACAGCCTGCTCGACATTGCCGAGCGGGCCGAACTGCCTTTTGCCCAGGTGCACCAAGCCGCCACGGCCCTGGCCGCCACCGATTTATTGGAATTGCTACCAGACTAGCCGTTGCCTACACCAGCTTAATCGATAATTATGCGGACACTACTTACCAATCTATCAGCCCCGGATACTGCCCTGCAATCGCTGTTCAAGTCCGCGGGCGACATCCCCCCCCCCACAGCAGTGCCTGCCCGGCACGGCGCATCCGGTAGTATCGCCGGCCGAAGGCGTGACGCAGGCCCCCGCCGTGCGGCTCATCACCAACCCCACATATACCCCCGAAATCCGGGCGCAGGCCCAGGCCATCGCGCTGGCCGTGGGGTTGGCCGTTGGTATGGCGGTGGACCTCATCGGAGAGTATCTGATTCTGTAGGCTGGCGCGCTGCGCTGCTGCTTTCTTCCGCCATTTTGATTTCCAACCTGCTATGAATGACACCGCTGTTTTTGCGCCACCGATACCCCTAATGGCCCCGCCGCTGCCCCGATTTACGCCTACCAGCTTTGCGGGCTCGCAGGCGTTGCAGGCCCGGTTTCACGCCGCCATTCCGGGCGGCGCGCACACTTATGCGAAGGGCGACGACCAGTTTCCCGAATTCATGGCGCCCTACCTCTCGCACGGCGACGGCTGCCACGTCTGGGATGTGGACGGCAATGAGTTCATCGAATACGGCATGGGGCTGCGGGCCGTGACACTGGGCCACGCCTACGCCCCGGTGATGGCCGCCGCCCAGCGGCAGCTGGCCCTGGGCACTAACCTGGGCCGCCCCACCATGCTGGAGCTGGAAACCGCCGAGGAATTCCTCGAATTTACCCAGGCTGGCGACATGGTGAAATTCGCCAAAAACGGCTCCGACGCCACCACGGCCGCCGTGAAGCTGGCCCGCGCCTACACCGGCCGCCCATTGGCCGCCATCTGCCAGGACCACCCGTTTTTCTCCGTCGACGACTGGTTCATCGGCGGCACGCCCATGGCCGCCGGCATTCCGGCCGAAGTGCAGGCCCTCACCGTGGGCTTTCGCTACAACGATTTGGCCAGCGTGGAGGCCCTTTTCGCCGCGCATCCCGGCCAGGTAGCCTGCCTGCTGCTCGAACCGGAGAAAGACGTGCCACCCGCGCCGGGCTTTCTGGAAGGCCTGCGCCGCATCTGCGACCGCGAGGGCACCGTGCTCATTTTCGACGAAATAATTACCGGATTCCGCTGGGACAACCACGGCGCGCAGGGCCGCTACGGTGTGCGCCCCGACCTCAGCGCCTGGGGCAAAGCCCTGGCCAACGGCCTGGCCCTGGCCGCCCTCTGCGGCCGGCGCGAGCTGATGGAACGGGGCGGCCTGCAACATCCGCACGAGCGGGTATTCCTGCTCTCGACCACCTACGGGGCCGAAACGCACGCCCTGGCCGCCGCCCGCGCCGTGATGGACACCTACACCATTGAGCCCGTGGTGGCCCACCTGCACACCCAGGGCGAGCGCCTGCGCCAGGGCCTGGAACAAGCCGCCCGCGACCAGGGCGTGGCCGATTATTTCCGGCCCGTGGGCCCCGGCTGCTGCCTGGCTTATGGCACCCGTGACACCAGCGGGCAGCCCTCGCAGGCCTTCCGGACGCTGTTTTTGCAGGAAACCCTGCGCCGGGGACTGCTGCTGCCGTCGTTCGTTATCAGCTATGCGCACACCGCCGCCGTGGTCGACCAAACGGTGGAGCGGGTGCACGAGGCGCTGGGCGTGTACCGCCGGGCCCTCGAAGAAGGCGTTGAGCACTACCTGCTGGGCCGGCCGGTGAAGCCCGTTTTCCGCACCCATAACTAAGTTAAAAGTTGAGAGACAAAAGCAAAAATCAGGTATTTATTTTTTAATTTTTAACTCTCAACTTTTAACTCTTTTTTCCTCACTGGGCCATGCTTTTCAACAGCTTTGAGTTTCTCGTTCTGGTTGCCGTGACGTGGGGGCTGTACTACCTGCCGGTAATACGGCGCTGGCAGGTGGAGCTGCTGATTGCCAGCAGCCTGGTGTTCTACTCCTGGACTAACCCCAAGCTGCTGCTGCTCTTCATCTTATCGGCCGCCGTGAACGTGAGCACGAGCTACGGCGTGGTGCACGGCCCGCCGGCCCGCCGCCGCTTCTACGCCACGCTGGGCGTGGTGGTGAACCTGCTGATACTGGCCTTTTTCAAGTACAGCCCGCTGCTGGGCCGCTCGCTGTTTCACGAAACCAGCAGCATTGGGCAGTTTTTGATGCAGGTGCCGCTGCCCATCGGCATCTCCTTCTACACGTTTGAGGGCATTTCCCTGCTCGTGGATGCCTACAAAGGCCGCGACGAGCACGCCGCTCGCGAGCTGGTGCCCAAAAACTGGGGCGCGCACCTGCGCAACACCACGTTTTTCGTGGCCTTCTTTCCGCACCTCATCGCCGGGCCCATTCTGAAAGCCCACCAGTTCATCCCCCAAATCGTGGCCAAGCAGCTGGCCGACGTGGACTGGGCCGCCGCGATGCGCAACATCGTGCTGGGTTACTTCCTGAAAATGGTGATTGCCGATAATCTGAAGGAACAAACCTTCTGGATTGCCTCGCCCTACTTCGAAACCCAGAGCACGGCCATGCTGCTCACCATGCTGTTTGGCTATTCGATGCAGATTTTCGCCGATTTCGCGGGCTATTCGCTCATTGCCATCGGCGTGGCGCGGCTGTTTGGCTACAACCTGCCCGACAACTTCAACTTCCCCTACATCAGCCAGTCGGTGACGGAGTTCTGGCGGCGCTGGCACATTTCGCTGTCGTCGTTTCTGCGCGAATACCTCTACGTGCCACTGGGCGGCAACCGCAAAAGCAACCTGCGCACCTACCTCAACCTGATGATTGTCATGTTCCTGGGCGGCCTCTGGCACGGCGCGGCCTGGAGCTACGCCGTGTGGGGCTCCTTCCACGGGCTGGCGCTGGCCGTGGAGCGGCTGGCCAAACCGCACCTGCCCGAAGCCCGCAACGCCTGGGCCAAGGCCGGCATCACCCTCCTGACTTTCAGCTTTGTGTCGATGGCGTGGCTGCTGTTTAAGCTGCCCGATTTTAGCCAGGCGGTGAGCTACGTGCAGCACATTTTCACCAACACCAGCGTCGCAACCAACGGGCTGGGCTACCTCACCATGCTCTGCATCGCGGTGTATTCGCTGCCGGTGCTGCTGTACCACGCCTGGTACCTGGCCCGGGAAGCGGGCTGGGAGCTGCAGGTGCGGCGCTACGATTTTGTGGGCTACGGCCTCATGATGTTTCTCATTGTGACGAACGCGGGCCCGGCCGGCGACTTCATCTACTTCCAATTTTAAGTTGTTAGTTGCTCGTTGTTAGCATACAGACAACACCTTGGCTGACAACTGACAACGAGCAACTAACAACCAATAACTAACAACCTTAAGCCCGACGCGCCATGAAACTACTCGTTCGCTCCTTGTTTGCGACCTTGGTTTTCCTGGGGGTTTACTACGTGTGGCTGCGGGTGCTGCCGGGGGCCGTGGCGGTGCCGCAGGGCATCAACCAGGACAACGTCATCAAGATGCAGGAGTATCTCTATCGCACGGCCGGCCACTGCCCCACGGTCATTCTGGGCTCGTCGCTGTCGGCCAAGCTGCGGCCCCAGGCCCTGCCGCCCGACGTGTGCAACCTGGCCCTGCGCGGCCAAAGCGTGTTCGAAGGCTTTGAGCTGATGCGCCGCGCCGGCCAAACCCCGCGCCTCATCCTCCTGGAAATGAACGTACTGGACCGCGCCCCCAGCACCGGCACCATCGAAAACCTGTTCAGCCCCACGCTGCACCCGCTGCGGCGCTGGTACCCCGGCCTGCAAGCCCGCCACCAGCCCCTCAACGAAGCCCTGGCCGGTGGCCTGGCCATCCTCGACCGGCTGCGACCGGCCGCCGCCCAGCGCATCGAGCAAAAGCTGGGCGTGGGCGGCCCCGCCCCCGGCGATGCCCTGCCCACCGACGACGCCAACTACCAGCCCCCGAGCCCCGCCGTGGTGGCCGCCGCCCGCGCCGATTACGAGCAGCTCCCGGCGCAGCCCGCGTTCGGGCGCAACCTGGCCCTGCTGCACCGCTACGTGCGCTATTTCACAGCCCGGGGCTCCCGGGTGGTCTTTTTTGAGATGCCCATCGATGCCAACGCCTGCCAGGGCGCCAAAATGCGCTACATCCGGCAGCAGCTGGCCGCCGACTACCCCGCCGGGCAGCCCACCTACCTGCCCCGCCCCGACTGCGGCGCCTACCGCACCACCGACGGCATGCACCTCACCGACCCCAGCGCCTGGCGCTACTCGACGGTGCTTGCCCAAGAGCTGGGTGCGCTGCGCAACGACCAGGCCGTGGCCCGCACGGCCTCGTTGCAGCTGCACTAGCCTCGTTGGCTCCACGCTCAGGCTGGCATTCCCTCACCATAAGTCATCTACCTGGCTTGCAAACTCTTCATTTGCTACTCAGGCCATGGATATTGTCACGAGTCTTTGCGTGGACGATGAGCAGCACCCGGCCTCCCGCTACGCCCAGCTATTGGATGTAAAGGCCGACCAGCGACGCCGCATTTACTGGCAGTGCGCTGTAGTTTTCTTTGCCACTTCCCTGCGCTGCAACCCCACGAACCGGCACCTTTTTTACACCAACGACGCCGGCCCCGCAGTCTGGCACGAGGTCGATTACCGGGCTTTTTTGCAGGGGCTGGGCGTCGAAATCCGGGTGCTGCCTTTCACTGATTTCCAGCCGCCGGCCGGTTTCTCAACCGACTTCCGCAACGCCTTTTACAAGCTGGAAGTGCTGCAAGCCCTGGCGAGGGCCGAGGCCGGCGACAGCAGTGTGCTGCTCGACTCGGATTGCGTTTGGACCCGCCCGGCCCCGGCCCTGCACCCGCAGATAGCTGCCGGGCCCGGCCTGCTGCTACTCAACGTACTGATTGAAACCACCCCCGATACTAAAATCGAAGGCTTGAGCCGCCGCGACATGGGCGAGCTGTACCAGGAAATTTACCCGGACTACCCACCTGCCGTGCCCACGTTTTTTGGAGGTGAAATTGTGGGCGGCCGCCGCACCGAGCTGGCCCGGTTGGTGGCCGAATTGCGCGCTACCTGGCAGCACTTGCTGCGCGCTTACCCCACGGCTCCGCCCCGCTTCTGCACCCAGGAAAGCATTTATGACAACGACGAGTACGTGATGAATCTGGTGCTGAACTACCACCCGCGCCCCTGGATAGACGCCAGCCCGCACATCCGGCGCATCTGGACCTCGCACCGCTTCACCAATGTGCAGCCGACCGATGCGCAGCTGCCCATCTGGCACTTGCCCAGCGAAAAGCTGCAGGGCCTGCCCACACTTTGCCGGCGGGCGCTGGCCCCCCATTCGCAGTTTTGGCAAGTGCCCCTGACAGGCTTTGGGGCCTATTTGGGCAAATATCTGGGCGTTACGGCACCCACTTGGGCACCTCAGCGCCTGCTGGCCCTGGCCAATAAGCTGCCGCGTGTTCTGGTATTGGCCAAGCGTTTATTGGCCCATTAGCCCCTATCCCGGCCAGCCATCAAGCGTTGGGAGTGACAATGACTGAGCCGCACGGCCGCCTTGTCGGTTTGGAGTCCCTTCGCCCAGCAAGCCCAAAGCGCCCAGCCGGGTGATGATGCTGAATGCTGCGCGCACGGGCAGCCACCGCAACGGCAGTGCTAACTCCCGCAGAGCCGGTAGCTGCAATAGCTTAAATACTTGCCGGGCCGCCTCAAAATCACCCCGGCGCAGTGAACGATAGGTGCCCGCCAGCACGAACTGATGAAAGAATCGGGCTTGCGCTTGGCGTAACACCTTGGCAGGTAACATGCCCTGCGCCCGGACCTTGGCAAAAATGCGCAGCAGCAGCCCTATGTTGTGTTCGTTGAACATCCCCGCCGTGAGGGCCCCCTCGTGCAAAGTATAGGCCGCCACGCAGGTGGGCACCAGCAGCACCCCCCAGCGGCTGAAGATGCGCGCCCACAAATCGGTGTCTTCCGTCGATTCCTGCGCCAGGTCGGGTGGGTTGGCCACGTAAACGGCCCGGCTGGCCACCAGCGCCGGGATGCGTATCCACGACGAATCGGTGAGCACCCGTTTCAGGGCCTGCCGGGGGGCCAGCCAGCGCCGCTGAGCCGGGAGTTGCCGGCCCACCCGGCGCCGGTCGACATCCACAAGGTCGACTCCGAACAGCAGCACCTCGTGGGTGCCGCGCGCCACGCGCAACTCGGCCACTAACGTGGCCAGGCCGTCAGGCTGCAGAAAGTCATCATCGTGCAAATTGTAGAGGTAGTGGCCTTTGGCCCGCCGCACGCACGCCGCAAAGTTGTCGGCGGCGGTGCTGCCGGGGGCGTTGCGGTAGTAGCGCCACTGCCCGGCCGGTTGTGCTCGCATCCCCAGGCGTGCTACCAGTCCGCACAGGTCGTTAGCGGTCGAATTGTCCGATACCAGCACCTCTACATCGGGGGGCAAGGGGCCCAGGGAACGCAGGGCCCGGGCCAGCATTTCGGGCCGGTGGTAGGTGGGCATGCAAATGCTGAGCAGCGGCTCATGCACCACTGCGGGCTTCAGATACATGCGGTGCCTGGGCGGACGCGGGTGCGGCGCCCTGGGCCGCGTGGGGCCGCCGCCATCCGGCGGGGGCGGCCAGTCTTGCGCCGCTCGTGCCTGCACCAGCCGGCGGCTTGCCAGCAGGCCGCGCCGATGCTGCCACACGTAGCGCAGGGCCCGCAGAGAAGTACGCTCAAACAGCACCAAATACAGCAGGATAAACAGCTGGCGGGGTATGGCCTGCGCCAGCATGGCCATAATCTGGTTGGCTGGAGTATTTTTCACCAGCAGCAGCCACTGGTTTTTCACGGCATCGGCCTTGATAGAACCGCCCAGCCGCCGCCGCACCGCGAGGTTGACGGGGATGAACTGGCGCGGGTGCAGGGCCCGGCAGGCCGGCTCGAACCGCGTGCGCCAGCCGTAGAGCTGGCTGCGCCAGGCCACGTCCCAGTCCTCTTTGTGGGCAAAAAAGCGCGGGTCGAAGAACGCGCCCTCCACCCGCAGGTCGTCGATGAAGCGGCGGCGCAGCAGCGGCAGGGCGCCGTCGGCCCCCATCACGTCCAGCGGCACCAACGGGCCTGCTTCGCTCACGCGCTGCCCGTGCAGGCGCAGGCCAAAGCGCCCGCCCGAGAGCTGCACCAAACCCGCGCTGTCGATGCGCGGGTCGGCTTCGGTGGACTGCACCAGCAGCCCGCACACTGTGCCAATGCGGGCGTCGGCCTGCATCGCGGCCACGGCGTGGGCCAGGTAGTCGGGGGCCATATCGATGTCGGGGTTCACCAACAGCACAAAGTCGGTGTCGGTGCGGTCGAGGGCGTAATTGTGGCCGCCGCAGAAGCCGGTGTTTTCGGGCAGAGCGTGCAGGTGCAGGCGGCTGTCGGTGGCGGCCAAGGCCGCCACGCGGGTGCGGGTGTCATCGGCCGAAGCGTTATCGACCACCCACATTTCAAAATCGGTATACGTTTGGGCGAGGGCTGAACGCACGCACGCTTCGATGGAATCGGCGCTGTTCCAGGTCACCACGGAGAGTAATATGGCGGGCATAGGCGGGGGAGTTATTTAATAATTAATATATACAATAACAAACTGGCATTCTAAGTTTTTAGTCATTCGTTGTTAGTATGCAGGCAGCAGCTCGACTAACAACGAGCAACTGACAGCCCTTTTACTGTTGAACGACTACTTAGCGTGTAGAATACGGCATTGCTAAGCCACTGCTTCGGCGGCTATTACGGGCGGAGCGGCGGTCGGCACAGCCAGCCCACTGTGGTGCAGCAGCTGGCGCAGGGCAGCCACGTCCACGGTCAGGTCTTCGAGGCGGTCGGCGTAGGCGTTGGCACCGGCCGCGGCGGGCGCACTCACCAGCGGCAGATGCATTACGTCGACGCGCGATGACACTTCCAGGAAATCGGGCACCACGAAGTGGTGCGGCAGCAGCTCGATGAGCACCGCGCCCGGCTTGCAAAAACCGATACCGGCCAGCCCCGCCCCTACCGGCGATACGATGACACGGGCCTGGGCAAACAACGCCGCTTTTTCGGCAAAGCTCAGCTCGCTCAGCTGGTAGGTTTCGAAGCCGTACGGGCGCAGCAGGTCCTGCATTTTGTCTTCGTTGGTGATGCGGCGCACGGCCGCGTCGCGGCGGTTGATGTACACCAGCGGGTTGAACGCGCGCGTGACCTGGCGGCGGGCCTCGTCGTAAGCCGTGCGCATAAACTCAAACGTCCAGCGCGGAAAGTGCCGCCCGCGCCCGCGCACCGCCGAGGGCACCACCAGCCGGTCGGCCTGCAGGTGGCGGTGAGTTTGCACGTCAATGATGCGCTCCGGGGCCACGCCCAGCAAGCCCAGGGTTTCGCGCACGAAGCCGTTGTTCCGGTCGTACACCAGGAAATAATCGATGGAATCCCACAGGCCGGCCTCCCGCACCAGGTGCAGGCGGGGCAGCGAGTCGAGCAGCCAGTGCGAGTAGTTGCCGGTGCCCGCGCCGCCGCCCGAGAGCAGGCTGCACACGGTGCCGGCCACCGGCACGGGCGGCAAAAAATATCGCTGCCGAAAAATGTTGTTGTCTTCGGGCTGAATCAGGCCCCACGCCTTTTTGGCAAACTGAAACGAGGCGTCGCCCACCAGCCGGCCGTCGGCCGCAATCACCGCTACGCTGTCGAAATTGTCGGCGTAGACGCGGCCCTGCTCCAGGGTGAGCACGAACGCGGGCACTACCTGCTCGGAGCGCTGGGGCTTGTCATAATCCACGCACAAGCCGTAAAACTCATCTGATACCTCGAGCTGCGAGACATGGGCGGGTATAACTTCCTGGTAGATGGCCCGGCTGCCCGGCTGCGTGCCCAGCTGCTGGCTACTGGGGTGCACGCCCACTGGCCGGTAGCGCAGGTTGTAGGGCACTAATTCGCGAAGCATCCGGCCGGAGCGACGCTGGATTCGTTTCAGTATGTCTTTGTCCATGTGGGTGGAAGTGATAAAAAATGGCCGCTAGTGGTTCGCATGGGCTGCGGTGGGGCTACCCCCATCAAGTACTTGCGAACCACCAGCTAATACCTCTTTTGTGGCGCCCAAATTAAATACATTATCTTTAAATTTTCAATGATTTTTTATTCATTATTCACGAATATTGAATAAAAAATCATTGTTAATATGCTTTGCAGGTTTTGTCCTACTGCCCCAAAACCCTGCCAAACAACAAAAGGCCCGTTCCTGAGCAGGAACGGGCCTTTTGTGGAAAAGCGCCGAACGGGCCGGCTATTCCTTCTTCAGTAGGCTGAGGGAGGTGCCGGCCAATGAACCGCTCACGAAGCGCACCACGTAGGGGCCGGGCTGCAGGTTCGGCACGGCCAGCGGCTGGCTCGAGGTGCCGGCCGGGTAGCTCAGCGTGCCCTGTGCCACTTTCACACCCATGGTGTTCAGCACCTGCACCTGCACTTGCTCGGCCTTCGCCACGGTGGCTTCCACTTGTACCTCCGTCTGGCCGCCCACCACTGGGTTCGGGTACAGGCTCAGCGGGCTGGTAGCGGCGCTGGTGGTCAGAGCACTGGTGGTCAAAGTGCTGGTGCTACGGCTGGTGGCCTGGCTCCAGACCTCCACACCCGAGAGGTTGACGGTGCCGCCGGTGGAGGTGAGCTGGATGCTGCCGTTGCTCACCGTCGTCACGTACGGCCCCAGCTTGGCCCAGGTGCCCGCAGCGCCCGTGCTGATGTTACTAGCCACTTTTACTCCGTTCACCGCCAGGCTGAATATTTCCGGCGCATTGTCTTCCCACACGTAGGCGTAGACCTGGTAGGTGCCGTTGGGCACGGCCGTCAGGCCGAAGTTCAGGTTGTTGCTGTACTGGCACTCGCGCAGCATGGATGCCCGGCTCGCGTCCGTGGCCGGCGTCAGCGCCTGGCCCTGGTTGCCGTACCCGCTCCCGTTCACCGCGTAGTTGCCCGTCGTGCTCGCCTCCCACGCGTTGCCGTCGATGGTCAGCGCCCCCCCGTGCAGGTTGATTGCCCGATAGAAGCGGCTGGCGGTGGGGGTACTTGGAGTGGTCGGAGTAGTCGGAGTAGTAGTGGTGGGTGCGTTCCAGATTTCAAGACCGGAGCAGTTGGCCGTGCCGCCGCTGGTGGCCACCGTCAGGCTGCCCCCGGTGGCCGTGGCCGCGTAGGGCCCGAGCCGGTCCCAGTGCCCGGCCGCCCCGCTGTTGTAGTTGGCCTGCGCCACCTGCCCGTTCACGGCCACGCTGAAGGTCTCCGCGTTGTTGTCTTCCCACACATACAGGTACACCTGGTAGGCCCCGCCGGGCACGTTGCCCACCGTCAGCTGCACCGAGTTGCCGTACACGCTCGAGCGAATCATGCCCGCCCGGCTCGCGTCCGTGGCCGGCGTCAACGTCGACCCCTGGCTGGCAAAGCCCGTGCCCCCACTCACTTGCAGGCTCGAGCCCGCCTCCCACTTATTGTTGTCGATGGTCTGAGCCGTACCGTTGAGGTTAAAGGCCCGATAGAAGGTTCCGGCCGTAGTTGAGGGAGGATTCGTGGTAACGGGAGGAACCGTGACAGTGGTCGAGCGCCAGATTTCGAGGCCGGAGCAGTTGGCCGTGCCGCCGCTGGTAGCCACCGCGATGCTGCCCCCGGTGACGGTGGCCGCGTAGGGCCCGAGCCGGTCCCAATGCCCGGCTGCGCCGCTGTTGTAGTTGCTCTGGGCCGCTTGCCCGTTCACGCTCACGCTGAAGGTTTCCGGGCTGTTGTCTTCCCACACGTACAGGTACACCAGGTACGCGCCATTGGCTACGTTGCTCACCGTCATCTGCACCTGGTTGCCGTATTTGCTGGCGCGAATCATGCTGGCGCGGGTCGCGTCCGTATTAGGCGTCAAGGTCGCGGCTTGGTTGGCGAAATTGCTGCCACCCGTCACTTGCAGGCCGGTGGCCGTGCTGCTCTCCCAGTTGTTGCCGTCCATCGTCATTGCGGGGCCATTGAGGCTAAAGGCGCGGTAGAAGGCGGCGCCGGCCGGTGCGGCGGGGGTTACCGGAGGGGTAGTGGGAACGGTTGGCGTTGTTGGGGTAGTGGGCGTAGTTGGAGTGGTGGGGGTAGTGCTGCCGGAGAGGCCGGGGGTGACGCCGTTCTGCTGAATCTTCTGCAGCCAGAGCGTCCACTCGTTCTGCTCGGTTTGCACCGTGACGGGGTTGGGCAGGTTGACGTTGCCCGTCACCACGCTGGCGTACGTCGGGTCGATGTCGAAACGGTTGGTAAAGGGCAGCGTTGGGCCCCAGCACACGTAGCCCACCGTGTTGTCGGCAATGCGGATGTTCGCCCCGAACGCCGCCGCCGGCGAGCCGTAAAAATTCGACGGGTTGATGCCGCACCAGAGCTTGTTGAGCTTGTCGCCGTTGGGCAGGTAGCCGCTGGTCACCACCCGGTTATTGTGCACGTTCACGTCGTGCCCCGAGGCAATGTTGATGCCCCCGTTGCACGTGCTCACAAACTGGTTGTTATAAATCTCCAGGAAGCCCGTGGAGGTGGCCGCCGTGGTGCCTTCGCCGTCGGTGGTCATGCCCGTGCCGTTGAAGTTGGAGCTGGTGGCCGGCATGGGGTAGGCGCCCTGCACGTAGTTGTCGTGCACCCGGGCCGGGCTGGCGCTGGTTCCGCCCGAGTCGTAGAAGTTCATATTGTCGCTCACCGTGCTCTGGTTCGGCGTATTAATAATCTGGTTCCAGGCTACCTCCACGTTGGCCACGTTGTTAATCGTGTTCATCAGAAGAAAGCACGCGGTGCCTTGCGAGGGGTTGTTGCGGAAGCTGCCGTCCAGGTTAAAGGCGCGGTTATAGCGCACCCTCACCGTTTGGCTGCTGGTGCCGTTGCCCGTCCAGCGGTCAAACACCATGCCCTGGTTGCTTTCCAGGTAGTTGTGCTCCACCACCAGGTTTTGGGCCTTGTGTGCATAGAGGAACACGCCGCGCACGGTGTTGTCGGCGGTGGGCGTCGCACCGTAGCCACTGCACTCGCGCACCGTCAGGTCGGCGTGGTCCAGGGGCGAATAAATCAGGTCGCCGGGGCCCACCAGCGTGCAGTTCTGTAGAATAACGGGCTGCGTAGTGGCAATTTGGATAACGGGCACCGAAGAATTGGTGCTACGGTAGTTGCCCGTGTAGGTGCCCCCTTGGGTGATGGTGATAGGGCCAGAATAGTTGAGGTTGGGTGCCTGGGCTTGCGCCCGGCCAGCAACCAGAAAAAGTACAACCAGGAGCGATTGTCCAAACGTGCGAAGCGCTTGAGGGAATTGACTGCGCCGCATAGACACAGTAAGCGAACTCATAATGTGATTTTGCATTCTCTAAGTGGTAAGTTAAAAAGTATTTTCCAGAAATTGTTTTTAAAATACAATTTTTCTAATTCCTCAATTAACCTGCTAACTGCATTTTATTATATTATGTTCCTTAGATAAATAAATAATAATGTCCTGACCCGGCAACTCGTTGCCGAGTTGCGTCCGCTATCTGCCTTGGCGAACCGCCAAACATGATAAATCCCGCAAAATATTATTTATTATACTATTAACCAGTTCCAAAGCAGAGCTTATCTACCACTCCCTCGGTCATCCAGTGGCTCTGCAGCGAGGCCATCTAGTCCAGATGGCCGTCCCAACCCCCTACTCACTTCTATTCTCGCTAGCCTATTCGCTATTGCGACGTTCAATTTCGTACTTCATATCTTATTAAAGTTATAAAAGTGAATACCCTCGTCTTATGCAAATGTACAATTGCTCAGTATACCTGGCAAGCTTTCTCAAAAAATAATCTTGCACTATACAGTGAAGATGTCCTTATGATGAAGCTAAAAGCAAGGCGCACATTACCGTGAGCGGCGTTTTGGGCCTAGTTACCCGCGTCGCAAAAAAATGTTATTCGAGTGGCTAACAAGCCAGAGAATGCAGCACCCGTGGAGCATTTAGTTGGGCTCGCACCCGGCTGGTTGCGGCTGCCGCCAGCAGGCCGCACCAAAATACTCCTGTGCCTGCCGGCAACCCCTCGCCCAAACGCACCGGCCGGCCCAGGGCATGCCGCCAGCTCGACGCCGGCAGCTGCCATATGCGCCGGCATGGAAGTAGCCGGCAGCATTCCGTAGAACAAAAAAAGGCCCATTCCTGGCAGGAATGGGCCTTTTGTGTTTGCGGGAAAACACCCGATGGTTTGGTTACTCTTTCTTCAGCAGGGTGAGGGTGGTACCAACCAATGAGCCGCTGGCAAAGCGCACCACGTAGGGGCCGGGCTGCAGGTTGGGCACAGCCAGCGGCTGACTGGAATTGCCGGCCGGGAAACTTAGGGTAGCTTTCGCCACGGCCCCCCCCATCGAATTCAGCACTTCTACCTGCACTTGCTCGGCCTTCGCTACGGTGGCTTCCACGTGTACTTCCGCCTGGCCGCCTACCAATGGGTTCGGATATAGGCTGGCGCTGACACCCGGGGCGCTGCTGCGGTTACCAGTTTGGCTCCAGACTTCCACACCCGAGAGGTTGACGGTGCCGCCGGTGGAGGTGAGCTGGATGGTGCCGTTGCTCACCGTTGTCACATACGGCCCCAGCTTGGCCCACGAGCCCGCAGCGCCCGTGCTCAGGTTGCTGGCCACCGCCGCCCCATTTAGGCTGAGGCTGAACGTCTCCGGGTTGTTGTCTTCCCAGATGTAGGCGTAAACCTGGTAGGTGCCGTTGGGCACGGCCGTTAGACTGAAGTTCAGGTTGTTGCTGTACTGGCAATCGCGCAGCATGGATGCCCGGCTCGCGTCCGTGGCCGGCGTCAGCGCCTGGCCCTGGTTGCCGTACCCGCTCCCGTTCACCGCGTAGTTGCCCGCCGTGCTCGCCTCCCACGCGTTGCCGTCGATGGTCAGCGCCCCCCCGTCCAGGTTGATTGCCCGGTAGAATGTACCAGTGCCAGTACCGCCCGTCGTATTGGCCGAGCGCCAGATTTCGAGGCCGGAGCAGTTGGCCGTGCCGCCGCTGGTGGCCACCGTCAGGCTGCCCCCGGTGGCCGTGGCCGCGTAGGGCCCGAGCCGGTCCCAGTGCCCGGCCGCCCCGCTGTTGTAGTTGGCCTGCGCCACCTGCCCGTTCACGGCCACGCTGAAGGTCTCCGCG
>NZ_JAGEMO020000054.1 GCF_017921975.2 Hymenobacter terricola
CCGGAGCAGTTGGCCGTGCCGCCGCTGGTGGCCACCGTCAGGCTGCCCCCGGTGGCCGTGGCCGCGTAGGGCCCGAGCCGGTCCCAGTGCCCGGCCGCCCCGCTGTTGTAGTTGGCCTGCGCCACCTGCCCGTTCACGGCCACGCTGAAGGTCTCCGCGTTGTTGTCTTCCCACACATACAGGTACACCTGGTAGGCCCCGCCGGGCACGTTGCCCACCGTCAGCTGCACCGAGTTGCCGTACACGCTCGAGCGAATCATGCCCGCCCGGCTCGCGTCCGTGGCCGGCGTCAACGTCGACCCCTGGCTGGCAAAGCCCGTGCCCCCACTCACTTGCAGG
>NZ_JAGEMO020000055.1 GCF_017921975.2 Hymenobacter terricola
CAGGTACACCTGGTAGGCCCCGCCGGGCACGTTGCCCACCGTCAGCTGCACCGAGTTGCCGTACACGCTCGAGCGAATCATGCCCGCCCGGCTCGCGTCCGTGGCCGGCGTCAACGTCGACCCCTGGCTGGCAAAGCCCGTGCCCCCACTCACTTGCAGGTCGGGGGCGGTGCCGCTTTCCCAGTTGTTGCCGTCCAGAGTCAGGGCGTTACCATCGAGGTTAAAGGCGCGGTAGAAGGTAGCGCCGCTCGGTGCGGCGGGGGTTACCGGAGTCGCAGCAACTGGAGTTACGGGCGTAGTGGGGGTAGTGCTGCCGGAGAGGCCGGGGGTGACGCCGTTCTGCTGAATCTTCTGCAGCCAGAGCGTCCACTCGTTCTGCTCGGTTTGCACCGTGACGGGGTTGGGCAGGTTGACGTTGCCCGTCACCACGCTGGCGTACGTCGGGTCGATGTCGAAACGGTTGGTAAAGGGCAGCGTTGGG
>NZ_JAGEMO020000056.1 GCF_017921975.2 Hymenobacter terricola
GGTTGGGCAGGTTGACGTTGCCCGTCACCACGCTGGCGTACGTCGGGTCGATGTCGAAACGGTTGGTAAAGGGCAGCGTTGGGCCCCAGCACACGTAGCCCACCGTGTTGTCGGCAATGCGGATGTTCGCCCCGAACGCCGCCGCCGGCGAACTGTAGTAGTTGGAGGGATTAATGCCGCACCAGAGCTTGTTGAGCTTGTCGCCGTTGGGCAGGTAGCCGCTGGTCACCACCCGGTTATTGTGCACGTTCACGTCGTGCCCCGAGGCAATGTTGATGCCCCCGTTGCACGTGCTCACAAACTGGTTGTTGTCAATTTCCACATAACCCGTGGAGGTGGCCGCCGTCGTACCGGCGCCGTCGGTGGTCATGCCCGTGCCGTTGAAGTTGGAGCTGGTGGCCGGTATGGGGTAGGCGCCCTGCACGTAGTTGTCGTGCACCCGGGCCGGGCTGGCGCTGGTTCCGCCCGAGTCGTAGAAGTTCATATTGTCGCTCACCGTGCTCTGGTTCGGCGTATTAATAATCTGGTTCCAGGCAATTTCCAGGTTGGCCAGATTATTCACGGTGTTCAGCAACGCGAAGCAGGCCGTGCCCTGCTGGGGGTTGTTGCGGAAGCTGCCGTCGAGGTTGAACGCCCGGTTGTAGCGGATTTTCACCGTTTGGCTGCTGGTGCCATCGCCCGTCCAGCGGTCGAGCACCATGCCCTGGTTGCTTTCCAGGTAGTTGTGCTCCACCACCAGGTTTTGGCCCCGGTGCATGTAGAGGAACACGCCACGCCCGGTGTTGTCGGCGGTGGGCGTGGTGCCGTAGCCGCGGCACTCGCGCACCGTCAGGTCGGCGTGGTCCACGGGCGAGAAAATCAGGTCGCCGGGGCCCACCAGTGTGCAGTTCTGCAGAGTAACGGCCTGCCTGGTCCTGATTTGGATAACGGGCACCGAAGAGTCGGTACTGCGGTAGTTGCCTGAGTAAGTGCCACCTTGGGTGATGATGAGGGGGCCAGAATAGTTGAGGTTGGGGGCTTGGGCCCTCGCCGGGCTGGCGCCTAAGAATAGGACCATGATAAACAGCTTGCCAGCCCAAGGCAGCAGTTGGAGAGAAAAGCAGCGCCGTACCGACGCCGTAAGCGAGAATCTACTAGAATTTTGCATTCGTTAAGCGGTAAGTTAAAAAAAGTGTTTTCGGACATTATTCATAATCCAATTACTGGCCCTTTTTAGACGCAGCTCCAACTGTATTTTATTACATTATTTTATTAAAATAATATAGGTAATATAATCCATTCTATTTTTCACTGCTAAACAACAAAGCTTAGCTGCGATGGCTAATGCCAACCACCTCACCAACCCACAAATCTTTATCTATCATGCTTCTAGCTAATCCAGAAGTAAGACTCAGCCCTTGCTCGCTATTCAACAGGCGGCTTTAGCAAGGGGTTGGCAAACGCGGATGCGCCTTCAAATCCTACTAAAAGTCCCATTTATAATAGCGTATTTGCTACAAAAAAGACTTTTTTCATACTCAGCATCTTATTAAAGTTACAAAAATTAACCCCACCGTCTTACGCAAATGTACAATTGCCGATTTTAAGTGGCAAAATTTCTAGTAAAAAAATATTAAAAATCTTGCATTATACAGTGAAGTTGGTATGTAAAAAATCGAAAAAAACTAGCGTACGAGTCCGTAAGCAGCGTTTTTTGGCCGAGTAAATACCCTGTTATAAAATTGTGGCTTTCGAACGAAATGCCCCCGAAATGGCCTCGCCGAGCGGCCGTTCAGGCAGGCTCGTAGAGGGCCAGCAACAGCTGCAACGACCGGGTCAAGCTGAACTGTTCTTGCGCCTGCCGGTACCCGGCCTGGCCCAGACTGGCCTGCTGGCGGGGGTGCGCTGCCAGTTCAGCAATGGCGGCGGCTAGGTGGGCCGGAGTGGGCGGCACAAGGCGGCCCGTTTCATTATCGCGCACGAGGTCGCGCAGGCCCGGAGCGTCGTATACCACGGCTGGCACCGCACAGCTCTGGGCTTCCAGCAGCGAAATACTCAGTCCTTCGAACCGAGATGGCATAACATATATATCACTGGCAATCAGGATACTTCTCACGTTTTGCAACTGCCCCAGGAAACGCACTTCGGCATGCAGCCCCAGCGACTGGGCGTGGGCCTGCTCGGCTTGGTGCAGATGCCCATCGCCGATGTGCAGGTACACCACCCGGGCCGCCAGGGCAGGCGCCAGCAAGCTCAGGGCCGTGAAGATGTCGTGGTGGTTTTTGCTTTCGATGCAGCTGCCCACCGATACCAGCACCACATCATCGGGCCGCAGTCCCAGCTTTTGGCGGGCCTCGGCGCGCTCAGCGACCGACTTGGCGGGGTAAAACCGGGCGGGGTCGGTCCAGTTCGGCACCAGCACCGTGGGGTTGAAGCTCACGCGCCGCTCGGTTTCCTGCACGGAGGTGCCAATGGCCACGAACCGCACGCCCAGCAGCCGCCGGGCCAGCAACCGGTAGGCCACGCGCTTGACGCGCACCAGGCCCTGGAAATTGAAATTATTGTGGACGGTGTGCACGAAGCGCGGGATGCCGGCCTGCCGCGCCGCCAGGCTGTACCACAGGAAGTTTTGCTCGGTGTGGTTGTGCACCACGTCGAAGCGGTGTTGGCGCAGGAATTGGCGCACGGCGCTCAAATTGGGCCGCCGGCCTTCGATACAGGGCAAATAATGCACGGTGTAACCCGCCGCCGTCAGGATGTCGGCATAGTCGCTCTCATCGGCAGGAACGTCGCTGAGGATGTGCAGCTCAATACCGTGCTCCTGGAACGCGGGCGCGGCAATTTTGAGCATAATTTCGGCTCCGCTGAAACGCAGGGCGTGCAGCACGTGCAGCACCTTGAACGCCCGCAGCGGGGGGCGGCTGACAGCCGGAGCAGCAATTTCGGACGAAGCAGCGGACATGAGCGAAAAATAAACCGGCAGCAGTGGGTAAGATTGGGTTGTCAGCAAGCAAGCGGATAAGTCCTGCTCGGTAGACGTTGGCCGGCGGCTGGCACCGGGCGCCGGCTAGTGCAAAAAATAGCCCACCAGCCGGCGCGTGTAGCCGTTGAGCAGGAACAGCGGCACGTAGGGCCGGGGGCAATTTTTGAGGGCGAAGTGGGTGAAATTGCGCAGATTGCCGCCCCCTCTGATGCCGAACAGGTGCTGGTAGTAGCCGCGCAGGCTGCGCACGCGGCGGGTTTGCTCCTGGCCGCTTTCGTCGGGGTAGGTGCGCAGGCGGGCTTCGTAGTTGCAATACACCGGGAAGCCGTGGCGGCGGGCCACGCTGGTGTAGTCAAAATCGGCCAGGTAATGGGGCAGGCGTTTCTCATCGAACAGCCCAATGCGCTCGAACACGGCCCGGGGAATGAGCAGGCCGCGGCCCGGCAGGTACGTGACGGGGTGCAGGCCGTGGCGGGCCGCAGCGGGCAATTCGGCCAGCAAATCGTGGCGGCGGTGCAGCAGCCAGTCGAGGCGCTCGCCGCCATAAACGGGCTCGCCGGTATTCAGGTCCAGTTCCAGGGCGCCGAGGACGGCGGTGGGGTGGCTTTCGGCAGCGGCCAGCATCTGGGCCACAAAATCGGGCTCGGCCACGAGGTCATTGTTGAGGGTCATGACGCGGGTGGCCCCTTCGGCCAGGGCCCGGCGGATGCCCAGGTTCACGCCAGCAGTCCAGAAGAGGTTGCCGTCGCCGGTTTCGACCAGCACTTCCGGAAATTCGCGGGCCAGCATTTCGGCCGTGCCATCGGTAGAGCCGTCGTCGACCACGATGGTGCGGAAAGCCAGCGTCGTTTGCGCCCGCAGCGACAACAGACAATCGCGCGTGAACGCCAGCCGATTGAAAACAGGAATCACGATGTAAAGCATGGCACAGGCAATTAGCAACGGGGGAAATGGCAGAGGCCTCGCCCCTGCTCAAGGGCAAGCAATCAGGTGATGGGCGCGGGCTGGGCAGCCACGGAATGGGTTTTGGCGGGCCGGCCGGCTGGCCGCAGCAGGCGCGCCACCCGCCGCTGCAGCCGGGCGGCGCGGCGCGGCCAGGTTTGGGTGCGGGCAAACTCGTAGCCAGCCCGGCCCATGGCAGCGCGGGCCACCGGGTGGTCGTAGCAATACTCGACGGCGCGGGCCAGGGCGGTGGCGGTTTCGTGGGGGGTGGTGACGGGCACTTTGATGCCGGCGGTGGCCGGAATGAAGTCGTGCGCGCCCTGGTGGTCGAGGGTGATGACGGGCAGGGCGGTGGCCATGGCCTCCAGGAACTGGGCAGCAAAAGCATCACGCAGGCTGCCGAAAAGGAAGATGTCGTGGCTGAGCATGGCGGCCTGCACTTCGGACCATTCCACGCTGCCGCGCCAGGTTACGCGGCCTTCCAGGCCGTACCGGGCAATCCAGCCGGGCACCAGCGGTCCGAGCGGCCCGTCGCCGATGACGGTGAGGTGAAACGGCACCCGCACATCAACCCGCGAGAGGGCATCGAGCACCAGCGGCAGCGCCTTGCGCGGGAACAGCCGGGCCAGCCACAGCAGCTGCAGTGTGGGCCCGGGAGTGCGCACCGGGCATTCGGGCGAGATGAAGGACTCGGGCAGGCCAGAATCGAGGAACAGCTCTACCCGCTTGCCGCCCAGGCGGCGGGCCAGCACGGCCGTTTCGGAGTTGCTGACCAGCACCACAGCGGCCCGGCGCACGTTTTGGCGCACGTTGGGGTCGAAGGTCATCAGGAGCCAGCTGATGGCGTCGCGCAGGGTTTCGGTTTTGAACCAGCCCGGCAGGTAGGCTTTGAATGCCTTGGGCGCGCGCTGGGCACCGCCCACCGGGCCAAAAACCATCGGCCGGCCCAGGCGCCACATCCAGGAGCCCATTTGCAGGCTGGCGTAGGTGGCGTGATGCACGTAGTCGAAGGCTACTTGCTGGTTCAGCTTGCGGGCGTGCCGCCAGGCCAGGTATTGCCACACGAAGTAGTGCAGGTACACGCCAAACTGCCAGCGATGCAGAAAATCGACCAAAGCCGGCACCTGGACGTAGGTAACCTGCAGCTGGCCGGGGGCCAGCTCGGCCTGGTGCTCGGCCATAAACCGTTCAATATCAGCCTTACCATCGGGATGGGTGAGGCACCACACACGATGCCCCTGCCGGATGGTTTCCCAGGTCCAGTGGAAGCCGCAGCCGCTTTCGCCGCCCGAGGTGGGGTTGCAGGCATAAGCCGAAATCAGGACGTTCATGACGAAGCAGGGACAAGGGTGAGAGCGGGCGTTGCGACGGGTTCGGCCGCGGCGGTGGGGCGCAGGCGGGCCAGGCCGCGGCGTAGTTTGGCCGTCACGCGGCTCAACAGGAACTCGCGGAACCGCTGGCGGTCGCGGGGCCGGTCGGCCAGCACGAAGGCGGGGTGGCGCAGCGGCAGGGCCAGCTCGGCGGTGGGCACGTTGGCCAGCTCGTCGGTGGCATCCAGGGTGTGCGTGCCCTGGTCGCCGAAGCCGACGTTGCCGACCAGATTCACGGCCGGCACCACGCACAGACCCGAATTTGCGGCCACTGCAAAGTGCCACTGGTAGTCCCAGACGTGGGCCGGCACGGGCAGCTGCAACACGCCCGCAATCTTGGCCAGGCGGTAGCGGGTTTCCAGCGCCGAGCTGTAGTAGCCATCCAGCCGGCCCTGCTGCCGCAGCTCAGTAAAGCTGGTGAGGTGGAAATCGAACAGCTTCCAGGCCCGCCGCCAGGTGGCCCAGCCCCAGCTGTTGACCTGCGTGGAGAAATAATAGGAGTCGGCGCCCGGTGGCAGCGGCCGTTGCGCTTCCTGGCTGAAATTATTACCCCCGATGTGCATCACGCGGGTATCGGTGGCGTAGCGCGCCAGCAGTTCCCGGCAGTAGCCAAAGAAGCTGGGCACGGGCACGCAGTCGTCTTCGAGGATGATGCCGGCTTCTTCGTGCTCGAAAAACCAGCTGATGGCCGCCGCCGGGCCCTGGCCGCAGTTCAGGTTGTGCGAACGCAGTTGGGTCATCACTTCGCAGGGCCAGTCGATGCCCTCCAGCACCACGGCGCGGGCGGCGGCGCAGGTGGCCGCGTCGGTGGGGTGGCCGGGCCGGGGCCCGTCGGCGGCCACGTACAGCCGGGTGGGGCGGGCGCGCCGAATGGCTGCCAGCACCGCCCGCGTGGTATCGGGCCGATTAAAAATAAGGAACAGCACCGGCGTGGCCAGTGGCGGTGTCAGGGCCGCGCTCATGACGCGACCGGCATTGCCGCCGCGGCTGGGGCAGCGGGGGCGCCGGTCCCCGCTTTTTCGCGCGCCAGAATGGCGCGGTAAATATCCAGGGTGCGCTGCGTGATGGTGGCGGGGTCGTGGCGCTCGCGGGCCACGCGCATGGCTTCTTGGGCCAGGCGCTGGCGCAGGGGCTCGTCGGCGCAGAGGCGCAGCACCTGGTCGGCAATGGCGCGGGGGTCGAGGCGGGCAGCCAGGCCGGTGCGCTCGTGCTCCACCAGCGAGCCCACGCCGCCCACCAGCGTCACCACCACCGGCAGGCCGGCCACCTGGGCTTCGCACACCGTGTTGGGGCTGTTATCTATATAAGAAGGATGCAGCAGGCAGAATGACTGCCGCATCAGCTCCTGGAGCTCGTCGATGCTTTGCATGCCGCGCAGCTCCAGGTCGTCGGGGCCGATGGCGGTGAGGCGCTTGCGGCGGATGTGGCGGTGCACGCGCTCGGGCTGGGTCTGGCCCACGATGATGAGCTTGGCCGGAATCTGCTGTCGGATGAGGTTGAAGGCTTCCAGCGTTTCGCGAAAGCCTTTCATCACCTGCGCGCCGCCCAGGAACAGGAAGTGCGGCCGGCCGGGCTCCGGGGCGGGCTCGGCGGCGCAGTTCAGCTCAAAAAACTGGGGTCGAATCATTTCCCAGTTGATGTGGACGTGGCAGCCCGGACTCAGGCGCCGGCTCAGGGCCGTGTCCCAGGTGGTGCGGCACGACACATCGCGCACCTGGCGCAGGTAGCGCAGCTCGTAGTAGCTGGCCGCCAGCCACATAAACCGGCGCAGCGGGTCGCCAAAAGGCAGCACTTTCAGGTATTCCCACACAATGCCCTGCACCGAAAGCAGCGCCGGGGTGGGCAGCCCGGCCGTGGCCACGTGCAGCTGCGACTCGGAGCCGTGCACGTGAATCAGGTCGTATTCTTCGTGGTGGTGCCGCACGTAAGCCCGCAGAATGGCCACGCGGCGGCTGAAGAGCGTGACCAGGTCCTGGCGCCGGCCCGGCGTGTTCAGGAAAATGTAGTTCACGCCATCGGCCTCGTAGTATTCCACGGGCTCGGCCATGTCAGCGCCGGTGCCCAGCACAGTCAGGGCTATTTCATTGGGCCGGCGGGCCAGCTGGGCAATCAGGCTAATTATCCACGGAGTGCCGACCTCGCCCTCGTTGGGGTGCGGGTGAGCTGTCAGCCACAGAATTCGTAGGAGTTTCACAGCGGCAAGGGGTTAGGTTGCAAAAACGGGTTCGGAGCGGGAAGAAGGCTCGGGAATGACGGTGGGCTGCGGGGCGGCCGGGGCGGCCTTGGGGCGGGCGGTGGCGGCCAGCATCAGCCCCAGCAGGGGGTACATATAGGGCGGCCAGTCGTAAGAAAGGCCAAATACCAGGCAGCCCGCAAACAGGCCCACCAGCGCGGCGGCCTCGGCCGTGAGCGGGGCCGGGTACGCCAGCCGCCTGACAATCTGCACAAACAGCGGCACAATGGCCAGCAGCAACCCCAGCCAGCCGAAGTAAAACAGGCGGTCCATGTAGAAACTGTGGAAGTGGTGGCCCGTACCGTCGGCCCACATCGGCAGGTCGGAAGTGGGGTCGTAAAACTGCATGGGCACTTCGAAGCCTTCCAGCCGCCAGCCCATGAGCGGGCGCTCGGCCACCAGGGGCTGGTAGGACTCCATTTGCTTGATGCGCCAGCTGCCGGTGCCCTGCTTGTCGGCCTTGGTGATGTCCTCGTAGCTGGTTTCGAATTTCTTGATGACGGCCGGGTTTTGCAGCACTGTGGCCAGCCCGCCCACGAAGAGAATGGCCAGCGGCACGAGTACCAGCGCCGACACGCGGTGCAGCGAGAAGCGGGCGCTGGGCACGCGCCGCAGCACCAGCAGGTTCACGGGCAGGGCCATGAGCGTGGCCATCCACACGGAGCGGTGCTGCAGGAAAATAATCAGCCCAAGCCCCATCAGGAACAAGCCCATTGTCAGGCCATTGCCCCGCTGCAGGTACCAGTTCAGGCACAGCATCGTGGGCAGTAGCAGCATCAGGGCCGAGGTGGCTGAAAAGCCCCGGTCATTATCCAAAAAGGCCTTGAGACTCAGGGCCTCGGGGTGAATAAAAGCCAGGTTGAGCAGCAGCACCACGAAAAGGATGCCCACGAACTGCTTCAGCGGCGGCATGCCCCGGTTATAATAATAGGCATAGGTGCCGTATATCATAAACAAGGACAACACCTTAGAGAAGACGTGCAGGTAAATTATCCAGGTGCCGTGCGTGGCGTAGGACTCCAGCATCATCCCCAGCAGGTAGGCCATCGTGCATAGCACGGCGCGGCTCATGGTCGGCTCCAGGCGCTTCCAATACCAAAGCACGGTGCCCAGTCCCAGAATCAGCATTGCCAGCTCGTAGTGCAGCAGGTTGGAGTCGTCGGAGTCCTTCACCAGGAACTCCCAGAAGGCCTGCTCCAGCCCGCACGCCAACAGCAGCGGCAGCAGCATTTTGAAAGGGCGAAGGGAGAGTTTCATAGCGCGGCCGAAGGTGAAGTGCTTGATGGCCGGGACAGCCGCGCGGCCTGGGATGCAGTGGTGGGCGCGGCGGCGCGGCGGGCGCTTTCGTAGGCTTCGACCGTGCTGGCCAGCATGGCGGGCAGGTCGAACCGGGCGGTGGCGTGGGCGTGCTGGCGCTGGCGCAGCGCGGCCCGGGCGGCAGGGCTGGCCAGCAGCCGGTGCAGGCGCTCGGCCACGGCAGCGGGTGTGGCCGCCGGAGCAAACAGGGCTTCGGGGTCGTGGGCCAGTACTTCTGGCACGGCGCCCACGCCCATGGCCAGCACCGGCACATCGCAGGCCATGGCTTCGAGCAGCACCAGACCAAAGCTTTCGTTGGTGGCGGCGTGCACATAGAGGGTGCTGGCCCGCAGCAACGGCGCTACTTCGGCGCGGTGCCCGGCCAGCCACACCACATCTTGCAGGCCGGCGGCCGCGATGCGAGCCCGCAGCCTTGCTTCGTCGGGGCCAGTGCCCACCAGGCCGAGCAGGAAGTCGGAGCGCAGGGCCCGCAAGGCTTCGGCCACGGCCAGCAGAAAAATCTGATTTTTGCGCCCTTCAAGGTGGCCAATATTCAGCAGCACGGGGCGGCCGGCGGCCCGGGCCTGCAGCTCGGCGTCGGCGGGCACAGCGGCAAATTTCTGCAAATCGAGCCCGTGGGGCACCACTTTGTGCCGGGACTGGGCTGGCAGCAAAGGGGCCACCCGGAGCTGCACATAGCCGGACACGCTCACGAAATGCTCGGCCCGGCCCAGAAAGAAATTGTGCCAGCGCACCACCGTGCGGGCCGCCCAGCCGCGCAGGCCCAGCTGCCGCACCACTTCCTGGCCGGGGTGGTCGTTGAAGTGGCCGGTGACCACCACCGGCACGCGGCGGCCCAGGGCTTGGCGCAGCAGCCAGCCGGTGGTGGCGTCCTGGGCATTCACCACGTCGTAAGTAATGCCACGGTCGAGGGCGCTGAAAATGTTGGCGCAACTGTGGATTTCGCCGCCCAGGTGCTCACCTGCCGGGCCAGCCAGCGCCAGCAGGCGGCGCAGCGCGCCCCAGGGGCGCGACTGCCACCGGCTGGCACCGGCCGGCGTGAGCACCGTCACGGTATGCCCCAGGGCCCGCAGCCCGGCCGCCAGGCGCTGGTAATGAACCCGCACGCCGCTGGGTGCCTCCGGCACCATCATCGATACAAGCAGAATATTCATGACATCAGCGGGGCGGGAACGCCCAATGAAGTGTCAAAAGAGCTGTCGGCGCGAGCGGCTACGGGGTCGAGCCAGTCCGCGTAGCGGCGCAGGCCGGTGCGGCTCCACTCGGGCGCCCGCGGCGTGGTATCCAGCCGCCGCAATGCTTTTATTATCATGGGCCGCAGCTCGGGCGAGGGCCAGCGCAGCAGCAGGCCGCTCAGGGCCAGGGCGCCGGTTAGCATTTGCAGGCCAAATACCACCAGCCTTGGCCAGTCCAGCCCGCGCAGCGCCACCGAGGCGAGCAGGATGCTGGCCCCCACCACCAGGGCATTGCGCAGCCCCGGCAGGTAAATGGCAAACAAGGCCGGATAGCCCACGGCCAGGTCTTTATGCGTGATGCGCATATATAAGAGCGTGCGCACCACCTCCCCTATCCCAATGGCCGCCGCTATGCCCACGATGCCGTAGCCCCGCAGCAGCCAGAACAAGCCCACCAGCAACAGGATAAACTCGACATTCAACACCACTTTGCGCCGCAGGTTGGCACGGGCATCGGCCACAATTCCGGCAAACATCGTGGTCAGGCTCAAGGGAATGGCTACGCACAAGGCCCGCAGCACGGGAATGGAGGCATCCCACTTGGGGCCCAGCAGCACCCGCACCATTTCGGGGGCGGCCACGGCCACGCCCGCGCACAGCGGCAGCACCAAAGTGGCCACCAGCGTGCTGCTGCGCAGGTACAGCCCGCGCAGGCGGGGAACGTCCTGCTGCACCTGGCTGAACGCCGGGAAAGCCACTTTGGCCACGCTGTTCGTGAGGAAGTACATGGGCAGGTAGAGCAGCATAAACGCCCGATTGTAGAGGCCCAGCGCCACCGGCCCCAGCAGCCGCCCAATGAGCAGCGTGTCGAGGTTGCCGTTGATAAATTCCAGAAAACTAATGAGCGACACCTGGCTGCCGTAGCCCACCAGCGCCGAATAATGCTGCCAGCCAAACAGCGGCCGCAGCGGGTGCCGCACCACGGCGTAGGTGCCCACGCTGGTGATGAGCTGCTGGGCCAGACTGGCTGCCACCAGGCTCCACACCCCGGCCCCGGCCCAGGCGCAGCCCAGGCCCACGCCGCCGTAGGCCAGCACGTAGGCCAGGACATCGAGTTTGGCCAACACCTCAAAGCGCATCTCGCGGCGCAGCACGCTGGTGGCCGTGAGCCCCAGCGACGCCACCACGAACCCCAGGGCCAGGGCCCGCACCAGCGGCACCACCGCCGGGTTTTTCAGCACCAGCAGCGAGAGCGGCGCGAGCAGCCAGAACAGCCCCGCCACCACCGCGCCCAGCAGCAGCGAACCCGTGAAGGTGGCCCGCAAATCATTGGCAGTAAGCTTGGGCCGCTGCACCAGGGCGTGGCCCAGGCCCATTTCGGCAAAGTAGCCCCCGAAGCGCAGCACCACGCCCGCCAGCGCCACCAGCCCAAAGGCGGCGGGGTCCAGCAGGCGGGCCATCACGGCGGTATAGCCCACTTGCAGCACGGCCGTAACCACGGCCGCGGCCGTGGTCCACTTGATGCCGCGGAGGGCCGCAACGCCCAAAGGAGCCGATTGTGAACTGGTCGTCATAACGAAAACAGCGAAAAACGTAGCACTGAGCAGTCGCTTAACAGTAAACGGGTTGTTAGTTGGTAGTTGTTAGTCAATATGTTGCCTGCACACTAACCACGAGCAACTGACAACTAAAACAGCCCAATAGGCTACCGGCTATAGCCGTAGGCGTAGGCATTGGCCTTGTGGCTGTAGCCGTAGGTTTTGGCGAAATTCACGTCGTTGAGCACCGTGTATATGTTGGATACTTTGTTGGCGCGGTACAGCTCGTCAATCTGGCTCAGCATGTCCTTGGCCGTATAATTCTGGCGCACGATGTACAGGCTGGCGTCGAAATGGCGCAGCAGCACGAAAAACTCCGCCACGTACCCCATCGGGGGCGTATCGAGCACCACGTAGTCGTATTCGGCGCGCATCTGCTCCACCAGAGCGTCCATGGCGCGGCTTTCCAGCAGCACCATGGGATTGGGCGGGATGGCCCCGCAGCATACCACGTCCAGGTTGTCGACGCCGCTGGCGCTCATCGCCTCGTTCAAAGAAGCCTCGCCCGATAGGTAAGCGGACAGGCCGGGGCCTTGCGGACTGCCAAAGTAGTTGGCCACGGTGGGGCGGCGCAGGTCGCATTCCAGCAGCAGCACCCGCCGGCCGCTCGCCGCCAGCTCCGAGGCCAGGTTCACGGCGCAGAACGTTTTACCCTCGCCCGGCACCGACGACGTGACGCCGATTATCTTTTTATTGCGCCCGTCCGAGAGGTATTGCAGGTTGATGCGGATTGAGCGGAACGACTCGGCGAGGGCGCCTTTGGGATTGTTCAGCTCGGCGTCGTCCTTGGTGCCGTGGGCCACCATGCCCAGCATCGGAATGGTGGTGATGGAGGCCAGGTCTTCGGGGCGCTGCACGCGGCGGTTGGCCCGCTCCAGCAGCAGCCCCAGGCCGGTGGGCACCCCCAGGCCGGCCAGCAGCGCCAGCAGTGCCACCAACAGGGGCTTCGGCGCCTCGGGGCCGCTGCCGGCCATTTGGGCACTATCCACCACGTGTTTATCCGAGGCATTGGTAGCCAATGCAATGGCCGCTTCGTTGCGCTTTTCTTCCAGAAACGTGTAGTTCTTGTCGTTGAAGTCGTTTGCGCTTTTCAGAGCGGCCAGTTGCCGCTCGTTTTCCGGCATCTGGCTTATCTGGTTGCGTACCTGGGCCAGCTGGCTGTTCACGTCGCGCAGGCCGATTTCGGCGGCCTGGTTCATGTTGGTCAGCAGCTGGGCCAGCGACTGCTTGGTGGCGCGAATGGTTTCGTCCAGCTTTTTCACCGCCGGGTTGATGGCGCTGGCGTTCACACCCAGCTCGGCCCGGTGGGTGTTCATCTGGTGCAGCTGCAGGATGAGGTTGTCGAGCACAGAGTTTTCAATGCCCACGCTGCTGGGCGATATCAGCTGGTCGATGCCCTGGTTGTCGCGCAGGTAATTGAGCATGTTCTGGCAGTATTTGCGGCTGGTGATGGCCCGCGCCTGGGCCGTTTCCAATGTGCTGAGCTGCTGAATGCCCGAGGATGACTGCGCGCCCACGTCCACCACGCCCCTGGTGGACCGGAACGTGGCCAGCGCACCCGCCGCCTGCCGGCGGGTGCCGGCCAGCTTGCCAATCTTATCGTCCAGGAAAGCCAGCGTTTTCTGGCCCGTCACGTTTTTTTCGTGCAGGTCGTTAGTTGCGTACACGGCCATGAGCGTGTCCAGAAACGCGGTGGCCTGGCCCGGCACCGAGCTCTTGACTTGCAGCTCCACAATGCGCGACTCGTGGTCGATGGGCTTCACCGCCAGCGTGCCGGCGTAGCGCCCCATGGCATCGCCCAGGCCATTCAGCTTGAAGAAATACTTCGTTCCATTGGCTTCGAATTTTGCGCCCGGCTCCGGGGTCAGCACCACGCATACCAGCGGAGTGCGGAGCGTGTCGCCGGCCGCCACGGTTTCGTCGATGTCTACGTCCTGCACGTCGCGCACCAGCTCGCCCGAGCCCAGTTTATTCAGCTGGCCTTTGGAGGCTTTGGCTTGCACCCGGTAGCGGCCCGGGCCGGCCGGCGTCACAAACAGGCGCACGCCCGTGAGCTGCGGCACGGCCCAGTTGGGTGCCACCCGGAAGGGCAGCGCCCCGGCGGGCTGCTCACGCACTTGCAGCGGACGGAACTGGTTGAGCCAGGTATTGGGCACGGCGTAGTACGACACGGCGTAGGGCAGCCGGCTCACGGCCTGCCGCACCATGCCGGAGGAAGTAATGAGGCCGATTTCGTCCTCCATTTTCATGCCTTTATCGCGCACTTCCAGCATTTGCAGCAGCTCCTGCGCCTTGCGCGAGCCCGACGTTTGGTCGCCGAGCAGCATGGTGGCGTGGAAGGCGTAGACCGGGGGCGACACCTGCAGGTACACATAGGCCAGCAGGGCGGCCAACGCCAACCCGCCCACAAACAGCGGCCAACGGTGGCGCAACCGGAAAAACAACGCATTCAGGTCAATCTCGTCAGATACTGGCGTTGAGGTCGGAGATGGGGTCGAATTCATGCTGAGCAAAGAATAAAGCGAAACAATCCAACAGGCTTCAGTTCGTGCGCAAATAACTGAGGAGCAGTACCACTGCCGAAATACCGCCAAAGACAATACCGAGGTTATTGGCGTTGGCGCGGCTGGTGCGGGCCTTCAGCGGCTCCACATACAGCGCGTCGTTGGGCATCATATAGTAGTAGGGCGAGCGCAGCAGGTCGGGGTTGGTCAGGTCCAGCAGCACCACTTCCGCGCCTTTGTCAGTTTGGCGCACCAGCTTCACGTTCTGGCGGTTGCCAAACTCGGTGAGGTCGCCCGCCAGGCCCAGGGCTTCCAGCACCGTGGCCTGCCCGTTGTAGATGAGGAAGCGGCCGGGATTGCGCACCTCGCCGAGCACCGTGAGCTTGAAGCTGAGGAGCTTGACCAGCACGTTGGCCCCCTTATTCGTCACGTAAGCGTCAATTTTTTTCTGAACCAGGGCCTGCACCTGCTCTACGGTGAGGCCCTGCACCGCCACGTTGCCGACCGTAGGCAGGTTAATTTGCCCGTCCGGATTCACCGAGTATCCCGTCAGGTACAGCGCGCTGGGGTCGCCTCCCAAATAGGAGCGGGTATCCGAGATGTTGAACAGCTCATTAAATTCGGTCTGGGCGCTTTGGACCCGGATGGAAAGCACATCGTTGGCCTGGATGTGGTACACCGCGCGGGCGTTGGCTACCTCCACCGGCTTCGCCGCCGAATAGCTGGGACTCTGCAAATAGGGTAGCTGGCGCTGCGACACGCAGCCCCCTACCCACAGCCCACACAACACTAAAAACAGGAGTCGATAAACAAGTAAGTTTTGGGACATGTAGTAGAAATAAGCAAACATCAACGGCCATTTGCCTACGCGGCCTGACCCGAAATCAATGGCACTCCTTAGAGAGTGAGTAGCAGCGAATCAAGGCACTAATATAAGGGGATTGCTGACAAACGTATATAATGAATTTATTTTTAAATTGTAAAATAACAAGATAAAAATACCTTTTCACTTAATCTTCAGCAACTTAAAAATACAAAAGCATTTTCAAAATGACTAACATTAAATATTCACTATTTATTTTTTATAGTGAAGAATTCTCCTCTGGCTCCTTTACACAAGTTGGGCGTATTGACGTCTGCTCCGAAGGACTCGCACAGGCGCTTTGCGAAGCCAGCACGGGGCCCATCTGAGCAGGGAATAGCCGATGCTGGTGAGAAACCTGAACCTTGAAAATGCACACAACGCTGTGCCTGAACACCGCTATAATCTTTTGCTTCGCCTGGGCCAATCTACTTCCAATATATCAATATGTATACACGCTTGGGAGGGGGTCCGGTGTCGGCACTTGCGAGCCAGCGGGCCGAAGCGAAAGCCGTCCAACTCGACAGTACTTGGGGAACCTGCAATAATTATTCGGCCTCCATTGATAGCGTACTACTGCCTCTTATTATATTCAAACCGTATACGGAAATCCACCGCTGCCGCACTCCCAAACCGATGCAGTAACTGGCTTATCACTCACTAATGCAATCACCTGGCAACCAAGCACAAAGTCATCCGAGGCTGTACGCTTCCTGGGATGATAGCGCGCTGGTGCAGGCCCTGCGGCGGGGCGATGTGCAGGCTTTCGCGGAAATCTATCATCGCTACGGGTTTCTGCTGCTGGAGCAGGCTTTTCGAAAAATAAACTCGCGCGAGGTAGCCGAAGAAATCGTGCAGGATTTGTTTGCCGCCCTCTGGCACAAGCGCGAAACCGCCGATATTCAGAAGCTCCGGGAATATTTGGGCTCGGCCGTGAAATACCGGGTTATCAACCTGATTAAAAACAAGCTGACCCACTCCGGCTACGTGGCCTACCGCCGCACCGTGGCCGAGGAAGCCGACCGCCGCACGGAAGAAGAAATCGCGGCCGCCGACCTGTCATCGGCCCTTAATGTGGGCCTGGCGCACCTGCCAGGCCACACCCGGGAGATTTTTCAGTTGAGCCGGCTGGAACACCAGACGGTGCCCCAGATTGCGGTGCGGCTCAAGCTCTCGCCCAAAGCTGTGGAATACCACATCACCCGGGCCCTGAGGCTGCTGCGCGTTTCGCTCAAAGATTTTCTGGTCCCGCTCATTTTGTTACTACTGCAATAAGTACCTGCTCATCAATTAGCTATTACATTGATTCTTTGTTCGTCAGCATAAGAATTCGGCTCACTGCGCATTTTTTTGCTTCCGGGTTTAGGGGGCTGGCAGGAGTTGTTTGACTATTAAGCCAGCACCCTTACGGCGGCACTGCCATGAACCAGTCAGATTTTCGTACGCTGCTGCAACGCTACCAACAAGGCGCGTGCACCCCCGCCGAAATTCAGCGCATTGAAGCCTGGTACCGCTGCCTCGGCGCGGAGCAGGAGTTCAACTTGTCGCCCGCCGAGAAGGAGGCGCTGATGGCCACGGTCTGGCAGCGCATCAACCGGCAAACAGCCCCCGCTTCATCGTTTCTCGATACATCCCCGAAAGCGGCACTGCCCGACGGCTGGGCGTCGTGGCCCGCTCGGGTGCGCTGGGCGGCAGCGGCGGCGCTGGTTATCGGAGTGAGTTTGGTGGGCTTGCAGGTGGCCCGCCTGCCCGTGCAATGGGCGGCCGGATGGCCCCCTAAACCTCTGGTAACCCCAAAACCAGCCGCGCCGACCTCCTGGCAGGTGTTCACCAATTCGTCGGCCTACGAAACGCACGTGGCCCTGCCCGATGGCAGCGCGGTGACCCTGGCCCCGGCCAGCACCCTGAAGTACCAGCGCCAGCTGCGGGGCAACCGCCGGATAGCCTACCTCACAGGGGCGGCTTTTTTCGACGTGTTTCACGACAAGCAGCACCCGTTTTTGGTGTTCACCGACAAGGTGGTGACCACCGTGCTGGGCACCAGCTTCCGGGTGCAGGCCTACGCCGGACAGGCCGAGGTGCAGGTGCAGGTGCGCACCGGCGCCGTGCGCGTGAGCCAGCGCGTGGCTGCCGCCAACACCGCCCCGGCCAGCTTGGTGGTGCTGCCCAACCAGCAGGCCGTGTACTCGCCGGCGCGCCGGCAGCTACGGCGCGAGCTGGTGCCGACGCCCGCACTGGTGGCGCCGCAGTCTTTCGTGTTTAACGACCGGCCCGTGGCGGAGGTGCTAACGGCGCTGGAAAAGGCTTACGGCGTATCTATCATGTACGACGCCAGGGCTTTGCACAACTGCACCATCAACCTGAGCCTGCGCGACGAGCCCCTGTTTACCAAGCTCGACATGCTGTGCGAAACCCTGGGGGCGACCTACGAAAAGGTTGATGGCCACATTCTGTTTCATAGCCAGCCCTGCCAGGTCGAATAATCAGTCTCGCCTTCACGCCCAATTGCCTATGCTTTAATTTCCTGCAATCGATTCCGGAAATCAACAGCGCCGCTGCTGCTGAAACACGCAGGGCTATTGCGGCTGGCTCCTCTCAAAACTTCCCACCAAACCATTCATCTCCCTATGTCAACTCCCTTACAATTCCCACCTCTTTTACGGTACTGCAAACGCCTGGCGCTCCTGCCCGGGCTGCTGCTGTGCCTGTTTGCCGGCATCGGCACGGCGCGGGCGTCGGCGGCCCAGCCCATTCTGGAGCAGCCCATCACGCTGCAAGCCACCGACGAACGAATGGCCACGGTGCTGAGCAAGATTGAAGCCCAGGCCAAGGTGCACTTTCAGTACAGCCGGCAGCTCATCGGGGCCAGCCGGCGGGTGACGGTGAACGCCGTGGGCCAGCCCCTGGCCCAGCTGCTGAACGACTTGCTGGAGCCGCTGAAAATCGACTACAAGGTCATTGACGACGGCATTATTCTGCGGCCCGCGGCGGCGCTGGTCGCGCCCGAGGCCCCCGGAGCGCCGGCCGACGCCACGGTGACGGGCCGCGTGGTCGATGAGAAAGGCGCGGGCCTGCCCGGCGTCAACGTCATCATCAAAGGCGGCACCAACGGTACCCAGACCGACCTGGACGGCAAATATTCCATCGCCGTGCCCGACGGCACCACGCTGGTGTTTTCCTTTGTGGGCTACGCGGCGCAGGAAGTGGTGGTGGGCACCCAAACCACGATTAACATCGCGCTGGCCCCCGATACCAAGGCGCTGAACGAGGTGGTGGTAGTGGGCTACGGCACCCAGCGCCGCCAGGACCTGACCGGCGCCGTGGCCCGCGTGGACGGCGCCGAAATCGTGAACCAGCCCGTGCAAACGCCCACCCAGGCCCTGCAAGGCAAGGTGGCCGGCGTGCAGATTATCAGCGACGGCACGCCGAACGCACAGCCCAAAGTGCGCATCCGGGGCACGGGCACGCTGCTGGGCGGGGCCGAGCCGCTGTACGTGGTGGACGGCGTGCAAACGACTGATATCCGCAACCTGAGCAATGCCGACATCGCCTCGATTGACGTGCTGAAAGATGCTTCGGCGGCCGCCATTTATGGCGTGCGCGGGGCCAACGGCGTGATTATCGTGACCACGAAACAGGGCAAGCTGGGCAAGCCGGTGCTGAGCTACAGCGGCACGGTGGGTTTTAAGGAAGCCGCCCACCTGGTGAAGATGGCCGACGCCGGACAGTACACCAACTACCTGAAAGACACGGCACCCACGACGGTAATTCCGACCAATCCAGCTTCGACCAACTGGTACGATGAAATCCTGAAGCACGGTACTTACCAGAACCATAATCTGGCCGTATCGGGCGCGTCGGAGAACGTGAAATACTACTTCTCGGGCAACCTGCTGCAGGACGACGGCACGGTGATTAACAACAAGTTTCAGCGCCTGACGGTGCGTTCCAACACGGCGTTTACGCTCTCGGACAAGGTCACGATTAGCTCGAATGCCTCGTTCAGCCACGCCGATACGCGGGCGGTAAACCTGAACGCGGCGTACGGCAACGCCTACCGGGCCGCCCCGATTATTCCGAGCAAAGTGAATGGCTTGTACGGCAACACCTCGGCCTTCGGCAACGTGGGCAACCCGGTGCTGGACATCGAGAAAAATGACAATAAAAGCCTCGACAACCGCTTGCAGGGCAACATTGGCATCGACGTGCGGCCCGTGGAATGGCTCACGCTGCGCTCGGCCTTCAACGTGGATTTGATGTCGAACAACAACCGCACCTACGACTACCAGTACAACAACGACGGGGCCACGTTCCTCACCACCGGCGGCAACCAGCGCAACCCGCGCAGCAACCTGGCCGTGACGCAGACCAACGCCTACCGCTACCTCTGGGAAAACACGGCCACCTTCCAGCGCACCTTCAACCAGGACCACAACCTGACCGTGCTGGCCGGCACCGTGACCGAGGAAGGCATGACCACGCCGCTCTCCGGCGCGCGCAAGGACGTGCCCGCCGACCCCAACCAGTGGTACCTGAACACCGGCGACCCCACTTCGGCCATCAACAACCCGGTGGACCCCAACAACCCCGACCCCGGCCTGCCGTCGAAAGACCGCCGCATCTCGTTCCTGGGCCGGATTAACTACTCCTACAAGGGCCGCTACCTGCTGACCACCAACCTGCGGCACGATGCCACGTCCAAATTTGCCTCGAACCGGCGCAACGGGTTTTTCCCGTCGCTGGGCCTGGGCTGGGTGATTTCGGACGAGGATTTCCTGAAGGAGAACAAGACGCTGAGCTTCCTGAAGCTGCGCGCCAGCTACGGCCAGCTCGCCAACGACCAGATTCCGGCCAACTCCTACGTGCTGACGGCCAACTCCAACATTCCCTACGTGTTCAACGGCCAGAACGTGCTGGGCGCCACCATCACCCAAATCAAGGACGGCAACGTGCGCTGGGAAACCACCACGGAATACGACGCGGCCCTGGAATTCGGCTTCCTCGACAACAAGCTGACCGGCGAGGTGACTTACTACGACAAGAAAACCACCGATGCGCTGATTCCGATTAACATCCCCGGCATTTTCGGCGACCCCGATAACCAGCTCATTACCAATGCCGCCACCATCACCAACCGTGGCGTGGAAGCAGCCCTGAACTACCGCGCCGCCATTGGCACCAGCCCCGACTGGAGCTACAACATCGGGGTGAATGCGACTTTCAATAAGAACCGCATTGCCAACCTGAACGGCGGCCAGGCCTTGTTTGGCGGCACCAACCTGGTGACCAAGTCCGACAACGGCGTGGCGGCTGGCAGCTTCTTCCTGCTCGACGCCATCGGCGTGTACCAGAGCACCGACGAAATTGCCAGCGGGCCGCGCTCCACCTTCAACCCCAAGGTGGGCGACCTGAAATACGCCGACACCAACGGCGATGGCGTGGTGGACTTGAAGGACCGCAGCTACTTCGGCTCGTACCAGCCACCGGTATATTTCGGCATCAACGGCGGGCTGAGCTACCGCAACGTGGACTTCTCCTTCGTGTTTTCGGGCAACCTGAACAACAAGGTGTACAATGCCAAAAAGCAGCTCCGCAACGCCATCACCGACAACGTGGAAGCCAGCTTCGCCGACAGCCGCTGGACGGCCACCAACCACTCCAACACCGACCCCAGCGCCCTCACCCAGAGCATGCCCAACTCCACTTACTTCCTGGAATCGGGCTCCTACCTGCGCCTCACCAATGTGGTGCTGGGCTTCACGGTGCCCGGCACGGCGCTCGAAAAGGCCCATCTGGCCTCGGTGCGCATCTACGCCGCCGCCCAGAATGTGTTTACGGCCACCAAGTACACCGGCTTCACGCCGGAGCTGGCCGGCGGGCCGCTCGATTCGGGCATCGAAGCCACCACCTACCCCACCAGCCGCACCGTGACCCTGGGGCTGAACGTCAACTTCAAATAAATCAACAGAACAATAGAAGAACAGCAGAACGTCATGCAGAGCGCAGCGAAGCATCTCGCGTGCTACCACTGATTTTTTCTTAGCGATTGATTTACTGCCACACGCGAGATGCTTCACTTCGCTGCGCTCCGTTCTGCATGACGTTCTGTTTTACGTTCCTTCTATTCCCACCAGCAATAACCATCAAGCGTATGAAACCACATTTCTCCGCCCTCCCCCGCCGCGCCGGCACGGCCGCGCTGGCCCTGTCGCTGGCCCTCGTCAGCGGCTGTAAAGACTACCTCGACGTGCCGCCCCAGGGCCAGCTCAGCGAGGATGCCATCCGCACCGACCCCACCGCCGCCCAGAAGCTGGTCGATGGCGTGTACAACGCCATGTACCTGGGCGGGTTCGGGCCGGATATCAACGGCCTGCAGTTCGTCATCCTCACCGATATTGCCTCCGATGATGCCGACAAGGGCAGCACGCCCAATGACTATGGAGACGCCCTCACCATCGACAACTTCACGCTGACGCCCACCAACGGCACCGTGAACAACGCCTGGAACGGCTACTACGCGGGCATTTCGCGGGCCAACCAGGCGCTGGATAAAATCCCGCTCAGCCCCGCTGCCGATGCGGTGAAAAACAACCTGCTGGGCCAGGTGCGCTTCCTGCGCGGTTACTTCTACTTCAACCTGGTGCGCCTGTTTGGCGGCGTGCCCAAGCTTGACCGGGTGCCGGCGGCGGCGGAAATCAACAACCCGCAGTTCCAGCAGCGGGCCACGGCGGCCGACATCTACGCCTTCATCATCGCCGACCTGCAGTTTGCCGTGGACAACCTGCCGCTGAAAGGCGCCACCGAAACCGGCCGCGCCACCAAAGCCGCCGCCCAGGGCATGCTGGCCAAGGTGTACCTCTACCAGAAAAATTATCAGAAGGCCTTCGATTTGACGAATGAAATCGTGCAGGGCCGCTCGGGCGCCTACGCCCTTTACCCGACTTATGCCGACATCTGGCGCACGGTGGGAGCCAACAGCTCGGAGTCGGTTTTTGAGGTGCAGGCGGGCATCAACGCCTCCTGCGATAACTCAGCCGTGCAGCTCTACACCGTGAGCCAGGGCCCGCGCTCCGGCGGCCGCGGCGGCTGGGCCGATTTGGGCTTCGGCTTCAACAACCCGACCACCGATTTGGTGAATGCCTACGAGCCCAACGACGTGCGCAAGGCCGGCAGCATCATCTTCATCCAGCCCACGGCCCCGGCCGGGCAGCGCTCCACCGGCACGGTGCTCTGGGACGGTTTCCGCATCCCGAGCAAGGACTCGGTGGAGAACTTCCGCTACAGCTACAAGGCCTACCACAGCCGCACCAAGGAGGCCAATTGCGGCAACAACGACTACCTGCCCAAGAACATCCGCATCCTGCGCTACGGCGAAATCCTGCTCATCCACGCCGAAGCCGCCGCGCAAATCGGCAACACCGCCGCTGCCCAAACCGACCTCAACGCCGTGCGCGCCCGTGCCGGCCTGGCCACCAAGCCCGCCACGGTCCCCAACATCTGGCAGGAGCGCCGGGTGGAGCTGGCCCTGGAGCATGACCGTTTCTTCGACCTCGTGCGCCAGGAAAGCGTGACGGCCGGCCGCATCGTGCCCATTTTCGCTGCCCAGGGCAAGACGTTCGTGAAGGGCAAGCACGAGATTTTCCCGATTCCGCAGGCCCAGATTGACTTGAGCGGCGGGCTGCTGACGCAGAACCCGGGGTACTAACGTTCTACCGGGTCACCTCACCCCCTGGCCCCCTCTCCCGCGGAGACGGGGACTAGATTTTAGCTCTGGTACAGATTTTCCAGTTTCTATTTTTCACTTCCTGACTCCCCTCAATCAGTCTAAAAACCATAGACTAGAACTAGTTCCCCCTCTCCGCGGGAGAGGGGGCCAGGGGGTGAGGTGACCCGCATGCGATGAAACCAAAACCTCTATTGCTCCTGCTGCTCCTGCTGCTGCCCGGCCTGCTCCACGCCCAGCGAAAGCCCGCGCCAAAAAAAGCCCCCGCTCCCACCACCAGATTCGACCCGCGCCAGCGCCCCCGCAGCCTCACCGATGACCAACTGTTGGACCTGGTGCAGAAGCAAACCTTTCGCTACTTCTGGGATTTCGGCCACCCCGTATCCGGCATGGCGCGGGAGCGCAGCAATGTGGCCTACGACTACGGCAACGAGGTGGTGACCACCGGCGGCACCGGCTTCGGCATCATGGCCATCATCGTGGCCGCCGACCGCAAGTGGATTACCCGCGAGCAGGCCGCCACGCGCCTCTACAAAATGGTGCGCTTCCTGGAAAAGGCTGACCAGTTCCACGGCGTATTTCCGCACTGGCTGAACGGCGAAACGGGCAAGGTTATCCGCTTCGGCGCGAAAGACGACGGCGGCGACATCGTGGAAACCTCCTTCCTGATGGAAGGCCTGATTTGCGCCCGCCAGTACTTCACCGCCGACACGCCCGTGGAGCGCGACCTGCGCAACCACATTGGCTGGATGTGGGAAAACGTGGAGTGGAGTTGGCAAACCCAGGGCGGCCAAAACGTACTCTATTGGCATTGGAGCCCCAACAACGGCTGGAGCATGAACCACCAGATTCACGGCTGGAACGAGTGCCTGATAACCTACGTGCTGGCCGCGTCCTCCCCGAAATACGCCATCGACAAACCCGTGTATGACCAGGGCTGGGCCGTGGGCCCGGAGTTCAAAAACGGCAAGGAATACTACGGCGTCAAGCTCCCGCTGGGGCCGGATTTGGGCGGGCCGCTCTTCTTCACGCACTATTCCTTTTTGGGCCTGAACCCCCACGGCCTCAAGGACCAGTACGCCGACTACTGGCAGCAAAACCAGAACCACACGCTCATCAACTACGCCTACTGCGTCGAGAATCCCAAGCACTACAAAGGCTACGGCCCCAACACCTGGGGCCTCACCGCTTCCGACAGCTACCAGGGCTACGCCGCCCACAACCCCAAGGAGGATTTGAGCGTGATTTCGCCCACCGCCGCGCTCTCGGCCTTCCCCTACACGCCGGAGCAGTCCATGCGGGCGCTCAAGCATTTTTACTTTGACCTGGGCGATAAAATCTGGGGCGAATACGGCTTCGTGGATGGCTTCAGCGAGGACCACAACTGGCAGGCTAAGTCGTATCTGGCCATCGATGAAGGCCCCATCGTGGGCATGATTGAGAACTACCGCACGGGGCTTTTGTGGAAGCTGTTCATGAGCTCGCCCGACGTGCAGCGCGGGCTGGGCAAGCTGGGGTTTGAGAGCCCGGCGGTGAAGAAGTAAGGCGATGGAAAGAACGAAAACAGACCGTCATGTTGAGCGCAGCGAAGCATCTCGCCCGCTTCGCCAGGCTCCCCTCTCCGCGGGACTCTGCGTATCAAGCAAATGCGGGCCGGGGGGGAGGTCCCCCGTCAGGCGAAGCGGTCGAGATGCTTTGGCTACGCTCAGCATGACGTTTTTCTTTCTCCTCACTCTTCTTAGCCTAACCGCCCACGCACAGTCCAAAATCACCCCGCGCCCCACGTACTGCAACCCGCTCAACCTCGACTACGGCTACACGCCCATCCCCGATTTCGCCACCGCCGGCCGGCACCGCGCCACTGCCGACCCGGTCATCACTCGCTACAAGGGAGATTATTACCTGTTTTCCACCAACCAATGGGGCTACTGGTGGAGCCACGATTTGAACCACTGGAAGTTCATCGCCCGCCACTTCCTCCGCCCCGAGCACAAGGTGTATGACGACCTCTGCGCCCCGGCCGTGTTCGTGCTCGGCGATACGCTGCTGGTTTACGGCTCGACGCACGAGAAGAATTTTCCCATCTGGATGAGCACCAACCCCAAAGTCGATGACTGGAAAGAAGCCATCCACGACTTCCAGATTGGCGCCTGGGACCCCGACTTTTTCCTCGACACCGACGGAAAATTATACCTCTACTGGGGCAGCAGCAATAGCCTGCCGCTCTACGGCCAGCAAATCAGCCGCAAAACCTTCCAGCCCATCGGCGAGCCCAAAATTATGTTCGGGCTCAATGACCAGCAGTTCGGCTGGCAGCGCTTCGGCGAATACCTGGACAACACCTTCCTCGACCCGTTCATGGAAGGCGCCTGGATGACCAAGCACGGCGGTAAATACTACCTCCAATACGGCGCGCCCGGCACCGAATTCAGCGGCTACGCCGACGGCGTGCAGGTGGCCGACGCGCCGCTGGGCCCGTTCACGCCGCAGCCGCACAACCCGTTTGCCTACAAGCCGGGCGGCTTCGCGCGCGGCGCGGGCCACGGCAACACCTTCCAGGATGCATGGGACAACTGGTGGCACGTTTCCACGATGGTCATCAACATAAAAAACAACTTTGAGCGCCGCCTCGGCCTCTGGCCCGCCGGCTTCGATGCCGAGGGCACGCTCTACACCAACACCGCTTTCGGCGACTATCCGCACTACCTGCCCACCGGCCCCGCCGACCACCTCCAGCCGCAGTTCACCGGCTGGATGCTGCTCAACTACCAGCGCCCGGTGCAGGTGTCGAGCACCCTCGGCGGCTACCTGCCAAATTATGCCGTGGACGAAAGCATCAAGACCTACTGGAGCGCCGCCACGGCCAACCCCGGCGAGTTTATCCAGACCGACCTCGGCAGCCTAAGCACCGTGCGCGCCATCCAAATCAACTACGCCGACCAGGACGCCGAATTCCTGGGCAAGTCGAAAGGGGTGTTTCATCAGTACAAGCTTTACAGCTCGCTGGATGGCAAAACCTGGAAAATTCTGGTCGATAAAAGCCGGAACAAAACCGACGTGCCGCACGACTACATCGAGCTGCCCGCGCCGGTAAAAACCCGTTTCATCAAGCTCGAAAACGGACACATGCCCACCGGCAAATTCGCCATCAGCGGCCTGCGCGTCTTTGGCCTCGGCAGCGGCACGAAGCCGGCAAGCGTAAAGAATTTCGTAGTCTTGCGCACCGAAAAAGACAAGCGCAGCGCCTGGCTCCGCTGGGCGCCGGTCGACGGCGCCTACGCCTACAACATTTACACCGGCCTCGCGCCCGACAAGCTCTACTCCTGCATCATGGTGCACAGCGCCAACGACTACACCTTCAAAGGCATGGACAAGGACCGGCCCTATTATTTCACCATCGAAGCCATCAACGAAAACGGCGTTTCGGCCCGCACGCCGGTGATGCTGGCAAAGTAGAGACGCCTAATTGCGTCTCTACTTTGAACAAATCGGAACCGCGCTATCGGTATCGTGCCGTCATTACTGTTCAACGACGAGACGCAATTAGGCGTCTCTACATCGTTCTAACTATACACTTACGCTTCCCATGAAACGAATTCCCCTTGCCACGCTGCTCCTCGCCTTTGCCCTCGCCCCCGCCGCGCAGGCCCAGAAAAAACCCGCGCCCGCCGCTACCGGCGACCAGAAGATGAAGCAATACATCGACGCCCTGATGGCGAAAATGACCCAGCAGGAAAAAATCGGGCAGCTAAATCTGGTGTCCGTCGGATTCGATGTGACCGGGCCAGTGGTGAGCAAGGACGTGGACGCCAACATCCGCCGGGGCAACGTGGGGGGCGTGTTCAATACCTACACGCCGGTGGCGGTGCGCAAGCTCCAGGAAATGGCCCTGGAGCAGTCGCGGCTGCACATTCCGCTCATGTTTGGCTACGATGTCATTCACGGGCACCGCACCATTTTCCCCATTGCGCTGGGCCTGGCGGCCAGCTGGGATTTGAAAGCTATTGAACAGAGCGCCCGCATCGCGGCCGAGGAATCGACGGCTGACGGCCTGAACTGGGTGTTCTCGCCGATGGTGGACATTGCCCGCGACGCCCGCTGGGGCCGCATCTCCGAAGGCGCCGGCGAAGACCCCTACCTCGGCTCGCGCGTGGCCGAAGCCATGGTGCGCGGCTATCAGGGACCCGCCAACGACCTCTCCAACCCCAACACCGTGATGGCCTGCCTCAAGCACTTCGCCCTCTACGGTGCCGCCGAGGCCGGCCGCGAATACAACACCACCGACATGAGCAAGCAGCGCATGTACAACGAGTACCTGCCGCCCTACCAGGCCGCCGTGAATGCGGGGGTAGGCTCCGTCATGTCCTCCTTCAACGACGTGAACGGCACGCCCGCCACCGCCAACAAGTGGCTCATGACCGACCTGCTGCGCAAGCAGTGGGGCTTCAAAGGCTTCGTGGTGACGGACTACACCGCCATCCCCGAGCTGATAGAGCACGGCATGGGCAACGCCGAGCAGGTGGCCGCCCTGGCCCTGAACGCGGGCATCGACCAGGACATGGTGGGCGAGGAATTCCTGAAATACAGCGCCGTCAACATCAAGTCCGGGGCCGTGGCCCCAGCCCAGCTCGATGCCGCCTGCCGCCGCATTCTGGAAGCCAAATACAAGCTCGGCCTGTTCACGGACCCCTACCGCAACGTGAGCGCCGAGCGCGCCAGCAGCACCCTGATGAAACCCGAATTCATCGCCGCCGCCCGCGACATTGCCCGCAAAAGCATGGTGTTGCTGAAGAACGAGCGCAGCGCCCTGCCCCTGAAGAAAACCGGCAGCATTGCCCTCATCGGCCCGCTGGCCAACCGGCAGCGCGACGTGATTGGCAGCTGGAGCGGGGCCGGCGACTGGAAGCAGGCCGTATCTGTGGAGCAGGGCCTGCGCGCCGCCGCGCCCGGCCTGAAAATCACCTATGCCAAGGGCGCCAACATCGCCGACGACCAGCAGATGATTGACCGCCTGCAGGCCCACGGCGGCGACCTCGAAATCGACAAACGCAGCCCCGAGGAGATGATAAAAGAAGCCGTGCAGACGGCCCAGGCCGCTGATGTCATTGTGGCCGTGGTGGGCGAGTCGCAGGGCATGACCGGCGAGGCCGCCGCCCGCGCCGACATCAGCCTGCCCGGCCAGCAGCTGGCCCTGCTCAAGGCGCTGAAAGCCACCGGCAAGCCGCTGGTTCTGGTGCTGATGAACGGCCGCCCGCTGGCCCTGCCCTGGGAAGGCCAGAACGCCGATGCCATCCTCGAAACGTGGTTTGCGGGCACGCAGGCGGGCAATGCCATCGCCGACGTGCTGTTTGGCGACTACAACCCGAGCGGTAAAATCACGGCCACTTTCCCCGTGGCCGTGGGCCAGGAACCCATCTACTACAACCACAAAAACACGGGCCGGCCCTACGGCGGCGTGAAGCTCGACAAGTACAAGTCGCGCTACCTCGACGTGCCCAATGAGCCGCTCTACCCCTTCGGCTTCGGCCTGAGCTACACCACCTTCACTTACGGCAAGCCCACGCTCAGCAAAGCCACCATCGGCCCCGCCGAAACCCTGACGGTAACCGTAACCGTGCAAAACACCGGCAATGCCGACGGCGAAGAAGTGGCCCAGCTCTACCTCCGCGACCTGGTGGGCTCCATCTCGCGCCCCGTGTCGGAGCTGAAGGGCTTCCAGAAAATCATGCTGAAAAAGGGCGAGAGCAAGACCCTCACCTTCCGCCTCGCCCCCGATGCGCTGAAATTCTATAACAACGACCTGAAATTCGCGGCCGAGCCCGGCGATTTCCAGGTGATGGTGGGCGGCAACTCGCGCGACGTGCAGACGGTGCCGTTTAAGCTGGCGGTGAAGTAGCGCCGACCGGGTTATCCAGCTCGATGTGGGTGCGCGTGCCCTGGCCGGGGGCCGATTCCTGCCGCAGGCGGGCGCGCAGCATCTCCACACGCACGCCAATGCTGCGCAGGCCCACCCCGCCACTCGCGGGGTGGGAGCCCGCCGATGGGGCGGCGAAACCGCAACCGTCATCTTCCACGCCCAGGGCGAGGTGCTTATCCAGCTGCCGGAGCCGGATGACCAGGCGTGTGGCCCCGTGCGCGTGCTTTAAGGCATTGTGCACCAGCTCCTGGCAGATGCGGTAGAGCGCCAGTTCCTGGGGCAGCGGCAGGGGGCGCGGGTAGTTTACCTCAAGCACCACGGCCAGCGACGTGGTGCAGCGGCAGAGCTCTGCCAGGTTTTCCAGGGCCTTGACCAGGCCCGCGCGCGCCAGTTCGGCCGGGTAGAGGCTATGCGATACGCTGCGCACTTCCTCCACGGCATTGCCCAGCACTTCGCGGGCCAGCCCGAGCAGGGGCGCGGCATCATCGAGGTGGGGGTGATTGTCCAGGCGGTCGACCAGCATCTTGGCCATGGCGATGGAGGAGGCCACGTCGTCGTGCAAATCGCGGCCAATGCGCTCCCGCTCCGATTCCTGCGCCTCGATGACGGCCAGCAGCAGCCGTTGCTGGTACTCCGCTTCGGTGGCGTGCAGGCGGAGCTGCTGCCGCAGCAGGCGCTTCTGGTACGTGACCAGAAACACCACCAACGCGCCACCCGCCAGCAGCAGCAGCGCCACGCCGCTCAGCAGCAGCGCCCCAAAGGTTACTTCTGCGGGCGCATCCATAGGGCTCGGCAATAGCAGAGGTACAGCACGATGGACATGAAAGCGTTAATGGCCCACATCAACTGGTTCAGCTGCATGGAATAGTGCGCCAGCATGTAGTTGCTGAACAGTGCAATTTGCAGCTTGGCCAGGGAATAGAGCAGCAGCCCGGTCGACACCCAGAACATGGGGTCGTCGGCCAGGCTTTGCACCCGCAGCTCGTTGAGCAGCTTGCGGAAATACAGCCCCACCAGGCCCAGCACCAGCAGGCATTCGAGCACAAGCACGCCCGGCTTAAAGCGTGCCAGCTCGGGTGCCAGGCCGCTGCTGAGGGCTGCGTATGCCGCGAAACCACCGGCCACCCACGGCCACAGCCGCGTGAAAGCCGCCGATTGCAGGGCCCAGGCGTACACCGCCGCCAGCAGCCATAGCTCACCGGCCGCGTCCAGCGGAAGGAGCAGCAGGTTGGGGATTTTCCAGAAATGCAGCAGCGTCGATGCCAGCTCCAGGGCTACCCCAAACCAAATCAGGCCCACCAGGTACCGCAGGCCCTGGGGGAGCTGGCGGTAGCGCGCCAGGCCCAGCAAACCAATCAGCAGCAATACTGCCTGCGCTACGCTCCCAACAAGCACCAACCAAAAGGCGGCGTCAGTCTTCATGGTGGTCGGCTTTTGCAATGCTTCGCTGCATGGGCAGCCCCTTGCTCCCGGCCATTACGGTGCGGGCGGGCTAGGAATTGCCACGTCATACGAGGGGTCGCCGCTGCCCCGCAACGCGTTGTCGGTTCTGGTCACCACCAGGCCGAAGACGGCGACGGGCCCGTCGTTGTCGGGGCCGGAGCTGAAGTGGCTGTGCAAGCCCGGCATCAGATGAAACTCTTCCTTGTCGATATCCTCCGGTTGCAGGCTCATCAGCGGCGCCATAAAGTCGCTGACGTTGAAGTTGTAGCCGCGCAAGGGGCCGTAGCTACTGGCAAACAGCTGCCGGGTGGTCGGGAAGCGCTTGGTATTGGCCCAGTTGCGTTGCCAGTGGGCCGCCAGCACGTTGGCCGCTTCCATATTCATATCCTCCGCCTGGCGGCTTGCGGGTTGCTGGTCTTCCTCATTCCGGTAGTCGGCCAGGTAATATGAGGTGAGTCGCAGCCCTTGCGCGTCGGCCGCAAACAGGGCCACCGTGAAACGCCCATCCGGTTTAATCAAAAAACGCGCTTTGATGCCCTGAATACCCACTGCCGACATCAGCTCGATGATTTGCGGCACCTCAAACCTCACATACCCCAGGCGCGACCCCGACTTCGTGAGGAAGCACTTGGTCAGCGCGGTGCCGTCGCTCGGGTCGTTCACGGCTTTCACCCAAGTGGCCGTGTACTCATCAAACAGCACCTGGCTGATAATGCTGTCTGCGTCGAGGTATTTCGGGAGCGGAGAAATGGACTGCATAAACAACGGTTAGGTTGAATTTTATCAAGGACCAGCAGAATTTTGCAAAGCCTGCTGGCAAAGCTAATTCCAGCGGCCTCATGCTGGTACCTGCTGCTACAACTTTGTTTCCGGGCATGGCGTTGGCCTTGCAAGGAGGTAGCACTCAGCATAGCTCCGGGCCTTTTCCCAGCCCCGACGCGGCTTGTGGTCCGGCGGGCCGGGAGGCGCGGGCTCAGGCTGCCGGCTGGTTTCTGCCCGGCTCAGGGGCCGCTGCTGTGGCTGCCGCCACGCTTCGAAAGCCTCCGGTTAACTAGCTTGGCCCCCACAAGCGCAAACTAGCCCACCATTCTCCCAAACCCATGCATTCCGACTATTCTGTGGGCTACCGCACGGTCGAGGTATTCGACCACGAATTGGGCCTGTCGTTTCCCGTGGCGGTGCTCTACCCCACGCGCACGCCGGCCGTGGCCGTGCAGGCCGGGCCCTACTCGCTGGAAGTAGCGCCCGATGCCTCCCTCGCCGAGGGCATTTTTCCGCTGGCCATCATCTCCCACGGCGGCGGGAGCACCCCGTGGGCCTACCGCACGCTGGCCTACTACCTCGTCCGCCACGGCTACGTTATCGGCCTGCCCGAGCATCCGTTCAATAACCGCCACGATGATACCTGGGGCAGCAAGCGACAGAACCTCACGGCCCGCCCCCGACACCTGCACCTGGCCATCAGTGCTTTGTTCGGCCACGCGGAGCTTGCGCCGGCGTTGCACCCCAACCGCGTGGCCGTCATCGGGCACTCCATGGGGGGCTACACCGCGCTGGCCGGGGCCGGCGGGCAGCCGACGTCCTTGCCCTGGGAATCAGCGGATGAGCAGCCTCGTCCCATTCCCGTCGTGCCCGACGGCCGCATCAGTGCCCTGGTGCTGCTGGCTCCGGCCACGGGCTGGTTTCGGCGGGCGGGAGCCCTGCGCGACGTGCGGGTGCCGGTGCTGCTACTCGCCGCCGAGCACGACGAGCCCACGCCCTATTTCCACAGCCAGATTGTCATCAACGGGCTACCTGACCCCAGCAAGCTGGAACACCGGGTGGTGGCAAATGCCGGCCATTTTTCCTTCCTGAGTCCTTTTCCCGAGGCCAGGACCAGCCCCGCTTTTCCGCCTTCGCAAGACCCGCCCGGCTTTAATCGGGGCCACTTTCAGGAAGAGCTGCATGCGGAAGTGCTGGCTTTTTTGGCGCGGACAGCTTCGTAGCGCGACCTGGGCCGCGCACCGGCCAGCCCTTCCTTATTCCACTTGCGGCGGCCGCAGGGCTTCCCAGCCGGGCAAGGCACTGCCGGCCGTCGGCACCGGCCCCCGCGGCACCACCGCCAGCGGGGGCGGCGGCTCGGCGGGGCGCAAAGGCCCCACCGTTGCCGGCTTATCCTTACCCAAAACTATTTGGCGTCCATCCGGAGAAGTTTGACCGGTTGAAGCCCCCCGATTTCGGCCTCCCAACAACCGGTCAGAGCGCCTAGGGCGGTCAGACCGGAGCAACGACTTCCGCCGGAAGCAACAGGCCCCATTGGTACCAACGGGGCCTGTTGCTTTCGGCGGCAAGCGCTTAGTTATACCCCTTCAAGTACCCCAGCTCGCGGCGCTTGGCGGGCAGTTCGGCCTCGTCATACTGGGCTTCGAGCAGCACCAGCATTTTGGAGAGCACCCGGTCGACCTGGGTTCCGAGGGTGTCTTTGGTACCTTTGAGGATACCCGTGGCCGATTCGTGGGCTTTGGCAGCCTTGGCGGCCCGCCGGTAGGCGGCTTCGATGGGCTGCCAGAAGGCCAGGCCGTAGTCGCCGGCGGTGAGGCCGTGGGTGGTGAGGGGTGGCGCTGGCGCGCGTCTGCGACGCGCTGCCTACTGGCTGCGAGCCTGCGGCTCGGTCGTTAAACAGGGGGGCGAACAAGTCGTTCGCCCCGCGCGTCAGAGACGCGGAACCAGTGGCAGCGCGTCGCAGACGCACGCCAGCAGCGTCGCCCCTATTCCACCCGCATCACGCGCAGGTAATCCAGCATGGCCTGGTTCACCTCGCCGTTCATGTTCTGGTTGGCGGGCTCGTAGGCGAGGGTGAGGAGGTGAGTGCCTGTTGAGAGGCGCACGAGGATGGGGTTCGAGAAGCCCCAGTTGCTCCATTCTTCCACGCCGCGCTGGGGCAGCACCACGGTGCCCAGCAGCGTGGGGCCGCGCCGCAGCGTGCGGATGGCGCACTTGTTGTTGGTATTGATGGGGCCGTTGCCGTTGGCGTAGCGAAAATCGAGGGCGTAGAGGCCGGTTTCGGGCACGGTGACGGGGATGGTAAGGGCCGTGTTTTTGGTGGCCGTAATTTCGACGAAGCCCTTGCCGGTGTAGCCTTTGTAGGCCTGGGTGGCTTTGGGGGCCACGGTTTCGAGCTGCACCGGCCGAATAGCGGCCGCATCGGTCCCCGTTTCGATGGGTTCGCTGGCAAAAGATTCCCGGCTGGCATCGTCCACGGCAATCACCTGGTAGGCAGCGAAGGGACCGGCGGGCACGGCGTATTCGGTGGCTTTGGTGGTACTGATGAGCAGGCCGTTTTTCAGCAGCTGGAATTCTTCGGCACCCTCGGGCTTGTTCCAGTTGAGGCGGCCCTGGGCGAGGGTGGCGGTGGGCGTTTCGGGGGCCACGGCATCGGTCACGCGGTTCACGGCTTGAGTAGCCGGGGCTTCGCTGCTGAGCATGATTTTCACCGCGTGCCGCCCGGTGAGGCCGGCCGAAATGGCGGCATCGGGCAGCGGCTGGCCATCTAGCGTAATGCTCTTGATGGTGTTGCCGAAGCCGCTCATCTCCACGTCGAGCACGGCCTTGCGATACCGGAAGCCGCTGAGGCGGCGCTGCCCCGCAAACGCCTGCGGCACGAAGGGCCGGAACACCAGCTGGTCGCCCTGGTACTGCATCCCAAACAGCACCTTGTACACCAGCCCCAGGCTGCCCGACAAGCTCCAGAGCATGTTGCTGCTGTTGATTTGGGTGCCCGCGAAGTCCCCGTTGCGGGCCACGAAGTTTTCCTTGTTGGTGAGAAACAGCGCGGCCGGCCGGTAGATGGCGGCCATGCTTTCGGTGAGGGAGGCCTCGTTGCCGGCTTTGGCGGCGGCCAGCGCCCAGAAGCTCTGCACGAAGGGCCACACGGCATCGTTGTGGTAGGCCGGAATGCCTGAAATCTGCGGATAGAGGCAGGAAATGCCGTAGGGCGTGGTGGGAGTTTTGCTCACCACCGTCTGCGCCCGCTCGCCTTCGGCAATGCCGAACAGCACGCACAGGGCCTCGCCCAGCGCCTCGGCTTTGGGCGAAAGCATCAGCGCGGTGCGGCCGTAGAGGTACTGGCCGTAGTAGCCCTTGTCATCCTGCCAGAGGTGCTGGTTGATGGCGTCTTTGATGGTGGCGGCCTGGCGCTTGTGCTGGGCGGCCACGCCGGGCTGGCCGAGCTTGGCCGCCATCTGGGCCAGCACCACATTGCCCTGGTAGTGGGCGGCGTTGGTGCCCAGGTTTTCGCTCTGGTAGATGTCCACGGGCTGCATCCAGCGCGGGTAGGTCTGCTCGCGCCAGTCCAGGAACGACGACTCGCCGCGCACCAGGCCCGTGGCGGGGTCGTAGGCGTTCTGCACGTCGTCGGCAATGCTCTGCCTGATGATGGGGTACACCTTGCGCAGCCAGGCCTCGTCGCCGGTGGCCTGGTAAATTTCCCAGGCCGCCGTGGCCCAGATAATGCGGTCCGTCGAGCACGGGTAAGCCCCGCCCGTGCCGGTGTCCTGAATAATGCGGCCGCTCGGGCTCACCTTGCGCAGGAGGCTGTTCATGGCCACTTTGGGCTGCAGGGTGGCCTGCGCCAGGATGATGCTGTAGCTCACGTCGCGCGTCCAGACGCCGGCCCACTCCTTGCCGGTGCGGAAGGTGCTGTCGGGCTCCACGGCACGGCGGGCTTCTTCCAGGGCCAGGTTGTAGAGGGCATCGGCCAGCGGGTAGTCGGAAGAGTATTGCGGGAAATCGGCGGTGTTGATGCTCTTTTTCCAGCTCTGGGCGGTGGTTTTGGCGGCGGCGGGCTGGTTCAGCGTCAGCGTCACTTCGTAGATGCCGTCGCCGTCGGGGTCCTTCAGCTCCAGCTCGGGCTTGTTGGTGAGGTTGTCGAAATCCCAGCTCAGCGGGGCCGTGCCGCCGGCCACGTACACGTGCTTAAAATCCTGCTGGTACAGCTTGTCGCCCTTGAATGTGGTATAGAACCCCTGCTTCCTGAACGCCGCCAGCACGGGCCGCAGGTCGAGGCGGATTTTCACCGGCGTGTTCGGCGCCAGGTAGGTATCGGCCGTTGCGGGCGTGGCGTCCACGTAGTGCTGGCCAAACACGATGGGCGGCGTTTCGATGGGTCCGCCGCCCGGCCGGGGCACGGCCACCAGCAGGTGGTTCAGGCCCGAAGCCATCTCATTGTCCTTGCCGTTGATGCTGAATTTGAACTCCACGCGCGGGCTCTGCCGGTCATTCGCCGGGCTCTGGTAGTTCGAAACCAGCTCGGTGGCGGAGAGGGCGCGGGCCTCGTATTTGCCCTGCACCACCCGGTCGCGGTACAGCGTGTAGGCGTCGGATTGCCAGATGGGAGTTGTCACAACGGGAGCGGTGGCGGTGGCAGTAGTTGCAGCAGGCTTAGGCGTCTGGCAGGCATTGAGCAGGCCCAGCGTGAGCAGGAAGCCGGTGGCGAGAGGGGCGGATTTCATTGTAGCGTTTAGGCGGTGGGAATGGCTCGGGCATGCAAATTACGGCGTTTCGGGGCTGGGCGGTCCACCTCACCCCCCGGCCCCCTCTCCCGCGGAGAGGGGGAGCTGGACGATTTTCACAAACAGATTTTGTCAACAACCAAGCCGATTAGCTGCGGAGCCGCAGCAGGTTTGTAGCATTCATCAACGCTGTGAAGTCCGAGCCGCGTAGCGGTGACAGATTAGTCCGAACATTTCTGTCACCGCTACGCGGCTTTCCACAGCTTACGGCGGGGTTTATTTACCAGGACTTACGCAGTCGAAAAAGCCGCAAAGCGGCGACACGTTGGTAGCCTGGGAGTTGTCGTCAGGTTTTGAGCCGCAAAGCGGCGGCACTTATGGCGTGAACAGGGTGCCGCCGCTTTGCGGCTATGCACTTATTTTCAGCGCTTTACTACCAACGTGTCGCTGCTTTGCGGCTTTTTCGACTGCGTAAGCCCTGTTTACAAAGCTGCTGCCGCCACGCGGCTGGTTTTTACCCCAGCGACTTCGTGAACCCCACCTTAATCTTCAGCTGGAAGTCGGCAATCACCTTGAAAATTTCTTTCAGCGTCACCTGCTCCACTTTGGTCAGGCTTTTGGGGTCCAGGTAGTTATCCGGCGGCACTTTGTCGCTGATAATCTGGACGGCCTGCTTTTTCAGGCGCACGCCCATCAGGTAGTAGTAAGATTGGAGCAGCTCCTGGGTTTCGCTTTCCGTGAACACGCCCAGGACTTTGAGGGCCTCCAGGCGCTCGCCGGTGTTGGTGGCGAAGATGCGGTGCTTGAGGGCGTACATGCGCACCAAATCGACGATGGGCGACATGGTTTTCTTGAGGTTGAACACCTGCTGCGTGCCCACGGTGAAGGTGCGGATGTTGCGGAAAAACGTGAGCGGCGGCTCGTATTGCAGCGCGTTCACGGCCATGTAGTGGAAGAACCGGTCGCGGGGTTTTTGCAGCTCCACGTCCAGAAATTCGTGCAGCTCGTCCATGATGGTGGCGTCGCCGTAGAGGTAGCGGCAGTCGAAGGACGCGGCGAACTGCATGCCCGTTTCGGGGTTCGAGTCGGTCAGCCACTCCACGTAGTTGCGCTTCCAGTGCGAGAGCGAGTGCGTCCACTTCGGGTTTTTGGCCATGAAGCCGCCCTCGCAGTAGCTGAACCCGATTTCGTTGAGCTGGTCGCTCACGATTTCGGCGAATTTCAGGAAGTAGTCGCGCACCAGCTCGCGGTGCTCGTTGGCCTTGTCCTCGTAGATAATGGCGTTGTCCTGGTCCGTGAGCAGGGTTTGCTCCTTGCGGCCCTCGCTGCCCAGCACCATGAACACGAACTTGGCCGGCGGCGGGCCCAGCTCCGCAATGGCGCCCTCAATCACCTTCAGGGCAATGGTATCGGACACGGTGGTGATGACCTGGTTCACGATTTCGGGCTTCACGCCGCGGTTCAGCAGCTGGTACACCATCTCGGGCACCTGCTCCCAGCGGCGCTTCAGCTCGGGCACGGCCTGGGCCAGCTTCACCGACTGGATGAAGATAAACGGCGACTGCGCCTGGTCGTCGGTCAGCAGCTTGTTGCGGCTGAGAAAGCCCACGTATTCGCCCTCGTTCTCCACCAGCAGGTAGCGCGTCTTGGTCCGAAACATCAGCAGAATGGCCTCGTACACAAAGGCCTTGGTGCTGATGCTCACAATGGGCGTGTCCAGAATGGTGCCCACCGGCTCGCGGGCATCGGCCAGGGCGGCCACCACTTTGTCGCGCAGCGTAATGTCGGTCACGTAGCCGATGATGTGGCCGTTTTCGTCGGCATTGGTGATGAAGTAGCAGCTGGTGCGGGCGGCGGCCATGCGCTGGGCCACCTCAAAAATGGGCGTGTAGGCGGCGCACAGCACCACCGGGCGCAGCTCCAGCGTCTCGATGCGGCGCGAGTAGAGCTGGTCGGACGTGAGGTAGCTTTCGGCGGCGCTGCCCCGGTTGGGCCGCACAAAGTGGGCGTATTCCTCGTTGAGCATCCGCTGGCCGTAGCGCGCCGTGAAGAAGTGAAAAAAGTCCTCGTAGGCCTGGCAGAGGGCCAGAAACTCGCGGCGGTGCAGGAAATACACGCGGGTGTCCTTGCGGGCCACCACCGTGCGGAGCGACCTTTTCTTGTTCAGCAGCAGCGAAATGCCGCCGTAGCAGTCGCCCCGGCGGCTGTGCTCCACCACGCGCCGGTTCTGCTGGCTGTCGTAGAAAAACGTCTCGTACTCGCCGTCTACCACGATGTCGAGGCCGCGCATTTTGGTCGCGTCCTGGTAGTAAATAATGGCCTCGCGGGGGTGCCGCACTTCCTGCAGGCCCTCGGCCACTTCGGCCAGTACTTCCTCGGGCAAGCGGTTGAAAGGCGTGACCGTGCGGAGAAAATCGAGTTTTTCGCTCATGGGGCGGGGCAAGTGGTGGGCCCGTAAAGTTAGAGCGTCAGGCAGCAGAACGGCATCAGCAAAACGTTATGGAAAGCCCGCCCTGCCTCGGCTGCGCCCGGCAGGACGGGCTTTTTTTACGCTCTTACCTTTCCGACCCCGCCCTTACGCTATCAGAAAAAAGGCCAGCAGCACCAGCACCAGGCCGGCCATGAGCAGCCAGGGGGCCACCCCAATCTGCAGTTTGCGCGCCGCAGTCATCGGGAGCGGAAACCCTACCGGCGGCCCTTGTGCGGCCATGGTTTCGTCGGTGATGGTGCCCTGGCGGCGCATTTCGAAGAAGCAGCGGGCAGCGGCGTACGCATCGGCCAGGGCATCGTGCTCGCGGGGCTGGGGCTCGTGGAACAGCCGCTGGTACAGCTCGCCCAGCCGCAAAAATCCCTGCGTGGAATGCCGCAGCAACGGCCCCGTGGCGCGCATGGTGCAGAAAGTGGGCAGCCCCAGCAGCGGGTTGGTGAGCCCGGCCCGATGAAAGCCCACGCCCACCATGTGATAATCGAGCTGCATGAAATGCGCCACCACCAGCGGCTGGTAGTGCAGCAGGTCGCGGTGCAGAAGTTGCATCACGGTGTGCCGCGACTTGCCGTTTTCGCGCAAAAAGTCCAGCGTGAGGCCGTGCACACTGCCCGAAGCCGGGTCCATGTCATAGTCGCTGGCCTGGATGTAGTGGTTTTCGGCCTTCACTTCCTGGCCGTCGCGGGTGTACACCACCCAGGCCAGCTGCGCGATGTGCGGCCAGTTGTCGCGGCTGGCATACGGCTTATTCCAATCGCGCGGGATGCCCGAGGTTTCGGTATCAACGAACAGCAGGTAGTCTTTCAATTTTCAGTTAACAATTAGCAGTTAACAGTGAGCAATGAACAACAATAAGTTAACAGTTTTCATCAGCTCCCTGTTCACTGCTCACTGAACCTTTCACCTCCGCCCCGGCTGCGACGACGCCCGGGTCATCAGCTTGGGTTGAATCACGATTTTGCGGGGGGGGCGGTCGTGGTTGCGGTCCTGCACCATTTCCAGGAGCAGGCGCATGGCGGCCTGGCCCATTTCCTCGCAGCACTGGTCCACGGAAGTGAGGTTAGGCTCGGTGAGCGACGTGAAGCTTTCGTTGCTGAAACCGGCCAGCGCCACGTCCTCGGGGATGCGCAGCTTGCGCTGCTTGAGCACCAGCATGGCCCCGACAATGGTAAAATCGCTGGCCGAAAAAACGGCGTCGGGCGGCTGGGGCAGGGCCAGCAGCTGCTTCATGCCCACGTCGCCATCTTCCTGCCACATCTCGCTGAAAATCACCAGCTCGTCTTCCACCGGCAGGCCGTATTCGAGCAGGGCCTGGCGGTAGCCACCGAAGCGGTTGATGTAGATGTGCAGGTGCTGCGGGCCGCCGAAGTGGGCAATGCGCCGGCAGCCCTGCTCCAGCAGGTGCTTCGTGGACTGGTAGCCGCCCTGAAAGTCGTCCAACTCCACCGCATTCATCTCGAAACCGTCCGGAATGCGGTCGAAGAACACCAGCGGAATGTCGCGCTTGGTAATCTTGTCGAAGTGCCGAAAATCGTGCGTCGTGCGCGCCACCGACATCATAATGCCGTCGACCTGCGCGTTAATCATCGTGTCCACGTTTTTCTGCTCCTGCTCGTAGTCCTCGTTCGACTGGCACAGCAGCACGTTGAAGCCGGCGCGGTTGGCCAGCACCTCGGCGCCCTTCATCACCTGCGAAAAGAAGTGCCCGTCAATGTGCGGCACGATGACGCCCAGCGTGCTGCTGCGGCCCTTGCGCAGGGCCGCCGCCAGGTGGTTGGGCTGGTAGTTGAGCTGCTCGGCCAGCTTCCACACCCGCTGCCGGGTGGCCTCGCTGATGCGGGAATGGCCGCTCAGTGCCCGCGAAACGGTGGAAACGGCCAGGTTCAACTCCTTGGCAATGTCCGAAATAGAAGCGCGTTTTTGGGCCAAGATGGTGGGAAAACAAATGGTGGGAATTCAAAAGTACAGGCAGCACATTAATTATGGATGAGCACGGCCCGCCCGCTGGTATCGGGCAATAATGAAGTACCGTCCCCCCTCCTCCCTACTCCTGCCACACGGCCACGCCGCCGGGCGCTACCTCGCGGGTGCCCACCAGCAGCCTGGCACCGGCCGGCACCGGGGCGGCGTGCGTTTCGGAAGTGAAGTTGGCGGCCACCCAGAAGCCGTCGCGCCAGTTCACCACAAACTGGTCGGGCAGAGCCTCCACGGGCACGTTGGCGGCGGCGTACACGCTACGCAGCACGTCGCGCTCCAGGTCGCCGAGGTACGAATCGACGCCTACGTAAGTCACGGTGCCTTTGCCCAGCTTGCGGGTGGTCACGGCCGGGGCGCCGGTGTAGAACTGGTCGGCGTATCTGGCCAGCGTGGTGGTGCCGGCGTTGGGCACCAACAGCTCGCCCCAGGAGCCCCAGTCGTAGTTTTTGCCGCCAAACGCGACCTTGCCCAGCACCTGACCGGGCAGCATATCGAAGGGCCGCTCACCGAATTTCGCGCCGATGAGGTCCAGGATTGGCGCGGCCCAGGGGCCTTCCCAGAGCATGCCGCGGCGGTCTTTCTGGCCGGTGCGGGTGGATAGAATGAGGTGGCCGCCATTCTGCACGTAGGCCGTCCAGCGGTCCACCAGGGCTTTATCGAGCAACTGGTAGGCCGGGGCCACCAGGAACGGGTACCGGCTGAAATCCTGGTCTTCGGTGATGACGTCGACCGGGCAGCTCATGGCTTTGAGGGCACCGTAGTACCGAAACATGTGCTCCAGCGTGCCCCAGCGGGTGGTGGAAGGGTGATTGTCGAGGTCGAAGCGGTTGTCGAAGTTGTAGAGGAAGGCCGTGCGGCGGGCGGCGTAGCGGGCCGGCATGGCGGCGTTGGGCTTGCGTAGTTTCCGCAGCTGGTTGATTTCCTGCATGGCCTGGGCGTATTCGAGGCCGCCGGGCAGGGGCGTCACCCCATCGGGCCCCACAAAACCGTAGTGGTACAGCTCGCTGCCGGCCCGCGGCTGCCGGTAGCGGTACGAGCAAATCAGCTTCGCCCCCGAGCCGAAGGCGTGCATGAGCCACATGTGCACCGCGCCGGGCAGCGGCTGCGGGTTGATGTCGCCCCAGTTCACCTGGCCGGGCTGCAGCTCCATGATGCCCTCGCTGCCATTGAGGGCGCGGGCGAAGTCGTGCATGAAGCCCAGGCCGTTGGCGCTGCCCAGCCGGAAGCCCAGCGGACCATTCTGGCCGAACATTTCGCCGTGCACCGGATAGGTGGTCCAGGTGGTGATGTCCACGTCCTGGCGCGACAAGGCGGGATTGAGGTCGCGGTGGTTGGCCATGTGGTTGGTGGTCACCCATTGGTGGCGGGCGTACTGGCGCAGCGTGGTAGCCTGGGCGCGAATGTAGTCGGCTGCCTCGTCGGCAAAAAAGCGCTGGAAATCCAGCAGTGCGTGCGGGTTGGGCGTGGCCACCAGCTCTTCCTGGTTGGGGATGCGCACCTGCCCGAAATTCTGGTAGAGCTGCGACCAGAACGTGTTGCCCCAGTCGCGGTTCAGGTTGGCGATGGTGCCGTATTTCTGCTTCAGCCAGGCCTGAAACCGGGCTTTGCTGAAGTCGTCGTAAGAAAACTGCCGGCCGTAGTGGCTAAGCTCGTTGTCAATCTGCCAGCCCACCACGGCCGGGTTCCGGCCGAAGTGCTGGGCCAGCTGGGCGTTGATTTTGGCCACGTACTGCCGGAACAGCGGCGAGCTCCAGTTGCCCTGCTGGCGGGTGCCGTGCTCCATGCGGCGGCCCTGGGCATCCACCATCAGGATTTCGGGGTGGTTTTCGGCCAGCCACACGGGCGGGGTGGCGCTGGGGGTGCACAGCACCACTTTCAGGCCGGCTTTGCTGGCCAGGGCCACGGCGCGGTCCAGCCAGTCGAGGGTATATTTGCCTTCCTCCGGCTCGTAGAGGCCCCAGGCAAACTCGCCCATGTGCACGAATTCCAGGCCCAGCTTGCGCATGTTGGCGAAATCGCGGGCCCACTGGCTTTCCGGCCACGCCTCGGGGTAGTAGTACACCCCAATGGTCATCATATCGGCCGCCGGGAAGTAGTCGGGCGCGGCTTTGGCAGCGGCAACTTTAGTGACTGGCGCGGCTTTTTGCGCGGTGGCAGCGGGCACGGCGTTTAGGAGGAACAGGCCAGTCAGGAGGCCGCAGAGTAGCCGGGTTGAGTGGAGCATGGGGCGGGGTTTGGAGATGCTTAAAAAAGAACGTCATGCTGAGCGAAGTCGAAGCATCTCGCGTGCAGTAGTAATTCAATCGATTGGTTTACTACTGCACGCGAGATGCTTCGACTTCGCTCAGCATGACGTTCTCTCGATAACGTTCAATCAATCAGCTATTCTACTTCTACAGTTCCCTTATAGTGCACTTCCGACTGCTCCCGGAGCCGCCCGGCACTGAATTCCGGCGTGATATCCCGCTGCGGGTCGCCCAGCATTTCGTAGCCCACCATGAACTTGCGCACCGTGGC
>NZ_JAGEMO020000057.1 GCF_017921975.2 Hymenobacter terricola
TCGATAACGTTCAATCAATCAGCTATTCTACTTCTACAGTTCCCTTATAGTGCACTTCCGACTGCTCCCGGAGCCGCCCGGCACTGAATTCCGGCGTGATATCCCGCTGCGGGTCGCCCAGCATTTCGTAGCCCACCATGAACTTGCGCACCGTGGCCGAGCGCAACAGCGGCGGAAAAAAGTGCATGTGCAGGTGCCATTCGGGGTGTTCCTGGCCGTCGGTGGGGCGCTGGTGCAGGCCGGCCGAGTACGGGAACGAGATGCTGAACAGGTTGTCGTAGCGAATGGTGAGGCGGCGCAGGATGTCGGCCAGGGCGTCGCGCTCGTCGGGCGTGAGCTGGGTGATGTCCTGCACGGGGCGGCGGGCGATGACGATGGTTTCGAAGGGCCACACGGCCCAGAACGGCACCAGCACCACGAAATGCTCGTTTTCAAGCACCACCCGCTCCTTCTTCTCCAGCTCAATTTTGAGGTAGTCGCTCAGCAGCGTGCGGCCGTGCTCCTGGAAATAGGCCAGCTGCTGCACCGTTTCCTTGGCGGGCTCGCCGGGCACGGTGCGCTGGGCCCAAATCTGGCCGTGCGGGTGCGGGTTCGAGCAGCCCATCATCGGGCCCTTGTTCTCAAAAATCTGCACGTAGTTGATGTCCGGCCGGGCCCCGAGGGTCTGGAACTCCGTCGCCCACAAATCCACCACTTTGCGGATGGCCGGCGTGGTCATCTGGGGCAAGGTTAAATCGTGGCGCGGGGAAAAGCAGATAACGCGGCAGATGCCCGATTCGGCCTCGGCCCGCAGCAGCCCGCCTTCGTTGATGCCGCCGGTGGGTACATCGGGGGTCAGGGCACCGAAATCGTTGTTGAAAACGAAGGTGTCGGGGTACTTCGGGTTCACCTCACCGCCCACCCGCACGTTGCCGGGGCAGAGGTAGCAAGTGGGGTCGTAGGCGGGGCGCTGGTCCTCTTCGGTGGGCTCCTGCTGGCCCTGCCAGGGGCGCTTGGAGCGGTGCGGCGACACAAGGACCCATTCGCCCGCCAGGGCATTGAAGCGGCGGTGCGGGTGTTCGGTGGAATCGAAAGCAGGCATGGGATTCAGTTTTAAGTAAAGGGTTGTAGGAACGCGCCACGGCGCGTTCGGCGGCAGAACAACAACAGGCACCAACAATTGCAGCCAATTATTCCAGCCGTTCAACGATTGAACGCGCCGTGGCGCATTCCTACCAATCAGGACTTTACGACTTCAGCCGCCACCTCCCCTACCCCGGCCACGATGGTGGTCTGGTAGGTTTCGAGCTTGAGGCCGAAGCGTTTTTCATACGCCGCGCTCACGCTGGCGATGAATTCGTCCACCTTGTCCGGCGCAACCAGATTGATGGTGCAGCCGCCGAAACCGCCGCCCATCATGCGCGAGCCAAACACGCCGGGCACGGCCTGGGCGGCTTCCACCAGCGCATCCAGCTCGGCGCAGCTCACTTCGTAGTCGTCGCGCAGGCCGGCGTGGGAGGCATACATTTCTTTGCCAAAGCCAGTCAAGTCGTCTTTATTGAGGCAGAGGCAGGCGGTTACGACGCGGGCGTTTTCCTGCACCACGTAGGCGCAGCGGCGGAACACGGTGGGGCCCAGCTCGTCGCGGTGGGCTTCGAGCTGCGCCATGGTGGCATCGCGCAGGGCCTGCACTTCGGGGTAATGCTGCTGGAGCACCGCCACGCCGCGCTCGCACTCCTGGCGGCGGGTGTTGTAGGCCGAGCTGGCCAGGCTGTGCTTTACGCCCGAGTTGCAGAGCACGATGCGGCAGGCCGTGGTATCAAAAGGAAAATATTCGTAGTCGAGGGAGCGGCAGTCGAGGCGCACCACCTGGCCAGCGTGCCCAAACAGGCTGGCAAACTGGTCCATGATGCCGCACTGCACGCCGGCGTAGGTGTGCTCGGCCAGTTGGGCGATGCGGGCCAGCTCCATCTTCTCGAAGCCGGTGTGCAGGAAGTGGTTGAAGGCGAAAGCAAGGCCGCACTCCACAGCCGCCGACGACGACATGCCCGCGCCCATCGGAATGGTGCCGCCAAACACGCAGTCGAACCCCGGCACGGCAATGCCCCGCGCCTGGAACTGCGCCGCCACGCCCAGCAGGTAATTGGCCCAGTGGGTTTCGCTCGGGCTGATTTCGGCGGCATTGGGCAGGTCGAGGGTTTCGCCGAGGTCGTGCGCTACCAGCCGGATTTGCGCGCCCCCGTTCAGGCCCACGGCAAACACTATTTCTTTATCCACGGCCGCGGGCAGCACAAACCCGGCGTTGTAGTCGGTGTGCTCACCAATCAGATTGACGCGGCCGGGCGCACGCACCAGCAGCGGCTCGTAGCCAAAGCGTTGTTGAAAATCGGCGTGAATGGCTTGGGCAAGAGGCACGGGCATGGACGAAAAGGAATGGTGAAACGAAGAAAAAACCGGGCTAATCGGGACAATATGGCCTACGCAATTCAGCACAATGCGGCTAGCCAGCCCCTTTAAAACGCGAAAGTAGTACGTAACAGTTACATTTATGCAAACGTTTGCGTAAAACGACTCGCAACTCCTTTTTTGCTGCCCGCTTTCGGCCGCTTGCGCCCAGCTTTCTTGCCGCCGGCTACTGCCGCATGCTGTACCTACTCAGCAGCAGGTGCTTCCGGCAGCCCATCCAGCATGAACGATAAATCCTTGCTGTTGCCGTGAGTAATGAACCCAGGTTGCGGCTTGTTCCATTAGCCGCAAAGCGGCGGCATGTTGGTAGTAAAACCTGGTATGCGCCGGATGAGAGCCACAAAGCGGCGGCATTTCGCCAGCGAATGTGCCGCCGCTTTGCGGCTCTCAGGCTACCTTTTCCTCCAATGAACTACCAACGTGCCGCCGCTTTGCGGCTGAAAAAGCGACCCCGCAACCTGGGCTGGTTGTGCAAAAGGAACTGCAAATAAAATTCGCACTTGCGTACCCACAAAAAAGGCGATTCCGAATTGGAATCGCCTTTTTTACGCTTGAAAATAGCTTCTTCTACGCCAGGGCCTGGATTTCGAAGCCGGCCGCTTCCACGGCCTGCACTACCTGGGCGGCAGTGGCTGTGGCGGTGCTCACGGTCAGTATTTTGTCGGGATTGGCGGTATCTACCTGCCAGTTATTGACGCCTACTTCCTGGTTGAGGGCGGGCGTGACGGCCTTAATGCAGTTGCCGCAATTGATGGTGGTTTTGAAACGAAGCGTTGACATGACAAGGGAAATGTAAGAGGAAAAGCCCGGCACTTGCCAGGGCAAAAACCGTCACCTTAGAAGGGGTGAGCAACTACGTAAAATTACGTTTCTCACGACCAAAAGCTCACACAGAATTTCTGCGCAAAGCTGCATAATTATGCCGCTGAATGCCTGAAATCACCGTTTTGGGCTACGACTTTTTCACCAGCTCCATTTCGCAGGTGGGGCACTTACCGGGCTTGCTGCTCTGGCTCCCAGCGCAGCCCATGGGGCACTCGTAGGCCGCTTTCACGGCGGGCGCGGCGGCAGCCGGTGCGGCTATAGCGGCGGGTTTCCGGGTCTCGCCGCAGCTGCTCAGGCACAGAATAGCGGCCCCAAGGGCCGAAACAAGAAACGGGCGAAACATTGGAAGCATGACAGAAATTGGGGAAGCCGAACGCGACGGCAAACGGCACCGGCGAACCACAAATTTAGCAGGGAAGGTTCCTTCGGGCCCAGCAGCGGGCGGCAGCTTTATTCGAAGCCCTTGCCGCCGTTGTCGTCCTGCTGCTCTGGCTTGGGCTTGTTGCGCGAAGCCGCGTTTTCGTTGCCGAAGCGGTAGGTGAAGCCCAGGTACACCACCCGCGACTCGCGCTTGTTGCGGGCCAGCGACTCGAAACCGGGGCCGTAGGCGTTGAAATTGAATTGCAGCGTGTTGAAGATATCGGACACCCGCAGCGTAAGGCTGCCCTTGTCCCTGAGCACGGTTTGCTTGGCGGCAAAATCGGCGCTGAACTGCGTGAGGCGCTGGCCCTGAGCCGATACCACCGGCGAGCGGTAATTGGCCGAAACCTGCAAATCGAGCTTTTTGGTGGGCGACACCGTCGTGTTCAGCCGGCCCGTGTACACGATGTTGCTGTTGTTGAAGTCCACGTTGGTGGGCGCCGAGCCTTTGATGATGCGCCGGAACGCCGAGGCGTTAGCGTTCAGCTTCCAGATGCTGGTGACGGGGGTTGAGGCCACCAGCTCCACGCCGTAGTTAGTCTCCTGGCCCACGTTGAGGCGCGTGGTGTTCGTGACGAAAGCATGCGTGACGGTGTCGCGAAAAAACGGGTCGCGGATGTTGGTAATCGTGTTTTGTTCCAGCCGGTAAAACGCCGTGGCGCTCACCGAGCCGGCCGAGCCGAAGAACCGCTGGTCGCCCAGCTCCAGCGAGTGCACGAATTCCGGAATCAGCAGCGGGTTGCCGGTGCGCAGGTTCAGCGGGTCCGAGCGGTCGGTGAACGGGTTCAGCTCGTCGGCATTGGGGCGCTGCACGCGGCGCGAGTAGCTCAGCTGCACCCGGTTGTCCTTGCTCACGTCGTAGGCCAGCACTGCGCTCGGAAACAGGCTCAGGTAGCTGCGCGTGAAGTGCGCATTGGGCACGTCCATCGACTGGTCGCCCTGGGTATTGGTCTGCTCCAGGCGCACGCCAAACTGGTAGCTGAACGCGCCGGCCACGTTGGCATACGTGCCATAAGCGGCCTGAATGTATTCGTGGTACAGAAACCGGTTCGAGGGGTCGAACACCAGCACGGGCTGGCTGGTGTACTGGTAATCATTGTCGTAGCGCCGCGAAATACTTTTGGCGCCCAGCTCGTAGCGGCCCTTCTCGCCCAGCGGCATCACGTAGTCAATTTGGGCCGAAGCCTGGTCGGTCAGGTTGTTGAAGTACTGGTTCTGGTGGCCGGTGGTCCAGGCCACGTCGTTGCGGTAGTCCACGCTGGAATACGCCGTCTGGTGGTTCAGCACGGGCGTGTACACCACGTTGGCGGTGAGCTCGCGGCGCTTCTGCGCGGTCCAGACGCGGCGGTAGTCCAGGCTGAAATCGGCCTGCTTGCTATCGCCGTGGCCGGTGTTGTAGCGGTTGGTGTTGCCCAGCGCGATGGGCGTGTTGGTGGTGATGTTGTTCTGGTTGGAAATCACGTCTTCAATCGAGCGCTGCGAGTTGTAGCGCGGCTGCACGGCCAGCGTCAGGGTTTGCTCCGGCGTGAGGGCGTAGTCCAGGCCCAGCCGCACGGCGTGGGTGGTGTTGTAGTTCACGCCGGTGCGGTCTTGGTTCAGCACCACCGTGCCGGCCGCCGTGGTGGTGCGCTGGCGCACCGAGCCGTAGCCCGTGCGGTGGTCCTCCCGGTAATCATAGGAGCCAAACACGTTGATTTTGCCCTGGTGGTAGTTCAGGTTCAGCGAGCTGTTGTACTTGTCGCCGGTGCCGACGGCGGCGGCAGCCTGGCCGTTCCAGCCGTCCTGCCGCTCCTTTTTCAGCACGATGTTGATGATGCCGGCCGAGCCCTCCGCGTCGTAGCGCGACGACGGGTTGGTCACCACCTCAATGTTCTGGATGCTGCTGGCCGGCAGCTGGTCCAGCGTGACGCCGGTGGGCTTGCCGTCCACGAAGATTTTTACGTTGGTCGAGCCGCGCAGGCTCACCGCGCCGTTCTGGTCCACGGTCACGCTGGGCACGTTTTGGAGCACATCGGCGGCCGTGCCGCCGGTGGCGGTCAGGTCCTTGGTCACGTCAATCACCTTCTTGTCGAGGTTGTCGCTCACGATGGCGCGCTGGCCCTGCACCACTACTTCGCCCAGCTTGGTGGCAGCCACCCGCAGCCGCAGCGGCCCCATTTGCAGGTTAGGCGCCGCCACCGTGAGGGCCACGGCGCGCTGCCCGGTGCGGTAGCCTACCACCGAAGCCCGCAGCACATAATTGCCAAACGGCACCTTCTCAATGGAAAACGCGCCGGTTTCCAGCGTTTGCGCGCCGGTCACGAAGCTCGAATCCGCCGCGTGCAGCAGCACCACGCCGGCAAAAGGCAGCGGCTGGCCGTCGGCCGCGTCCAGCAGCTTGCCGCCCACGCTGCCCGTTTGGGCCCACCCGCCTAGTGGCAACGCCAGCAGCACGGCGGCGAGCGCAATACGCAAGCCACCCCAACCACCAAAATAAGCTGCGCTATGGGCATTAAAAAACCGCACAAGTGCGGCATCCGAAGCGTTATGGCCTCGCTGGTATCGGTCAATCATCATCATTATCACGTAGCAATCTGACACCGGGCGCGGGGAAAGCAGCCCCTCCCTCCGCCAGCTCCCATTCCTCTGTTGCACACAAAATTGCAACCAAAACTTGGAGAAAACCTGTAGTCGGGCCGCCATTATCCGGCGAATCCCGACCCGCCGCCGCGGCCATCACGGCTTAGCGAAGCGCGGGTCTTTGATGAACGTGGAATCGGTGAGGGTGCGCAGGAAGGCCACGATTTGGGCCTTTTCGGTGGTGGTCAGGTCGAGCGTGAAGCTCTGCTGGCGCGGGTCGTTGGTGGTGTTGAGCAGCAGCGGGTCGATGTTGGGGCTGTTCAGGATGACGTGCTCGTTGTAGTGGCTTACCACGTCGTCGAGGGTGGCGAAGCGGCCGTCGTGCATGTAGGGCGCCGTGAGGGCGATGTTGCGCAGCGAGGGCACCCGAAACTTGCCGTTATCGGTGGGCCGGCTGGTTTGCGAGCCCAGGCCAAGGTCGGCGAAGGTCCGGTCGAGGCCGTTGTTGCTGAAGGTGTGGTTGGTTTGCAGGTCGCCGCTGTGGCAGTCGCCGCAGTTGCCGCCGCGCAGCGTGCCGTTGGGGTGCGTGGTGAACAGCACCAGGCCCTGCTGCTCATACGTGCTCAGGGCGGTGCGGTCGCCGCGCCGGAACCGGTCATAGCGCGAATTACTCGACACCAGCGTGCGCTCGAACTGGGCCAGGGCCTTGAGCGTGTTGTCCTCGGTGATGGTGCTGCTGCCAAAGGCCTTGCGGAACAGCGCCGGGTAGGTAGTCGTGGCCTGGAGGCGGGCCACGCCGTCGGCCAGCAGCTGGTGCATTTCCACGGGGTTTTGGATGGGAATGCGGGCCTGGGTTTCCAGGCTGCTGGCAGCGCCGTCCCAGGTCAGCTTGGGCTCCCAGGCCAGGTTGGCCAGGGACATGGCACTGCGCGGCGACTGCGCGCCGTTCACGCCCTGGGCGCGGGCCAGCCCGTCGGTGAAGGCCAGCTCCTGGCGGTGGCACGAGGCGCAGGCCACCGTGCTGTTTATCGACAGGCCTTTTTCGTAGAATAGCTGCCGGCCCAGCGCGATGCCTTCCACCGTGGTCGGGTTATCGGCCGGAACGGCTTGCGGCGGCGGAAAATTGGTGGGCACCACCAGGTTGTAGGCCGTAGGCGCCACCACCGGGCCGTCGGGGTCCACGGTATCGGCGTCGTGCTTGCAGCCGGCCAGGCTCAGCAACAGCCCCACTCCGGCGGCAAAAGTCGCTTTCGTTCTCAACGGCATGGGGCTTTAGTTGGCGTGAACGTGCTCGACGGTGAACATCCTGGCCGCGTAGTTATCGGCAATGACGGGGGCCCAGGCGCTGCCGCTTTCCACCGAGTAGGTGGTGGCGAAGTTGATGTTTTTAGTTGGCGTGGTGCTCTCAAACAAGCTCAGCAGGTCGATGCTCATGTGGATTTCCGGGACGTGGCCGTCCTTCACGGGCAGCACGTTGGGGCCGAACGCGGGCGCCACGGTGCGGGCCACGCCGGCCCCGCCAATGTCGAAGGTGAGGGCCCGGCCGGTGCCGGCCTGCGGCGACGTGCCGGCCATTTTCAGGCACACGTACTCGCTGCTCCAGTCCCAGTACAGGTCGTTGCTGTGGTTGAGGCCGCCGCTGGTAAACGTGGCGTTGTTGTGGGCATCGTCCACGCCCACCACGAAGCTCAGGCCGGTGTAGTCGCCCACCGGCACCTTCTCGATGACGAGGTGCGTGGAAGCGGGCGTGGCCGCGTCAAAAAGGTAGTAGCTATCGGGCACGGCGTACACGGTGCCGTCGGCTTTGGTCAGCTTCAGGTTGGTGAACAGAAACTTGAACTTGGACACCGTGAAAGCCTGGCCATCGGCTTTGGTGTAGGTCTGGGTGTTGAGCTCCAGGTCGGTAGCGCCCACCACGGGCTCCAGCTCAATGGCAAAGCTGCTGGTGGTGGGAGCATCGGGCTCCACCGTTTTCTTGCCGCACCCGGTGAACAAGACTGTGGTCAGCGGCAGGGCAACCAGCAAGGGAGTAAATCTGAACAAGCTCATCTTCGAAAAAGTAGGGATTTGCAAATAGCGTGAGGGGCAAATGGTGAGCGGGCAGGAACGGGCTCCGCGCTGGTCTGTTCTTTTGGACGCGTCATTCCCCACAAGAGTGCCCCACCCAGGCACTTTCGCCTGCGGCGACGCACTACCCCGAATTTCGCAACAAGCGGCGTTCGGCACGGTGGGTATGTGGTCAAAAATCAAGCCAGAAGGCGGCCTACACGTTCAGCTCGAAGCTGATGATGGTGCCCCGGCCCAACCGGGAAACTATCGACAGCTCCCCGCCGAGCAGCACCACGCGGTTGCGCACCCCCGCCAGGCCGATACCCGTCAGCGGCTGGGTGGCCAGCGTGGCCGGCTCAAACCCTTGCCCGTTGTCTTCGACGCTGACCTCGACGCGGCCGTTTTCCTGGGCCACGTGCACTTCCACTTCGGTGGCGCGGGCGTGCTTCATCACGTTGTTCAGCAGCTCCTGCACAATGCGGTACACCGCGATTTCGACCGGCGGGGGCAGGCGCTGGTCCAGGTTGGCGAGGTGCAGGCCCACGGGCAGGCCCGCCGGGGCAATGCGCTTCACCAGCGTTTCCAGGGCCGTGCGCAGGCCAAAATCCTCCAGAATGCCGGGCGTGAGCTCGAAAGAAATGGTGCGGGTGGCCCGAATGGCATCGTTCAGCAAGTCGAGCGACGCGTGGGGCGAGGCCGTGCCGCGGCGGCCCTCCAGGCTCAGCTTGGTGGCGTAGAGGAGCTGGCCCAGGCCGTTGTGCAGGGCCTCGGCAATGCGCTTGCGCTCCGACTCCTGGGTGGTAAGGATGGCCGCCAGCACCTCCTGCTGCCGGCGCAGCCGCAGCCGGGTGGCTTCCTCGGCCAGGTGGTCGCGCTCGGTCATGTCGCGGATGATGGTGAGCACGCCGCTGGGCTGGTCCTCTCCCTCGTTGCGCAGCGGCACGCTGTACACATCGTAGTGGCCGGGGCGGCTGCGAAACGGCCGGCCCAGGCGGGCCACTCTTTCGCCCGCCATGGCCCGCCGCACCACTTCCTGCGCCTCCTCGTCGAGGTAGGGCAGCACCTCAACCATGGTACGGCCCAGCACGGCCGGGGCCTCCAGGCCAAAGTAGCGGGTCATTTCCGCGTTCCAGGCGGTGATGTGCATGTTCCGGTCGAAGGCAACAATGCCGTCAATCGTGTTGTAGAGCAGGCTTTCGGTGAATTCCTTGGCCTGGCGCAGGTCGTTTGCGGCTTCCCGGCGGGGCGTCACGTCGCGCATCACGCCCGTGAAGCGCAGAGGCTGGCCGTACTCATCAAACAGGACCTTGCCCACGGCGGCCACGTAGCGCACCTGGCCGTCGGGCCACCGGATGCGGTGTTCCAAGTCGAAAGGCACGCGCTGCTCGAAAGCCCGCTTCAGGCCGGCGGCCACGGCGGGCAGGTCGTCGGGGTGCACGGCCTGGCGCAGCATTTCAAACGGCACCGGCGCGGGGTTGTAGGCCAGGCCGAAGATGGCCTGGGCATTGGCGTCCCAGTGCAGTTGGTTGTCGGCCGTTTCCCATACCCACGCGCCACTATTGGCGGCTTCCAGGGCCAGCTGCAGGCGTTCCTGGCTGGCTTGCAGGGCCTCGCGGGCGGCGCGGTCGGCCGTCACGTCGCGCCACAGAATATGAATCAGCGGCAGGCCCTGGTCTTCCTCGATGAGGGTGAGCACGGCTTCCATCCAGATGGTATCGCCGTTCATGCGGTGCATCTGGGCGTCGCAGCGCTGCGAGCCCAGCCGCACGGCATCGGCCACGGTCTGGCTAAACAGGTCGGCGGTGCGCTGCCCGCCGGGCTGGCATTCGGGGCAAAAAGACAGGACCGGGCGGCCCACGACTTCGTTGCGGTGGCCGGCACCCAGCAGGCGCAGGGCGGCGGCGTTGCAGTCGATGTACTCGTGGCCCTGTAGCAGCACCACGGCGTCGCGGCTGTCGGAAAAGAGCTTACGAAAGCGGGCCTCGCTGGCCGCCAGGGCCGCCACGGCCTGGTGGCGGGCCGTGTTGTCGAGCACGGCCAGGCGGCACTGCGGGCCGGTGGGCATGTCGACCCGCAGGCCTTCGAGCTGGGCGTAGAAGGGCTTGCCGTCTTCGCGCAGCAGCGCCAGCTCGTGGCTCTGGGTGCTCTCGGTGCTCAGCACGCGGGCCAGGAACTGCCCAAACGCCAGGCGGCTGGCCGGCTCCACAAACAGGGCAAATCGCCGCCCCACCAGCCGCTGGCGCACGGTGCCCAGCTGCTGGCTGCCGCACAGGTTGAGCTGCTGAATGAGGCCATTGCCGGCCAGGGTGAAGTAGCCCACGGGGGCAAAATCGTAGAGGTCGACGTACTGAGCGCGGGCGGCCTGGGTTTCGGCCTGGGCCAGCAGCAACTCTTCGTACTGCATTTCAAGCTCAATCTGGTGCACTTGCAGCTCCTGCACCAGGCGCTGCATTTCCTCCGGCGAGTGGTGCAGCGGGGCCTGCGTCACCATGTGGCGGCGCTTCTCGGCGCGGGCGCGCAATGCGAGCAGGGCCTCGTGGGGGCTGGGCTCCTCCGAGGGGAGGCCGGCGGCGGAGCCCAGGAGGGATGGCTGGTCGTTGGGGAACATGGCGCGGCAGCGGGGTTGGTAGGTGGCGGAGTTGGTGAAGATACATACGCTTTGCCCACCGGGCACGGCCGCGGGCCGCTGCTGCGCCAGAAAGGACTGCCGCCGGCCGCCGGGTAGCGCTGCCTACCCATTATCAACTTGTTACTTGTTCTTTCCATGCCCAATCAGCTCCCTCTGGACATGCCCGGCAGCGTGCTGGCTGAGGTGCAAAAACACCTCGCCGCCATCAAAGTCGCCCTGGTGCCCCACCTCATTTCCCTCACCTTGAAGGAGCGCAAAATCATGCTCCGCATGGCCGACAAAACGGTGGCCTTCGTGACCAAAACCACCGACTACGCCACCAAAACGCCGCGTTCGTGCCGCCGGTCGTGGCACTGGCCGGGTTGCAGCATGATACCGTTTCTCAAACCGGCTTTTTGCGGCCGTTGCGGAGCAATTATTTCCCCGCTGGCCCCACTTGCGGCTTCGGCAGGGGCAATTGCGGCGGGCGCGGCCCCAAGGGGGCCGCGTTGGGTATTGCCGGGGGCCGGCCGGGCGCAAGTGGGGCCAGCGGGGAAATAATTGCTGCTTTTCAGCGGCCAGCGCGGCGGCCCGCCCCCGGCTTAAGTGGTGGCGGCGGCCACGAGCCCGGCACGGGTTGCAGGGCCGGGCCCTGGAACCCGCGGAAATGCGTACCTTTCCCACGCCACGGGCAGTAGCCGGATATTGTGACCATGTTTTGGTTAGCAATTGATTGGTTCCCGCTACTGCCTAGGCTAAGCGCCGGCTCGCTATTTCGAGCTTCTCCCCCCTCCGCGCTCTCCCATGCCCACCGTTCCGGTACCGCCGCCCGCCGCCCCCGCCCCCGGAGCCACGCCCCCCAGTCCCCCCGAGGCGCTGTACCAGCTATTCGAGCACACCCCGGCTGCGATTTGTATGCTGCGCGGGCCGGAGCACCGCTACGAGTACCACAACGCAACGTACCAGCAGCTCTTTCCCGGCCGCGCCCTGCACGGCCGCCCCGTGGCCGAGGCCTTGCCCGAAACCGTGGCGGGGGGCTTCGTGGCCCTGCTGGACAACGTGTACCGGACGGGCGAAACCTATTTCGGGTACGAGGCCCCGTTCCTGCTGGAGCAGCCCGGTGGCCAGGCGCCGCAGCAGCTGTACTTCACCTTCACCTACCAGGCCTACCGGGAGCACGGCGCCATTGTGGGCATCTCCACGTTTGCCTACGACGTAACCGCCCAGGTGCAGGCCCGGCAGCAGCGCGACGCCCAGCAGCGGCAGCAGCAGGAGCTGTTCGAGCAGGCCCCGGTGGCCATGGCGGTGTTCCGGGGGCCTCGGTACGTCATCGAAGAGGCCAACCCGGCCGTGTGCCGCCTGTGGGGCCGCACCCTGGCGCAGGCCCTGGGCACGCCCCTGTTCGAGCTGCTGCCCGAAGCCGCCGGCCAGGGCTTCGAGGAATTGCTGGCGGGCGTGCTGGCCACCGGCGTGCCCTACGTGGCCCACGAGCTGCCCGCGCTCATCGACCGCCTCGGCCGCCGCGACACCGTGTACTGGGACTTCGTGTACCACCCGCTGCGCGAGGCCGACGGCCGCGTCACCGGCATCACGGTGGTGGCCACCGAGGTGAGCGAGCAGGTGCGGGCCCGCCAGCAAGTGCAGGCCCTGAACCAGCAGCTGGAAGTGGCCAACGTCACACTCCAGGCCACCAACGCCGAGCTGCGCGCCCACAACGCCGAACTGCGCCGCACCCAGCGCCAGCTCCAGCGCCTCAACCAGACGCTGGACGCCCGCGTGGCCGAGCGCACCCAGGCCAGCGAAGCCAGCACCCGCCAGCTCCGGCTCATCACCGATGCCCTGCCGGTGCTCATTGGCCACCTCGACGCCGAGCAGCGGTACCGCTTCGCCAACCGCGCCTACGAGGCCTGGTTCAACCAGCCCGCCGACGCCCTGCTGGGCCGGACCGTGGCCGAAGTGGTGGGCGCGGCGGCCTACGCGGGCGTGCAGCACTACATCAAGCGGGCGCTGGCCGGCGAGCGCCTGGACTTTGAGGCCCGGATGCCCTACCGGGAAGATTTCGTGAAGTACATCCGCACCAGCTTCGTGCCCGACATCCAGGCGGGTGCCGTGGTGGGCTACTACAGCCTGGTGAGCGACATTACCGAGGAGGTGCTGAGCCGTGAGCAGGTGCAGGGCCTGAACGAGCAGCTGGCCACCAGCAACGAGGAGCTGCACGCGGCCAACGACGAGCTGGGCGCCACCAACCAGTACCTGACGCGCACCAACGTGGACCTGGACACCTTCGTGTACACGGCCTCGCACGACCTCAAAGACCCCATCACCAACCTCGACGGCCTGCTGCACGCGCTGCGCGAAGAGCTTCCCCCGGAAAACCGGGTCGGCCAGGTGGCCTACATTCTGAACCTGATGCAGGGCTCCATCGACCGGTTTCAGCGCACCATTTCGCAGCTGAGCGCCATTGGGCAGCTCCAGCAGGAACGGGGCCAGCCCGCGCCGCCGGTGTTCCTGGCCAACGTCATCAGCGACGTGCGGCTGGACCTGGCCTCCCTCATTCAGGCCGTGGATGCACAGCTGGTGGTGGAGGTGCGGGGCTTCCCCTCTTTTCCCTTCTCCGAAAAAAACCTGCGCTCGGTGGTCTACAACCTGCTCAGCAACGCCCTTAAGTACCGCCACCCCGACCGCGTGCCGCAGGTGCACCTGCTCTGCCGGCTCGAAGCGCCCCACTGGGTGCTGGAGGTGCGCGACAACGGCCTGGGCGTGGACCTCACCCCCGACCGGCCCCTGTTCGGCCTGTTTCAGCGCTACCACACCCACGTCGAAGGCTCGGGCGTGGGACTGTACATGGTGAAGAAAATGGTGGAGAATGCCGGTGGCAGGGTGGCTGTGCAGAGCCAGCCCGGCGTGGGTTCCACGTTCACGGTCTACTTCAGGTACTAAGTAGTAATCAAGTTGTCAGTTATTAGTTGCTCGTTGTTAGTGGTTAGTGGTTAGTTGCTCGTTGTTAGTGGTTAGTTGTCAGGTATTAGTTGCTCGTTGTTAGTTGTTAGTGGTTAGTTGTTAGTGGTTAGTTGTTAGTGGTTAGTTGTCCGCCAAGATGCTGACTACACACTAACAACTAATACCTGACAACTAACCACTCATAACTACCCACCTACAGCGGCAGCCGGCCCAGTAGGTGTCGGGCGCGGCCCACCCAGGTTTTCACCGTGCCCAGCGGCACGTTCATCTCCGTGGCGGCTTCCACCTGCGTGAAGCCCTGCAGGTACATCAGGTCCATCACCTGCCGGTATTCGGGGCGCAGCCCGAGCAGCAAGTCCGGCACCCCAATGTGCTCCGGGCGGAAATCCGTCGGCGCGGCGTATTGCATCACGGCCGTGTCTTCGAGGGAGGCCGTGCGCGCCGTTTGGCGGAAGCGGCCGGTGCGGATGTGGTCGATGGCCGTGTTGCAGCAAATGCGGGCCGCCCAGGTGAACAGCCGGCCATGAGTAGCGTCGTACGAAGCAATGGCAAACCACACCTTCACCATGCCTTCCTGGAGCACGTCTTCGGCGCTTTGCCGGTTGCGCACAATTCGCAGGATTGCGGCCAGCAGCGCCGGGCGGTATTGCTGGTAAAACTGGGCCATCGCCTTTTCATCGCGGGCCAGCAATCGCAGCACAAGGTCGTCTTCTGACGCTAGCATGGGAACAAAAAACCGGTAGAAAGCCCCGGCTATACGCAGGCCGCAGATGGCAGGTTGAGGACCACAAACGCTTGCCGGGCGGCAAAGGCCAGCCAGCTACTGCACAGGCCCATAAGCCCCTATAATTTTATGCCATCTTTCTGGAAGTCGGGCCCGACCGCCGGGCAATTGCGCTACCCCAATGCCCGCGTTTCCACTCATGGCTCCCGTATCCATTCCCATTCCCGCCGCCGTGCACGCCGATGTGGCGAAACGGCTTCAGCAGGCCATCGACAAGCTGGGCCCTTACCAAATGAATGACGCTCACCGACGCTGAGCAAAAACCCTTTCCGTCACGGCCCTGGGCCAGGGCAGCGTGGCCTTTGCCACCGAAGCCGGCCAGCTCCTGGCCAACTACGCCGGGGTGCTGCGCCGCTCCATCACCGACGCCGATATTGCCGGTTATCCGGTCAGGGCGCCCACCTGCACGGCCAGCAGCCTGGCCGTGCAGGTGGG
>NZ_JAGEMO020000058.1 GCF_017921975.2 Hymenobacter terricola
GGATTTAACTTTGCTGGATGAATCGCCGTACTTATCCAACCGATTTGACTGACGAACAATGGCTTCTGGTGGAGCCCTACGTGGCTACCAGTGGCTATGGACGGCCGCCGCTGCATACCAAACGGGAATTGCTCAACGCCATTTTCTATCAGGGCCGGGCCGGCAGCGCCTGGGCGCTGTTGCCGCATGACCTACCGCCCTGGCGCACGGTCTACAAGCAGTTCGAGGCGTGGCGCGAGGACGGGACCTGGGACCGGTTGATGGATGGCCTGCGCCGGAGCGTACGCCAACCGCAGCGCGCGGCCGAGCCCACAGCGGGGGCCATTGACACGC
>NZ_JAGEMO020000059.1 GCF_017921975.2 Hymenobacter terricola
CTGGGCGCTGTTGCCGCATGACCTACCGCCCTGGCGCACGGTCTACAAGCAGTTCGAGGCGTGGCGCGAGGACGGGACCTGGGACCGGTTGATGGATGGCCTGCGCCGGAGCGTACGCCAACCGCAGCGCGCGGCCGAGCCCACAGCGGGGGCCATTGACACGCCGTCGGTTCGGACGGGTGCTAAAAGGGGGGCTGTCACGGCGACGATGCGGGCAAACAAGTAGCGGGCCGTAAGCGCCATATCGTGGTCGATACCGAAGGGCTACCCCTGGCGGTGCAGGTCCAGTCGGCCAGCGTGCAAGACCCGGTCGGGGCCGGGGCGGTGCTGGCTGAAGCCAAAGCCCGTGCCCCGAACCTGCAACTCGTTTGGGGCGACGGCCGCTATCAAGGCCCCCTCGTGAACCAAGCAGCCCAAGCGCTGGGTCTGCGGGTGGAAGTGGTGAGCAAGCCGCCGGGGCAAAAAGGCTTTGTGGTGCTGCCCCGGCGCTGGGTCGTCGAACGCACCTTTGCTTGGCTAGGCAAGTACCGGCGCCTCGCCGGGCG
>NZ_JAGEMO020000006.1 GCF_017921975.2 Hymenobacter terricola
GGAGCCAGGTCAGCGGGCCCGCCCCGGCCACGCTCAGCGGGGCGGCCACGGCCACGCTCACGGCCAGCGCCCTGGTGGCCGGCGCCTACAGCTTCGCCCTGGTCGTGACCGACAACCGCGGCACGCCCAGCGCGCCGAGCACCGTGGCCGTCACCGTCAACCCGGCCACCCCGCCGGGCACCACGGCCCTCTACCGGCTCAACGCCGGGGGCGGCGCGCTGGCCACCGCCCTGGGCGCCTTCGCCGCCGACCAGGGCTTTGCCCCCAGCCCCGGCAACACGTACGCCACCACGGCCCCCATCGCCGGCACCACCGACGACGCGCTCTACCAGACCGAGCGCTACGGCACCAACGGGGCGATGAGCTACGCCCTGGCCGTGCCCAACGGCACCTACACCGTCACCCTGCACTTCGCCGAGCTCTACTGGACCGCCGCCGGCCAGCGCGTGTTCGACGTCTCGCTCGAAGGCACCCCCGTGCTGAGCCGCTACGACATCTTCCGCAAAGCGGGCGCGCTGACGGCCACCACCGAAACCTTCACCGTGACCGTGGCCGACGGCGCGCTCAACCTGGCCCTGACCTCGCGCAACACCGGCGGCGTCGACAACCCCAAACTCTCCGCCCTGGAAGTGATATCGACTTCCTCGACTGGCTCGGCCCCGCCGGTAGCCAACGCGGGGCCGGGCCAAACCCTCACGCTGCCCACCAGCAGCGCGGTGCTCGCCGGGGCGGGCACGCCGGCGGCGGGCAACACCATCGCCGCCTACGCCTGGAGCCAGGTCAGCGGGCCCGCCCCGGCCACGCTCAGCGGGGCGGCCACGGCCACGCTCACGGCCAGCGCCCTGGTGGCCGGCG
>NZ_JAGEMO020000060.1 GCF_017921975.2 Hymenobacter terricola
CCTCGTGAACCAAGCAGCCCAAGCGCTGGGTCTGCGGGTGGAAGTGGTGAGCAAGCCGCCGGGGCAAAAAGGCTTTGTGGTGCTGCCCCGGCGCTGGGTCGTCGAACGCACCTTTGCTTGGCTAGGCAAGTACCGGCGCCTCGCCGGGCGTGATTACGAAACCAATCCCCGCAACAGTGAAGCCTGGATTAAAATCTGCCTCAGCAACTTAATGCTCAGACGACTCGCCAAACGGTCAATATCTAAACCTGACGATTAATTTATCCTATACCTTCTTAGAGGCTTCTGCCGAAAAGGCCACAAAAAACGGGGCTGCCCGCTACCAGCGAACAGCCCCGTCGAATTACTCATTTGCCGCTCAGCGACCACGACCGTGGCCGCCACCTCCGTGGTTGCCACCGCCACCGTTGTAGCCGCCATTGCCACCGCCGTGATAGCCCCCGTGGCCGCCTTCACCGTGGTAGCCACCACCGTAGCCACCCCGGTAATAAGGGCGCGCCACAATCACCGGACGCGGAGCATAATACGGGCGGCCATAGCCGTAGCCATAATAGGGCTGAGCCGAGGGATAATACCCGTAGCCAGCGCTGTAGCCGGGGCCTGAAGCAACACAGCCGCCCAACATGAACAGGCTGATAAACAAGGCAAAAATTACTGATTTGGTTTTCATGATATGGCAGCGTGTCGAAGCACGTCGAATTACAGGTGCGATTTCTGTGTACGCTGTCAACAAAATACGGACCAGAATTGGTGCCCAATAACCAATTGTGAAGCGAGAGGTTAAGCTTCGGTCGGCACTTCCGTTTCGCCGTTGATGACGCGGGCTTTGCCGGGTAGCGTCTTGTGGCGCTCCTTGCCGAGGGCGGCGCTGGGCTCGGGCACCCAGTGGTGGCGGCCGCCGGCTTTCTCGTCGTTGAACTCGGTGGGAACGTCGCCGGCTTCGGTGCGCTCTTTCCAGGTGAGGTGCTGGGTGCCGTCATCGGTGCGCTCCATCGTGATGCACTGCTCCACGGGGCAAACCAATGAGCACAAGTTGCAGCCCACGCAGTTTTCCTCGATGATTTCGGGCACGCGCGTCCCGGCATTCAGCTTAATAGCCTGGTGGGCCCCGTCTTCGCAAGCCGTGTAGCACAGCTGGCAGCCGATGCACTTGTCTTCGTTGATGTTGGCCGTGACCTTGTACTTCATGTTCAGGTCTTCCCAGTGCAGCACATTGGGCAGGGCCTTGCCCACCATGTCGTAGATGGTGTTGAAGCCCTTCTCGACCATATACTGTTCCAGCCCGGAAGTCATTTCCCGAATGATGCCGAAGCCGAAGTGCATGGCCGCCGTACACACCTGCACGCTGCTCGCGCCCAGCAGGATATGCTCCACGGCATCGCGCCAGTTTTCGATGCCTCCGATGCCCGAAATGGGCAAATTAATATCGGGGTGCTGAGCACAGTTTTTCACCATGTTCAGGGCGATGGGCTTCACCGCCGGGCCGCAATAGCCACCGTTGCTGCCCTTGCCGTCCACAATCGGATACGGGGCAAACTGGTCCAAATCGACGCCCACAATGCTTTGAATCGTGTTGATGAGCGAAATAGCATTGGCCCCACCGCGCCGGGCAGCCATGGCGGGCTCCGTAATGTCGGAGATGTTGGGCGTGAGCTTCACGATAACGGGCTTGGTGGCCACTTCCATCACCCACTCCACAATCATCTGGAGCACCTTGGGCTCCTGCCCCACCGCCGAGCCCATGCCGCGCTCGCACATGCCGTGCGGGCAGCCAAAATTCAGCTCGAAGCCGTCGGCGCCCGCGTCCTGGCTCTGGCGCACAATGTCGTGCCACTCCTGCCGGGTCTGCACCATGAGCGAGGCGATGACGGCGTGGTTTGGGAAGCGCTTTTTCACTTCCTCAATCTCGCGCAGGTTATCGGCCAGCGGGCGGTCCGAAATCAGCTCGATGTTGTTGAAGCCGATGAGGCGCTTGTCGCGGTAGTTCACCCCGCCGTAGCGGCTGGAAACGTTGACAACTGGCACGCCCAGTGTTTTCCAGACCGCCCCGCCCCAGCCGGCGTCGAAGGCTTTCATCACCTGATAGCCGGAGTTGGTGGGCGGAGCCGAAGCCAGCCAGAATGGGTTCGGCGATTTGATGCCGGCGAAGTTTATGGAGAGGTCAGGCATTGTAGGGACGCGCCATGGCGCGTTCAATTGTCAGGTAAAATATGTAATGCACAGCCAGCTTTTTTGCGCTGGTGCCGGAAGCGCCATGGCACGTTCCTACGACAGATAGGCGTGAATGCCGCGCGCCGTCAGCTTGGCCTCCGCCGCCGCGTTCACTACCTCAGCCCCGCCGTTCCAGGCATCTCCCGAAGCAAAGTATTTCGGGTTCGCAGTTTGTCCGGTGTGCGCATTTGCAATAATGCGGCCCTTGCCGTCCAGCTTCAGGCCGGGAATCAGACTCAGGAACTCGGCCTGCTTGGCCTGGCCAGTGGCCTTAATCACCATATCGCAGGTTTCCACAAACTCCGACCCGGCAATTTCCTGCACCCGGCCATCCTTCGTTTCAGTGCGGATAAACTTCACGCCCGTCACATAGCCATTACCGGTAATTTCAATCGGCGCCACGTTAAACAAGCCTTTCACCCCCACGCCCTTGGCGAGGTCGTACTCGAAATCATACGCGCCCATTTCCTCCTTGGCGCGCCGGTAAGCCAGAATCACGGTTTCGGCCCCGAGGCGTGAAGATTCCGAAGCGGCATCCATGGCGGTGTTGCCGCCACCCAGCACAATTACCTTGCGGCCCACGGCTACTTCGTGGTGGTGCTGACGCAATTCAGAAATAAACTCCACCGCACCGGTGCAGTTTATTTTATCCTCACCCGGCAGGCCCAACTCATTGGTTTTGCCCAAGCCGATGCCGAGGAAAATAGCATCGTATTTATTTTCTAGTTCAGCTAATTCCTCGCGTGATTTAATTAGCGAATTAAAGTGGGTATTATAACCGAATTGCGCCTGCAAATAGGCCATTTCGGCCAGCGTTTCTTCGTTGGTAATTTTGTATGGTGCGACGCCGTACACCGTCAGGCCCGAAGGCTGCGCTTTGGCTTCAAATACGTCAACTTCGTAGCCCAGCGAACGCAATTCACAAGCGGCAGAAATACCCGCCGGACCCGCGCCAATTACGGCCACTTTCTTCCCATTATCCACGCCGGGACCGAATAGCTTTTCGCCGCTTTTTATCACCTTAGTCGTGGCAAAACTCTGCAGCCGACCAATTTCAATCGGCTTCACTTCCTGCAAGTTGTATACGCAGGCGCCTTCGCACAGTACTTCCGTCGGGCACACTTTGCCACAGGCGTTACCGAAGTAGTTGGCCTCGTAAATAGTACGCGCTGCGCCGGTGTCGTTGCCCGAATTTATCTGGCGGATAAACTGCGGAATATCAATCCCCGAGGGGCAGGCCTTGATGCAGGGCGCATCGAAGCAGAAGAGGCAGCGGGAGCTTTCATAAAGCGCCTCGGTGCGGTTCATCACCGGCTTTAATTGCGCAAAGTTTTCCGCGAATTCCTGCTCGGTAGTTGGGGTGAAAAACTCGGCCACAGCTTTGAATTATGAGTTTTGAATTATGAATCATGAGTTTTGAATTACAAATCAAAGCGACTGCAAGGCCAACTTATAACTCATAATTCAAAGCTCATAATTTCCCTTACAGCTCCACCAGTTTCTCGTAGGTTTCGGGACGGCGGTCGCGGAAGAACTGCCAGGTATTGCGCACTTCCTCAATCATATCGAGGTCGAATTCGGCAATCAGCAATTCGTCCTTGTATTCATCGGCCTGCGCGATAATCTGGCCGCGCGGGTCCACGAAATACGAGGTGCCGTAGAAGCGGCCCAGGTTCCAGGGCTTCTCCTCGCCCACGCGGTTGATGCAGCCCATAAAATAGCCGTTGGCGGCCGCGTGGGCGGGCTGTTCCAGCTTCCAGAGGTACTGCGAGAGGCCGGCCACGGTGGCCGAGGGGTTGTACACGATTTCGGCCCCGTTCAGGCCCAAGATGCGGGCGCCGTCGGGGAAGTGGCGGTCGTAGCAGATGTACACACCGATTTTGGCGTACTTAGTCTGGAACACGGGGTAGCCCAGGTTGCCGGGCTTGAAGAAGAATTTCTCCCAGAAGCCGGTGGTGTGGGGGATGTGGTTTTTGCGATACTTGCCGAGGTAGGTGCCGTCGGCGTCAATCACGGCAGCGGTGTTGTAGAGGAAGCCGGCCTGCTCGCGCTCGTACACGGGCACAATCATCACCATGTTATACTTCTTGGCGTATTCGGCCATGCGGTCCGTCGTGGGGCCGGGCACCGCTTCGGCCGAGGCGTACCATTTTTTATCCTGGCCGGGGCAGAAGTACGGGGTGTTGAAGATTTCCTGCAGGCAGAGAATCTGCACGCCCTGGCGGCCGGCTTCTTCAATGAGCGGAATGTGCTTGGCTTCCATGGCCTGCATAATTTCGGCAATCGTGCCTTCGCCTTCGGTCATCGGCAGGCTCATCTGGATGAGGCCGGATTTAATAATTCTGGGCATTGTTTTTTTGGTGGGGTGAGAGTTTCGGTTTCGTCATTGCGAGGAGGCACGACGAAGCAATCCGCCCTCTCTCCGCGCAAAGTGTTGATTTGTGATGAACTGATTTATTTCAGCTGTCTAAAAAATCACTGATTAACGTATCAGTCAGCAATTAATAAAAAGCTTGTTACATTGTTAAACTAGCCGCTGAGAGAGGCAGAATTGGCTTCGTTGAACTGCGTTTACCGCCTTCCGCTGCGCTCCACTCGCAAAGACAGCCGTAACCTAAATATTCGGCTTATCACGTTTGATAAACTGCCCGTAGCCTTTCGAAACTTTGGTTTCACCAGCATCTACCGCTACTTGGCCGCGCAGCAAAACCGTGTCGATTTTGCCGGTTAGTTCCCAGCCTTCATAGCCAGAATAGTCGCAATTCATGTGGTGCGTTGCGGCCGAAATAGTGTGCTTTTTCTGCGGGTCAAAAATCACCAAATCGGCATCTGCGCCGATGCTGATGGTGCCTTTGCGGGGGAACATCCCGAAGATTTTAGCGGCATTGGTCGAAGTGACTTCCACGAATTTCTGCGGGGTAATGCGGCCCTTGTTTACGCCTTCGGAAAAGAGCAATTCCATGCGGTGCTCGATGGCTGGGTGACCGTTCGGGATTTTTGAGAAGTCATCTTTTCCCACTAATTTCTGCTCCCACATAAACGGGCAATGGTCGGTGCCGACCACATTCACAAGACCCTGATTGATACCGGCCCAGAGCGTGGCCTGGTCCTTTTTCTCGCGCAGCGGGGGCGACATTACCCATTTCGCGCCGTTGGCCTCGTCCTCATATAAGGACGCATCCAGCAGCAGATACTGAATGCAGGTTTCGACCAGCACGCGCTGGTTGCGCTCGGTGGCGCGGCGCACCTGGTTGAGCGCGCCCTCGCAGGTGAGGTGCACGATGTAGGCCTGCACGCCCGTGTAGTTGGCGATGTCGGCGAAGCGGCCGGAGGCTTCGGCTTCGGTCACTTCGGGCTGCGAGAGGTAGTGGTAGAGCGGGGTGAGCTTGCCCTGCGCCCGGTGCTGGGCGATGAGCGTGTCAATCATGTCGCCGTTGGTGGCGTGGGCCGTCACGAGGCCGCCGTGCCGTTGAACTTCCTGCATCAGGCCCACCATCTGCGCGTCGTCAATCATGAGCGCGCCCTTGTAGGCCATGAAGGTTTTGAAGGAGGTAATGCCTTCGGCAATCATGTCCTTGATTTCCTCCTTCGTGCTGGGGTTGAAATCCGTCACGGCCATGTGGAAGCTGTAGTCGCCCACGGCGTTGCCGGTGGCTCGGCCGCTCCACTCCTCGAAGGCCGAGCGCAGCGAATTGCCTTGCTTTTGCAGGATGAAGTCGATGACGGTGGTGGTGCCGCCGTGCAGCGCCGCGCGGGTGCCGGTTTCGTAGGTATCGGAGCTGAAGGTGCCCATGAAGGGCATTTCGAGGTGCACGTGCGGGTCGATGCCGCCGGGCATAACCAGCTTGCCGGTGCAGTCGATTACCTCCGCGCCATCGGCCGACAAATTGCGGCCGATGGACACGATAGTTTCGCCTTCAATCAGAATATCGCAGACGGCGTCCGAATCGGCGGTGACGACGCGGCCGTTTTTCAGGAGAATGGACATGGATTGGCAATGGTTTACTGGCGCGAGTTTAGCGAAGCGTAACTCGTGCCGATTATTCGGGCGAGGCTGCGCCTCGCATTAGAACGACGCTGCTGGCGCAGTCCTGCATCTCGCATCAGAACGAGGCGGCGCGGCCCTAGCTTGCCGCTGGCGCGGCAGTGGAGACTCAGCCTCCACGTCATTGCCAGTCACGAGTTACGCTTCGCTAAACTCGCGCCAGCACTAATTAACGTACTTATCTGCAATTTCCAGCGCCTCCGAAATAATGGCCAAACCTTCATCAATTTCCTCCTTATTAATGGTCAGTGGGGGGCAGATGAAAATGTAGTTCCAGCGCACAAAGGTGTACATGCCAAGCTCGCGGATTTTGGCAGCGACCTGGTTCATGATGGCCATTTGGTCGTTGGTGGCGTTCCAGGGGGCCATGGGCTCTTTGGTGTCGCGGTTCTTCACCAGCTCGATGCAGCCGAAGAGGCCGGTGTTGCGCCAGTCGCCGATGCTGGGGTGGTGGCGCATGAGCTGGGCCACCTGCTGGTCCATGTATTCGCCCATTTCCACGGTGTTTTCGAGCAGGTTGTCGCTCTCGTAGATGTCGAGCACGGCCACGGCGGCGGCGCAGGAGACCGGGTGCGCCGAGTACGTCAGGCCCAGCGGCAGGGGTTTGTCGTCGAAGGACTTGGAAATCTTCTCGTCCACCATCACCGCGCCCAGGGGCAGGTAGCCGGCGGTGATGCCCTTGGCCATGCACATGATGTCGATTTTGACGTTGTGGTGGTCGGAGCCGAACCACTTGCCGGTGCGGCCGAAGCCCGACATCACCTCATCGGCAATGAGCAGGATGCCGTGCTTGTCGCATATTTCGCGGATGCGCGTCCAGTAGCCGGGCGGGTACTTGATGCAGCCCGACGTACCCGACTCGCCTTCGAGCAAGATGGCGGCTACGCTGCCGGGGTTTTCGTAGCCGATGATGCGCTCCATGGCATCGGCGGCACGCTGGGCGCACTCCTCGGGCGTGGAGCTGTGCCAGGGGCAGCGGTAGAAAAACGGGTTTTCAACGTGGATGGTGCCGGGCATGGCCTGGCTATCCACGGCGAACTTGCGCGGGTCGCCGCCCACGCTCATCGCGCCATACGATGCGCCGTGAAACGACTGGTACAGCGACACAATCTTGTGGCGGCCGGTGTACACCCGCGCCAGCTTGATGGCGTTTTCGATGGCCTCGGCCCCGCCCAGCGTGAAAAATGCCTTGGTGAGGTTGGGCGCGGTGATTTCGGCCAGCTTCTTACCGAGGTCGCCGCGGGCCTTGGTAATCATGCCGGGGTACACGTAGCTGAGCTCGCGCATCTGGGCGGCCACGGCTTCGGTCACGCGCTGGTCGCCGTGGCCGATGTTCACGTTCATCAGCTGGGCCGAGAAGTCGAGGTAGCGCTTGCCGTCGCGGTCGTACAGGTACACGCCTTCGGCGCGCTCAGCGTTGATGGGGTTCAGGCCCGTTTGCTTCGACCACGAGAAAAGCGTATGGTCGAGGTTGTCGTGCAGGATTTGGGTTGGGTCGGGGGCGAGGGTGATTTCCATTTGGATGATTCTTTCAGAATGTGCTGCGGAAAACATCACTAAATATTTTCCGGATAATGCGTACTGAACGTGACGTTCTTTATTCCCAGATTATGGCACAAATTATTGAACGCTTCCTCAGAAAGCGGTCCATAAACAGGCTGGTCTTGAGATTCATTTTTCGTTCGTTTGATAAGATAATAGTGTGTTATTGATTCCAATACTTCGCTATCAAATTCACCAGTCAGCGGATGTTGCTTTACAAATAGATAATTTGAATTATAACCTACCGCCGAAATGTAAGCTGGTACAACTTCTTGGGTGTTATAAAGCGCACGGTGTGCGTGAAGGTCAATCCAAGTGACTGTGTAATTATCTACAATATTGTCAGTACCGTTGTCGAATAGTCCAAAGCAGCTAGTCAACAGCAATAAGAGAGCAACAACAGCCAATTTGTACCAATGCACATTTTTCACGCTAGCTCATCCAGTTCACCCGCGACTCGGGGTTCCACTTCGTCGTGGTCTTTTTCAACTGCGTCCAGAATTCAATCGAACTCTTGCCCGTGATGTCGCAGGCGCCGAATTTAGAGTCGTTCCAGCCGCCGAAGGAGAAGGGCTCGCGGGGCACGGGCACGCCGATGTTCACGCCAATCATGCCGGCGTTGGCGTGGTCCATCACGTAGCGGGCGCTGCTGCCGCTGCTGGTGAACACGGCGGCGGCGTTGCCGTAGGGGTTGGCGTTTTCGATGGCGATGGCCTCGTCCAGCGTGTTGGTGCGCATGATGGCGAGCACCGGGCCGAAGACTTCTTCCTGGGCGATGCGCATGTCGGGCGTCACGTAGTCGATGACCGTTGCACCTACATAATAGCCATCTTCGTGGCCGGGCACCACGGCGTTGCGGCCGTCGAGCAGGACCTTCGCGCCGGCGGCTTCGGCTTCGGTGATGTGCTGTTCGATGCGCTCCTTGGCCTCTTTGCTGATGACGGAGCCGAGGTTCTGACCGGCCACAATCTTCTTGGCTTCTTCCACGATTTTGGCCACGATGTCATCGACGGCCCCCACTCCTACCATAGTAGAGCCGGCCATGCAGCGCTGGCCCGCGCAGCCCGACATGCTGGCGGCCACGTTCGAGGCCGTCATTTCGGGGTGGGCGTCGGGCAGCACCATGAGGTGGTTTTTGGCGCCGCCGAGGGCTACGCAGCGCTTGAGGTTGCTGGTAGCGCGGATGTAGACGACTTTGGCAATTTTGGTAGAGCCCACAAAGCTCACGGCCTGGATATCCGGGTGGTCGCAGATGGCTTCCACGATTTCCCGGTCGCCGTTCACGACGTTCAGCACGCCGTCGGGCAGGCCGGCTTCCTTCAGCAGCTCGGCGATTTTTACGGCGCTCAGGGGCACCTGCTCCGAGGGCTTCAGAATCATGGTGTTGCCGAGCACGATGGCATTCGGGATGGTCCAGTGGGGCACCATGTTGGGGAAGTTGAAAGGGGCGATGCTGGCCACCACGCCCAGCGGCTTGCGCTCGGCGCGGGCTTCCACGCCCTTGCTCACTTCCAGGAATTCGCCCTGGATGAGCTGCGGCATGGAGCAGGCAAACTCGGTCAGCTCGATGGCTTTTTCGACTTCGGCGCGGGCTTCATCGAAGGTCTTGCCGTTTTCCTCGCGCACGAGGTCGGCGAGGGCTTTCATGTCGCGCTCCAGCAGTGTTTTATAGCGGTAGAAGATTTGCACCCGCTCCTTGATTGGCGTGGCCGACCACGAGGGGAAGGCGGCTTTGGCGGCCTGCACGGCGGCATCGAGCGCATCGGCGCCGCTGAGGGGCAGGGTGGAAATCAACTGCCCGTTGAGGGGGCTGAACACGTCCATCGTGGCCGTGGAGGCATTTTCTACCGAGTGGCCGGCCACGTAATTGCGGATGGCTGGATACTTCAACGTTTGGACTTCCATGTTACCTTAATGTTAAGCGGGGTGCAAGCTAAGGGTTTTGCGGGAGATGGGACAATGGCGCAAGTAGTAAATTTATCTTTTTTGCCCTCGCTTCCCCAAACAAACAAGCCGCCGGCCCCTGCGAAACACGCAGCAGCCGACGGCTTGTTCCGGGCTTTCGCCCCACGCAAATCCGCGCCTTCCTGACCTTTAGGCATTTAGCACCGCATTCTAATCTTGCCGCGCTTCCAGCCCAAAGGCCGAAATTTTATTCTTTCATAATCTTCCGCACTTCCGTGCCGTCGGTGCTGCTGATGGTGAGTAGATACACACCACTGGTCACTTTGGTCATATCGAAGCCCGTGACGGTGCGGCCAGCTTCGGCCGTGAGTTCCCGAACCACGGCTCCGCGCAGGTCGCGCAGGGTGAGCGTATGAGTCGAGGCCCCGCGCAGTTCCACCGTGAGCTGGTTGGTGACGGGGTTCGGGTAGGCCGCACCGGCGACGAGGCCGGTGGTGGTGGCAACCGTGGCCAGTACTCCACGGGCCTGGGGGCAAGCCGCGCCCGCCGTGTAGGAGAACGGCGTGGCGGAGGTGTTGCGCTCGGGGCCGCCAGCCCCGTACTGGTAGGTGAAGTACAGGTTGGTGACCGTGCCGGAGGCCAGGGCCTGGGTGTAGGTGAAATCGCCGGCCGCGTTCCTGGTCATCGTGTAGCCGGGGTACGTGTCGGTGGTACCTACCCGCAGGTAAAGGATGGCCAGGGTGCCGCCCGCAGTAGCGCCGAGGGGGTGGAAGGTGAAGGTCACGTTGCCGCCGCTGCTCACGGCGCCGTAACTGAAGTCGGTGGTAGTGGCGCAATACGCACCGGCCGGGGCGGTGCTGACGGTCACGCTGACGGCGGCCGAAGTTGTCACGGCGGCGGAGTTGTCGGTGGCCTTGGCCGTGATGGAGTAGGTGCCAGCGGCCACGCCCGTCCAGGGGTAGCTGTAGAGGCTGGCGGTGGCCGTGCCCAGCAATGTCGTGCCGTTAGAGAACTTCGTACTACTTAACCTCCTCTGCATCTTTATTAATCAGGAAGCTGCGGCCGTCCTTTTGCACGCGGGCTTTGCCATCAGCAAAGTCGGCGGCCTGCTGGTAGCGGCCGAAGGGCCTGGTGCCGGCGCTGGGGTCGTCGAGGTAATCGGCGGTGATGAAAGTGTAGCCGTCGGCCAGCTTTACCCGCGCCAAACCATCGGAGAAGGAATACGCTTCGAGGAAAATAACCGGCTTGCCGGGCTCGATGGGGCCGGCAATGTAGTACCAGCCGCGGTGGTCCAGCACGGCGGCGTGGCCTTCGGCGAAGTCGCGGGCGTTGAAATAATAGCTATCGAACTCCTCCCCTTGCTCATTCACAAAGGTATAGGCGTCGCCCACGCGGGCGCGGGCATAGCCGCCGGCGTAGGGGTTGAGGGCGTCGTAAGCCGGCGCCACTACCTCTTTACCAGCTTCATTCACAAAACCATAGGCACCATCCCTGGCCACCACCGCCCGGCCGGCCTGGAACGGACCAGCCGCCGTGAACTGCGCCGGAATCACGGGCTGGCCCTTGGCATCGGCAAAGCCCCAGCGGCCGTTTTTCTGGTAGGGCACCGGCTGGCTGCCGCCCAGGTGGCCGAGGCCCCACACGCCCAACGCAAGCACCGCCGCGCCCCCCACCGCGAGCGCCAAACGCGGCTGCCGCTGTTGCATGGCCCGCAGCTGCCGTACGCCCGCTTCCGTACCCGCCTTCAGCTTTTCGAGCACGACCGCTGGGGTAAATAGCGCCGTTGGGGGGGGTACTTGCTGCCCCGAAGCCCCGGCTGGCTCCGCCGCAGGCGCGGCCATCGGAGCGCTGGCGGGGGCTGGCGTGGGTGCGGGTGCGGCAGGCTGAGCATTGAGGCGCTCAATCAGCTGGCTTAGTTGCTGAATCTTGGCGTCAAGCTCCTGATTGCGGGCCGTCGATTCGGCCCGGGAGGCTTGCATGGCGGCTTCCAGGGCAGCTTTTTCGCGGGTTTCGGCGTGTAGGCGCGATACCAGCGCGGTGGCTTCGGCGGCTACGGGCGGGGCCTGGGCCAGCTCGGTGCGCAGCTGGGCAATGCTGCGCTCACGCTCGGTTTCGCGGGCTTCCATGGCTTGGAGCTGCGCGGCTACGTCGGCCTGCATTTGCTGCCGGGTGTGCTCCAGCTGCTGTTTTTCCTCGCTGCGGGCGGCCACGGCGGCAGCTGAGTCGTAGCCATACGGCAGGTCGTCGGGAATATCGGCGGCCCCGAGCCAGCCCCACAGCTGCCGGGCTTTCTGGGTCAGGAAATCGGTAGCGCCGTTTGGGACCGGTTGGATGGCGTGGTCGGGCTCGTCGGTTTCAGGCAATGAGTCCTCGTCGCACACCTCACTGTCGGCTTCGGGAGAAGAATTTCCGGCCGCCCCGGGCGCGGGCGGGGCCAGACTGGCGGCCCATTCGGCAAGGTCGGCGGCGCTCAGCTCGATTTCGGGAGTTGCCATTTGACGCAGTCGGCGCGGCAGCTCGGCCGGGTTGGTGAGCAGCTGGAAGCCGTTGCCAGTCCCGCTGTTGAGGGCCAGCTCCACATCGGGGCTAAAGGTGACGGGCCCGGCAAACACCACGATGCCGGTGATGAAGCGCAGATTGGCCTGCTCCGGGCTCAGGCGCGAGCCCAACCAAACTTCCAGCGCCTGCTTTTGCTGCACAAATTGCTCGAACGGATTGTCGAAACCGGCTGGGCTGGGCAACGGAGCACCATCGAGCAGCCACGAGCCGTAGCCCAACGCCGGAATGCTGAGCCGGCCGCCCCGCGGCACAAGCACGAGCAGCGTGATGCCGTGGGGCCGCAGCACCACCGCATCAAGCGGGGCGGCATCGGCCGTGGCTTCCACTTGTCCCAGGAGCACTGCATCGGGCCCGGATTTTTCGGCTTGCAGGGCCGCATTGGCCGCATCAAACAGGTCTTGCCGGAGGGAGTCAGTAAAAGGAGCGGAAAGGCAACGGTAAACCATACAATCGATTAAACGGGCCGGCTCCTCAGCCACCGGTTTCGGCAGCCGTGGCGGAGGAACACCGGCTAAAAACAAACCCAAAACCTGGCAAACTTCGGCAGGCCGTTAGTCGTCCTCGCCTTTCCAGCGGCCGTGGCCTTTGCCTTTGCCGTGGTGTTTTTTGGGTTTCTTGAATTTATAAGAACGGCCTTCATCGTCGCCCGAGCCGAAGATTTCGGCCAAAACGCCATGGTCGGACGGGCTTTCACGCACTACCACCGGGCGTGCCGACGCCGTGGGCGCATCCAATGCCAGCGCCCCCGTGGCCGTGGTGCGCACCGCCACGGGGCGCCCGCGCAAGTCGCAACCCTGACCTTCGCGCAGCTCGGTGCGGTGGCCGTTGGCGGCCACGATAAAGCCGTCTTTGGTGACCGTGGCGCCGGTGGGCAGGCGGGCATCGCGGGTCATGGGGCGGGCCTGGCCGTTGCGCACGACCTGCATTTCGCCATTTCGGCGCTGAAAACCGTCGTCGTTGGCGGCGTGCTGGGCGCGTACCGGGCCAATCAGCCCCAGCAACAGGCCGGCGGTTCCGATAAGCTTGAGGCTACGCATTGGCAAAGAGTAAACTGACTTAATAAGCAAGGTCACGGGGCATTGGAGTCCGTAGCAGGCCGTATACGTCAAATACGACGCCAGGCTGCCTCGACCGCAGCATTGAGTGGCCAGCCGCAGCGGCAAGGCCCCTGATAAACTGAGCTTTTGGCAGTTAAAATAGAAAGCACTGCCGCATGTGGCAGCATTAACCAACGGCCGGTTAAGGGTGGGCTGCCGGGCTTCTCCAGCTACTACTCACCGCGTGGCCGCAGCAGCTTGGCAATCAGGCCAGTCCAGCCAGTTTGGTGGCTGGCGCCGAGGCCGTGGCCATTGTCGGCGTGGAAATATTCGTGAAACCAGAGGTAATCACGAAAATTGGGGTCGGTTTGCAGCTGCTTGTCGTCGCCGAAGCACGGCCGGCGGCCGGTTTCGGGGTCGCGCAGGAAGAGCTTGGTGAGACGGGTGGTGAGGGCTCCGGCCACTTCGAGCAGGGTGTGCACCTGGCCGGAATTGGTGGGATATTCCACCTTAAAATCGTCGCCGTAGTAGTGATGAAACCGCTGCAACGACTCGATGAGCATGAAATTCATGGGCATCCAGACGGGGCCGCGCCAGTTGGAATTGCCGCCGAAGAGGCTGGTTTGGGACTCGGCGGGCTCGTAGTTTACCGTGAACTGGGTTTCGGTGCCGCGAAACACGAACGGGTGCGCTACATGGTAGCGCGAGAGGCTGCGGATGCCATAGGGCGAAAGAAATTCGGCCTCATCCAACATTCTGGCCAGCAGCCGCTTCACGCGGTGTCCGCGCAGCAGCGACAGCAGGTGCCGCGCCCCTTTGCCGGGTTCCTGCCAGCGCGAAACCAGCGAAGCCAGCACCGGCCGGTTGTCGAGAAACCAGTTCATGCGCGCCAGAAAAAGCGGAGCGCCCGCCAGCGTGTCCTCGTCAATCACCTCCACGGCAAACAGCGGAATCAGGCCCACCAGGCTTCGGACTTTCAGCAGCTCGTGGCCGCGGTCGGGCGTGTTTAGGGCGTCGTAGTAGAACTCGTCCTCGTCGTCCCAGAGGTCCATGTGCTCGTTGGCCACGTTGGTCATGGCATCGGCGATGTACAGAAAATGCTCGAAGAACTTGCAGGCCAGGTCCTGGTACACGGGGTTGGTCTGGCTGAGCTGCAGGGCAATACGCATCATGTTCAGCGCGTACATGGCCACCCAGGCGGTGCCATCGGCCTGCTCCAGAAAGCCGCCGAACGGCAGCGGGGCCGAGCGGTCAAACACGCCAATGTTGTCCAGCCCCAGGAAACCGCCCTCAAAAATATTGCGGCCGTCGCGGTCCTTGCGGTTCACCCACCACGTAAAATTGATGAGCAGGCGATGGAAAATGGTTTCCAGAAAAGCCACGTCCCCAGCATCGCCCCGGGCTTTTTGGTCTATTTTGAACACCCGCCAGGTGGCGTAGGCGTGCACCGGCGGGTTCACGTCGCTCAGTTTCCACTCGTAGGCCGGCAGCTGGCCGTTGGGGTGCATGTACCAGTCGCGGCACAGCAGCAGCAGCTGGTTTTTGGCGAATTCCACGTCGAGGTGGGCCAAGGGCAGGCAGTGAAAAGCCAGGTCCCAGGCCGCGTACCAGGGATATTCCCACGTATCGGGCATGGAGATGACGTGGGCATTGTTGAGGTGGGTCCAGCCGGTGCCATTGCGGCCTTCCAGGCGCTCGAGCGACGGCGGCGGCAAGGATGGGTCGCCCGCCAGCCAGCGGGGCACGTCGTAATAATAGAACTGCTTGCTCCACAGCATCCCCGCGTAGGCCTGGCGCTGCACCAGGCGAGAGTCGGCATCAGGCTGGTCGCACTGCACTGCTTCGTAAAACTGGTCGGCTTCGGCCAGGCGCAGCTTCAGGGTCTGGTCGAAATCAGCAAACGGCTGGGCATTGCCCGGCGCGGCCAGGCGCAGGCGCACCACGCGGGTAGCACCGGGGCCAATGGCCAGCTCGTAGTGCGCGGCGGCTTTGGTGCCGGTGCGTTCGGGGTTCACGGCCCCGGCCTGGCCGTGCAGCAGGTAGTCGTTGATGCCGTCCTTGAAAAACCGCTCGTCGGACGGCGCGTTGTAGAGGCGGCCGTTGTTGGTGGCATTGTCGCAGAACAGCAGGTTGGGCTGCTCATCGCAGTAGAGCGTGAGGGCGCCCAGGTCGCGGTGCTCGGCGTGCAGCTGGTTGTCGGCGGTGGCGGCGATGGTGGGCCGGTAGGCGTCGTTGCCCCAGGCCCAGGTATTGCGAAACCAGAGCTGCGGCAGCAGGTGCAACGTGGTATCGTCGGGCCCGCGGTTCACGATGGTGAGCTGAATGAGAATGTCTTCGGCATCGGCCTTGGCGAATTCCACGAACACGTCGAAATAACGGTTTTCGTGGAACATGGCCGTGTCCATCAGCTCGAATTCCGGCTTGCTGCGGTCGCGGCGGGCATTTTCCTTCACCAGCCACTCGTATGGGAAAGCGTGCTGCGGGTACTTGTACAGCATGCGCTGGTAGGAGTGCGTGGGCGTGGCATCGAGGTAGTAGTACACCTCCTTCACGTCCTCGCCGTGGTTGCCCTCCGGCCCGCTCAGGCCAAACAGGCGCTCCTTGAGAATGGGGTCCTGCCCGTTCCACAGGCCCAGGCCGAAGCAGATTAGCTGCTCGTCGTCGCAAAAACCGGCCAGCGCCTCCTCGCCCCAGCGGTAGGCGCGGCTGCGGGCCTGGTCGTGGGTGGTGAAGTTCCAGGCGTCGCCGTTGGCGCTGTAGTCTTCGCGCACGGTGCCCCACTGGCGCTCGGCTATGTAGGGGCCGAATTTGCGCCAGGGCTTGGTGTGGGCGTTGGCTTCGGCGAGGCGGGATTGTTCGGGATTCATTCGCAGGTTTCTATTAAAAAAGCACGTCATGCTGAGCGTAGTCGAAGCATCTCTACCGCAGCAGTAACAAATTACTTGCGCGGCAGAGATGCTTCGACTACGCTCAGCATGACGTGCTGATGTGATTATCCTTACCCGCCGGTGGCGAAACCGGGGTAGAGCGTCATGCCGCCGTCCATGAAAATGGTTTGGCCGGTGATGTAGTCGGCTTCGTCGGAGGCCAGCCAGGCGGCGAGGTTGCCCACGTCGTCGGGGTCGCCCACGCGGTTGTAGGGGATGAGGGTGAGCAGGGCTTTTTCCTCCTCCGGCGTGTCGCGCGCCGAGAGGTTGATGGGCGTGGCAATGGCGCCGGGCCCGATGCTGTTTGCCCGGATTTTGTGCGGGGCCAGCTCCTGGGCCACGCTTTTCATGAGCTGCATGATGCCGCCTTTGCTGGCCGCGTAGTTGACGTGCCCGCCCCACGGAATGACTTCGTGCACCGAACTCATGCAGATAATTTTGCCAGCCGCTTTGGAAATTTCGGGCTGCACGCCGCGCCGGATGAACTCGCGGGCCGCCTCGCGCAGGCACAGGAACTGGCCGGTCAGGTTCACGTCAATCACCTTCTGCCACTGCTCCAGGGTCATGTCGATGAACGCGGAATCCTGCTGAATGCCGGAGTTGGCCACCACAATGTGAATGGTGCCGAAGTGCTCGATGGCCTGCTTGAACATGGCCTGCACGTCGGCTTCCTTGCTTACATCGGCCTTGATGGCCAGGGCCGTGCCGCCGGCCGCCTCGATGGCGGCCACAGTGGCGTTGGCCCCGTCCACGTCGTGGCCGTAGTTCACAACTACGGAAGCGCCGTGAGCAGCCAGGCCTTTGGCCACGGCCACGCCGATGCCGGAGCTGGCCCCCGTGACGAGGGCAATTTGATTGGCGAGACGCCGGGGGTCGGGAGTAGCCATACGGGAAAATGGGGTTGGTAAAAGAAGATGTAAGCCTCAATTCTACGTGTCGGGCCTGTTCTTTTGATGAAGAACCAAGCGCAGCCAAATTGGGCCAACTCTGCTTACGCGGACGCCACCGCTTGGTTTATTAACTAAAAAAGCCCGACCACCTCCAAAGGCAATCGGGCTGCTGAAGAAGGAATAAGAGGCTACTTTTTTACCTCCCTACCGTCGGCATTGAAGAGTACATCGTGCTGTTTGCCGCCTTGGCTCACTTCGGCTTCGTAGGAAATGGCACCGGTGGCGACCGTCACGATTTTGGCAGCTTCCGTGATTTTGTAGGCGCTGTAGCGGGTAGCCAGCGTTTTCCGGACTGGGGCGGGGAGCTGAGCTACGGGTATTTCCGCTTCGGTTTCCCTGAGCACGCCGGCGGCGGTGATGACGGCCGACATTTCGGCCTTGCCCAGCGCAAAACCTGCTTCGTAGTCGGCGCCTTCTTTTTCCCATTTCACCGTCTTCACGGCGGGGAAGGCTGTTTGGAAGGCAGTGGTAACCGCGGCTGGCACTTGGGCCGCCACTAGTTTCTGGGCCTGCGCTGAACCACTCAGCAGCACGGCCGAGGCAAGTATTACTACGGTGGGTTTCATTGAATTGAGGATGAAGTGAAACATGGATTTCACTCCAAATCTATCCGGCCATTCTGGTGCTACTCTGTAGCGGCAAAACTGGGTTTACTTTTTTTCGGTGCCGGCACGGCCTGGGCTTTCAGCCTGACGCGCAACGTGTGCCGGGTACCGCCTTCGGCCACCGAATACCGCACGCCAAATCCGTAGTAGCCCCCGATTTGCTGCACAATGCTCAGGCCCAGGCCCGGCGACTCGGAGGCGGCGTTTTGTTTGCGGAACCGCTCGAAAAACCGGGCCGGGTCGCCGCTCACGGCCGGGCCGGTGTTGCTGATTTTCAACTCCTGGGGCGACAGGCTGACGGCCAGCTCGCCGCCGCGCACGTTGTGCTTCACGGCGTTTTGCAGCAGGTTTTGCAGCAGCGAGTCGGCCAGGCCAGGGTGCATGTACACCACCACCGGGCCGCTGATGTCCAGGCCGTAGCGCAGCTCGCGGGCTTCGAACAGCGGCTCCAGCTGCGCCATTTTTTCGGTCAGCAGCTGGTCGAGGCGGATGGGCACGGCCTCGGCGAACTGCCGGTTCTCGATTTTGCTGAGCAGGCTCAGGGCCTGGTGCAGGCGCGAGAGGCGCAGGGTGGCGCCGTAGAGGTCGGCCACGAGCGGGGCGGCGGCGGGGTCTTCGGCCAGGGCGGGCACCTGGAGCAGCTGCTCCAATTGGGCCTGCATGATGGCCAGGGGCGTCTGGGTTTCGTGGGCGGCGTTGGCCGTGAATTCGCGCAGGCTCTCGTAATCGGCCACCAGGCGCTGGCTGAGCACGGTGAGCGCCTGGTTCAGCTCAGCAAATTCCGACACGGCGGGCGTGGGCAGTTCCAGCACCTTGTGCTGCTGCAAATCGTAGGCGCGCAGGGTAGCCAGCGTGCCCCGAAAAGGCGCCCAGATGCGGTGCGACAGCCAGCGGTTTATCAGCACCACACCGCCGAGCAGCAGCGCCAGCACGCCCAGCATCACGCCCAGCACCACGCCCATCAGGTCTTCGGCCTCTACCAGCGACTTGCGCAGCGTGACCCACACCGTGCCGTCGCCGCTCACGGTGAGCGGGAACGTGAGCAGCCGGTGCGGCACCATTTCGTGCTCTATCTTGTCGAGCATCGTCGTGTCGCGGAAGCCCTCGGGCCGGCGCTGCCGGCTCACGGGCAGCAGGGTTTGGAGCAGCTCGACGGGCGGCAGCTCCTCGGCCCGGGCCTTCTCAACCAGTTCCTGCCGGCGGCTCTGCAGCTGCTCATCAATCTCGTTGCGCAGGGCCCAGTTGATGCCATAATACAGCCCCAGGCTTCCCACCACGAACAACAGGGCCGTGAGCAGCAGATAATAGCGGGTGGTGGCGGCGAGCAGGCGCATGATTATCGAAAAGAAGAATACGCTATACTGACCATACGCCTAAATTGCCCGAGCAGATTCCTACTCAGTGCTCAGCTTATAGCCGACGCCGTACATGGTACGGATGTAATTATCGGCGCCCTTCTCCTGGAGCTTTTTACGCAGGTTTTTGAGGTGGGTATAGATAAAGTCGAAAGAGTCTGCCGCGTCAACCGCATCGCCGCACAAGTGTTCGGCAATGGCTTCTTTGGTGAGGACGCGGCCGGGGTTGGCCAGCAGGTACAGCAGCAGGTCGTACTCTTTGCGGGTGAGGGTGAGCAGCTCGCCGCGCACGTGCACTTCGGCCAGGTCGGGCAGCACCAGCAAGTCGCGGAACACGAGCTGCTGCTGGCCCTGAAACTGCCGGCGCCGGATGATGGCCCGCAGCCGGGCATTGAGCTCGGAGAGGTGAAACGGCTTGATGAGGTAGTCGTCGGCGCCGAGGTCGAGGCCCGTGATTTTGTCGTCCAGCGCGTCGCGGGCCGTGATGATGAGCACGCCGGCCGGCGAGCCCGAGGCCTTGAGAATGCGGAGCAGGTCGAGGCCGGAGCCGTCGGGCAGGGTCAGGTCGAGCAGCACGCAGTCGTACTGATACAGCAGGATTTTTTCCTGGGCCTGGGCAAAATCGATGGCGGATTCGACAATATAGCCCGCCTGTTTGAGGGAGCTGAGCAGGGCCGTGCGCAAGGCCGCTTCGTCTTCAACGAGCAAGAGCTTCATGGAGAGGTATTTTTGGGCCCGTCGTATAATAACCGGGTGGGCTATCTAAAACTTCTCCGCGAAGGACGGCCAAAAGTTTGAAGACTTTCTGCGACAGGGCGCGTATGCGCAAGGATACGGCCTCCGCCGGGCCTGATTTTCTTCAGATTTGCGCCGGAGCTTTGCGTGGCTCATCATTCTTTCTGGCTCGTTTGTTCGTTCGCTTTTCCTGTTTGATTCGCGGTTTTGCCTCCGGCGTACTGGCCCTGGGGCTGTGGGCCGGGGCGGCCCGTGCGCAGGTGCCGGCGCCTCCCACGCTCGCGCCGCTGCCCGCCGTGGCCCCCGCCCCCGCCAGCCCCCGCCGGCTCGACGACTTCCTGCGGGTGGCCCGCCAAAACAGCCCGCTGCTGCGCGAAACGGCCAACCAGGTCAGCCAGAATAGCATTGACAGCCTGGTGCGCGCCCGCCAGAACGGCGTGCAGGTGGGCGGCATCGGCTCGGCGCTGTATTATCCTTCGATTACGAATAGCCAGGGCGAAAATGTGCTGGGCTACGACCAGGCCATTTCCAACGGCGGCAACTACGCGGCCATTGCCCAGGCCACCAAGCCCATTCTGAACCGGTTTCAGCTCCAGAACGACTACCAGATTCTGGCCAGCCAGGGCCAGGTGCTGCGCAACACGGGCCGCCTCTCGGCCCTTGATTTGCGCCGCAGCATCACCGACCAGTTCATCAATGCCTATGCCGCTGAAACGCAGCTTGCCTTCAGCCGCTCGCTGCTGGGCCAGCTGCGCCAACAGGATGCCCAGCTGCGCCAATTGGTGAACGGGGGCATCTTTAAGCAGACCCAGTACCTGAGCTTCTACCTCTCGGTGCGCACCCAGGAGGTGACCGTGGAGCAAAACCAGCTGGCCTACCGCCGCGAGCTGGGCACCCTGCGCGCCCTGGCCGGCGTGGCCGATACGGCCCTGATTTCCCTCGAAGCCCCTACCCCGCCCACCCACCGGCCGCTGGCCGGCCTGCTGGCCCCCAGCCAGCGCCAGTACACCCTCGACAGCCTGCGCCTGCTGCTCGACCGCCGCGCCATCGATGCCTACTACCGTCCCAAGCTCAGTGCCGTGCTCGATGCGGGCTTGCAGTCGTCGTCCTACCTGCCTATCGCGCTGGCGCACAGCGTGGGATTTGGCGGCGGCTTTCAGCTGGCCGTGCCGATTTTCGACGGGCACCAACGCCAGCTCCAATACCAGCGCATCGAGCTGAGTGAGCAGAGCCGGCGCGGCTACCGGCAGTTTCTCACGGTGCAGCGGCGGCAGCAGTACGAGCAGCTGGAAAGCCTGATTCGGGCGTCCGATGCGCTGCTGGGCCGCATTCGGGAGCAGGTGCGGGTGGCCGATGCGCTGGTGGGCGCGGCGCGGCAGCAGCTGGCCACGGGCGATGTGGCCATTCTCGATTACCTGAACCTGGTGACCAGCTACCGGACCTTGCAGTTTAGCTTAACGCAGGCCGAAACGGACCGGCTGAGGAGTAGGTTCGCCCTGGACTATCTGGCCGAGTATTAGCACAAGCTTCAGTACGTCATGCAACGCGAAGCGAAGCATCTTTACAGCGTAACTAATCAGATTTAGTATTGCGGTAAAGATGCTTCGCTTCGCGCTGCATGACGGCCTTTTTGTAATTTATGAATTTTCCCAACCGCTTCCTTTTTCTCCTGCTCCTTCCCTGTCTCGCGGCCTGCGGCTCGAAAGACCCCGCCGCCGGTGAGGCCGCCGCGCCTGCCGACGGCGAAGAAGAGCTGGCCGTGAAGCCCCGCGCCCTGGTCACCATCGGCACGGTGCAGCCGGATACGCTCACGGATGTGCTGCGCCTGAGCGCCGTGTCGGCCTTTCAGGCCAAGGATGCGCTGCGGGCCACCACCACCGGCTACGTGCTCCAACCAACCCCCGTGGTGGGCCAGCAGGTGCGCGCCGGCCAAACGGTGTTCACCATCCAAACCAAGGAATCGAAAACCCTGCACTTGGACCAGCTCACCGGCGACCCGCGCCTGAAATTCAGCGGCATTATCGCCATCAAATCGGCCCGCAGCGGCATTCTGGCAACCGTGGACAAGCTGGCCGGCGACTACGTGCAGGACGGCGAGCAGCTCGGCCTCACCTACGATAAAAGTCGGTTCGGCTTCGTGCTCGACGTGCCCGTGACGCAATTGCGCTACGTGCACACGGGCCAGAGCTGCCGCATTTTCCTGCCCGATGGCCGGGTGCTGAGCGGCCGCGTGGCCGAGGTGCTGGCCACGGCCGACGTCACGATTCAGACCCAGCGCTACACCATTCGGCCCGTGGGCACCTTCCCGGATTTGCCCGAAAACCTGGCCGTGCAGGTCGAGATTGACCGCACGGCCCCGCACCTGGCCAGCACCCTGCCCCGCGGCGCCGTGCTGACGGATGAAACCCAGACCCAGTTCTGGGTAATGCGCCTGCTGAATGATTCCACGGCCGTGAAAGTCCCCGTGACCGTGGGCGCGCAGGAAAAGGACCACATCGAAATCAAGAAGCCTGCGTTTTCGGCCAAGGACAAGATTCTGCTCAGCGGCAACTTCGGGCTGGATGATACGGCGGCGGTGAAAGTGACCAGATGAAAATTTTCACGCAGTGTTCCGTAGTGTCAAAGCGCAGTGTCTCGCAGTGCTGTTCAACGGAACAGGTAGAACGACACCGTGCGACACTGCGCTTTGACACTGCGGAACACTGCGTGAACCTGTAATGCGAACCATGCCCAATCGTCCTTCCATTTTCCAAGCTTACAAAGCGCCCATTGCGGTACTGCTGGCCCTGGCCCTGGCCCTGGGCACGGTGGCCTACCGGCGCATCAACGTGGCGCTGTTTCCAGAGGTGACGTTCCCGAAGGTGAAGGTGATTGCCGAGAACGGGCTGGAACCCGTCGACCGCATGATGGTGACCGTGACCAAGCCCATGGAAGACGCCATCAAGCGGGTGCCGGGGCTGAAGCTGCTGCGCAGCACCACCAGCCGGGGCAGCTGCGAAATCTCGGCTTTCCTGGACTGGAGCGCCAACGTGGCCACCAGCCAAACGCTCATCGAATCGCGCCTGAACCAGATTCGGGCCGACCTGCCGCCCACCGTCCAAATCTCCGTTGAGCGCATGAACCCGGCCATCCTGCCGGTGATGGGCTACACGCTGGAAGCGCCGGGCAAGTCGGCGCTGGAGCTGCGCAAGCTGGCCCTGTACACCATCAAGCCGTTTTTGTCGCAGGTCGATGGCGTGTCGTCGGTCCAGATTCAGGGCGGGCGCACCAAGGAATATCAAGTGCAGCTGCTGCCCGACCAGCTGGCCGCCCTCGGCCTCGGGCCCGATGACATCACGAAGGCCCTCACCGCCACCAATTTCGTGCAGAGCAACGGCTACCTGAGCGACTACCGCCGCCTCTACCTCACCGTCACCGACGCGACCATCCTGCAAAAGGAAGACCTCGAAAACATCGTGCTCCGCAACGACGGCCGCCGCATCGTGCGCCTCGCCGACGTGGCCACCGTGGCCCTCGGCGAGCAGCCCGAGTACACCCGCATCAACGCCAACGGCTCCGACGCCGTGCTCATCTCCATCCTCCGCCAGCCCGATGCCAACGTGGTGCTCGTCTCGGATGGCGTGAAGGCCAAGGTCGCCGCCCTCAAATCGGGCCTGCCGCGCGGCGTAAAAATGGCTACTTATTACGACCAGGCCGATTTCGTGGCCGAAGTCGTGCGCTCGGTGCAGGACGCGCTGTGGATTGGCCTGGCGCTGGCCCTGGTGGTCACGGCGCTGTTTCTGCGCTCCTTCCGGGCCACGATGACGATTCTCGGGGCCATTCCGGTGGCGCTGGCGCTCACCATCGCAGTGCTGTATTTCGGCCTGGGCTACTCCTTCAACATCATGACGCTGGGCGCCATCGCCGCCGCCATCGGCCTCATGATTGACGACGCCGTGGTGATGGTGGAGCAGCTGCACCGCGTGGGCGAGGAGCACCCCGGGGCCACGCCCAGCGAAGTGGTGCGCCGCTCGGTGGGCCATTTGCTACCCGCGCTCATCGGCTCCAGTCTGAGCACAATTGTGATTTTCCTGCCGTTCGCACTGCTGGGCGGAGTGGCGGGGGCCTATTTTAAGGTACTGGCTACCACGATGGTGGTGGCGCTGGTGTGCTCATTTTTGGTCGCGTGGCTGGGGTTGCCGGTGATTTATTTGCTGTTGAGCAGGAAATCCAAAGCCGCCCAGTCGTCCACCTCACCCCCTGACCCCCTCTCCAAAAAAGAGGGGGCACCGGTTCGTGAGGACGATTCTACCGGAAGCCTTTCCGGTGCCCCCTCTTTTTTGGAGAGAGGGTCGGGCGGTGAGGTCCAAAAGGACTCCGCCCACCACGAAATCCCCTGGGTGAAGGCCGTTATCCGGCACCCGGCCTACTCCATCATCGGCATTCTGGTATTGATAGGCAGCATGGTGCTCATCATCCCGCGCCTAGCCACGGGCTTCCTGCCCGACATGGACGAGGGTGCCATCGTGCTCGACTACAACTCACCGCCCGGCACCAGCATCGAGGAAACCGACCGCATGCTGCGCCAGGCCGAAAAGCTAATTGTGAAGGTGCCGGAAGTGGCCAGCTATTCCCGCCGCACCGGCACCCAGATGGGCTTTTTCATCACCGAGCCCAACCGGGGCGACTACCTCATCCGCCTCAAAACCACCCGCAAGCGCACCACCGAGGAAGTCATTTCCGACATCCGCGAGCGCATCGAAGCCACCCAGCCGGCCCTCACCATCGACTTCGGCCAGGTTATCGGCGACATGCTGGGCGACCTGATGAGCACCGTGCAGCCCATCGAAATCAAGGTTTTTGGGCCCGATGCCACCAAGCGCTACGCCCTGGCCAACCAGGTGACGGCCGTAGTAGAAAAAGTGGCCGGCACCGCCGACGTCTTCAACGGCATCGTGCGCATGGGTCCCGCCGTGGGCGTGCGTCCCGACCCGCGCCGCCTGGCCCAGTACGGCCTCACCGCCACCGATTTCCAGACCCAGCTCCAGACCCAGCTGGCCGGCACCACGGCCGGCTCGGTGCTCGAAGGCGAGCAGCTGCTCAACATCCGGATGCGCTACCCCAACGCCGCCCAGGCCACCCTGGCCCAGATGCGCGGCGAGCCCATCTTCCTGCCCAACGGCCAGCGCCGCCGCCTCGATGAGCTGGCTACGGTGAGCGTGACGGCCGGCGACGCCGAGCTGGAACGTGAAAACCTGCAGGCCATGACCGCCGTGACGGCCCGCCTCGACGGCCGCGACCTGGGCGGCGCCATGAGCGAAATCCGCCAGAAGCTGGAGCAGCAGGTGCCGCTGCCGCCCGGCTACTTCATCCAGTACGGCGGCTCGTATGCCGAGCAGCAGCAATCGTTTCAGGAGCTGCTCACCATCCTGGGCACGGCCTGCCTGCTGGTGTTTGCGGTGGCGCTGTTTCTGTTCCGGGACCTGAAGGCGGCGGGGCTCATTCTGCTCATTGCCGTGCTGGGGCCGGCGGGCGGCAGCCTGGCGCTGTATTTCACCAACACGCCGCTGAACGTGGGCTCCTACACCGGCCTGATTATGGTGGTCGGCATCATCGGCGAAAACGCCATTTTCACTTTCCAGCAGTTCTTCGAGATTTTGCAGGAAGGCCGGCCCGTGGAGCAGGCCGTGGGCTACGCCATCGCGGCCCGCCTGCGGCCCAAGTTGATGACGGCCCTGTCGGCCATTGCGGCGCTGCTGCCGCTGGCGCTGGGCATTGGGGCGGGCGCGCAGCTGCACCAGCCGCTGGCCATTGCCGTCATTGGCGGGCTGTTGCTGGCACTACCGCTGCTGCTCATGGTGTTGCCCAGCTTGTTGCGCCTCTCCTACCAACAGCAAACGTTGCCGGCAAACCCGGAATTAAGCGCTACTGTGAGGTAAAAGTATATTGTCCCGGAATGTGGCTTCTCAGTCGATAGAATTACCCCTCCTGGTCGATGGCAACGGCCTTTAGCACAATCATAGGGTTAATTTCGCCCCCTTAAGTCAACCATTGAGCCGCTTGCCCGGTTATTGACTCTTGCGGCTGAACCGGCTTGCCGCAGCTTTAGAACAGAAAATATGTGGATTGTTAGACTAGCGCTGGCACGCCCCTACACCTTCGTGGTGATGGCGCTGCTGATTCTCGTGGGCGGAGCGCTGACCATTCAACGGATGGCGGTGGACATTTTTCCCGACATCCCAATCCCCGTGGTGGGCATCGTGTGGACGTATTCCGGCATCGCCCCCGAGGAAATGAACCAGCGCATAGTGGTGCCCGTGGAGCGCGCCATCACCACCACGGTGAGCAATGTGGAGCACCAGGAAAGCCAGAGTTTGAAGGGCATTGGCCTGATTAAAGTATTCTTCCAGCCCGGCTCCAACCCCGACGCGGGCGTGGCCCAGCTCACGGCCATCACCCAAACCTTGCTGCGGGTGCTGCCGCCCGGCATCACGCCGCCGCTCATCATCCGCTATTCGGCTTCTAATGTGCCGATTGCGCAAACCTCGCTCAGCTCCGAGACGTTGGGCGAATCGGACTTGTTTGATGCGGCCAACGCCTTTATCCGGCCCGGCCTGGCGGTGGTGCAGGGCGCGTCGGTGCTGCTCCCGAATGGGGGCAAGCCCAAGCAAATCATGGTCGACCTCGACCCCGATAAACTAGCCGGCAAAAACCTGAGCGGCAACGACGTAGTGAACGCCCTGCTCGCGCAAAACCTCATCATCCCGGCCGGCTCGGCCAAAATCGGCGACCGGGAATACGACGTCAAGCTGAACTCCAGCCCCGAGGCCATTGCTACGCTCAACGACCTGCCCATCAAGACGCTGGACGGCACCACGGTGTACATCCGCGACGTGGCTTTTGTGCACGAGGGCGCCGCCGTGCAGCAAAACATTGTGCGCCAGAACGGCCGCCGCACCGCCATCATCCCCATTCTGAAAAGCGGCGCGGCCAGCACGCTGGACATCATCGACAAAATCAAAAAGGCGCTGCCGAACATTCAAGCCAATGCCCCCCCCGGCCTGAACATCAAGCTGTTGTTCGACCAGTCGTTTTTCGTGCGGGCCAGCATCAAGGGCGTTATCATTGAGGCCAGCATCGCGGCGGCCCTCACCGCCCTCATGATTCTGCTGTTTCTGGGCTCCTGGCGCTCTACGCTGATTATCGCGACGAGCATTCCCCTGAGTATTCTCGTCAGCATTATCATCATGAACATCCTGGGGCAAACCCTGAATATCATGACGTTGGGCGGCCTCTCGCTGGCCGTCGGCATCCTGGTGGATGACGCGACGGTGGAAATCGAGAACATCCACCGAAACATGGGCATGAAGAAGCTGCTGAAACGCAGCATTCTCGATGGTGCTCAGCAGATTGCGACGCCCGCGCTAGTGGCTACGCTGGCTATTTGCATTGTGTTTGTGCCGGTGTTTTTCCTGGGCGGGGTGGCGTCGGCCATTTTCGCGCCGCTGGCCACGGCCGTGATTTTTGCCATGCTGGCGTCCTACATTCTCAGCCGGACGCTGGTGCCCACGCTGGTGATGTTTCTGTTGCGCAAGGAGTTGCCCATCTACCACGCCCAGGAAGAACCCGACCTGCCCAGCCTGCACATGCGCAACGGCCAGCCGGTGAGCAAGGTAGAGCGAGAGCTGGAAGCCATCCGGCGCGAGCAATACGAGAAGGCCCACCCCAGCGGCACGCCCGAGGAAGAGGCCGAAAATCAAATCACCGATTCGGAGCGGAAATCGGCCGAGGGCATTACTCAAACCTGGGTCTGGAAGCTCCATAAGGGCTTTGAGCACCAGTTTGAGAAGTTCCGGGCCGTGTATGGCGGAGCGCTGGATTGGTCCTTGAGCAACCGCCCGAAGGTGATTGTGGCCTTCGCGGTGCTGTTCATCGGCTCGCTCGGGCTGTTCCCGCTCATCGGCCAGAACTTCTTCCCGACCGTGGATGCCGGCCAGCTGCGCCTGCACGTCCGGGTGCCCACCGGCACGCGGGTTGAGGAAACGGAAGTCCGCTTCCGGCAGGTGGAGGACGTGATTCGTAGCGTGATTCCGGCCAATGAGCTGGACCTGGTGCTCGATAATATTGGCCTGCCGGCCATTCCCATCAACCTGCTGCTCAGCGACAACCCCACCATTGGGGCCGGCGATGGCGAAATCCTGGTGAGCATGAAGGAGGAACACGGCCCGACGGGCGGGTACATCAACGAAATCCGCCGTCGAATCCATAAGCAGTACCCGGATTTGACCATCTTCTTCCAGCCGGCCGATATTGTTAACCAAACGTTGAACTTCGGCCTGCCCGCCCCGATTGACATTCAGGTAATCGGCCGTGACAAGGCCGCCAATCAGCGCATCGCGGGTGAGCTGCGGGCGAAGGTCAACAAGGTTCCCGGCGTGGTTGATGCCTTTATTTACCAGGCATTTGACCAGCCCCAGCTGCGCCTCGATATTGACCGGGTACGGGCCCAGGAGGCCGGCCTGTCGCAGCGCGACATTGCCAACAACGTGCTAGTGAACCTCTCGTCCAGCACCCAAACCAGCCCCAACCAATGGCTGAATCCCACCACCGGCGTGAACTACACCGTGGCCGTGCAAACGCCCCCCAGCGCCTTGTCCACGCTCGATAAAATCAACAACATCGGCGTGACTGGCCCTACCCAAAGCCAGGCCCAGCTGCTCAGCAGCTTCGCCACCCTGCGCCGCACCCAAACCACGGCGGTGGCCTCGGACTACAACATTCAGCGCACCGTGGACCTTTACGCCAGTGTCTCGGGCCGCGACCTGGGCGGCGTGAGCAAGGACATCCGTAAAATACTGGCCGAAACCGAGAAAACCCTACCCAAAGGCACCACGCTGGCCCTGCGCGGACAGGCCGATTCCATGCGTACGTCCTTCGCGGGCCTGGGCCTGGGCCTGGCCGGCGCCATCGTGCTGGTATACCTTCTGATGGTGGTGAACTTTCAGAGCTGGATGGACCCACTCATCATCATCACGGCTTTGCCGGGCGCGCTGGCGGGCATTTTGTGGATGCTGTTCGTGACCCAAACCACGCTCAGCGTGCCGGCCCTGATGGGCGCCATTATGTGCATCGGCGTGGCCACGGCCAACTCTATTCTACTCGTCACCTTCGCCAACGAGCGGCGCGAGGAAGAGCCCGACCTCTCGCCCCGCGACGCGGCCCTGGATGCCGGATTCACCCGCCTGCGCCCCGTCCTGATGACCGCGTTGGCCATGATTATCGGCCTGTTGCCCATGTCCTTGGGCATGGGCGAGGGCGGCGAGCAAAATGCCCCGCTGGGCCGCGCCGTGATTGGCGGCCTCATGCTGGCTACCGTTACGACGCTGTTCTTTGTACCCATTATGTTCTCGTATTTGAAGAAGGCCGCGCCCGTGCAAACGGCGCAGGCGTAGGTTCCCACAGAGGGCGCAGAGGTTTTCGCAGAGGAAGCTGAACATTCTGCGGCTTCTGCGAAAGCTTCTGCGCCCTCTGCGGGCTACATACGCTCCAGCAAGTCCCCACCACCTCAAACTCCCGCTTTCCGCCCCCTGCATTCTCAAAATAATGTCCGATTCTAATTCATCCGGCTCCGGTCGGTTCTGGTTACTGATTTTCGTTGTGCTGGTCGTATTCGGCGGCCTGTTCGTGCTGGGCTATTTCCCCCGCCACAAGCAGGAGAAAGCCCGGGATGCCGAGGCCAAGCAAACCGCCGATGCCGCCCCCACCGTGACCGTGGTGCCGGCCAAAGCTGCGCCCGATACCACCACCGTCACCCTGCCCGCCGACACCAAATCCCAGCGCGAAACCTTCGTATTTGCCCGCGCCAATGGCTTTGTGAAGTCCTGGTCGGCCGATATTGGCCAGCATGTACAGGCCGGCCAGGTGCTGGCCGAAGTCACCACACCGGAGCTGGACCAGCAGATTGCCGAGTCCCGCGCCAACCTCGGCCTGGCCCGCACCAGCTACAACCGCCTGGCGGGCGTGGCCTTGCCCGGTGCCATTTCCAAGCAGGAGCTTGACGCCGCCCAGGCGCAGTACGCGGCCCAGCAGGCCGGCGTGCAGCAGCTCCTGGCCCAGCAGGCGTTTCGGCGCGTCACGGCTCCTTTCAGCGGCACCGTGACGCAGCGTAACGTGGAAGTGGGTAGCTTGGTAAACAGCAGCAATGCCACTGGTTCGCAGCTGTTTAAGCTGGAGCAAACCGAAAAACTCCGGGCCTTTGTGCAGGTGCCCCAGAACTTCGCCACGGTTATCAAGAATGGGCAGCAGGCTGACTACATCGTGCCGGAGTTTCCGGGCCGGACCTTCAGCGGGCGCGTGGTGCGCAACGCGGAATCCCTCGACCCCAGCACCCGCACCCTGCTCACCGAAGTACAGGTGCCCAACGGCAAGGGCGAACTGCGGCCCGGCAGCTACGCCCAGGTGCGCTTCCACCTGCCGCGCACCGCACCGAGCGTCATCATTCCCGCGAACGCGCTGGTGCCCGGCGGCACCGATAGCCGCGTGGCCACGGTACTCGATGGCAAGATTCACTACCTGCCCGTGGTCACGGGCCGCGATTTTGGCAACCAGTTGGAAGTAGCCCAGGGCCTGAAAGGTGGCGAGCTACTCGTGCTGAACCCCGTTGAAACCCTGAGCGAAGGCCAGGCCGTGCAAACCAAAGCCTTCACCCCGCCCACAAAGCCCGCCGGCCCACCGCCCGCCACACCCCGGTTCAACGACCCCGATGCGCCCCGCGTGTCCTCGCCGGTGAAGTAGGTATTAGTTGGCAATTATTAGTTGCTCGTTGTCAGTTGTTAGTTATTGGTTTCAATAAAGAGCCAGACAACGAGCAACTAATAATTGCCAACCAACAACTAGCAACTCAAAATGACTTTCCGTCCCGCTTTTTCTTTTGTTGGTTTGCTGCTGTTGGGTGCCTGCGCCACGGCCTCGCACTACCAGCCGCCCGCCGTGAGCACGCCCGTGGCCTGGCAAAACGCCGTGCCCACCGACACCACCCGCTCCCACATCCCGACGGCGGCCGAAACCATTGCCCAAACGCCGGCGGCTCCTTTTGGTGGGCCCGCTACCCAGGCCCAGACCACGGCCGCCACCCCGGCCCCGGCCGCCACCGATACTTCCGCCGCCGCTCGCAACGCGCCGCCCCAGCTGCTGCCCCAAGCCCCGCCCGAAACGACGTGGTGGACGATTTTCAACGACGCTACACTCAACCAACTCGAAACGCAGGCGCTGGCCCAGAACTTCACCGCTCAGGCCGCCGTGGCGCGCGTCGACCAGGCCCGGGCACGCCTGCAAGTGGCTAACTCTTACCGCAGTCCGGAAATCACACTGAATCCTTCGGCCTACCGCACTCAGCTTTCGGGCTTGCGGCCGGTGCCGTTCGACGTGCCCGCCAACGCCGTGACCCAGACCCAGTACTACCTGCCGCTTAACGTGAGCTACGAGGTGGACGTGTGGGGCCGCATCCGGCGCAGCGTGCAGGCCGCCCGCAACGATGCAGAGGCCGCCGCGGCCGATGTGCAAGCCGTGCGCCTCTCCCTCACCGCCGATGCGGCCACCTACTACTTCAACCTGCGCGGCCTCGATGCCGAGCTGGCCGTGCTCGACAGTGCCCGGCAGGCTCGCATCCGCAATGTGCAGCTCACCCAAACCCGGTTTCAGGCCGGGGTTGACAATGAGATTGGCTTTCGCCGGGCCGAAACCGAGCTGGCCAACGTCGAAGCCAGCCTCCTGGATTTGACCCGGCAGCGGGCCGGCGTGGCCGCCGCGCTGGCCACCGTGGTGGGCCAGCCGGCCAGCAGCTTCGTGCTGCCCGCCCGGCCCGATGCCCAGCTGCCCGCAGCCCCCGCCGTGCCCCTGGCCTTACCCGCCACCCTGCTGGCGCGCCGGCCCGACCTGCGCCGCGCCGAACGCCAGCTCGCCGCCGCCGATGCCCGCGCCGACGTGGCTCACCTCGCCCGCCGCCCCACCGTGCTGCTCAATGGCTTCGTTGGCCCGCAGAGCGCCACTTTGGCCAAGCTGCCGCAGCTTTCCAACGCCTACACCTACTACCTGGGCGGCGGCATCGCCATCCCCATATTCAACGGCGGCCGCCTGCGGGGCAACGAGCAGCTGGCCCAGGCCCAGTACCGCGAGCTGGAAGCTCAGTACCGTGGTTCGGCCCTCACTGCGTTTCAGGACGTGGAAACGGCGCTGGCCGACGTGCGCCTGAGCGCGGCCCAGCTCGCGGCCCAGCAGCGGGCGCTGCACGCCGCCCGCCAGGCCGGCCGCCTCACCGACGTGCGCTACCGCAGCGGCCTCACCAACTACTTTGAAGTGGTGGACGCCGACCGCCAAACCCTGGATGCCGCCCGCCTGCTGGCCCAAACCCAGACCGCGCAGCTGCGCTACGAAGTGCTGCTGGTGCGCGCCCTGGGCGGCAGTTGGCAATAAGTCATTGCTGGGGCCTGACCTCAGCAAGAATCAGATGTTCAAAGACTGTTCGAAAATCCCCGCTGGCGCAGCGGGGATTTTTTTATTTAACCCAAGGGACGGTCAATCAAAAGCTTAAGATTTTCCACAGAATCTGACGTTACGTTTATATTAAGAGCCCGTATCAGGGTCTGGCAATGCCTTTATCTTAACTAAAAAAGATGTTCATGCGCTCCTCTTTACTTACTCGCTTCGCGGGGGTCTTCCTGTTTCTTGGTGCCCTAAGCCCCGCTTACGCCCAGGTTACCCCACCACCAGCCGCAGATACCACCAGAAAATATGAGAACCCCAGCGGCGTATCCTCGTCGGTGAAGGCCCCCTTTTTCAAGAGCAAACTATTTAAAGCCGTGGCGATTCCAGCTGTGCTGCTGACCTACGGCGCGATTACCGCGCAGGGCGATGCGGGCATCAACCACAGTGAGCGGACGTTCGTCCAGAAGCAATTCCGGCCCGTCAGCACTGGTTTCGATAACACGCTGATTATCGCACCTTATTTTGAGTTGGGGGCCGTAGCCCTGGCCGGCGTGCAATCGCGCAACGACCGCATCAACGTGCTGCTTATCATTGCCAAGGGCGAGGCCATCATGCTGGCCACCACGTTTGGCGTGAAGTTCCTGCGCGGTGAGCCCCGGCCTGATGGTTCGGATAACCTGTCGTTCCCGTCGGGCCACACGGCGCAGGCCTTTCTGGCGGCCAGCATCGTGCACACCGAGTTTCGGGATAAAAGCCAGTGGTACGGCGTGGGTGCCTACACCATCGCAACCAGCGTGGCCGCCCTGCGCATGATTAATGACAAGCACTGGCAGAGCGACGTGGTGGCTGGGGCGGGCTTCGGCATTCTGTCCGCCCACTTGGCCTACCTCAGCCATCGCAACCGCTGGGGCCGCAAGCCCATTGGCCGCGACGTGAGCATGTCTCCCACCTACTTCGGCAATGGCACGCCGGGCATGACAATTAGCTGGCGGCCAAGCAAATAAGGCCCACCGCGACAAACCAAAAATCCCGCTGACTGCGTACCGTCAGCGGGATTTTACTATTTAAAATGCTTTTAACGCAGTACTTTCCAATTGCACCACCGATATTGCTGCCATTTGCCACTTTTCCACCTTCATCAATTCATTGTATGAAAAAAATCGTACTTTATTTTTGCATCACACTCGCAAGCAGTGCCTTGGCTGCTACTAACGCCCAGGCCCAGCAGGCCGTATCCAACGGCGCCATGGAAACCTGGACTACCCGCAACGGCGGCGATGCCCCCGACCTGTGGCGCACCACCGATGATGTGCTGCAGACCCAGCTGCCGGGCTTTCCGCCCACCATCTCGGTCATCAAATCCACCACTCCGCATGCCGGCAGCTTCGCGGCTCAGCTCACCAGCCAGAACACGTTTGCGGGCGCCGTGCCCGGCTTTATGGTGCTGGGAGCCGGTTTGGGCAATGTTTCCAACGTTGATTCCCTCGTGCAGCTGGGCGGCCTGCCCTATACCTCGCGCCCGGCCCGGATGCAGTTTTACTACCGGTTTGCCGGCACCATCGCCACTCCCGACGACCGGCCGCTGGCCCGGGTGATGCTCACCAAAACCACCGGCGGCGTGCGGCAGGTAGTGGCAACCGGCCGCCTGTACCTAACCGCGGCGGCGGCGTACACGCTGGCCGACTTGCCGCTGCGCTATCGGCTCGGGGTTGCCCCCGATTCTATTCACATAGCATTCGGCTCGGGCGACTTTGACGGCGGCTCTTTCTCCGTGGGCAACACGCTCCTGGTCGACGATATTGCCATGACCGGAACCGCAGCCGCTACCCGCGATGCCCAGCTGCAGGCCGCCGTGAGCGCCTACCCAAACCCCAGCGCCTCCGGCCTGTTCACCCTGGCCGGCCCGCAAGACCCCACCCTGCCGGCCGCGCCCTTCACCGTGACCGATGCCCTCGGCCGGGTGGTGCTCCAGCAGGCCGCCCAGCCCGCCAGCGGGCCTGCCGGCCGCATCATTGATTTGCGGCCGCAGCCGGCCGGGCTGTACGTACTGCGCCTTGATACCTCGCGGGGTCAGATTATCAAGCAATTGCAAATCAACTAGCTGCTGTACATTCAGTAACTCATCTATTCAGCTGCCCTTCGCGCTGGTGCCGTTATTCGGGTGCCGGGCGAGGGGCCGCTTTTTTACTGGTTTTACGTGCGCTTCGGCCACTGGCTTTACCGGCCTTCCACCCACACCGGCACGGCCGAAAGGGCGGCATTGCCCGTCAGCTCATCGAGCCGGGCATCGTCCGTCAGGTCGTTGATGCTGGCGCCGGCGTGGGCCTTGGCCACGTCCAGCTGCGTGCCGGGGCGGTGGTGGCCGTAGCCGTGGGGCATGCTGGCCACGCCGGGCATCACGCTGGGCGTAATTTCTACGGGCAGCTCTACCGCGCCCACCCGGGAGCGGATGCGCACCGTCTGGCCGTCGGTGAGGTGGCGGGCGGCGGCATCTTCGGGGTGCAGCTGCAGGGTGCAGCGGTTGCGGCCTTTGATGAGGCGCGGCAGATTATGCATCCAGGAATTGTTCGAACGCAGCTCGCGGCGGCTGATGAGCAGCAGCTGGTCAGGGGCCGCCACGGGCGCCGCGGCCAGCACGCGCCGGGCCCGGCCGAGGTCGGCGAGGAAGAGCGGTGCGGCGAGGTTGATGCGTTGGTTGGCAGTGCGCAGGGCGGCGGGCAGGCGTGGCTGCAACGGGCCGAGGTCGATGCCGTGCGGGTTCTCGCGCAGTTGCGCCAGCGAGAGGCCGGCTTTGCCGTAAGCACCGTCGCGTAAGCCGAGGTCAAGCTTGGTTTCGGGGTTTTCGAGCGGCGGGGCGGTGGCTGGCTCATACCCGTCGCCGGCTTCGAGGCGCTGACGCAGCCCTTCGAAAATCTCCCAGTCGTAACGGGCCGCCGGGCCTTTGTCGAACAGCGGCTCCGAGTAGCGGCTGGTGTTCCGGATGGCCAGTGCGTGGAAACTGACGTCGTAATGCGCCGTCTCCAGACCAGTGGCGGGCGGCAGAATATAATGCGCGTGGCGGGTGGTTTCGTTGAGGTAAATGTCAATCGAAACCATGAAATCCAGGCTGGACAGGGCAGTCTCCAGCTGCGCGCCATTGGGCGTGGAGAGCACCGGATTGCCGCAGCTCGTGACCAGCGCGCGCAGCTGCCCCTCGCCCGGCGTGAGGATTTCCTCGGCCAGGCAGGCCACCGGCAGCTCGCCCATGAACTCCGGTGCCTGGCGCACGCGGCTGCGGTACCGGTCGTAGCGGCTATAAATCCCCGGCTTGCCCAGAATGTCCAGCGCGGGCGTGGCAAACATGTAGCCGCCCGGCTCATCCAGGTGCCCGGCGAGCAGGTTCAGGGCATTTATCAGCCACAGGCACAGCCCGCCAAACTCCTGCACCGACACCCCTACCCGCCCGTAAATCACCCCTTGCCCGGCCGCCGCCAGCTCCCGCGCCAGCGTGCGAATCGCCCCTGCTTCAATGCCCGTGATGGTGCTGACGTGCTCCGGCGTGAACTCCGCCACGGCCGCGCCCAGCTCCGCAATGCCATCGGTAAACCCGGCCAGGCGGCCCGGATTTACCAGGTTTTCGGCGTATAAAACCTGCGTCATGGCCAGCAGCAGGAACACGTCGGTGCCGGGCCGGATAAAGTGGTGGGCATCGGCGCGGGCGGCGGTTTCGGTGCGGCGCGGGTCGATGACCACCACCTTCCCGCCGCGGGCCTGAATGGCTTTCAGGCGGTTGGCCACGTCGGGCGCGGTCATCAGGCTGCCATTGGAAACCAATGGGTTACCGCCAAATATCAGCCAGTGGTTGGTGCGGTCGAGGTCCGGCACGGGTAGCAGCAGCGGGTGGCCGTAGAGCTGCCAGGCGGCAAAATGGTGCGGCAGCTGGTCGACTGATGAGGCCGAAAACAGGCTGCGCGAGCCCAGCGCCCGCAGGAAGCCCGGCGCGGCCAGCTGCGTGCCGGAGTTGTGCACGCTGGGATTGCCGGCGTACCAGGCGGTGGCGTGCGGGCCGTGCTGGTCGCGCTGCTGGCGCAGGCGGGCGGCCACTTCGTCGAGGGCCGTGTCCCAGTCAATTTCCTGCCAGCCGGTGGCGGTGCGCTTCAGGGGGCGGCGCAGGCGGTTGGGGTCCTCGTAGATATCCCTGAGGCCCACGGCTTTGGGGCAGATGTGGCCCCGGCTGAACGGGTCCTGCGCATCGCCGGTGATGCTGAGCACCTGGCCGTTTTCGTGTTTGATTTCGAGGCCGCAAATGGCTTCGCAAAGGTTGCAGGCACGGTAGTGGGTTTCGACGGACATGGGTGGGACTGGCTTGTAGCGTGGACTCTGCGAGGCCGCGCGTGGTGGGGACCGCAGGAAGGATGGCAAGGCAAAGAACGTCATGCTCAGAGAACGGCCATGCCGGGCACGGCCGGGGCACCTCGCGGGCAGGAGTAATCAAAACTGTTTTCACGATTGGGTCACTGTTGCACGCGGGATGCTTCGGCTCCGCGGACGCCAGATGAAGCAGGACGTTCTTTTTGTTTTACCGAACGCAACGTTACTTGGCTTCGCCTGTCTTTTTGATTAAGATTTGTGCCCATCTTTACGAATCTGCTTTTTCTATTTCCGAAACACTACCCTCCTTTGAAACGACGCGACTTTGTGGGACTGACCGGCCTGGCGGCCGGCGCCCTGTTTCTGCCCAGCTTCCCCAGCCTGGGCGGCACGCCGGTGGACCCCGCCCGCCTCCTGGAACCGGGCCTCGACCCTGCCGCTAAAAAGCGCCTCGCCGACGCGGCCCTGAACGCGGCCAAAACCGCTGGCGCCAGCTACGCCGACGTCCGCATCGGCCGCTACCTCAACCAAAGCATTTTCACCCGCGAGAAGCAGGTGCAGAACATTGCCAGCGGCGAGAGTTTTGGGGCCGGGGTGCGGGTGCTGGCCAACGGCACCTGGGGCTTTGCTGCCACCAACACCGTGACGGAAGCCGGCCTGGCCAAAGCCGCCCAGCTGGCCGTGGCCATTGCCAAAGCCAACTCGAAAGTGCAGAAGGAAAAGGTGCAGCTGGCCCCGCAAAAAGGCTTTGGCGAGGTGAGCTGGAAAACGCCCATCCAGCAGAATGCCTTCGAAGTGCCCATTGCGCAGAAAGTGGAATTGCTGCTGGCCACCAACGCCCGGGCAACGGATAATGGCGCGAGCTTCGTCAATTCCTCGCTCTTCCAAATCAATGAGCAGAAGTACTTTGCCAGCACCGACGGCTCGTACATCAACCAGGACGTGCACCGCATCTGGCCCACGTTTTCGGTCACGGCCATCGACCGGGCCAGCGGAAAATTCCGCACCCGCGATGCGCTGAGTGCGCCCATGGGGCTGGGCTACGAGTACCTCACGCCCCAGGCCGCCGACAAGATTCAGGGCGCCGCCGGCACCGGCCTCATTGGCTATCGCAACAGCTACGACATGGTGGCAGACGCCACGCTGGCTGCCAAGCAGGTGAAAGAAAAGCTGACCGCCAAGTCGGTCACGGCTGGCAAATACGACCTCGTGCTCGACCCCAACCACCTGGGCCTGACCATCCACGAAAGCGTGGGCCACCCGCTGGAGCTGGACCGCGTGCTGGGCTACGAAGCCAACTACGCCGGCACTTCGTTCGCCACCCTGGAGTGGAAAGCCAGGCAGATTCCCTACGGCTCGAAGCTGGTGAACATCGTGGCCGACAAGCTACAGCCCGGCTCGCTGGGCGCGGTCGGCTACGATGATGAGGGCGTGAAGGCCAAGCGCTGGGACCTGATTAAGGACGGCGTATTGGTTAATTACGAGAAGATTCGCGACCAGGCCCACATCGTCGGCCAAACCGAATCGGACGGCTGCTGCTACGCCGATTCCTGGGATTCGGTGCAGTTCCAGCGCATGCCCAACGTGAGCCTCCAGCCTGGCAAAGCCAAACTGAACGTGGATGAGCTGATAAAAGGCGTGGACAAAGGCATTTACATTGCCGGGCGTGGCTCCTATTCCATTGACCAGCAGCGCTACAACTTCCAGTTCGGCGGGCAGGTGTTCTACGCCATCGAGAAAGGCAAAATCACCGAGATGCTGGAAGACGTGGCCTACCAGGCCAACACCCAGGAATTCTGGAACTCCTGCGCCGCAATTTGCGACGAATCGGACTACCGCCTGTTCGGGTCATTTTTCGATGGCAAGGGCCAGCCTTCGCAGGTTTCGGCCGTGAGCCACGGCTCGTCCACCTCGCGCTTTAATGGCGTGAACGTGATTAACACGGCCCGCAAAATCGGGTAGGAACGCGCCATGGCGCGTTCGGCGGCCGCGCACCTACGGGTCGGCGCCATTTTTCAACGATTGAACGCGCCTTGGCGCGTTCCTACATCCCCATCAACTTCAATGGCCATTCTCTCCCAAGACGAAGCCCAGACCATCCTCAAGAAAGTCCTCAGCTTCGGCACCGCCGATGAGTGCGAGGCGACCCTGAACGGCAGCACCGGCGGCAACGTGCGCTCGGCCCGCAACTCCATCAGCACGGCCGGCGCGGCGGAGAATGTGTCGCTGGCCGTGCAGTCGCGCTTTGGCAAGCGCAGCGGCTTGGCGACGTGCAACGAGTTTGACGAAGCCAGCCTGCGCCGCTGCGTGCAGCGGGCCGAGGAAATCGCCCGCCTCGCGCCGGAGAGTCCGGAGTACGTGCCGCTGCTCGGGCCACAGACGTACCTGGCGTCACCGGGCTCGTTTGCGGCGCGCACGGCAGGTATTACGCCCGATTATCGGGCCGAGCAAATTGGGGCCAGCATGGCTTTGTGCGAGGCGAAGAAACTCAGCTCCGCCGGCTTTTTCAACGACTCGGCGGGCTTCGTGGCCAAGCGTAATTCCAAGGGGCTGGAGGCGTACCAGCAGCTCAGCAGCGTGGATTTTTCCATCACGGTGCGCACGGCCGACGGCACCGGCTCGGGCTACGCCATTGCCAACTACACCTATTTGGCGAAGTTCGATGCGGCCCGCCTCACCCGCGTGGCGGCCGATAAGGCGGCTTCGTCGGTGAATGCCAAGGCCATTGAGCCGGGCAAATACACCGTAATTCTGGAGCCGGCGGCGGCTATCGACTTGCTCAACAACATGATGGGGGCCATGGACGCACGCAACGCCGACGAAGGCCGCAGCTTCCTCAGCAAAAAAGGCGGCGGCAACCGCAAGGGCGAAAAGGTCTTCGACGAGCGGGTCACCATCTACTCCGACCCCACCCACCCCGACGTGCCCGACCTGACCTTTGCCGGCGACGGCCGGCCGCAGCAGAAAACCACCTGGGTAGAAAAAGGCATCGTTAAAAACCTCTACACCTCGCGCTTCTGGGCGCAGAAATCCGGCGTGCCCGACATTCCGCCGCCCGGCGGCTGGATTATGGCCGGCGGCACCCAAAGCACGGCCGAGCTCATCAAGGGCACGGCCAAGGGCATCCTGGTGACGCGCCTCTATTACATTCGGGCGGTGGACCCGCAGACGCTGCTCTACACCGGCCTCACGCGGGATGGCACGTTTTACATTGAGAACGGGCAGATTAAATTTCCGGTGAAAAACTTCCGCTTCAACGAAAGCCCGGTCATCATGCTCAACAACCTGGAGGCGCTGGGCAAGCCCGTGCGGCTGAATGGCAGCCTGGTGCCCCCGCTCAAAATCCGGGATTTCACCTTCACCAGCTTGTCGGACGCGGTGTAGCGCGGACTTTGTAGTCCGCGTCTGAACTGCCCTTTTGCCTCCCTCTTCAAACTATCAACACGCGGACTACAAAGTCCGCGCTACATTCCACTTATGAAAAGACGCGACTTTGTAGGACTGACCGGCCTGGCGGCCGGGGCCCTCTTTCTCCCCAGCCTGCCGGGTTTCGGCGGCACCCTCGTGGACCCTGCCCGCCTGCTGGAACCCGGCGCCGACACGACCATAAAAAAGCGCCTAGCCGATGCCGGCCTCAACGCGGCCAAGGCGGCCGGGGCCAGCTACGCCGACGTGCGCATCGGCCGCTACCTCAACCAGGGCGTTTTCACCCGGGAGAAACAGGTGCAGAACATTGCCAGCACCGAGAGCTATGGCGTGGGCATCCGCGTGATTGCCAACGGCACCTGGGGCTTTGCGTCCACCAACAATGTGAGCGAAGCCGGCATTGCCAAAGCCGCCCAACTGGCCGTGCAAATCGCCAAGGCCAACTCGAAAGTGCAGAAGGAAAAGGTGCAGCTGGCCCCGCAAAAAGGCTACGGCGAAGTGAGCTGGAAAGCCCCCATTCAGCAGAATGCGTTTGAGGTGCCCATTAAGGACAAGGTGGATTTGCTGCTGGGCGTTAACGCCAAGGCGCTCGATTTGGGCGTGTCGTTCATCAATTCGGTGCTGTTTCAGGTGAACGAGCAGAAGTATTTTGCCAGCACCGACGGCTCGTATATCGACCAGGACGTGCACCGGATTTACCCCACGTTTTCGGTCACGGCCATCGACCGGGCCAGCGGCAAGTTCCGCTCGCGGCAGGCCCTGAGCTCGCCCGTAGGCATGGGCTACGAGTACCTCATGCCCAAAGCCGCCGACAAAGTGGCCGGCCCCACCGGCTCCGACATCATCGGCTACAAGTACAGCTACGACATGCTGGAAGACGTGGCCTCGGCGGCCAAGCAAGTAAAGCAAAAGCTGACCGCCAAATCGGTGACGCCCGGCAAGTACGACCTCGTGCTCGACCCGCACCACCTGGGCCTGACCATTCACGAATCCGTTGGCCACCCGCTGGAGCTGGACCGCGTGCTCGGCTACGAGGCCAATTTCGCCGGTACATCGTTCGCCACGCTGGAGTGGAAGGCCAAAAATATTCCCTACGGCTCGAAAGCGGTGAACATCGTGGCCGACAAGACGCAAGTGGGCACGCTGGGCGCGGTGGGCTACGACGACGAGGGCGTGAAAACCCGCCGCTGGGACCTCATCAAGGAAGGCCGGCTGGTGGATTACGAGAAAATTCGCGACCAGGCGCACGTCGTGGGCCAGGACCATTCGGATGGCTGCTGCTACTCGCAGTCGTGGCAGGACGTGCAATTTCAGCGCATGCCCAACGTGAGCCTCCAGCCCGGCACCGCCAAGCTGAGCGTGGATGAGCTGGTGAAGGGCGTGGACAAGGGCATTTACATCGCCGGCAACGGCTCGTTCTCCATCGACCAGCAGCGCTACAACTTCCAGTTCGGCGGGCAGGTGTTCTACGCCATCGAGAAAGGCAAAATCACCGAGATGCTGGAAGACGTGGCCTACCAGGCCAACACCCAGGAATTCTGGAACTCCTGCGCCGCCGTGTGCGACGAGTCGGACTACCGGTTTTTTGGGGCTTTCAACGACGGCAAGGGCCAGCCCTCGCAAAGCTCGGCCGTAAGCCACGGGTCGAGCACGTCGCGGTTCAACGGCGTGAATGTGATTAACACGGCCCGGAAAATCGGCTGATTGTCACCTCACCCCCGGCCCCTCTCCCGCGGAGAGGGGAGCCTGACGATTTCCGTCCAGAGCAAGACCGGTGCCCCCTCTCCATGGGAGAGGGGGTCAGGGGGTGAGGTTGGCGCCAGAATATCAACTACTAATCATCAACCTCATGGCCATTCTCACCAAAGACGAAGCCCAAACGATACTCAAAAAGGTCCTCAGCTTCAGCACCGCCGACGAGTGCGACGCCACGCTGAACGGCAACACCGGCGGTAACGTGCGCTCGGCGCGCAACTCCATCAGCACGGCCGGCGCCTCCGATAACATCTCCCTGGCCGTGGAAAGCCGCTTCGGCAAGCGCAGCGGCATCGCCACCTGCAACGAGTTCGACGACGCTACCCTGCGCCGCTGCGTGCAGCGGGCCGAGGAAATTGCCCGCCTCGCGCCGGAAAGCCCCGAATATATGCCGCTGCTCGGACCGCAGCAGTACCTCGATGGCAGCCACTCCTACGCGGCGGCTACGGCCGGCATCACGCCCGATTACCGGGCCGCCCAAATCGGGGCCAGCATGGCGCTGTGCGACCAGAAGAAACTCAGCTCGGCGGGCTACCTCGACGACTCGCACGGCTTCGTGGCCAAGCGCAATTCCAAGGGGCTGGAGGCGTACCAACAGGTGTCGAACGTTACGTTTAGCGTGACGGTGCGTACGCCGGACGGGTCCGGTTCGGGCTACGCCTCGGGCGATTACGTGGATGCCACCAAGATGGACGCGGCGCGCTTCACGAAAATAGCCGCCGACAAAGCTGCTTCCTCAATGAAAGCGCGCGCCATTGAGCCGGGCAAATACACCGTCATCCTGGAGCCCAACGCACTGCTGTCCAACGTAGATACCTCGCTGATTGGCGCCCTCATGCAAAGCCTCGACGCGCGCAACGCCGACGAGGGCCGCAGCTTCCTCAGCAAAAAAGGCGGCGGCAACCGCAAGGGCGAAAAGATGTTTGATGAACGGGTCACCATCTACTCCGACCCGCTGAACCCGGAAATCAGCGACCTCACCTTCAGCGGCGACGGCCGGCCCCAGCAGCGCACCACCTGGATTGAAAAGGGCGTGGTGAAGAACCTGTATTCCTCCCGTTTCTGGGCCCAGAAAGCCGGCATTCCCGACCTGCCGCGCCCCAACGGCTGGATTATGGAAGGCGGCACCCAAAGCACGGCCGACCTCATCAAGGGCACGGCCAAAGGCATTCTGGTGACGCGCCTCTGGTACATCCGCCCCGTCGACCCGCAGACGCTGCTCTTCACCGGCCTCACGCGGGATGGCACGTTTTACATTGAGAATGGCGTGATTAAATTCCCGGTGAAAAACTTCCGCTTCAACGAAAGCCCGGTCATTATGCTGAATAACCTGGAAGCCATCGGCAAGCCCGTGCGCCTGAACGGCAACCTCGTGCCCCCGCTCAAAATCCGGGATTTCACGTTTACCAGTTTGTCGGACGCGGTGTAGCGCGGACTTTGTAGTCCGCGTCTGAACTGCCTTTTAGCCTCCCTTTTCAACCCCTCAACTCGCGGACTACAAAGTCCGCGCTACATTCCACTTATGAAAAGACGCGACTTTGTGGGGCTGACCGGCCTTGCCGCCGGAGCCCTGTTTCTGCCGAGCCTGCCGGGCTTCGGCCACACGCCCGTAGACCCCGCCCGCCTGCTGGAGCCGGGCGCCGACGTCATCATAAAAAAGCGGCTGGCCGACGCGGCCCTGAACGCCGCAAAAACCGCTGGGGCCGACTACGCCGACGTGCGCATCGGCCGCTCGCTGAACCAGTACGTCTTTACCCGCGAGAAGCAGGTGCAGAACATCGTGAGCACCGAGAGCTACGGCGTGGGTATCCGGGTGCTGGTGCAGGGCTGCTGGGGCTTCGCCTCCACGAGCGTCGTGACCGAGGCCAACCTGGCCGCCACCGCCCGCGAAGCCGTGAGCATCGCCAAGGCGAATAAGCTGGTGATGAAGGAACCCGTGCAGCTGGCTGCCCAAACTGGCTACGGCGAGGTGAGCTGGAAAACGCCCATTCAGCAAAGTGCTTTTGAGGTGCCCATCAAGCAGAAAGTGGATTTGCTGCTGGCCGCCAACGCCGCCGCCCTCGACGCCGGGGCCAATTACATCAATTCGGCCCTGTTCCAGGTGAACGAGCAGAAGTACTTCGCCAGCACCGACGGCTCTTATATTGACCAGGACGTGCACCGGCTCTGGCCCACGTTTTCGGCCACGGCCGTTGATACGAAGTCGGGCAAGTTCCGTTCGCGGGAGGCGTTGAGCGCACCGGTAGGGCTGGGTTTTGAATACCTCACGCCCAACGCGGCGGAGCAGGTGCGCGGCCCGCAGGGCACCGATACCGTCGGCTACAAGCTGCGCTACGACATGCTGGCCGATGCGGCGCTGGCCGGCAAGCAGGCCAAGGCCAAGCTGAGCATGAAATCGGTGACGCCCGGCAAGTACGATTTGGTGCTCGACCCCGGGCACCTGGGCCTGACCATTCACGAGTCCGTCGGCCACCCCACCGAGCTCGACCGCGTGCTGGGCTACGAGGCCAACTACGCCGGCACTTCGTTTGCCACGCTGGAATGGAAGGCCAAAAACCTGCCCTACGGCTCGAAGGCCGTGAACATCGTGGCCGACAAGCTCCAGCCCGGCTCGGTGGGCAACGTGGGTTACGACGACGAGGGCGTGAAAACCCGCGAGTGGGACCTCATCAAGGAAGGCAAGCTGGTGAACTACCAGAAAATCAGGGACCAGGCGCACATCGTGGGTCAGAAGGAGTCGGATGGCTGCGCCTACGCGCAGTCGTGGGAAGACGTGCAGTTCCAGCGCATGCCCAACGTGAGCCTGCGCCCCGGCACCGCCAAAATGAGCCCCGACGAGATGGTAAAAGGCGTGGATAAGGGCATCTACATTGCCGGCGCGGGCTCGTTCTCCATCGACCAGCAGCGCTTCAACTTCCAGTTTGGCGGGCAGCTGTTTTTCGCCATCGAGAAGGGCAAAATCACGGAGCCGCTGGAGGACGTGGCCTACCAGTCGAACACCCAGGAGTTCTGGGGCGCCTGCGCAGGCTCGTGCGACCAGTCGGACTACCGCCTGTTCGGCACTTTCTTCGACGGCAAGGGCCAGCCGGCCCAGGTGTCGTCGGTGAGCCACGGCTCGGCCACCACGCGCTTCAACGGCGTGAACGTCATCAACACGGCCCGGAAAGTTGGCTGATGTGCTGATTATCTGATTTACTGACGTGCCGCTTCTATAAGTATGGAGTCGCTCAGCCATCAGCCAATCAAAATCATGCTTTAAAATCAGCACCTCAACACCTCAAAAAATCAGCACCTCAACCCATGGCCATTCTCTCCAAAGACGAAGCTCAAACCTTGCTCAAGAAAGTATTGAGCTACAGTACGGCCGATGAGTGCGAAGCCTCCTTGCGGGGCCGCACCAGCGGCAACATCCGCTACGCCCGCAACAGCGTGAGCACGGCCGGCTCGCAAAACTCCGTGTCGCTGGCTGTGGAGTCGCGTTTCGGCAAGCGCAGCGGCATCGCCACCTGCAACGAGTTCGACGAAACCACCCTGCGCCGCTGCGTGCAGCGGGCCGAGGAAATTGCGCACCTCGCCCCTGAAAGCCCGGAATACGTGGCCCTGCTCGGCCCGCAAACCTATCTGAGCCCGCCTTCCACGGCCACTACCCTGCTCACGGCCATCACCCGCGCCCAGGCCGCCGCCGATAGCATGACCCTGTGCGCCGCCAAGAACCTGACTGCCGCCGGCTTCCTCGATGGCGGCACCAGCTTCGTGGCCAAGCGCAACTCCAAAGGCCTCGAAGCCTACCAGCAGTCCACCAACACCGACTTTTCGGTGACGGTGCGCACCGCCGACGGCCGCGGCTCCGGCTACGCCATTGCCGACGTGACGGACCCCGCCAAGCTCAACGCCAAAGCCCTCACCCAACGCGCCGCCGACAAGGCGCTCAGCTCGGTGAATGCCAAGGCCATCGAGCCCGGCAAATACACCGTGATTCTGGAGCCGGCCGCCCTGATGGCCGGCGACGACCTCTCGCTCCTCGGCGGGATGATTTTTGGGATGGGTGCCCGCGAGGCCGACGAAGGCCGCAGCTTCCTGAGCAAAAAAGGCGGCGGCAACCGCAAGGGTGAAAAGCTGTTCGATGAGCGGATAACCATCTACTCGGACCCCATGAATGCCGAGGCCCCCGGCAATGCCTTCGATGGCGACGGCCTGCCCACCAAACGCCAGACCTGGATTGAGAAAGGCGTGGTCAAAGACCTGTTTTACACCCGCTTCTGGGCCGAAAAAAGCAAGTTGCCCGCCACCGCTTTCCCCAACGGTTTCATCATGGCCGGCGGCACCCAAAGCACGACTGAGCTCATCAAAGGCACTGCCAAAGGCATCCTAGTCACGCGCCTCTGGTACATCCGCGAAGTCGACCCGCAGACGCTGCTCTACACCGGCCTCACGCGCGACGGCACGTTTTACATTGAAAATGGGGTCATCAAATTCCCCATCAAAAACCTGCGCTTCAACGAAAGCCCGATTATTATGCTGAATAATATTGAGGCGATTGGGAGGCCCCAGCGGCTGGCGGGCTGCATGGTTCCGCCCCTGAAAATCCGGGACTTCACGTTCACGAGTCTGTCGGATGCGATTTAGAAAGTAGCGTGGACTCTGCGAGTCCGCGAGCGAGCACCGCGAGCATTCGGAACCTTGCCGTTTGACCACCGCTAATTGCTCGCTACGCTCGCTCGCGGACTCGCAGAGTCCACGCTACTGCTACTTCTTCCCGCCAAACTGCAGAGCCGCGTACACCTGAAAAACGCGGTTTTGCAGCCGGGGGTCGTTGATGCCGGACAGGTTCTTGGCGTCGTTGATATCGTTGAGGCCGGCCACCAGGCGGCCACCCAGGGAGAAGCCGCTGGCCAGTTTCAGGCCCACGCCACCTACCACACTGAAATCGCTGCTCTTGAAGTTGCTGCTGGTTGTGCGGGACTGATTGCCATACGCGGGCGTGCCATCGGCCGCGAAACCGACCTGCACCTGGCCCGACTGGTTGGCGCTGAGCAATATCCCGTATTGCGGGCCGGCTTCCAGAAACACCGGGCCCAGGGTGAGCTTGGCCAGAATGGGCACCGTGAAGTAATGCAGTTCCGTGTCGTAGTTGGTGAAGGCCGATTTCAGGTTGCCGCCGGCTACCGAATACTGGACCTCGGGCTGAATGGAAAGCGGCCCCAGGATATTGGCCTGGTAAAAGATTCCGACGTGATAAAATGCTTTATAGGAGGCACTTTCGCCGTCGCGGCCGGTCATTTCCGCCACGTTCAGCCCGCCCTTGATGCCGAACTGCGCCTGCGCGAGCGGCGTAAGGAACAAACTCAGAAACCCGATAATCAGGAGCTTTTTCATAAGACAGGAAGGAAATATAGTGTTGGGACTGAACTAGGCTGGTCTGGGGTTTCGGCAGTAGCTTAGGCCGCTACGGCCCCATTGGAAGCCGCTGTTGCAATAACTACACGAATGACCGGGTGAAAAGTTGCGCCCGGCTGTTAGCTCCGATGCTCAGGCCCAACCCGGGTTTAAGCACCGCGAGGCAACGAAAAAGCAACTCGTTTATTTTTCGTCCGACTATCATCCCGGTGCCCGGCTGGCCCGCGCCCCGTTTTCTCCCGCTTCTATCCCGATACCTGTGCCCGCTGCCCCTTTCACTTTTGTGCGCCTGAAATATCACTCCGGCGACTGGGACGCGGTGGACGAGCGCATGCCCGCCAACCTGCTGCACTCGCTGGTGCAGTACACCAAAGTCCCCATCGACCCCAAGGAAAAAGTGGTGGCCCTGGACAGCCCGGAGCTGTTCAACTACCCGTTCTGCTACCTTTCGGGGCACCGGCTGGTGCAGTTTTCCAGCCCTGAGAGACAGAACTTTATCCAGTACGTGCGCAACGGCGGCTTCGTGTTTGTGGATGACTGCAACCACGACATCGACGGCCTCTTCGCTCGCTCGTTTGAGGAGCAGATGCGCCAATGCTTCGGCGCGGGTACGCTAAAGAAAATCCCCAAAACCCACCCCATCTACTCCCAGTTCTTCACCTTCAAGGACGGCCCGCCCAACACCGGCTTCGAGCTGAACGGCTGGGGCGACGACCTCGTGCACGACTACCTGAAAGCCGTGGAAATCAAGGGCCGCATCGGCGTGCTGTACTCCAACAAAGACTACGGCTGCGAGTGGGACTACGACTTCCGCAACAAGCGCTTTTTGGCAGAGGATAACACGAAGTTTGGGGTGAATATTTTGCTGTATGCGCTGACATGATTTAGTTGTTAGTTGCTCGTTGTCAGTTGTTAGGCCCAGAGCTTGCAGCAGACTCCTAACAACTGACAACGAGCAACTAACAACTAAAGAATGACCGAACAAGAAGTAAACGCCCTCCTCGCCAAGCTGCCGGTCCTGAAAGCCGAAATCGCCAAGGTTATTGTGGGCCAGGAAACCGTGCTCGATGAAGTGCTGGTGGCCCTGCTGGCCGGCGGCCACGCTCTGCTCGAAGGCGTGCCCGGCCTGGCCAAAACGCTGCTGGTCCGCACCCTGGCTGCTGCCACCGATTTGCCCTTCCGCCGCATCCAGTTCACGCCGGATTTGATGCCGACCGACATCCTCGGCACCGAGGTGTTGGAGGAGGACCACGGCACCGGCCACCGCTCGTTCAAGTTCAACCCCGGCCCCATTTTCGCTAGCCTGGTGCTGGCCGACGAAATCAACCGGACGCCGCCCAAAACTCAGGCCGCCCTGCTCGAAGCCATGCAGGAAGGCCACGTCACCTACGCCGGCCTGGAGCACGCGCTGCCCAAGCCCTTCTTCCTGCTGGCCACCCAAAACCCCATCGAGCAAAGCGGCACCTACCCCCTGCCCGAGGCCCAGCTCGACCGGTTTTTGCTGTACGTGCGCATCGGCTATCCCACGGCGGCTGAGGAGTTGGCGGTGTTGCGCGGCACCACCGGCGCGGCGGGCCAGGCCGTGCAGCCGGTGCTGGGCGGGGCCGATATCCGCGCCCTGCAGGCACTGGTGCGGCAGGTGAGTTTGAGTCCCGAGTTGATGGATTTCGTGAACCGGCTGGTGCGGGCCACGCGCCCGGCTACCTCGGAGGTGAAGTTTATCAAGGACTACGGGCGCTGGGGCGCGGGGCCGCGGGCCGGGCAGGCGCTGATATTATGCGCTAAGGCCAGGGCCTTACTACACGGCCGCTTCGCCGCCACGCTGGAGGATATCCGCACGCTGGCGCCGCCGGTGCTGCGGCACCGGGTGTTGCTGAATTTCAACGCCGAAGCAGAAAACCTTACGGCCGACGATGCCGTGGTGGAGCTGCTGAAAGCGGTGGCAGTGTAGCGCAGACTTTCAGTCCGCGAGCACCTTACCTTTTTTATCGTTGGATTCGCGGACTAAAAGTCCGCGCTACTTATGCTCACCCCCGAACTCCTGCACGGCTTGCGCAACTTGTCCCTCGCCGCCCGGCAAGCGGCCAAGGGCTTCCTGAATGGCGCGCACGCCAGCCGGCGGCACGGCGCGGGCATGGAGTTCAGCCAGTACCGCCCCTACCAGCCCGGCGACGACCTGCGCCGCCTCGACTGGCGCCTGGCCGCCCGCTCCGACCGCTACTACCTGCGCGAATCCGAAATTGACACCAGCCTGACGGTGCACCTGCTGCTCGACGCCAGCGCCAGCATGAACCACCGCGACGACAACGGCCTCACCAAGCTCGACTACGCCCGGCTGCTGCTGGCCGCGCTGGCCTACCTCGCCACCCAGCAGGGCGATGCCGTGGGCCTGACCATTCTCGGCCCTGCCGGCCTTGCCCACCTGCCGCCCCGCGCCGACGCCCGCCAGCTCCCGCGCCTCTACCACGCCCTTGAAACGGCCGAGGCCGCCGGCCGCTTTCCCAGCGCCGCCACGCTGGCCCCGCTCACCGCCCGGCGGCAGCGCGCCCTCACCGTGTGCGTGAGCGATTTGTATGAGGAGGAAGCCGAAATCAACACGCTGCTCACCCGCCTGCGCGCCACAAGCGGCGACGTGCTGCTACTGCATCTGGTAGCGCATAATGAACTCACATTCAGTTACCAAGGCCCGGTTACTTTCAGGGAATTAGAAACTGGACAAACCCTGCAAATCGATGCCGACCAGCAGCGCCCGGCTTACCAGCAACAGCTTCAGCAGTGGCTGCGCGACACTGCCCAAACCGCCCGCCGCCAGGGCTTCGACTACCACCAGCTGGATACTTCGCAGCCGCTGGACGAGGCTGTTCGGGAGTTCTTACGCCGGCGTAATTCGTCGGGATAATTTGAGCCAAGCCGCGACTCAACCCTGCGCCTCTCGGCAGCAAATGACGTCCCTGCTACCTCAGTTCCTCCAAACTGCAAAGAGTTGCCACACGACAATCCTCGAGTTCCTTAGGCCGTCCCAGCATCGTTTCCGAATCTATTTCCTAACGTTATTCTGATTCCACTATCCGTTGTTTACGCTGCTTAATCCTGCCGCATTACTGGCCCTGCTGGGCTTGCTGGTGCCGGTAGCCATTCATCTCTGGAACCGCCGGCCGGGCCGCGAGGTAGCCGTGGGCAGCCTGCGCTGGCTGACTGCGGGTGCCAACCGCCGCCTGCGCAGCCTGAAGCCGGAGCAGCTCTGGCTGCTGCTGCTGCGGGCCGCCCTGCTGGTGGTGCTGGCGGTGGCGGTGGCCGGGCCGGTGTGGCGCACGGCGCAGCTCACCAGCCGGGGCGTGGTCCTGCTGAGCCCCGAAGTAGCTGCCAATTCTGCTTTCGCGACGCTGCGGCCCACCATCGATTCGTTGCGCCGCCGGGGCTACGCTTTGCGCTGGCTATTGCCAACGTTTCCGGTCGTACCAGCCCGGCAGTGGCGAACAAGCTCGCTCGAAGCGCCGCGGATGGGGGTTCCGGGCCGACGGGTGTCATTGCCAACGACGGAAAGCTTCTTGTGGGCGCGGGTGCAGCAGGCGGCCGGCGTGTTTACAGGCCAGCCGCTGTACGTGGTGGCTTCCGCCCAGCTGTCCCATTTGCGCGGCCCGCACCCGCCGCTGCCCACGCAAGCGCCGATAACCTGGCAGCTATTGCCTCCCCCGCCCACCGCGTGGCTGGAAAATGCCGTGGCCGTGGCCGATAGCCTGCACCTGTTGGTGGGGCAGAGCGATGAAAACCACACCATCTTTCGGCAGGTGACCATGCTTCGGCCGCCAGCTGCACATTTAATCGACATTGCCGGCCTGCCGGATTTGCGCTACGAGCTAGCCAGCGGCGATGGCTTGCAACTTAATCCAGTCGCCAAGCCCGACGCTGCCCGCGAGATGCACGAGGCAATGCACGAGGCAATTCGCGTTGCCACCGCGCCGTTGCGCGTGGCCGTGTTCGCTGGCCCCGGCTATGCCGAGGATGCCCGATACCTGCGGGCGGCCCTACGCGCCGCGGCCCTGGGACTGCCCGTACCGTTGGAACTGACGGCTGCCGGCACGTCGCCCACGGCCACGAGTCTCGATTGGTTGTTCTGGCTATCCGACGCCCCGCTGCCGGCCGCCTGGGGGGCCGCGGCAGCCTCTAAAGGCGTGCGGGTGTGGCAGGAAGCCAGTGGCGCGGGCACGGCCGACACCACCTTTTTAGCCCCCCAACCGGGAAATACCGCGCTTGTCCGGCTCTACCGGCGCGACCTGGCAACTGTTTCAGAGGCGGAGTCGCAGTGGACCGATATTCTCGGCCGCCCGGTGCTGAGCCGGCGATTTGCGCGCTCGGGTATTTTCTACCGGCTGCACACGCGGCTGCTGCCCACCTGGAGCGAGCTGGCCGACAGCCCCGCTTTGCCCGGCCTGCTGCTACACCTGTTGCGGGCCGAACCCGCATCGGGTGTTACTGACCGGCGCAGCCTCGACCCGGCCCAGCTACTGCCCGCCCGCCCGACGCCTGGCCCGGCTGTTTTCCCACCGCAACCAGCCTTCCGCTTCACGGATTTACGGCCGGGGCTGGTGCTGCTGGCCGGGCTGTTATTCATCATGGAACGCCTGCTGGCCCGCCGCCGGGAAGCGCCGTCCTTGCCTTCTACCCCATGAGCCAGGTCCTCGAATCTTCGCCCACCGCCGCTGTAGCGCAGGCCCGGCAGCTACTGCGCAAGGTAGCGCACGCCCATGCCGGCCGCCAGGCCGCAGCAGTGCTGCTGCCCGTTATCGCCGGGGCGGTGCTGCTGGCGGCCGGGGGCCGGCACTGGCCCGTAGCGCTGCCAGGATTGATAGTTGCGGCTGTGGTGGGGGTTGTGGTGTTGTGGTTCCTGCTCGGCCCATTGCGGGAAGTAGGTGCGGCTAGCGTAGTCCCCCGGCTCGACCGGCGCTTTATCGAGCTGGAAGACAGCACGGGGCTGCTGCTCCGAAATCCGGAAGACCTGAACCTGCTGGAGCAGCTCCAGCAGCAGCGCGTGGCCCGGCGGCTAGCCGGGCTACGGGCCGCCGACACCCTCACCCTGCCTGTAGATTTCCGGAAGGCAGCGTGGCTGGCGGGAGGATTACTGGCCGCCAGCGCGGCGCTGTGGTGGTGGCCACAGGCACCAGCAGCGGCCAAGCCTGCGGGCGTGGCGGTTCGTTTTTCTCCATCGGCCAGGCCCGCCGCACCCGGCCGGCCAGTGCCGTCCCGCATCACCGAAACCCAGTTGCTGGTGACGCCCCCGGCCTACACGCATCAATCGGCTTTCGCGCCCAAGCAGGCTTCGTTTCAGTGCCCGCAGGGGGCGCGGGTGCGGTGGCAGGTGCGCGTGAGCGGGGCCAACCGGCAGGTGCCAGAGCTGGAATTGGGCCAGCGGCAGCGGCGCTTGCAGCCAGTGGCCGGGCAGGCCGGGACTTTTTTTATTGAGCAAAATCTGAACGCCTCCACGCTTTACCGGCTGCGGTTCGCGGGTACGGTTTCGGATGATTACGCCATTGATGTGCGGGCCGACCAGGCACCGGTGGTGCGCATCATCACGCCGAAGCCCTACACCATGGTGAATGCCATTGGCCAACGGCCCGAGGTGCCGATTCGCGCCACGGTGCGGGATGATTACGGCCTGAGCCGGGCCGAGCTGGTCATCACCGTGGCGCAGGGCCAGGGCGAGGCGGTGAAATTCCGGGAGGTGCGGCGCGATTTGAGCGCGGGCCGGGGCGGTAATTCCCCCCAGGCCAGCCTCACCAGCCAGCTAAACCTGCCGAAGCTGGGCCTGACGTACGGCGACGAGCTGTACTTCTATATTTCGGCCAGCGACAATAACGGCCACAGCACCCGCACCGATTCCTACCTCGTGCAGTGGCAGGATACGGCCGTGGCCGATAGCGCCCCCGACATGGGCATGGGCGTGAAAGTGGCCCCCGCCTACTTCCGCAGCGAGCGCCAGATTATCATCGACACCGAAAAGCTCATCGCCGAAAAGGCCAGGCTGGACGCCGCCACCGTGGCCAGCCGGGCCAACGCCCTCGGCTTCGACCAGCAGACGCTGCGCCTGCGCTACGGCAAGTTTATGGGCGAGGAAGCCGAAGCCGGCATCGGGGCCACGGCCGTTCATTCGCCCATCGCGGAGGATGAGGATGCCCCCGCCGCGCCCACCGCCGAAGCCCCGGCCGAGGACGACCACGACCACGCCGCCCCGCCCACTTCATCCGCCAAAGCCTCGCCCACCGCCGAAACCGACGCGCTGATGGAGCCCTACATCCACAAGCACGACGACGCCGAAACGGCTGACTTCCTGGAGCCCGCCGTGAAGGCCAAGCTCCGCGCCGTGCTCGACCAGATGTGGGCCGCCGAGCTGCGCCTGCGCACCGGCCAGCTCAAAGATGCCCTGCCCTACGAGTACCGCGCCCTGCGCCTGCTGAAGCAAGTGCAGCAGCAAACCCGGGCCTTCGTCAAGAAAGCCGGTTTCACCCCGCCGCCCATGCCCGAGGCCACCCTGCGCCTCACCGGCGAGCTGGCCGGGGCCGCCGTGCCCCATCGCCAGCAAACGCTGCCCGCGCCCGTTACCCAGCCCGCCGTGCGGGCCGCCCTCCACTGGTTGGCGGCGTCGGAAAACGGCCTGCCTACCCGCCCCGCCGATGCCGCGCTGCTCGACCAGGCCGGCAGCATGCTGGCCGGCGCGGCCCTGGAGCGGCCGGGGGTGTACCTGCCGGCGCTGCGGGCCCTGCGGCAGCTGGTGGCCGACGTGCACGCCGGCCGCCCCGCCTGCGCCGCCTGCCGCCCGCCCGTGGCCCGCGCCCTCACCGATTTGCTGGCGGCCCCCGCCCCCACGCCGGCCACCCCGCCGGCCCCCGACCGATTGGCGCGGCGCTATTTTCAGGAGTTAAGCCGCTAGAATTTTGCCCGTACTACTTCCCAATCCCACTCTTTATTACGGCCTGCTGGCTTTTTGCTTGGCCCTTGGCCTCGGGCTGATATTTACGGCCTGGCGGCGGCCCCGCATCCGGCAGCGCGGGGCGCGGGTGCTGGCCGGTGCGGTGGCCGCCGCCGCGCTGTGGCTGATGGCTTTTCCACCCATGCGCCACCTGCCAGCGGCGCGAGCCGAAGCCATTCTGCTCACCGAAGGCTACCCGTCCGACACGCTGCGGGGGCTGCTGCGCCGGCTCGGCGCGGGCACGCCAGTCTGGGCGTATGGCGACTTTGCGCCACCCGTCAAAACTCGCACGCTAGCCAGCCTGCTCAGCCTGGCCGAGCAGCGGCCGGCCCTGCGGCGCCTGCACATCATCGGCCATGGCCTGGCGGCCGCGGAGCTGCCCATCCTGCGCGGGTTGCCGGTGCAGCTGCACGCGGGGGCGGCCTTCGCGGGGTTCCAAACCGCGTTCTGGCCGGCCAGCCTGCCCTTGGGGCAGGCGCTGCGCGTGGAAGGCGCGGTGGCCGCCGCCGGGGGCGCGGCGCCGGTTTGGGTGAGCCTGCGGGCGGCGGGCACCGGGCGCGACTCTGTTCTGTTGCCGACCGGCGGAGGCCAGTTTCGCCTGCAATACCAGCCCAAAGCCGCCGGGCTGGTCCTCTATGAGCTGCGGTTGCGCCGGGCAGGCCAGCCGCTGGTGGCGGAGCCGGTGCCCGTGGAAATCACGCAGCCCCCGCTGCCGGCCGTGCTGCTGCTCACGGCCTCGCCCTCGTTCGAATTCAAGTTCCTGAAAAACTACCTCGCCGAAGCGCATTACCCGGTGGCCCTGCGCACCAGCGTGAGCCGGGGCCTGGTGCAAACCGATTTCGTGAATCAGCCCACGCGGGTTCTCGACCGCCTCACGCCCGCGCTGCTGGGCCAGTATTCCCTCGTTGTTGCCGATGCGGGCACTTTGGCCACGCTTACCAGCAGCGAAAGCCAAGCCCTGCAAACGGCGGTGAGCGCCGGCCGCCTCGGCCTCATCACCCTGGCCGAGGCCGCGCCCCTGCCCCGAACTGCCCCCGCCCGCGCCGACTTCACGGTGCTGCCCCGGGCCGCCGCGCCCGCCGCCCAGCTGGCCCTCACCTGGCCCGATGCGCCCGGCGAGGCCCGCGCCGCCCTGCCGGCCCAGCTGCAACTGCGGCCCACAATCCGGCCCCTCGTCACTGGCCCCAACCAAGCCGTGGTAGTGGCCGGCCGGCGCGTGGGGCTGGGCTTTGCGGTAGTGTCGGTGGTGCCCGAAACCTTCCGCTGGGGGCTGCAAGGGCACCCAGCCGTGTACGCCTCCTTCTGGAACCGGCTGCTGACGGCCGCCGCTCCCCCGGCCCCGGCGGAGGCCACCTGGCGGGAGGGTTCGCGCTGGCCCCGGCCCTTTCAGCCGCTCACGCTGCACCTGGAAGCGGCTTTCCCCGCCACCCCGCCCACGGTGGCCCCGCTGGCGGGCGGCCCCGCCATCCGCCTGGCCCTGCGCCAGGATACCCGCCTGCCGGAGTGGAGCACGGCGCAGTACTGGCCCGGCGCAGCGGGGTGGCAGCAGGTGCGCGGGCCGGGCCGCGCCACCCACCATTTCTACGTGTACCCGCCGACGGCCTGGCTGGGACCGGAATTGCAGGAACGGGTGCTGGCGGCGCAACGGACCACGTCCTTGCCAACCGCCGCAATTTCAGCCACCCCGGATACTACCACCGAACCGTGGCCGGTGGGCTGGTTCTTCGGCCTGTTTCTGCTGGCGGCCGGGTACCTGTGGCTGGAAGAGAAGCTCTGAGCCACCAAGGAGGCCCCGTTGCGGTCGCAAGATGGACCCCGGGATTTCTCGGAGTATCGGCGCTGACACCATTTCTGAGGCTGTGTTGGCGGATGTAGCGCGGACTTTGTAGTCCGCGTCCCCGTGCCGTTCGGGTTTTCGTTGGAGACGCGGACTACAGAGTCCGCGCTACATCTGGCGGCGCTATTTGTGGGCTTCACCCGCGCCCTTTTGCCAGGCGGGGTAGTCTTTGGCCAGGAGGGCGGCGGGCCAGGTGCCAGCGTAGAGGTAGCCGGCGCGGCGCTCGTTTTCGATTTCGCTGAGCTGGTAATGCACCTGGCTGTCGCGGCCCACGTAGATGGGCCGGTCGGTGCCCAGCTCGTAAAACCGGGCCCAGATGGTGGTGCCGGGCTGGGGCACGATGACGCGGTCGCGGCCGGTTTTTTCCTGCGGCGCGGCAACTTCCCGGAGCGCGTAGCCGGTCATTTTCACCCTCTCAAACCACGCCACAGCTCCTTCGATGGCGGCTTTTACTTCCGCCGAAGGCTGCTCCGTATCCATCAGAAAGCGGACGATGCCCACCGATTCTTCGCCGCTGAGCGAGGGCAGCTCGAAGGCTCGGGCCTTGGCGGGGAGCAGGCTCACGTCGTCGTACTGGGCGCACCAGGCAGTGGGACGGCCGTGCTCCACCACCTGCGTTTTGAGGATGCACTCGATGCCGCGGGCCACGGCCGGCTTGGCCAGCGCCACCAAATCGGGGTCCACGATAGCAAACTGGTCCTGCTGGCGGGCCACGTTGCGCAGCACGGTCAGGGCCCGAATCATGGCGTCGTCGTTGTAGGTTATTTCGCGCCGGTAGCCGCTCAGGTCGGGGTAAAACTGGGGGAAGCCGCCGTTGGGGTACTGCATTTTCAGCAGGTAGCGGATGCCGTTTTCGGCCCCTTTGCGATAGGCCGGGTTGTTGGTTTTCTGGAAAGCCTGCACCAGGTAGTTGATTTCGCGGGTTGTGGCATCGTTGTCGATGGTGGCATCGTTCTGGTTCTTGCTGTCGAGCAGGCCGGCGCGGGCCCCGGCGCTGAGGCGGGCGGCGTAGTTCACCTTCACCTCGCCCAGGGCCTTGGGCCAGCCGCCCACGGCGCGCTGGTAGAGCAGCATTTTCTCGGCAATGGTGTCGACCTGCGCGGCGAGCGCGGGCGGCGCGGCGCGCACGGCCCCGGTCAGCGGGTTCCAGAGCCCGCCGAAGGTCCAGGCGGCGGTGAGGTCCCTGGGTTTCGGGGCGCCCTCGGCGGTGCTCAGGTTGTCGTGCATCCAGGCGTAGTCGCCGCCGGCGCGGTGGCAGCCGGCGTAGTACACGCGCCGCCCCCACTGCTTGGCCCCCGGCCCCGATACGGCGTGGTAGATGTCGGCATCGGCCATGTTCGCCGGGAACTGGCAGTCGACCAGATAAAACTGCGCCTCCCGATGAAACCGGCCCAGCTTGAAGCCGTCGTCGCCGGTGAAGGTGCAGTTGCGCAGCACCGTTTTCGAGTCGCGGTTGCCCGAGCCGTCGTGCCAGATGGCGGCCTCCTTGCTGTGGCAGATGAAGCGGCAATTCTCGGCGTAGGCCCAGCCGCGCGGGCAGTAGAAGTCCACGCCGCCCTCCATCGTGCAGTCCTTGAAGTAGTAGGCGCCGGCCTCCGTGTCCCAGGGGCTCACGGTGTCGCCGCCCAGGGCCCGGAACGTGCAGTGCCGCACAATGAGCCGGGTGGCGCCGGGCAGGGCACGCAGGGCCATCTGGTGGCCGGTTTTGCTCACCGTTTTCTTGCCCGTGGGCGCGGTGGGGCAATCAATCGTCACCTCGCCCGTCGCATCAAACCCGTAGCTGTTGATGACGCTGAGGTTTTCGAGGGTGATGTCGGGGCTGTTGCGCAGGTTGAGGGTGGCCACGCCCCAGTCGCCGGCCCCCGCGCCGGGGCCGCACGCCCACAGGTCGCGGGCCTGCGGAAAGGTGAGGACAACGCCGGTTTCGCTCTGCCCCTTCAGTACCAGATTGGCCTTGCCGTCGATGAAGACTTTCTCGCGATAAGTGCCATTCTTGATGAACACCGTGCGCGGCCTGGCCGCAGTGGCGGGCAGGCTATTAATGGCTTCCTGGATGGTGCGGAAGTTGCCGGAACCGTCGGGCGCTACGGTCACGGTTTGGGCGCGGGCCGGGCGCAGGCAGAGGCCCAGGAGCAGAAGTAGTGCCAGCCCCAGCAGGCGCAGCGCGGATAGTTTCATTGGAAAGAGAGGAATTAGTGTAGCGATTGTAGCGCGGACTTTGTAGTCCGCGTCCCCGCGCCGTTTCAACGATTGCTAACGGCGCGGGGACGCGGACTGCAAAGTCCGCGCTGCACTGGTTTAGCTCAGGAAATCATCGCGGCGGGGCGTGAAGGCGTCCACCAGCACGCCCGCTTCGGTGCACACCACGCCGTGCCAGGCCAGCGGCGGCACGTAGCAGCTGTCGCCCACTTGCAGGGTGCGGGTTTCCTCGCCGATGGTGTACTCAAACGCGCCGCTTTCCACGTAGCTCAGCTGGGCGTGCGGGTGCTGGTGGCGGGCCCCCACGCTGCCGGTTTCGA
>NZ_JAGEMO020000061.1 GCF_017921975.2 Hymenobacter terricola
ACGCCGTGCCAGGCCAGCGGCGGCACGTAGCAGCTGTCGCCCACTTGCAGGGTGCGGGTTTCCTCGCCGATGGTGTACTCAAACGCGCCGCTTTCCACGTAGCTCAGCTGGGCGTGCGGGTGCTGGTGGCGGGCCCCCACGCTGCCGGTTTCGAAGGCCACGCGGGTGAGCATCAGGTCGGGGCCGTGGGCCAGCGCTTTGCGGCGCACGCCGGGGCCGGTGGTTTCCCAGGCGGCCTGGGCATCGGTCACGAAGGCAGGGATGGCGGTTTCGGAAGTGGGCAGCGGCGTCATGTTGGCGGTCAGATAAAGGAGAAAGTCCAGCGGTTAAAAGTCCGACCTATTCCGGGCCTCGCCAAGGGGAGCAGACTTTTTAATTGCGCAATCGTTCCCGAGAATGCGCCGGATTAACCAAGTCGTATCAGCCAAAAGCAAGTCATGCTGAGCGCAGCCGAAGCATCTCTACCGCAATACTAAAATTGATTAGTTATGCAGTAGAGATGCTTCGGCTGCGCTCAGCATGACGGGCAAAGCAACTTCCCAGCCCTCCCCTCAATATCCCGCGTTCTGGGCAAAGCCGCCGCTCTTATTCGTATCCACGGTGCCTTGCGGGTACGGAAACAGCTCTTTGCCCCGGCCGGGCACGTACTCCGAAGCCACGTTGGCGATGAGCGCTGCGTTCACGGCTGTGCGCCAGGCCACGGCCGTGGTGCCGGTGGGCACAGTGGCCGGCGAAGGCCGGTAGAACGAGCGGGCCCACACCACCTGCCCGCCGGTCACGCGGTAGTACATCGTGGCGGGCACGAAGGTGTAGGGCGCCTGGGCGGTCATCAGCTTGGTGAGGTTGGCGCGGGCTTCCGTGATTTTGGTGTCGAGCAGGTTCCACCGAATCAGGTCATACTTGCGGATGCCTTCGCCCCCAAACTCCAGAAACCGCTCGTTCACGAGGGCCGTGAACATATCGGCCTTGGTGGCCGGCGTCGGAATCTGGCCCAGCGTGGTGCTGCCGCCGAAGGCGCGGGTGCGCACCTCGCGCAGCGCGGCCACGGCCGCCGGGGTAGGCCCGTTGATTTCGTTGTCCACTTCGGCAAACATCAGCAGCACGTCGGCGAAGCGGATAAGGGGCCAGTTGTAGCCCAGGTAGTTGCCGTTGCCGGTGAGGGCGGGCACGCGCCAGTCGCGCCGGAATTTGCCGTCGGTGAGGGCACTCAGCAGCACGCCTTTCTGGTTGTTGGTGGCGTCGATGCTGTAGGTGGTCAGGGTGATGTTGCGGCGCACATCGGTCGAGTCGAAGGCGTAGAAGTAGGTGGGCAGGGGCCGAATCTGGGCCTGGGTGCTGCCGTAAATGGTGGAGGAGCTCAGCAGCGGGCCGCTGTAGTAGCCAATCTTGCTATCGCCCGAAATGCTGGAGCCGCCCATCGCCACCTGAAAAATCACCTCGTTCGACGCCTCCGTCCGCAGCTCGTTGAAGCTCTTGAACAACTCAAAAAAGCTGGGGTTGAGGGTGTGCTCGGTGCGCCGGTTCATCAAATCCAGGCATTCCTGGCGGGTGATGGCGTAGTAGGTCAGGTAGTCGGCGGGGCGCGTCATCTGGAGGCCGTGCAGGGCGTAGCCCCCGCGATACAGGGCAATGCGGGCGCGCAGGGCCTTCACCGCGCCTTTGGTGATGCGCTCGCTGGCCGCGCCGGCCTGCGAGCGCCAGGGCACCAGCTTCTCGGCCGCAAGCAGGTCGGCCAGCAGGTGGTCGTAGGTGGCGAGGCGGTCGGCGTTGGGCGAGTTCAGGTCGCCGCCCGTGGCGGCCGTGGTGAAGGAGGGCACGAAAGGCGCGGGCACGTCGCCCCAGTTCCGTATCAGCTCGAAGTAATACTGCGCCCGCAAGGTCAGCACCTCGCCGTAGAGGCGGTGCAGGGCGGCGGTATCGGCCGGGGCGCCGGTGGTGTAGAGCGCCATCTTGGGGATGCTCTCGATGCAGATATTGGTGCGCTCGATGCCCTGGTACAGGTTGTTGAAGGGGTTGGTAATCTCGGGATTGGACGGCTCGGCGGTGTAGCGGGCGAGGCTGCGCGAGCGGCCATCGAAGGCGCCGGGCGCGCCCTGCATCTCGTCGGTGTCGTAGGGGTAGTACATGCTCAGGCGGGTGCCGTAGCCGGTATCGCCCGAGAGCATGTCGTAGGCCCCCACCACGGCGCTGGTGGCGCTGCCCACGCTACTGAAGGCCTGGGCATTAGTATACAGCGAGTCGGGGCTCACGTCGAGGTAGTCTTTGCAGGCCGTGAGGCCCGCGGCGGCCGCCAGCAGGATGCCGGCGGCCAGAGTGGAACGAAGTATTATGGATTTCATCGGATGGGAATTTTGAGGTTGGCTTTCTCTGCTGACTAAAAGGCGGTCATGCAGAGCGCAGCGAAGCATCTCGCATGCAGTAGTATTCAATAGTGCAGGTGCTTTGGTTAGCGGTGGCAAGCGAGATGCTTCGCTGCGCCCTGCATGACTGGCTGTTTCTATAGCGACAAATTCACGCCAAACAGCAGCACGCGGCTGCGCGGATACCCGGCGTAGTCGACGCCCGGCGTGAGCGGCGAAGCCCGGCGGGTGTTGGCCTCGGGGTCGAACCCGCTGTATTTGGTCCAGGTGTAGAGGTTGTTGCCGGTCACGTAGAAACGCAGCTGCGTGAGCTTGGCCTTCGCAATCAGGGCTTTGGGCAGCGAGTAGCCCAGCGTCACGTTGTTGAGGCGCAGGAACGAGCCGTCCTCAATGGCCCAGCTGTGCACGAACAGCGTGCGGGTGGGCTGCCAGATGGTGGCGTTCTGGTTGAGGTTGCGCGAGACTTCGAGGTCGGTGATGGCCACGCCGTTGTTGTCCACGGTGCGGTACCGGTCGTTCATCAGCGTGAGCAGGTTGCTGAACGGATTGACGGCGGTGGTGAACTCAATCTTGTTGGCGTTGTAGACCTGGTTGCCGTACACGAAGTTGAAGAACACGCTGGCATCGAAGCCCTTGTAGGTAAATTGCTGGTTGATGCCGCCCGTCACTTTGGGGTTGGCGTTGCCGATGGCCACCCGGTCGTTGGCATCGACGATGTTGGTAGCCGCGCCGGGCGTGTCCACCACGTTTTTCAGCTTGATGATGCCGGGGGCCAGCGGCTGTCCCTGCACCGCCACGTCGTTCACCACGCCGGGCTTCAGCGTCCAGGTGCGGGTGGTGGCGTTGTAGCCCGTGAAGTCATCGGCGGTGTAAAAGCCGTCGGTCTGGTAGCCGTAGAAAATGCCCACCGGGTCGCCCACACGGGCCAGGAAATCGCTGGCAATGGTGGTGCTGGCCCAGCCCGAATACACGCCGGGAATCGACGAAATCGGCCCCAGCTCCTCGATGCGGCCCCGGTTCATGGAGGCGTTGCCGCTGGCCGACCAGGTGAAGTCGGGCGTTTTGATGATGGCCCCGCTGAGCTGGAATTCCAGGCCGCGGTTGGTGGTCGAGCCCACGTTCTGGAACTGGGTCTGGTAGCCGGAGGTGGGCGTAATCGGCACGTTCACCAGCAGGTTATGGGTGGTGTTGTAGTAAGCATCGGCCGAAAACTGCACCCGGTTGTTGAACAGGCTCAGGTCGACGCCGGCATTGCGGGCGGTGGTGGTTTCCCAGTTCAGAAAGGGGTTGGGCAGGCCGGTGGTCACGGTGCCCTGGGTCACGGAGTGGTTGAGGGAATACTGGCCCGCGCCGGTGCGGAAATACTGGCTGTAGCCAAAGTCGTTGATGCGGTTGTTGCCGGCCTGGCCGTAGCTCAGGCGCAGCTTCAGGTCCGACACGGTGTTGGCCAGCGACTTCATGAAGTCCTCGTGCGAAATGCGCCAGGCCAGCGACACGGCCGGGAAGTAGCCCACCCGCCGCCCGGGGGCGAATTTGGAGGAGCCATCGGCCCGGAACGTGACCGTGGCCAGGTACTTATCGTCGTAGGAATAGTTGAGCCGGCCAAAGCCCGAGAGCAGGTGCGGCAGCGTGGGCAGGTCGCTGGTGGGCGTGGGCTGGGCAAACGACGACGAGGGCAGCACGCCCTGGTTGATGTTGGCAATGGCCTGCTCCGCCGTGATGTCGAGGGGCAGAAAGTTGGTTTGCACCGTCACCAGCCGGCTGGCCTGCTGATAAATTTCCTGGCCAATGAGGGCATCGAACGAATGCTTCCCAATCTGGTGGGCGTAGGTGAGCACGTTCGACTGGTTGATGGACAGCGCCGAGCCCAGCGCGATGGCCACCGACGGCTGCAGGTTGAAGCCCCCGCCGGGCTGCCGGATGGCGGGCGAGTTGCGGCCCGAGAAGCTTTCCAGCGTCGAGCTGCCGATATCGAAGCCCACCGTGGAGCGGAAGGCCAGGTCCTTGGTGAAGTTGAAGCTGGCGTTGCCGGCCAGGTTCAGGGTGCGCTGCTTGTCGTGCCGAATGTCGCTTTGAATGGCCAGAATGGGGTTTACCAGGCTGGAATTGGTGTAGAAGCTCTCATCAAACGCGTTGGTATCGAAGGCGCCGGGCAGGTTCACGGCCAGCGGCAGGTACTCCACCGAGTTGCGCAGGCGCGTGGTGGTGGTCGAGAGCTGCGACGACGTGCCCAGGCCGTCCACCTGCTGGTCGTTGTAGCGCACGTTCACCCCGAAGCGGAATTTGTCGGTGGCCTTGTTGTCGAAGCGGAAGTTGACCAGGTTGCGGGTGAAGCCCGAGCCCAGCTGAATGCCGTCCTCATTGTTGCGGGTCACGCTCAGGGCGTAGGTGCTGGTGGCGCTGCCGCCGGACAGCGAAATGTTGTGCGTTTGCTGGAACGCATCGCGGCCAAACACCTGGTCCTGCCAGTCCAGAAACGGCGAGTTTCGGCTCAGGTTCAGCGTGTCGCTGTTGTAATTCCTGGACTTGAAAAACGCCTTGAACGTGTTCAGGCCGCCCACCGAAGTGCCGTTGCCCGCCACCCGGTCGATGCCCACGGCGCGCTCGTACTGGTAGTTCACGAAGTCGGCCGGCTGCATCACGTCCAGCTTGCGCGAGAGCTGGCGCACGCCCGCAAAGCCGTTGTAGCTCACCACCAGCTTGCCTTCCTTGCCGCCTTTGGTGGTGATGATGACCACGCCGTTGGCCCCGCGCGCGCCGTAAATGGCGGTGGCCGCGGCGTCCTTCAGCACGTCTACCGACTGAATATCCTGGGGCGAAATCACGTTCAGGGCGTTTTCTACCTGCACGCCGTCCACCACGTACAGCGGCGAGTTGTCCTGCGTGACGGAGCCGCCCCCGCGCACCCGAATGCTCACGTTCTGGTTGCCCGGCGTGCCTTCCGACGACGTTACCTGCACGCCCGCCAGCCGGCCGCTCAGCGCCTCGGCCGCCGAATTCACCGGCACGTCCTTAATCTGTTGCGCGCTCACCGACGACACCGAACCCGTCACGTCGCGCCGCTGCACGGCCTGGTAGCCAATCACCACCACGTCGTCCAGCTGCTTGGTGTCCACGGCCAGCGTTACGTTTATCTGGCTTTGGTCGCCCACGGCCACCTCCTTGTTGGAGTAGCCCACGAAGCTGAAGCTCAGGGTTACGCCGCCGGTGGCGGGCACGTTCAGCTCGTAGCCGCCGTCCGTATTGGTCGAGGCGCCGCTGTTGGTGCCCTTCACCAGCACCGTCACGCCGGGCAGCCCCTCGCCCGAGTCGGAGGCGCGCACCGTGCCGCTCACGCGGCGCGTGGCCTGCGCCCAGGCCTGGCTGCTGCCAAAACTGCTCAGCAGTAGCAGCCAGCAGAGAAATAAGTAGCGGTTTTTCATTGGAAGCGGGAAATGGTGAGTGGGGAAAATTGCAGTCGAACGGGGACGGCCGCAGCCCTTGGGCAGCCGTTGCGGCCATTGGCAGGCGCTACCCTCGCTAGCGGGCCGCAGCCCTGGCAAGAAGTTGGCGCAAGCAGGGCCTGATTGTTCATATTTTCTCGTCCGTAGCTTATGGCGCGAGGAAAATGAATAATTATTAAAAATAAAATATATTTTATTTTACCTAAAAGTCTGTCTTATTTATGTTCCAGCCAAGGCTTGGGCCCTTTTTAGTTGTGCAATCGTTCCCGGCAACGATGCCAGCGCACCCCAGTACTTCGGCACGGGCCTTTGGCCAGAATGGCTCTCTGCCCGATTGGCTTACTGTTGAGCCTTGCGCAACAAAAAAGCCCCCGCGAATGCGGGGGCTTTTTTGTTCAGACCGGACTGGCCGCTGGCCAATGGCTGCGGCGGCTGGCGAGAGATAATTTAGTTCTTCTCGACGCGACGCACGGCGGTCACCGAGCCTTGGCGCACTTCGAGCAGATAAACACCTGCGGCCAAGCCGGCCGGGAAGCGCACCTGCTGGTTGGCAGCCAGGGCGGCCGGAGCCAGCACCAGACGGCCGGCCAGGTCGCGCAGGGCTACCGTGGCGGCACCCGCCGTGGGCAGAGCCACCGTGATGCGGTCGGTAGCCGGGTTTGGGAACAGTTCTAGGCCGGGCAGGGCCTGGCTGGCCAGCGTGGCCGTGCCCACGCTGACGGGCGCGAATGCTACGCCGCGGAAAGCCGCGTTGGTACCGGCGGTGGCAATGGCAGCAGGCAAGGCGATGGTGCTGGGGACGGCATTATAGCCGGCATTATCGGAAAGAATATACAAGCCGCCATTGCCGCTGGCCACCAGCGATACCGTGGTGCCGGTAGTCTGGCCGTTGACCCCGCGCAGGGCTGGCGACGTTGTGGCGGAACTAACGATGGTGCCGTTCAGGGTCCAGGTGCCGCTCACCAGGCTCCATTTCTGAATGCCGCCGTCGGGCGCGGCACGGTCATCGGCGATGTACACCACGTCGACGCCAGCCACGGCCGTGCTCAGGTCGGCGAAGTAAAAGGCATATGGGCTGGGGCCAGTGGCCGTGGGAAAGCCCGGCAGTTGGGTAATGGTTTGAGGGCCTGCGGTGGTCAGGCCAGTGCCTACTTGCGAAATGCCAAAATTGGCACCCGACGCCGACGCCACGTAAAGGTTGCCGCCGTAGATGCCTACCGCGCGGTTATTGGTGGGTGCGGCGGTGGCCAGGGCCGTAGTGGCTGTGGCAGCGGTGGTGCCAAACGGCACGTAGCGCACGCCAGTGTTCGAGCCCACCGCGTAAAAAGAAGTGCCGTCGACGGAGGCAGCCGAACGAATATTGGCACCGCTTGCCGAAGTGCCACTGAAGGCATCACCAATGCGGGTGCTGGTGTCAACCGTGCCGTTGGCAGCCACGCGCCCGATAATGCGGTTGTTTGTAGCGGAGGCCGTAGTGGTCAGCGCCAACGTGCCGACGGCAGCATCGTAGCCGGTGAGCACGAGGTAGGCGCCGTTTACCGAGCGGGTCAGCACGGCGTCGGAAGTGGAAGAGCCAGTGTTGGTCAGGATGCTATTAGTTCCCGTAGCCACCGTGGGCAACGCGATGGTCTGCACCAGCACCCCGGCCGGAGTGTATTCGAGCAGAAAAGTAGCTGTGGCTGCGCTGGTCAGCGCAGCCGAGCCGTCGCCGATGCGTACGACTACCAAGTTGCCCGGTGTAAATGGAGATGCCGAAACCAAGGCTGGACACAGTAGGGCCAGCGCCATCCGAAAGCTTAGCACGCGTGATGTAAAAAAGTTCTTCATAGTATCAGAAGTGGGGTAAAATGAAAAAGGAAGTATGAAAAAAAGAATCAGAAGAAACAATAGTAATGGCTCATACGGCCCCCAAAGATAATGACCCGCGCCCGGCTCGGAAAGTTACGGATTTATGAATGACTCATGAAGCCAAGCACCTACTCCCAGAGCGGGTAGTGCTCCAAATGTACTTCCTGTTCGAAAAATATCCGCGTACTTTCCTCAAACGAGCGGGTGAAATCCGATACGTAAAAATGGTGCGCGGGTGGCGTGGCCGCCGCCGGGGCCAGCAGGCCATGCGCCGTCAGGTAGGCTTCGGCATCGGCCGCTACCACGTCGGAAGCATCCAGCACATCTACTTTGCCGGCGTAGTAGCGCGCTATCTGCTCCTTGATGAGCGGGTAGTGCGTGCAGGCCAGCACCAGCGCGTCGATGTCGGCCAGGGCCGCATTGCCGAGGTACGTGCCGATGATGTCGTCGGAGATGGAATTCTTGAAAAAGCCTTCCTCAATCATGGGCACCAGCAGCGGGGTGGCCAGCGAGTGCAGGTCCACGCCGGCGTCGAGGTCGTCGACCTTCTTCTTATACACGTTGGAATTCACCGTCTGCTTGGTGCCGATGAGGCCTACCCGGCGGCCGGCGTAGGCCCGGCCCAGGTGCGCTACGATGGGGTCAATCACGCTCAGCACCTTGGCCTTGGAGCCCACGTACTCACGCACCAGCTCGTAGGCGGCGGCCGAAGCCGAGTTGCAGGCAATGACAATCAACTTGCAGTGCTGGCGCAGCAGCAAATCGCAGATTTTGACGGAATAAGCCTGGATGGCGGCGGCGCTTTTGTCGCCGTAGGGCAGGTGCGCCGTGTCGCCGAAGTACACGATTTGCTCGTGGGGCAGGCGGCGGGCCACCGCCCGGGCCACCGTGAGCCCCCCAATGCCAGAGTCGAACATACCAATGGGCCGGGTAGCCAGGGCCGCCGAAACAGCGGGTGCAGAAGCAGCAGTTGTCATGCGGCAAAGGTAGCCGGGGGCGGCGGGCCGTTCATTGGTACTTGGCAATTCAATCAACCCGCTATATTTCTGGTTGTTTTCGGCTCAATTTATTTTTCATGAGCACCGTTCGGGCCCAAATCAACCACGCCCTGGCCGGGCACAACGCCCGGCGGGGCCGCCCCGTCGCCCTTTGCCTCGGCGAGGGCAAGCTCACGCCGCCGCCCCGCGCCGACCTCAGCACCGCCGCCGGCCGCCCCCGCGCCTACCGCCACCTCGCCTCGAACTGCTGCGCGACGAAGTGAACCTCGACGGGCAGCGGCTGATTTAGCTAAAGAAGGTTCCAGCTCCTGAGCCACCGCCGCTTGCCCGACTGAACGACAGAATTTTTGTTTAACAAACTGGATTTTTGGCAAATTTAGAGGCAGCCCAGGGATAATAAACAGAAGAAAATACGTATACTCCTTCTGCTATGACAAGCAAATCCAGCGGGGCGCTGCCCGACAAACGGCGTCAATACGACGAGGCGTTTCAAGCGGCGGCCCTGCGCGCCAAAGGCCGGCGCAGCTCGATGCGGCCGGCGCGGGGCCACCGCGACGAAGCCACCCCTGGAACCTCAACCTGAAAAAAGCGCGCATGCAGCTCGCCAAGTTGGCCACGGAATTCGCCTAGCACCGAACATCCACTTCACTAAATCCCCCCGCATGAGCGCCCTTTTCAACCTGCGGCCCGGCAAACCGGCTTCGTTTGTCGCCGTCCTTTTTTTAGCCGTCCTCGCGGTGGCTCCGCTGCACCACGCGCAAGCCCAAATACCCGGTTTGGTCGGCGTCGACCACGTGGGCGTTAACGTCCCCGACCTGAACCAAGCGGTGCAATTCTTTACGGACGTGCTGGGCTTTACGCCCGTGACGCAGCTGGGCCCCGTGCCCCTGGATGCTGCCTGGAAACAGGCCTTCCACATGCACGCCGGCACTGGCCCCGTGACCAGTCGGATGGTGCGGGCCGGGAGCGGTGCCAACATCGAGCTGTTTCACTATCAGGCCAGCGAGGGCAGCCAGCAGCAGCCCGGCGGCGATGACTTGGGCGCCACCCACATTGCCTTCTATACCTCGGACCTGAAGGCGAGCGTCGCGCACCTAAAAGCCAAGGGAGTGAAATTCTTAGGGGAGCCGGTTGTGATGTCGGCCGGAGATACCGCGGGCGAAACCTGGGTGTACTTCGAGACGCCCTGGGGCTCCAGGATGGAACTGACGTCCTACCCGGCGGGTAAGGCGTATGAAAAAGCCAATCCGGCGGTGAAACTGTGGTCGCCTAAAGACGCCGCGCCTGCTACTGCTGCTACGAGTGCGACGACCAGCCCACCGCTCAGCCAAGCCGAAGCCAATGCATTGGTAACCCGGCACCTGCAAATCTGGAACCAGCTGGACGAGACCAAGCGCAACGCCCTGCTGCCGCAAACCTATGCCCGCGACTTTAAAATGGTCGACCGCCACTTTGTGGTGGATAACTTCACCAAACTGAACGGGTTTGTGGACGAGCTGCACCGCAAGAGCCCGGGGTATGTGTTCACCCCGGCCAAGCCCGTTGTCACGCACCACAATTTGGTTCGCTTTTACTGGCAGTGTGGCCCGGCTTCCAACCCGAAGGCACTCACGGGCATGGACCTGTTTATCGTGGAAAACGGCAAGGTGCAGACGCTGTACGTCTTTGTCGACGAGCCTCAAAAAGCGGGCAAGTAAGCCCCGTTGCGTAGCCCCGCCCGATGTGGCTGGTTAAGTAGTCGCGCAGCAGTAAGCGCATCGCATCAAAGCACGTCCTGCTGCACGACTACTTACCTAACAACGGTCCTGCTGAGCAGGGCTCAGCAGGACCGTTCAGCCTGATTTCCGGCTAACTCAAACAGCCTCTTAGCTCTTGGGCACCAGCAGCGGCTGGAGCACCGCCCACACCGTGCGCGCCACGATGCGGTGTCCGGCCGGCGTGGGATGAATGCCGTCGGCCTGGTTCAGCTTGCGGTCGCCGCCCACGCCTTCGAGCAGGAAGGGAATGAGCACCAAATGGTTTTTGGTGGCCATTTGCTGGTAGATGGCTTTGAAATCGGTGGCGTAGGACTGGCCCAGGTTGGGCGGAATCTGCATGCCGGCCAGCACGATTTGGGCACCGGGACTGCGCCGCCGCACCGTGTCGATGATGCCTTGCAGATTTTCACGAGTGGCGCTCAGGGGCAGGCCGCGCAGGCCATCGTTGCCGCCCAGTTCCAAGACAAACACGTCCACCGGCTGCTTCAGAATCCAGCCCACGCGGCTGCGGCCGCCGGCCGTAGTTTCGCCGCTTAAGCCAGCATTTACCACCTCGTAGCCAAGCTTCAGGGAATCAATTTTATCGCCCACCAGCGCGGGAAAGGCTTGTTCGGGCTCCACGCCGTAGCCGGCAGTGAGGCTGTTGCCGAAGAACAGGAGACGCTTTTTGGTGGTGTTTGTAGCAGGCGTGGCCGGCGTAGCGGCCGCCGCCGAGGAAGCCGGTTTTTCGGCCGTGGGACTGGAATTGCAGGCGGTGAGGGCCACGGCAACAAGGCCGACGAACGAGAGGCGAACGAAATTCATGGATGGTGTTTTAGGCACGGAAGCGTAAAGGTGGAAAACATCGGGATGGTTTTCGCGTCTCTGGTAACGAACGGGCGGCGGTGCGGTTGTGTAGCAGGTAGCGAGTGCTCTCGAAAGTCCGTCATGTTGAGCGCAGCCGAAGCGTCTCTGCCGCTTCGTCGCTACTGATGGAATTAGTATTGAGGTAGCGATGCTTCGATTCCGCTCAGCACGACTAGTTTGAATTGTCTGCCTCTACAAACTCCTATCTCCCATACCCTCCTACCCTGTTACATGAGCATTCTCCGCGTCGATAACCTCACCAAGACTTACCCCAGCGCCGGCCAGGCCCTCACGGTGCTCCACGCCGTGAGCTTCAGCCTGGCCGCCGGCGACACCTTCGCCATCGTCGGGCCCTCGGGCTCGGGCAAAACCACGCTGCTGGGCCTCTGCGCCGGCCTGGACCGCGCTACTTCGGGCAGCGTCTGGCTCAACGGCATTCAGCTCGATGACCTGAGCGAGGACCAGCGGGCGGCCGTGCGCAACCAGCACGTCGGCTTTATTTTCCAGAATTTCCAGCTCCTGCCCACCCTCACGGCCCTCGAAAACGTGCTGGTGCCGCTGGAGCTGCGCGGCCAGCGCGGCGCCACCAAAACCGCCCTCGACCTGCTCGACCGCGTGGGCCTGGCCGCCCGCGCCGGCCACTACCCGGCCCAGCTTTCGGGCGGCGAGCAGCAGCGCGTGAGCCTGGCCCGCGCCTTCGCCAACCGCCCGGCCGTCCTCTTCGCCGACGAGCCCACCGGCAACCTCGACCCCGACACCAGCGAAAAGGTGGTGAATCTATTGTTTGAATTGAACCGCGAAGCCGGTACCACGCTGGTGCTGGTGACGCACGATTTGGAGCTGGCCGGCAAAACGCAGCGCGTGCTGCGGCTGCGCGGCGGCAAGGTGCTGAGCGACGAGCTCACGCCCGCCGGGCAGCCGCAGGCGGCCGTCGCGGAAAAGTGAAACCCGTGTTTCTTAGCCGACTTTCCCTTAAAGCCTGTTTTCTGCCAGTGGGCAGCTTTTGTCCGAAACGTTAGCTGACTTTGCTGCCTCCGAATTATTCTATTTTCCGATTTCCTCCGTGACGCCTACTTCTTCGACTTCGAACACTTCCTGGCTCTTCCGCATGGCGTGGCGCGACAGCCGCCGCAGCCGGGCGCGGCTGCTGCTGTTCATGGCCAGCATTGTGCTGGGCATCGCGGCGCTGGTGGGCATCAATTCCTTCGGCGATAACCTGGCCCGCAGCATCAGCGAGCAGGCCCGGGAGCTGCTGGGGGCCGACCTCGTGCTTTCGGCCAATCAGCCCTTCGCCCCCAAGGTAGAACCGGCCCTGAGCAAGCTCGGCACGGCCCAGACGCGGGAGGTTTCCTTTGCCTCGCTGGTGCAGTTCCGGCCGGGCCGGGGCACGCGGCTGGCGCAGGTGCGCGGGCGTTCGGGCGGCTTTTTTTATGGCGATTGGGAGACGCAGCCAAAGTCGGCCACGCAGCGCTTCGCCGATACGACCGCCGCGCCGGGCGCTTTGGTCGACGACGCCATGCTGGCGCAGTTCGGGGCCAAAATCGGCGATTCGGTGCAGGTGGGGCAGGTCACGCTGCCCATCATCGGGCGGGTGCTGAAGACGCCGGGGCAGGCCGGCATCACCACGGCGGTGGCCCCCACGGTGTTTATTCCGGCGGCGCTGGTGGCCCAAACCGGCCTGGTGCAGCGCGGCAGCCGGGTGAAGTACACCCGCAGCTACCAGTTTGCGCCCGGCACCGATGTGGCGGCCGTGCTCAAGCCCCTGCAAGCCCGCCTCGACGCGGCCGACATCGACACCGACACCGTGGCCAGCCGCCAGCAAAGCACCGGCCGCGCCTTCGCCGACCTCACCCGCTACCTCAGCCTGGTGGCTTTCGTGGCGCTGCTGCTGGGCTGCGTGGGCGTGGCCAGCGCCGTGAACCTCTACGTGCGCGAAAAGCTGGCTGCCGTGGCCGTGCTGCGCTGCCTGGGTGCCAGCGGCCGGCAAGCCTTGCTCATTTATTTGATTCAAACGGCCGGCCTCGGGCTGGTGGGCGCGGTGCTGGGCGCGGCCCTGGGGGCGGCCGTGCAAAGCCTCCTGCCGCGCGTGCTGGGCGATTTTTTGCCGGTGGCCATCACCGTCAGCGTGTCGTGGCCAGCCGTGCTTACGGGCTTGGTTACGGGCCTGCTGATGGCGGTGCTTTTTGCGCTGCTGCCGCTGCTGAGCATCCGGCGCGTGTCGCCGCTGCGGGTGCTGCGGGCGGCGTTTGAGGACGACACCTCCGCGCCCGACCCGCTGCGGGGCCTCATCATCGGCGTTATTGCCTTGTTTGTGCTGGCTTTCGCCTACGGCCAGACCCGCGACTGGAAGCTCACGCTGGGCTTTGGGGCGGGGCTGCTGGCGGCGTTTGCCGCGCTGGCAGGCCTGGGCCGCCTGCTGATGGGGGCGGTGCGCCGCTTTTTCCCGGCCGGCTGGGGCTACGTGTGGCGGCAGGGCCTGGCCAATTTGTATCGGCCCCAGAACCAGACGCTCACGCTGGTGACGTCCATCGGGCTAGGCACGTTTTTGCTGGCTACGCTTTTCCTTACCCAGGCCATGCTGCTGAGCCGGGTGCAGGTGGCGGGGCAAAAGTCGTCGGCCAACCTGGTACTGTTTGACATTCAGCCCGAGCAGCGCGCCGGCGTGGAGGCCCTGCTGAAGTCGCAGCAGCTGCCAGTGCTCCAGCGCGTGCCCATCGTGACCATGCGCCTGACGGCCATCAACCGCCGTTCGGTGTCGGCCATTAAGAAGGATACGGCCCGTGGCATCCCCGCCTGGGCCCTCACCCGCGAGTACCGCGTGACGTACCGCGATTCCCTCAATTCCTCCGAAAAGCTCACTTCCGGCACGCTGCCCATCATTGGCCCCGATGGCATTCCGCGCATTTCGGTGGAGAGCGGCTACCTGAGCCGCGTCAAGCTCAAGCTCGGCGACACGCTCGATTTCAACGTGCAGGGCCTGCCGCAGCGCACCATCATCGGCGGCACGCGCGACATCGACCGCAGCCGGGTGCAGCCCAGCTTCCTGGTCATTTTCCCGGCCGGGGTGCTGGAGCAGGCCCCGCAGTTTCAGGTGGTGCTCACGCGCACGGGCAACACAGCGGCCCTGGCCCGCGTGGAGCAGGCGCTGGTGCAGCAATTCCCCAACGTGTCGGCCATCGACCTGGGCCTGATTCTGCAAACCCTGGACGAACTCATCGGCAAAATCTCCTTTGTGATTCGCTTCATGGCGGGCTTCAGCATCCTCACCGGGCTGCTGGTCCTCAGCAGCTCAGTGGTCATCAGCCGCTACCAACGGGTGCGCGAAAGCGTGCTGCTGCGCACGCTGGGCGCCAGCCGCCGCCAGATTCTGCGCATCACGCTGGTCGAATACGGCCTGCTGGGCTTGCTGGCGGCACTGGCCGGTATTGGGCTGGCCGTGCTCGCGGCGTGGGCGCTGGCCGTGTGGGTGTTCGAGGCCAGCTTCGGGCCGGCGGTGCTGCCGCTGCTGGGGCTGGCCGCGCTGGTGACGGCCCTCACGGCCGGCATTGGCCTGCTCAATAGCCGGGACGTGCTGCGGCGCTCGCCGCTGGAGGTGCTGCGGGCCGAGGGCTGAGGCGGGACCGGGCGGCCCTCAAGGCAGGTCGATGAAGAAACAGGTACCTTCCTTTTCGCGGCTTTCCAGCCAGATGTGGCCGCCGTGGAGCTCCACAATCTGCTTGGCGATGAACAGGCCCAGGCCGGTGGTGGGCTCGCCGTGGATGCCCGCGCGTGCGGTGATGTTGAATTTGTCGAAAACGTGCGCCTGCAGCTTGGCCGGGATTCCGATGCCGGTGTCCCGCACCGTGAGGCCAATGTGGCCCTCGTGTTCGCGCAAGCCCACCGCCACCTGCCCCCCGACCGGGGTGAACTTGAGGGCATTGGTGAGCAGGTTGTCCATGACCCGGCGAAACTTGTCGGGATGGAGGCGGGCATACAACACTTCCGGGGGGAGTTCCAGCGTTAGGGTAATCCCTTTTTCCTGCGCGGCAACGCGGTGCGCCCGAAGCTCGGCATCCAAAAAGGCGTTCAGGTTGATTCGATGCTTTTCCAGTCGGTTCGCGTCGAGGACCCCGAGGTAGAGCACGTCCTGAAGCAACGCCTCGGCTTCGGCGCAGGCCCGCTTGATTAAGGCGAGGTATTTCGGCGTTTCCGGCGGGGCACCGGCGGGGCACGGCGGCGCGGCGGCTTCGCGCTGCATCAGTTCGGTTATCAGTTGAATGGTGGCCAGGGGCGTGCGCAAATCGTGGGCGGCCAGGTGCAGAATTGTTTCCTGCGCGTCGTAGAGGCGCTTGAGTGAGTCTTCCAACTCCTTGCGCGGCGTGATGTCTTCCAGAATGGTGTAGCCCAGCTCGCCGCCTTCGTCGGGAAACAAAATGGAGGTTACCTGGCAATAGAACGAGGAGCCATCGGCCCGCCGGAGGCAGGTTTCGAAGCGAAAATTCGGCATCTTATGCTTCCACAGGCGCACTTCCAGCTCGTGCCAGTCGGCGCGGTAGTGCGGGTGGGCGAACTCGAGGATGCGCCGGCCCACGAGTTCATCGGGGCGGCTCAGGCCGAGCATAGCCACCACCGCCGGGTTGGCCTGGCGGATGGTTAGGTCAGGGGCAATAATTTTCTGGCCGAGGAGCGAGCACTCAAACACGGTTTGAAAGCAGTCCCAGCTCGGGTTAGGGGGGGTGGGCGCTGCTGGTTTCTTGGCCCGGGCGCGCTTTTTGGGTTCGGACGAACCTGCCGCATCGGACGGCTGGGCACCGGGGGGCTGAGACATAGCAACATAGTCGAAAGTTTGAGACGGTACATTAAGGTACGAAATATCGGCTGCCTGGCCAAGCAACTTAACTCGCTGTTTTTGGCTCGGTTGGCCCCGATTCCGGGAGCAGCGCAACCGCCGCTGGCAGGGTGCTGCGGGCCGCAGAATGAAGCAGCTTATACGGCTCGGGACATCCTTTACTTGGCTGCTTACTGCCACAAGTTGCGATTTGAGCGCTTTGTGGCGTGTTCGTTTGCCCCATAGCTTTGGGGCCTTTAACAACTACTGCTTTCCATGTTCTACCGATTAGGCGGCCTGCTGGCTCTCCTGGCACTGCTGGCTGGCCCGGCCCGCGCCCAGTTCATCACCGCCCCCGCCCGCGCCACGTTGTGCATTTCTATATCGTGGCTGAAAATGACCAAGTCATTTTTACGTCCTATGATAGAATGGTCGGTTTGATAATCGACCCAAGCTTCCCTGAATGTGAAAGGCTGGAAAATAAATATGCGTCCATACTCATGTCTTGAGCCTAGATGTCAATCTGGCGCTTCCACCTTTTCCTAAAAACCCCGCCTGCCCCGGCCGTACCTTTGCGGCCTATGAATCTGTTATCCGCCGAGTATTTATTATAGCCGAAAATAGTGCCCTCAAACCGCATTAAATGGACTTTTCAAAATAAGATTGATACATATTAGGTACAAATTGATACACGGTTTATCTTGCGTAAGCGATTGAAAAACAGCCCCATCGCCTACCTTGAAAATGTCCAAAATCAGTTTCATCCTTCGCCCCGCCAATACCAACGGCGAAAGCCCTGTATCTATTAAGCACACTCACAGCACGTTAACCCCGTTTACAAAGGCTACGGGCGTAAGTGTTCCTAGCCAGTATTTCAACCTCAAAACAGGCAAGGTCAGCAACAAGCTACCGGGCTATGTTGAGAAGAATGCTGCTATTGAGCAAGTGAGAGCCGACGTGGAAAAGGCAGCGCGTAACGTAATGAGTTGGGACGAGCATCCAGACCGCGAAACGGTAGCGAAGGAATACAACGCTATTGTACAAGGTCGAATCAATACGGCGGCTAACCTGCGCATCGTTAGGGATGACTACGTAGATTTTGCCGAACAGCTACGCGCCGAAATAGCCGACCTCGAAACCCAATTAGAGGAAAAGAAAACAGAGCTACGGGATTACGAAATGTCATTAGGAACCTTCGAGGGCAAGCTAGTTTCAACATTCATCGAACGCTACCGGGACACTCAAAAGCTCACCGTCAATACAAAGCGGGCTTATAATAACCTTGCACGGTATGTACGCGGTTTTCGTTCTCATTGGGAGATAACCGACGTAACACCCGACACGCTAATTGAATTTGAGAATTACTTAATCTCCATTCGGCTAAATAATAGCAGCATTAACCAGCAGGTAAAGCGGGTTAAGACCGTATGCATAAAATACGCCAACCTATTGCAATTGAATACACAAGCATTAAAGGAGCATCGCACTGAAAGCAAGCAACTACGTAAGCAAGATGTTCTATTCCTCACCACACACGAATTAGAGTTATTCAAGGCGTTAGAAGTCCCTAAAAGGAGGGAAATAGTGAAGGACGCTTTTCTATTAATGGCTTATACTGGCTTACGGTTTAGCGACCATATACTAACGCCTAATAATATCAAAGGCAATTACATTGTGTTGACTACACAGAAAACCAAAACCCTTGTTAAGATTCCGATGAGCGATTCAGCCAAAGCTATTTTGGAGAAATACGACTACACTATGCCGAAACAATATCTAGCTAATTTCAGCAAAGTATTAAAGGCTCTGGCAAAGCAAGCCGGTCTAAATGAATTGATTCACACGCAAAAGAAAATCGGCGCGGAAATAGTCGAGAGCTATGAGCCAAAGCACAAACTAATATCTGCACACGTTGCGCGGAAGACATTTATCACACACGCGCTATCTGCTGGCGTTAATCCCGCCGTGTTGAAATTGTGGATTGGTCATAGCAAGATGGAATTGATGTTTAGCAATTACGCAAGCGGACAAATGAATACGGTTAGCGAAATGGAGAAGATAACCACTATCTAAGGCGACGATAAACCCGACACCGAATAACAACCGCACCGAAATAAAAGAGGCTCTCAGATAGGGGAGCCTCTTTTATTCGCACCATACTTTTATCTACTTACCTGCTTTTATATGCTTTAACCACGATAGCATAAATTTTTTATAATAGTCTAAATCTTCAATTTGATTGGCAAAGCAATTAGTGCAAAGCACAATTTGCTGATTGACAAACAATCTCAAATCCGCATATACGAAATCTATAGCGGCATTGCACTGGCTGCAATTATGCGAAGCGTTATTTGAAATTGCTGTTATGACACAATCTAACTCTTGCTGCTCTATAACGCCGGAGTTTTTAGCCCAAATGAGATACATACCTTCCCTTAAAACTAATTTTCCGCACTTTACAAGTATCTCATCCGGTAAATAGCGAAATAATATCTCGTCTATTACATCAGCAGTGTATTTCAGCAGATACGGGACTACGTAATAGTAATGCTCCCACATAGAAAGCAAATCGTCGTATTGAGCGAATATAAAATTAAGGTTCTGTTCTTGCGTTTTATAGTTTGGGTCAGTCGTTATAATATGTAGAGCCTTGTTAGTTATAGCATTAATGCCAGTATGACAAGCTTTGTCATACCTGATATCGTGCATATCCTGAGCATCGATATTATAATTAGACGTTAACTTGCTTACTGCATCTTTAATTATCGTCAGATTATCTCTGAGTTTTACCCTCGGGGCAGGGTCATATAATTTAGGGTCACCTTGCAAATAGAACCTATCTATAAATTCGTTATTATCAGCAAGTAATTGCTCTAATATTAGTAACTCGTCGGTAAAAGGTTTGCGTAGCAAAGCGTACGCTACCGATAGCTTGCCTTTTTTTGCTGCATTAAGAGAATCGTGCAAGAAATGCATAATATCTCCTGTTAGCGACCGTACGAGATGTTTGGTCAAAGTTTCTGTTAGTTCGGCTTTCATATCATTCTCAACAAGCCAGTCGAGTACGTGCAACTTCTCATTTTGCATATCTTCAATACGCTTGTGAGTTTCTTTGAATGTCATTGACGTTTTTAGTGTCAGCTCATACGCCGGGTTTGATTCATCAAGTATTTCTACAAGGTGGTCGTACATCAGAACAGCAAGGTTGTGGGTTTCGTGGTACTGCTTAGGCAACAGTATCTCGTCCGTTTCGTCAATCCACAGCATACTTAATCCTATTAGATGAGTAGGCAAGATACCGCCTAAACAGTACCGCTACGGCACGAAGAGTGTCCAACGCCTACAATGATATACGTAGAGCCATTGTAGGCGCTTACAACGAAGATTCTCAGCAGCCCTAGCGTCTTGCGGTACTAGGGCTTTTCATTAAAATAGGAATCGATTCTTTTCTATCACATCATACAGGCAATCATTTGCTATTTTGAGCGGTTCTAGTTCTAGGTTCAAATTAGCAAAATCCTTTCTGCCGTGAAATAGATTATTCCTAAGCCTGTTTATAATTGCCAATACTGTTTCACTGAATTCTACGGAGTCCGGTGCCGAGCCATTATTTAATCTTGCCCAAAGTATTGTTTCAAAATCATTATAGGTTCTTGGTGGGTGCTCGTTAAGGTATAAGGATTTGAATTTGCGCTCTCCTTCATTACCATTTAGATACCTTTTTTTGAATCGATTAAAGTACGGCTCAAAGTCGGTTTCACTAAAGGCGTTCTCCCTAACCCGTCCAATCATAGCTATTTGTGTACAAGGGTTGCCGTTGGATGCTGGATAGAAGCGCGATTCATATACACCCCACAATAAGACGAATTTAGAAATCTCTCTGCCTAAAGAAGTTTCTATTGTAATCGTCGAGTTGGTTTTACGGGCTATCAATTCCAGTATTTTCTTAATAGTCATTGGTGAGAACTTTTAGGGAGCGAACAAGATACCAATGAATAGAAACCCTACGGTATTAACGGTGGGCAGTCCTTACACTAGCATCCTACAGGCATTTGAACAGCTTAAATTGACGTTACAATATATCGTATTTGGCTAGGTCATCCCGAATTGTCTTATTCATAGTATGATAGGTGGCAAGCAACTCATCGACACACTTTATCGCTTTATCTACATTTGCGTCATATCCTTCATTCTGGCAATAATTACCGCCCGGCTCTACTAATGGCATAAGCTCATTTAACCGGTTTAGAAGTAAATCGGATTCCAAATATAAATTCTCTATATCATAGTAAAGTGCGGCAAAACTATTGGTATCGATGCTGATTTCAATTAGCTTAGCCTCTGTTAGCTTGTGGTTTGATAGTAGGTGCTCGTAATCTCGCTTATAGTCTTTTAAAGCAGTGAGATACATTTTGATATAATGCCTATTTAGAATCCTCACGTTGTTTTCTCCGACGAGCTTTTGACCTGCCTCTATTTTCTTGTTAACGTAAGCACTTCTAATAGTTAGCTTGTGCTCATTCACTTTCTGTTTTGCATCTATACGCTTTGACCAAATGCTAAACAGCCCGGTTGCAACGATGGTAGATATTGAACTGATTGCTACTATCCAGCCGCTTTCCATTACTGAGGGTTTGATGTGAGCAAGCAAGTTAGCACCATTTAGCAACGCTACCGCACGAACGACGAGCAACACTTACACCGGTACACCTAGAGCCGTGAACGTGGCTTAAAACGAAAGAAACCGTAGCAGCCTAATGCCACTACGGTTTCTGTTCTACGTAAACACAATTCCCACTAGTATATAGTTGTTAAATGGGATTAGTTTCAAGGTCTAGCAAAATTAAATCGATGGTCGTTTGTCGTTGTTTAATGAATTGCCAATTAGCATAATTTTGAAATTCATCTTTGCCGAAAATTATAGTAAGTCCTTTGCCGTTGCCATTTTTCGCGTAAATGAATAACTCGCTAACACCGTCAGAATACGTATTGCTTCTATCCCCCGGTTTAAAGCCTTGTGCTTTTATCCTGTCACAGTATTCTTTTATGATGTTAAATGTTTCGTCGTTCGTTTCGTGAAAGTGAATCAAAGGACAGCGGTAATCTATTTTACCTTTTTTGGTTCGTGTGAGCATTTTATTTGAATTTGGGATTTAGGTTTAGGTTTTGAAATTCGCTATCTGATATAGCCTTGACAATATCGTATTGGTCTTCACGTACTAGCAAACAATCGTGTATAGTTATGACCTCTGTTATATCGTGGTCTATTACCGCTTGTACAATATGTTTAAACATTACTCCACTCTCCAAGCGCTGGGCTACCAAGCAGTTATTAGCGTATTGTTTCCGCTCACCGTCTCTGTTTACGGTGCAATTCCATCGAAATGACTTAATCTCTTTGAACAATTCGTAAATACTTTGGAATTGCTCTTTGAAGATTAGGAAAAACTGCATTTTCTTTATTACTAATTCATTCGTTAGCTCTTCTATTACCGTGCTATCTTTCAAATCATAGTCACCAAATAGCGCGGACATCGTTAGCTTTTTGGTAAAGTCGCGTTTCTCCTTATCGTCGCCATCACAGATAGCTCCGTACTGCTTTTCATAGTCCGCTTGTAGCCGTTCGTAGATTGTTCCCTCTCTAGCAAGTTCTTTGAACTCTAGAAAGTTGCTATCATTTTCGTATCTCTCATACACCGGTATTGCTTCGCTTGCATCCGGCACAAATTGCCGGATTAAGTCGCCTGTAACCGACGATAAATAAAACGGTTGGGAGTTCACTATATCAATCTCCCGATTGCGTATCAGTGGGCTTGTTTTGAAGCGCAAGCAACGGCGAATAACTTTTGCCATATTGGTAACAACCGATTGTAGCCGATTACCGAACTTATCAATTCCGACACGCTTTAACGGGCTGTTATTGAAGTAATTGAAATAGGTTTCAGGCGGGTTGCAATTTCCTAATCTGGCGTACTCTTTTACCACGTACGCAAGCGCGTCGGCATCCGGTACTAGCATCAAGTTTTGCGTTTGCTCCATTACGTGCAAGTAGCCGGTATTAATTACGCTCTCATAGTTAGCTACTGCGTTCGCTATTTCCTGTTTGGCAGTTGGTCGCCTGCTCTTGCGTTCACCTAAATTAAGCGTTTTAAGCGTGTTTAGCTTACGTGCAAAGTACTTGTTATACTCTTCCTCAACAAAAGCAAACGGGGCGCTTAAATCGATTCTTTTGGGATGAATACGATAGCTAATGCAGATGCCTAACACGTCGCTATGTCCGTCGTAAATTTGGATGTATTCGGTATCGGCTAAGTCCTTTAAAATTTGCTTGTACTCGTCTCTGAAAATGCACCGTATTATGTCCGAATGCACTTGAATGTATTGACCGGGTTTGCTGCTTAGCGTAAAGTATTCTTCTAATAGCAGGTTGAAAAAGAAAAAGTAGTTTATTTCCTTAACGGTGCTAGCATATTTACTCGTCACCTTATCTCTGAGTTCGTTTAGTTTGAAGCTTGCGGGATAAAATAGGGTTGTTGTTTGTTTGGGGGTTGGTTTACGCGGCATCTATTACATAGGCGATTGTTTTTTAGTGGTGAGTGCGGTAAGCTCTCGTTTGATTAGGGTACCGGTTAGCTCTCCCAGATTGACCTTTGAGTAATTATTGCTCAGTAGTTCCGCTAACTCTAGTAGCTGGTCGAATACTTCCGGTTTTACGTTAATTGTTTTGTGCGTTCTGCGTGGTGTGTTGTTCATAAAATTGGGGTGTCCTTTATTATTGTAAGTGGGCGTAAGTATATAGTTTATTCTAAAACTGTGTTTTTGTCAAAATATTTTTCAACCTGCTGATAATCAATTGTAATATTTTTCCATACAAAGCAGCGTTACCGTCTCACAACGCTTGTTCACCCCGTCGCCTACTATTGGATTTAGGTACATTTTGGGAGAGATATAACACCTCTTCTCTTCCTATTCCCTTCCTTTCTTCTCTTTCTATATTATCTCTCCCAAAATGTACCTGTCATCAACAATCCTACTGCAATCAACATTGAAAGGGGTTGCCCCAAGCAACACCCAAGCAAATACCAAAAGTTAAAACCTTAATCAAAGCAACCGTACTAGACGAGCATCTTATAGCCTAGCGTCAGGTTCGGGAGGTAACGACCGAATAGCAGCTACTAATATGGAGAGTTATAATGTTTGAAAATATTATTATCGGTAAACCCACTAAAATATCGGTAACAGACTAAATAAAATCGTAAACTTTCCTTTAAATGTGTATATAATAAAAAAGAAGATATAAAAACCATATGAAACTACAACTTAAAAAATACACTCAACTTACCAAAGACCTCACCGTTTACGTTAAAAACCTCAACACCCTAGAGCTAAACGACACGGCTAAAACGCTCTTAAACACGCTCCCACTGGATTTAGTGGACACGACGAGCCTACTAGACCGGTACAAGTACCAGACCGCTTCTAAGCTCCCTAATTTCGAGGTGTACAAGGCAAGCGGTATCGATTTGTCTAAGCAAATACCTGACTGCGAAGTAACGAAAGCGGCTATTGATTCGGTTGTTACGATGCGTACGGGCTTCAATCAGTTCACCACTATTCAACGCTTCATTTCTTACGATGTTAAAATCGGTCTATTCGTCGTGAACGGTGCTGGTAACGCGGCTATTACCGCCGCAGTCATTACACTGACTCCCGAACAAGAAACCGTTTGGAACGGCGTACACGCGCTATTTACGCTGCTAGCTGATAGTGACTTGAATAAGAAAATTCTATCTGATAACGTGTATAACGATTTTAAAAAGGAATTAAACCTAGATACGTTGGTGTACGAGATTCAGCAGAAAGTCAAATAGCTTTAGAATTGAAGAGTTATTATCACACTTCAATGGTTACTAAGTGGTTAATCTTTCGAGTTTCTCGAATGTTTACCTAGCTAATTCGGTTAATGAGAGCTATTTGAAATAACAACTTTTACCGTTACCGATAAAATAAAATAATTATACGATGAATCCAGCCAGTTTAGCGAATCTAGTAGGCGGTCGCAAAGCAATTAAAACCGATACGGAACTGAAACCATATCAGAAAAATATTATTAAGTTTCTGAATAAGAATCAAAAAGCGTTTCTTGCTCGTCTCTCTCTATTGTCCGATAAAGACTTTGCCGAAATGTATTTGCAGCTATTGACACTTATTGCTTCTACTGATTCAGAATAATAAACTAGCAGCACAGGTTTTTACAACACATCTCTTTTTCCTGTGTAATCGTTAGCTACATCCATTAGCCGACCATTAGCGCCCTAGCTGATTCAGTCCAGTTGGGGCGTTCTGTTTTTAAGATTTCCCTGAAATGAGTAGCTTTAGCCCCACCTTAACTCTACACAAAATGGACTCTATACAACAGCGCAAATACGAAGCCCTAGCTTCTGGTCTTCTATTTCTTACTATGATAGTAGGGAACGTTAGTTGTTATTTCAATAAAACCGGGTTTTTTAAAGACTATGGAATTCATTCCAATTTTGTTTACACAGGACTGGTTGTATTAGTTATTTGGTATCTTATAAATGCTTTCTTAGTAAGTAGAGGTGTGAGGTGGGTTAAGATATTTGTATTGACATCGTACTTACTATTTTTTTTCTATATGATAACTATGAATATGATTGGTGAAGAGAAGCTTATCCTATACTCCAATGCATTTTCTCTTGGCTTACAGTTATTGGTGCTAGTATTCCAAACGGTTGCAATCATTCTTATATGTGTTAGCCTCCAACCATCACATAACAAGTCTTAAAAAAACATCGTCTGTATTGAACAGACCCACACCCGCCAAGGTCTTTCCACGTCCGCAACCGCTTGCGTCGCGTGTACCCCCGTTTCCGGCTGTTTCTTATGCTGCTGACGCGTCTCTGAGCAACCAACTAGCAAGCCGTACGGGCAAAGGGCTAGCCCCTACTACGTAGGGGTAACGGTAACAGCATCGTCGCTATCCGCAAGCAAGGCACAAGTACCTTTGTGGTGAACACTGAAAAATACCACTAGCTACCGGCTTAGGCGTGTATCATTTCAAAGCGGGCGTGTATCAATTTTCCCCCTAAAACCATATACACGTCACTTACGAGCACTTAGAAACCGCCTTGAATATACTTTAAAGGCACACTTTTACCTATGAACCTGTTATCCGCCGAGAACATCTCGAAGAATTACGCCGACCGCTGGCTGTTTAAAGACCTCAACTTCGGCTTGCAGCTGGGCCAGCGCGTGGCCTTTGTGGGCATCAACGGCACCGGCAAAACCACGCTCCTGCGCGTGCTGGCCGGCCTCGAAATCCCCGATACCGGCTCGGTGAGCGTGCGCAAGGGCATCCGCGTGACCTACCTGGGCCAGCAGCCCGTGTTTGATGAGAGCCTGAGCGTGGAGGAAACCATCTTCGCCAGCCAGAACGACACGCTCAAGGCCATCAAGGAGTACGAGCACGTCATCAACGACCCCGACCACAAAGCCGACGACCTCCAGCGCGTGCTCGAACGCATGGACGCCCTCAACGCCTGGGACTACGAAGCCCAGGTGCAGCAGATTCTCGGCCGCCTCGGCATCCTCGGCGAGCTGCTCACGCGCAACGTGGCCCAGCTCTCGGGCGGGCAGCGCAAGCGCGTGGCCCTGGCCCGCGTGCTCATCGAAGAGCCCGACGTACTGCTGCTCGATGAGCCCACCAACCACCTGGACCTGGCCACCATCGAGTGGCTCGAAAACCGCCTCTCCTCCCCCACCCTCACCCTGCTGATGGTGACCCACGACCGGTACTTTCTCGACAAGGTGGCCAATGAAATCGTGGAGCTCGACAAGGGCCAGATGTACCGCTACCAGGGCAACTACGCCTATTTCGTGGAGAAAAAGGCCGACCGCGAAATGCGCGAAACCGTGGAAGTGGAGAAGGCCCGCCAGCTCTTCAAAAAGGAGCTCGACTGGATGCGCCGCATGCCCCAGGCCCGCGGCACCAAGCAAAAAGCCCGCATCGACGCCTTCTACGTGACCAAGGAAAAGGCCAGCACCAACCTCAGCAAGCAGCAGGTGGAACTGAGCGTGAAAACCACCCGCCAGGGCGGCAAAATCATCGAAGCTCACCACCTGACCAAGAAATTCGGCGACCTCACCGTGCTCGACGATTTCAACTACGTGTTCAAGAAAAAGGACCGGATTGGGCTGGTGGGGCCGAACGGCGTGGGCAAGTCCACGCTCATGAACATGCTCACGGGCAAGCTCCAGGCCGATTCCGGCACCATCGAGGTGGGCACGAACACCGTGTTCGGCTACTACACCCAGACCGAGCTGGAGTTCGACCCCACCCAGCGCGTCATCGACATCGTGAAGGAAGTAGCCGAAGTGGTGGAGCTGGCCAACGGCGACGTGCTCACCGCCAGCCAGTTCCTCAACCTGTTCCTGTTCCCGCCCGCCCAGCAGTACACGCTGGTAAACAAGCTGAGCGGGGGCGAAAAGCGCCGCCTGCAGCTGCTGCGCGTGCTCATCAAAAACCCCAACTTCCTCATTCTTGACGAGCCCACCAACGACCTGGACCTGGCCACGCTCAACATCCTGGAAGACTTCCTGCTGCACTTTTCGGGCTGCCTGCTCATCGTGAGCCACGACCGGTACTTCCTCGACCACCTCGCCGAGCACCTGTTTGTATTGGAGCCCGGCGGGGCCGTCCTCAACTTCCCCGGCAACTACACCGACTACCGCGAATACCTCGCCGAGCGCGAAACCGAAGCCGCCCTCGAAGCCGAGGAAAAGGCCGCCAAAGCCGCCCGCGCCGCCGCCAAGCTCATCGCCCCCGTGGCCGTGAGCACGGCCGTTGCCCCATCGCCCGCCAGGCGCCGCGCAACCTTCGCCGAGAAAAAAGAATACGAGCAGCTCGAAAAAGCCATGGCCACGCTGGAAACCGAGAAGCAGGAAATCACCGCCAAGCTGAACGGCGGCAGCGGCAGCCCGCAGGATTTCGCCGCCTGGGGTGCCCGCCTGGCCGCGCTGAATCAGGAATTGGAGACCCGGGAGCTGCGCTGGCTGGAACTGGCGGAGCTGGGGTAAATGACTCCTGTGCTAACTTAACAAAACAGGCCGCCGCGATTATATCGCAGCGGCCTGTTTTCATTCTGGCCCGTGGGATATGCGGTTTATTCCGCAGCCTCGACTTCAACCTTAACACTGGCGTTATACCGGCGCGAACTGCTGGATTGTGGAAACAGGGTCCATCCCTTTTTCGGGGAATAGCTCCAAATGCTGCTTTTTTTGAAGTCAGAGGAGGGCCACATCATCTGGCCAGAAGGAATGTAGTTATCCATATCTGGTTGGGGCAATGCGTTAGCTGATTCTCCAAATTCCAGCACTACAAAATACCCTTCTTTGGGAGCAACAAAATTATAACGGCTCAAATCCCTGGTGTACCATTCGCCAGCCCTAGGAACGGTGAGAAACACTGGTTCATTGAGTATAGTGGTTTTAGGCGAATGGTTCTTGCCGTCAGCCTTAAAAACTCGGATGCGAAACGGAGCCATCGGCAAACTATTCTCGCCGATGTAGAACGATACCGACCGCATTTCGCGAGTTTGCTTCCGGGTATCATTTTCAATGAAAAAGGCGTATTGCGTACCTGGCAGCCCAGTTATAAGCTCGTCTCTGGTGGGAGGTGCTGGCTGACCAGTGGAGGCATAGGGCTTCACCGGGCAATAAGTGATGTTGATGCCATCCAAGCATCCTGAATTCAATTCAATGCGCAAGTTTTCCAACTGCCCCGGCTCCACAAGCACCGCGTAGCGGCAGTAGCCCAAAGTCATAAAAACCAGGGAATCCTGCTCGGATTTAGTCAGGCTGGTTAACTGAAAATATCCTTTTTCGTTCGTAAGGGCTTCGGTTCCTTCTTTGAGCAGCCCAATAGAAGCAAACGGGATGGGCTCCTTGGTTTTGGCATCCACCACGCGCCCGGTTATGCGATATTGCTGCGCCTTACCTGGTGCTGGTAGCAGCAACAAAATCAAGAAAGCAAGTAGGAGAAAGTGTTTTAGCATAAGCCAAAATAACGTTAAAATATTGGCTGACATTTCGCACCGCCGCCAAGCAGGCCCCGCCCAACGCGGCGGGTAGCAACGCACCACGCCGCCTGGCAGGGGCGGCGTAGTGCGTTGCTACCC
>NZ_JAGEMO020000062.1 GCF_017921975.2 Hymenobacter terricola
CTCCCTCCATACTGTGCAGTCTTCAGGCAAAAACGAGAAACGAGGCACAGGTTCTCCTGTACACGGTCGACACCAAAGAGCCGCCGTTAGAGAATAATAGTGTCCTCGTTTCCTTTTCTGGCTACCTCTCTACTTGAAAGGCAGGGCAATCATACAAGAGTATGCTCTCAAAAATGGTCTTCCTTGCACCGTATTCCCACCTTTCGCATTCTCACCCGCTCATGCTGGCTCGCCGCACGTTTCTTACTGGTTTGGTTTTGGCGCCGTTTGCAAAGGACTGGGCAGGCCTCGCGGCCGGCCGGTTGATTGACTATCCCAAAAGCGACTTCTCAAAATTCAGCAGGCACCTCAAGCCCGTGGGCCGGGCCCTGGAGCTGCCCGACTATTACGTGTGGTGCAACTCGCCCATTTATGCCCCCGATGGCAAGGTGCACGTCTTTTTCTCGCGCTGGGAGGCCAAAAAGAGCATGAGCGGCTGGATAAATGGCTCTGAAATCGCCCATGCCGTGGCCGACCATCCCGCCGGCCCTTTCACGGTGCTCGACACCGTGCTGGCCCCGCGCGGCCCGGGCTACTGGGACGCCACCACCTGCCACAATCCCAGCATTCAGTTCGTGGATGGCCAGTATTGCCTGTTTTTCATGGGCAACTCCAACGGCAAAACCGACACCAAGCGCATCGGGCTGGCCACCGCTCCCACCCTCAACGGCCCCTGGACGCGCCCTGACCAGCCCCTGCTGCTGCCCGGCCCCACCGGCGCCTGGGACGACCACTGCACCACCAATCCCGCCTTCATTAAGCACCCCAACGGCCAATACTGGCTCTACTACAAGTCGTGGAACACCCAGGAATATGTGGAGTCGAAAGACCCCGTCATTCACGGCAACCGCAAGTACGGCCTCGCCGTGGCCGATAAGCTGGAAGGTCCCTATGTAAAATTCGAGGGCAACCCGGTCATCGACTTCTCCAAGCAAGGCAACAACAAGCAGTTCGAAGATGCCTTTGTGTGGCGGCAGCACGGCAAGTTCAACATGCTGGCCCGCGACATGGGCGTGTACAGCCAGGAAGTAGGCCTCTACCTCGAATCAGAGGACGGCAAGGCCTGGACTTTTCCCAAAATTGCCTTCCTGCCCATCCGCGACTACGGCGTGGCGCAGCCGCCCGCACCGCCCAAGCTCAAACGCTACGGCCGCCTCGAACGGCCACAGCTGCTGCTGCGCGATGGCAAGCCGGAGTACCTGTTCTGCGCCTCGCAAGGGGGCAAAAGCATGACGGCTTCGGCTTTCATTCTGAAAGTTGGGTAGCGGGTGGGGCGACGGGGCCGCCCGCCCCGGCAGGCAGGAGGGTACGGGATGGCAGCGCTACGGAAAAAGCGGATTTTTATACAACTGATTGAGTAAGGGCTCGGCTGGTGGTCCCCACGCTACCAACCAGTCGGCTCCACTTGCCAGTGCCAGGCAGGGCCGCGCCCCGGCAAAGTGCACTGGCGCCTTCTAGAGAGCTGTCTGAAGCGCTTTATCTGTGAGCACTCACTTATAAATCGGTGCGGCACCACCAATCCTACCGCCCACCCTACCGCCCGCGAACCGGGAATAGTGGAGTCCGCGCGTTGCCCCATTTCCCGGCCCGCTGCCGCACGCCGGCCAAAGTGGAAATCCAGCGACACAACAACGCTAAGATTTCACTAAAAACTCACTGAGCAGTAGTCTACAGGAGAGTATGGGCACAATAGGGCCATAATATTGACTTAGGTTCCGGCTTCCACTTTCTGCTTGCATCCCAAAATCTCACCCACCAATTACCAGTATGAAGAAGTTAGACACCTGGCAACGTTTACGCTTTGCAGCGTGCTTGCCAATGCTCCTGTTGGCGGGGCCGGGCATGGTGGCCGCGGCAGCGCACCCGGTTCGGCACGTTGTGGCTGAGTGGCCACTCACTGGCAAAGTCACTTCCCCCACCGGCGAACCCCTCCCCGGCGTGACCGTGGTGGTGAAGGGCACCACCCTGGGCACCTCCAGCAACGCCGACGGCTCGTTCAGTCTGTCGGTACCGGATAAGGCTGGCACGCTGGTATTTAGCTTCATTGGTTTTCAAACCCAGGAGAAAGGCTTTTCCGGACCCGACAGCTTCACCATCAAGCTGGCCGATGACTCCAAGAGCCTCGACGAAGTGGTGGTGGTGGGCTACGGCACCCAGAAGCGCGCCGATGTGACGGGGGCCATTGCCACGCTCGACGCCCGCAAGCTGGAAGAGCGGCCCCTGACCCGCGTGGACCAGGCGCTGGTGGGCCAGCTGGCCGGTGTGCAGGTGAAGCAGGTGTCGGGCGTGCCCGGCCGGGCCTTCAGCATTCAGGTGCGGGGCGCGGGCTCCATCTCGGCCGGCAACGAGCCGCTGTATGTGATTGACGGTTTTCCGCTGGAAACGGCGGCGGCCAACGGCGGCGGCCGGTTCAGCGCCGGCAGCCCGCTCGATAACATCAACCCGAACGACATTGAGAAGATTGAGGTGCTGAAGGATGCGGCCGCGGCCGCCATCTACGGCTCACGCGCGGCCAACGGCGTGGTGCTCATCACCACCAAGCGCGGCCGCAACGGCAAGCCCCAAATCAGCGTGAACTCCTACGTGGGGGGCTCGCAGGCTGCCAAAAAGCTCGACGTGCTCAGCGGCGACGATTGGATTTCGCGGGCTACGGAAATCATCAACACCAACTGGGTGCGTTCGACGCCAACTACGCCCGGCGCCACGCCGCGCACAGCCGACCAGAATAACACCACCCGTCGCCAGATTCTGAACACCACGCTCACGGCCACCGGCGTGCTGCCCACGCAGCTGGGGGCCACGCAGTACAACACCGACCTGATGCTGGACGAGCGTTGGGCCCTGCCCGGCCATCCCGGCCTGGCGTTCGTGGACTGGCAGGACCAGCTGTACCGCACCGGCCTCAGCCAGAGCTACCAGGTGAGCGCCTCCGGAGCCACCGATAACGTGAACTACTTCGTGTCGGGCAACTACAGCGACCAGCAGGGTTTCGCCATCGGCCTCGACTACAAGCGCTATTCGGCCCGCGCCAACGTGGAAGTAAAAGCCAGCGACAAGCTGCGCTTCGGCCTGACGGTGAGCCCCTCGTTTTCGATTGCCACCGACCCGGGCATTGAGGGCAAGGACAACCGCTTCCACCAGCTGCTCACCGAAACCCCGGTGGTGGAAGACACGGCCGGCGTGAACACCGGCTATGGCAAAAACGACGTGTACCGCTGGGGCGTGAGCACGGCCAGCCCGATTGCCGTTATCAAAGCCTACCAGGGCGATACCCGCACGTTCCGGACCCTGGGCACGGTGTTTGGCGAGTTTCAGCCCATTGTGGGGCTGCGGCTGCGCTCGTCGCTGAACTTCGACAACACCGACGCCACGTCGAAGTCGTTTCAGGCGCCCACGCGCAACTTGGTTACCTCGCTGGCCAGCGGCTCGTACAGCGCGTTCCGCCGCCAGACGTTTGTGAACGAGAACACAGCCACCTACAGCAAGGTCATCGGCAAAAACGATTTCTCGGTGCTGCTGGGCCAGGCCTACAACTTCTCCAAGCTCGACAACGTGGCCCTGGCTGCGAACGGCGGCTTTATCAACAACAACCTGACTACGCTCAACGCGGCCACCAACATCACGGGCACGGCCGCCAACTACACCACCGAGACCCAGAGCGTACTGCTCTCGTACTTCGGCCGCCTGCAATACGCCTTCGACGGCAAGTACCTGGTTTCGGCCAGCGTGCGCCGCGATGCTTCGTCACGCTTCGGGTTTGAGGACCGGGCCGGCGTTTTTCCGGCCGTATCGGCCGGCTGGCGCATCTCCCAGGAGCCGTTTATGGCGGCCACCACCAACGTGCTGAGCGACCTGAAGTTGCGCGGTAGCCTGGGCTACTCCGGCAACAACACCATCGGCGACTACAGCAGCATTGCCACGCTGGGCTTTGCCAACTACGCCCTGGGCGGCACCGCCCCGGTGCAGGTGACGGGCCAGGCCCCCAACAAAGTGGGCAACCCGTCCCTGAAATGGGAGCGCAACCGCACCATCGACTTCGGCGCGGACGTGGCCTTCCTCAAAAACCGCATCGTTGTTTCGGCCGACTACTACACCAAAACCAGCCAGGACCTACTCCTGAACGTGCCCGTGGCCAGCGGCGCGGGCTTCACCACCAGCCTGCAAAACATTGGCGAGGTGCGCAACAACGGCTGGGAGCTGGAGTTGAACACCCGCAACCTGGAAGGCGCCTTCTCCTGGACGACCTCCTTCAACCTGAGCCACAACACGAACAAAGTAGTGCACCTAGGCCCCGGCGATGCCACCATTGAAGTGCCCAACGGCCTGGACACGCCCAGCAACATCCTGAAAGTGGGCTTGCCCATCTACAGCATTTTCGTGGTGAAGCAGACCGGCATTCTCACCCAGGGCGACATCGACGGCAAGGCAGCTCAGCTGGGTACGCAGTCGGCCGGCGAGCCCAAGTTTGAAGACTTCAACGGCGACGGCAAGATTGACTTCAACGACCGCCAGGTGGTGGGCAACCCCAACCCCACCTACACCTACGGCATGACCAACACGCTGCGCTACAAGGGCTTCGACCTGAGCTTCCTGGTGCAGGGGCAGGCCGGCGGCTCCATCTACTCCACCCTGGGCCGGGCCATCGACCGGATGGGCGTGGGCTACAAGGAAAACGCCCTGGGCCGCGTGCGCGACCGGTGGCTGTCGGCCGACAACCCCGGCGACGGCATCAAGGGCAAGGCTACGCCGCTGAGCACCACCTTCATCCGCAACACCGACTGGCTGTACTCGTCGAACTACTACCGGGTGCGCACCATCACGCTGGGCTACGACCTGGGCCTGATTATCAAGAAAAGCGTGGCGCAGGGTGCCCGCGTGTACGTGACCGCCGAAAACTTCTTTGGCCACGACAACTACTACGGCGGCCTCAACCCCGACGCCCTGAACACCAACAACGGCAGCACCTTCGTGTCGGGCTCCGACTACGGCGGACTGCCGCTGGCCAAAACCCTGATTCTGGGCCTGAACCTTACTTTTTAATCGGCTGGGTTTGTCCCGCTCACCCTTCTAAAAATTCCCATGAAACGAATATTCCTCTTCTTAAGCCTGGCCTGCGCCGTGGCCCTGAGCGGCTGCGAAAAAGACCTGGACCAGCTCCCGCTGTCGAATGGCTCGGTGCCGGTGTTCTATAAATCGGCCGCCGACTTCGACCAGGCCATGACCTCGGTGTACAGCCAGCTGCGCGGCTACCCCGACCGCGAGGTGTACCTCTCGGAAGTGCGCTCCGATAATATTTATGCCTCCAGCGCCGTGGGCGGGCGCGACTGGGACCCCATCAACAACTTCTCCACCCTGCTCAACATCAACGCCATCGTGGCCGATGCCTGGGCTTCGGACTACGCCACCATCTACCGGGCCAACACGATTCTCGACCAGCTGGCCGCCAATGGCTCCGTGGTGCCGGCCGCGCTGCGCACCCGCTACGAAGGCGAAGCCAAGTTCATCCGGGCCTTTATGTACTTCGATTTGGTGCGCAAGTTTGGCCGGGTGCCCGTGATTGAGCACGCTCTGCTGCCCCGCGAAGTGGCCCTGATTCCACGCGCCGAAGTAGTCGATGTATACAAGTTAATTTACCGGGACCTGCGCACGGCCATTGCAACCCTGCCCGTTTCCTACACCGGTGCCAACGTGGGCCGCGTGACGGTGGGGGCCGCCAAGGGCATTCTGGCGCAGGTGTTCCTCACCCGTTCCGGCCCGGACTACGGCATCAAAGGCCCCGGCCTGAACTCCAACGAGTTTGCCCGAGCCGATTCTCTGCTCAGCGACATCATCGCGGCCAGAGGCACGGCGCGCTACGCCACCCAAGCCACGTACGCCGGCATTTTCGCGCCCACGGCCGAGAACAACTCGGAGGTAATCTTCGACATTCAGTACTTCGCCAACGGCACGGTGGGCGGCTCGTTCCAGAACATCGTGGTGCCCGATGGCTACTATACCCAAATAGGGTTGGCATTCTCGGCCGGCTCGGTCGAAATCAAGCCCTGCTCGAACGACTTGGTGAATACGTATACTACTGCTGACCTGCGCAAGGCATTCAATATACAGCTTGGCTTCTCGTACGTCTCTGGTGCGACTACTATCTCGGATACCCGGCCGTTCTTCAAAAAGTACGTGAACGTGGCAGCCAAAGGTGCCAGCCGCACCGACTGGGGCCTGAACTACATCGTGCTGCGCTACACCGACATCCTGATGATGAAGGCCGAGTGCCAGATGCGCGGCGTAGGCGGCGGCGTGGGCGATGCCCTGCTGCTGGTGAACCCTATTCGGGTGCGGGCGGGCGTGCCGGCCCTCACCACCCTCACCCTGGAAAGCCTGATGGAGGAGCGCCGCCGCGAGTTTGCCGGCGAAAACCTGCGCTGGAACGACCTCATGCGCTCCGGCCTGGCCCTGACGGTGATGAACGCCTGGGCTCAGCGCGAAGACCTGGCCCCGCCGTTCAACAAAATCACCCGCCCCATCACGGCCAACCTGCTGCTCTACCCCGTGCCGCAGGCTGAGCTGGCCGCCGTGCCCGGCCTCTACGACCAGAACCCCGGCTACTAAAAAACCCGCTTGCTGAGGCGCTACGCCCGGTTTTGGATTTCGTTGGCACCCTGCCGGCGGGGCCGGAACCGGGCGTAGCTGCGTTCAGTCCCACCCACACCCCACAGTACAGGACAGTGCGGGCAGCATCGGCAGCTTCTTTTGTCACTCCCTCCTTTTTCACGCCCCATGTTAAATCTCAATTCCGGCCGGTTTGCAAGGGCGTGGCAGCCAGCGGGACTGCTGCTGTTGCTGTGGAGCCTGGGCACCGCCGTGCTGGCCGCCTCACCCCCGGCCGGCCGGCTGAAATTCAATTTCAACCCCGAATGGAAAGTGCGGGTAGGCGATGCTCCCGGCGCGGAAGCTGTCACATTTGACGACGCCCAGTGGAAAAAGGTGACGCTGCCCTACGCCTGGAACGAGAGCGAAGCCTTCAGCAAGGACATCAAGGATTTGAGCACGGGCGTGGCCTGGTACCGCAAGCATTTCCGGCTCCCGGCCGGTGCGGCGGGCCAGAAGGTTTTCATCGAGTTTGAGGGCGTGCGGCTGGCCGGCGAATTTTTCCTGAACGGCCAGCGCCTGGGCCTGCACGAAAACGGCGTGATGGCCGTGGGCTTCGATTTGACGCCCTTTCTCAAGCCTGTGCCGCAGGACAACGTACTGGCCGTGCGCACCGACAACGACTGGGACTACAAGGAAAAAGCCAGCGGCCAAACCTTCCAGTGGAGCAACCGCAACTTCAACGCCAACTACGGCGGCATTCCGAAAAACGTGTTTCTGCACCTCATAAGCCCGCTGCACCAGACGCTGCCGCTGTTTTCGACGCTGGGCACCACGGGCGTGTATGTGTATGCGCAGGAGTTTGACGTGGCCGGCGGCAAGGCCACCGTGGTGGCCGAGGCGCAGGTAAAAAATGAGTTTCCCGCCGCCCGCACCTTCACGTTTGAAACGTCGGTGGCCGACGGGGAAGGCAAAACCATCAGCACCTTCAGCGACGGCGAAACGACTTTGCAGCCAGGGCAAATGAAAACGGTGACGGCCCGCGCCAGCCTTGCGGGGCTGCATTTCTGGAGCTGGGGCTACGGCTATCTGTACACGGTTTCAACCAGATTGATAGTCGATAAGCAAGTCATCGACGAAGTCAAAACCCGCACCGGCTTCCGCAAAACGGAATTCGCCAACGGCCTCATCAAGCTCAACGACCGGGCGATGATGGTGCACGGCTACGCCCAGCGCACCAGCAACGAGTGGCCCGCCGTGGGCCTGGGCGTGCCCGCCTGGCTCTCCGACTACAGCAATGGCCTGATGGTGGCCGGCAACGCCAACCTGGTGCGCTGGATGCACGTCACCCCTTGGAAGCAGGACGTCGAAAGCTGCGACCGGGTGGGCCTGCCCCAAGCCATGCCCGCCGGCGACGCCGAAAAAGACGTGACCGACCGCCGCTGGGGCCAGCGCCGGGAGCTGATGCGCGACGCCATCATCTACAACCGCAACAACCCCAGCATCCTATTCTACGAGGGCGGCAACGAGAGCATCAGCGCCGCCCACATGCAGGAATTGAAGGACATTCGGAACCAGTATGACCCGCACGGCGGCCGGGCCATCGGCTCGCGCGAGATGCTCGACATTCCGGCCGCCGAGTACGGCGGCGAGATGCTTTATATCAACAAAAGCGCCACCAAGCCGCTCTGGGCGATGGAATATTCGCGCGACGAGGCCCTGCGCAAGTACTGGGATGAGCTCACGCCGCCCTTCCACAAAGACGGCGCGGGCCCGCTCTACAAAGGCGCCAACGCATCCGACTACAACCGCAACCAGGACTCGCAGGCCCGTGAGGACGTCATTCGCTGGTACGACTACTGGCACGAGCGGCCCGGCACCGGCACCCGCAGCAGCGCCGGCGGCGTCAACATCGTTTTTTCCGATACCAACACCCACTACCGGGGCGAGGAAAACTACCGCCGCAGCGGCGAAGTCGACGCCCTGCGCATTGCCAAAGACGGCTACTACGCCCACCAGGTAATGTGGGACGGCTGGGTAGAGCCCGAGCACCCGCACACGCACATCATCGGCCACTGGAACTACAAAGCGGGCACGGTGAAGAACGTGGACGTGGTATCAAACGGCGAGAAAGTGGAACTGTTTCTCAACGGCAAGTCGCTGGGCTTCGGGCAGCAGAATTACCGGTTCCTGTTCACTTTCAAAAATGTGGCCTGGCAGCCCGGCACCCTCCGCGCCGTGAGCTACGACGCAGCCGGCAAGCCCGTGAGCGAAGCCGGGCACCAAACTGCCGGCCCGGCCGTGGCCCTGCGCCTCACGTCCACCGCCAGCCCCACCGGCCTGCACGCCGATGGCACCGACTTGGCCCTGATTCAAATCGAAGCCATCGATGCCCAGGGCCGCCGCTGCCCCACGGCGCTGAACATGGTCAATTTCACCCTCAGCGGCCCGGCCGAATGGCGCGGCGGCCTCGCGCAAGGGCCGGGCAACTTCATTCTGAGCAAAAATCTGCCGGTGGAAGGCGGCGTAAACCGCGTACTCATCCGCAGCACCACGCAGGCCGGCAAAATCAATATCACCGCCACGTCTGAGGGCTTGAAAGCGGCCACGGTCAGCCTGAAATCGCAGCCGGTGCAAGTGGAAAACGGCCTGAGCACGGCGCTACCCGGGGCCGACTTGCCGGTGAGCCTGCGGCGCGGGCCCACGCCGGCCGGGCCGTCGTTCACCGTCTCGCGGGTGACGGTGCCGATAACCGGCGCCACGGCCAGTTCCAACGTGGCCAATGCCGCTTACAGCTTCGATGACAACGAACTGTCGGAGTGGATTTCGGACCGCAAAGAAATCAACCCGTGGATTGAATACACGCTGGCCCGGCCCGCGCCCATTAGCCAGGTAGCCATGAAGCTGACCGGCTGGCGCACCAGCACCTACCCCATCCGCATTCTGGTGGATGGGCAGGAGGTTTTTCGGGGCCCTACTGAGCGCAGTCTGGGCTACTTCACGGCCGTTTTTCCGCCGCGCACCGGCCAGAAGGTCCGAATTGAATTAACGGGCATTACCCAGGCGAAAGACGCCTTCAACATCACCGAGCTGGAAACGCCCAAATTAGCCGCCGCCGCCACCGACCAGGCCGGCCCGCCCGGCACGTTGGGGCTGGTGGAGGTGGAAATGTATGAAAAGCCGGCGGGTACGCTGGCGCCGTAGGTTTTGGATAGCACCGCCAGCCACCAACCTCACCCCCTGGCCCCCTCTGCAAAAAAGAGGGGGCACCGGTTCGGCCCAGTTAAAAGTTGTGAAATGTCCATTGCAGTCAATTTTTCACCCTCTTTATCATCCCAAAAGGCAAAACCGGTGCCTCCTCTTTTTTGGAGAGGGGGCCAGGGGGTGAGGTTCCGTTGGGCGATACTGCTAGTATTATTAACCCTCGCCGCCCACGCCCAAACCGCGCCGCCCGTCCTCTGGCACAACCAGCCGCGCACCCTGCGCTACCACCCCGAAGGCCCCGATTTCGTCATCACCAACGGCACGCACCGCTTCACCCGCGCCCTCTACGGCACCAATACCGCCTTCCGCATCGAGGCCGGCGACCTGCCGGAATTCGCCCTCTACCTGCCCGGCATGGGCGGCAACCTGAAGTTTGGCCTGCTGGCCAACGGCCAAAGCAAGTGGCTGATAGAAGCCGAAAACATCACCGCCCGCTACCGGCCCGGCACGATGCTCTACGACATCACCGACCCGCTGCTGAGCACGGGCAAATTGCACCTCGAAGTGCTGGCCCTGGCCGGGGCCGAAGGCATATTGGTGAAAGCCCGATTCGAAAACGTGCCAGCCAATACGGTGCGCTTGCTCTGGGCTTTTGGCGGGGCCACGGGCAAGAAATTCAGCCGCGACGGCGACATCGGGGCCGACCCCGAATCGAGTTTTTACCTCAAGCCGGAGTATTGCCAGGGCAACGTGTTCGAATTGAAAAAGAACAGCTTCACCCTTAGCTACGGCGCGGCCGCCAGGCCCGCCGCCGATGCCTACCGCGACCTGGGCACCCAAGAATCAGCCACCAACTCAGCACCGTCCACGCCGCCAGCCGCCGCCAAAACGCTGCTGGGCGTAGTGCCGCCCGCATCCCAAAACCACGTTGCAGACGCTACGCAACAGGAGACGCCCCAGCAGCTTTTCGCCTCTCAGGCTTCAGTCACGCCGGTGCTGACGGGCGCAGTAACTGCCAAATCGGGTAAGGAGCTGTACTTCGCGGTGCAGAAATCAGAAGACAGTATAGCCTTGACCTATAAGGATTTGGCCGCTGCCTTTGTCCGCGCCGAAGCGGCCCGCACCGTACTGGCCGGCCGCGTGAAAGTAAGCACGCCCGACCCGTACATCAATACCCTGGGCGGGGCGCTGGCAGTGGCCGCCGATGCCATCTGGGAGTCGCCCTCGTACCTGCACGGCGCAGTGGCCTGGCGCATCCGGCTCGATGGCTGGCGCGGACCCTACGCCGCCGACCCGCTGGGCTGGCACGACCGCGCCGCCATGCACTTCCGCGCCTACGCCAAGTCGCAGCTCACCCGCCCGCCCAGTGGCCCCGTGGTGCCCGACACGGCCCTGCACCTGGCCCGACAGCTGGAGAAACTGGGCACCACGGTATTTAGCGAAGGCTACATCAGCCGCAACCCCGGCGGCGATTTCCGGCCCCACCACTACGACATGAACCTCGTGTTCATCGACGCCCTGCTGCGCCACCTGCGCTGGACCGGCGACCTGGCTTTTGGCCGCGAAATGTGGCCCGTGCTCCAACGCCACCTCGCCTGGGAGAAGCGCAATTTCGACCCCGACAACGACGGCCTCTACGATGCCTACGCCGCCATCTGGGCCTCCGATGCGCTGCAATACAGCGGCGGGGCCGTCACGCACACTTCGGCCTACAACTACTTCGCCAACCAGCAGCTGGCCGAGCTGGCCGTGTTGTTGGGCGAAAACCCCGCGCCCTATCGCCAGGAAGCCGCCCACATCCATCAGGCGATGCAGGCCCGGCTCTGGCTGCCGCACCACGGTTGGTTTGCCGAATACCAGGATGCCCTGGGGCTCAAAAGCCTGCACCCCGCCGCCGGGCTGTGGACCATCTACCACGCCCTTGATTCGGAGGTGCCCGATGCCTTCCAGGCCTACCAGGCGCTGCGCTACGTCGATGCCGAAATTCCGCACATTCCGGTGCGCGCCGCCGGCCTGCCCGATGCCGGCTACTACCTGCTCTCGACCACCAACTGGCAGCCCTACGACTGGTCGCTGAACAACGTGGTGCTGGCCGAGAACCTGCACACCAGCCTTGCCAACTGGCAGGCCGGCCGCCGCGAAGAAGCCTTCCTGCTTTGGAAAAGCGCCCTGCTCGAAAGCATGTACCTGGGCAGCAGCCCCGGCAATTTCCAGCAGATTTCCTATTATGATGCCTACCGGGGCGAACTCTACCGTGACTTTGCCGACCCCGTCGGCATGGCCGCCCGCTCGCTGGTCGAGGGCCTGTTCGGCGTCCGCCCCGATGCGCTGCACGACACCCTGCGCATCGCGCCCGGCCTGCCCGCCGCCTGGGATTCGGCCGCCCTGAAAGTGCCCGATGTGGCCTTCCAATTCCGCCGCCAGGGCCAGCGTGAAACGTATATCATAGCCCAGCAACTCCCGAAACTGCTGGCGCTTCAGCTCCAAGTGCCCGCCCTGGCCAGCCGCGTAGCTTCGGCGAAAGTGAACGGCCGGCCGGCCGCCTGGCACAGCGTTGCTGCCGCTGTGGGCCGGCCGATTATCGAAATCAGCAGTGCCCCGGCCGCCCGTTACGTGGTGGAAATCGAGTGGCAGGGCGAAGTGCCCGATGCCGCCGCGCCGCAAGCGCCGGTTGCGTTCGGCGCGGCCATTTCCGCAACATTGGCCCATGCTCAGGTAGCCGCCGTTTCCGACCCGCAGCAGGTGCTGAGCCAAACCCAACTCGCTGGTTCAAAACTCACGGCGCGGGTGGCCGGAGGGGCCGGCAGCCGCACCGCATTCGTGCAATTAAAACAAGGGGATTTGACGTGGTGGGAACCGTTGAAAATCACCGTTCAAAAACCCGAAATGCCCGCTGCTGAAGCGGCTTCAGCTACGCCCGCAACCTGGGAAACCATTGACCTAAGTGCTGCTTACAACGACCGGGTGACGCAGATTTTCCAGAACAAATACCTCTCGCCCCGCGCCGAAACCGCCACGCTGGAGCTGCCCACCCAGGGCATCGGCAACTGGTGCTACCCGCTCATTCAGGCCACCATTGACGACAGTGGGTTGCGCCTACTGGCCGGCCCGAAAAACGAAATCCGGCTGCCTTCCGGCGTGCCGCTGCGCACGCCCGGCGCGGCCGGCGCGAAGAACATTCTGTTCGTGTCGCAGTGGGATAATTACCCCAGACAGGCCACGGTGCAACTAAAAGGGCACGCCGCCCGCGCCGTGCTGCTCGTGGCCGGCTCCACCAACGCCATGCAAAGCCAGTTTGTGAACGGCGAAGTCACTGTGACCTACGCCGACAACAGCACCGCCACGCTGCCCCTGCGCAACCCCGAAACCTGGTGGCCCATCGAGCAGGACTATATGGACGACGGTTTCGCTTTCCAGACCGGCGCGCCCAACCCCTGGCGCGTCCACCTCAAAACCGGCCTCATTACCCAGGATTTCAATCAGTACACCAGCATCAAAGGCTACAGCACCCGCTCTATCGACGGCGGCGCGGCCACCGTGCTGGAGCTGCCGCTCGACCCGAAAAAGAAGCTCAAAAGCCTCACGGTGAAAGCCCTGGCCAATGACGTGGTAATCGGGCTGATGAGCGTGACTTTGGGGCGCTAAACAGGAAAGCTTCAACCGACTGCAGAAACGAAAGATTCCTAATAACTCCCGTATAATATCCAGGCGCATGCTTCCCGCTCTTTCCTTCTATAAATGGCTGGTTGTTAGGACATGGCTGGGTAGCTGGCTGCTGCTGGCAGGGCCGGCGCTGGCCCGGGGCGCCACGCCCAACGTGCAGCTGACGCGGGGCAGCTGGCAGCTAACCGTGGCACCGGAGGGCAGCCTCGTGGGCATCAGAAATGTGGCCGACTCGACGCGCATGAACTGGGGGCATTGGGGTTACGGCTGGGGCCTGTTGCGCCATGCCGCCATGCCGGCCCGGGCACCTACCGTTTTCAACCAGCCGGCGCTGCGTTGTCCCGACGACCATACCGTGGAATGCGTGTACCGCCGCGACGGCCTGGAGCTGGCCGGCACGCGCATCATTACGGCCGAGGACGAAGCCACGGAGCAGTACCCGCTCACCAATACCGGCCCGGCGCGGCGGGAGTTTCCGCTGGGTACGCTCAGCCTCGCGGTGCCGTTCAGCGACGGCTGCGAAGGCGGCGCGGCCTGGTGCCTGCACCAAAATTGCAACGCCCACCTCGGGATGGGTGGGGCGAGTGCGTGGGCGAATGCCGTGCGCATGAGCGGTGCTGGCCCGCACCTGGGCAGGGCGCTCAGCGAGGGCAATGCCGCCGCCTACAGCGTGCTGGAAGGGGCGACGTCCAACGACCGGGGCCACCTGGCCCCGCACCCGGCGGCCTTTGCCCTGAACCCCGGCGAAAGCCACACGATGGCCTGGGCAAATGACCCGGATTGGGCGCTGGTGCACTGGCTGATGCTCAAAAACCGCAAACAACTGAAATAAAGCCCCCGCCACTCATCGCTGGAATTTCCTTTATCACTATGAAAAACACGAACCCAGAACTCACGTCCGGCTCCCCTTCTTCACGGGCGAGGGGGCCGGGGGGGGAGGCAACCCGCCTGGCCCTGTTGCTGCTCATACCCTTCTCGCTGGTAAAAGCCCAGCCCATCAACCGCCAGGCCGTAGTGGAGCGCCACAAAGTGCACGTCAGCAACACCGACTCGCTCAACTCGCTCTCCGTCGGCAACGGCAGATTCGCCTTCACGGCAGACTTCACCGGCCTCCAAACCTTCCCGCTGCACTACGAGAAGGGCATTCCGCTGGGCACCGAATCGGAATGGGGCTGGCACCGCTTCCCCAACAAGAAAGGCTATACATTCGCCCAAAGCCTGCGCGAATACCCCTTCAACGGCCGCACCGTGAGCTACTCGGTGCAGGTGAAAACGCCCGGCAACAAAGACGCCGTGGACTACCTCCGCGCCAACCCGCACCGCTTGCAATTGGGCAATCTGGGCTTCGTCATTCTGAAGAAAGACGGTAAGCCAGCCGAAATCAAGGACATCAAAAACATCAGCCAGGAGCTGAACCCCTGGACGGGCGAAATCCAGAGCCACTTCACGGTGGAGGGCACGGCAGTGGACGTGGTGACCGTCGGCCACCAGACGCAGGATGCCGTGGCCGCCAAAGTCACTTCCGAATTGCTGAAAGCGGGCCGGCTGAAAGTGGCCCTGCGCTTCCCGTTTCCCACCGCCGGCTGGGCCGATATGGCCGTGGATTACTCCCACGAGGCCGACCACAAATCGGCCATTGCTTCGCAGCAATCCGGCCGCGCCCTGCTGAGCCACCAGCTTGATACCACAAAGTATTTCGTGGCCCTGAGCTGGACCGGCACCGCCGCGCTGGCCGCCACCAGGCCCCACGAATTCGTGCTCACGCCCGGCCGCCAGAGCAGCACGCTGGAGCTGGGTTGCCAGTTTGCGCCCCACCAAATGGCCGCGCCCACCTTCGCCGCCACCCGCGCCGATAGCCACGCGCAGTGGCAGCGCTTCTGGCGCAGCGGCGGAGCCGTCGATTTCAGCGGCACCGCCGACCCGCGCGCGGCGGAGCTGGAGCGTCGGATTGTGCTCTCGCAATACCTGACCAACATTCACAACGCCGGCTCGCAGCCACCGCAGGAAACCGGCCTGCTGCTCAATAGCTGGTACGGCCGCCCGCACCTCGAAATGCACTGGTGGCACGCAGCCCACTTCGCACTGTGGGGCCGCCCCGAAATCCTGGAAAAGAGCCTGACCTGGTACGCCCGGCCCGACGTGCAGGCCGAAGCCCGCGCCATTGCCCAGCGCCAGGGCTACGCCGGCTGGCGCTGGCAGAAAATGACCGACCCCTGGGGCGCCGAAGGCCCGTCGTCCGTGGGGGCCTTTTTGCTGTGGCAGCAGCCCCACACCATCTATTTTGCCGAAGAAGCCTACCGCGCCCACCCCGATGCGGCCACGCTGAAACTCTACCAGGAGCGGGTGAATCAGACAGCGGAATTCATCGCTTCGTATCCGTTTTTTGAGAAAGACAAGGGCCGCTACATCCTCGGGAAAGGCGTAATTCCGGCGCAGGAGCGGTTCAAGGCCGAGGACACGTTCAACCCCACGTTTGAGCTGGTGTACTGGCATTGGGCTTTGGAAACGGCGCAGAAATGGCGTGAGCGGCAGGGCCAGCCCCGCAATGCTCAGTGGGACGACGTGCTGGCCAGACTTTCGAAACTGCCCGAAGCCAACGGCGTGTACCTGGCCGCCGAAAGCGCCCCGGATTCCTACACCAACCCCGAATACAAAACCGACCACCCTTCGGTGCTGGCCGCGCTGGGCATGATGCCCGCCACCGGCCAGCAGGACGCCGCCACCATGCGCCGCACCTTCGACCTGATTTGGCGCGACTGGAGCTGGGACAAAACCTGGGGCTGGGATTTCCCCATGACTTCGATGACGGCCACCCGCCTCGGCTTGCCCGAAAAGGCCGTCGATGCCCTGCTGATGAAGGTCCGGACCAACACCTTCCTGCCCAATGGCCACAACTACCAGGAAGGCCGCCTGCCCCTCTACCTGCCCGGCAACGGCGGCCTGCTCGCGGCCGTGGCCCTCATGTGCGCCGGCTACGACGGCTGCCAGGAAGCCAACCCCGGCATTCCGAAGGACTGGAAAGTGAAGTGGGAAGGATTACAGAAAATGCCGTAGAAAGCGTAGAATTTCCATTCGCAAGGACCAAATTGGTATTCGCAACCGCTGTTATGGTCCTGGCAACGACCCAAACCGTCCTGGCAACGACCCAAACCGTCCTGGCCAGGACGCCGCAGTTGCTACTGCCGTTTCCCTTGCTTTAATCTGGTATGAATATGAAAGTATTTCTTTTTCTGAGCCTGCTGGGCGTGGCCGGAGTTGAGGTTCAAGCCCAGCCGTCCAGCATCCCCGCGCTGCCCCTCGTCAAACCCACCCGTTTCCCCACCGACACCTTTTCCATCGTCAAGTACGGAGCCGTGGGCGATGGCCAAACGCCGAACACCGCGGCCTTTCAGCAAACCATCGCGGCCTGCCAGGCCAAGGGCGGCGGGGTGGTGCTGGTGCCGCCGGGCCAGTGGCGCACCGGCCCCATCGAGCTGCAAAGCAACGTGAACCTGCACCTGGCCGCCGGCGCGCTGGTGCAGTTCAGCGACCAGCTGGCCGACTATATGCTGATAAAAACCAACTGGGAAGGCGTGGCCGCTGTGCGCAACCAACCGCTGATTTACGGCAAAAACCTGGAGAACGTGGCCGTCACCGGGCACGGCATTCTGGACGGCGCGGGCGCAGCCTGGTGGATGGTGCAGCAGGGCCGCACCCTCGACGGCGACTGGAAGAAACGGGTGGCCTCGGGTGGCGCGCTCAATGACAAGCAGGACCGCTGGTACCCGACGGCCCAGTCCCTGAAAGGAACCACCGTGAAGGAGGCCGGCGTGCTGACCACTGAGAAAGCCAACATCGCCGATTTTGAGGACATCAAGGACTATTTGCGGCCCGATTTCCTGGTGCTCGATGGCTGCAAACGCCTGCTGATTGAGGGCGTCACGTTCCAGAACTCACCCGCCTGGACGGTGCATCCGCTGCTGAGCGAGGACGTGATTATCCGCAACGTGACGGTGCTCAACCCGCCCTACAGCCCCAATACCGACGCGCTGGACCTGGAATCGTGCCGCAACGGCCTCGTGGAAGGCTGCTCCTTCACGGCCGGCGATGACGGCATCTGCATCAAATCGGGCCGCAACGAGCAGGGCCGGGCGCGGGGCGTGCCCACCGAAAACTTCCGCATCCGCAACTGCACGGTGTACCGGGCCCACGGCGGCTTCGTGATTGGCTCGGAGATGTCGGGCGGGGCCCGCAATATCTACGCCTCCAACCTCACCTTTATTGGCACCGATATCGGCCTGCGCTTCAAAACCACGCGCGGCCGGGGCGGCGTGGTCGAAAACATTTTCATCGACCACATCACCATGAAAGACATTCCGAACGAGGCGATGCTGTTCGACATGTACTACATGATAAAGGACCCCAGCCCCCAGGTGCCCGGCTCGAAAGAGCGGCCCGCCTCGCCGCCCAAACCCGTGGATGAGAGCACCCCGCAATTCCGCAAAATCTACATCGACCACGTCACCTGCAACGGAGCCAAAACCGGCATCATGGTGCGCGGCCTGCCCGAAATGGCCATCCAGGACATCAGCATCAAAAACGCCGTGCTGAAGAGCGAGCAGGGCCTTATCTGCATCGAAGCCGACCGCATCAACCTCGGCAACGTGACCCTGCTCAGCACCCGGACCGACCCGGTAATGGAAGTCCATAACAGCCGCAACATCACCCTCGACGGCATTCGCTACGCCCCCGGCGCGGCCGTGCTGCTGCGCGTATCGGGGGCCGAAAAAGCGAAGAGCATCGCCCTCACCAATACCGATATTACCAAGGCCAGACAGGCGCTGGAGCTGGGCGCGGGCGTGAACAAGAAAGTAGTCATTCTGCCCAAAAAGTAAGCCCGTAGGCGGTCATGCAGACCGCCTTTTGCCCGACGTTCTCACACTCTTTAATTCTCCGATGAAACTCCGCACCCTGTTTCTTCCCGCGCTGCTGCTGAGTGGTTCGGCGGCCTCGGCCCAGCAGCCGGTAGTGGCCAAGGCACCATCGCAGCAAATGGCCGATTCGTTCATCAAAGCGTACCCCGATTCGCTGGGCATCACCCAGAGCCGGGTGGCCCGCTGGGGCTACGAGCAGGGCCTGATGCTGAAGGCCATTGAGCGGGTGTGGCAACGCACCGGCGACCGCAAATACCTCGACTACATCACGCGCATCACCGATTATTCGCTGCCCGATGATGGCACTATTACCAATTACAAAGCGGCCGATTTCAGCCTCGACAACATCAATACCGGCCGCACGCTGCTCACCCTGGGTCAGCAGTCGGGCCAGCTCCAGGCCCGGTACCGCGCCGCCGCTACGTTGCTTTATCAGCAGCTCGAAAAGCAGCCTCGCACCAAGGAAGGCGGCTTTTGGCACAAGAACCGCTACCCCAACCAGATGTGGCTCGACGGCCTGTACATGGCCGAGCCCTTCGCGGCCGAGTACAGCAAGCTGTTCGGCAGGCCCAAAGGGTTTGACGACGTGGCGCTGCAATTTGCCCAGGTCGAAAAGCACATGGTGGACTCCAAAACCGGCCTGCTCTACCACGGCTACGACGAAAGCCGCGAGCAGAAATGGGCCGACAAAACCACCGGCCTCTCGCCCAACTTCTGGAGCCGCGGCATGGGCTGGTACGCCATGGCCCTGGTCGACGTGCTCGACTATTTTCCCAAAAACCACCCCCAGCGCGCCCAGCTCATCAAGGATTTGCAGCGCCTCGCGCCGGTGCTGGCCCGGTACCAGGACCCCGCCACCGGCGGCTGGTGGCAGGTAACGGACCAGGGCACCCGCGCCGGCAACTACATCGAAACCTCCGGCTCCTGCATGTTCGTCTACGCCCTGGCCAAGGGCGTGCGCCTGGGCTACCTCGACAAAAAATACGCCCCCGTGGCCAAAAAAGGCTACGACGGCATCGTGAAGAAATTCGTGCAGCCCGCCCCCGGTGGCGGCCTCAACCTGGAAGGCACGGTGAGCGTGGGTGGCCTCGGCGGCCAGCCCTACCGCGACGGCAGCTACGAATACTACCTCGCGGAGCCCATCAAGCAGAACGATTTCAAAGGCATCGGCCCGTTCATCATGGCCAGCGTGGAAATGGAAATGGCGCGCTGAATTTGCGTGCTTGTTGTGAGCTGAGGGGACTTCTGCGCTGGAACAGTTAGGGAGAATGCTGGCGATGCATCAATGCAGCGCGGGCTCTGCGAATCCGCGCTACGGCCGGTTCTGGCATTTAGTCCGTTTCACCTTCATTTTCTGACTTTTAGCGGCATTTCCGGCGGGCCGGGGGCAGCGCCCGAATTACTTCGGAAAGGATGGCAAAACTATTTTTTCGAATAAAAATTCTAAAAGTATATATATTATGAATAATTTATATACTTTTACCCCGACTCCTCCACTCTTCATCTGGCTCACCTGAGCCACCCGGCGCTTCGCTGTCCCAGCCTTGGGCAGCACTTGTCACTTGCTAGCTAAGCCGTTGCCAAACAGCTTTTTTTCCGCCATTCAGCGGCGAATTCTACCACCGATGCGCTATGATTTTTGAGGCTCTTGAACTGATTCGGACCGAGCTGGCGGCCTACCTTGCCCCCCGCAACGCCACGGCCGTGGACGTGGCGTTGGGCAGCATTGCCAGTGCCGCCGGCACCCAAACCGACCAGGTACTCATCAGTCTGGTGAACGTGGAGGAAGAAACGGCCCTCAAAAACAGCAGCCCCTACCAGCGCAACGCCACCGGCGGCTTCGATGTGGTGAACCCGCCCGTGTTCCTGAACCTGTTCGTGCTCATCGCGGCCAATTTCAACGACAACGCCACCTACGCCACCGCCCTGAAGCGCCTGGCCTGGGTGGTGCAGTGCTTCCAGCAGAAAAGCGAGTTCACGGTGGCCAACACCCCCTCCGCCACCATTGCCGACGCGGCCGTAGCCGTGCGCCTGCACGTCGCGCTCGATTTGTATTCGCTCTCCTTCGAGAAGCTGAACCAGCTGTGGGGCACCCTCGGCGGCAAGCAGGTGCCGTGCGTGCTCTACAAGGCGCGGGTGGTGGAAGAACAGGCCGACGGCTTGCTCAACACCGGACCGGAAATCATGCGCGTCGAAGGCCGCACGGGCACCCTGGAACTCCAGCTTTCCTAACCCGCGCACCGGCCATGCTCCTCGAAACCTTCACCACGGGCTACGAAACACTGTTTCAGGTGCAGATTCTGCACCGCTACTTCCTGAACGTGGGCACCACGGCCTTCGACGCGGCCGCGCCCCTGCCGGCGGTGCAGCCCGCCCTGGCAGCCGCCCGCCGCGCCTACGCCGTGCAGCCGTTCTGGCGTCTCATGCCCGATGCGGCTACTCAGGAAGCCCTGCGCAACGCCCGGTTGCTCTTCAAGCTGCTACCCGACGGCTTCCGCGTGGGCGTGCCCACCGATGGCGGGCACCACCCCGTCGTGCCCCTACCTGATGAGCTGGATTTGAACTTCCTTGTTTATTCCACTGACCCGTTTTTTGCGCTTTACACGGACATTGACCGGGCCGTGCTTGATGCGTTCCAGCCCACACCGGCTGCGCCGCAGGGCCAGGTTTTCGGCTGGACCAATACGGCCGGCAGTTCGGTACTGAATGCGCACGAAACCATTCAGCTGGCTGATTTGCGGCCCCGGCCGGCCGGAAGCGGCGCGGGCGGGCCGCCGCTGGGCATCATCGAAATCCGGCACCGGCCAGCGGGTGGCCCCAGCCTGCTCGATGGCGCGGGACAGGTGCTGCGCCCGGTTTTCACGGCCGTGCTGCGCAACCGCTCGACGCGCTGGGAATACCAGGGGGCCGATGTGGGCCTGTTTCCGTTGGTGCGCGCCGGGCGGCTGGCCGCCAGCGGCGGCAACCCCGTTCGGCCGCTACCGAACCCCACGCCAGCCACCACGGCCGACCGGGGCGCGGCCTTTGTATCAGTCATTTATTGAATGCATGACGTGCTACTGACTCTTACCAACTCCTTCCCGATTTCCCAAACTCCCAACTTTTTCAACCCATGGCCAGCACCCTCAACCTCGGCACCGTGAAAACGCCCGGCGTCTACATCGACGAAATGTCGCTGTTTCCTCCCTCGGTCGCGCAGGTCGATACGGCCGTGCCGGCCTTCATCGGGCCCACGCGGATACACCTCAAGGACGGCAAATCCGTGCAGAACATTCCCACCCGGGTGAAGTCGATTGCCGAGTTTCGGGCCTGGTTTGGCGGCGGGCCTGACCGCAACCTGACCGTGGTGCTCGACCCGCTAAATGGTGTGCAGTCGGTGACGGCCAACGCGGCGTTTTACCTCTACGACAGCCTGTTGATGTATTTCGGCAACGGCGGCGAGAAGTGCTACATCGTCTCGACCGGCCAGTACACGGCCGCCGCGCCCACCGCCGCCACTTACGCCAACGCCCTGGATACGCTGCGCAAATACGACGAGCCCACGCTCATTGTGATGCCCGATGCGGTGAGCCTGACGGCCGTCGGGGCGCTGGCCAGCGTGCAGCAGGCCGCTCTGGACCATTGCCAGGGCTTGCAGGACCGGTTTGCGGTGCTCGACGTGCACGTTGCCAACCCCAACATTGTGGACCTCGACAGTAACGACATCATCACCTTCCGCAACGGCGTAACCAACCACCTGAACTACGGCGCGGCCTACTATCCGTACCTCAAAACCAGCCTGCCGCTCACCGTCAGCTTCGCCGGCCTGACGCTGCAAAAGCCCCTGGGCACCACCAAAACCCTGGATTCGCTGCTCGACCCCGGCGCCGGCCAAACCCTGGCCCTCGACGCCAAAGCGCTGGTGGGCGACCTCAAAGCCCTGGCCGACCCCGGCAGCGCCGCCGCCGAGCTGACAAACTACGCGGGGGCCACCAAAACGGTGCAGAAACAAACCCTGGCCGATGCCCTCGACATTTTCGCCGGTACCAACGGCAAAGCCGCCCCGGTCCTCACCGATGCCACCAGCCTGACCGACCACGCCAAGTACATGGACGAAGCCACGCCCACGCCCGATGGCCAGAAGCTGACCAGCCTGCGCACGGCCGTGACCGCGCTGGTGCCCTCGGGCGCGGGCGAGTCGCCCCAGGCGCTGCTGGACCTCACGTTTGCCCAGGTCAGCGACTACGTGGGCGGCTTCTCGAACAAGGTGGCGCTGCGCCTGCAAGCCAAAGAGGACGACATGAAGGCCAAAATCCCACTGTACGCCGCCGTGGTTTCGGCGGCGGAGGCCCAGGGTATTGTGCTGCCACCGAGCGGGGCCGTGACCGGCGCTTACGCCCGCACCGACAACGACCGCGGCGTGTGGAAAGCCCCCGCCAACGTGGGCCTGAACTACGTCATCGGGCCCACCGCCATGCTCACCGACAAGGAGCAGGAAGACCTGAACGTGGACGTGAACGCCGGCAAGTCCATCAACGCCATCCGGGCCTTCACGGGCAAGGGCACGCTGATTTGGGGCGCCCGCACGCTGGCCGGAAGCGACAACGAGTGGCGCTACGTGCCGGTGCGGCGCTTCTTCATCATGGTGGAAGAATCGGTAAAGAAGGCCACCGGCCAGTTCGTTTTCGAGCCCAACGACGCCAACACCTGGGTGCGCGTGCGGGCCATGATTGAGAACTTCCTGACCCTGCAATGGCGGGCCGGGGCGCTGGCCGGCATCAAGGCCGAGCACGCGTTTTTCGTGCGCGTGGGCCTGGGCCAGACCATGACGGCGCAGGACGTGCTCAACGGCTTCATGATTGTCGAAATCGGCATGGCGGCGGTGCGGCCGGCCGAATTCATTATCCTCCGCTTCTCGCATAAGATGCAGGAATCATAGAACATCAGGTAACAGAACGTCATGCTGAGCGCAGCCAAGGCATCTCGCTCGCTTCGTTGCTTTCCACATGGATTACTTATGCGGTAGAGATGCTTCGACTCCGCTCAGCATGACGGCCTTTTAGCCGCCTAAAATCACCACCTCACATCTCACCAAAACCACCACATGGCAACGTACCCGCTTCCCAAATTTCACTTTCTGGTTGACTGGGGCGGCACCCGGCTGAGCTTCACCGAAGTGACTGGTTTGAACACCGAAACCGACGTGATTGAGTATCGCGACGGGGCCTCGCCGGAATTCCATAAAATCAAGATGCCGGGCTTGCAGAAGTTCTCGAACATCACGCTCAAGCGCGGCACGTTTAAAGGTGACAACGACTTCTTTAAATGGTGGAATACGGTGGCGCTGAACACCATTGAGCGGCGCGACCTCACCATCAGCCTGCTCAATGAGCAGCACCAGCCGGTGGTGGTGTGGAAGGTGAAGCAGGCCTGGCCCAACAAGGTGATGTCGGGCGACCTCAAGGCCGATGCCAGCGAGGTGCTCATCGAGAGCATCGAGCTGGTGCACGAGGGCCTCACCATCCAAAACGGCGACTAGGCCGTGGACGGGCTCCTGACTTACCCGCTGCCGGGGTTCCACTTCCTGGTCACGTTCGAGCTGCTGCCCCAGACGGTGCAGGACGTGCGCTTCCAGGAGGTGAGCGGCCTGAACGTGGAGCTGCTGATGGAAAGCGTGAAGGAAGGCGGCGAAAACCGCTTCGAGCACCAGCTGCCAGTGCGCACCAAATACGCCGACCTCGTGCTGAAACGCGGCCTGCTGGTGGGCTCTGGCATTTATCAATGGGCCAAAAACGCCTTCGAGGATTTCCAGTTTGAGCCCGTGAACCTGATTGTGTCGCTGCTAAACGAGCAGCACGTCCCGCTCATGTCGTGGCACGTGGTGCACGCGCTGCCCAAAAAGTGGGACCTGTCGGCCTTCAACGCCGAGCAAAACTCGGTGGCCGTGGAAACGCTCACCCTCACCTACCGCTACTACAACGCCATCCGCGTCTAAGCCCGCATCGCCATGCCCGTCGTCATCCGAGAACTTGTCATCACCGCCACCGTGGACGAAAACGCGGCGGCCCAAACGAATTCCGCCGCCACGCCGCCCGCCGAAGCCAGCAAAAAGCTCGTGCAGGAATGCGTGGAGCAGGTTCTGGCGATTCTCAGGGAGCGGGAGGAACGGTAACGGGCGACGCTATTGAACGACAGAAAAGAACGTCATGCTGAGCGCAGTCGAAGCATCTCTACTGCTTCGTTGCAATAGCAAATAATTAGTTGAGCGGTAGAGATGCTTCGACTGCGCTCAGCATGACGTTCTTTTTTCAACCTCACCTTTTCACCACCTCACCACCTCACCACATGCTCGGCGAACTCAAGAAGATGACCCTCACCGGGTACAAGGACAACGCGCTGCAACAGCCGACGGGCAACGTGTACACGGCCGTGGTGAACCCGGAAACCTACACCCTGAACGACGAAATCCAGAGCAACCAGGAGCAGCCGGCCGGCACCAGCGCCAACCAGCCGGCCTTCACCCGCATTGCCCCGCGCAAGCTCGATTTCGAGTTTTTATTTGATTCGACGGGGGCCTTGCAGGGCAACGGCCTGGGCGTGGCATTGCCCCTGAGCGTGGGCAGCCAGCAGGATGTGTGGGAGCAGGTGGAGCAGTTCAAAAAGACGGTTTTTACCTTCAATGGCGACACCCACCAGCCGCCCTTCGTGGCGCTGGAATGGGGCAAATTCCGCTTCCGCTGCAAGGCCGAGAAGGTGAGCGTGACCTACAAGCTGTTCAAGCCCGACGGCACGCCCATTCGGGCCGTGGCCAAGGTGAGTTTCGTGGAAGTGGTGCCCGACCAGCTCCGCGTGGCCCGCGAAAACGCCCATTCGCCCGACCTCACCCACATCCGCACCGTGATGGCCGGGGATAATCTGCCGCTGCTCTGCTTCCGGCTCTATGGCGATGCCACGCTCTACCGCGAGGTGGCGCGCGTGAACCAGCTGGTGAATTTCCGCAGCCTGCGGGTGGGGCAGCAGCTGTTTTTTTCGCCGATTGAAAGGGGCGTGAAATCATGAATAATCTGATTCAAAAGGCCGTCATGCCGAGCGCAGCCGAGGCATCTCGCCCGAATCGACTAACGATTGGATTACTACCCCACGCGAGATGCCTCGACTGCGCTCGGCATGACGTGCCTTTTCCCTTCCTGCCCTCCTAACCTTCTCCCCCTCTTACCCTAAAAAATGCCCGAAACCGAAAACCCCCGCACCCCGGACACGCCCGCCCCGCGCGACCTGCCCACCTTCACCGTGAAGGTGAACGGGCAGGCGCTGGCGCGCAGCTATGGCGTGCTGAGCGTGCGGGTGCAAAAGGAGGCCAACCGCATTCCCACCGCCCACCTGCTGCTGAAGGACGGCAGCCCCGCCGGGGCCACGTTCCCGGTGAGCAACGAGGCGCTGCTGGTGCCGGGCCAGGCGCTGGAAGTGTGGGCCGGCTACCACGGGCAGGAGGTCATGATTTTCAAGGGCCTGATTATCAAGCACGGCATCGAGGGGCGCAGCTCGGGCACCACGCGACTGGCCCTGACGTGTAAGGATGCCTTCGTGAAGACCACGCTGGCCCCGCAAAGGCGCTACTTTATCGACAAAAAAGACAGCGAAGTGACCGAGGAAATCGTGCAGCGCTACGGCGGCCTGCGCGTCGATGCGCAGGCTACCGCCGTGAAGCACGCCGAGCTGCTGCAATACGACGCCACCGACTGGGATTTCCTGGTGATGCGCGCCGAAGCCAACGGCCAGCTCTGCCTCGTGGACGATGGGAAGCTGACCCTCGCCAAGCCTGACCCCGGCCAAAAACCCGTCACCAAGCTGCAATACGGCGCCACCATCCTCGATTTCGACGCCGAGATGGACGCCCGCGACCAGACCCAGAGTCTCACCACTTCTACCTGGAACTACGCCGACGGCGCCATCGACCAGGCCAGCGCCGCCGAGCCGGCCGCCGGCAGCTTCGGCAATTTCTCGGCCGATGACCTCGCCCACGCCCTCCAAACCGACCTCGCGCTGCCCCACGGCGGCCACCGCCCCCCCGAGGAGCTGCAAGCCTGGGCCGATGCCGCGCTGCTCAAGCGCCGGCTGGCCCGCATCCGGGGCCGGGTGCAGTTTTACGGCAATGCCGATGTGAAGCCGGGCACCGTCATCAGCCTGGCCGGGCTGGGCGAGCGGTTCAGCGGCGACGCGTACGTGACGGGCGTGAGCCACCGCCTCGAAGGTGGCTCCTGGCTGACGGATGCGCAATTTGGGCTCGACCCCCGCGCCTTTGCGGCCGAGGTGGAGGTGAGTCCGCCCGCCGCCAGCGGGCTGGTGCCGGGCGCCTTGGGCCTGCAAATTGGCATCGTGACGGCCCTCGAAAACGACCCCGCCGGCGAGGAGCGAATTGCCGTGCGCCTGCCCGTGATTGACCCCGCCGCCGACGGTGCCCGCGCCCGCGTGCTGAGCATCGACGCCGGCAACGGGCGCGGCTTCTACTTCCGGCCCGAAATCGGCGACGAGGTGGTGGTGGGATTTCTCAACAACGACCCGCGCGATGCCGTGGTGCTCGGTGCCCTGCACAGCAGCCACAACCCCATCCCGAGCGACTTCACCACGGCCGATGCCAACAACAAAAAGGGCTACGTTTCGCGCAGCAAGCTCCAAATCCTCTTCGATGATGACAAGAAAACCCTTACCCTGGCCACGCCCGCCGGCAACAAATTGCTACTCGATGACGACGCCAAGAGTATCACCCTGCAAGACCAGCACGGCAATAAAATTGTGCTCGACGACTCCGGCATCACCATCCAAAGCAGCAAAGCCCTCACCCTGAAAGCCGCCACCGACGCCAAGCTCGAAGGCGTGAACGTCGAGCACTCGGCCCAGGCGCAGTTCAAAGCCACCGGCTCGGCCGGCGTGGAGCTGAGCAGCAGCGCCACTGCAGTATTGAAGGGCAGTATTGTAATGATTAATTGACCGTCATGCCGAGCGAAGCGCAGCATCTCGCGTGCAGTAGTAAACCAGATGATTGAATTGCTACCACAAGCGAGATGCTGCGCTGCGCTCGGCGTGACGGTCTTTTCCACTTCAACTCACCACCCCACCGCTATGGGACAGCCCGCCGCCCGCCTCAACGACCTGCACGTCTGCCCGATGCAAACGCCGGGCACGCCGCCCATCCCACACGTGGGCGGGCCGGTGCTGGGGCCGGGCGCGCCCACGGTGCTCATCGGCGGGCTGCCGGCGGCGCGGGTGGGCGACATGGCCCTGTGCGTGGGGCCGCCGGATAGCATCGTGGCCGGCTCCGGCTCCGTGCTGATTGCCGGAATGCCGGCGGCGCGGCTAGGTGATTCCACGGCGCACGGCGGCAGCATCGTGCTGGGGCTGCTTACCGTGCTCATTGGCTAAAGAAGCCTCATCAATCATTCACCACCAACCATTTATTACTTAAACCCATGCCGCTTGAAGACGATTTCCTGGGTCGGGGCTGGGGGTTTCCGCCCAGCTTTGGGCCGACGGCCAGCCCGAAAGGCGTGGTGATGGCGGCCGGCCTGACCGACATCGAGCAGAGCCTGCAAATCCTGCTGACGACGCGGCTGGGCGAGCGGATTCTGGCCCCCGATTTTGGCTGCGATGTGCATGACTCGGTATTTGAGCCGCTGAATGCCACGCTCGAAGCCCGCCTCAAAGACCTGGTCCAAACCGCCATTCTCTACTACGAACCCCGCATCGACCCGCTGAATGTGACAGCCGAACAGCCGCCGGAAACGCCCGGCCTGCTCCTGCTCACCGTCGAATTCCGGGTGCGCAGCACCAACTCCCGCCACAACTTCGTGTACCCATTTTACCTGCAGGAAGGCACCGAATTGGGTATTTCCGGCGCGGGCGGCCTCGCGGTCGACCCAGGATTTTAACTCTCACTTATATGAACGTCATGCTTCGGCTGCGCTCAGCATGACGGCCTGATATGATTGAATAATACCTATTCTGACCAATGCCCCCCTCCTGCCCCGATACCAACCCGCTGCGCCGCGACGGCCTGAGCCAGCCCCAACGCCGGCTCGCCGCCCTCGACCCGTCGTTCGTCCGCCTGGACGAGCGCACGGGCGAGGACCTCATGGCCTTCGCGGCCGCCTACGCAGCGGAGGCGGGCTTGCAGTTTTTCAACCCCGATGGCACGGCGGACGCCACCACCTGGGCCCGCCTGATGGCCCGACCCGATGCCGAAACCCTGGCCGCGCTGGAAGCTAAAAGTGACTTTGAGCCGCACTATGCGCTGTTTCTGGCATTTCTACAGCTGTTTGGGCTGGCGCAGGAGCAGCTGAACGGGCTGGGCAAAAAGCACCTCGACTTCTACTACCACGACGTGTTGCGGCTGACCAACCGCACCCCGGTGCCCGACCAGGTGCACGCGGTTTTTGAGCTGGCCAAGAACGTGGCCGAAGTCATTCTGCCGCCCAAAACCGAGCTGGACGCCGGCAAAGACGCCCTCAAGCAGCCCCTCGTCTACCAGACGCTGGCCAACCGCGTGGTGAACCGGGCCAAAATCGCGCACCAGCGCACGGTATTTATCGACCCCGATTCGGGCACCATCTACTACGCGCCCGCCGCCAATACCGCCGACGGCGTGGCCGCCCCTCTCCCGCCCGCCGACCCGACCTGGAACGCCTTCGGCCCCAGGCGCCGCTCCCTGCTCAGTTGCGACCCGCCCGCGCCCGACCCCATCGGCTGGCCTGAGGCGCAGGTGGGATTTGCGCTGGCCTCGCCGGTGCTGCGGCTGGCCGAGGGCGTGCGCAAAATCACCGTCACCATGCAGTGCGCCAATGACGTGGTGCTGCCCGTGGGCCTCAAGCTGCGGGGGCAGCTCAGCGGCGCCAAAGCCTGGATTGAGGCCGGTGAGTTGGCCGTGGGCGCGGGCATTACCCTGGCCGGCCGCGTGCTGACGCTGGTGCTCACGGTGCCGGCCACTGAAAAGCAGGCCGTGGTCGATTTCGATACCATCAGGCTCAACGGCGGCTACGTGACCGCCGCGCCGGTGCTGCGCTGCCTCCTGGCTCGCTCCGCCGATTATGCCGCACTACGGGCCCTGACGCTGGTTTCGGTGCAGATTGACGTGAACGTTTCGGGCCTCAAAAAGAGCCTGGTACTGGATAACGACCTCGGCAAAATAAACCCCGAGAAGCCGTTTATGCCCTTTGGGCCGGTGCCGGTGGAGCGCTCCACATTTTACGTGGGCTGCGCCGAAGCCGCCGCTAAAACGCTGACTTCGGTGACCGTGGCCGTGCCCGCCTGGGTGGGCAAGCCGGCCGTCTGGAGCACCCAGTTTGCCGCTTACCCAACCGCCGTGAAAACTGAAACCGGCCTCACGGCGACCGTGAAGGTGCAGAACAGCAACCTCACCGGCAGCGTATCGGCGAAACTGTTTACGGACTTGCCGGCCGGCGTCAGCATTCCGCACACGGCGGGCAGCGGCGGTGGCGCGCTGTTCCTCACGTCGCTTCTGTCGTCCTTCAGCCTGTTTGGTGGCTATGTATTCTCGGGGGGCACCTTCATCAGCTACTCCCCGCTGCTGATTTTGCTGAACGGTCTGGCGCCGGTAGCTCCCTCGGTGAGCGACAGCCTGCTGAAAATCACCCTTGACCAGGAGCTGGGCCACGGCCTCTACCCCAAGCTGCTGACCGATGCGGTGATGAGTCGACTGCCGCTTCCTCCCGGAGTAGCCGGGCCGCCCGCCCCGGCCAAGCCCATTCCCAACCCGCCCTACACGCCGCTGGCCTCGGAGCTGCTGCTGAGCTACCTGGCCACCACCGGCGAGGTGTCCTTGACGGAAATTGACGCCGCGAAATTTCCGCAGCGCGGGGTGCAGCTGTTCCATCAGTCGGTGTTTGGGCAGGCCGAGGAACACGCGTTTTTGAAGCGCAACCTGGCTTTTCTGGACAATGCGCCGCGCACCAGCGCCTTCCTGCTGCCGCAGCTGGCGGGCGGTGGCACCTTCCTGCTGGGGCTGAAGGATGTGGGCCCGCAGGAAACCGTGGCCGTATTATTCCAGGTGGCCGAGGGCAGCGCCAACCCCGAGCGCGAGCCCGCCCAGGTGGCCTGGAGCGTGCTCAGCCAGAACCAATGGCGGCCCCTCACGGTGGAAAACGTGCTGGCCGACGCCACCAACCACCTGCTCACCTCGGGCATCATCGAGTTCTACCTCCCGCCCGAAACCCGCCTCGACAATACCCTGCTCGAAGCCGGCGAAGTGTGGCTAAAGGGCGAGCTGCAAACCACCGCCACGCCACCCACGCCGGCGAGTATCGACAGCGTGGGCACCCTGCTGGCACTGCGCCCACAGGCCGCCCTGGCCCGCTTCGACGACCGCCGGAACGACCCCGCCCACTACGCCGCCGCGCTGCCGCCCGCCACCATCGCCAAAACCCGCCAGAGCACGGCCGGTCTCAAGGGCGTGAGCCAGCCCTATGCCTCCTTCGGCGGGCAGGCGGCGGAGGTCGATGCCGCCTTCTACACCCGCGTGAGCGAGCGCCTGCGCCACAAGCAGCGCACCGTAACTATCTGGGATTATGAGCATCTGGTGCTGCAAGCCTTCCCCGGCATCTACAAAATCAAGTGCCTGAACCACACCCGGCTCGACACCAGTCCCGGCGGAAAGCTGCACGAGCTGGCCCCCGGCTACGTGACCGTAGTGGCCGTGCCCGACCTGCGCAACGCCCATGCCATCAACCCACTGGAACCCAAAGTCGACCTCAACACATTGGCCTCGGTGAAGACTTTTGTGCAGCGCCACGCCGGCCTGCTGGCGGGTGTGCAGGCCGTAAATCCGGCCTACGAGCGGGTGCGGCTGCGCTTCCAGGTGGAGTTCCTGAGCGGCTACCCCTTCGCCACCTACCGCAAGCAGCTGCAACAGGATTTACTGGCTTACCTCTCGCCCTGGGCCTTCGATTCATCGGCCGAAATCCCCTTCGGCGGCACCCTCACCAAGAGCGCCGTCCTCACCTTCATCGAGCGCCGGCCCTACGTCGATTTCGTGACCGAGCTCACCATGCAGCACCTCACCGGCGCCCCTGGCCCGCCCAAACCCGACAACGAAACCATCACCGCGTCCGACGCCCGCGCCGTGCTGGTTTCGTGCTCCAGCCATGACATTCAGCCATTTACCGGCTGTTGATTGAACGCAAACCACCCTCCGAAAACCTCACCCCCGGCCCCTCTTCAAAAGAGATGGGTGACAGTCGTCAATAGTCTTTAACTCTTCCTTTTACATGCCTTGGCCTGGCTCCCCTCTCCGCGGGAGAGGGGCCGGGGGTGAGGTTCCGGCGTCAGGCGAAGCGGTAAAGATGCTTCGACAAGCGGACGCCAGATGAAGCACGACACCCTAACAACGAACACTGAACATCTAAAAATGCCCACCATCTCCGCCGCCCCTCCCGCCTGGAAAGCCGCCGACTGGAACGCCCTGCGCGCAGTTGGGCTGAAATATGTGCAGCGCTACGCCCACGACCTCTGGACGGACTACAACCGCCACGACCCCGGCATCACCATCCTGGAGCTGCTCTGCTACGCCATCACCGACCTCAGCCAGCGCACCTCGCTGGACATGAAGGACCTGCTGGCCTCGTCGTTCGGCAGCGCTTCGGCGGCCCAGGCCAGCTTTCTCACGGCCGCGCAAGTGCTGCCCACCGAGCCGGTTACGGAATTGGACTACCGCAAGCTGTTCATCGACATAGCCGGCGTGCGCAATGCCTGGCTGGCCGCCCACAACCTGCCCATTGCCGTCCATCCGCTGGAAGCCGACAAGCACCAGCGCCTGCGCTACGGCAGTGGCAGCGCCCTCGATTTCGAGCTGCGTGGCCTCTATGATATCACGGTTGACCTCGACCCGTTTTTCATCGAAAAAGAGGTGGCCGATGGCCATGCCGCCACCGAAGGAGCCGCCCGCGCGGCCGCGCTCAGCCGCGTGCGCGAGGCCTACCTCAGCCACCGCAACTTGTGCGAAGACTACCTCACCATCAGCGAAGTACCTATTCAGCGCGTGATGCTGTGCGCGGATGTAGACCTGGCCCCCGATGCCGTGGTGAGCGAAGTATACGCCCGGATTTTGCGGGCCGTGGAGGCCTACCTGGCCCCGCCCGTGAAGCGCTACTCGCTGGCTGAAATGCGCGCCCAAACCGATGCCAACGGCCAGCCCCTCACCATCGACCAGAATTTTGAAGGGCCGCTGCTCACCCATGGCTTCGTACTCGACGCGGAGCTGGAAAAAAGCACCCTGCGCCAGACCATCTACACCTCCGACCTGGTGAACCTGATAATGGCCATTCCGGGCGTGGTGGGGCTGAAAAAGGTGCGGCTGAATTCGCTGATTGAAGAGGCCGGCAAGCCCTGCCGCGAGTGGAAAACCGACGATGCCGCCGGGCACCGCTGGTGCCTGCACGTTGCCCCCGGCCACCAGCCCCAGCTCTGCGCCGAGCGGGTAGCGCTGGCGTTTTACAAGGACATTATTCCCGTTGGAAGCCTGGGTGATAAGACCCGCGCCCTCCAGCGGCTCAAGGAGTTGCAGCTCACCGCCAGCCAGGCCAATGCGAAGCGGGTGGACGACCTGCCGGTGCCCGTCGGCACGGTGTTCGACCTGGCCGCCTACCGCTCCGTGGCCAACGATTTCCCCGAAAACTACGGCATCGGACCAATCGGCCTGCCCGCCTCGGCCAGCGTGGAGCGCCAGAGCCAGGCCAGGCAGCTGAAAGCCTACCTGCTGTTTTTCGACCAATTGCTGACCAATTACCTGGCCCAGCTCAACCACCTGAAAGACCTGTTTGGCACTGATGCGGCCACGCCCCAAACCTACTTCGGGCAGGTGATAAAATCGGGCGACATGGCCGGCGTGGCCGAGCTGTATGACACCTACGCCGCCCTGCCCGATAAGCTCACCGCCGTGCTGGCCGGGCAGGAAGGCTACGCCCTTGACCCCAGCCGCAAAAACCGCTTCCTGGACCACCTGTTGGCCCGTTTCGCAGAGAATTTCAGCGAATACGGCCTGCTGATGCACGCGCTTTACGGCGCTCGTAGCGGCACCGAAGTGCTGCGCGACAAAGCCGCCCTGCTGGCCGATTACAAGCACCTGCACCCCGCCCGCGCCTACCACTACTGCCGGCCCGCCTGGCAAACCGACAACGTGGCCGGCATCACCCGCCGCTTCGCCCGGCTGGCGGGAATGGACGATTTTCAGGCCCACGCCGTGGCCGCCCTCACCGTGCTCGACACCGGCCCGGCCCCGGCCGATGCCACGAAATTCAGCTTCTTCCTGCACGCTGCCACCGACCCCGCCGCCGGCCCGCCCGCCCCTGTTTACCTGGAATCAACCACCGCTTACGCCGACCAGCCCGCTGCCGAAAAAGCCCTGCGCCAGGCCTTCCACCCCGTGCCCGACCGCGAAGCCTGGGCCATCATCGACGCGGGCAGCGGCACCTTCACCTACGTGCTGCACGACGCGGCCGGCACCGCCGAGCTGGCCCGCTGCCCCCGCACTTTCCCCACCAAAGCCGCCGCCGAAACCGACCTGGAAGCCGCCCTGCGGACGCTGATTTACGGCGGCGAAGCAGTGTTCGTTGTCGAGCATTTGCTGCTGCGGCCCGACGCTGCCGCCCCGCTCCCACCCGACCCGGCGGCGGAAAGCTGGCTGTCGGTGTGCGCCGAGCCCGACGGCACGTTCTGCGAACCGCTCGACCCCTACAGCTTCCGGGTGAGCGTGGTGCTGCCCGGCTACACCGCCCGCTTCCGGAACGTGGATTTCCGGCGCTACGCCGAGCGCCTGCTGCGGCTGGAAATGCCGGCGCACATCCTGGCCCGCATCTGCTGGGTGGGCCGGACGGAGCTGCTGGAATTTGAGCAGAAATACCAGGCCTGGCTCACAGAAAAGGCTGCTGCCTGTGCAGTAAAGGCTATTCCGGCCTACGCCACCGCCCAGCGCGAATTGATTATTACCCTCGAAAAACTCTTCACCATCTACCCGCCAGGCGTGCTGCACGACTGCGACAATGCCGACGAAGAAAACCCCATTGTGCTGGGCCGCAGCACGCTGGGGTCGTTGTGATTGATTGATTTACCGAATAAAAAGAACGTCATGCAGCGCGCAGCGAAGCATCTCGCTCGTGGCAGTAATTCAATCGTTTGACGATTATGATTAGTGGCAGCACGCGAGATGCTTCGCTACGCGCTGCATGACGTTTCGATTCCCCTAACCTCCCTTTTGCCCTCGCCATGTCGAACCCCTATCTGACCATTCAAAGCCCGCCTTTCGACCCCAGCGACTACGGGCTGACCGTTTTTCAGCCCGACATGGTGCTCACGGCCGGGCAGCTCAACCAGCTGTTTGGCTTCCTGCTGGGCCAGGAACAGCAGACGCGCACCCGCCTGCTGGGCGTGGGCGTGGCCTGCGGGCTGGTGCCCGGCCGCGCCGCCGATGGGGCCAGTATCAGCGTCACGCCCGGCTGCGGGGTGACCACGGAAGGCGACCTGTTGTGCCCCAAAGTCGATGCGCCATTCGTTCGCTACGCCGTCTTCGACCAGGCCAACCACCCCGATTACCCGCCGTTTCAGGTGATTGGGGGCTTGCAGCTGTGGGAGATTTTCCCGGCGCTGCCGGCGGGGGCTGAGGCGCCAACCGGTGCCCCGGTCACCACGCCGCTGGCCGGGTTCGAACTGAGCGATAAAGTGGTGCTGCTGTACCTGGAAAGCGCCGTGCAGGCCGCCGACGAGTGCACCGGCGTGGCCTGCGACAACAAGGGCGACGCCTATAACAACCGCCTCCATGTCCTGCTCTGCCGCCAGACCGATGCCGCTGCCCTCATCCGGGCTGAGCACCGCGAAGCCGCCGCGGCCTACACCCGTCTGCCCATTCTGCCGATGGCCCGCGTGCAGCTCGACGCCCAGGACTACCCCGATTCGCTGCTGGCGTTTCAGGCGTTTATCAGCCGGGCGGCCAGTGATTTTGCCAAGGGCCTCACCCACGCCCGCAGCCTGATTCAGGACGTGGCCGGCATCGGGCCGGTTAAGGATTGGGCGCACCTGCTCGTGAAAAAGGCCCACGATGCCAGCCGCGACGACTACATTCAGTACGCCTACGACTGGCTGAAGGACCTGCACGAGGCCTACGAGGAATTCCGCCAGGCCACCGCGCTGTGGCTGGTGGCCTGCCTGCCGCCCGAAACGGCCTTCCCCAAGCACCTGCTGCTGGGCGAGCTGGTGCCCGCGCCCGGCCTCTGCCAACCGCAGTACCGCCACGCCTGGCTGCGCTCGCCGGCCGTGGATGCAGCCCCGAATGCCCGTGACCAGGCCGTGTGGCTGTTTCAGCGCCTGGGTCATCTGATTGAGGAATTTGTGGTGCCGGCCAGTCCCGGCAAGACCGTCGTGGCCAGCGCGGAGGCGTTGCGGCTGACGCCCGACGTTGCCCGCACGGCGGCGTTCGACCGGCGCAGTCTGCCGTTTTACTACCGGCCCGATTTGCGGGCTTTCTGGAGCTACGACAAGGCCCACAGCTGCCGCACGGGCCACCTTTTGTCGTACCACGAGGCCGTGGCGGGCGCGCCGCCGCAGGTGGTAACGCCGTTTCGGTTTCAGGTTGAACCGTTCTCGTTTTACCGGATTGAAGGCCTGCTGAACGCGCCGGTGACGAACGTGCTCACGCGCCTGCTCACGCTGCGCCAGCAGTACAATCTGGCGTTTGATGTAGTGGCGCTGCGCGTGGACGACCGCCAGAACCTGCTGTTCAGCCAGACGCAGGAGTTTGACTTCGCCGATTTGCAGATTGATTTCGATGAGCTGATGGCCGAAATTCGTTGCGAGGAAGCAGAGATTCAGGCTCCGGACAAGGAGTTCAAACCCTTGCAGGTGGCGCTGCCCATGCTCACCACGCTGTTTACGGCGCGGCTCACGCCTTATGAGTTTCTGCTGCAACGGCTCATCGGCCAACTGCCGGCCGCTCAGTGCATCAAGGACAAACTGCCGCTGCTGCTGCGCCTGAACCAGGCCTACCAGCAGCGCAAAAAGGACCTGGAAGATGCCCTCACGTTTGGCCCGTTTCTGCGCGCCAATCCGGGGTTGGAGCACGGCGCGGGCGTGCCGCGCGGCGGCACGTTCGTGCTGGTGTATAGGGGCGATGAACTCAAAAGACTGCGCGAAATCAGCCCCCGGTTGCGCAACCGCAGTGGCTTTCCCATCACACGCCGGGGCGGTGCGCCGCTGGTGGTGGCCGATTTTTACCTGCCCTACCGGCTGGGTGGGCGCGGCCCGGCGGTGCAGTTTGTGCTGCCCCAGCCGCCGGCCAGCATCTCGATGGAAGCCGCCCGGTTTTGCCTGAACGACCCGGCCAGTCCGCTCACGGTGGCCCCCGCCGGCGGCTCATTTGGCGAAGATGCGCTGGTGAGCCGCGAGGGCAACCGCTTCTTTTTCAACCCCACGGCCGTGGGCAGGCACCCGCTCACCTACACCGCGCCCGATGGCCAGACGGCCAGCCTCGACGTGGAAGTGCTGGCCCTGCCCACGGTCAGCTTCAACCCCGACGCGGGCCCGAACGGACTGGTTTCGTTCGGCCTCCAAGCCACCGATGCCACGGAAGTGACCTGGGATTTTGGCGACGGCACCGCGCCCGAGCGCATTGTGCTCGATGCCAATACCACCGGCGCTACCCGCCATCAATACCAGCTCCAGGCCGATGGCTCGGGCAAGTTCGAGGTGCACCTCACGGCCTCGAATGGCGTGTGCGGCACGGCGGCCGAGCCCAAAGTGGTGGAGTTCAAGCCCCGGCCCACGCCCGAAATCAAGCAGTTGGGGCCGGTGTGCTTTAATTCCGACAACAAGCTGACGGCCAAGCCCGCGGGCGGCACCTTCAAATCGGAAACGCTGGAGGTGAATGCCAAGGGCCAGTTCAACGCCAACCGGCCCGGCAAGCACGTTATCAGCTACGAAGTGGGCGGCGGCCAGACCACCACCGAAGTCTTCGTGCTGCCCGGCGATTTCACCCTCGAAAACGTGAAGAGCATTGGCCAAAATGCCTTCCGCGTCGAAGCCGTGGTGCTGACGCCACCCGAGGGCGTGGCCTACGAATGGCAGTTCAGTAAACCCGTTGACCCCAAAGACCAGAAAGTGGAGGGCGACAACACCCGCTTCGTGTTTGAACTGACATTCCAGCAGCCGCCGCTCACCCATGCAGTGCCCCTGCCTACGCTGGACCTGATTATCCGCAAAAAGGCCGACGGCAGCGCCTGCCCCACCATCTCCAAATCTCTGCGCGGTAACCAGTAGCCATGCCTTCCGCCCCGCACGTCATTCAGCGCCAACGCCTCCTGCTGCGCCTCGCGCCGGGAGCCGATGGCCGTGCCGTGCAAAAAACGGCCGAAGCCGCCCTGCAAAGTCAGCCGCTGCTGGCGGCGCTCGATGCAGCGCTTTCGGCCGCCGGCCGGCCCGATGAATGGCTGACGCTGGAGCACCTGGAGCTGGACCTCGGCCACCTCGACAGCACCCAGCTGGAACACCAGTTCCTCGACCGGCTGCCCGCCCTGCTGCGCCGGGAAATAGCGGAGGCCTGGGTGGCCGGCAGCGCAGGCGCGGCCGGTGCCGCCGATATTGCCTGGGCCGCGTGGCTACACTTTTTGCGGCACGGCACGCTGCCCACAAGCTGGCCGGCCCCCGCCAGCCTGGCCGCCTGGGAAACTGCGCTGCCGGCACTGCTGGCGGCGGCCACTGAGGGCCAGCGCGCCGCCTTGCGGGCGGCGCTGGCCGGGGCCACCGGGCGGCAGCGGCTGGTCCGGCAGTTTTCGGCCCCGGTCGCCGTGGCCGTAATCTGCACCCTCGAGCCCAGCGCCCGGCCCTACCACGCTGAGCTGGCCGAGGCCCTGGCCCCGCTGCTGCGCCGGCTGGGCAGCTATTCAGGCACCCTAGGCGAGCATTTGGTGGCCGAGCTGCTGTGCCGCGCTAGCACGGCACCACCGCTGCCGTGGCTGGACCTATTGGGCATTCTCGCCCCCGAAAAGCGCCTGGCACAACCCGAAATACTGGCCCGGCTGGCGCTCGAGGCCTTGGCGATGGCCCGGGAATCGTCGCCGCCGTCGGCCGGGCCGCCGGCTGATGCCGGGCCCCGTGCAGCCGGGGCGGCCCCGCCGGACGAAGCCGAATTTGTGGCAAATGCTGGCGTGGTGCTGCTGCACCCGTTTCTGGCTGTGTGCTTCAGGGCCTGCGGCTGGGTCATGGCTGACAAGTTTGTTAGCGAAACGGCCCGCGCCAAAGCCGTGCTGCTGGTGCATTTCCTGGCCACGGGGGCCGCCCAGGCCCCCGAATACGAGCTGCGGCTGCCCAAGCTCCTGTGCGGCATGGCGCCCGACGCCTCGTTTAGCCACCACCTGAACCTGGGCCGCGCCGCCCGCGCCGAAGGCGTAGCCCTGCTCGCGGCCGCTATCGCCCACTGGACCGCCCTGAAAAACACCTCGCCCGATGGCCTGCGCGAGGCTTTTTTGCAGCGCGAAGGCAAGCTGGAGCTGGCTCCCGAGGGCAACCACCACGTCCTCACCGTCGAGCAGCGCGCCCAGGACGTACTGCTCGACCGCCTGCCCTACGGCTGGGGCCTGGGCCTGGTGCAGCTGCCCTGGATGGCCGCCCGTCTCACCATCAACTGGGCCTGATTTAGCCAGCCAGCCATGAACACTACCCAACTTGTGCCCCCCGCCGCCGCCCCGAAGACGAATACCGCGTCCTCGGCCGCGCCGGCGTTGGTGCAGGCGAAGGCCGGCACATTTTTCGGGCCACCGGTGGCGGAAACGCCGTTTTTTGCACCCGTTCGGCCAACTGGAGTGCACGCCAAACTCACCATCGGCCGGGCCGATGACGGATTTGAGCGCGAAGCCGATGCCACGGCCGACCGCATCGTGTCCATGCCGGCCCCAACCAGCCGGGCGGCAACCCCGGCCAGTGCTGGCCCGCCGCCCGCCATTCAATCCAAAACCGAGGAGCGCGAAAAAAAGGACATTCACAAGAAAGAGCAGCCCACGCCACCGCTCGTTCAGCTGAAAACCGAGGACGACGACCAAAAGCTGCGCCGCAAGGGCACCGAAACGGCCACCCCCGCGCCCACGGCCAGTTTCGAATCGGGCCTGGCGGCCAGCCACTCCGGTGGGCAGCCGCTGGCGGCCGAAGCGCGGCAGTACATGGAGCCGCGCTTCGGGGCCGACTTCTCGGGGGTGCGGGTGCATACCGACGCGCCCGCCGTGCAGCTCACCCAGAGCATTGGGGCGCAGGCTTTCGCGTATCAAAATCACGTTTATTTCAACGCCGGGCAGTACGACACCGGCAGCAGCGGCGGCCGGCACCTGCTGGCCCACGAGCTCACCCACGTGGTGCAGCAGGGCAGCGCCGTGCAGCGCCAGCCACTCGCCGAATCGGCAGCGGTGCCGCAGGTTTCGAGCGCCGCGCCAGCCGTGCAGCGGCTGTTTGGGTTGGACGTGGCGGGCACCATCGACGGCTGGCTGGGCGTGGTGCCGGGCTGGCGGCTGCTCACCACGCTCATCGGCTACAACCCGGTGACGCAGCGCAACGTGGCCCGCTCCACCGTCAACCTGCTCAAAGGCTTTCTGACGCTGGGCGGGCCGCTGGGCGCGCTGCTGTTCAACCGCTTGCAGGCCGAAGGCATCATCGACCGGGCCGCCGGCTGGATTGATGCGCAGGTGGCCGCGCTGGGCATTTCACTGTCTTATATCCGGGGATTATTTAGCCAGGCCTGGGATGAGATGGGCATCACACTCGGCATTGAGGGCAACCTGGCCGTGGCGCGACGCATTTTCGGGCCTCCCATCAGCCGAATGATTGCCTTTGGCGGGCGGCTGATATCGCAGGTGGTAGCCTGGCTGAAGGAAACCATTTTGCGGCCCCTGAGCGCCCGCGCCCGCACGTTCCGGGGCTTCCCGCTCATTACGGTTATCATTGGCAAAGACCCGTTTACCGACGAAGTGGTGGAGCGTAGTCCCACCAACCTCGTGCGCGGCTTCATGCTGCTGATGGACGGCGGCGAGGAGCGGTTCACCCAGATGCAGCAGTCGGGCGCGCTGGCCAAAGCCTTCGCCTGGTTCAACACCGAAACCAGCAAGCGCAACCTCACCTGGACGCGCATCAAGGGCACGTTCCTGGCCGCCTGGAACGTGCTCACGCCCGAGGCCGTGCTGCACCCAATTGACACGATTACGACCATCGCCGGCCTGTTTTCGGGCCTGGCTTCTGATGTGGTGGGCTTCGCCGGCGCGGCCCTGATTCAGATGCTGGAGCTGATTTTTGAGGCCGTGATGGGCGCGGGCGGAGCGCGGATACTAGCCATTCTGAAGCGGGGGCGCGACACGTTCAATGTTATCATCCGCGACCCGGTGACCTTTGTGGGCCACCTCGTGCGGGCCGGCAAGCTGGGTTTTCAGCAGTTCATGGCCAAGGGCTTACAGTATTTGCAGCAGGGCGTGGTGGGCTGGCTGCTGGGCGCGCTCGAAGGCGCAGGCCTGCAGCTACCGGCGCAATTCGACCTGCGCGGCGTGCTTTCGCTGGTGCTGCAAGTGCTGGGCCTGACCTATGCGAACATCCGCGCCAAGCTGGTGCGGGCCACCAGCGAAGCCTTCGTGGCGCGGCTCGAACAGGTGTTCGATTTCCTGAAAATTCTGGTGACGCAGGGCCCGGCCGCCGCCTGGCAGAAGATTCTGGAGTACGTGGGCAACCTGCGCGACATGGTGCTCGACGGCATCAAGGCCTGGGTGATGCGCACCGTGGTGGGCCAGGCCGTGGTGCGCATTCTGAGCATGCTGAACCCGGCCGGCGCGGTCATTCAGGCCATTATGGCTACCTACAACACGGTGATGTTCTTCATCGAGCGCATCAACCAGATTACGGCCGTGGTGGAGGCTTACGTCGATTCCATCGCCGCCATCGCGGCCGGCAACATTGGCGCGGCGGCCAACCGCGTGGAGCAAACCATGGGCCGCATGGTGCCGGTCATCATCGGCTTCCTGGCCCGCTTGCTGGGCCTGGGCGGCATTTCCGACACCATTCGCGGCCTCATTGCCCGCATCCGCCAGCCCGTAGACACGGCCCTGGACCGCGTGGTGGACTGGGTGGTGGCGCAGGGCCGCCGGCTGGTGGGTGCCGTGGCCGGTGGCGCGCCCGCCGACCGCGTCGACAGTGCGCTGGCCGTGGCCGTGCCCATCGTCAACCGCTTTGCCGGCCGGCCGGTGACCGGGGTGGTACTGGTGCCGTTGCTGGCGGCCCTCCGGGTGCGCTATCAGCTTAGCCTGCTGGAAGTAGTACCCACCGACCAGGGCGTGTGGGCCGTGCGGGCGGCTGCCAGTCCGCCCAAAACCGCGCCCACCCTGGCGCTGGTGAGCGGCGCGGCGGGGGCAGCGGCGGCCGGCAGTCCCATCGTGGTGGGCCAGTTCGTGGAAAACATCACCACGAGCCAGGTAGAACGAATTATTATGTCGAACGCCACCGGCGACCCTTCCCGCCGGCAGCAATCGTCGGTACCCGTTGGCTCGTTTGTTACCCGCAAGGCCGATAACACGGTGGCCAATTATCAGGTAGCCGAGGAGAATGCCCGGTGGCGGCCGAGTACGTTCAGCCACCGCTCCGGCTTCGTGACCAGCGGCGGCACCAGCGCGCAGTTCGTGCTGAAGGCCGAGCACCGGGGCGGCACCACCATCCGCTCCACGTTTTACCGCGACCCCACCACCCGGCCCAGCCTGGCCAGCCGGCTCGCCGCGCTCCGGGTAGGAGCCCCGCCCGGCACGTTTTTTAGCGAAGCTTCGGCCACCGAAGAATCGGCGTTTGGCTATCCCACCCACCCCAATGGCAAGGCCATAATTCCGATGAACAACTATTCGGAAGACCACCGGCCACCCGTGGCCCAGCACTGGAACGGCGGCGGCAACGCCACCACGCAAAGCGCCCGCGAGGCCTGGAACGGCAATGCTGGTAACTTCAAGCTGATTTCAAACCGGCTCAACTCCAGCCTCGGCAGCGGCGGGGCCACCTACACCCCGGCAGTGCTCATCGGTTTCCGAGGCGCGGGCGACCCGGCATAAGCAACTGCACCCATGACCAACCTGAGCCTGGCGCTGGATTATCTGCGGGATTTTATTGGGTGGCGCCTGGCGGCAACGGCCACCAATCCGCCGCCGCCGCCGCCCGCTTTCAGCCTGGTCGAAGACACGGGTTTTGCCGGTTTCCTGGGCCAAACCCGGCTCAATCAAATCGAGCTGCTTTACCTGACGCTGGCCCTTGCGCCGCACCTTCAACCCGGCTTTCTCGACCAGCTCATTCGCAATCACCTGCCCGAAGGTGGCGAGTTTCCCGCGTTCGGCGGCGTGCGCGGCACCGCCCATCGCGGCCTGCTGCCAACCGGCGAAACGGCCCTGTTTATCCTGGCGGCCAATGACTTGACGGAGCGTCTGGCCCTGATGGAATTATTCGGCCCCGACCACATTTTCGCCCAGCACAAAATCCTTACCCTCGCCGAGGTGCCGCCCGGCGAGCCCCGCCTCAGTGGCCGGCTGGTGCTGGACCCGGAGTACGTCGAATTATTCACCACCGGCCGGGTGGCCGCGCCCACGCTCAGCCAGGGGTTTCCGGCCCAGCGCATCAATACCGAACTGGAATGGACGGACCTGGTGCTGCCCGCCGCCACCCGCGCCCAGATTCAGGATTTGGAACATTGGGTGCAGCACCATGCCGCCCTGCGGGCCGATTGGGGCCTGAGCCGGCGGCTGCGGCCGGGCTACCGCGCCCTGTTTTACGGCCCGCCGGGCACCGGCAAAACCATGACGGCCACGCTGCTGGGCAAGTACACCGGCCGGGAGGTCTTTCGGGTCGATTTGTCGTTGGTGACCTCGAAATATATTGGCGAAACCGAGAAAAACCTCGGCGGCCTTTTCGACCGGGCCCAGGCCAAAGGCTGGATTCTGTTCTTCGATGAGGCCGACGCCCTGTTCGGCAAGCGCACCGACACCCGCGACGCCCACGACCGCTACGCCAACCAGGAAGTGGCCTTCCTGCTCCAGAAAATCGAAGAATACGACGGCCTCGTCATCCTCGCCTCCAACCTGCGCGGCAACCTCGACCCCGCCTTTGCCCGCCGCTTCCAGGCCATGATTCACTTCCCGCTGCCCAATGCCGACGAGCGCCGCCAGCTGTGGGCCAGCACCCTGCCCCCGCCCGCCCGCCGCGCGCCCGACGTGTGCCCCGACGACCTCGCCGCCCGCTACGAGCTGTCCGGCGCGGCCATCCTCAACGCCGTGCAGTTTGCCGCCCTGCGCGCCCTGGGCCGCCAGGAAACGGTGCTGCAGCTGGCCGACCTCACCGAGGCCGTGCGCCTGGAATTCCAGAAGGAAGGCAAGCTGCTGTGAGCCATTCGCAGCGGCAAAACGTGCTTATTCTGCCCGTTTTCGGCGTTCGAGGGCATCGCGCACGCGGGCGGCGCGCTCGTATTCTTCCCGCTTGAGGGCGGTGCGCAGCAGGTCTTCCAGCTCTTGCAGGGTGAATTCGAGGTACGCGCTCTGGCTCTCCCAATTCTGCTCGTCGGTTTCGTAGGCGGCCACCGCCAGAATATCGGCCGTGGTGTAGAGCGGGCAGCCAAACCGGACGGCCAGCGCAATGGCGTCCGACGGGCGCGCATCGACGAACAGGCGCTGGCTGGCGTGGTCCTTCAGCACCAATTGGGCGAAGAAAACCTCCGCATCGAAGCGCGTAATCAACACTTCTTCGAGGGTGATGCCCAGGGTTTGCAGGGTGCGCTGGAACAGGTCGTGGGTGAGCGGGCGGGCGGGCTCCAGGTTTTCGAGGCTGATGGCAATGGCCTGGGCCTCGTGGCTGCCGATGATGAGCGGAATGCGCCGCCGGGAAACCGGCTCTTCCAGCACGAGCGCGAAGTGCCCCGGCTGGGAAATGCTTTCCGACAGGGCCACAATCAGGAGTTCGATTTTTTCCACGGCCGGCAGGAGTTAAGGCCAGAACGTCTACGAGTTGCGCTCAATAAAAGTACATAGCTTCTCAATATCATCGAAGGGCGAAATGACCCAGCCCTCGTGCGAGAGGCGGTACAAATCCTTGCTTTCGACTTCGACCACGAAGCCGTTGGCCAGCTCGAAAATCCGGCCCTCGCGCTTCGCCACCGCAATGCCCATGTGGGCGAAAGCGTAGGCCACGAAATCGGCCTCGGGATAGGTTGGCGGAAGGGTTTCCATGGCTAAACGGTCAGGTTTTGGTACAGCACTTTTAGCCCCAGCCCCACGCACAGCACCGAGGAAACCACCGAGAGGGCCGTGCGCAGGCCGCTGCTTTGCAGAATAGCCACCGAAAACGGCAGGCTGAAAATGCCCGCCGCCACCATCATGCCCGCCACCGAGCCCGCCCCGAAAATCAGCAGGTAGCGGATGCCGTCCCAGCTGCTTTTGATTTGGGTGAGCACGGACAGCAGCAAGGCCCCGCTGCCGGCCAGGCCGTGCACCATGCCCACGCCATAGGCCAGCGAAAAAGCCGGCTCTGCGTGCGCGTGCCCGGCAATTCGCAGGTGCCTCATCTTCCAGAGCCGCCCGCCGCCCAGCCCCACCAGCATGAGGCCCACGCTGGCTTCGAGGTAGCGAAAAGTGCCCAGATGCAGCACCAGCCGCCCCAGCAGAAACACCAGCGCCACCAGCAAAATGGTGGAAGTGTGCCCCAGCCCCCAAAACACGCCATCCTTAATGGCGGCCCGCGCCGTGGTGCGGCGCGTCACAATGTTGCTCACCGCCACCAAATGGTCGGCCTCGAACGCGTGCGCGAAACCGGCCACCAGGGCGACGACGACGGGAAAGGCAGCGTTCATTGGCGTAGGAGCAAAAAGGTAAACGTCATGTCGAGCGCAGCCGAGACATCTCGCGTGTGGTAGTAATCAAATCGTTCAACGCAGCCTGCGAGATGTCTCGGCTGCGCTCGACATGACCGGTAATTAGCCATTTAGCGTGTACAGGATAATCCGATGGTTGCCGGTGTCGGCTACGGCCAGCGTGCCGCCATCGGCGCAGAGCGAAAACGGCCAGTACAGCTGCCGGTCGGTGCCGAGGCGGGTGGTGTTGTTTTCGCTGCTGATGCCGAAATCGGCGTGGCCGAGCAGGTTGTCGGCGGCGGCATTGCTGGCCGTGGGCACGGTGTCGAACCACAGCAGGCGGCTGTTGCCGGTGTCGGCCACCAGCAGCTTTTCCTGATGAAAAAAGGCGTCGTACACCCAGCTCAGCGTATTTTCGGCCGGAAAGAGGCGGTACTGGTTCTGGCCATTGGCCGCTAAGTCGGGCTGGCCGATGATGACTTCGGCGGGCCGTTCGGCGGCCGTGCGCCAATCGGGCCAGAGCAGGGCGCGGTAATACTGGGTATCGACGATGAGCAGCTGGCCGGCGGGGCTCACGCGCACGGCGTAGGGCCACACGGGCTCGTCGCTCTCGTAGTCGCGCCCGGTGAAGGTGGGCTTGCCGATGACGGCCGTGGCCGCCGCGTGGTTTTCAGTCGGAATCTGGTCGTAAAACAGCACGCGGCGGTTGCCGGTATCGGCCACCCAGAGGCGCTGTCCGTCGGAAAACACCCCGTAGGGCCAGTTCAGGCTGTGCGTTGAGGGCGCGGTGCCGATGCCCTTTTCATTGGGCTGATTCCCGGCGAAATCAGCCTGCCCCACCACCACATCAGCCGGCTGCCCGTGCCGCGTCGGGAAGCGGTGCCAGATGAGCACGCGGTGGTTCCAGGCATCGGCCACCACCAGCCGCGTCCCATCCGACCACAGGCCCGACGGGTAGTGCAGCGTGCCGGCCTCGACCTGATGGCCCGAATTGCGGCCGGTATCGAGCAGCTGCGTCTGGCCGAGTACGACGTCGGGCTCAGCAAATTCGGTGGTCGGCAGCTGGTTCCAGATGAACACGCGGTTCTGGCCGGTATCGGCCACCAGCAGACGCGGGCCCACTTTCCACACCCCGCGCGGGGCCAGAAACGGATTCCCAGGGTCGCCCCGAAACACCGTGGCGGCCGTCACCAGCGGCGGCCGGCCCGGCAGCGAGGCCGTGGGGCTGGATGCGCCCGCGCTGGCCGCGGCGGCGGCGTTTGGGTTTTTAGAGAGGGAGATGGTGAGGGATTCCACGGGATGAGAAAGGCTTGTTCAAAACGTCATGCCGAGCGTAGCCGAGGCATCTCTACCGCTTCGCTACGACGATTGATTTACTATTGCGGTGGAGATGCTTCGACTCCGCTCAGCATGACGGGCTTTTATCGTGACGTTCTAAAACTTCTGTTCGAATCAACAAATCCGCGGCAGCTGCTCGCCCACCAGCATGCTCACCACGCGGCGGCCGCCGATGCGGCTTTGCAGCACCACCTGGCGCGGGTGCTCGACCACCACTTCGCCGATGACGGCAGCGGCCGCGCCGTGCGGCAGCTCCCGAAGCTTCGCCACGAAAGCATCGGCGATTTCGGGGGCTACCACGCTCAGGAAAACACCTTCGTTGGCCACGTAGAGCGGGTCGAGGCCCAGTAATTCGCAGGCGCTTTGCACGTCTTCCAGCACCGGGATGGCGGGCTGGGCCAGAGCCACGCCGAGGCGGGCTTCCTGGGCAATTTCGTTGAGCACGGTGGCCACGCCGCCGCGCGTGGGGTCGCGCAGCAGGTGGATTTGCTCGCCGAACTCATCGAGCAGGGCGGCCACGGTGTGGTTGAGGTTGGCGGTGTCGCTCACGAGGTCGGTTTCGAAGGTGAGGCCGGTGCGCACGCTCATGATGGCAATGCCGTGGGTGGCGACGTGGCCCGATACCACGATTTTATCGCCGGCCCGGACGTGGCGGGTGGCAATCCGGGCCTTCGGGTGCAGCTGGCCGATGCCGGAGGTGTTGATGAAAATGCCGTCGCCTTTGCCTTTCTCCACCACTTTGGTGTCGCCGGTCACAATCTGCACGCCGGCCCGCACGGCCGCGTCGCGGATGGCAACCAGGATGTCCCAGAACTCGGTCATCGGCAGGCCTTCCTCCAGAATAAAGCTGAGGGATAGGTACTTCGGGATGGCGCCGCACATGGCCAGGTCGTTCACGGTGCCGTTCACGGCCAGCTCGCCGATGTTGCCGCCGGGGAAGAAAATGGGCGACACCACGTAGCTGTCGGTGGAGAAGGCCAGCCGGCCGGTCAGCTCGAAAATGGCCCCGTCGTGGCGCTCATCGAGCAGGTCGTTTTTGAAGAGGCTGAACACGCCCGATTCCAGCAGCCGATGCGTGAGGATGCCCCCGCTGCCGTGCCCGAGCGTTATCACGTCAAAATCCAGGACCGGCATGGGGCAGGAGAGGTTCATAGAGATGGGCGGTAATGATGAATGTTTGTTGTTGGAAGAACGTCATGCTGAGCGGAGTCGAAGCATCTCGCGTGCAGCAGTAATCCAATCAATTCAACGAAGCGGTAGAGATGCTTCGACTCCGCTCAGCATGACGTTCTTTTATCTATTGTTAAACAGAAACCGGGGCCTCTGCCTGCGCGAAGTGGTAGTAAGCCGCGCACGCGCCCTCCGACGATACCATGGGCGCGCCCAGCGGATTGAGCGGCGTGCAGCGCTTGCCAAACTGGCTGCATTCGCTGGGCTTTTTGATGCCTTTGAGGACCTGGCCGGCGATGCAGTCGGCGCACTCAGAGACTTTGGCGATGTTCACGTTGAACTTGCGGTTGGCGTCGAAGGCGGCCAGCTCGGGGCGCACTTCCCAGCCGCTGCGCGGGATGTTGCCGATGCCGCGCCACTCGCGGTCCGTCACATCGAATACCTCTTCGATGACGCGGCGGGCATCGGGGTTGCCATCGTCGCTTACCACGCGGGTGTACTGGTTTTCGAGCCTGGCCTCGCCGCGCTCCAGCTGCCGCACCGTCATGAGGATGCCTTGCAGCAAATCGACGGGCTCGAAGCCGGTGACGACGATGGGCACCTGGTATTTCTGCACCAGCGGCACGTAGTCGTACACGCCCATGATGGTGCAGACGTGCCCGGCCGCCAGAAAGCCCTGGATGTTGGTTTCGGGGTCGTCCATCACTGCTTCCATGGCCGGCGGCACCAGCACGTGCGAGGCCAGAATGGAGTAATTGGTGAGCCCCAGCCGCCGGGCGTGCACCACGGACAGGGCGTTGGCCGGCGCGGTGGTTTCGAAGCCCACGGCGAAAAACACTACCTCGCGGCCGGGGTTCTGCTGGGCAATCTGCACGGCCTCCAGCGGCGAGTAGAGGATGCGCACGTCGCCGCCGTTGGCCTTGGCTTCCAGCAGGCTGCGCTCCGAGCCGGGCACGCGCACCATGTCGCCGTAGGAGCATAAGATTACGCCGCACTTCTCGGCCAGGTACACGGCTTTGTCAATCAGGTTCAGGGGCGTGACGCACACCGGGCAGCCGGGACCGTGCACCATGCGCACGTTGGTCGGCAGCAGGCTCAGAATGCCGTTTTTGACCAGGCTATGCGTCTGGCCGCCGCACACTTCCATGATGGTCCACGGCCGGGTGGCGGTGCGGTGCAGCTCGGCGAGGTATTGCTCCACGAGCTCGGGGGCGCGGTATTCGGACAGGTATTTCATGGCTAATACGGTTTGTCGATTTGGCTGCCGGCCACCAGCTCATCCAGCTCGCCGATTTCGCGCAGGTAGGCGAAGGACTTTTCGGCCTCCTCCTCGTCCACGATGGTGATGGCCACGCCCACGTGCACCAGCACGTAGTCGCCTATTTTGGCGTGCGGCACCATGTCGAGGCTGGCTTCTTTCACAATGCCGCCAAACTCCACTTTCGCCATGCGCACCAGGCCGCCGTACTGCAGCTCAATGGATTTTATCTTACCGGGAATTGCTAAACACATAGGATGATGGGGTTAGGTGGAAAGGTGATTTAGTGAAAAGAAAACGTCCTGCTCATCTGACGTCCACTTGTCGAAGCATCTCTACTGCTTCGTTGCAGTCCGGCCCGCGCCAACCTCACCCCCGGCCCCTCTCCCGTGGAGAGGGGAGCCACGGCGGCGTGGCAGGGATGCTTCGCTGAGCTCAGCATGACAGGCTGTTGGGTTGAAATCGGCGGCAAACAGCTGCCCGAAGGCAATGCACTCATCATTCGGCGCCAGCTGCTGATGAAAGAGCAACGTGAAACTCCTTGACAGCCGCTCAATCAGCAAGTCTACCAGCAGCGCATTCTGGAACACGCCGCCGCTGAAAGCAAGCCGCCGTACTCCTTGCGCCGCCGCTACTTTTTCGATGATGCTAATCAGTGAATGATGAAAAGCCGCCGCGATGAAATCGGCCGGCCTGTCCGCCTGCACGTCGTCCAGAATTTCCTGCAGTATTCGCTGAGTCGGGACATTGCCAGCGCCATCCCAGTCGCGCAGATACTCATGCCCTAATTCGTAGCCGTGGCGGGCCACGTAGTCAGTCGCCAGCGTCTCAAGCAGCAGCGCGGCTTCGCCTTCGTAGCTCACCACGTCGGCCAAACCCAACACGGAAGCCACCGCATCGAAGAGGCGGCCGACGCTGCTGGTTTTGAGCTGGTTATGACTGAGTAGCCGGGTGTATAAATCGTACTCGCGGGCGGTGAATTTGCCGTGCAACAGGACCTCGCCTCCACGCAGTTGCCGGGCCAGCGAAAAGGCCGACAGGCGCGGCTCACGCGGCATTTTGTCGCCCAGCAACGCGTCGAAATAAGCAAAGTGCGTGAGGCGCCGGGGTGCTGTGGCAGCAGAAGAAACTTCAGCTGCCACTGGAGAATTCAGGAGGAACTCACCGCCCCAGATGTGGCCGTCGGTGCCGTAGCCGGTGCCGTCCCAGATGATGCCGAGCGTGGGCGCGGGGCTGGGGGCGTGCTCGGCGAGGACGGCTGCCAGGTGGGCGGCGTGGTGCTGCACGAGGTGCAGCGGCACCTGCCATTCGGTGGCCAGCTCGGTGGCCAGCTGCGTTGCGAAGTAGCCGGCGTGGGCATCGGCGCGCACCTGAGCCGGTTTTTTCACCCGCAGCAGCTGCTGAAAATGGGCCAGCGCGTGCCGAAAACCCTCCTGCGTGTCGAAACTCTCCAAGTCTCCCAGGTATTGACTGGCATAAACCTGCCCATGCACTGCCCAGTCGAAGGTGCTTTTCAGCGAAGCGCCGAAAGCCAGCATATTGGGCGTGTCGGCATTATCGGTGGAAACGTTGGTGGCTGAGGCAGCAACTGTAGGCGTAGTGGGAAGCGGCACCGCCGGTGCCAGCCCGCGCCCGCGCCGCAGCAAAATGCGCTGCTGGTGGCGGGGCGAAAACCGCATCACCGAATCGTCCTGTGGCACCACGATGGCGCGGTTGTGGGCCAATAGCGCATCGGCCACCGGGCGCAGCCGGGTGCGGGCCACATCATCTTCATAAATGATGGGGCTGCCGCTGATGTTACCGCTGGTAGCCACCAGCGGCCGGCCAAATTGGCGGGCCACCAACTCCAGCAGCGGCGCGGCGGGCAGCATCACGCCCAACTGGCACAGGCCGGGGGCCACAGCCGCCAGGGCCACGCCCGAGGCGGGCGTTTCGCGCACGGCCAGCAGCACAATGGGCGCGGCCGGGCTGGTCAATTCGGCCAGCTCGACCGCAGCTAAATGGCAGTCGGCGCGCAGGGTTTCGGCATCGGGATAGAGCACGGCCAGCGGTTTGGATGGGCGGTGCTTGCGCTGGCGCAGGCGCTGCACGGCGGCGGCATTGGTGGCATCGCAGAGCAGCAGGTAGCCGCCAATGCCCTTCGCGGCCACGGTGCGGCCGGCGCGCAGCTGGGCATCTACTTCGGCCAATTCTCCACCTGATGGCACGGGGTCATCATCCACCCAGCCTTGCAGCGCGGGGCCGCAGGCAGGGCAGGAAATGGTTTGGGCGTGGAAGCGGCGGTTGGCGGGGTCGGCATATTCGGCGGCGCAGGCGGGGCAGGGCGGGAAGGCGGCCATGCTGGTTTCGGCCCGGTCAAAGGGCAGGCCGTGGGCAATGGAGTAGCGCGGGCCGCAGTCGGTGCAGGTGATGAAAGCGTAGCCGAAACGGCGGTTGGCCGGGTCGTGCAGCTCGGCGCGGCAGGCGGCGCACATCCCAAGGTCAGGCGTGAGCCAGAGGCCGGTGCGCGCCTCGGCAGTGCTTTCGATAATGCCAAAACCGGCGTAGGCCGGCTGGTCCATCACCGCCACTTCCACGCCCGACAGTACGGCCAGCGGCGGGGCCTCGGCCTGCACGCGGGCCAGGAAATCGGCGGCCGTCGCCTCGTCAGTTTGCAGGTGAACGTGCACGCCGTCGGCCCCGTTGCTCACGGTGCCGCACAGGCCCAGCGCCTGCGCCAGCCGGAACACCAGCGGCCGGAAGCCAACGCCCTGCACCCGGCCCCGCAAATGGACGTGCCAGGTTTTCACGCGAGCTGGGGCTCGGCAGCCCGCTTTTTCTCCGCTACTTTGGCCAGCACCCAGGCGCACCAGCCGTCCATGCCCTCACCCTTGTAGCTGGATAGCGTGAGCACCTCGATTTCGGGGTTGCAGTCGCGGGCATCCTGCGTGGCGGCCTCCACCGAAAACGGCAGGTAGGGCAGCAAATCGGACTTGGAAATGACCAGCAATTCGCTGGTAACAAACATGCGGGGGTACTTTTTGGGCTTGTCGTCGCCCTCGGTGGTGGCCAGCAGCACCACCCGGAAATCCTCGCCGAGGTCGAACGACGCCGGGCACACCAGGTTGCCCACGTTCTCGATGAACAGGATATCGACGCCCGCCAGCTCGATATGGTCGAGGGCCTGAAACACCATCTGGGCCTCCAGGTGGCAGGTGCCGCCGGTCACGATTTGCAGGCTGTCGATGCCGGCCTGACGGATGCGGTCGGCGTCGCGCTCGGTTTCGAGGTCGCCCACCAGCACCGACAGTTTTAGCTGGTCCTTGAGGCGGCGGGCAGTTTCCTGGAGCAGGCTGGTTTTGCCGCTGCCCGGCCCCGAGCAGATGTTGATAACGAGCGTATTATTCGCCGCCATCCGCTCGCGGATATTTTTGGCGATGAAGTCGTTCATCTTCAGCAGGTGCAGCGAAGTTTCCTCCACCTGCACTTTGCCCAGCGGGGCCTGGTTCGATTTGGGCGTGTTCATGGGTGGGAGGGGGTAGCGGGTTGGGATTCTTCTTCAAACGACACCCGATGAATCAGCAATTCGGTGCCCTGGGTGATGTTTTTGGTGGGCGTATCGCAGGCCGCGCAGCGAAACCGGTAGTTGGTTATGGTCGATTCGTGCCCGCACAATTCGCACACTACCAGGATTGGCAGCACTTCGACGTGCAGCGTCAACTGGTCGTAGCACCGCTCGGCCGCCTGCACGGCCCAGAAGGCGTTCTGCATCAGGGCCGGCTCCACGTTCGAGAGCAGCCCCACCCGCAAATACACGTCGCGCACCCGCGCCACGCCCTCCGCCCCGAACTCGTCTTCGAGCGTGCGAATGATGTTGCGGACGAGGGAGACTTCATGCATTTTTTTAGGGTTGGTTCGGGTTTCGCCCTCCACGGCTTACCTCACCCCCCGGCCCCCTCTCCTGCGGAGAGAGGGTGTCATGGCGGCGTGGGCTTAGTAGGGAAGCGTTGATGGGTTAAAGGAAGGTTTTTGAATTGTTTGGAACGTTGAAAATCAATTATTTTTTGAGACGGTAGGCTCCCCCTCTCCGCGGGAGAGGGGGCCGGGGGGTGAGGTAAGCCGTGGAGAGCGACTCATCCCACCTGCAATAGTTCCAGCTGCGCCAAGTGCCGCTGCGCCTCCTCCCGCAGCGCCGGGTCGTCCACCAGTTGGCTGACTTGCTGTGCGTAGCCTGTCATTTCGGTCAATAGCACTTCCGGCTCCGGGTAGTTTTCCAGATTCACCTGCCAGGCCGCTTCCAGAAAATTGAGGATGGTCAGCGTCCGCTCATAGGGGTAGTCGCGAGCAGTACGCACGGCCAGGGCTTCGCGGTAATAGTCGAGGGCTTTGGCAAAGTTGTCGGTGCGGGCGGCCAGCGGGTATTTGGTGAGGGCGTTGGCGTAGTGGTTGCTGATGGTGGCGTATTCGTAGGGGTGCGTTTCGCGGGTGAAGTATTCCAGCGCCTGATTGAAGGAGCTCACCGACACGGCCGCCCAAATGGATTTCTTCTTCACCTCATCGGGAATTTCCGAGTAGATAATGCCCAAATGATGCTGGATTTCGGCAAACACCGGGTAAGCGTCGTTGCGGGTGAACACCTTGAGGGCCTGTTGGTAAGCCGTCATGGCCCCGCGGTAGAACTGCGGGTTGCCGTTCTGCGCCCAGGTGAAGAGCAGCACGCCCTTGCGGTACTGCGCGTTGGCCAGCAGCTCGGGCGCGTCTTCGGTTTCGAGCAGGGCCACGGCACGGTTGAGGTAGCCCAGCGCCTCGGCAAAGCTGTCGGAGAAGTTGGCTACCTGCGCGGCATCGAGCAGGGTGAGGGCGGCGTTCAGGCCCCGGTCATGCTGCTCGTGATATTGCAGCGTCTGCCAGAGCTTGTCCTTCAATTCACTGAGCAGCGCCGCATCATACGGCACGGTGAGCTGCTGGAGCAGCACGCCGGTTTCGATGGATAATAATTCGTGATAGGCGGTTGCATCCAGTGGTAAGTTCTGGGCGGCAGCCAGCTGCCGGCAGGCCTCGTTCAATTGCCCGTTATCGAGCAGAAACGTGGCGTAGTGCTTGGCCGAAAACGCCTGCCAAGCGGCAGCGGGCGCATGGGCAATGGCCTGCTGGTAAGCCGCATGCAGGTCGTTGGCCTGAGCCGGGCGGGCGAGGTTGCCGTAGTGCAGGGCCACGGCGCGGTTGTGCCAGCGGCGGTAGTGCCGGAAGCTGCCCACGTCATTGATTGGGGCCGCCGGGGCTTCTGCCGAAACCCCCGCTTGCAGCCGGTTCAGCAGGTCCAGGTCATCGCGCAGCGTGGCATCAGCCGCCGCGTACTCGTAGGCTTTCTCCCAGTTGCCGAGGTGCAGAAACACCAGCGCCAACAGGTTGGCTTTGGTGAACGGCAGCGGCTGGGGCAGCACCACGGGCGGCAGCGCTTCCGACCAGTCCACTCTGCCTGTGATGCCGGCTAGGCCAATTACCAGCACCGGGCCGGCCTCTTCGGCAGGAGCGTCGGCCACCACCCGCACCAGCTCGTGCAGGCGCGGCTCGCGGTGCAGCGCGGCAGCGAGTTCGGCCGCCATTCCGGGCGGGGCAACGAGGGTGAGCAGGGGGGTTACAGGGTCACGCATAGGATGCCGGTGGGTTGGAGGTCGTAAAGCACTTCGCGGTCGTGCAGGTCGAGGTCGTGGTCAAGCAGAATGTCGCGGATGAGAATGGCTTTGTCGCCTTGCGGGTTGCGCTCTTTCAGCACCAGCCACTGGGTCTTGTGCATCTTCTCGAAGAAAATGTCCGACTTGGCCGCCATCAGCAGTTCGTGGCGGTCGGGGTAGTACACGAGGCGAATCTGCTCTTCGTGCGGAAAAGCCCGCGCGGCAAACTCAGCGGGCAGCAGCAGATGGCCGTTTTTGATTTGCAAGGCACTCATGAAAAATGTGGTCAAGAACCTGGTTGCCGGCGGCGCGCACGGCCTCCGAGAGGCCCACGTCGAGGTGCGTATCGTCCACGGCAATCAGGAAAACGGTGATGTCGTCGGGGTACTGCTCGCGCAGAATTTTTCGGGCGTAGGACAGCGCCTGGTCCCATTTCAGCCCGTGCAGAAACACCATCGGGTCGTCCTGAATGGCCGCTTCCACCGCTTCAGCCGGCAGCCGGAACAGCGTCCCCACGGGTTCGCCGGAGTTTACCACCGCATCCACGATGATGAACTGCCCGTGCCCGGCCAGCTGAAAAAGCACTTCGAATGCCGAAGTGCCCATATCGAACAGGCTCACCTGCGGCGGCAGGTCCGAACGCTGCCGCAGCTGCTCAATGACGTAGCAGCCAATGCCGTCGTCGCTGCGCACCGGGTTGCCGAAGCCGAGAATGGCGGTTTTTGGAGTCACGCGGCAGAAATTAATGAATTAAAAAGAACGTCACACCAACCCGTCCTGCTGAGCTTGCCGAAGCATCTCTACCGCTTCGTTGCTTCGATTGAATTACTATCGAGGTAGAGATGCTTCGGCAAGCTCAGCATGAAGTGCTATTTTCTCATAGCTTAAACTTGGCCAGCGTCTTGCCGCTCTTCGCATCATGCGCGTGCACCGTGCACACCAGGCACGAGTCGAACGAGCGGGCCACCATGCCCACTTCCACCGGGTCGCTTTCGTCTTCGATTTCAATGCCGGTCAGGGCCGCTTCGATGGGGCCGGCCTGGCCCGATGCGTCATTCGGGCCCACATTCCAGGTGGTGGGGGCCACTACCTGGTAGTTTTTGATGACGCCGTTCTCGATTTCAATCCAGTGGGCCAGGGCACCGCGGGCGGCCTCGGTGGCTCCGAAGCCCTGGCCGTCGCGCTCCTCGGGCTTGATGTAGAACTCGCCGTTGAGGTCCAGCTGGCGCAGCCATTGGTCCACGTAGTGGTAGTTGCGCGGGGCCTCGTGCATGCGGGCCAGCACGCGGGTAAATACGCTCGGCCCGATTTGCTTCATGATGTCGCCGAAGAGTGGGTCGTAGAGCTGGTGCGGGGCCAGGTGGCCGGGGTCGGCGTTGATGACCACGCGGGCCAGGGGGCCGGCTTCGGCGGCCATTTCCATGTAGCGCGGCGATTTCGACCACGAATACTTGCCGCTCACGTCGGAGTTGTGCAGGCTTTGGGACGGCACCGGCGTGGGCAGCGGCTCGCTCCAGGGGTGGGCGCCGGGCACGGTTTCGTACCAGGAGTGCTCCACGTATTCCTTCACCTTCATATGGTCGAACACCGAGTAGTTCCTGCCATCGTAAAAGCCGGCCCGGCTGATGAGCGCCGCATTGCGCCCCTCCACGGTGGGCTGGTTGTAGTGGTCCTTTTCCAGGTACGTGCCGGTGGTGATGTACTTGCCCACGCCCTGCCCAAACTTGTCGAGCCCAAACTGCAGCCCGGCCCGGATAAACAGGCCGAGGTCGCTGTTTTTCTGCGACTCATTCTCATCCACCCAGGCCAGTAATTGGTCCCAGGTTTTGATTTCGAGGTAGCGCTCCACCGAGCAGCCCAGCCACACGGTTTCGAGCCAGTCTTTGCGAAACTGGTTCATGATGGCGTGGGCGCGGGTAATGTCCTTCAGCGTGGGGGCGCACATCACGCCGCCGGGCACCATGTAGCTGCTGTGCGGCCACTGCCCGCCAAACAGCGCGTACACCTCCACCGGCCGGCCCGAGGCCGTGACGCCCTTCTGAAACGAGGTGCCCACGTAAGCCGAAAAGCGCTTCACCACCTCCGCGTACAACGGCTTGTTGGCGAACTTTTTGTTGGCCATATCGGTGGCAAAAATGGCGTAGAACCAGCGCGGAATGCTCTGCGCTGTCTCCGTGGCCTGGCCAATGGCGCGCAGCAGCAACGCGTTGGGCGTGAGCGTGGTTTTCCACACCGTGTCGAGCGCCGACGACGCGCAGTACAGGTGCGAGCCGCCGCAGATGCCGCAGATGCGCGGCGTCACAATCAGGCCGGCCTGCGGGTCCTTGCCCGCCATAATGCGCTCGAAGCCCCGGAACATGGCGGCCTGGGTGTGAGCGCGGGTCACCACGCCGTTTTCCATGTATACGCGCACGTCCAGGTCACCTTCCACGCGGCCAACCGGCGAAATGTTGAGTTCTTTAACTAAAGTTGCCATCGGGCGGGATTTTTAAAGAATGAGACTATGATGCGACGAGAACGTCATGCTGAGCGTAGTCGAAGCATCTCTACCGCAGCAGTAAATCAATTGATTTTAGTTAGGCGGCAGAGATGCTTCGACTACGCTCAGCATGACCGCCATGTAGCCCAAGGTCTTATTTCGAGCCTTCGTTAAACGCCTTTGTGATGCCCGCCGCGCCTTCCAGCACGCCCAGGGTTTTCTCGAAGCCCGCCCGCAGCATGTAGCCGATTTTGGAGTTGCCGGTAGGGGTATCGTCGGGCACGCCCAGGTAGCGCATGGTTTTGAACACGCTGCCCTTCACCAGGTCGTTGTGCGGAAAGCCGGGCTCGGTGCAGCCCAGGCAGGGGTGGTTGGCCCGCGTCTTGCTCGATTGCCGGTTCCAGAGAATTTTGTTGCAGCTCGAGCGCGTCATCGGCCCGCGGCAGCCCACTTCGTAGAACAGGCAGCCGTTGCCGCGCTTGCCAAACCCGCCGTCAATCTTGTTGGCGAAGTTCACCACGTTGGTGCAGCCCGTCTGGGTAAAATCGGTGAAGAACGTGCGCGGCCGGTGGTACTCATCAATCAGTACATCGCCGATGCGGCCGGTGGAAATGGCCACCAGAATCTGGGTAATCCAGTCCGGGTGGGCCGGGCAGCCCGGAATGTTGATGACCGGCAGGCCGCCCTTCGACACGAAATCAATGCCCAGAAAACCGCCCTTGTGCTTCTTAAAAAACTGCATGCCCACCGAGTCGCTCGGGTTGGGGTCCACGGCCGGAATGCCGCCCCAGGTGGCGCAGTCGCCAATGGCCACCACGTAGCCGGCCACGGCGGCCAGCTCTTTCACCCAATCCTTCATGGGCCGCTCGGCGAAGTAGTTCATCGTGCCCGTGCCGTTGGGCCCCTGGATGATGGTGCCCTCAAACACGAGAATGTCCATCGTCACCTTGCCGGCAATGATGTCCTTCAGCAGGTCGTTCACCTGCGCTCCAATCTCAAGCCCGATGGATGGATGCCAAAGGATGTTAATGCCAAAGTCCGTCACTAAATCGACGACGGTGGGCTCTTCGGCATTGAGAAACGACATGGTGTTGCCACTGCACGCGCCCCCCTGAAGCCACAAAACATTAGCCATAGGATGAGAGGAAGAAAATGTGAAAAAGTATTACTCAGCCAATTGCCGGGTAACCGCAGATGCGTACCGTAATGTAGAAAAATTTTCCCGATAATCCCCCTTTCTATCGCTCAGCAATTCCCTTATAGTCAACTCAGAAAAGACTAAACTCGTCCCTATAAAAAATCCGCAATCGATTTCGAGTGCGGCAACACATGCACACAAGGCCCGCGCATGGCCTTTACGGGCCCTGAAACGAGTTTCCGGCGTGTTCAGCACAAGAGGCTACCTACGGGAAAAGGTCGTTGGTGGGATTCCCCCGCTGCATTTGCACCTCCCAAAAAATAGTGCCGGCTGGCACCGTTTTTTTCGATGAACATTGCTTCTAATTAGGACTCAGCCGGAGCTGCTCCACGCTTACGGCGAGGGTGCCGCGCTGGTCTTTGGCCGCGAGGCGGCGCATGTAGTAGGCCTGCTGCGCGGCCCGCGCCTGGGTGGGGTGCGCGGTGATGTGCCGCTTGATGAACCGCAACGGGTTGTGCACGTGCACAAAAACCAGGCTCACGCGCCACTCGCCGCGGATGCACGCCAGGTGGCCAATCACGGCGGTGTCGATCAGCCATCGGTCTTCGTAAAGCGGGGCAAAATCGGCCCGGCTGCCCTTGCGCTCTGCCACGGCCTGGGCCAGGAGGCCGCGCCGGGCATTGGCCTGGGCACCGGGGTCTAGTTGAAAGGCGTGCGCCATAGAAGGTCGGAGTTGAAACGGCGAAATGCGGGCTCAGGCGAGGGAGGCGTAGGCCTGGGCCAGCCGCTTGTCGTATTTGAAAGCCTTGTAGCCGGCCCCGTTGTAGTAGTACGCAAACACGCCCCAGTCCCGCTTCCTGAGGGCGGAGGCCATGCGCGGGGTGGCTTTGATGAAGCGCAGCATGGCGGCCAGCTGGTTGGCTTCCGCTTGGCGGAAGGCCTCAATCATGGCCTCGACGGTGGCAAACCCGCCTGCCGCGTGGTTGAAACCCATCATTTGGGGCAGGCCCCAGCTCGTGGCCAGGTCGGCGGCGTGCGGGTCAATCCGGCGGGCCGCGTCGAACGCCAGCCGCTCATTCACCTGCCCTTCCACGCCGTTGGCCTGGGTCGTGACCCAGTCCTGCAGCAGCGCGGCCTGCGCCGGCGTGGCGGTGTGCCGGGCCACGGCCGTGGCGGCGGCGGCAATGGCCTGCGCGGTGGCCGTGGGCAGCTTGCGGCGGAACCAGCTGGGCTCGAACTGAATCAGCAGGAAACCGGTGATTTTGTCGTACCCCCGGCCCCCGGTCTCGACCTGGATAACGGCCCGCACGGCTCGGGGCTCAAACCCGGCCGCCGCCGCCGCGGTGGCAAGCTGCTGGGATGTCAGTTTGTTGCTCATTGCTTGCTGAGTGCGGTTGGCAGTAAGGAATCGGGCGCACGCGGTAGTTCCGCCCCGGCCGGTGCTGGCGCGGCGATGCCGCGAATACGAGCATTAAATATATAAAATTAATATCCTGAATATTTTACCCCAGAAACAAAAATTCGCTTTTTTTTAGGCCGCCGCAATGGGGCAAATGCCCCCGCAGCGGCCGTTTCGGCCTGTCCAACCGGAGCCTCTGGCCTTGGGGCTGTTGCATATATCTGGCTCATAATTTATCTTCACAAAGTCCTGTCAAAATCGGTCAATCAACTGCCCAGGTTACTAAGGCTGCTTCTCAAGGCACTTAATCGGTCTGCGTTAAGCGGCCAGGGGCCGCCGCCCAGGGTAGTGTCCTTCGCATATTTAAGCTCCCTCAACTTGCTATGGAAACCTCTATGCTCGTTCAGCCGGCTGCTGGTCAGCGCTCAGCGGCGGCACGGCGCGCGGTACTGCTCGCGGCCGCACTGCTGCTGGCTATGGTGGCGCCGGCCCAAACCATTTATGGCCTGGGTACCGTTGCGGGCAGCAACGTCCAGGGCGCCCCCGTGGGCCAGCAGGCCCTGATTACGATTGATGCCACGACCGGCGCCTCCCTCAATCTTACTCCCACCGCCATCACGGGCGTCACGCCCGGCCAGACGCTGGTGGGCATCGATTTCCGGCCCGCCGATAACGTGCTCTACGGCCTGGGGTATGATGCGGCGACGGCGGGCAACAACGCGCAGCTGTACGTGCTGAACACCACCACCAACGTGGCCACGCCCGTGAGCGGTGCCATTCGGCTGGAGCTGGGCGGGACCGGTGAGCGCATCGGTTTCGACTTCAACCCCGTGGCCGACCTGATTCGGGTGGTGAGCACCAGCGACGCCAATTACCGCCTCAGCCCCGCCACCGGCGCCCTGGCCGGCACCGACGCCAACCTGAACTACGCCGGCGGCACCCCGGCCGACCCCGGCGTGGGCACCGTGGCGTACACCAACTCCTTCGCGGGCAGCCCCAGCACCACGCTCTACGGCCTCGACTACCTGAACAACGGCCTGCTTTCGACACTAGCCCTGCCCAACAGCGGGGCCATGACCACGCAGAGCACGGTCATGTTCGTCATTCCCTCGGGGCCATCGGCGGGCACCTACGGCATTGGCACGCCCCACGACCTGGAGCTGGATATTTATTACGATGCCACCGCGAACACAACCGCTGGCTACCTCACCGAAGTAACGGACCTGCGCCCCAACGGCACCCGGGCCAGCAACCTGTACCGCCTCGACCTGGCCACCGGCATCGCCACGCTGCTGGGCAACACCGTGCCCGCCAGCACGCTGCTGAACTTTGAAATCCGCGACCTGGCGGTGGCCATTCCCTCTTCGGCGCCACTGACCTGGAACGGCAACACCAGCTCCGACTGGGACACGGCGGCCAACTGGACGCCGTCACTGGTGCCCACCGCCCTCAACAACGTCACCATCCCGGGCGGCACGCCGCATCAGCCCAGCGTGGCCAAAACCCAACGGGCCCGCAACCTGTCCCTGAACACCGGCGCCGTGCTCTCGCTCACGACCGGTAGCTCCCTGAACGTAGGCAATCCCTTGCTCAACCCGTGACTGTGGCCAGCGCAAGGCCCCACCGAAACGGCCAACTCAGGTATCCGAAAAAGCACCCTTCGTCACCTCCGTCCACGGCGGTGGGCCCACCACGGTGTAGTACCGGGGCCGCACTATGCCAGCGGCTTTCAGGGCTTCCACCAGCCGCCGGGCCTCCTGCTCCGGCGAGGTGTCGCGGGTGTGCGTGATGTGGTAGAGCAACTCCTGCAACTCCTGGTAGCGGGCATCTTTGGTGGTCAGAATACGCTCGGGCACGTGGCGGTAGCGCTCGACGTATACTTTAACGATGGTGATTTCGGTCGACATGCAGCACTATAATCTGGCAGCGAAAAAAAGATACCGGGCACCCCCAAAAGACCAGGCCGGTATTGGCCGGACTGCTCGCTGATGGCCGCGCAGCTACGCGTCGCGGCACTTACGCAAGTACCAGGTGGTAGACGGGAACGATGATAAACTCCCGGCACCGAATCATGATTTCGGGGTTGTCTGCCACCCACTCGTGGGCGGCTGCTTCGCTATCGAACTCATGGTTCTCCTCCCCCACCAAGGGCTTGAACGACCAGACGGTATCGTGCCCCGGCGTGCGCTCATGGGTCAGCTTGAAGATGCGGAATTTGGTAAGCAGGCGTGTGTTCATGCCGCCAAACTACGAAAACCTTGGGATTCTGCGCGTGAAAAAGCCCCAGGCACAACGTGCAACGCCCTTTAACCACCACTGCCCGGCGCAGAACCTTTTAAGGATTATTGCTTTGGACAGCGCGGCCGGCCGGGCGGCCGAGCTCGGCGCAGATGGGGCAGCGGGCGCGCGTTTCCGCTATCTGCGCGGGCTCGTAATACTGCCACTCGCCGCTGGCCTTCACTTCCTGGCCGATGGGGCAGACGTCGTTGTCATGAAAGGGATAGCGCTCCGGCTCGGGCGCGGGGGCCATCAGGCCAGTAACGTGCGCGGTGTGGCGAAAGAAGGGGAGCGTGCGAGCCATGGCAGGAAAGCATTTTTTGCCCAAACCTATCACGTCAATCTGTGCCAAATCTGCCAGCCTGGTTTCTCCTCGCGAAACTTTTGAGCGCTACTCCCCTGCTGTTTCCACATCGACCGACGCAGCCCATACCCCGGCCGGCTCCATGGGCACCCACAGCGCCGACTCCAGCGGCAGGTCGCTGGCAAAAGCCCGCATCCGGGGGCATCGCCCGCCCGCAAGCAGCAAAAAGCGTCTGACCAGCCCAACGGAGAAAGCCATACTAATGCCAACTTTTTGGCGGTGGCGCGTTCTTGTCTCCGGGAAAAACCTACGACTACCATCTCAATGAGTGCGGCTGGCAGGGGGCGAGGGCGACTGCTCGCCCAGGACGCGCCCGGCCTTGATGGGGCTGACGAAAGGCACCGCATGCCCCGGCGTGAACGCGCTGGTATCGGACGCGGTCAGGCTGTCGGCCACCGGCGGGGCCGGGTGGTTGCCGGTGATGGGCTGGTGGGATGAGGGGCCATTGCAGGCGCCCAACAACACGCTGGCAAGGGCAAGCAGTGCGGCAGCACGGGTTTTCTTCATGGAGGCTCAAGCAATGGTTGACTATTTAACCCAAGTTGCGGAGTAGCCGCCGCGCGGCGACAGGTTGGTAGCCACCGCCGGATATTGAGGCTTAAAGCCGCGTAGCGGTGACCGAGGCGCCCGTAAATCTGTCACCGCTACGCGGCTTCGCCGGCCTGATAGCACAAATGCTACCAACCTGTCGCCGCGCGGCGGCTACTCCGCAACTTGGGTTATTTAACGTGCCCCACACCCCAAGGTTCCCCGGTGGGCCCTACGCTCGCAACGGGTGCGGTTGCAAGGGGCGCGGTTTCGCTTTCCTGCGAAGTACCTTCGGGGCGCTCCAAGCTGAACCATTTAACCATGGGTATCCGCAACGCTTTCCGCACTTTCCCATGCACTACGAGTTGAATTTTGGCCCAGCGGAACACACCCGTGAGCAGCGGCGGGCCATTGCCGACCAAGCGCTGGCCATCACCCTGGCCGAAGGGCACGCGCCTACGGCCGAATTGCTCGCCCTCTACGACCGGTACGTGGCCGGGGAAACGGATTTGTACGCCATCAGCGTCCACGTCGGCGGGCGGGCCCGCCAGCAGCTCCACGCGCAGCTCGGCCCCATTGCCTTATCGCTGCAAACCCCTAATCTGCCCTCCTAAGCGCCACTGCGGTGGCAGGGCCTATGGTTTGCATTGGATGCATAATATCAAAAAAGCCCCTCTACGTTGCCGTAGAGGGGCTTTTAGTGGGCCCACTTGGAATCGAACCAAGGACCTGCTGATTATGAGTCAGCTGCTCTAACCGATTGAGCTATAGGCCCGGTGCCGGAGGCAGTCATCTTTCACCTCAACCCTTGCCGTTTCCGGCCCTCCAACGGCGCAAAAGTACGACCTTCGCGGACGGAAAAACAAGTCAGCCCATGCTTCCCCACCTGCTATTCGATTTCGGCGGCGTTATCATCGACATTGATTACGACGCGACCCCCACCGCCATGCGCCGCCTGAGCCGGGCGGGCAGCACCATTGCCTTCAGCCAGGCCCAACAGGCCGAGCTGTTTGACCGGTTTGAAACCGGCCACCTCACGCCCGCCGAGTTCCGGGCCAGGCTGCGCGCCGCCTACGACCTCGACGCCACCGATGCCGAGTTGGACGCGGCCTGGCATGCCATGCTGCTCGACGTGCCCGCCGAGCGCCTCGCCCTCATCGGCGAGCTGCGGCGGCAGGGCCACCAAACGGCGCTGCTCTCGAACACCAACGCGCTGCACATCGCCGAAATCAACCAGCGCCTGGCGTCGAAATACGGCTTCAAAAACGGCATTGCCGACGTGCTCGACCGGGTGTTCTACTCCCAGGAAGTGGGCCTGCGCAAGCCGGGCGAAGAAATATTCCGGTACGCGCTGGCCGAAATGAACTGGCAGCCGGCGGATACGTTGTTCATCGAGGACAGCCCGCAGCACATTGCCACGGCCCGCCGCCTGGGGCTGCGGGTGCTGCACCTGGCCCCGCCCCTCACCCTCGTCACCGCCTTGCCCGAAGCCCTCCGTGCCTTTCCCCGAGAATACGCCCCTGCCCACTCCTGAGTCTGATTTCGCGGGTTTTCCGGCCGATGCCGCGGCGCCACCCACGGCAGAGGCGGCCCTGGAGGCCCGCCGGGCGCGGAAGCTGTTTCGGCGGTTTGAGCGGCCGGCGCCGTCGGCGGGCCGCACGGCGGCGCTGCACATCGGGCTGTTTCTGGTGACGCTGGTTACCACCACGCTGGCCGGCATTCAGCTCACGCGGGGCGCTGTCGACTTTTTGCCGCTGGATGTGTTTCAGCTGCGCGGGCCGGCGCTGGGGGCCGAGCTGCGGCGCGGGCTGTGGTTTGCGCTGCCGTTTCTGGGCGTGCTCACGGTGCACGAGTTTGGGCATTATTTCACGGCCCGCTACAACCGGGTGCGTGCGTCGCTGCCCTACTACATCCCGTTTCCGATGGGGTTGGGCACGTTTGGGGCCATCATCCGCATCCGGGACCGGATTTTTTCGCGGCGCGAGTTTTTCGATATCGGGCTGGCCGGGCCGCTGGCGGGGTTTCTGGTGGCGGTGCCGCTGCTGATTTACGGCTTCACGCACCTGCCGCCGCTGGCCTATCTGTTCTCGGTTCATCCCGAATACGCCCGCTACGGCGCCGATTATGCCCGCCATGTGTACCCGCCCGGCGTGCAAGGCATCACCCTGGCCAAGCCCCTGCTCTACCAATTCCTCGAAACCATTTTTGCCGACCCTGCCCGCCTGCCCCATCCCAACGAGCTGATGCACTACCCCGTGCTGCTGGCCGGGGCCCTCAGCCTGTTCTTCACAGCCCTCAACCTGCTGCCGATGGGCCAGCTCGACGGCGGCCACATCCTCTACGGCCTGCTGGGCCGGCGGCGGTTCAACCAGCTGGCGCCGGTGCTGTTCGTGGGTTTTATTTTTTACGCCGGGCTGGGCCTGTTTTCGGTGCGCGAGGGCTGGCAAACCTGGCTCTACGGCGGGCCGGTATACGCGGGCTATCTGGCGCTGATATTCTGGCGGGTGCTGCCCCGGCCGCACCAGGGACTGCTGCTGGCGGCGGGCATCTGGGCGGCGCAGGTGGCTTGTACGGTCGCCTTCCCCGGCATTTTGGGCAACCCCGGCTGGCTGGTGTTTGGGCTGCTGCTGGGCCGCCTCACCGGCATCTACCACCCGCCGGCCCCCGACGAACGGCCGCTGAGCCGGGGACGCCAAGTGCTGGGCTGGGTGATGGTCGCTATTTTTGTGCTTTGCTTCACGCCCAGTCCATTTAAATAATATTTGGTTGCTAGTCAGTAGTTGTTAATTATTAGCACACTGACAGCTAACAACTACTAACTACTAATTAAACAGAGGCCAATCATACGAAATGCCGTCCATCCTGCGGAGCTTAGCGTAGTTATTTTACCGTTGTCTTATTCCCCCTCTTGCTGCCGCCACGTCAGCGCCCTCCCGTCACTTTCTGCATGATTTTCAACCAAAAACAGCTATTTCAGGGCACCACGCACATTGCGCTGCGGGCCGAAAGCCTTTACGTGTGCAAGCGCAACCCCCAGGGCGTGGCCACGCTCGAAACCGAAGTCCCCTACGAAGAGATTCTGCCCATCAAATCCGGTGAGCACCGTCACATTCCCACCAACCAGCTGCTGCTCACGGCGCTGCTGCTGCTGGTGCTGGGCTATGGGCCGTGGAGCACGCTGCTGGCCACGGGCCAGGCCACCAACGCGCTGTATTCCTGGGGAGCAATTTTTGCGCTCAACGCCCTGGCCTTCTGGCTGCGTTTTGAGCAGCAGTGGTGCACTTTCCGCCTGCAAACGGCCCATCTGGCCATCACGCTGGCCGGCCGGCCCTGGCAGCGCAAGCAGTTCCGGGCCCTGGTTGCGGAGCTGGAGCGCCGCACCAAAACCTACCTGCGCGACGAATACGGCCAGGTTAACCCCCTGGGCTTCATCGAGCCGCAGCTGCGCCGCGTGGCCTGGCTGCACGAGCTGGATGTGCTCAGCGCCCGCGAAGCCCAGGCCCTGAGCACGCGCCTCACCGGCCGCCGCAACACCGACACGCTCAAGAGCATGGGCCAGGAGCTGGAAGCACCGTATCTGAATTAGAGCCTGACAAAAGGCCGTATTTGTGAGAAGACAGGACGCAATAATTTGTCCTCATCCAAGCGGCTTAAAGTGGCAATCAGCCCTTTTTCAGACAACAAAAAGCCCCGACTCATCCAGAGTCGGGGCTTTTTGCATTAATCAGGCTAGTCGGCTTCTGGAGGACGAAATAGCCGGGCTGAACTTCGTTTGCCACGGCCTGCGGCCGTGCAACCACGAGGCCGCTCCTACTCCCGCGTTACCCGCAAGGTTTGGGTGGCACCGTCGAGCACCAGGCGCACGAGGTACACGCCGGCGGCTAGGCGGCCGGCTTCGGGCAGGGCTACTGCGCTCAGGCCGGCGGGCATGGAAACGGTGCGCTGCACCAGCAGGCGGCCGGCGAGGTCGTACACGGCCACGGAAGCGGTGGGCAGCGACCGCGCGGCTTGCACCGAAAGCGAGAACCCCGCCGCCCCAAAAGGCACCGGCTGGGCCTGCACGATGAAGCCCGCCGAGGCGGCGCTGCGAGTGGGCAGGATGGCGGCGGGCGTGCTCAGCGTCCAGGTACCGGAGATGGCGGAAACGCCTTCCACGTAGTTCAGGCTGGTGCTTTGGGCCGAGGCGGCGATGGGCGTCCAGGGGCCGGCCAGCGTACCGGCCCGGAAAGGCTGGAGGCTGCTTTCGGCCAGGCCGTTCAGCTCGGCGTCGCGGTAGTTCAGCCGCACGGTGGCGCTCACCACAATAGTGGGAATGTAGTCGAGGACGAAGTAGCGCCGGATGCTGGTGCGGCCCGGAGCCCGGCCAATGGCCTGGTCGGTGATGCGGACGAGGCTCACGGCACCGGGGCTGGAAAGCGCCTGGCTCAGCATCAGGCCCACCCCGCCAAAGTCCTGGCTGCCATTCACGGCCAGGACGCCCGTGGCCTGCACGCGCCCCGAAACGTAGGCATCAGCCGTTTCGGTGATGGTCGCGCCCTGGGTTAGGGTAAGGGCCGAAGCCTGGGTTTTCAGGATGCCCCGCTGCATAATGACGGCCGTTCCCACAGTCAGGCTTTGGGCCAAACGGGCCGTATCAGCGGCGGCGGGCAGGTTTACCAGCAGGCGCGGCACGCTCAGGGAGTTGGCCGTGGGCGCATTCAGCACCACGGCGGAACCGCGCAGGCTGAGAACCCCAGTGGTGCCCGCGATGGTGGCCCCGGCTTCCAGGGTCAGACTGCCATATACTTCCAGGGTGCCCCCGTTGAGGGCCAGGGCGGTACCGGCGCGCAGGGTGAGGTTGCGCACCTGCACGAGGCCGGCGCTGAGCACGGGCTGCGCGTTGTTGGCGCCGCGCACTTCGGCATCGGTGGTGGGGGTGGGCAGGCAGGTCCAGTTGGCGGCCAGGGCCAGGTCGGCGTTCTGCCGCAGGTGCCACTCGGGGCCGGGGGCCACGCGCACGTTCACGGTGTCGCGGAAGGTGCAGCCGCCGGCACTGGTGGTACCGATGTAGCGGTAGCGGCCGGGCGTGGTGGGCACGGCGGCCAGCACGTTGCTACCCGTGGCGGTGAGGCCGTTCGGGCCGCTCCAGGTCACGCTGTTGTCACGGGCAACGAGGCTCCAGGCCGTGACGGGGCCGACATCGGCCGGGCCGCCATCGACGACGAACAGGTTCCAGGTGCCGTTTTGCGGCGCGGCGCGCAGCTTGGCGAAGCCCGTGGGCTCGTCTACCTGCCAGCTGCCCAGGAAAGGGGCCACGCCGAGGCCCAAAGCCCGGGCTCCCACCGAATCCACAAAAAGGGTGTTCTGGTAGTTCTGGCCCGCGCCGCCGTTCATGCGGCTCAGCAGCACGCGGGTACCATCGGGGGCTTCCACGTACAGCGTGAGGTCGCCGGTGTAGGTGTGGGTGATGCTCACGCGGATGCCGCGCAGGTCGAAAAAGCCTTCGGCCGGGCCCGCTACGGTGAGCGGAATGCGCACACCCACGGGGTTATTGTCCGGAATCTGCACGCTGCCGGTGAACTGGTACGGGCCGGTCAGCTGGTTTTCGAAGGGGCGGCTGCGCAGGCGCGTGGTACCGCCGGCGCAGGCCACGGAGTCGATGCCGGCGGGCGCGGCGGCCACCGGGCGGCGGGCCATCACGGTCACGGTTTGCTGGGCGGCGCAGTTCGAGCCGGGCGTGGACGTGCTCACGGTGTAGCGCAGGCGGCCAGCCACGGTGGGCGTGGTGCGGCGGCGCTTGCCGGTGGCGGCGTAGCCGCCCGGCCCCAGCCACAGATACGCCTGGCCGGCCACGCTGTCGTCGGCCGTCACGCGCAGGTCGATGGGACTAAAGCCCTGGCCGCGCCCGGCGCACAAGTCCGTTTGCAGGGCCGAGGCCGCCAGCACGGGCTGGCTCACGCTTACGCTCACGGCCTGGGCGCTGGTGCAGCCGAAGAACGGGTCCGAAGCCAGCACCGTGTAGCGGTACGTGGCTGTGCCGCCGCCCACCGGCCCGGCTGGCGCGGTGGTAGCCACGAGACCGGCCGACTCCACGCCCGGCCCAACCCAGCGCACGGAAGGCACATCAGCCGGCAAGCGGTTGAAAAGCAATTCGACCAGCTCCACGTTGCCGGCGCTGCCCACCTGTCCGTCCTTGGCTTCGAGGTTGATGGCCACCAAGGTGCCGCTCGTAACCAGGCTCGCAAAGGGCGACGAGGGCAGGAACGTGCCCGTGAGCGTGGTGCCGCTCATAGTAGCCGGCAGGGCTGTCGGCGCATTATCGGCAAAAGTGAGGTCAAGAGTGGCGGGCGCGGTGCCGACCGCCGTGGGCAGGGCCGCGGCCAGGTCCAGATACGCGACGGCAAACGAGCTGTTGCGCACGGCCAGGCGCAGGGCCACCTGGCCGGGTTGGGCGTGGGTGAGGCGCACCCGCACCCCGGCCAGGCCGCTGTAGTTGCGGTAAGTGCTTTCGAGGCCGTGCTGCAGGGTGGCGCCGCTCACCACGGTGGTGCTGTACACGGGCACGGCGGTGAAAGCGGTGGCCCCGTCGGGCAGCGCCGTGACAATGGAGTTGCGCAGGCGCCGGGTGGCCGAAAATGTGGCCGTAGATGTCAGGGTTAAGGTATTGCCGGCGCAAATGCTGGTGGCCGAAGCTGCGGCAGTGAGCGTAGGCACGTCATCGGTGGGGCACTGGGCCTGGGCCCCGGCCGGAGCGGCGGCGCTGTTGCCCAGGCCCACGGCGTACCAGGCGTCGGTCACGGCCGTTACTTCGGCCGAGCCGGCCCCGAATAAATCCGTGGCGGCCTGAATGGTAAACACCCGCGCCGAGCGGTAGTCGGAGTTGGGCGTGAGGTAGAGGCGCTCGGTACGGTAGGCAATGCGGGCGGCTTTGGCGATGCCGATGCCCGTTACGCTATACGCTTGCTGCTGCTCGTTCACGCCGGTTTTGCCCACGCTCAGGATGTAGTACCAGTGGTTGAGCACGCCGGAGTTGGTGTGCACACCGCCATTATCGGCGGTGCCGAAGCCCCAGAGGCGCCCCCGGTAGTTGGACGGGCACGGCGAGAGCACGCTGGTGGTTTGCGGGTCGCTCATCGAGCGCAGGCCGCCCGAGGTCAGGCAAATGTCCTCGCCCACAATCCAGGTTTGCTTGGTGGGGTCGACGTAGTTTTCAATGGTAGCGCCCCAGATGTCGGAAAAGCCTTCGTTCAGCGCCCCCGACTCGTTCAGATACACCAGTCCGGCCGTGGCCTGGCACACGCCGTGGCCGGTTTCGTGGGCGCACACGTCCAGCGCCGTGAGGGGGCGAAACAGCGAGGCCCCGTCGCCGTAGCGCATGGCCGAGCCGTTCCAGTTGGCGTTGTCGTAGTTGGCCGAGAAGTGCACGTAGTTAATCAGCTTGCCCCCGTTGGCGTCCCAGGAGTTGCGGCCGTGCACGGTCATCCAGTAGTCATACACCTGCGTCGAGCCAAAATGCGCGTCGAGGGCCGCGTTGTCCCTGGCCGCGTTGTTGAATTCGGCCGCCGTCCAGTTGTTATCGGCATCGGTGAAATCCACGCCGGCCGTGAGCACGGTGCCGTTGTGCAGGTTGTAGGTTTCGATGCCGGCGGCGCGGGTGTAGTCGCGCAGCCGGTAGCTGCCGCTGAACAGGTCGGTGGCTACCTGGCGGCTGCCCACGTAGCGCGTGGCAAACGTGCCGGTAGCCGTCGATTTCACCCCGCGCTGGCCGGCCGGGCGCAGCGCGACGGCCGCCGCAGTGTGGGCCACCGCCGTCGCGGCCGGCACCAGTCCGTTGGCGTGTTTGATGATGGCATCCGTCAGCACCACGGCGCCGGAACGGGCGTCCACGTACACCAGGGCCCGGCTTTCGGGCTGCTGGGCGTAGATATTGAACTTCCAGGCCAGCACCAGCGGGCGCCGGGCGGGGTCGGCCACGCGGTAGTCTTCCACCACCACCAGCTCGCCGCTAGGGCGGTAAGTGGCGGCTGGGTTTTGGGTTTCGCGCTTCAGGCCGGCTTCCTCGGCGGCATCGTCCCACATGTAGCGGCGGGCGCCCACGGCGGCCAGGCCGCGCTGCAACGCGGCGGCCGCGCTCAGCGCCGGCTTGGTGCTGAGCGTGGCGGGCACGGGCTTGAACTCGCCACTGAGCACCCCGGCGGCGCGGTGCACCGTGTACACGCCGTGCTCCACTTTCACGCCGTTGAAATATTGCTGAAACCGCTCGTGGCGCTGGCCCAGCTCGTCGGTTTCCACGCGCAGGGCGCGAAGGTCGTCGGCGGGGCGCAGGGCCAGCTCCTGGCGCAACAGCTCGCGGCTATCGGGGGGCAGCTGGCGCAGTGCGGCGGCCTCTTTGGTGGGCAGCTGCCGCAGCTGCGGGCCGCCATCGGGCAGCAGGGTTTGGGCGGAAACGGCGGCAGCGGCCAGCAATGGCAGCATTCCGAACAGCCCGGCGCGTAGAGGTTTTTGCATAAATAAGCTGGGGTTGGGGACTAGGGGTGGCTAAAGATAACAACATTGCTATGCCACCAATTTTCCGAACCGCTCAGCCAACCATCCAGCCTGCACCGCCGAGTAGAGAAAAGCCAGCTGCGTTGCGCAGAGTGCGATACAGGGGACCGTTTTTTTTCGGTGCAGGCCCGGACAGCGGTGATTTTCTCACTGCCTTATGCGGCCGCCGCCGTTATTTTCTATCTTTAATAACTCTCCCGTTTACCTTTGCTGCAGTGGGCACCCGCCCGCCATTCTGCCCGTGAACCGCTTTCTGGCTTTTTTCCTCATCGCCCTCATGCTGCTCCAAACCCTGGGGCAGGAGGTGCTGGTCGTGGATTATCAGCTCAACAAGGCCCGCATCACCGAGCTGTACTGCGTGAACAAGGCCCGCCCGATGCTGCACTGCAACGGCAAGTGCCACCTCGCCCAGCAGCTGCGCAAAGCCGAAGGCGGCGACAAAAAAGCCCCTACCGAGGCCCTGGCCAAAGTAAAATACGAAGTGCTGCCCACGGCCGCCTTCGCCCTGAGCCCGCCGCCGCGGTGGCGGCAGCCCACCCGGCGCTACCCAACCCTACTCCCGGCGCATTGCGCCGCCGGGCCCGGCGCGGACGTGTTCCGTCCCCCGCTCCCACTAGCCTGATTTTGGGTCCGATTCTTCCTGCCCAGCCGGAAGAATAGCCCTTTTGCTGCCCAGCCGTTCCATCCAGCGGCCGGGTAGCTGGCGCGCGTTCGCGGGCCGCTTATTCAATCAGCTATTGGTTTTTCCCTCCTTCATTTTCGATGAAACGTTTCCCTGTTTTCGCTTTTGCGGTCCTGCTGGCCCTGGCCACTTTTGGCCTGAATGGCTGCAAAAAAGACGAACCCGTGGCCAATACCGGCGAATTCACCCTGCACCTGGAAAACGTGGTCGGGACCGCGCCGCTCGACCTCGATGCCACGACTTACCACAATGCCAACGGCGACAATTTCACCGTCAGCACTTTCAAATACTACATCTCCAACGTTACGCTGCGCAAGGCCGATAACTCCAGCTACCTCGTGCCCAACAGCTACTTTCTGGTGGACCAGTCCAAGGCAGAATCGCAGGACCTGCTGATGAAAAACGTGCCGGTGGGCGACTACACGGGCATTTCCTTTACGGTGGGCGTGGACAGCGCCCGCACCAAAGCCGGCAATTTCACCGACGTGCTCAATGCCAACAACGGCATGTACTGGGACATGAACGGGCCGGAATTCATCAACCTGAAGCTGGAAGGCCGCTCTCCGCAGGCCCCCTCCAGCGGGCTGATTTTCCACATTGCCGGCTACAAGCACTCCACTACCAACACCATCCGGACCGTGACGCTGCCCTTCCCGGCCGTGAGCCTGCTGATTCGGCCCGACCACTCGCCCGAAATCCACACCAGCGCCGACGTGCTGAAGATGTTTACCGGCGTCAACCCGATAAGCTTTGCCACCATTTACAACACCATGGGCGGCCCCAATTCGGTGAAAGTGGCTGATAACATTGCCGCCGGCATGTTCACCGTCGAGCACATTCACGCCAATTAGCTTTTCATTGTCAGGTGCTCGTTGCTCGTTGTCAGCTTCAGTTGGAGCCTCTTTTTACGGTTTGACCAACAGCGGACGACTAGCAACGAGCAACTATAATCCTTGATTCCGGCATGAAATACCTCGCCCTTTTTCTCCTCGGTGCCCTGCTGTTGCTGGCGCCGCGCCCCGGCCGGGCCTGCGACATTTGCGGCTGCTTCATGGGCATCACGCCCTACGACAACCAGAGCGGTTTCAGCCTGATGCACCGCTACCGCATCTTCAACGGCTACCAGGCGCTGGGCCAGTCGGCGCGGTTTTTCCCCAGTGGCGCGCGGCCGTTTTTCCCCTCGCCCTTCAACGGCGACACCGGCTACCACCACGACCACCACGGCGACCCCACCGATTTCGAGGCCTTTCGGGTCATCGAATTGCGGGGCAAATACTTCCTCTCAAGGCGCGTGGAGCTGAACGCCTTCGTGCCCTACGTGATGAACACCTCGCAGATAAACGGCAAGCAACTCAACTCCTCGGGCGTGGGCGACGTGACGGTGTTTGCCGGCTACCACCTCATCCGGGCCATCGAAACGGCCGGGGTGCAGAGCCGGCTCATCGTGGGCGGCGGCCTGAAGCTGCCCACCGGCGAGTACACCCGCCAGAACGCCCAGGGCCAGCGCTACCCGCTGCTCAACCAGGTGGGCACCGGCACCACCGACGGCTTCGTGTACGCCAACTACATCGGCAGCTACCGCAGCTTTGGGCTGAGCGTGAACAGCAGCTACCGGCGCTCGACGGAAAACACGTTCCGCAACAGCCTGGCCCCGAGCACGGCCACCTACGCCAGCCTGTTCTACCGCGTGCCGCTGGGCGAAAACTGGCAGATTTACCCCTCGGCGCAGTTTTTTTACGAAAAAACCAAGGGCGAAATGCTCGAAGGCCAGCTCACCGGCGAGCACGCCATGAACAACGCCCTGCTGGGCCCCGGCCTGGATGTGTACTACAAAAACGTGTCCTTCAACACCAGTTTCCAGCTGCCCATCTACACCGCCGAAACCGACCACCCGGCCAGCGCCGGCCGCTTCGTGGTGTCGGTGGGCTACAGCTTCAAGCAGACGAAATATCTGCTGCACGGCAAAAGCTGAGCGCTGGGAACCCACGAACAAAAAGTGCGTAGGTATTCGAATCCAGCCACTTTTCCCTTCTTTTCAGCTATGAGCATTTTATTGAATTCCGCCGCCGTCACCTTCGCTAAGGACCTCATCAAGCACGGCAAAATCAAGAACGACCAGGGCCACTGGGGCCAGCACAATCCCGGCTCGACGGAAGAAAACTCCTTCCTCAAAAAGCACGAAATGGACGAGTACGCCAACTGGCACCTCGGCCTCGACAAAAGCCACAGCGAAGACACCAAGGGCCGCTACAAATTCCCCTACGGTGACTTTAAAGCGGTGCACCGCGACGGCCTGATTGCTGCTAAGGAGCGCGCCGCCCAGCAAGGCTACCACGACATTGAAAAAGCCGCCGACGAACTGCTTCAGCTGCTGGAGCAGCACGCTGGGAACCCAGCCTAACCCTCGCAGAAAGCCCCGGCCGCAGCACTGGCCGGGGCTTTCTGTTGGCGCTTGGGTAAGCACCAAGCCCAAGGCCCGGGCTTTTGCCCCGGCGGGCCCTCAGGAACTTCGGCACTTGCCAGCTATACGAATCGGATTTGAGCAAACTATATCTCCGAATGTTTCCATTAACCTGAGTAGCGGGCTACATTTAGGCTTGTGATTGAACCCCATTCGCTGCCTCCCGCTCATGGCTCCTCTACTGTCCTGGTTGCGCCCGCGCCCGTGGTTTCCGGTGCTGCTGTGCCTGCTGGTGCTGCCCCTGGCCCTGCTGCTTAACCTGGGCCTGCTGCCGCTCATTGCCGATGAGCCCATCCGGGCGCTGGTGGCCCTGGAGCTGAAGCTCAACGGCAATTTCTTTGTTTCGACGCTGCAGGGCGAGTATTATTTTAACAAGCCGCCGCTGTTCAATTGGCTGCTACTGGGGTTTTTCCGCATGTTTGGCGCCATTAATGAGTGGGTAATTCGCCTGCCCACCGTAGTGGCCTTGCTGGGCATGGGCGGCAGCTTGTACTACTTTGTGGGCCGGCGGCTGGGGCGGGGGCTTGGCATGGCGGCGGCGCTGGCGTTCGTCACCAGCGGGCGCATGCTCTTCTACGATTCCGGCCTGGGGCTGATTGATACCCTGCATGCGCTGGTGACGTACCTGGGCTTCATGGCGGTGTTTGAGCTGGGCGAGCGGCGGCGCTGGCGGGCGCTGTTCGTGCTAAGCTACGCCATCACGGCGGTGGGCTTCCTGCTGAAAGGGCTGCCTTCGCTGGTGTTTCAGGGGGCGGCGCTGGTGGTGTATTTCGTGTTGGTGGCGGGCCAGTGGCGGCGCTTGCTGTCGGGGGCGCACGCGCTGGGGCTGGCGGTGCTGGCGGCGCTGGTGGGCGGCTACTTTGCCGTGTACCACCACTTTCATCCGCTGCGCGAGTACCTGGCCACGCTCCTCGAGCAGTCGACGCAGCGCACCGTGGCCGCCCACGCCTGGCGGGAGTCGTTGGTTCACCTGGTAAAATATCCGTTCGATTTCGTTTCCGATTTCCTGCCCTGGACGCTGCTGCTACTGTGCCTGGCCCGGCCCGGCTGGCGACGGGTGCTGCGCGGGCACCCCTTCCTGCTCTTCAACGCGCTGCTGTTTGCGGCCCTCACGCCGGTGTTCTGGCTGTCGCCGGGCACCATTCCGCGCTACCTGTTTGTGCTCACGCCGCTGTGCTTCACGGTTGGGGTCTATTTTTACCAGCACTTCTGGGCCGAGCGCCGCTGGCCCCAACGGGTATTCGACGGCGTGCTGCTCGCCGCCATGGCCCTCCTCACCCTGTGCCTGGTGGCGGTGCCCATCATCCCCCAGGCTGCCCACCAGCCCGGCGTGGTCTGGAAAACGGCCCTGGTGGTACCGGCCCTGGCGGGTTGCACGTGGGCCTTCTGGCGGCTGCCGGCCCAGCGACTGGTGTGGCTGGGGCTGTTTCTGCTGTGCGCCCGCGTGGTCTTCAACCTGTTTGTGCTGCCCGCCCGCCTGCTCACCCGCGACGAGACACCCTACCGCACGGCGGCGCTCCGCGTGGCCGCCATTGCCGGCCACGCCCCCGTCTACAAGCTGGCCGATACCCACGTCGACAACGACGAGGCTTTTTACATCACCCGCGGCACGGGCCATATCGTGTACTCGTCCACGTCGGCGCGGCTGCCGGCGGCCCCCGCCAAAGATGCCTTCTACCTGGCCGAGGACCGCTACCTCACCGACCGGCGCTACCATCAATATTATGAGTTTGTCATTGATGACGGGATTCGCCTGCACTTGGTAAAATTTGAGTAGCGGGTACTATTTTCAATTTTTGGCCGGGCACTCCTCCCCCGCTTTCTGCCGGCTCCTTATCCCTGCTACTTGACAAGTCCGCCCCGCCTGCGCGCCGCCCTGTTGCTGCTGCTGAAGCTGGTGCTGCTGGCGGCCGCGCTGTGGTTCGTCTTTCGGCGCATCAGCCCCGGCCAGCTTGCGCAGGTGCTGGCCAGGGCCCGGCCGGGGTGGCTGGGGCTGGCGGTGGTGCTGTTCATGGCCTCGAAGTGGATTTCGGCGCGGCGGCTCAACTACTTTCAGCGCGCCATCGGGGTCCATTTATCCGAAGCCGCCAACCTGCGCCTCTACTGGCTGGGCATGTTCTACAACCTATTTTTGCCCGGCGGCATCGGCGGCGACGGCTACAAAGTGCTGGTGCTGCGCCGCATCTACCCCACCAAAACCGCTGCCCTGGTTCGCGCCCTGGTGCTCGACCGCGTCAGCGGCCTGCTGGCCCTGGGGGTACTACTGGCGGCTCTCACCTGGGTGGTGCCGCTGCCGCTGCCCGCGCTGTGGGCCTGGCGGGCGGCGGCTGGTTGCGGGGCGGCGGGTGTGCTGCTGGGCGGGGCGGCGGCTACCCGGCGGTGGTTCGCGGCGTTTGGGCCCACGTACTGGCGCACCCAGGCGCTGGCGCTGGGCGTGCAGGCGGCGCAGGTGCTGTGCGCGCTGGCGCTGCTGGCCGGCACCGGCACCGGCACGCAGCGGCCGGCGTACCTGCTGGTGTTTCTGGCTTCATCGGTGGCGGCGGCGCTGCCCTTTACGGTGGGCGGCGCGGGCGCCCGCGAGGTGGTGTTTCTGCTGGGCGCGCAGTGGCTGGGGCTCGATGCGGCGGTATCGGTCGGGCTCAGCCTGCTGTTTTATTTGATATCGGCCGCAGTGGCCCTGCCAGGGGCATTGGTGAGCGGCAACGAGGTACTCGGAATCGCGGAGAAGAACCCGTAGTTGCTCGTTGCTCGTTGTTGGTTGCTAGTTGCCATACAACATTCTGGCTAACAACTAACAATGAGCAACTAATAACCCGCTTACTGTTGAATGACTACTTAAATTTCATCGTACCGAATCAGTCGCCCGCCTTGCTCGGCCAGATGGGCGCGCCAGGTGCCGCCGCGCCAGAATTCGTATTCTGCGCAGCGGGCCAGGTACGAGCCGGGCCGGTCAGCCAGGCCGGGGTGCGTCATAAATTCCACGATGGGCCCCAGCCGCCGGGCGCGGGCCAGCCCCTGCGCAAACAGGGGCAGCGTGGCCGCCTGCGCCGCCGAAAAGTCGGCCGCCAGCGCGTTCGGAGTCACCAGGCCCCGCAAGCCAGAGGCCGAAATCCGCCCGAACACGTTCAGAATACGCCCACGCTGCCCATAGCCGGGCTGAGAGCTCCAGCGCCGCACCCGCCCGATGCCGAGCTGGCCGAGCATCTGAATGAGGGCCGGCCCCAGGCGGGGGTACAGGTGCAGGTGCTGGTGCGAGTCGGCGTGGCTGAGGGGCAGGCCGTGGTCGCGCAGGCGGCCGATTTGGGCGGCCAGCTCCACGGCCAGCTCGGCGGGCCGCACCCGCCCGCGCAGGTAGCGCAGCCACAGCTGCGGGGCGGTTCGGAACTGCCCATCGGGCCCCAGCAGGCTGGGCACGGCGGCGGCCGGCGCCACGGGATGGCCAGATATCAGGTTGAGGTGGTAGCCGACGGACAGGCGGTCGGTGACCCCGCGCAGGGCCGCCAGGTCGGCTTCGGTGGCCAGATTGGCCATGGCGGTGGTGCTGCTGAGGGCACCCTGCGCGGCCAGGGCGAGAATGGCGGCCGTGGCGGGCGCATCCCAGCCGAAATCGTCGGCGTTGATGATGAGGCGAAGGGCCATGCTTTACAGCTTCAGGGCCGGCTCCCGCAACTCGTGCCGCACCACGTAGGGCGCGCGGTTGCGGCGGGCGTAGTAGGCATACGTCCCAATTTCGGCCAGCAAGCCAAAGCAAATCAAAAAGATGCCGCCCATTATCAGGAAAAGGCTGAACAAAAACTCCATGGGGAAGCGCTGGGACAGGTTCACCCCAAAAAACAGGGAACTGACCAGCAGGCTCCCCGTGGCCAGCAGGCCCGTCACCAGGCTTAAGATGCCCAGCATGCCAAACAGGCGAAACGGCTTGCGCGAGTAGCTCAGAAAAAAGCGGAGCATCACCAAATCGACCATGACCAGCAGGGCCTTGCCCAGGCCGTAGTGGCTGGCGCCGAACTGCCGCTGGCGAATCTCAATCGGGAATTCGCGGTAGCGGATGCCCTTGCGGGCCACCAACGCCCCCAGAAACCGGTGGGAATCGCCGAGGAGCTCCACGTTGCGCAGCAGGTAGCTGCGGTAGGCCTTGTAGGTGGCCCCAAAGTATTCGAGCTGCACCCCCGAAAGCATCGAAATGAGCTTGTGGGCCGTGTTGGCCAGCAGGGAGTGAGCACGGCTATCGGGGCGCTTGGCCTTGGCCCCACCCACCATGTCGTAGCCTTCTTGGATGTAGGCCACGAACTGCGGCAGGTAGGCCGGGTCGTGCTGCAAGTCGCCGTCCATGGCCACCACGATTTCGCCTTTGGCCCGCTCGAAGCCCGCGCGCAGGCTCAGGGTCTGGCCGTGGTTGCCGGCCAGGTCGATGCCCACTATGGCGGGATTTTCGGCGGCCAGGGCGGTGATGCACGCCCAGGTGCGGTCTTCGCTCCCATCGTTGACCAGCAGTAGCTCATACGGCAGGCCGTGGGTGGTCATGACGTGGTCAATCTGCTCGACGAGCAGCGGCAGGCTTTCGTACTCGTTGTACAGCGGCACAACGATGGACACCAATTCTGCGGCCATCGGGGCTCCAGTAGCAGCCAGGGGCACCGTGGTTGGAACATCGGTAAGCAATTCGGCGAACATAGGCGGGCAGGCTGCTGTAAGTGTGTATCCAAATAGGCTAATCAGTGGGTTCTTAGGCGTGCAATAGACACAATATACTTCATGTATTGTTTATTTAACCCAAATAACTTGGACTTAATTATTACTGTTCAGCTACAATGCAGCTGGCCCCACCCGCCTTCCTGCTGGCATTCTGGGGGTCCAAAAGCACCCATTATGCCGAAAACACAAGGCGGCCTTAGCCCACCAAAAAGCCCCAGCCGCGTGCGCGAGTGGGGCTTTTTGGTGGGCTAAGGCCGCCTACCGGACAATTACTGGCGCTGAATTTCAGCTAGTGCCAGCTCCGGGTAGGGAATGTATCCGGGCGGATAGGCAGGCACCGAATACCACTCGTAGTTGGTTTTCCAGGGAGTTTGCTGGTCCTGGGGAACCAGCTGGTAGGTAAAGCTCAGCTTGGTGCCCACCCGGAAAGTGACGGTATCGGGCAGGTCGAACACCTTCACCTGGGTGTAGTCCTGGTTGTTCCAGCCTTTGGCCGAGAGCGGCGCGGCCAGCTGCACAATCCAGCGCAACCGGGGCGCCTGGTTGTGCTCGTCGTAAGTGAGGTCGTAGCGAACAATCTGGCCCTTGCCGGGCGTGGCGAGCCCCGGAATCGGAGCGGTTTTCTGGCAGCTGCTCAAGGCGGCGGCCAGCAGCAGGAAAGTAGAAAGCTTGTTCACGTAGCAGGAAGTAAGGAGGCCGGTAATCCGATGACCGGGCGAAGTCCGGGAAGGTTGCTCACGCTTCCATAATTTTTCGGAGCCGGCATCAGTCCTCCCCAAGTGCGGCGAAAAGCGGGCCGGGGTACGGAGCAAGAGCAGCCGGCTCCCCAAAACCCTCCCTTAAACGAAAAGCCCCGAACTGCTTGCACAGTCGGGGCTTTTCAGGATTTCAGCAACGTGGCTATTCCACCACCAGCTTCTTCACCACCACACCGGCGGCCGTTTGCAGGCGCAGCGAGTACTCGCCCGCGGCCACATTGGTGAGGGGCAGCGTGTGGGTGCTGCGGCCGGCGGCCAGCTGCTGCGTCAGCACCACCCGGCCCAGGGCATCCACCAAAGCCGCCGTCACCGCCTGGTGGCTGAGGGCCGCAGGCAGCTCCACCGAAACAGCGGCGTGGGCGGGGTTCGGGAACACCGCAACCTGGCCGGCCAGCGCGGCCGAAGCCGTGCCCAGCACCTGCTGCGGCCCAAACACCACCTCAAAGCGCGGGGCCGTGCTGAAGGCATTCTGGGTGAAGGCATAGGTGGGCTGCTGGCTCAAATCGGTGAGGGTATTGAGCTGCAAATCGCGCAGGAAAGGTTGGGCGCCAGTCGTGAAGTTGAGTACCTGCGCCGCGTTCAGGGTGTACGTACCCGTGGCCGGCAGGCCAATGAAGAGCGGCACCGTAACCGTAGTGGTGCTACCCACTGGCAAGCCATTGATGGCCAACTGCGTGCCCATGGCAATCGAGGCCAGATTCAGGCCCGTGGAGTTGGGCAGCTTCACGGCATCGTACTGCGGGTCGATGCCGGCCGTGGCCCCGGCCTGGAAGTACACGTAGGTGTCGTCGGAAGCCGTGGTGCCCGTGGCCCCGCGCAGCGTGAGCTGCAGCAGCGGCCGGGTTTCGGCGGCGCCGCGCTGGAAGGGCGTGGCATCGGGCGAGGTCAGGCGCTGGCTGTTGCGGAACGTGACCGAGCCGCTGGTCTGCCCCGGGCTCACCCGGGCAAAGAAGCCCTGCCCCACCGGCACCACCGGGTTGCCGCCGATGCCGTTGACATAGGAACGGTACTGGCCCGCGTACTGGGCCGTGCTGCTGAACACGTAGATGGATGCGTCGAGGTTGGGGCGGTCGGCCAGGTTTATGGCGCTGGCGTCGAGCGGGGCCGGGTACGGGTTGCCGAGCAGCTGCCAGCCGGCATCGGTGGCCGTGGCGCCGGCATTGCGGGCCAGCGGCAGGGTCAGGTCGCCATTATTGAGCGTGCCCACGAAATCCACCAGCTGGCTGGCCCCGATGTTCACGGTGTAGCCCCGGCCCACGGTCAGGCCCGAGCTGAGTGCCGCGGGCGAGAAGAAGCCTTTGTCGAATGCACCCAGGCTGCTGGTGAGGGTCAGGCGGCTCTGGTCGTAGCCATACACCGTGGGGAAGGGCGTTTCCAGCGCGGGCGTAGCCGACGTATTGTAGGTCGGGTTTACCACCGGCGAGAAGCCGGCCGTGGTCAGGTCGGCCACGATGGAGTTGCTTACCGGGGCGCTGTAGTGGCGGTAGCCCAGGCCGGCGTTCAGGCTCGGGTCGATGTAGCGCTGCACGGTGGCATTGCCCAGCACTACGCCAGTGGTATTCACCACCAGCGCCGTGCCCGTGGCATCGGAAAGCAGGGTGAAGGGCTGGCCGCCGGTGGCGAGGTTGCCGGTCAGGGTGAGCACCCGCGCCAGGGTGGCGGGGCCGCTGAGCGTGGCGCCGGCCGCGCCCACGCTCAGGTTCCAGAGCGTGGCCGGGCTGCTGCCGCCCACGGCCTGGCTGGCCGCGCCCGTCAGCGCGAGCGTGCCGCCCGTGGCCGAGTAGCTGCCATTGGTCACAAAATCGCCTTTCAAATCCAGGGTGCCACCGGTCTGGCTTATGGTCCCGCCAGTGTTCAGGGTGAGGATTTTGGCCGTGGCCGAGCCGCTGGCAATGCTGGGGTAGCGCGGCATACCAGCCGGCACCAGGGCATCGAGCGTGGCCGTGGGTACGCCGCCGGTCCAGTTGCCGGCCGTGAACCAATCGGTGCTCACGCTGCCGTTCCACACCACCTGCGTGATGGGCGCATTGTACTGAATGCTCAACTGCGGCGCGGCCGTGTTGTCGTTGGTGGCCGCATCCTGAGCCACGCTGGCCGCCACGTTTACGGTCACGAGGCCCGTGCCCGCGGGCGTAATGCTGAAGGTGTAGACCGTGCCACTAACGGCCGTGAAGCCGCTGAGCGTGCCATTGGTCACCGCCACACCGGAGGCCGAGAAGCCGGTCACGTTTTCCGAGAAGGTCACCGTCACCGGAATCGGCGAGGTGCTGGTTGGGTTGCTGGCTGTGCTCGTGATGGCCACTGTTGGGGCCGACGTGTCAAGCGTATAGGACTGGCCGGTGGTGAAGCCGCCCACGATGGCGTTGCCGGGCACGTCGGTAATTCCCGTGCCGGAGCTATTCAGGTCGAGGCGCAGCGTGCCGTTGCCGCTCACGGGGTTCACCGTCACGTCGTACACGCCGCTCGAAACCAGCGTGGCGAAAGCAATGGAACCTGTTGCGGTTCCGGTGGCCATCAGGGCAAAGTCGGTCGGCCCCACGCCGTTCACCGCTTCACTAAACGTGACGCGGTAGACCAGCGTGGTGGCGTTGGTGAGGGCCGCGGCCGGAGTTTGGCGGTTGATGCTCGTGAGGGTGGGCGCTACGCCATCAACCAACACCCCGGCCGTCGGGCCCACACCGTTAAGGGTCAGCACGGCATCCTGGGCCGCCGCGTCGCGGATGGTACCGCCGTTGGCCAGCAGGGCGGTGCCCAGCGCGATACCGGTGGCATCGAGGTTGCCACTAACTACGGTGTAGCGAAAAATCAGGGCACTGGTACCGCTGCCCGATAGGTAGGTGGCCGCCACACTCCCGCCCGTGTCCAGGGTCAGGAGCAGCGTGGGCGTGCCGCCGGCGGCATTCACCGTCACGGCCGCCGTGAACGTTACCGTAAAGTCCAGGTTCTGGCCGGTGCGGTAGGTGCCGTTGACCGGTACGGCCACGCTGGCCACCGTTACGGCCGCGCGGGCCAGGGTCACGGTTTTCGTGGCCACGTTGCTGGCAGTGGTGCCGTCGTTTGCAGCGAAGGAAATGGTCCGGTTGCTGATATTGGGAGCCGCCGCCGTGTTGGTGTAGGTGACGGCGCGCAGGGCGGCCTGCCACTGGGCCACGGTGGCCGTGGCGCCGGCCGAGGTCAGGGTCAACACGCCAGCCGTATTGCTGGCGATGGCAATGTTGCCCATGGCCACGTTGGTGAAGGCCAGCACGTCTTCCGCGCTCTGGTAGTTGCCCGTGATGCTCACCGTAGCCGAAGCCAGCGTGGCATTATCCAGGTCCGTCACGGTCAGGGCCGCGTCGATGGCGACCGGCGTAGAAGGGCCGGGCAGACTCTGCGTAAACGCGGTGTTGCCGCCGCTGGTCGTCACGACGGGTGCATCGTTCACCGCCGTCACGCTCACGTTTTTGGTGGCCACGTTGCTGCCGAGGGCGCCATCATTCACCGCGAAGCTCACGGTGCGGGGCGTGGTGTTGGGAGTATTCGAGGAGTTCGTGTAAGTAACGGCGCGCAGGGCGGCCTGCCACTGGGCCACGGTGGCCGTGGCGCCGGCCGAGGTCAGGGTCAACACGCCGCCGCTGTTGCTGGCCGGGGCAATGTTGCCCATGGCCACGTTGGTGAAGGCCAGCACGTCTTCCGCGCTCTGGTAGTTGCCCGTGATGCTCACCGTAGCCGAAGCCAGCGTGGCATTATCCAGGTCCGTCACGGTCAGGGCCGCGTCGATGGCGACCGGCGTAGAAGGGCCGGGCAGACTCTGCGTAAACGCGGTGTTGCCGCCGCTGGTCGTCACGACGGGTGCATCGTTCACCGCCGTCACGCTCACGTTTTTGGTGGCCACGTTGCTGCCGAGGGCGCCATCATTCACCGCGAAGCTCACGGTGCGGGGCGTGGTGTTGGGAGTATTCGAGGAGTTCGTGTAAGTAACGGCGCGCAGGGCGGCCTGCCACTGGGCCACGGTGGCCGTGGCGCCGGCCGAGGTCAGGGTCAACACGCCGCCGCTGTTGCTGGCCGGGGCAATGTTGCCCATGGCCACGTTGGTGAAGGCCAGCACGTCTTCCGCGCTCTGGTAGTTGCCCGTAATGCTCACCGTAGCCGAAGCCAGCGTAGCGTTATCGTCCGTCAAGGTCAGGGCCGCATCAATGGCAACCGCCGTGGAGGTCACGTTGTTGCCTTCGACGAAGGCCGTGGTGCCACCGCTGGTCGTTACGACGGGCGCGCTGTTGGAATCCAGCACCAGGCCGTTGTAGGTGGCGCCCGCCGTGGCCGGCACCACCACCGTGCGGCCCGTGCCGGTGCTGCTATAGCGCAGAATGGCGCCCGTGCCCACAAACTGGTCCGTAACGTACACCTGCCCGCCTAGCGCGTCATACGCCAAATCCGTCGGCTGCGTGAAATTGACGGCCCCCGAAGCCAGCGGCGTCACCGTGAAGCCGGTGCTCAGGCTCACTACTTTCAGGGCATCGAGCGTAGCCGTGGCGCTGCCCTGGGTGAAGAATAAGCGGTTGCCGGCCACATCCAGCGCCAGTCCATTGTAATCGGCATTGGCCGTAGCGGGCACGATGACCGTGCGGCTCGCGCCCGCCGTGGTGAAGCGCAGAATAGCGCCTGTACCCGTGAACTGGTCGGCTACGTAGAGCAGGCTGCCAGCCGCGTCCAGCACCAAATCGGTAGGCTGCGAGAAACTGGCAGGCCCCGAAGCCAGCGTGGTTACGCTCAAAGTGGACAGGTTGACCAATTTCAGCGCATCGAGGGCGGAGTTGGTGGCGCTGCCCTGGGTGAAAAAGAGGCGGTTATTGGCCGCATCCAGGGCCAGGCCGTTATAGGTGGCCCCGGCCGTGGGCGGCACGATAACCGTGCGGCCCGTGCCCGCCGTGGTGAAGCGCAGAATGCCACCCGTGCCCACGTACTGGTCGGCCACGTAGATAAAGCCGTTGGCCTTATCGAGCACGATGTCCGTGGGCTGCGAGAAGCTGGCCGCCGCCGAGGCCAGGGTCGCGCCCCCGCTCCCGTCCGGGTTCACGGCTTTGGCGGCATCGAGGGTGGCCGTGCTGCTGCCCTGGGTGTAGTATATTTTGGAAAGCTGCGCCCACGCGCCGGGCGCGGTCAGCAGCAGCAAAAAGAGCACCCCAGCTCCCAGGTGGAAGCAGCGGGCAAGAGAATAGCGGTGTTTCATTGGAAACTGCGTGGTGAAGCAAACTCAATAGTGGGGCCCTCCCCCGCTGCCAGCGGGTGGGGCATGCCGCCCAAAACGGCGGCCAGCAGCAACCAAGGCCTATTGCGACGGAAAATCGCCGAACAGGGAAATGCAATAGTTCATCACCAGCGAGGTGGGCATAATATCAACGGCCAGTCCTGAGCCAGCTCCCTGAATGGTGCTGGCGTGCGCGGGGGTGGTGGCCGGGGCGGGCCCGTAGCCCAGCACGCTCACGGTTTCGCCATTCACATCAACCCCGGCCAGCGTGGCGGGCACGTTGCCCACCGGCGAGCTGCTGGTGGGCACGGTGTTGGCCTGAAGCGCGTGGGTATGGGCCGGCAGCTGCGTGCCGGTCAGCGTGCGGGTTTCGGTGCCGCCCAGCTGCCCAAGCGCGTAGTTCGACAGGCCGGGGCCCTGGTGGTAGTGGCGCGGGGCCCGGCCCCGCAGGTCGGGCAGGGCAAAGGTGGTTTGACCGTCGCCACCGTAGGTAGTGCCCAGCAGAAAAAACAGGGTCGTATTCTGCGCAATGGACTGCAGGCTGCCATCGCAGAAAGCCCAGCCCTGCGGCGCGAAGTTGCCGGCAAAGAGCATGATTTCGCCCACGTAAGGGCTGCCACCCGTCACCTGCCGGGGCGCGGCCAGGGCCGGGCTGGCCACCGCCGCGCCCGTGAGCGCGGCCCCCAATCGTTTCAACCAATTGCGGCGGGCCGGTCGGGCGGGGGCCTGCCGAGGGCCCATAATCGGCTCCAACCCAGCAGCAGTTGCTCTTAAACGCATAACAAACGGGAATTAAAATTCAAAAAAAAGCGCCCGCAACTTAGGACCGGGACGGATAAATGCCTTGCAGCGCGATGCAGTAGTTGAGCACCAGGTAGGGCGACTGCAGGCCAATGGGCAGGCTGCTGCCGGCAACTCCCAGGGTGGTGGCCCCGGCCAGCGCGTTGGGCGCGGCCGCCCGGTGCAGCACGCTCACGGCTTCGCCGCTGGCATTGGCGGCGGTGGTGGCCACGGCGGGCACGTTGCCGCCGGGGCTGCTGCTGGTGCCGGCCACGGCAAGCACCTGCGCGCCGTGGAGGTGCGACGGCAGCTCGCTTATTAGCAGGGTGGTGCTTTCGTTCCCCACCTGCTCCCCAATGGTGCGGGCGGTGAGGCCGGGGCCCTGGAACTGACCAATGGGCGTGGTCCCTTGCAGGTTAGGCAAGGCGAAATTGGTGCGCCCATCGCCCCCGTAAAACGTGCCCAGTAACGAAAACAAGGCCGTGTTCTGCTGAATGGACAGCAGCTGCCCATTGCAGAGCGCATAGCCCCGCGGCGCAAAATTGCCCGCAAACAGCATGATTTCGCCCACGAAAGTATCGGCGTCGAGGATATTTTCGGGGCTGGCCGGGCGGGCCAGGGCGGGCGTGGCCAGGGCCGCGCCCCCCAGCAGCGCCCCCAGGCGCTTTAGCCAGCTGCGCCGGGCGGGTTCGGCGGCGGGAGCAGTCGTGGTGTCCGGGCCTGCGGGGAGGAATTGGGAGGACATAGCGTTGAGCAACAGGAAGTAAATGGAAAATTAGCGGGCCGAAGTCCCGGCCGCTAGCTGCGCGAAGGGAAAATCCCTTGCAGCGCGATGCAGAAATTGAGCGTGTTGTAGGGCGCGAGGATGCTGACGGGCAAGCTGCTCCCCGTGGTGGTCACGGCCGTGGCGTCGGCCGCCGCGTTGGGGCCGGGCGCGTAGGCCAGCAGGTTCACCGTCTCCCCGTTGAGGTCGTTGGTGGCCGAGGCCACGGCGGCAACCGTGCCCACGGGCGAGTTGGAAGTGGCGGCCAGGCTGCTCACCTGGTAGCCGTGGCTGTGCGCCGGCAACTGCCCGGCGCTGATGGTTACGTTCTCGGTGCCCCCGCTCTGGCCCAGGAGGTAATTGCTGCTGGTGCCGCGCGGAGTGCGCCCGCGCAGGTCGGGCAGGGCGAAGTTGGTTTGGCCATTGCCGCCAAAAGTGGTACCCAGGATGGAAAACAGGGCCTGGTTTTGGTTAATGGGCAGCAGCTGGCCTTCACAGGCGGCCCAGCCCCGCGGCGTAAAGCCGAACGCGAACAGCTGGATTTCACCCAGGTAAGGCTGAATGCCCTGCACCTGCTGCGGCGACGCGGGCCGGGCCTTGGCTGCCCGGCTCAGCAGCAGGCCGCCCAGCACTGCTGCCAGGCCTTTCAGCCAGCCGCGCCGGGTGGGCGGCTCCGTTTGCGAAATAATGGCCGGCAAAGAAGGGCCAGCGGGAGTAATGTTTTTTTCCATACAGAGAAGAAGGAAGAACTACTTGCCTGAAAGCAGCAGTAAGCACCACCATTCAGGCCCCAAACGTAGGGGTTTAAATTGAGCATTACAAGGTATTAATCCAAAAACAACTATATCGAATCCCTGCTAAAAAACCCGGCCAGTGCCGGGGGGCGCATCCGGCCGGATGCGCCCC
>NZ_JAGEMO020000063.1 GCF_017921975.2 Hymenobacter terricola
CTAGTGCTTAGTCAGGGGAATTATCAATCCTAATTTTCTGGTAATGCCGTCCGAGTTTGGTGCGGGCCTTCTCCAGGGTAAATTGCCAGCGCACGGTGGCGCGGGCGGCATTGCGCTGGGCCACGCAGGCGGCCACGTGGGCGGAGAGTTCCTCCTGGGTGGGAATGCGCTGGTGCAGGCACTGGCGGGCGATGGCGGAGCGTTCGAGTTCGACCATGTTGAGCCAGGAGGCGTTTTTGGGCGTGTAATGCACCTCGAAGCGGGCCGAGAGGGCGCGGGCCTCTTTGGCCGGCAGGTGCTGGTAGAAGACGGCGTCGGTGTGGGTGTTGAGGTTATCCTGCACCAAGACAATTTTTTCGGCCTGCGGATACGCGGCGGCCAGCGTTTGCATGAAGCGGCAGTAGTCGGCGCCAGTGCGCCGGGCTGACACCTCCACCAGGCGCTGGCCGGTGCCCGGCTCGAAGGCGGCCAGCAGGCAGGCCGTGCCCTGGCGCACGTAGGTGCTGCTTTCCCGCCGGGGCCGCCCGGCCGTGGCCGGCTGCTCGCCCACCGCAGGCTGGGCCGGCACGGGCGGCAGCGGCTCGACGGGCTGGCCGTGCAGCACGCAGGGCCGCTCGTCGAAGCAAACGACGGGAAACTGCGCATCGTAGGGCCGCTCGTAGACGGCCAGCACGTCTTCCATCCGGGCCACGAAGGCCGCGTTCACCGCCCCGAGGCACCCGTGCTGCTGGCGGTGGGGCTGCAACTCGTTTTTTTGAGCACCTGGCGCACCGTCTCGTGGGAAATAGCGTCCACCAGGCACAGCTCCACCGCCTTATCGGCCAGCAGGCGCAGGGTCCAGCGGCTGTGGCCCACCGGGGCCGGGGTACAGGCCAGCGCGGTGAGGGCGGCGCGCTGCGGGCCGTCCACCTGCGGCGGTCCACCGCTGCGCGGGGCCTCGGCCAGGGCCGCTTGCCAGCCCGCCGCTTCGTAGCGGCGGCGCACCTGACTGACGGCTTGCCGGCCCAGGCCAACGGCCCGGCCGGCCGCCTGCTGGCCGATGCCGGTGGCCAGGGCCAGCAGGGCTTGGGCGCGGCGTACCGCACGCACCGGCTGACGACCGGAGCGTGTAAATTTTTCGAGGGCGGCCTGGTCAGCTGCCGGAAGGGAAAAGGGAGAGATTGGTCGGGCCATAGGCCCTCAACTCTAAATCCTTAATGTTGTTGCTTAACTCGATTGACGCAGCACTAGT
>NZ_JAGEMO020000064.1 GCF_017921975.2 Hymenobacter terricola
ACCGCACGCACCGGCTGACGACCGGAGCGTGTAAATTTTTCGAGGGCGGCCTGGTCAGCTGCCGGAAGGGAAAAGGGAGAGATTGGTCGGGCCATAGGCCCTCAACTCTAAATCCTTAATGTTGTTGCTTAACTCGATTGACGCAGCACTAGTCTCCGACGAAGCGCTGGCCAATGCGCGACGCTTCGACCTGGGTACGCTGCTCCCCACGAATGGGAAGCCACTGCTGGCGAGTAAACTACCGCTCCAATTGCGACTTCTGGACCAGCCTTTTAACCAAGGCCACCTAACCAGCCGAATTGCTCGATGAGCATCGCGGAGAGCACCAGCCTCACCACGACCAAAATGATGAGGCAGGTGAGGCCGACGCGGGCCCAAACCAGCGCCACGTTGTAGGCCGGCCCCAATGCCTCACACTTTTTGATGCTCTCGCACAATTGCGGGTCCTCAGCTTTTATAAACCGAACGGGATTCCGCAGCCTTTTGTACTCAGTGCGATGCCTCGCGCTGCAGCCGGCTCAGCCATTGGCGGGCCGAGTCGGCAATCAGTACCACTGCGCCGGCGAGCATCATCACATCCTTGATAACCAACCGGCCCCGGCCCGATAAGAAGGGAAACCCGTAGTCGGCATCGCCCAGGTGGGGCACCCACGCTTCGGGGGTTGTAATCAGAAAGGAAAGCGTGCCGAGACTTAGTATTACCACTAAAATCCCGCCGACAAGGCCAAGAGCCGGGTGCAGGCGGTTGCCTAACAGTAGGAGCCCAAGCCCAATCAGCAGCACGCCCAGGCCTTTGGCGAAACCATAGGTATTATTGGCTTCGTGCCACTGCCGGTTATGGATATTTAACTCTCCTTCTTTGTTTTGATACTTTTGATAATCAGCGGGATGCTGGTAGAAAAAGGACATAAACGGGCTATGGGCCACGAAAGGGACGATGCCATCGGCCTCGTAGGGCGCAAATTTGAGCCCACCAATCCAAATCAGGACGAGGGCAATGGCCAAGCGTAGCGACCGTATCCCAAGGGGTTGAAGATTGGCAAGCGCACGGAGCCAGGAAAGCAGGGAGGAGTTCATAAGGAGTTCAAAAAAACAGACTGGTTTGTACGATTGATTTAAAAAAATCACAGCAGGCTTGCAACGATTTTTTTGGCGGTCTCGATAGGGGCCAGGCTGCGATGAATCTGGCAGGAGATTAAGGCCCCTTCGTAAAGGAGCGCAATGGAGTCGGCGTTGGCCTCGCAGGCAATGGGCAACAGTAGCTCGGCAAAAAAATCGCGCATTTGAATGCTGTGCTGCTGAATAAGTTCGTGGACCCGTGGACTGCTGGCGGGAACCTCGGCCAGCATGTTTTGGAACCGGCACCCCCGGAAATCGTGGCCATCCATGAACTCGGCCATCAGGGAAAAGCACGCCAGTACTTGGTCCCGCGGATTGGCAAGCGGTAGTACCTGAGCCCGCAACCGAACGAACGCGGCCGTGATTGCCTGCTCAAGGTAGGCCACCAATAGCTCTTCCTTAGCCGTGAAGTGCTGATAGAGGCTGGCCTTGGCTACCCCGGCTTCCGCAATAATTTGATTGATGCCAGTAGCCGTGTAGCCTTGCCGGTAAAAAAGCTCGGCCGCGGTATCCACCAGTTTGATTCGAGCACGATAATCTTTGTCTTTTGGCAAAATCATAAAGCAAAGATACAACCGAATAAGCATAAAACAAACCTGTCTGTTTTTTTATTTATTTGGTTTACACTCCCGGACCTGTTGCCAGTTTACAGAAACAGCGTGATTGTCCTGCTTAATAGGAGAGAAAATCCATGGCAGGACGCTAATTGTCCATTTCATAAGCCCACTATAGCCCATAGTTTTGCTTGACTAGTTGGATATTGCATTACAGGAATCACCCCGGCGCCCCGGCTGCGAAGGGATAAATCATTGAACGGACGATTTGCCCTCGCTTGCGACTGGCCCGGCCAAGTTAATGCGGTATCGGGCGGGTAAATACTTCCATTACACGGTTCCGCATTTTCGAGGCAATCCGTTGACTGGAAATAATTTATGTACCAAGCTTATGTTGCCTTCCTCCGCCACCCAAACCGCTGACAGTACGGCGGAACACGCTTTACCAGCCCACCCGGCCTTGCCCGGGCGGAGCTTTGACGTCACGTACATCGGGGGGCCCACGGTTATCCTCGACATTAGCGGAATGCGCTTCATGACGGACCCCACGCTGGACCCCGCGGGCGGGGTTTACCCCGTGGTTGCCGAGGTGGTGATTACCAAGCTAATCGGACCGGCAACGACTGACATCGGCCCGATTGACGTGGTCCTCCTCAGCCACGACCAGCACAGCGATAACCTGGATAAGAAGGGCCGGGAGTTTCTAAAAGAGGTAAAGACCACGCTGACGACCAAAGCAGGAGCCGAACGCCTGCTGGGCAATAGCCAGGGGCTGCTGCCGTGGGAAAGCACGGTGCTACAGGCCCCAAACGGCGACGAAATCACCATCACGGCCACCCCGGCCCGGCACGGCCCCGCGGGGACTGAAAAAGCCTCCGGGGACGTCGTCGGCTTCTTGCTTTCGGTGAAGGGCAAAAGTCCGATGGAGGTATACCTGACCGGCGACACCGTATTTTACGACGGTATAGCTGAGGTAGCTGCCAGGTTCCAGCCGGCGTATGTGTTCGTGTATGCCGGCGCGGCCCAGCCCCGCGGCCCTTTCAACGTGACAATGGGCACCAACGACGCCCTTGACACCGCGGCGGCCTTCCCCAAAGCCACGTTGATTCCCCTGCATTACGAGGGATGGTCGCATGACACCCAACACCGGGAAGCCTTTGAGCAAGCCTTTAAGGCGGTGGGCCTCGGAGGCCGATTGAAATTGCTGACCGCGGGCGTGATGGAACGCCTGCCGGCATAAGCCCACAGGAGCATTTTGCGGCGCTTTTTCCTTTCAGTCGGGCGTTAGCCCTCACCGCCAACGGCCCGCCACCAGCGCCACGCAGCCAGGCGGGAGGAACCCGGGGGCAATTTCTTAAACCATATTTCCTGCTCTACCATGAATCCGAGGATATTAGGACTACACCATATCACGGCAATTGCCGGGCAGGCGCAGCGCAACTACAATTTCTACAGCAAGCTGTTAGGAATGCACTTCATTAAGAAAACGGTCAATTTTGACGACCCCAACACCTATCATTTTTACTACGGCGATGCCACGGGCGCAGCGGGCACCATCCTTACGTTCTTTCCCTGGGGGGATGTGGTGACGGGGCGGCCCGGCGTGGGGCAGGCCTCGGCAGTGAGCTACTCGGTACCGGCCGGCAGCTTCCCCTTCTGGATGCAGCGCCTGGAGGAAAGCCAGGTGCCGTACCAATTGCTGGAAGAGCGGTTTGGGGAGCCCTGCCTGGCGTTTACTGACCCCGATGGGCTGTCTTTGGAATTCGTTATCAGCAACACCCACGACGAGCGCGTGCCCTGGACAACAGCGGAAGTAGGGGCGGAGGTCGCGCTTCGGGGCTTCCACGCGGTGCAGCTCACCCTCGGCCGGGCGGCGGCCACGGTGGCGCTGCTCACGGAGGTATTTGGCTATCAGCTGCTCCGGCAGCAAGGGGGGCGCTGCCGCTTAACCACCGATGCCGTGCCCGAGGCCGCCATTGTGGATGTGATAGAAACCGTGAATGGCAGCCAGGGCCACGTGGCTGGGGGCTCGGTGCATCACGTGGCCTTCCGGGTCGCCGACGATGCCACGCTGCAGCATTTTCGGGAAGTGCTGGTACGCCGCGGCTTGCACGTCACGCCCCAAATCGACCGGCAATACTTTCACTCCCTGTACTTCCGCGAGCCGGGCGGCGTGCTCTTCGAAATTGCCACCGATAACCCCGGCTTTTTGATTGATGAGCCCCTGGCCGAGCTGGGCACTCACCTGCTGCTGCCCCCGCAGCACGAAGTCCGCCGCGCGCAAATCACCGCTCGCCTGCCCCAAATCCTGTAGCATTACGCTCCCAATGCTGATTACCACCCCCTGCGCTACCTCTATCAGCCCGCCCCGGTGCCAGCGGCCCGCACCCCATTGCTGCTGCACGGCACCGGCGGCGACGAGCACGACTTCTTGCCGCGGGCCGCGCACGTTGGGCCACACCTGAATGTGCTGAGCCTGCGCGGTAACGTTTCGGAAAATGGAATGCCCCGCTTTTGTCGCTGCCTGGTACCCCGTCGGTATTTTCCGGTAACGTAATTCGCTGGCCTATTTCGCTGCAGGCACCGCAACGGCCGGTTTCTGCATCGGGGACGGGAGCGCGCGCGCCAGCTGCGGAAAGGTGGATTTACCAACCTCCACCGTTCTGCTGCGGACAACTGCTCCCCGCCCGGAATCGAACGTCATCACCTTCTCTGCCGGCCATAGCCCATCCGGCATTCATATCCGACCACCTCAACCTTCCATAGAAAGGGAGATTCCGACAGCAGCATTTTCCTCGGGAGTGCCCAACCAATAGTGGTATTTCTGAATGGAAATTTGAACAAAATGGCCTATTTCCTCGGGTGTTGGCGCGCGCTGCTGCTCACCTGGTTCAACCACCCGGCCCACTTCCTGAAAAAATCTTCCAAGTGCCGGAGTAGTTGTCGTTAACGTCACCAGGTTTTCGGTGGCGGTATTCTTCCAGGCGTGCTTTACATTACCGGGGATGTGCACAAAATCGCCGACCTTCAGCTCCAGCCAGTTGAAACCGCCTTCCTGCTGGGCCAAAAATTGGGCAACGCCGGCGAGCACATAAAAACTTTCATTGTCGGGATGGCTGTGCAGTGGCACCGATACCCCCGGAGGAATGGTCCCCTCCATTACACAGTATTCAATATCCGGTTCGGAGGGCGAGGTAAGCAGCTGCAAAGTGGGACCGAATACGTCCAGAAATTTAGTCGTCCCTGCTTTGATTACTTTGGGCGTCTTCATGGCATACGATGTTTGTAAAACAATTCTGAAAATCAGTCTGTTATGCAATTCGATTTAATGCCGGGGCAGCGGTAGCTGCGCATTTCGGTGGCATCCCATTCAAAGCACCTGGATTGAGCTTCGACCTTTGTCAACGAGTAAATCAGGTTAGCCGCTTCGGCGGATTAATCTCTGAATCAGACGATTCCTGAAAGACCGTTTAGCCAGCGAAGGCCCCCATGCTTTCCATTCCGGCGCGGCGGTACTGCTGCGGCGCAATACTGGTGGTGTGCTTGAAAAACCGGCTGAAGTAGTACTGGTCGTTGAAGCCCAGGGCAAAGGCAATTTCCTTGACTGATTTGTTGGTCAGGTACAGCTGGCGCTTGGCCTCGATGACGATGCGCTCCTGAATCAGCGCAGTCAGGGTTTTGCGATAATACGTGCGCAGCAGCTTGCCCAAAGACTTAGGGCTCAAATGGAGGAGGTGGGCATAGTCGGCCGGAGTATGTTTTTGATGGTAGTGCTGCTCAATCAGCTTTTCCAGCCGTTGCAGCACGTCCGGCACCGCTGCCCGGGCGGGGCCCGCCGCGGCTTCGGCTGATTGCTCGAGGCGGAGCCGGGAGGCTCGAATCAGCAAAATTTTCAGGCAGGAAAATAACATCTCGCGCTGGGCCAGCGCCGGCTGCTGCATCTCTTCCCGTAACATGGCCACCATGCCGGTAAAGGCGGCTTCGTCGTCCGCGCCCACCTGTATGGTGACCGGCGCGGCCGCCAGGTTGAACAGCAACTCCTTGCAGGCGGCCTCAACCTGGTGCTTTTGCTGGGAATAAAAATCCGGCCCGAAGTGCAAGGCCACTCCGCGAACCAGGGTGTTGTCATCGAACGATAACCGAAACGGCTGGTTCGCGGAGAAGAACAGCAGGGTCTGGACGGCAAACGACGCGTTGCTCAGCGCCACGTCGTAGCGGCCTTCGCCCTGCTGAATCCAGAGAACGGAATAGGTCGGCCGATGCTGCCACTGCACATAATCCGTACCGGGGCCAAACTCGTGCAGCTGAAAATTCGGCTCACCAGTGCGCGGGTCAACCAGAGTGAAGGGGGAAGTCATCATAGCGGGGAAGGCTTAGCTGAGTAAAGGGCGCGAGGGCGGTTAAACCTTGGCAAATAGGTCGTTCAGTACTTCTGCTATTGAGGGGTGGGTAAAGATGTGGTCGCGTAACGCCGTAGCCGGTAAGCCGGCCTGAATGGCCAGCTGCACCGTATTTATGATTTCGCCGGCTTCGACGCACAGCAGCGTGCAGCCCAGAATGCGGTTCGTGCCCACTTCTACCACGGCCTTGAGCAAGCCTTCGGTTTGCCGCAGGATTTGCGCCCGCACGCTGGCGGCCGCGGGCAGCGTTAGGACCTTCACGGTGTAGCCCTGGGCCACCGCCTCTTTTTCGCGCAGCCCGACATGGGCCAGCGGCGGAGTGATAAAAACGGTGGAGGCAACGTACCGGCGGTCAGCAGTGGTGCGCGCACCGGAGCCGAACAGCTGGTCGCGCACCACGCGGTAGTCGTCGAGTGAAATGTAGGTAAACTGCGGCCCGCCGTTCACGTCGCCGAGCGCCCAGATGTGGGGCACGTTGGTTTGCAGGTGCTCGTTGACCGGGATAAAGCCGTGGGCATCCTGGGCCACGCCGGCGGCGGCCAGGTTAAGGTCCGCCGTCACCGGCCTGCGGCCCACGGCTACCAGGATGGCCGAAGCGGGCAGGCGCTGCGTTTGGCCCTGCTGGTCTTCGTATACCACCACGTCCTCGGCCGCAGCCGGTGCTGACTCGATGCGCAGCAGCCGCACGCTGGTTTCGATGCGGATTTGTTTGCGGGTCAGCACCGCCCGCACCACGTCGGCAAAGTCCTCGTCTTCGCGGGGCAAAAAGGCGGGGCCGCTTTCCAGCACCGTGACGGCCGAGCCAAACTGGGCGTACATGCTGGCAAATTCCAGCCCGATAAAGCCCCCGCCCAGGATGACCAGGCGGGCGGGCAATTCGGTTTGCTCCATCAGCGTGGTGCTGGTGAACACGCGCGGGTTGTGGTGCAGGCCCGGCAGGTCGGGCAGGCGCGGCTGGGTGCCGGTGTTGATGAAGATGTGCTCGGCTTCCACCAGCACGTCTTCGCCGGTCTCGCTCAGGTGCACCCGCACCTGCTTCGGCGTGACGAACGAGGCCTTGCCGGTGAGCACCGTTAGCTGCGGGTACGCCGTGACGTTGGCCAGATTGCGCTGGCGCAGGAAACTGGTCAGCCGGTTTTTTTCGGCAATGGCCGCCGGGTAGGGCACTCCCTCCTCGGCGCTGTACACCAACGACTTGGTAGGAATACAGGCGATGTTGATGCAGGTGCCGCCGTACATCTGAGCCGACTGCTCGGCCAGCGCCACCCGCCAGCCCTGACCGGCCAGAAAAGAAGCCAGGGTTTTGCCGGCTTTGCCAAAGCCGATAATCAGGGCCTGGAAGCGTTGGGGTTGGATTTCCATAAACGCGGGGAGGGGGGTACAAGCGCCGGTAACTCAGGTTCGTGAACAGGCCGGCCTGGTAAGCCGTGGTTGGCCAATCTTAACCGAAAAGAGTGCCAAGTGCCTTGGCCGGGCTACCGAATAAACCGGAAGCCAGCCAGTTGGCCAGAAAAGACCTTTTTTCTCGACGGCGTGCTGCTTCGGGAGAATACGATTAACTGCTTAAACTCCAGTCCCGTGGAGATTCTGCCACACACGCTCCATGAGAATGGAGGTTACTCAGAGGGCGAAGGATGCACGGGGCATTTAAGGAGTTGAACCCAGCCTATGAAGGCAGTAAATGCATGTAAGTTTTATATATGATTATAATGTTATTATCTTGTGCTTTTGCGCAGGAACTTCGTTGCGCCGTAGCGCTGGGGAATAGTCTCACAATCAGCACCGCAACCGCCCTGCCGCGTGCTACAGTTAATGATGCAGAAGCTGGATGCGGCCCATTTCTTGCGCTAAGCAAAAACTATAATTCCTTTTTCCAGATTTTCTGCTGCTGATGGCCGGGCTACGCGCCCCGGCAGGAGGGCAGTCGTTCCCCGGGGTGGTGCTCATGCCGGGAGTCAGTCAGCAGTTGGGCAACAGGCGCACCATTTGGAATAATGAGGGGCTGAAAATGCGTTTAGCCTTTGAGAAAGAATATTTGGCCATGTCCCATGCCATGCTAGCGATGCCTGGTTCCCAGCTGCTGCTTCCGTCACCCGCCCAGCAATCCATCCTAATCGTGGAGGATGAGCTTGCCGTGGCCAATGACTTGCGCCAGATTGTGGAACTGGCCGGCTACGTTGTGAGTGGTACCGCTTTCACCGCCGCCCAGGCCCTCCACCTGATTGGGCAGCACCGGCCCAGCCTGGTGTTGCTCGACCTTCATCTGAAGGACCCGCAAGGGGGCATCAACCTGGCTCATCTGCTAAACAAAGCGGGGGTGCCGTTCGTGTTGGTGTCCGCCAATACCAACACCCGCATTCTGGAAGAAGCGAAGGCCACGGAGCCCTACGGATTCATCGTGAAGCCTTTCCGCGACAAGGATGTGCTGGTGGCAGTCGAGATGGCCCAGTACCGGCACGCCCGTGGCATTGAAGTGCGCATCCGGCAAGAGCAGGCCCTGCAAATTGCCCTCACCGATGCCTTATCCGGCGATGGGAGCTGGGAGCACCGCCTGGTAAAAGTGGCCCGGCTTTTCAAGCCCTTCATTCCCTTCAGCTACCTCATTATGGGCCTGAAGAACCAACAGCGTATAAGTGTCTTTCGCGCCTGCTCTTTCCGACGGACCGGCCCGGACGAATATCAAACGATTTGGCTACGCGAGTTCATTCAAAAAGCCCGCCTGACGTGGGACGAGGCCATCCAGATAATTGATGCCAATCCCTATGACGTGGGTTCCATCCTCAACGGAGCGGATTTTGAAGCGGCGTGCCAGCAAAGTCCGCTCAAGCGGCTCCTGGCGGAGCGTTTTGAGCTGCGGTCCAATCTGATAATACCGCTCAAAACGGCCCAGTATGGCACCTTCTTTATTTCTTTTTATAGCGACCAGGCGGCCGCTTTCCTTCCCGAGCATCTGCAAATGCTCGAGCGAATAGAGCCTTCGCTCACCCTCACCCTGGACCGGCTGATGGCCTTTGAGGAAATTGCCGCCCGGGAGCAGTTCAGGACAGCCGAGCTGACGATACTGAATGCCTTCACCGGCGGGCAGCCGTACCCGGCCATCATCGGGCAGGTAGCGGCAGCCCTTAATCAGGTCATTTCCTGCGATTTGTTTAGCGTGTATCGCGCCGGCATGAAGCTGGAAGGCTCCGTCATCGATGGCACGGTCATCAAAAAAGAGGGCGAATTTGTTCCTTTCTCCCTGATAGACCTGCTGCCCAAGCCGGAAGACAAACCACACTGGCAGGAGAAACTGGATGAAATCGACGGCTCGTTCAGCCGGGCCGGCCTTTATGTGGGCGAGCAGTACCGCCAGCTTTCGCACCAGAACGAGATTACGCAGTTTTACAGCGACTCACTCGGGCTGCAATGCTGCATGATTGTGCCCATGACCACCAACGGCAATGCGGTGGCTTCGCTGGTGCTGGCCAGTAGAGCGGCCTACGCTTTCACCGAAAAAGATTTTGCGTCTTTTCAGCAGCTCAGCCTGCAAATGTCGTTGGGATTTGAAAACCACATGGCCTTCGGTCGAATTGACGCTCTGCTTAAACAGCTGGAACAAGAGAATGCCTACCTGCTGGGAGAAGTAAAAACCGGGGCCGACTTCGAGCAAATCATCGGCGATAGCAACCTGCTGCTGAACGTGTTCAAGTGTGTGGGACAGGTAGCACCGACCGATTACACGGTTCTGATTTTGGGCGAGACGGGCACGGGCAAGGAGCTGATTGCGCGGGCGCTCCACAACCTTTCGGCGCGTAAGGGCAAAGCCCTCATCAAGGTGAACTGCGCCGCGTTGCCGCCCCAGCTCATCGAGAGCGAGCTGTTTGGGCACGAAAAAGGGGCTTTTACGGGCGCCACCGACCAGCGTATCGGCAAGTTTGAGCTGGCCCACGGGGGCACCATCTTCCTGGACGAAATTGGCGAGCTGCCCCTGGAGCTGCAACCTAAGCTGCTGCGGGTGCTGCAGGAAAAGGAGATTGAACGCATCGGGGGCAAAGGGTTCATTCCATGCGATGTACGCATCATTGCCGCCACCAACCGTCACCTCCAGCAGGAAGTGGACGAGGGCCGTTTCCGCGCCGACCTGTTTTACCGGCTCAACGTCTTTCCCATCCGGCTGCCCGCCCTGCGCGAGCGGCCGGAAGATTTGCTTCCGTTAGCGACTTATTTCCTGCATAAGATTGCCAAAAACCTCGGCAAGCGCCTGATGGGCATTTCGGAAGCGTCGCTGCGGCAAATGCAGGCTTACCATTGGCCGGGCAACATCCGGGAGCTGGAGCACTTGCTGGAGCGGGCCGCTATCATGGCCACCACGCCGATTATTTCGCTGGTCGAGCCCCTGATGCCCGACTATATGGCCGGTGCGCCCGGGCCGCCACCCCCGGCTGTTAAGCCATATGAGCAGGCCGAGCGGGACAATCTGCTCGCGGCTCTGGAGCAGACCAATCACCGTATCCGAGGGAAAAATGGGGCGGCGGAGCTGCTCCATATGAAGCCCACCACGTTGGAAGGCAAGCTGGCCCGGCTGGGCATTGCTCGCCCCTCCAGCACCGCCTAGCTGTCCGGGTGAGGGTGGTTAAAAGCCGAAAATGAAGCAGCTGGCATTACACACCACAAATAGTCATGACCATGTGATGTATTTGATTAATCGACACTTAGTCAACACCATGCATGTAAGCTGTTAATGTTTGTCAAGGTGTTTTTTTGACATATGTCAAAGGATGTGGTAGTAGGCTTAGCCGACCTTTGTGCTGTCGGAACACCCTATATTTCTTGGCCCGGCAACTCCTTTAATTTTCTCTTACCAATAGCTTACATGCCATGTCTAAAATCATCTTAATTACCGGCACCAGCACCGGTTTTGGCAAGCTGATGACCACCACGCTGGCCGCGGCCGGCCACACCGTCGTTGCCAGCATGCGCGGCAGCACCGGCAAAAATGCCGCCGTCGCGCAGGAGCTGGCCGCCCTGCCCAACGTTGAGGTTGTGGAGATGGATGTAATCAGCGACGAGTCGGTGCAACGGGCCGTGGCGCAAACCCTGGCCCGGCACGGGCGCATCGACGTGCTGGTCAACAACGCCGCCGTGACCGGCTATGGTCTGGTCGAAGCCTACTCGCTGGACCAGGTCCGCGCCATGTTCGAGGTGAACTTCTACGGCGTGCTCCGCACCTACCAGGCGGTGCTGCCGGCCATGCGCCAGGCCAAAAGCGGCCTGATTATCAACATCACCTCGGGGGCCAGCGGGCACACGCTGCCCTTCATGATTCCCTACCTGTCCTCCAAGTTTGCGGTCGAAAGCCTCACCGAGGGCATTCAGGAGGAACTGCGCGACTACCACATTGAGAACGTGAGCATCCAGCCCGGCGTGTACCCCACGGAAATGAATTCCGGCGAGAAAACCGGGGTCAACGCCGACAAGGCCGACATCGTGGCCGCCTACGGCGAAGCCGCCGCGGAGAAGTTTAATGCCATGGGGGCCGGCCTGTTCGGCAAAATGGTCGCCTACGACATGAACCCGCAGGTCATTGCCGATGGGGTGCTGGATTTGGTGAATATGGCTGCCGGCACCCGTCCGCTGCGCTACCCGCTCGATGCCATCGCAGAGGGTACGGACAAAGAATTTATTGATGCCCGCGCCGCTATCAAAGCCAAGTGGCTGACTCATTACACGGCCTAAAAACCAACGGCGCGCTCTGGCCGGCGGTAGCAGGGCCAGAGCGCGCCAGCGGGTTTAGGAGGTGGCATTACCGCAAAAGGCATTTCTTTGCGCATGCATCCGCCACATCCCGCGCCTACGTTCGACGTGTTGGCGAAATACCTGCTTAGCAAGGGTGATTTCACTGCCGACGACTTACGGCACATCCAGGCCGCAACGCTGCTGCGGCCGCTGCGCAAACGCCAGTATCTGCTGCACGCCGGCGATGTTGACATGTACCACGGGTTTGTGGCGCAGGGCTGCCTGCGCACGTACACGGTGGATGCGAAGGGTGGCGAGCACATCATCTATTTCGCGCCGGAAAACTGGTGGGCCGGCGACCAGGAAAGCCTGGCTTCCGGCCAGCCTTCCCGCTACAACATTGATGCGATTGAGGACTCGACCCTTCTCCTGATTAAGAGGGACGATTTTGTTCGGTTGCGCCAGGAACTGCCGGTTTTCAACAGCGTAATAAACGCCATTCTGTACCGCGGCTTCATGGCCTCGCAGACCCGTATTCACGCGGCCATCAGCTACTCGGCGGAAGAAAAGTACCGGGAGTTTCTGCACCACTTCCCCGGCCTGGCCTTGCGCATTCCCCAGCACATGGTCGCTTCTTACCTGGGCATGACTACCGAGACGCTGAGCCGTATCCGCAACCGCCTCAAATAGGGCACAACCGACTTGTTTTCTGCTATTTGATTTTGGCGAATAAACTGATGCCGATTCCGACTGCCTGCAAGCTGGCACTGAACGTCAGCCGGCCCGACCTCGACTGCCTGCAAGCCTTCGCCATCGCGGTGTTGGGCGCGGAGGCCGTGCATCAGGAGCCCGGCCTTTGGGCCGGCAAGCTCCCCGATGGCAACTTGCTCGAACTCTACGGCCCCGGAGCCAATCCGCCGGCGTGTTTGTTCGCGCATGGCCCCGTCGTCGTCAGCTTCCGGGTGGCCAACCTGGGCCAGGCAATGGAGCAGGCGCAGGCCGCCGGGCTGCTTACCGTGAGTGGGCCAACCGACATATGTCCGGGCTTGTCGCACGGCTACCTTCGCCTGGCTGATGGAATGATTATCGGGCTCTACGAGGCCCTCACTGCGGAAAGCCAAATCCGGTAGTGGCTTGCGGGCCAATGCGGCTAAGGTATTGATAACGTAGCGGCGGAATCGGTGCTGTGGTGCAGGAGAGTGGCTGTAGCATCCTATTTATTCGCCAAGGCCGTCTGGAGTAATGCCGGCACGGCGGCCAGGCGCGCTGTCAGCTCCGGAGTCACCGAATAGTAAGTGGTGAGCACCTGCACGGCGTCCTGGTAATCAAGGTGCACGAGCTGCTGGTTATCCTCCCACACCACCACTCGCAGGGGTAGCTCCAAGGCCGCGTGGGGGTTGGCCTGCATAATGGGCGTGCCGGAAGCCGGGTTGCCAAAAAGCAGCAGCCGGGTGGGGCGTAGCTCCAGGCCGGCGTGTGCCGCTGCCGCGCGTTGGTCGATGTCGGCAAATACGGTCAGGCCGTGCGTGGTCAGCGCCGTTTTCAGGCGCGCTATGGTATCCTCGAAGCCATAGCTACTCATTAAAGAACGGACGGAAGCGGGTTGTTGGGCCATGGTGGGGAAAGAAAGAAGCAACAGCGCGAGCAGCATAACCAGCGCCGGCCGACGGAATGGGGGAGTAGGGTTCATGGTGAAACAGTTTGGTTAGGCCGAGTGCCCGTGTTTCCGACCAGCACAGGGGCATCAGAAGCCGCGCCAGCCGCAACGGCAACTCGTCGAGCGGGTGATGGATTGGCGGTTGAATCGCCATTTTCGATGCCCTTCATTTGGCTTGTTGATTGAGATAATGTCTTCCAGTGCTGACGGCAGTTGTCAGCCTACTCCGCTCAGATGCGGACGGTGACCCGCAGCCCGCCATAATATATATCGGTAGTCAGGGCAGGTTGATTCAGCAAGTAGGGCCCGCGTCTGAAGTATACCCCCGTCGCCTGCATCGTCAGGACGGGGGTCGGGTTGTAGGCCAGAATGACGTCGTACATCTCCCCGATAAAGCGTCCGGTGGCTACCGCGGGCAACAGCAGCACCCCGTTCGGCACGTACACCCCATCCTGGAGGCTGGTACGCCAAAAGCGGTAATAACCCGTCAGGAGCCGAATCTGGGGTGCCAGATTCACGTCCGCGCGGGGATGTGCAACGAGAACATTGGAAGACCCCACGTTGTCGACATACCCGTAGTAAATCCCTTTGGGATAGAGGGGGTTAAACGTGTTCAGCTCGTCGTCCGACGCATTGCGGTCACCGCTGGAAAGAGCGCCCTGCAAGGTGAATACGGGCCGCCATTTGGGACTCGGCACTTCGTAAGCGACCAGCTGCGCGGCCTTCCACGCCTTGATCGGGCCGCCGGCAAAATGGCCGAGCTGGCCTTCGACTTCCGTGATGCCGTTCCAGTGGCCCCGCTTGTAGTAGAGGGACGAGCCGGCCGTGTGCCGCCTTTCCGCGCCGATGCCTTGGTTGAAGAGGGTCCGGTCGCGGTGGACGTAGAGGTAAACCAGGTCCAGGCGCGTGACCAACCGGTGCTGGTAGGCATGGGTCAGCCAGCCGCCGAGCAGCCACTGGGTGCGGTCGCGCCCATCGTCGAAAAACCCGGGGTCGTTGCGCACCAGCCACATGGCCAACCCATCGACCCGGGTGTTGCCCAGGTAAACGATGGCTTTAGCGCCCATAAACGAGCGCCGGACGTTGATATCGCGGAGGTCCAGCAGCGTGCCTTGGCCGTATTGCAGGGCCTGCTGGCCCAGCCGAACAAACAGGTGGGCCCGCGGCGCCAGCGGCCAGGAGAGTTCGGCAAAGAGCTGATTGAAGTTGAGCTTGTTGACGTCCTGCACCGGGCGCGGCCCGCCGGTGCGCCCCGAAATGGTGCTGCTGTTCGCTTCGGCATAGGCCCGGAAGTGCCGGTTCCAGCGCACATCGGCGTACCCGATGGCCCGGTGCAGCAGGTAACCGTTCCGGTCGGTCGGTCCCAGGCCCCAGTAGTAGGTCTGGTAATTTTCGTAGGTTTCGCGCAAGTGCAGCCCGTAGCCCATGAAACCCCGCCCCGACCGGATGGGCAGGTGCTTTATTCTGTTGATGAATCTGTTGTGCAACGTGTCCTTCACCGCCGGCCAGTATTCCTCGGCTGAGTTGGCGAGGTGGCCCGTCGCGACGGAGTCCGGACCCGTGATTTGGGCTTTTGCCCCTCCCGGCACCCCGATTTGAAGGGCGACCACCAGGGCAATAGCCGTCAGACCTTGCTGCGCGCGAAGTGATATTGCTGGCTTCATGGCAGTGAAAGTTGGTTTTTCAACGTGACGACAGCTCCCATCGAGCGGGCTGAGGCGCCGCCGCGCCGGGCAAGCCCCCCCCGGCCGGCCCCAAGGACTCGATGCCGAGAAGCTGGCCCAGGTGCCGAAGGCGCTGGGAAAAGGCCTTTTCGCCGCCGAAACAGGGGCGCTGACCGCCGCCAGCCTATCCCGCGTCATCCGCTGCCGCAACTACCTGCCCGCCGTACTGAGCCACCAGCGCCCCGAAGGACTCACATAGCCCTGGCCCGGCCCGATGGCCATGGCGCGTTCCCGGGTATCGGCCAACTGGTAGCGCGTCAGAAAATACCGGCCATCGCCTCCCGCCGAATCCTGGTTCAGCTGCGTGAGAAAATACCCGGCTATTTCGGCCCTAAGCCCGGGCAAAACGGCATATTCAAACGCGTAGTTGGTGTTGTACGAAATGCCCGGCCTGGTATGGGTGCCAATGACGTTAAAGTTGTAATTCAGATGGTGGCGCATGCTGATGGAAAACTTATCCGAAGGCGAAAGAGTGAAGGCGTAACAGGGGGTAATCGTAAAAAAATGCGTGCTGGGGGTGATGATGTAGGCACGCTGAAAAGCGCCTATCGGCAGGGATACGTCCAGTTCCAGCCGCGTTCCCAAAAAATGGCAGTCGAACCACTGGATGGCCGTTCCGACAAGATGCTGGCGCGCGTCGCAGACGCGCGCCAGCCTTACGTTGCGTAACAGCAGGCAGTAGATACCCTCCGCTTCGAAATGCCCTGGGGTTTGATTGAACAGATGCCAGAACTGCTCGGCTATTGCCGGGGCGTTGTATTGGGGGTCGTCGTCTTTGACTACTTCGTTAACAGTCAGCGTGGTGACCTGCACATTGGTGTCCTGCACGCTTAGGGCCGCGCCTATCACCCGAGTACGCAAAGCTGCTTTGCCCATGCTCAACCCAACCAGGACCGGGGAAGGGGCCGTGCTCAGCCCGCCGCCGGTGAAGAAGAGCCGGCCCTTATTCTGCTGTTTATACGCGGGCAAATACGTCTTTAGCACGGTAAAGGCCCCGCCGGCATTCACGGCCAGCTGTTGCTGGTTGAATGGGGCAGCGGCCAGGTTGGCCGAGACGGGCCATTCGCGCCGCTCAGGCTCTATAGTCTTGAGCCGGAACCCTGGCTCCACCCATCAGGGGCACTGCGCTACCAACGATTGTGACGGGCTTGGTTTTTCAGCAGTGCGGGCCTCATAAAGCCCGCCACCCCTTCCATCAGCAAGGCAGAGGGTTACACGCCAACGGACGCATTCTGCGCCGGTTTGGCCGCCAGCAGCTGGGCCTCCCACAGCAGGCTGGTGCCCACATTCCCCCCGTGCGCAATCAGGTTTTCGCCCAGGGCCGGCGTGGTGGCCGTCCGGGCCCAGTCGCGCTGCAGCTCCCCCGAAAAGACCATCCACGTAATGGGCGTGACCCCGGCCTGAATCATGCGCTGAACGGCCATCTCGTGGGCTTCGGGGCTGATTCCGCCCGAGGCATCGGTCACCACGTACACCTCGTAGCCTTCGCCGGCGGCCTGAATGGCGACCATGGCCAGGCACAGCTCGGTCCACAGCGCGGCCACGACCAGCTTTTTGCGGCCGGTCTTTGCCACCCACGCTACCACCCGCTCGTCCTGCCAGGCATTGATCCAGGTGCGGTCGAGGGGTTGTTGCTCCGGGAAAACCTCCTGCAGCTGCTGCAGGATGAGCCCCCCGCGCGCTTCCGTGACGGTGGACAAAAGCGTGGGCACGCCGTAGCCTTTCGCCGCTTTGGCGACCCCCACCACGTTGTTGATGACGGTCTGCGTGTCGTGGCTGCGCAGCGTGGCGAATTGAAAGGGCTGGTGGTCAATCAACAGCAGCACGCAGTTTTCGGGCGTGAGCAGGGCGTTGAGCCCGGCTTTGGGGTTTTGTGGCACAGCAGCTTCCATGGTTGTGGGTTTAGTGGTGAAACATTGAAAAGGCGGGCCTTGGCTTAACTCAGCCCCGCAGCTGCTTAAGCGAAAAGATAGAGGCGGGCTGTCAGGTCACAGCTAGAAAACTGCAGCTTAAAATAAAATATAAATTCCAGATAATCATTATTTTATCGGGATAGAGCCAGTGAGCGGAAATGGTCGAAACATGGGTCTTATGCCGCTGCCCGGTTAGGATGGCGCTAGGTCACGGCGGGCAGCCGGAGCACCTCTTCGAAGTTGCCCAGCAGCTCTTTGTCGCCATTCGTCACGGCTTCGACCAGCAGCGCACCGCCCACGAACGCGCCTTTCCAGGACTCGCCCAGCCCGCCGAAGGCTTCCTCCCGGTCGCCGCGGGAGCGGAGCTTGTTGATGCCAACCTTGAAGGCGCGCACTTCCCGGGCCGTGCGCCGGGCCCACTTCAGGTCGTCCGACGCCACGGCCGCCACCAGCGCCCCGTTGCTGATGTTCATCTCGCCCACCAGCTCCTCCACTCTATCCACCAGCACGATGGAATCGATGGGGCCGAAGGGCTCTTTGAAATATAATTCGCTTTGGCGCGGCAGGTTCACCAGGGCCCGCGGGGCGCGGTAGGTGCTTCTATCCTGGCCGGGCAGAAACAGGCTGTCGTCGAGGCGGCCCGCCAGCAGGGGGGTGGCCCTGGTTTTGAGGGCATCGGCGTAGAGGCGGTCGAGGTCCTCGGCCTGGGCCTTGTTGATGACGGGGCCGAAGGCGAGGTCGGGCAGCTTGTCGTCGGCCTCATCCATCAGCGTGGGGTTGCCGACTTTCAGGCTGTGTACCACGGTCCAGTACGTTTCCAGGAATTGCGGAAACAGCCGCCGTTCCACCACGAAGCGCACGTAGGCCGTGCAGCGCTGCTTGCCGTAGTCGTAGCTTTTTTTGAGCTGGTCGCCCAGCCCGTTCCAGTCCGAAAAATCCCAGATGCCGTAGGCATTCACGCCTTCCATTTCGAACATGAAGCGCTTTTGGGTCTGGGCCAGCGCGTCGGCGATGTTGCGCCCGTTGTAGCGCCCGCCCACGAAGGAGAGGCCGTCGACGGCGTCGTTTTTCACCAGCACGTCGCTCAGCTCGCCGCCGGGGCCGCTCACCAGCGTCACGGGCAGGCCACAGCGGCGGGCCAGGGCGAAGGTCAGGCTCAGGGAAATGAAGCCGCCGTCGGTGGGCGTTTTGGCAATGATGGCATTGCCGCAGAGCACCTGCACCAGCACGGCGTGCAGCAGCACCGAGAAGGGGTAGTTCCAGGAGGCAATGTTGCTCACCAGGCCCAGCGGCTTGCGCGCGCCCAGCATGCCTTCAATGTTGTCGAGGTACCACTGGATGCCGTCGATGCAGCGGTCGATGTCGGTGAAACCCAGCTTGTAGGTTTTGCCGATTTCCCAGATGAGCAGCTTGCCGATAAGCTCGGCGTGGACCCGCAGCTGGGTCAGGTAGTCCTGCACTTTGGCACGGCGCTCGTCAAGGTCGGTGGCGGCCCAGGCGGGGGCTTCGCCTTTGGCAAACAGCACGGCCCGCAGCGCCACATCGCGGCTGAGCATGGGCAAGGCACCCAGCACGGTGCCATCGACGGGCGAAACGAAGGGGCGCGGGGTGCCGGGCTCCTGCCAGCGCCCTTCGAGCAGGTTCAGGAAACCAGTGCCGTCGGGGGTGAAAACCTCCGGCGCTATCTGCCTGGTCTGGTTCAGCAGCAAGCCGAACTCGACCTGAGGGGAAATGAGTTTGGGCATGGCTGGTCGGCTGGGCGATGAGCAGAAGGCTAAACCTTAGAAATAGCAGAAAGCGCAATGCCCGTCCCGGTAATGGGCAGCTCTAAGCAGAGCAGAAAACGCACTACACCAGCGCGCTTACACTCCCCGGTAAACCAGGTAAGTAAATAAATCGCTCTTAATCACGAAATTATTCCACTTGGCGTCAAAGGCCTTGGTTGGTTTCGCGGCCACCGTTTCGGCGAGGGACTTGCCCTGCTTTTTGAGGGTTTCCACGTTGTGTGTGATGGCAGCCAGCATGTCCCGGAATTCAATCAGCTGCGCTTTATTCCCAACCGGGCCGTGGCCGGGCACGACAATGGTGGAAGCCGAGACCCGGTTGACGTTGGCGATAGCGGCCTTGAGCATGCCTTTGATGCTGCCGCCGGTGCTGTAATCGATGAACGGATAGTACCCGTTCCAGAAAGTATCGGCGACGTGTATAACATCGGCATTCTCGAAATGCACAAAAATGTCGCAATCCGTGTGCGCCGGGCCATAGTGCTGAAGCCGCAGGGTTTCGCCGTTCATGTTCATGGCGTAGTCCTTCTCAAAAAGCGTGGTCGGCAGTGCCCCGGCGGGGGCGGGGGGAAAGGTGTAGTTCCAGTCCACTACCCGCACGCTCTGCGACAAGTGCTTTTTGGTGATGGCTTGCGATATGATATTGGCCCCGGTTTCGTGTACCCAGTTGTTGCCGCTGGCATGGTCGAAGTGCCAGTGGGTACTAATCAGGTGTTCGACGTGCTTGGGACTAATGCTGGCCAGGGCCTGCTTAATTTTTGCCTTCGACACGTCAATTCCGGCATCCACCATCATTTTACCCTCCGGCCCGTTAAAAACGAGGATGTTGCCCCCGGAGCCTTCCAGTACATTGAAGCCAGTTTTCAGCTTCTGAATGGTGATGGGCGATTTTGCCGCTTCTGCGATGATGGTTGTGACGGGGCTGCCGCCCTGGGCCAATACCTCCCAGGGGGAAAGTATAATGCCGGCGGTAAGAATGCCAGCCGAGGCCAGGAAGCGCCGGCGGGAGAGTTCGTCCGGGTTATTAGCTAAAGAATTCATCAGTCCTGGGTTTTAGAAGTGTGAATGCAAGCGGCGTTGACTTTTTTCCAAGCAGGCGGTACGGTTCCCGGGCGCGCCAAGCAGTGCTGCCAGGAGGCATGGCCCTGGTAGCCCGCATCAGCACATTTTCACTGCGCCTGTTGGGGAGATTATGCGCCGCAAAGGCGGCGGGTGCCTGGTGGTACCAGGCCGGTTATCAGGCAGGCAGGGCTGGTCCCTCTTCCGGGGTATTTACCGGGGGGTTGAACGGGGAGTAGCCCTCAAACTCCCAGCGGAAGGGCAGCGCGTGGTACAGGGTGCGGGCTTCCTCCACCCGGAAAGTCAGCACCCGTTCCGCGCCGGGGTATTGTTGGGCGTGGGCTTCGTCCCACTCAATGCGGCCCTGGCCGGTGAGCTGAAGCACGTGGCCGGTCGCAAAATCGGGGAATACCAGGCCCGCCCGCGCGTCCAGCGTAAGGTTGCCCAGCGACTGGAACATGCCGTTGCCGTTGTAATCGGGCCATTGCAGGGTGTGCGCATCCAGCACGCGCACGAAGCCGGGCAGGCCACCGCGGTGCGACACGTCGAGGCCGTCGCGGGCGTGAGCGGTGGCCAGAAAAAACGTGTCGGCCGCCGAAATCCACGCCCTGAGGTCGGGGGGCAGCAGCGGCGTTACGGGGCCAGCTTGGGGCGCAGCTTCCGGGGCCGGCCGCAGCTGCCATTCCCGTGCCTGGATGTATCTCGGACAGTTGAAAAAGACTTCTTCCAGGGCCACGACTATCCCATCCCCGGTCAGGTGAGCGCGGCCGTTGAGGCGGATGCGCCGGCGTCGCTCGAAATCAACCACCGTGGTGCCCACGGCCGGGTTAATGGCCAGGTTGGCGGTCAGCACGTCGCCGGGCACGGGCCGGGCCGCGATGCGCAAGGTATGGGCATCGGGGATTTGCAGAAAACCGGGCTTGCCGGCGAGCACCGAGGCCCATAGTCGGCCATGCTCGTCGGCGCTGCTTATCACCAATAGCGGTTCAGCGGCCATGAAGGCCCGGGCCTGGAGCGGAAACTCCGTTTGCAGGATTTGCGCCAGATGGGCCGCTATGGGCCGGGTGCCGGCTTTTTCCTGCACCGCTACTTCACCACTGTGATAAGGAGTTGTTTTCATGCACCGATGGTGAATCCGAATTGTTAAAGACCAGGCCCCCGAAGCAGGGAGAGCAAATTACGGGCATTATTGCTCAGCTACTTCAATCAGCGGCGGCGGCCCCCAGATAGGAATGTCCGCGGCCGTTAGCAGGGGATAAGCCGATGAAAACCCGCCTATGTACGGCACCAACTTACCGATTACGACGCGCGCAAGGCCCGTGTGGCGAATAACATAGGCGCACAGAATGCAGGGCTCGTGGTTGGTGTAAAGCGTGGCGCCGGGCAGCTTGGGCTGGTGCCGGGCCAGGCAGGCGGCCCGGATGGCTACCACCTCGGCGTGGCAGGTGATATCCTGCGCCCGGCGGCTGCTTTCCTGGCCTTCCGCGATTACCACACCATCCATCACAATCAGCGCGCCAACGGCCGACTCGCCCTGCCGGGCGGCGGCCGCGCCCAGCTCCCGGCAGCGCTGCAAGTAGTACCCGGAGTCAGGAGCGAGGGGCACATTCATGGGCAACGAGGAGTTCGGTTAGTCAGCGGCTGCCTACCGACCCAAATAGCGGAACCAGCAAGCTTGAGTAAGCACAACCGGTGTCGCCCGGACCCGTTCAGCTCCGGGCGCGGCGGTGCGGCGCATAACCTACGCGGCCACTATTCCGGTGCCGGCTTAACGGGTAGTGGCCACCGAGGCAGGCAGCTTCTGCGTGGCCTCCACGATAAAGTCCGCCACTTTTTTCGGCTGCGAAACCATGGATACGTGGCTGGAATTCAGCTCGAGGCTGGTGGCTTTAATCATTTTGGCTTCGGCGCGTTCGAGTTCCGGGTCAATGCTGCGGTCGAGCTTGGCGATGATGCACCAGGACGGTTTGGTTTTCCAGGCCGCGGCCGTCACTTTTTCGGTGGTATAGGTCTTGGCCCACGGCACCTGGGTGGCATACATCACTTTCCGTTCGGTGGCTGGCACATCCTGGGCAAAATTCTCGTTCATTCCTTTGAGGGAGAGGGACAAAAAACCGGCGGCATCCTCCCGGACTTCGGCATTGCCCGGGGCCGGATGACCTTCCACAACATCGACCACCGACTGCCCTTCTTTGGGAATCAAGGCCGAGATGTAGAACAGTCCCGCCACTTTCGGGTCAGTACCAACTTCGGTAATGACCATGCCCGCGGAGGAATGGCCCACCAGCAGCACCGGGCCATCCATGAGCGCCAGGGCCCGCCGGGTGGCGGCAATGTCGTCGGCCATGGACAGCATCGGGTTCTGAACGGAAATGACGTTGAGCCCCCTGGCTTGCAACATAGCAATGACCTGGACCCAACAAGAGCCATCGGCGTAGGCCCCGTGCACGAACACCACGTTTTTCACGCCTTTGGCGGGGAGCTGGGCCTGCGCCCGGGCAGGAACGGAGCAGCACAGCAGCAAAGCGAGCAAGCCGCCCAGGGCTAGTTGTTTGAAGGGAAACATAGCAGGGGGTTTTTGAGTGATAAAAGGTGAGATGCCAGAACTGGCTAGCCGGTTCCGGCGAGTGGGTGGGGAGTGCGGGAGCTTAACTGCTAAGCCGTTTTACCTCCAGGCGCGGACCACGTCCACTTTAAGGTTTGGCCGCGTCGGCACCCTTCTTGGCGGGCACCACGAAATTGACCGTTTGCCGGCCGATAATCTTGTGGGTCGGGTCGGCCAGCTCAATCAGCAGGCGGTGCGGGCCCGGCGGAAAACCGTTCAGGGTAATCGGCTCGTTGCTGGCATCGAGCCAGTGCCAGGGCGCGTCATCCACCGTCAGGTGCAGGTGCCCGATGCGCGGGGAAACATCCAGGGCCGCCGGCCCATATACGGGCACGATGTGAAGGTTCTCGGTGCGGTATTGAATTACCACCCGGCCCAGGGCCAGCGGTTCGGGCAGGGGCGGGTCGACCACCAGCTTGGCCGGGGGCTCGGAGGCCAGCGGCACCACTGCCGCCTGTCCGCGCACCTCGTGGGCCGAAGCCTGGGCCGAAGCACTCATGGCCAGCCCCAGAACCAGGCAGGCAGGCAGCAGCAAGTACAGGATGGATTGTTCCATGGCGTTGGGAGTAGGAGTGATGATGGGGATGCCGCCCTGGTCAGGCGGGAAGCAGGTAGACGGAGACGAACAGGTAGAGGCTGATGCCCACGCCGGCGGCCACGATGCCCCGGTGCAGCCAGGCCCCGTTGAGCCGGTGGCCGTAGCGGCCGCCGGCCCAGCCGCCCGCAATGGCCCCGGATGTCATCACCAGCACCTGGGGCCACAGCACGATGCCCGACATCAGGTACACGCCGGCCGTCACGGCCCCGTTGCAGAGCGCCAACTGCACCCTCAGTGCATTGATGGCGTGGCGGTTGCGCATACCGGCCAGGCTCAGCGAGGCCAGCAGCACCAGGCCGAGGTTGGCCCCGAAGTAGCCGCCGTACACGCCGATGAGCAGTTGGCTGAGCAGCACCCCGGCCGTGAGCGGAGGGACCATGCTTCCCGCCTCGGGGGGGCTGTCGGACACCCGCCGCCGGGCCACCACCTGGCCGCTGCCTGCAAACAGCAGCGTCGTGGCCAAGATGAGGAAGGGCACTAAGTGCATAAACACCCGGGGCGGCGTGCGCAGCATCAGCAAAGCGCCCATCACCGCGCCCGTCGCGGTAATAAGCAGGAGCCAGGCCACCGACCGGCGGTGCGGCACCGGGGGGCGGGAGGCGGCCAGCACACTGGCCAGAAAGCCGGGCCATAGCGCCACGGCAATCATGGCATTGGCCCGCAGCGGTGGCACGTGATTGAACACCAACGGCGGCAGCAGGCTGAGGAAGCCGCCCCCGCCGGCTACGGCATTGAGGCCGCCGCCAATCACGGCGGCCCCAAATAACAAGCCGGCTTCAGCTTCGCTCATCGGTTGGGGCGAGCTATTGGCTGGCTGCGCTACCAGCTAGTACCTGCTTGGGAGCTGCCTGGCTCACATTCTTGGTCAGGAAGGCGTCAATCAGCTGGGCCACGTTCTTGTGCTCTTCCTCCAGCACAAAGTGTCCCGTATCAAGCAGGTGCAGCTCGGCGTTGGGCAAATCCCGCAAGTAAGGATGCGCGCCCGAAGGCGGGAATACGTAGTCGTTTTTGCCCCAGGTGATGAGCATCGGCGGCTTGTGCTCCCGGAAATAAGCCTGCCAGGCCGGGTACAGCGGCGGATTCGACCCGTAGGAAGTGAACAGCTGGTATTGCACCGCGTCGTTGCCGGGCCGGTCCAGCAGGGCCTGGTCCAGGGTGTAGGTGTCCGGGCTGAGGCTTTCCACGTCCCGCATGCCGTTGGCATACTGCCAGTAGGTCTTTTCGAAGGTGAACAGCTCGCCAATTTTGTTCACCACGGACGGGGTCTTGTTGTCCTTCCAATAGGCCTTGATGGGGTCCCAAAAGGTTTCCAGGCCTTCGTCGTAGGCATTGCCGTTCTGCACGATGAGCGCGTCAATCCATTCCGGGTGGTGCGCGGCGATGCGGAAGCCAACCGGGGCCCCGTAGTCCATCACGTAGATGCTCATCTTTTTAATACCCAGCTGCATCACAAAGTTTTCTATCAGGGTGGCCAGGTTGTCGAACGTGTATTCGTACTGGGTCACGCTCGGAAAGCTGCTTTGCCCAAAGCCGGGATAATCCGGGGCTACCAGGTGGTACCGGTCTTCCAGGTCCCGCATCAGCTCGCGGTACATGAAGGAAGACGTTGGAAATCCGTGCAGCAGCAGGATGGTTGGTTTCGTTGGGTCACCGGTCTCGCGGTAAAAAATGTCGAGCTCGTTGACTCTTGCTTTTTTATATTTCATGACAAAACGATTTAAAAGTTGATGGCAGGAAAACCGGGCGGGACCGCCGCCCCGCCCGGTACCAGGCAGCAGGCAGCCTACCCCAGGTATTTTCTGAGCTCAGCCGCCCCATGCACGAACAAATCCTTGGCAGCGGGCACGTCGGCCAAGCCATTCAGCAGGCCGAAGTCGTGAATCACCCCGTTGTAGCGGATGGTGGTGGCCGTCACGCCGGCCTCGCGCAGCTTGCGGCCGTAGGCCTCGCCCTCATCCCGCAAAACATCGTTTTCCGCCACCTGAATCAGGGCCGGCGGTAGTCCCTGCAGCTGTTCCTTGGTGGCTTGCAGCGGCGAGGCGTGGATGTCCTTGCGCTTTTCAGGGTCTTTGATGTACATGTCGTACATCCACTTCATGAGGGGTGTGGTCAGAAACCGGTCCTGCCCGAATGCCTGGTACGACCCGGTCTCGAAGTTGGCATCCACAATGGGCCACATCATGATTTGCAGCTTGATGTGGGGGCCGCCCTGCTCCTTGGCCTGCATGCAGGTGACGGTCGTCATGTTGCCGCCCACGCTGTTGCCCACCACGGCCAGGTTCTGGCCGTCCACGTTGATTTCCAGCCCGTGCTCGGCCACCCACTTCGTGGCGGCGTAGATTTCGTGGATGGCCTGCGGGAAGGCGGCGTCCGGGGTGCGGGTGTAGTTGACAAAAACGGCGGCAAAACCCGACAGCACCACCAACTCGCGCACCATGCGCTGGTGGGTGGGGAAGTCGCCCAGCACCCAGCCCCCGCCGTGGATGAACATAAACACGGGCAGGGTTCCGGTGGCGTCGGCCGGCCGCACGATGTTCAGCAACACGGTATAACCGTCCTGGGTTATGGTCTTTTCAGTAACTTTAATGCCCGACAAATCGATTTTGACGGCGTTTTGGGCGTCGACCAGAGCCTGCCGCGCCTGGACGGCGGTTAAGGTTTCCAGGCCCGGTCCGCCCGAGTTCAGGCCCTTGAGAAACTCTCGCACCTGCGGGTCCAGGTTGGGGTCGGTGGCATAGTCCCGCACGGTCACGGGAGGGTGGGTTTCCATGAGCAAAGATTCGGTGCTGTTCATAGTGAAATGGGGGTTAGAATGAGTAACTGTGGTGGCAAAAAGAAGACAGGCTATCAGCAGGAAGCCCGGAAAGTGACGACGGCACCAGGCCGGCGTGAGAGGATGCCACGACTGGAAATTTTCCGACGACAGCTTTCTCTTCAGGGCTTAATCAGGAAATGCTGCTGCCATTAGCATCAGCAGAATTATTCTTGGGCCCGCCGGCTAGTCAAGGCGGGAATGGCGTTGCGTATTAGGTAGTTGAGGATGTAAAGTTGGCTTTCGCTCCTACCGGTTGAAATGGACAATTGCCGCTTTGGCTTAGACAATTGGACCATTTGCATGACTGACCGGGCGTGGCGTGGTGCAGGGCAGTAAATAAGCCAGCTCAGAAGCGACAAATGCGTTTTAGTAATGGAACGTGAGCCCGGCGCCCCACCCGTACTGGTTATCGTAGTTGGTGCTGAGGGAGGCGTATTTGCGGACCATGTAGCGGAAGCCGATGGTGAATTCTTTGTCCGTATTGCCCTGGATGTCCATGAACACGTTGTTGCTCAGCGCCAGGTCGCGGCGCTGCAGCTGCAGGCGCGGCTGCCCCGTGAGGTCGGTGCGCAGCTCGGCGCGCACGAGCATGGGCAAGAGGTAGTAGACGCCGACTTCGGCCTGCCGGCGGAAGTTGCGGTTGTTGTCCGAGGTGCGGCGGGTGCCGCCTTCGGCATCTGCAGCCGACCGCAGGGTTTTGTTGTCCCGGAAGTCGTAGCCCACGAAGCCGGCCCAGAACTGCTGCTTGTCGAGGTAGTGCAGCAGGTGGGTCTCCGTTTCGTAGTTGCCCTTGTAGTTCACCCGGCCCTCAAATTCCAGCGCGCTGCGGTTATTGGAGAGGTTTCCTTCCAGAAAAGCCCCCTGCGAATGCACCGCCAAGTCAAACCACGGGTACACCTTGGCGTCATCGCGCTTGAGTATTTTGTAGTTGGTTTGAGCGTACTCGTTCTGCGGGCTGGCGTCGTAGCTGACGATGCGGGCCATGCCGGCCATCATGTGGTACAGGATGTGGCAGTGGAAAAACCAGTCCTGCTCCGCGTTGGCCTCAAACTCGATGGTGACCGTGCCCATGGCCGGAATGTCGAAGGTGTGCTTCATGGGCGAGTAAGCGCCCTGGGCGTTGACCATGCGGAAGAAATGCCCGTGCAGATGCAGCGGGTGGCGCATCATGGTCTGGTTGGTGAAAATCATGCGCACGTTCTCGCCCCGGCGGATGGGGATTTTATCGGCTTCGGACAAGGTCTTGTTGTCGAACGACCAGATGTAGCGCAGCATGTTGCCGGTGAGCGTGAGCTTGACCTCGCGCCACGGCCGGGTGGAGTCGAGCGTGGTGGGGTGCAGGGCCCGCAGCTGGTTGTAGTTGAAGTCGCCGGCCCCGCTGCCCATGCTCATGCCGGCCATGTTCATGCCCGCCATGCTGCCTTTGTCCTGCATCGTGCCGTTTTTCGTATCCATGCCTTTCATGGAGGGGTCCGCAGCCTGATTCGGCTGTTGGCCCTTCATGTCCATCCCCTTCATATCCTGGCGGCCGCCCTTCATGTCCATGCCCTTCATGTCCATCTGGCTGCTGCCGCCCACCTTCACGCCGGTCATTTTGCCCATGCGGCCATTTTCCCGCATCATTTGGAAGTAGTTGATGCGCGGCAAATCGGGCACTTTCACCGGCTCGCCGGTCCCAAAATAGCTGGACGAATACCCGGTGATGTCGTTGGCGGTGGCCCGCAGCTCGGCCGCGCCCACGGGTGGGATGGTCACCAGCAGGTCGTACGTTTCCGCCGTGGCGATTTGGAGCCTGGACACCGGGAAAGGCTCGACGTTGCCGCCATCGGCGGCGATGACCTGCATGGGCCCGCCGGCGTACTGCAGGAAGAAATACGAGGAGGAGCTGCCGTTGATGACGCGCAGACGCACCACCTCCCCGGGCCGGGCATCCGGGTAGTAGCTTTTCTCGCGGCCGTTGCTGAGAAACTTGCTGTAGTAGATGTCCGTGAGGTCCATGGCCGGCATGCGGCCCCATTCCTGCTTCACCTTGTCCTTGAAGTAGCCGGCGGCAATGGCCTCGCCGTAGCTCTGGGTGGCGCCTTTCTCGACCCCAAACCACTCGCCGGCCCGTTTCAGGTAGCGCAGCAACTCCTTGGGCTGGTAGTCCGTCCAGTCCGAGAGCAGCAGCACGTACTCTTTCATCTCATACTTAATTTCCCTGGGCTGGATGACGATGGAGCCGTAGAGCCCGCTTTGCTCCTGCAACCTGGTGTGGGAGTGATACCAGTACGTGCCGCTCTGAATGAGGGGAAACGTGAAGGTGTGGGTGCCGCCTGGCTCGATGGGAGCCGTGTTGAGGTAGGGCACGCCGTCTTCCTTATTGGGCAGCAGGATGCCGTGCCAGTGAATGCTGGTTTCCACGCTCATCTGGTTGTGCACCCGGATGAGGGCCGTGTCGCCCTCGGTGAAGCGCAGCGTGGGGGCCGGAAACTGGCCGTTGATGGCGATGGCCAGGCGGGTTTTGCCGGTGTAGTTGACCTTGCGCTCGTCCACGTACAGGTCGTACTCGACGCGGTGGCCGCGGTGGGTGGCCCGGGGCTCCACCACGTGGCCCCGCGGGTCTTGGCCCAGGGGAGGCGTGGCAACGCCACTGGCTGGCTTGCCTTTGGGCATGGCCGGGTGCTGCGGCATCTGCGCCGCGAGTTGCAGCGGGCTAAGCAGCAGGCACAGAAAAACGAATGTGTTCATTGCGAGGCGATTGGTTGGAGTGGTACAGTGAAAATGCGCGGGGAGGCACCTGGGGCCGCCGGCCCGTACACGGGCGCGATGTGAAAATTCCCGGTCTGGTACCGGGCCACCACCCGGCCCAGGGCCAGCCCCAGCACCAGGCAAGCAGGCAGTAGCCAGTACAGGAAGGAGTATTCCATGGCGTGGGGAGGAGGAGTGATGATTGGGGTGCCGCCCTGGTCAGGCAGAAAGCAGGTGGACGGAGACGAACAAGCAGAGGCTTTTCACCCGCCCGCTCGTGCGGGCCAGTGGTGCCTCAGTTCCGCCAGCCCCAATCAGGCCCCGGACCTTACCATCCGTCGGGTTGGGCCGGGCAACTGGGTCCAGGGCCGCATGCCACCATGAACGAGCGGCGGCCATGTCTCCTTAGCCGGTCGCACCGGGCTTCGGAAGTAGCACCGGCAGCGAGCAACGCTCCAGGCTGCTCGCTCTTGATAAAAGGGTGAGCTTGGGCTCAGAAAAAATAGCCGAGCCGGACAAGCGGCAGGCGGTCCTCCTTCGAAATGCCGTACATGGCGGCGAGCAGCACTTGCGGGATAGGGGCCACCCACAGGCCGCCGCCGTAGCCCCGGTGCCAGGTGGTCGACGATTCACTGGCCAGCCACACCCGGCCGAGGTCGTGAAAGCCGAGCACGCCAAACGTTGCGGGCAGCACATAGCTGGTTAAATGCCCCAGCTCCAGGCGGGCCTCCAGGTTGTTGAAGGCGCACTCGGTGCCGGCAAACCGGGTGCGGCGGTAGCCGCGCAGGTTGGTGAGGCCGCCCAGCGTGGCAGCCTGCAGGAAAAAGTAGTCGCCAAAGTTGGCCGTTCCGCCTACCCGGAAAGCCAGCGTGAGGCGCACCGGGTAGCGAAAGCTGCGATAGAGCGCCAGCGTTGAGGTAAGTTGGGTGAGCGGGGTGGATATGGTGTTCAGGGGGCGCAGCACCAGCAGGTCGGTTTGCCACTTGATGCCCTGTGGCCACGCCGCTTTCGCGTCGGGGCTCACCACCTCGAAGCCGACCCGGCCCCCGGCGTATTGCTTGGGCGCATACACCGTAGCCGGCAGGCGGTGGCCCTCCACCTGCTGGGCCACGATACGCTCGGGCTGGTCTTCGATGGCTATGCGCTGGTAGACCGGGCCGCCAAATACGTGCAGGCGGGTGCCCACCGCGCGCCACAGCAGGGCCGATGCGCTCAGGTTGTGAACCCGTACCTGGTAATAGCGCCGGTCGTGCGCCGGGTCGTTCAGGGTTTCATTGCCCAGCCCGTAGTAATTGTGGACGTAGTTGGGCGCTTCCAGATTGGCTTCGAGCCGCAGGTCGAGTTTCCGTATCGCGTGGGTGAAAAGGCCTTCGTAGTGAAAATTGAAAGCACCGGTACCCAATGCCACGCTTCCTGTCAGAACCTGCGTAGCGGCCCAGGGCTCTTTGCGAAAGCCCGGATGCTTGAGCCGTACGCCCAGGCCGATGAACAGGCCGTCGTCCACGTTGTAGCTGATGGGGTATAAGGGGGCAACGTATGGGTACTGAAACGAGGCCCAGTTGTAGGCGTTAACGGCCGGCAGCCGCGACAAACGGGTGGCCGTTTCCGGCCCTTTGATTATACTTATACCGTCCGGCACGTCGTAAACTTTCGTTTTGTGGCCCCAGCCGTGCACCTGGGAATGGTCGACCAGGGTATCGGCCCCCGCCCCCCCGATGATGCGCACCAGCGGCGCAGCCCGGCTGGTGCCGCTCAGCACGAAGACGTCGGCCCCGCCCTGCCCGTAAAGTCGGATTTCCTCGGTTTCGGACGCCCAAAAGGTGCGCTGGTAGAGCGCCTGCCCGCGCTGCCCGTTCGCTTTAATGGCAAAAACGTTGACTTGGCTGCGGTCCTCGCCCTCATGCTTGACTTCGAAATATTCTCGCTCGTCGCTGCCCAGCACATCCACCTGCCGGGCCAGGAAACGGTAGTATTGCGCGGTCCAGGTTTTGAGCTGGTTGCGGTGAGCCCGGAGTTTAGCCAGCACCTGCGGCCCCGACAAACGGTAGATGGAATCGGGCCATTGGCGTAGGGCCCGCTCCAGTACCGCATCGGTTAGGCTCAGCTGCAGGGTGTCGGCCAGGGCCAGCCAGTCAGCCAGGGGGAGTTCCGTGAGAAAGGAGCGGTCGAAGTACCGCGCCTGGTAATTGAAGCTGTTGACGTTGCGAAAATCCGTATCAAACCCTTGCAGCTTGGGCAGCAAATACTCGGCGCTGGCCAGGTGGGGGAGCACCCCCTCGTTGACGAAAAATGCCTCGTCCCGGTCGCGCGGCACGGCCCGAAACAAAAGGCCGCCGTCCGGTTGCGGGTACGCCAGCCAGCGCCACTGGTCTTCGTGCCGGTCCCAGTCGGCTATCACCAGGTCAAACAACCGGGCGCGCAGCAGCGCCCGCTCGTCCACGTGGTTGCGCTGGCTGGCCCGGAGCAGGTCGAGCACCTGCTCCGTGCTGTAGTTTTTGGCCGTGGGCTGGCCGGCAAAGTTGCGGGGCGGCGCGGGCTCGCGGGCCTCCAGCAGGGCCAGGCTGCCGGCAAATTCTGTGCGGAAGGGCCCCAGCCGCGGGTCGTCGGGCACGAGTACGAGCCGGGGCGTGGTATGGCCCACCCCCGCCGCCTCGGCCAGGGGCGCCACCGCCAGCGCCGCATAGGGATGGGCGGCCGAAATCTGGTCCTGCACAATATCGGCGGCCAGGGTGTGGCGCAGGTAAGCGGGCACCGAAGAATCCGTCGTTTTATCGATGGACCGCAGCACGTATTCCGTGCCATTGGCCGCACGCAGGCGCAGCGACTTGGTTTGCAGCCCGCCGCCGCGCTTCATCGGCACCAGGCCGCCATAGGCAGTCCGCAAATCCAACACCGGCGCGGGCACCACCTGCTGCCACTCACGCCGGTAGTTGGTGCCCTGCAGCCAGGTGCGCAGCTTGCCGGCCCGGTAGCGGGTGCTGGCTTGCCGGTGGGCAACGAGCCCGTTAAATACGTCGATGGTGTCGCGGGCCAGCTCCCGGGCAACGCATGGCTCGACCCACTGCTCTTCGTGCAGCAGGCCACCTGCCGCCAGCACAGCCGGCGACCAGAAGGTGGCCTTCACCGCCCCGTCGGCAACATAGTCGAGGCGAACAAATCCCGCGGTGGAAGCTTCAAACGTCCTTTGGGCGCTCGGCGCAACATTTGTTGCCAGCGCCGCCGCCCCGCTGCCGAGGTAGTGCAGCCCGTTCTTCTGGCAATAGCTCAGGCTGCGGTCGTGGCCGCTGGCGTAGGTAAGGCCGGGGTATTTCTCCAGCACCTGCAGGAGCGAACGGTTCATTATCCGGCGGCGGGGGTTGGGCATCACCTCCTGCCACACCGAGTTTTTGACGCTGACCAAGGGGCGGTGGCCCACCACGAGCAGGTTTTTGCCCTGGTTGCGGCCCAGCAGGTCGTCGAGCTGGAGCACCACGGCCGCCTCGTCCTTGGCTTCGCAGGCCGATTCTATCCCCGGCTTGTCCCACGCGTGCAGCCACCATTGCGTATCGAGCACCACCAGCGTGTGCCGCGCATCCAGCGCAATCTCAACCGGCCCCGGGCAGCCGTTGCTGGGAATAAATACGTCGCCGCGGCCCAGGTACTCCTCCACAAATTTTTCCTGCGCTTTCACCCGCTGCCACCCGTGGCTTCCGCCCCGTTCCCAGTCTTCGCCACCCGGCACCATCACCAGGCGGCCCGGACACCCCTTTAACAGGTCCAGCACCTGGAGCAGGCGGTTTTGGGCGGCGGGGCGTTGGGGTTTGTCCACGCCCGGCAGCCCGTCGCTCAGGTTATCCCCCAGCAGTATCACCGTGCTTTGGGGGCCGGCCGCCTGCAGCTGCGCGTGTAGCAGGGCAAGCGTGGCCGTCAGGGATTTGTCGGTGCCTACCCCGGTTCCGCCCACCAAAAACACGGTGTAAGCCGAGGGTGGGGGAGCAGCCCCGGCCCCGGCCGGGCATCGGAAAGCACTGCCCAGCAGGCAACAAGCAACAAGCCAGAGAAGGCGCATAATTTCTATCTAAAGCAAGTATTGGCGAAAACCAGATTCTACAAAGTCTGGCGGATAGTGCCCGGCAATGGACCAGCGCAAGGTTCCGAGGCGTATTTGTGAACAATCCGTACAGAAACCCACCTGCGGGCACGCTCATCCTGGCGCAAGGAGCTGCAAAACCGGCGCTCAGCATTGGACCAAGGTGATGTAAGCAGTTGATTAGACCACCTTTGAGCGTACATTTTGGCTGGCAAATAATTGACTCCGTAAAGGTGGGCGCCACGGCCGCAGACTTGGAATACACAATTGGCGCTATTGCTTATACAAACGGCCCGCTTGTGCATCCTGGCGCTGGATAGATGCATTGCCACTGGGAGGCAAATGCAGAGGCGCACACATGACCACGGCACCCGGACCGAGCTGATTCAAAATCATATTGTGCTCGAAGTCAAGCGCGTATGGTGCCTCAGCACTAAAGTGGGTGCAAGGAATAGCGTTTGTACTGAGCTTCAGAGACCAGTAGTACTTCCGCCTTTTTTCAAGCACAGTATCCGCCTCGGGCCGCTGTAGTCCTGCTGTGGCACCAGTCCGGGTCGTGAGGTCCTTTTGTCCAGCTAGTAGCGCCTTCTGTGTATTTCTTCTGCGGGTAGCTATGCCGCTATTTGCAAGGCAGTTGATTAACGCCTATCTGGGCATTCTCCCATCAATTATGCCGTTAACTGCCCCCCCCTTGCCAACGCATTAGGTAAAGATTTGGGGCAGGTCCGGGAGTGTAGCAGCAAAGGATACCGCCCCTTCAGGCAGTGTCAATTCTGTTCTGTTGCCATCAATCACCTAACCATCCTCAGAGTGAATATTTCATCCACCATTGCCGGCCCGGCAACGCCCGGCGCGGCCCCCGAACCGGGCCAGCCCCATACGCACGAAACGGTGCCCACAGCATACCTCGACGTGAACGGGGTCAAAGTTGCTTACCGCTCCTTTGGGAAAGCCGACGGGCCGCCCCTCGTTTTCCTGCAGCACTTCACCGGCACCATGGACAACTGGGACCCGCTGGTGACCAACGCCCTGGCCAACGACCACCGGGTCATTCTCTTTGATAACGTGGGGGTGGGGAGTTCCGACGGGGAAACGCCCACCAACGTGGCCCGCATGGCGCAGGATGCCGTGGCCTTCCTTCAGGCGCTGGGGTTGGAGCAAGTGGATTTACTCGGCTTCTCCCTGGGCAATTACGTTGCCCAGCAGATTGCGATGGACCATCCCCAGCTGGTGCGGCGGCTGGTGCTGGTGGGCGGCGGGCCGGCCGGCCAGGGGGCTGAAAACTACAAGCAGGTGATTGCGAATATCGAAGGCAAATCCGCTAAGGAGGCGCTGTTGTACCTCTTTTTTGAGCCGTCGGACAGCAGCCAGCAGAGCGGCGAGCAATTCCTGCAGCGTTTGCAGACCCGCACTGCCGAGCCCGCCCGGCCCACCACGCAGCAGACCATCGGCGCCCAGTACCAGGCCATTGTGGGGTGGGGCGACCTGCCGGACCCCGATTTTGACCGGCTCAAGCGCATCAAACAGCCCGTGCTCGTGGTCCAGGGCCGCCACGATATCATGATGCCGACGGTCCACTCCATTCTGCTGTTTCAGCACCTGCCCAACGCTCAGCTCAGCCTGTACCCTGATTCGGGCCACGGGTCCCTGTTCCAACACGCCCGCCTCTTTGCCGAACAGGCCGCCTACTTCCTGCGAGCAGAGTAAGCAGGCCAGTGCGCCCGGCTTCGACGGCATTCAGTAATGCTAATCCTCTCAAAACCATCCCATAGTCATGGAAGAATACGATTTTATCGTCGTTGGCGCGGGCTCGGCGGGCTGCGCCGTGGCGGCGCGGCTCACCGAGCGGCCCGGCCTCGAGGTGCTGATTCTGGAAGCCGGCGGGGCCGATTCACGGCCGGAGTTTCACATTCCGGCCGCCTTTCCGCACCTGTTCCAAACCCCGTTCGACTGGGGTTACCGAACCGTGCCGCAGGCGGGCCTCAACGGCCGCCAGGAAATCAACCCGCGCGGCAAGGTGGTGGGCGGTTCCAGCTCCATTAATGCCATGATTTTCATGCGGGGCAACCCCCACGACTACAACCGCTGGGCCGCGCTCGGCAACGCGGGCTGGGCCTGGGACGACCTGATGCCCTACTTCCGAAAAACGCAGCACCAGCAGCGGGGCGAGAGCGCGCACCACGGCGTGGGCGGGCCCATCTACACCTCCGACCTGCGCGACCCCAACCCCCTGAGCCGGGCCTTTGTGGAAGCCGCCACCCAGGCCGGGTACGCGCCCAACGACGACTTCAACGCGGGCGAGCAAACGGGTTTTGGGCTGTTCCAGGTGACGCAAAAAGACGGGATGCGGTGCAGCGCCGCCGACGGCTACCTGCGCCCCGCGCTGGAACGCACCAACCTCACGGCCATCACCGAAGCCCACGTCACGCAGCTGCTGATTAAGGACGGCCGCTGCGTGGGCGTGGCTTACCTGAAAGACGGCGAAACGTACCAGGCGCGGGCCCGCCACGAAGTGATTCTCAGCGGCGGCGCCATCAATTCGCCCCAGGTGCTAATGCTCTCCGGTATTGGGCCGGCCGCGCAGCTCCGGCGCCACGGCATTGCGGTGCAGGTTGATTTGCCGGGCGTGGGCCAGCACTTGCAGGACCACATGTTCGTGCCCATTGCCTACCACTGCACCCAGCCCATCACGCTCGCCAATGCGGAATCGCCGGAGCAGGTGGCCCTTTTTCAGCACGAGCACATGGGCATGCTCACGTCGAACCTGGGCGAGGCCGGGGGCTTCATCGACCTGGGCCTCGACGGCTCACCCGAGCTCCAGTTCATTTTTGGCCCCCTCTGGTTCATTCACCACGGGGCGGGCAACCCCGCCGGCCACGGCTACACGCTGCTGCCCGGCGTGGTACGTCCCCACAGCGTGGGCAGCGTCACGCTGGCCTCGGCCAACCCGCTCGACAAGGCCCTGGTGGACCCCAATTACTATGGCGACCCGCGCGACCTGGAACTCATGAAGCAGGGCGTGGCCGTGGCACTCACCATTGCCGGGCAGCCTGCGTTTGCGCCCTATCGGGGCGAGCAGTACCTGCCCGGTTCCGCTGCGAATACGCCCGAAACCCTTGAAAACTTTATCCGCGACAACACTATGACCCTTTACCACCCGGTGGGCACCTGCAAAATGGGGCAGGACGAGCTGGCCGTGGTGGATGCCACGCTCAAGGTCCGGGGCATCGCGGGCCTGCGCGTGGCCGATGCCTCGATTATGCCCCTCATCATCAACGCCAACTGCAACATCCCCACGATGGTCATCGGCGAGAAATGTGCCGACCTGATTTTGCAGGAGTTAAGCGCGCCCCAGGGCGCGTTTCGGACATCCTCAGCGGCACTTTAGGACGAAATATTCAGCAGATTCCGGCCGGAGCGGCCTGGCCTTTTCCGATCCGCGCACCGGTCCGTTTCAAGCCAATAAGCTCCGGCGGTACACTTTGGAGTCACGGTCCGGGAAAGTGTAGCTGGCCGGTAGAGCGAGGCGGTCAATCAGCGCAAAGCCGTTGCGCTCGTAGAATTTATGGGAAGCCACGGCAATAGCCGGCGTATCCAGATAAATCGTTTTGAACCCCAGCCGGCGGGCGTGCTCAACCAGCGTGTCGAACAGGAATTGGGCCACGCTCGGTTTGGCACCCCGGCTTTCCCGGAGGACAAACATTTTCCGCAGCACGCCATTTTCCGCATCCAGCTTTTGCAGCCCAATTGTTCCGACCAATTTATCGGCTTCCTTCGCCAGCCAAAACCCGCCCTGCTGATAAAAGTGGGCGGTGTCGAGTAAGTCAGGCTGTTCCGCTTCGGTAAAGCCCAGGTTGAACTCCGTGTTTTGAATGGCCAACACAAAATCCCGGACTGGTTTCTGGTCCTTGGCGGCAAAGGGAAACACCTCTATCATCGTGGTTAAAGCGGGAAGTTTTACTGATTAGGGGCTGTCGGCGCTGGTAAAGTTAGCGTCCAACTGGTTGCCGCTGGTTACGCCTGCTGGTCCGGATTACCGTCTGCCCATAGCCAACCGGGCCATTCAGCCGACAGGTGGCTCACGGCTTTGGCTCAGTTTCAGCCCCCAAATACGTGGCCGTGCTTGGCCGGCATTTTCAAACACGGCAAAAACATTCGTTCGGCCACTTACGGGGCGGCGGTGCCTGTGGCACCGTCAATAAAGGTGTAAATCAACTGAATTCGCTCATCAGCCAGAACAAATATGTCGTGGCCGGTAACGGCAGCGGGGGTAGCTGGCGGGCCAAACTGCCAGCCCAGGTAGGCGACGTTGTGGTGGGCTTCGATGGGCCCCGCCAGGCGAAACACGTACCCGGGATTCTTTTTCAGCAAGTCGGCAATAAACGCATTGACCTGCGTTCGGCCCGAGATGGCGAAGAAAGGGTCCACGAAGTGAATGCCTTCGGTGTAGATTTCCGAGATAACCGGCGTGCGCCTGGCCTCGTCGGTTTCGCTCCAGAGGGCCAGGTGCTTGGTTAGCAGAGTTGTTGTGGCTGGGATGTCCATGAGGCAGGATGAAGTAGTGAGGAATTGATTTACTGCTACCGCCCCACAAAAGTCTGAGCTGAATCGGCCAGGCATTTTGGTGTGCGGCTCAAAATAGCCTTATTAAAAAGCTCACCTATCAGTGCGTCAAAACCAAACTTCCCGGTGCCCGGGCTTGGCTGCAACTGCTGCCACCGGTGGCACGGAGCAACTGTAGATGACGGCTTAGCATCGCTTTATCGGGCTCACACGCCGTAGGCTCGGCCAACGGCATAGGTATCCTCGTAAAGATGAAGCCGGACAATGCGCCCCTCCTGCACCGTCAGATGCATGGCAAACGGCGTGGTGTAGGCCAACTCGGTGGTATTTGAAACCTGGGAAAAGCTGCCCAGGGCAACGGCTTCTTCCCCTTCAACAATCAGGTTATCAAGGGAGACTTTCGTCTGCTCCGGGTAAATGTGCGCCCATAGGGTTTTGAAGTACTCGGGCACCTGCTCGCGCCGGCTGCGCCGCCCGCCCCACGGCAGGCCCCCAATTGCGGGCACGTACCAGTCGATTTCATCGGCAAAGAGCGCGGCCACCCCGTCGGCATCCCATAAACCCAGGCGTTGAAAAAAACCCCCTAAAAGGCTTCGCGTGTCCGTTGCGGGTTGGTTATCCATGGTCGTGTAAACTGATGAGAATCATGAGGAATGACGAAAAAGGGAATTACGACGGTCCAGCGCCCGCATAATCTGAAGCTGCCTGACTGTACAAATATTGGGCTTTCCACCCCGGCCAGCAATGGATAATTGCCGCTTTTGCTTAGACGAACCGACCCTTGAACAGCAGGGGCCATTCGTCTAAGCAAAAGCGGCAATTATCCATTTTTACCGATTCGAAGAGCTGTTATTTTAGCCTTTAAATAAATTGACATCGCGGCTTTTTCGCCGGCTTTTTTTTCGTCAGTCATGGAAACACACCCCGCCGAAGATGCCAGCCCGTCTGGCCGCCCCCAACCGCAACACCCTGAAACCACTCTTCATAACAGTGATGAGCGGCCCAATACCCAGGCCGGCCAGGAGCAACTCGATATCCCCCCGCCCGATGTGGCCAATGCCCGCTACCAGCACCCCATTCTGGCCCAGCCCCTGGACACGCTAACCGGCATTCGACTGGCCGAGCGGTCAACCGTGGCCGCCGGCATTCTGGCCGTCCTTCATTCGATGGCGTTTAACCGGCGCGGGTCGGGGCTGAGCCGGGGCACCAGGGGCCTGCTCAGCATGAACCAAAAAGATGGGTTTGACTGCTCCAGCTGCGCCTGGCCGGACCCGGATGGCCACCGCTCGATAGCGGAATTCTGTGAGAACGGGGCCAAAGCCACCGCTTCCGACGCCGATGAGCGGGCCGCCGGGCCGGAGTTTTTCGCCCGGCACAGCCTGGCTGAGCTCTCGCGCATGAGTGACCGCGACCAGAACAACGCCGGCCGCCTCACGCACCCGCTGGTGAAGCGCCCCGGCGACAACCATTATTCGCCCATTGCCTGGTCCGATGCCTTCGACCTTATTGCCAGGGAATTGAACGCCATGGACTCACCGAACCAGGCCGTGTTTTACACCTCGGGCAAGGTGCCCAACGAGCCGGCTTTCCTGTTTCAGCTATTGGCCAAGCAGCTGGGTACTAATAATTTGCCTGATTGCTCGAATATGTGCCACGAGAGCAGCGGTTCGGCCCTCGGTGCCACGCTAGGCCTGGGCAAGGGCTCCGTCACGCTCAACGACCTGTACAAGGCTGAGGTCATTATCGTTATCGGGATGAACCCGGGCACTAACCACCCGCGCATGCTCACGGCCCTGCAAAAGGCCAAGCGCAACGGTGCTAAAATCATCAGCGTCAACCCCCTGATTGAAGCGGGCCTCAACCATTTCAATAATCCGCAGGATTTCATGAATCCGCTCAAGGCGCTGGGCACCTTGCTCGGCGACGGCACACCCATTACCGACCTGTACCTGCAGGTGCGCATCGGGGGCGATATGGGCTTGCTGCGCGGCATCATGAAGCACCTGTTTGAGGCCGAGGACCGGAATCCCGGGCAGGTGGTCGACCACGAATTCATTGCGCAGTACACAACGGGCTTCGAGTCGTTTGAGCAGAACATCCGCAACACCACCTGGGAGGATATTGAGGAAACCAGCGGCATCAGCCGGGCAGAGCTGTTGGAAGCGGCCAACATCCTCGCCACCAAAAGGAAGGTCATCACCTGCTGGGCCATGGGCCTGACCCAGCACCACCAAAGCGTGCAGACAATTCAGGAAATCGTGAACCTGCAGCTCATGCTGGGGGCCATGGGCCGGGCGGGCGCGGGAGTTTGCCCGGCGCGGGGCCACTCCAACGTGCAGGGCGACCGCACTATGGGCGTGTGGGAGCAGCCTGGCAAGGCTTTCCAGGACGCATTGGGCAAGGAGTTCCTCTTCACGCCGCCCTACGAAAAGGGCTACGACACGGTAGCCGCCATCGGGGCCATGTACCGGGGCGACACGCGGGTGTACTTCAGCCTGGGGGGCAACCTGCTGGGGGCCGGCCCGGATACGGAAGTGATTGCCGAAGCCATGCGCAAGCAGAAACTAACGGTATTTGTGGGCACCAAGCTCAACCGCGGCCACCTCACCACCGGCGAAACCAGCCTGCTGCTGCCCTGTTTCGCGCACATCGATATTGACATGCAGAAGAGCGGCCACCAGATGACTTCCTGCGAAAACTCGATGGGGGTGGTGAGCCAGAACAAAGGCGTGTTGGAACCGCTGGAAGGCCAGATGATGAGCGAAATCGCCATCCTGAGTGGCGTGGCCATTGCCACGCTGGGCTCCCGAACCAACATTGCCGACTGGGTGGCCATGACGGAGAACTACGACGTTATCCGTGACCACATTAGCCGGGTGATTCCGGGCTTCGAGGACTTCAACGAGAAGCTGCGCCGGCCCGGCGGCTTCTACCTGCCCAATGGCCCTCGCGACCGGAAGTTCCCGAACACCATCGGCAAGGCCATGTTCACCACCACCACGCTGGAGAAGCACGAACTGGAGCCGGGCCAGCTGGTCATGACGTCGGTGCGCAGCCACGACCAGTTCAACACCACCATTTACGAATACACCGACCGCTACCGGGGCGTATTTAACGAGCGCCGCGTCCTGTTTATGAACCGCGAGGACATGGCCGACCGCGGCCTGAACGCCCAGGACCTTATCGATATTACCAGCCATTACCAGGGCCAGCGGCGCACGGTGGAGAAATTTGTGACCGTGCCCTACGACATTCCGAAGGGCAACGTGGCCGGCTACTTCCCGGAAATAAATCCGCTGGTTCCCATTGCCAGCGTGGCCAAAATCAGCAACCAGCCCACCTCCAAATTTGTGGTGGTGACGGTCGTGCCCGCGCACAAATTGGTGGGTGCGCCCGTCGAACTGCGGCTGGAAACGGAGGCTTAGCGGCCGGGCAGCTACCCTTGTCCACCCTTGAAATACATCTGATGCTTCCTCCGGGCCACATGTATTGTTCTTGTCCTAACCGGCTGATGCCTGTAGGCATACATCAGCAACCGCGCAAAGCCGATGGCCTCCTTCTGCCCGGCAACCGTGGGTCTTTAGTGGTTCTGACAACAGTACCTCACGTAGCGGAGGGCTAATGCACGACTGGGAGAGTGGACAGCGTGGAGCCCAGGTAGGCGTGGATGAACGACACCACCACGCCGCCTTCGCCCACGCCCGCCGCCACCCGCTTCACCGAGCCGGCGCGCACATCGCCGGCCGCAAAAAGGCCCGGTACGGACGTTTCCAGGAAGTAGGGGTCGCGGGCCAGGGTCCACCGGGGGGCTTCGGTGCGCGTCCGCACCGAAGCGCCGGTCAGGACATAGCCCAGCGCGTCGCGGGCCACGGTGTCGGGCAGCCATTGGGTGCGGGCGTCGGCCCCGATGCACACAAACAGGGCACTGGTCGGGTAGCGGGTCTGTTCCTGGGTGTGGTGGTTGAGCACCGTAATGGCTTCGAGGTGCTGCCGGCCTTCCACGGCCACGACCTCGCAGTGGCCGTCGATGCGGATGTTGGGCTTGGTGGCCAGCTGGTCAATCAGGTACTGCGACATGGTGCCCCGCAAATCGGCTTTGCGCAGCAGGACGGTCACCTGCCGGGCGTAGCTGGAGAAAAACAGGGCGGCCTGCCCGGCGGAGTTGCCGCCCCCAATCAGGAACACGGACTGGCCTTGCACGCGCAGGGCTTCGGTGCGCGCCGCCCCGTAGTACACGCCGCAGCCCAGAAACCGGTCGATATCGGGCACCGCGAGCCGGCGCCAGTCCACGCCGGTGGCCAGCACCACGGCGCGGGCGCGCACCACCTCGTCGCCGTCGAGCACCAGCTCGTGGTGCCCCTGGCCGGCCCGAAATGCGACCGCGCTGCGGGTAGTGACAATGTCGGCGCCCAGCCGGACCGCCTGGTTGAAGGCCCGGCGGCCGAGGTCTTCGCCGCTGATGCCGGTGGGGAAACCCAGGTAGTTTTCGATGCGCGAGGATGTCCCCGCCTGCCCGCCGGGCGCTTCCTGCTCAATCAGGAGCGTGGCCAGGCCTTCGGAAGCGGCGTACACCGCCGCCGATAGGCCGGCGGGCCCCGCGCCCACAATGGCCAGGTCGTACGGCCGGTCGGCGGGCCCGGTGCGAATGCCGAGTTGGACAGCCAGCTCCCGCACCGTGGGGTTGGTCAGCACGGTTCCGTCGTTCAGGCGGGCATAGAAGGACTGTTTTTGCAATGGCCGGTTGGTAGGAGCGGCAGCCGGGGTTTCTATTTCGGCGTCCAGGTTCTCCCAGTTAAACAGGATGTTGTTGCGGGACAGGAAATCGCGCATTCGGTAGGCGGCCGGGTCCCACGGATGGCCGGCCAGCGTGACATACGAAGTAAGAACCGCCAGGGCCGCCTGCTGCAGGGGGATGACGTGCCGCACCATTTCGGCCATAATGGTTTGTGCAAAAGCCGGCTGGTCAGCCATTAGCCAGCGCAAATCATGCGCGTCCAGGCGCAGCACCCGGCTGGGCTCGGTGGCCCGGGCGCTGATGGAGGCGGGCGTGCCCATCAGAATGGATACTTCGCCGAGGTAATCGTCGGCCGTGCGCGTGCTCACAAACTGCTGTTGCGAGTAGCTGTGCTTGGTGCTCTCGATACTGCCCGCGAGGATATAGAAAAAAGCCGGCTCTTCGCCTTCGTAGAGGATGTAATCACCGGCGTTGAGAACCAACTCGGCGGCGTGGGTCACCACAAACGCGCGCTGGGACTCATTGAGGTCCGCAAAAAGAGCGAGGGGGCGCAGGGTATCCAGCGTTATCATGACCAGGCAATAAGGTTAGACGGATAGCAATACTAAGCTATTGATAAATAGCGCAGCATCAACAGCCTCGGAGGCATTTGTCCATTACCTGGCGGCCATTGTCTATTTTTTTGGATTCTTCCCCAACCAACCTTTGCCAGTAGCACATGGGGCTCATTCACACCCCGATAGCGCTGCTCCGGCACTCCCAATTCAGCGAAGCCAGGCTTTACGAATTGGCCAGCCACACCAACTGAACTGCGCCGTTTCATCTTGTCTCACGGCTCCCGGTAAGCCATTCATCTCATTTATCATGAACAGCTTTGTTTTTCGAGGCCATCCGGGCGGGGCATTTGCGCGGGGGCACCCGGTGCGGGCGGGCGATGGGCGGGCGGCCTGTTCAATCCACCATGGCCCGCTGCTGGCGAAACGGTTCGGGGGTCTGGCCGACGTACTTCTTGAAGTAGCGCGAGAAGTAGGAAGCATCGTCGAAGCCAAGTAGGTCGGCAATCTGGCTGACCGACTGGGCCGAGTGGGCCAGCAGCCGCTGCGCCTCGGTGATGACCCGTTCGTGAATCAGGTCGCTGGCGGTGCGGTTCACCACTTTTCGGCACAGGGCGTTGAGGTGATTGACCGTCAGGGCCAGCGTATCGGCGTAGTAGCGCACGGATTTCTCGGTGCGAAAGTGGGCGTCGAGCAGCTGGCTGAATGCGCGCACCTGCTCCAGGCCGTGCGAGGGCGCGCGCGGGCCCTGTTCCTGCGTGTAGGCCCGCCAGGCCAGTTCGAGCAGCAGGTACAGGTAAGCCCCCACCACCGTTTCGTGGTTGGTGGCGGGGGTGAATTTTTCCTGGAAAATACTTTCAAACAGTCCCCGAATAGTTGTTTCGCTGGCCGGCAAATACAACACCGGGGGCTGCGCGGGGTCGAAAAACGGATAAGCCCCCAGTCGGTCGGCCGGGTACTGACGCAGGTAGAACGCCGCGCTGAAGAAAAGGATGTAGCCCTGGGCATCGGGCGAAAGCGTCCAGCTGTGGGCCTGGCCCGGCACCAGAAAGTAGAGCCCCCCCGGCCGCAAGTCGTAGGTTACCAGGTCAATGGTATGGGTGCCGCGCCCTTGGGTGACATAGAGCAGCAGGTAGAAGCTGTGGGCGTGGGGCAGGCTCACCTGGGGGAAGCGGACCAGGTGGTCCTCCAGGCGCTCAATGTAATAAGGCTGGCTCCGGCGGCGGTCGTCGGAAAATTCTTCAATCGACAGAACGGGCAGGGGCTGTTTTCTCATGATGAGGCCCGCTGCCGGTAAGACCAATGGGTGCGGGCATTGGGTGCACTAACCTACGAAAACTTGTTGGCCCGCCGCTACTGCCGGCCGCACGAAAAGGGCTTAGCTGCCACCGCCGCACCCGCCCCAAACAGGCAAAATCAGTGATTAGTACCGCATATGCTACCCTTTGTGTCTATTCCTGGCTCGTGCCCCCCAATACCTTTGTAATGCCATTTAGATAACAAAAATGCGCAGCGTCAGCTGATTGGCGCATCACTTTCAACCCCTGTTGTCATGAACCGTTTAACCGCGCTGAACCCCGACACTGCTTCGGGCAAAACCAAAACGCTCTTTGATGCCATCCACTCCAAGATGGGCAAAGTGCCGAACATGATGCGCACCATGGGCCACGCCCCGGCGCTGCTCGAAGGCTACCTGAGCCTAAGCGGGGCGCTGGGCGGCGGCACGCTCGGGGCCAAGCTGGGCGAGCAGCTGGCGCTGGCCATCTCCGAAGCCAACAGCTGCGACTACTGCCTGGCTGCCCACAGTTTCATTGCCGAGAAAATGGTGCGCATGGACTCAGCCGCCATCGCGGCCAGCCGGCAGATGAGCCCCATCGATACCAAGACCGATGCTGCCCTCACCTTCGCCAAGCACCTGGTGGAGAAGCGTGGGCTGGTGAGCGAAGACGACGTAGCCGCCGTACGCGCGGCGGGCTACACCGAAGGCGAAGTAGGGGAAATTGTGGGGCACGTGGCCTTGAATATCCTGACCAACTACTTCAACAACACGGCGAAACCCACCCTCGACTTCCCGGCCGCCGCCGCTCTCTAGAGCGGACCGGCACTACTTGGTTCCCCGCGGCAATTTATTCGCAGTGAGCAACGGGTTGGTGGTGTCGAAACCATCAACCCGTTGCCACGGGAAGGGTGACGAGTCAACGGGTAGCCCCGCGAATTGCCAACGCCACCAAAATAACCGCCCGCAAGCCGCAGCCCTGCACGCCCGCTCGTTAGCATTTTGCCTGGGGGGCTGCTTTAGAATACCCTCTCCGTATAGCTGATACTTTTTTGCTTCGTCATGAAACCGATTGATTCTTCCACCTGGGCCCTGTTGGATTTACGCTGCCCCCGGTGCCATCAGGGCAAGCTGTTTTCTTACCCCGCGTATTATTTAAACAAGTACACCATCATGCCGGAGCACTGCCCGGTCTGCGACCTGGCGTATGAGCCGGAGCCCGGCTTTTACTGGGGGGCAATGTTTGTGAGTTATGCCTTTTCGGTGGCCTGTTTCATTGTGGGCGGCGTGGGAACCTACTATTTGCTTCACGACCCGTCGGTGTGGGTATACGTGCTGGTGGTCACTGGGCTGGTGCTGCTCACGGCTCCGGCTACTTTCCGCTACTCGCGGGCCATCATGCTCTATTTGTTCGGCGGCGTTGAGTACGAGCCCCGCTACAACGCCCCCAGGGGCGCGCCCAAACACGTTGTAAAATAGTGGCTTATCAGCCGGCAATATTCTGCCTGCTCGCTCCCTTCCTGCTTTCTTCTGCATGCCAACCTCCGCCTCCCCATCAGCCCTACTTACGCCGCGCCCTAAGCACAAGGGCTCGGCGCAGCTATTTAAAAACCCGCTGCTCGAGCGCCTGACGCACACGCACTTTGCGCTGCCCGTGGCCATCTTCCTGAGCACGGCCGGCGTTAGCCTGTACTTCGGCCTCACGCGCAGCCTGCTCACGGGGCTGGCCGCCTTCGGGCTGTTTCTGGCGGGCCTGCTGCTCTTTACCCTCGCCGAATACCTGATGCACCGCTTTGTGTACCACCTGGCTACCACCACGCCGGGACGGGCCAGGTTCCAGTACACCATGCACGGGGTGCACCACGAGTACCCCAAGGACAAAACCCGCCTGGCCATGCCGCCCATTCTCACGGTTTTCGTGGCTTCGTTGCTGTTCTTTATTTTTCGCTTCGTGTTTGGCCACCAGGCCCTGGGGCTGCTGTCGGGCTTCACCTTCGGCTATGCCTGCTACCTGTTCGTGCATTACGCGCTGCACATGTACGCGCCGCCAAAAAATGTGCTCAAGCGGCTTTGGCACCATCATGCCATGCACCACTACACCCAGGAAGCGGCGGCCTTTGGCGTATCCACCACGCTCTGGGACCAGGTATTTCGCACCATGCCCCGCCAGCGGCGCTGAGCCCAACCGCTCCTTACAGCGGCCCGTGTTTGGTTTCCAAAATGGCCACCTCATTGGAGCTGGCCTCGCGGCGCTGCAGGAGACCCCCGGCATCAAATTGCCATAGCTCGTTGCCATCCGCGCGGTACCATTGGCCGGCGGCATTGTGGTACTCATACCTGGTGCGGACCGCCATGCGGTTCTCGTGGAAGTTCCACAGCTCCAGCGCCAGGCGGCCGCCCAGCTCAGTCGCCCATTTTTCGGTCAGAAAAGCTTCTACTGCTCCCCGGCCCGTCAGTAAATCAGCCCGCTCACGCCATTCCGTTGTCAAAGAACAGAGCAAGCCAACGGCTTTGGGGTTTCTTGTATTCCATCCATCCTCCAGCTGTCGCACCTTCTGCTGCGCGGTTTCAGCAGTAAAAGGTGGCCTCAGGGCTGGTGGTGTGGGCGCGTAGGGCGGCTGGGCCAGTACGGCATCCCACATGGTGTCGCCGCATTCTTCGTGCACAAAAGGGGCTTCTTCTTCCGGTTCCGGCGTTGCATCGGGTGAGTTCATGGCAGGGCGAATAAGATGGTTTATAAAGGTGATAATCTTCCCTGCGAAAGGCAAGGAATAGCTTCCGGTGGGCGACTTCGGCACCCCGCTGCAAGCGCGGGAGTCAGCCGTAGAAGAGGCCCGTTATTTATGTACAGGGCAAACCCATCAATTGGTACGAATTAATCTAATCGAACGATTATCCCCAATGGTAAAAGCCTCCGAAAACCACCCCTTGCTCCCCGACGTGCCCGGCCTGCGGGCCAGCCAGCGGGCCTACACCAGCTCGACCCTGCTGGAGCGTCAGGCCCTGCCCAGGCGGCTGGTCATCCTTGGTGGCTGCCTGGTCGGGCTGGAGTTTGCGCTGACCTATGCCCGGTTCGGCTCAGCTGTAACGATACTGGAAGCGGCCTCCACCTTTCAGCTTCAGAACGAGGCGGCTATCGAAGACATCATTTGCAAAGTACTCACGCACAAAAACATTGTATTGGTAACCGGGGCCTGCCTGCATCGCATCGAGCCGGGTGCCGCGGCTGATACGGTCGTGTACGAGGATAAATACGGAATTCCTCGGCGCCTAAGCGCCTCGGCCATTCTCGTAACGGCAGGTCGCCTGCCGATGACCACCTGCTGCTGACTGCGGCCAAAATGGCCCGTGGCGCCCGGACTGGCTCCACCCTTTTTTTGCCAAACGCCACGAAATGCCAACCGATTTCACCGTTGCCTGTCCGGTCAATAGTACCGGTACAATCGTTCAGGCTCCCCGGGCAGCTGTGCCTACGGAGCCCGCCCAGCCGGCGGAAGGTGCCCACGCCGATGCCCGGGAACCGACGAAGCGCAGACCTGACAGCCCCCTGCCCGCCCGCGAGTCCCTGTCCGCGGCCGAGCGCACCATCATGGGCCTCGTACAAGGCGAAACCATCTTCTAGCCTCTGGTCAATCACCGCCACTTTTTTTTCTCTTGTCACATGTCTGAAATCCGACCGCCCCTGCCCCCTTTTACCTTCGAAACCGCGACCCTGAAAACGCGGTTGGCCGAAGATGCCTGGAACTCCTGCGACCCCGAGCGCGTGGCGCTGGCCTACACCCCCGACAGCCGGTGGCGCAACCGGAGCGAATTCTTTACCGGGCGCGAGACTATTCGGCTTTTTCTCGCCCGTAAGTGGGAAAAAGAGCTGGACTACCGGCTGATTAAGGAATTGTGGGCCTTCCACGAAAACCACATCGCCGTGCGCTTTCAGTACGAGTACCACGATGCCAGTGGCAATTGGTTCCGGGCCTACGGCAACGAAAACTGGGAGTATGATGCCCAGGGCCTCATGCAGTGGCGGCAAGCCAGCATCAACGACGTGGCGATTGACGTTTCGGAGCGTAAATTTCTGTGGCCGGCCGGGGCGCGCCCGGCCGACTACCCGGGCCTACGCGAGCTGGGACTCTAAACGCCTGCTTTCTCCTTGTTCACCTCATCCCTGATGCCATGCTTACTTACGACACCCTGACGGAAGCCCTAAACGACCTGCGCCAGCGCGGATACGGTCTTGATTACAACCTGACGGGCGCGCAGGCCTACTGCGCCGAAGTGAAGGAATATCTGGGCCCGGATGAGCTGACCATCAAAGAAGTGTACCGCTTTGAGGGCGACTCCAACCCGGACGATAACATGGTGCTCTACGCCCTTGAATCGCGCAAAACGCCTGCCAATAAAGGCGTGCTGGTGGCCGCCTACGGGCCCGATGTCGAGGCGGAAGCCGCCACCTTTATTCAGCGGCTGGATACGAAACTGGCCTCGGGCTAGTCGGGGCTGCGTCCGTAGTGCTCAATAGCTGGCCGAGTCCAGCCGGACTTTGCCCCGGAATACCCAGAACACAAAGCTCGTGTAGGTGGCCACCAGCGGAATACCGATGGCGGCCATGGTGAGCATGATGCTCAGGGATTTGGGCGAGGAGGCCGAGTTTTGGACCGTCAGGTTCCAGGCGGGGTTGAGGGTGGAGCGCACCAGGACCGGAAACAGCCCCGCCGCCACCGTGAGCAGGAGCAGGGCGGCAATCGAGCCCGAGCACACGAAGGCCGGGAAATAGCGCCGCCGCTTCAGGAATCTGCCGATGGCCAGCACCAGCGCCAGCGTGAGCAGCGGCACGGCAAACAGCCACGGCTGCTGCCGGAACACGGCCAGCATGTGCGGCACGTACCACAGCGTGGCCACCGAGAGCAGCAGATACAGCCCGGTGAACACGCGCAGCGTCTGGCGCACGATGAGCGTGAGCCGGGCGTAGATGCGGTTTTCGGTTTTGAGCAGCAGGTAGACGGCCCCGTGCTGGGCAAAGAGCGCCACCGTGGTGAGGCCCACCAGCAGGGCGTAGGGGTTCAGAAACGAGAGCCAGGTGCCGTGAAACTCGCGGTCAGCCCCAATGGGCAGGCCCTGGATGAGGTTGCCCAGCACCACGCCCAGGCTCAGGGCCACCACGATGCTGGCCACCGAGTAGCTCCAGTCCCACATTTTGCGCCACCAGGCCATGGGCTCCTTGCTGCGAAACTCGATGGAAATAGCCCGGAAAATCAGGGCTACCAAAAACAGCATAAACGGCACGTAGAACGCCGAAAACACCGTGCCGTACACCACGGGAAAGCCCGCGAACAGCGTGCCCCCGCCAATGACGAGCCACACCTCGTTGCCGTCCCACACCGGCCCGATGGCGTTCAGGGCCACGCGGCGGCTTGCTTCCTTGCGAAAGAGCATGTGAATGGCCCCCGCGCCCAGGTCGAAGCCGTCGAGCACGGCGTAGCCCGTGAACACGGCGCCCACCACCAAAAACCACCACACGGCTAAATCGAGCCCCAGAATTGTTGTCATGGCCACGGAGTTAAAGGTCTGATACATGGCTTAGGGCGGCACCCGAAGCCGTGGGCGCATCGTGGGAAATAACCGGGTTGTTGCGCTTGGAAGCCGGGGAGAGGTGGCTGCTTTCGCTCAACTCTTCCCCCTCATCGGGGCCGTGCTGAATCTTTTTATTGAGCAGGTACAGAAACAGCGCAAAGAGCAGGGCGTACACCAGCGTGAACAGTATCAGCGAAAACCAGACCTGGCCCGCCGTCACGGCCTTGGAGAGCGCGGCCGACGTGCGCAGCAGCCCGTACACCACCCAGGGCTGCCGGCCCACCTCGGCCGAGTACCAGCCCAGCTGGTTGGCCAGCTGCGGCAGCAGCACCGCGCCCACGAACACGCCCAGCAGCCAGCGCGTGCGCCAGAGCCGCCCGCGCCAGAGCAGAAAGCTGGCCAGCAGCGTCAGGCCAATCAGCGTCACGCCAATGGCCACCATCAGGTGGTAGGTCTGAAAGACGAAGTTGACCGGCGGCCGGTCTTCGGGGCGGAAGCTGTCGAGGCCCCGCACGGGCGCTTTCAGGTCCTGGTGCACCAAAAAGCTGAGGCCGCCCGGAATGCTCAGGCCCGTTACTTTGTGGGTCTTGTTGTTTACCCAGCCCAGCAGGTAGAGGTTGGCGGGGGCCGAGGCCGCGTAGTGGCCTTCAAAAGCCGCCAGCTTGGCGGGTTGGTTCACGGCCACCCCGTTGGCCGAGTGGTGTCCGGTAAAAAGCTGCCCCAGCCCCGCCAGGGTAGCAACGAGGAGGGCAATTTTGAAAGCCGCCTGGGAGCTGGCCACAAAACGCCCTTTCAGCAAATACCAGGCACTCACGCTCAGCACCAGAAAGGAGCCCGCCAAAAACGCGCCCACAATGGCGTGCGACAGCCGGTCTACGCTGCTGGGGTTGAATACCATGGCCCAGAAGTCCGTTATCTCGGCCCGCGCCGTGAGGCCCGTGCCGACGATGTGGAAGCCCGCCGGCGTCTGCTGCCAGGAGTTGGCCACCACAATCCAGATGGCCGAAAACATGGAGCCCAAGGCCACCATCACCGTCGAGAAGAAATGCACCCGCGGCGTAACGCGGTTCCAGCCAAAGAGGAGCACGCCCAGAAATCCCGACTCCAGGGCAAAAGCAAAGATACCTTCCGCCGCCAGCGCCGAGCCGAAGATGTCGCCCACGTAGCGCGAGTAAGTGGCCCAGTTGGTGCCGAACTCAAACTCCATGACAATGCCCGTGGCCACCCCAATGCCGAAAATGAGGGCAAAAATGCGAATCCAGAACCGCGTGAGCCGCTCGTACATCGGGTTGCGCGTTTTCAGAAACATGCCTTCCATCAGCACCAGCACCACGCCCAGCCCAATGCTCAGCGGGGGGTAGATGTAGTGAAACGCAATGGTAAACGCAAACTGGATGCGGGCAAGGGTTTCAACGGACATGGTACCAGCAAAAGGAGGTGAACCGGCGGCCGGGCCCGGCCCCCAACGGGAGAGGCGGCCCCGGGCTTATTGGAATTTAAAACGGCATTTCAGGCAGGCTACCGTGCCTTATATCGAATATCGGATAAATATTGCGAAATTACTATGCAGACTCGTGTTTGCTATGTGGAGTCCCATAGCACTAACCGTGGCCGGGGCAGCAGTACCCCTGCGATAAGTAGTGGGGGCGGTTCGAAAAACCTGAACACCTCTTTGCTACCGGCAGCTCTAGCAGCCGCAGCTATAGTTGGGAGCATCGGCGTAGCCTGGCGCGGGCTGGTCATCAACCCGCAGAATGTGGTCGAGGCGAATTTCCTCGCCTGACTTCAGGCGCATGAACTCGGCTTTTTCGCGCACGAAAAACGTATCAATCACCCCTGATTCCAGGCAAAGCTGGCGGATGTCGTCGAAGTATTGGAGCACCACCCGGCGACGCTGGGTGGCAGCCGCTTCCAGCTCATCGTAGAAGCTGCAAGCGACGGGTTTATAGTCTGCATTCATGATTTTACGGGAATTAAAGTAGCAGCAACCCACACTTTACGCTGCTGATACTCAAAATTACGGCTTGCCACCACCCCGTCAATGGACCATTTGGTTGAAATTACCAGACAAATCAACGATTGGGCAGGGGCCGAAAAAAGCGCCTTCCGCCAACGAAAAAAGCCCCCGCCGGTGGGCGAGGGCTTTTTTCGGATTATTACCCGGCTTGCACTGTAGCAGGCAGGTTGTGGCAGCCCCTTACTTGACAAAAAGGGTCGTCACCTGGCCGGTTTTCTTATCCACCGCGAAAGCCGCTGCGTTGGGCATGCGCCCGGCCCAGTCGGTGCGCGGCACCATCACCTGCCAGTGGTTGTCCACGTCCACAAACTGGGCCGAGTCAATCTGGAAGACGGCCGCATTGGGCTTCTGTTGCAGGAACTGGGTGAGGGCCGTGCGGGCGGCGGCCTGGGTGCCGGCCGCCGTAGTAGCACCCGTTGGTTGAGGGGTAGTCGCCGGAACGCTGGCCGTGGGTTTTATTCGTTGGCAGCTACCCAGGCCCCCCAGGGCGGTGAGAGCAATAATTAGCAAGGAGGGTACTCGTTTCATTGTAGGTGTTGATAAAATGGGTCCTTTTTTCATAGGCTGTTCGATTGGCGACCGAAAGTTAGTGTAGGAATGCACCGCCGAAACTGGGCGAGTCCGCGGGTTAAGTTTGTCAATGGCCATTTCTGGAGTAGAAAAACAAGATTATAAGTACGATAAGGCTTCATTCCTGTAGTCAGCTCCAATTTGGGCAACCTGAAAACAAGTTATGATAATGCTTACTTATCATAACTTATCTTTACTGGCAAAAATGGGTGCTTTTTGACCGGTTACGGCACCTATATAGAAGGTATACGCCCGCGGTCTGGTTTGTGCTCGGTTCACCTCGCCTTTGCGCCATCTTAAACCTCCTCCATGAACGAAGAACTTTCGATTGTACCGGCGTCAAACGCCAACCAACCGGTCAGCGCGCAGCTGACCCGGGCCTCCGCGAAAGTCGCGGGCTTTTTAGAGGCCGGCCTGCAAGGAGCGGCGAACACCGAGCGGGCCTACACCTCGGACCTGAAAAGCTACGGGGCCTTTTGCGAGCAGCACGGCTTACAAGCAATGCCGGCCGACGTGGATACGCTCACCGAGTATGTGGCGCACCTAGCTTCCGAGAAACCCGAGGCTTCGCCCGAGAACAGACGGGGAAAAAAGAAGGGCCAGCAACCGCTCACCCGGCCGCACGCCCTGGCCACCATCAAGCGGCACCTGGCCGCCATTCGCAAAGCCCATCAGCTCGCCGGCCACCGGCTGCCGGCCACGCTCGATGCGCTCAACATCGTGATGGAAGGCATTGCCCGCACCCTGGGCAAGCGGCAGGACCAGGCGCCGGCCTTTACCGTCGAGGAGCTGAAGCAGGCCATTCGCCGCATCGACCTGGAAACGGCGGCCGGCCTGCGGGACCGGGCCCTGCTGCTGCTCGGCTTCGCGGGGGCCTTCCGGCGCTCGGAGCTGGTGGACCTCAACATCGAGCAGCTGGAGTTTACCGAGCGGGCCTTGCTGGTGCACCTGGCTAAAAGCAAAACCAACCAGTACGGGGCCGTGGAGGACAAAGCCATTTTCTACGCGCCCAACGCGGATTTCTGCCCGGTACGGTGCCTGAGGGCTTGGCTGAATCTGCTGGGCCGGACCACGGGGCCGCTGTTCGTCAAGATTCCGCGGGCAGCCCCGGGCCCGATGGCCATTCCATCAGACAAACGGCTCTCCGACATCTCTATTAACAAGCTGGTGCAAAAGCGCCTCGGGCCAGGCTACTCGGCGCACTCCCTGCGGGTATCGTTTGTGACGGTGGCCGTGCTCAACGGGCAGTCCCACAAGGCCATTAAAAACCAGACCAAGCAGAAAACGGACGCTATGATTGAACGCTACACGCAGCTTAACAACGTAGTTTCCTACAACGCAGCTCAGAGCCTGGGCCTATAGATAGAATTCCTTCTTCTGAATTAGAGCAGTTCTCAGTTTAGTGTACATGGTACCCACAGTGGTCAAACCAGTTTTTAGCGTCGTGCCCGCTTATCCAGTCCGTAGCGGTCTGGATGACGGCTTCCAGGGTTTCGCGGGTGCGGGCCTGAACGGTGCGGAGCCAGGGGTTGAGTTTGCTGAAGGCCCGTTCGATGGGGGTTAAAATCGGGCGGGTAAGGCGGCAGGTATAGCAGGCGTGCGCCGCGGGCTTCCACCACTTCGGCCAGTCCGGCCACTTTGTGGGCGGGCAGGTTATCGAGCACGACCACTTTGCCGGGCCGCAGCGTGGGGCCGAGCACCTGGTCCAGGCAGGCGGCGAACACTTAACGCCGATACTGTACACCATCCGGAGAACCGCTCCAACAGCGCCGGCCGCTGCCACTCGTTCTGCCGTGGCTGTCAGTGGCTTCACCAATCGCGAATACCACCAATTGCAACAGGGCCCGGCCGGGGCCCTCTACTTGACGGATATCATGCGATGCGGCAATTCTTGTCATGGGGGGAACAGGGAGCGGCGGGGACCTTTGCGGAAGGCTGGCTTTTAAGCCTGCCCTCACTTTTCCACCCAACTCCGCCCGCTCATGCAAACTACCCAACTGCTGCCGCCCGCTTCCGCTGCGTGTATGGCCGATGCCGACATCACGGCCGCCATCAAGACGCTGCTGGCTACCAAAAAAGGCCTTACTGCGCACCTGATTGCCGTGCAGACCCGCGAGGGCATCGTCGAGCTGACCGGCTTCACCGATAACCTGCTGGCGCAGCAGCGGGCCGAGGAAATTGCGCTGGCCGTGCGCGGGGTGCGCGGCCTGCACAGCGCCCTGGCCGTGCGCACCGCCGATGTGCCCGATGCCGAGCTGCAGCACGCCGTGGCCCGCGCCCTGGCCGATGACCCGGCCACCGACGACTACCAGGTGCACTGCCTGGCCAGCCACGGCGTGGCCACGCTGAGCGGCCTGGTGCAGTCGTGGGCCGAAAAACAGCTGGTGCTGCGCGTGGTGAAGGGCGTGCGCGGAGTGCGCGGTTTCGAAGCCGGGCAGCTGATGGTTCGCGGGGGCGCCATCCGGAATTCTGACGAGGAAATCACCACCCAAATCCGGGAGCGGCTCGATTGGGACATTCGCGTGAACGGGGCACTGGTGCTCGTGCTCACCACCGAGCAGGTGGTGCACCTGTCGGGCACGGTGGGCACGGCCGCCGAGAAAGACCGCCTCGTGGCCATCGCCTACCAGAGCGGGGCTACCCGCGTGGATGCCCGCGACCTGTTTGTGGCCTACTGGGCGCTGGGCCGCGAAATCCGCCGCGAGAAATGTGCCCCTAAAACGGATGCCGCCATCGGCGCCGCCGTGCGCGCCACGCTGCGCTTCAACCCTCGGGTGCGCTCGGCGGAAACGCTGGTGCAGGTGCTCGACGGGGTGGTAACGCTGGCCGGCACCGTGAGCAACCTGCGCACCCGGCAGGATGCCGAACAGGACGCCCGCCACGTCGTGGGCGTGGCGGGCGTGCACAACCTGCTCAAAGTGCGGCCCGCCCAGCGGGTGCCCGACGAGGACATTCGCCTGACCATTGCGGCCGCCCTGGCCCGCGACCCCTACGTGGGCCACCTGGTATTCGGCGTGCAGGTGCACAGCGGGCTAGCCCTGCTCACGGGCCTGGTTGCCACGGATTTTGAGCAGGAACATGCCGGCGAATTGGCGGCCGGCGCGAGCGGCGTGCTCGACGTAAATAACCGGCTGGAAGTAGTGAGGGCCGCTACGGCGGCTGAAACCCCATCGCCCGTCCTGCTGCCGGGAGACACCGGGCCGGCCCCGGTTCTGCTCAGCCCCGACCTGGCCTTGGCCGCCCGCATCCGGGCGCGCTACTGCTGGGCGGCCGGCCTGCACGACCAGGAGGTGACCGTGCAAGTTGCCAACGGCCGCGCCACCCTCACCGGCACCGTCGATTCCTGGCCCGACCGCCAGCGGGCGGCCGAGGAAGCCCGCGATGCCGGCGCCCACGAAGTGAACAACCACGTGCGGGTACTGGTCAACGCGCCACTCAGCCGCCCCCAAACGCTCGCCAGTCATGGAATCGAAGCCTAGCCCCGACCGTCACCGCGCCGAAGACCTGGCGTGGTCCATCAGCGGCGGCACGCGGCAGGGCGCGCAGGAAGCCGATGCGTGCATGGCTTACGACGACTGGCTGTACGCCTCCCCCAGCCCACCGGCGCAGGTTGAACCCCCATTCATCGGTACCACTACCTCTCCCCGGACTCCGGTGCGCTGATTATAGGCAGCCAGGTATATCAGAAAACGGTGGTGAGCGGCATCCCCCAGCAAGCCAGCGCGCAGCGAGCCGATGTGCTGGTAATCATCGCGCGCCGCCACCGGCCCGGCACCCGCCAATTGATGGCCAACGCGCCAACCGCAAGGTGTGGCGTTTTCGCTTGCTCATTTCTAATCCTGAAACCATGAAAAAGAAGCCCTTGCTCCCGCCACCCACCACCCCAGCCGTGCCGGAGTCAGCCGCCAAAGCCCATAACGGCACGCCGCAATACGGCGACTACGGGCATCCGTCCACCCAATCCGGGCCTGAGCCAGCACCCGACCGGCGGGCAGCGGGCGGCAACGTGTTCGACCTGCGCAACGAGCAAACCACGCTGTAATCCCTCCCCTCCATGATAACTCCCACGATAATGTTCTCGGTGATGCTCCTGGCCTCGCTGGCCGTGTTCAGCTCCTACACCCGCGCCACGCAGGCCCAACTCCAGCCCGCCGGCCGGTAAACTGCACTGCGCCCTCATTCCTGACGAGGGGGCATGACTGCCCGCACCGTCATTCGGCTGGTAGCCGGCAATTAATCCCCTCGCTAAAATTAACCAATCCAATGCCGACCAAAACCACTCTGGAAGCCCCCGTTGCCACGCCCCTTTCGCCGGAAATGCTGCACCGCATCAATGCCTACTGGCGGGCGGCCAACTACCTCTCGGTGGGGCAGATTTACCTGCACGACAACCCGCTGCTGCGCGAGCCGCTCACCCTGGCGCACGTCAAGAAGATGCTGCTGGGGCACTGGGGCACCACGCCGGGCCAGAACTTCATCTATACCCACCTCAACCGCGTCATCAAGGCCAATGACCTGAATATGATTTACCTGTCCGGGCCGGGCCACGGCGGGCCGGCGGTGGTGGCCAGCACCTACCTGGAAGGCACGTATAGCGAGGTCTACCCCAACATCAGCCAGGACGCGGCGGGGCTGCAAAAGCTGTTCACGCAGTTCTCGTTTCCGGGCGGTATTTCCAGCCACGCGGGGCCGCAGACGCCGGGCTCGCTGCACGAGGGCGGCGAGCTGGGCTACTCGCTCAGCCACGCTTTCGGGGCGGTGTTTGATAATCCGGACCTCATCGTGGCCTGCGTGATTGGCGACGGCGAGGCCGAAACCGGCCCGCTGGCCACCGCCTGGCACTCCAACAAGTTCCTCAACCCCGCCCGCGACGGCGCAGTGCTGCCCATCCTGCACCTCAACGGCTACAAGATTTCCAACCCCACGGTGCTGGCCCGCATCACCCCCGAAGAGCTCGACCAGCTGCTGCGCGGCTACGGCTGGACGCCCTACTTCGTGGAAGGCCACGAGCCTGAATTGATGCACCAGGCCATGGCGGCGGCCCTCGACCGCATCATGGCCGACATTCAAGCCATTCAGCAAAATGCCCGACAAGCCGGCGACCTCACCCGCCCGCGCTGGCCCGTGCTGGTGCTGAAATCGCCGAAGGGCTGGACCGGCCCGGCTGCCGTGGACGGCCTGCCCAACGAAGGCACGTTCCGGGCCCACCAGGTGCCGCTGGCCGTGTCGGCCAGCGCGCCGCCCGAGCACCTGGCCCAGCTGGAAAGCTGGCTGCGCAGCTATCATCCCGAAGAATTATTCGATGCCGAAGGCCGACTGCTGCCCGAATTGGCCGAGCTGGCCCCCACCGGCACCCGCCGCATGGGCGCCAACCCGCACGCCAACGGCGGCCAGCTGCTGCGCGATTTGCGCCTGCCCGATTTCTGCGACTACGCCGTGGCCGTGCCCGCGCCGGGCGCAGTGCAGGCCAGCGATACCTTCGTGACCGGCCAGTTCCTGCGCGACGTGCTGCGGCTAAACGCGGAGCCGCGCAACTTCCGCGTTTTCGGGCCCGATGAAACGCTGTCCAACCGTCTCGAAGCGGTATTTGAAGCCACCGACCGGCAGTGGAACGCCGCCGTGGAAACCAACGACGAATTCCTGTCCCCGGCCGGCGGCGTGCTCGAAATGCTGAGCGAGCACCAGTGCCAGGGCTGGCTGGAAGGCTACCTGCTCACGGGCCGGCACGGGCTGTTCAACAGCTACGAGGCCTTCGTGCACATCGTCGATTCGATGTTCAACCAGCACGCCAAATGGCTGAAGCTGACGCTGGAAATCCCCTGGCGGCGCAGGCTGGCCTCGCTTAATTACCTGCTCACGTCCACCGTATGGCGGCAGGACCACAACGGCTTCACGCACCAGGACCCCGGCTTTATCGACCACGTTATCAACAAGAAGGCCAGCATCGTGCGCGTGTACCTGCCGCCCGATGCCAACTGCCTGCTCTCGGTGATGGACCACTGCCTGCGCAGCCGCCACTACGTGAACGTGGTAGTGGCCGGCAAGCACCCCGGCCCGCAGTGGCTCGACATGGACGCCGCCCAGAAGCACTGCACCGAGGGCATCGGCCTCTGGCCCTGGGCCAGCACCGACGCCGGCCAGGAGCCCGACGCCGTGCTGGCCTGCTGCGGCGACGTGCCCACGCTGGAAGCCCTGGCCGCTGCCAGCATCCTGCGCGAGCACCTGCCGGAGCTGAATATCCGGGTTGTGAACGTGGTCGACTTACTGAAGCTCCAGCGCAGCACCGAACACCCCCACGGCCTGAGCGATGCCGACTACGACGCCCTCTTCACCCGCGACAAGCCGGTGGTCTTCGCCTTCCACGGCTACCCCTGGCTGGTGCACCGCCTCACCTACAACCGCGCCAACAACCAGCACCTGCACGTGCACGGCTACCGCGAGGAAGGCACCATCACCACGGCCTTCGACATGGCCGTGCTCAACGAGCTCGACCGCTTCCACCTCGTGCTCGACGTGCTCGACCGCGTGCCCAGCCTGGGCAACAAGGGGGCCTACCTCAAGCAGTTTATCAAGGATAAGCTCGTGGAGCACAAGCTCTACATCACCCACCACGGCGAGGATATGCCGGAAATCCGCACCTGGCAGTGGCCGGCGTAAAGGCACTAGAACATCATGCCGAGCGCCGCCTGCGCCCAAGTGCGCCGCCCCCCGCAAAAGTCATCCATAACGAAGTCAAGAGACTTGATTTATATCAAGTTATTGCCTGCGTTGCGTCATCAAGGCCGCTGATGGGGAAGGATACTTTTTGTTGCAGGCCGCTGATGACGCATCCACCAGGCTGTTTTCTGCTCCTTATCCGCCCGTTTCGTGTCCGTTAGCTCCATCCTGGCCGAAACCGGCACCGTCACCCGGTTTGCCGGGCGGGTTTTCCGGGAGGGATTCCGGCCGCGCTTCGAGGTGCAGGAGCTGCTGTACCAGTGCTACGTCATTGGCTACCAGTCGTTGCCGCTGGTGGGCCTCACGGGGTTCATTATGGGGCTGGTGCTCACGCTGCGGCTACGGCCGACGATGGTGCAGTTCGGGGCCGATTCGTGGATTCCGGTGATGGTGGGCATGACCATCATCCAGGAAATGGGCCCCATCATTACGGGGCTGATGGTGGCCGGCAAGGTGGGTTCCAACATCGGGGCCGAGCTGAGCTCGATGCGCGTGACCGAGCAGATTGACGCCATGAGCGTGTCGGGCACCAACCCTTTTAAGTACCTGGTGGTGACGCGGGTGCTGGCGGCCACGCTCATGGTGCCCGTGCTCACGGTGCTCTCCGATGCCATCGGACTGTTCGCCGCCTACGTGGGCATCAACACGAATGGCGTGACCACGGTGGCGCTGTTCACCAACCAGATTGTGGCGCGGCTCACCTTCGGCGATGTGCTGCCGGCGGTGATAAAAACCTTTTTCTTCGGCTTTGCCATCGGGTTGATTGGCTGCTACAAAGGCTATTATGCCGATAAGGGCACCGAAGGCGTGGGCCGGGCCGCCAATTCGGCCGTGGTGGCCGGCTCGCTGGCCGTTTTCCTGCTCGACCTGCTGGCCGTGCTCATCAGCAGCCTGCTCGGGCTGTATTAACCGGCCGCCATGCTCCCCGCTCCCACCCCTGCGCCGCCCGCCGCTCCCACTGCCAATCCGGCCGAAGCAGTGCTGACGATTGCCAACGTCAGCCTGGCTTTTGGCGAAAACCACGTCTTGCAGGACTTCTCACTCACGCTGCTCCGGGGCGAGAACATCGTGGTGATGGGCAAGTCGGGCGCGGGCAAGTCGGTGCTCATCAAGTGCGTCATTGGCCTGCTGCAAACCGATTCGGGGACCATCACGGTGCTGGGCCAGGACGTGGCCGCCCTCGACCACAACGGCCTGGACCGGTTGCGCACCAAGCTGGGCTTCCTCTTCCAGAGCAATGCCCTCTACGACTCGATGACGGTGCGCGACAACCTGCTCTTCCCGCTGCGCCGGCAGTGGCTGACCCACACCCCGGCCCAGGAAGCAGAGCTGGTAAAGCAGGCCCTCGAAGATGTCGGACTGGCCGATACCGCCGCCAAGATGCCGGCCGAGCTGTCGGGCGGCATGCGCAAGCGCATTGCCCTGGCCCGCACGCTCATCCTGCGGCCCGAGATTATTCTTTACGACGAGCCCACCACGGGCCTGGACCCCATCACGGGCCGCGAAATCGACCACCTCATCCGCGAAGTGCAGAAAAAATATAACACCTCCGCCCTCATCATCTCCCACGACCTGGCCTGCGTGCGCCTCACCGCCGACCGCGTAGCCCTGCTCTCTGAGGGCCGCTGCTACGCGGAGGACACGTACGCGGGCATGCAGGCGAATGCCGACCCGCAGGTGCATGACTTCTTCGTGTGAGAATAAGTCCATCACTAGGGAACGTCATGCCGAGCGTAGCGAAGCATCTCGCCTGCTTCGTTGTACCAATTGAATCCCTACCCCACGCGAGATGCTTCGCTACGCTCGGCATGACCGCCTTTTTACTCATTACTAACCGCTTACCACTCCCCACCATGCCCCAGCGTCCTGTCGGAAATTCTATTCGCCTCGGCGCGTTCGTGCTGACGGGGCTGGGGTGCCTGCTGGCCGTGCTGTTTCTGCTGGGCCGCAAGCAGAACCTGTTCAGCCGCAGCCTGGTCATTGAGGCCGATTTTCGGAACGTTTCGGGCCTGCTCACCGGCAACAACGTGCGCCTGGGCGGCATCACGGTGGGCACGGTGAAAGGGATTACCATCGTGAACGACAGCACCATCCGCGTGGCGATGAGCCTGAATACCGACGCGCAGCCTTTCGTGCGCCGGAACGCGGTGGCCACCGTGGGCACCGATGGTCTGGTGGGCAACACCATCATCAACCTGACGGCGCAGCCCGCGCCCGCCCCGCCCGTGGCGGCCGGCGACCGGCTGCGCACCACCACCCCAGCCAGCCTCAACGCCATGCTCGGCACCCTCGATATCTCGAACAAAAACCTGGCCGTCATCACCCAAAGCCTGCGCCGGATGGCGACCAAGCTCGATACCAGCGCCATCTGGCAATTGCTGAACGACCGGCAGCTGCCCGCCACCGTGCACCTAAGCCTGGGCAACGTGCTGGCCACCACGGCCCAGCTGCGCCAGGCCGCGCAAAACGCGGTGCAGCTCACCAACGGCGTGCGCCGGGGCCAGGGCCCACTCGGCTACCTGCTCACCGACCAGCAGTTTGGCGGCCAGCTGGGGCACGCCGCCCGGCAGCTGGCCGGCACTTCCGACACGCTGGCGGCTACCCTCACCGGCCTGAAGCGGCAGGTGCAAACCGGCGCGGGACCGGTGCACACCCTGCTGGCCGATACCGCCGCCGCCCGGCAGGTGCGCCAGAGCCTGCGCAGCGTGCAACAGGGCACGGCCGGCTTCAACCAAAGCATGGAAGCCCTGCACCACAACTTCCTGCTGCGCGGCTACTTCCGCAAGCAGGCAAGGAAGAAAGCCCGCGCCACGGCCGACTCGCTGAAACGCGTGGGCCAGGCCCGCTAACGCGGGCAGGTGGACAGCAGCGGCCCAACCCCCTCATGCGGAACGTTATCCTTGTAAGGCAAGCGCCTAGACGGTGCCCAAACCGGCCGCTCCGGCGTGCACGAACCACGCCACCGGCCGGCGCTCCGATACAGGATTGGGGTAATCGGCCACGTAGCCGCAGCGGAGTAGAAACTGAATGGGTTCGGCCAGGCCCAGGGCCGCGTTCACCTGCCCGGCAAAGGGCGCTTCCTCCAGAATCTGGGTCATGGGATGCAGCCCGATGCCCTGCGCCCGCACCCGCACCCAGAGGCGCTGCACCCGCCGGCCGGCCGCGAGCAGGGTGGCCGGGGCGCGGTCGGGGCTGGTGAGTACCAGCCAGCCCGCGCCCGCGCTCACTTGCTGCGCCGCGCTGGTCAGGGCGCGTTCCCGGAAGCTGGCCTCCATCACCGTGGCGGGGGTGTAGAAGTGGCGTACCCACCAGCCGGCCACGCCGGTAATATCCATGCCGGCGGGCGTGAGGCCATCGCGGTGCCGCGCCGCTTCCCGGTTCGAAAACCGCATCCACTGGCTCAGTTCGCGCTCGGCGGGGTCGCGGTAGGTTTGTTGGTGGTTGGCGGCCAGGGTTTGGGCATCGAGCCACTGGCCTTCCGGGGTGGCGCGGGCGAAGTAGTGGCAGCCGGGTTCGCCGGCGGTCAGGCCGCGCACGGCGGCGGCGGGCAGCGCGTCGTTGCGGTAGCCGGTGCGCACCGTGCGGCGGCTGGTGAGTTGGGCCAGGTCGAAGCCCGGGAGGCCGGCCGTTTTGGTGAGCACGACCGCCGCCACCTCCGCCGACTGGTAGGTGGTGGCGAGTAACGTCCAGCGGCAGGCGTAGCCGTAGTGGCCGGCGGCGTACTCCAGGCTTTGCAAAAAGGCCCCGATGGAGAGCATCGTTTCGCGCTGGGTGGGGTCCACGGCCGGCAGCCAGCGGGCCGGGTCGTTGCCGATAACCCACTGGAACGGCCCGTGGCGCGTTATCCGCCAGGGTTGGGTGTTGTGGCCGCTGGGGGCCAGCGCGGCCAGGTGCAGGATGGCCTGCTCGTCGGGCACCAGCGGCACGGCCGGCCGGGACGCATCGGCCGGGGCCTCTTCGGGGCCAGCGGGCTGGTGCTCCACCAGCCAGTCGGTAGCCGCGCCGGCCGCCAGCAGCGCCCCGCCTACGAGGGGCCAGAATTTTCTACGAGTCATGAGCCGTGGAGCTAAAGAGCGGGGCCGCTGGGTCAATGCTTTTTTGCAGCGAAGCCTACCCTTCCATCGTCGTTTTGGCGGTGGCCGGGCGCTTGGCGGCCGTGCGGGTGGCGCGGATGACCGGCTTGGGCAGCGCGTGAGGTGCCCAAGCCGGTTTTTTATGGCTCTTCAGCTCTTTGGCGGTGAGCTTGGCAAACTTACGGGCGAGCTGCTTCGCGGTGCGGGCCACGGCTTTTTGCAGCTTTTTGGTGTGTTTCTCATTCAGGCCGCCGAGGTTGAGCTGCAGGCTTTCGGCCAGGGCGTCCCGGAGTTGTTTTTCGGCATTTTTCATTGGTTTTCAGCGGTTTGTTGGATGAAACAAATTGGCAACAAGGCTTGCCGGCGGGCACCGAACCAGCTTTCGCGGTAGCGGGGCGGTCCGGAAGCAGCTGCCCGCAAATAACCTGAATAATCAATCTGCCCCCCCCGATAATAATCAAGCAAAAGTCAGATTTATATCATGGGTTGCGCCCGCCTCCGGCCGGAACCTTGCGGGGCCTGATTCCGGGCAATTACTATTTCCCCGCCGCCTGTCTTTATGAAAGTTACCGTCTTCAGCACCCTGGCCTTCGAGCGCCCTTTTCTGGAGCAGGCCAATGCCGGCCGCCACGAGCTGCTGTTCCTCGAAGCCAGCCTCAACGCCATCACTGCAGCCCTGGCGCAGGGCTCCGAGGCCGTCTGCGTATTCGCCCCCGACGACGTATCGGCCCCAATTCTGGAGCAGCTGCACGCCCACGGCGTGCGCTACGTGGTGGTGCGCGCCGCCGGCACCGACAATGTGGACCTGCCCGCCGCCCACCGCCTGGGCCTGCGCGTGGCCAACGTGCCCGAATACTCGCCCTACTCCATCGCCGAGCACGCCGTGCTGCTGATACTGGCCCTGTGCCGCCACCTGCGCCGGGCCAGCCAGCAGCTGCGGGCCAACGACTTTCGCCTCGACGAGCTCATCGGCTTCGACCTGCACGGCAAGACCGTGGGCATCCTGGGCGTGGGGCGTATTGGGGGCGTGGTAGCGCGCATTCTGCACGGGTTCGGCTGCCAGCTCTTGGGCGTGGATGTGCAGCCCAACCCCGACCTGACCGCCCAATTCGGCCTGCGCTACGTGACGCTGCCCGAGCTCTGCGCCCAGGCCGACATCATCTCGGTGCACACGCCCCTCACCGCCCAGACGCAGCACCTGATTGACGACCAGGCGCTGGGCCAGATGAAGCCCGGCGTGCTGCTGGTGAACACCGGCCGGGGCGGCGTGCTCGACACCGAAGCCGCCCTGCGCGCCCTCGATTCGGGCCAGCTCGGCTACCTCGGCCTTGATGTGTACGAGCACGAAAAAGGCCTCTTTTTTGGCAACCACAGTAAGGACCAGCTGCGCGACGCCACCTACGCCAGGCTGCTCACTTACCCCAACGTGTTCCTCACCGGCCACCAGGCCTACCTCACCCGCGAGGCCCTCACCAACATTGCCGACGCCGCCGTGGCCAGCCTCGACGCCTGGGGCCTGGGCCAGCCCGCGCCGCACCAGTTGTAAGTACCTGCCACCCGCCTTTTCTTCTTTCTGCATGCAACCGTACCACCTTATTTATCTGAGCCAGTGGATGGAGCCGATGGGAGCCGCCGCGCTGGAGGTCCTGCTCCACCAGTCCCGCACCTACAACCGGCAGCACGACATCACCGGCGTGCTGCTGCACACGCCCGAAGGCCGCTTCCTGCAAGTGCTGGAAGGCCCCCGGGCCGCCGTCCGGCACCTCTACTACCACGCCATCCTGTCGGACCCGCGCCACCACCACTGCCGGGTGCTGGGCGAGGGGCCGTGGCCCACGCGCAGCTTCGCCACCTGGACCATGGGCTTCCGCCACGCCCAGGCCGGCGACCTGCGCACCCTGCTGGGGGAGGCTACCGGCGACTCCCTCGGCCTGACGCCCCGCCCCTACCCCCGGCCCCAATTACTCGGCCTGGTGCTCGATTTTGTGGAGCAGGACCGCATTCCTACCTGGCAGGAGCAGTAGGGAAAACGGCGCTGCCCCTCCCGTGAGGGGAGCGCTGCACCGCCCCTTTATTCCTCCTTGACTATGAGCTTGTGGCAGATTATCCGGCGGCTGTTTCCCTACGTGCGGCCCTACCGGGGGCTGGTGGCGGGCACCCTGCTGCTCACCCTTCTGGGGGCGCTGGCGGCGCAGGTGAACCCGTTTGTGCTGCGCTACGCCGTGAATACCGTGCAGCACCTGCTGCGCACGGGCCAGGGCGTGCGCGGCGGCGCGCACCTGCTGCTGCTGGTGAGCGGCGTGCTGCTGGGCAAGGAGCTGGTGAACGTAGCCCTGATTTTCGGGCAGAAATACTTTGGCGAGGAAATCCGGGTGTCCATCTCCAGCGCGTTGAGCCAGGATGCCGTGCGGCGCATTCTCTCCTACCGCCTGGGGTTTTATGCCGATGCCCACAACCAGACCGGCCAGCTCCAGACCCGCCTCGACAAGGGCGTGGATGCGCTCATGAAGCTGGTGCAGGACCTGTTCATCGACATTATGCCGCTGGTGGCCAATGCCGTAGTGGCGCTGGTGGTCATGTTCGCGGCCAATGTGTACGTGGGCCTCACGGCCGTGGTGCTGCTGCCCGTGTACTTCGGCCTGAGCTACTGGCAGGGCCGGCAGCTGGGCAGCACGCGCCACGACATGCGCGTGCTGCGCGAAGACAAGAACGGCGGCCTGCTCAACCTCATCGACTCGGCTGTGGTCATCAAAAGCTTCGTGCGCGAGGGCTACGAGGAGCAGAAGCAGAACGCTCTGCAACAGCAGCTGCGCGTGGCCCAGCTGAATATGCGCAAAACCAACTTTCTCTTCGACGGCCTGAAAACCTTCGTCGAGCAGCTCGGCGTGGTGGGCATCGTGGCCACCACGGCCTGGCTGGTGCTGCACCGCCGCCTCTCGCTCGGCGACATCATGTTCTACGTGCTGCTGCTGCACAACGTGACGGCCCCCATCCGCCAGCTGCACCAGATGTACGACGAGCTGAACGAGGTGCACACCTACTCCGCCGCCTTCTTCACCCTGCTCGAAGCCGATGACGCCGTGGAAGTGAGCGGCTCCGCGCCAGCCGATTCTCTCACCGGCACCTTCGAGCTGCGCCACGTCTGTTTCAGCTACCCCAACGGCACGGTGGCCCTGCACGACGTGAGCCTGACCGTCGCCGCCGGCCAGACCACGGCGCTGGTGGGCCTGAGCGGCGCGGGCAAAAGCACGGTCATCAACCTGCTCTGCCGCTTCTACGAGCCCGCGAGCGGCGAAATCCTGCTCGACGGCCGCCCCCTGGCCGATTATGACCTGCACGCCCTGCGCCGGCACATCGGCCTGGTGCTTCAGAAAAACCACATTTTCAAGGGCACCATTGAGGAAAACATTGGCTACGGGTTGGTCGATGCCACCTTCGAGCAGGTGCAGCAGGCCGCCCGCGAGGCCCAGCTGCACGAGCAAATCCGGCTGCTCCCCGGCCAGTACCAGACCGCCGCCCAGCAGCTGTCGGGCGGGCAGCAGCAGCGCATTGCCATCGCCCGGCTGTTCCTTAAAAACCCGCCCCTCATCTTCCTCGACGAGCCCACCGCCAGCCTCGACGCCGTGACCACCGAGCAAATCAAAACCAGCCTCGACGCCCTCAAAAAGGGCCGCACCGTGGTCATGATTTCCCACAGCCTGGCCCAGATTGTGGATGCCGACTGCGCCTACGTGCTCCAGCAGGGCCGCGTGGTAGCGCACGGCCCCCACCGCAGCCTCTACGCCCAGGGCGGCGTGTACCGCACCATTTTCGACGCCTCCGCCCGCAGCCTCAACGTGGAGAAAATCGCCGAAACGCTGGCGTTATAACCCCCGTCATGCTTCATCTGGCGTCCGCTTGTCGAAGCATGACGTTCGGAGTGATTTCGAAGACTCCCTAAACAGCTTCAATGCCAACGGTTGTTGAGTAAAGTAGTCTGTTTTAGCCTTTGGCATAATGCGCGTCCCACGCTTTACCGGACTTGACGAACATCATCAGTTGGTCTGCTGAAGGTCAAAGCGGCGCAGCGGGCGGGGCGCGACCTTTGCTGAAACCCCAACCGCCCAGCGCCGAAGTTGGCCTGCGGCTTCAGTATCCACTTTTTAGTCCACTTATCATGACATCCGAAAAACCCAAAAACACCACCGGTAAAGTATTGCTTACCGCCCTGGCCGGAGCCGGCTTAGGCGCGCTCACTGGCATCCTGCTGTACTCCAAGCGAGGCGTCGAGCGGCGCCGCCACTTCCGCAACTTCCGCACCGACCAGCGGCTGCGCCTGCGCGGCGACTGGAACCAGCTCAAAGGCAAGCTGCAGCACGCCTACACCCAACTCACCGACGAGGACCTGACCTACGTGGAAGGCAAGGGCCACGAGCTGGTGAGCCGCCTGCAAGCCAAGCTGGGCAAGCGCAAGCGTCAAATTATCAAGCTATTGAACGCCCTGTAGGTCCTCCGCACCTGCCCGACAGTGAACGTGCCCGCCACCGGGTTGCAGCGCCGGACCAGCTTGGTCGTGCTGCAACCCGGTGGCGGGCACGTTGCGTGTCGGGCTCCTGCCTCAGCGCCCGCCTTGCCAAAGGCCGGCGGGGCCGGGGCGGCTGGTAAAGCCCCCAAGCGCCCGCGCTACTCCATGGCGGGCAGCATCAGTACGGGGATGGGGCTGTGCAGCAACACCTGCGCCGTGACGCTGTGGTGAAACAGCCGGCCCAGGAAGCTGCGCGGACGGGCAATGAGGGCGACCAGGTCGAATTCCGCCGACCCGGCTACCCGCAGGATGCCTTCGGCCGGGTGCGGTGCGGACACGCGGCGGTGGCGGGTGAGTTCCGTCAAATCATCGGCCAGCCCCGTGCGCTGCACCGATTCGAGGGCCTGGCGGGGAAGCTCTTCCGCACTGCCAGGCGGCAACACGTGCAGCACCGTGAGGGCGGCGGGCAGGGCATCGAGCAGCCGGCGCACCGCCCCGGTGTAGGGGCCGAGGGTGAAGGGTTCGCCGTCGACGGCCAGCAGCACGCGACGGGGCGCGGGCGGGGTGGCGGGGCTTTCGGGCACCACCAGCAGCGGGTGCGGAATGGTGCGCAACAGGGCCAGCGCGAGGGGCGTGAGCAGCTCGTCCGGGGTATTGCCCGCCTCGGTCCGGCCCAGCACGATGAGCGTGGGCTGATGCTGCCGGACGGCCCGCGCCACGGCTTCGGCCACCAGGCCGTGGCCCGCTTCGGCCACGGCGGGCGCGGTCAGCCCGCGCTCCAGGCTGGCAAAGGCCAGCCGGATGGCTTCGGTGTCCAGGCCGGCCAGGGTGCCGCTTAGTTGCTCGGGGTCCAGGATGGCGTCGCGGCGCACGTGCAGCAGCACCAGCCGCGCGCCTACGGCCCCGGCCAGACGGTCGGCATAGGCCAGGGCGTGGTCGGCGGGTTGGGTAAAATCGGTGAGAACGAGCAGCGAAAGGGCCATGAGCAAGGAGGTCAAAGTGGTGAAATTACGGGCAAATAACCATGAGTATTAAGGCAGAATACTTGTTGAAAATCAATATAAACCATGATGTTGGTCATGCAGCAGGCTGATTGACCCTCGTAATCTTACAGCACCACTTTGCTGGGACCACCGCCGCCGGGTAATGGGCAAGCATGGGGGCAATTGCTTTCGGTAAATTTCTCCTTCCAGTGCCTCAACACCGCCTCGTTCAGCTGAATTACTCCCCCGTAATGACCGCGCGCTATGACACCCACGAGCAAGCCGAAGAAGCCGTTCAGAAGCTCCCGCACCACGGCTTCGACATGCAGCAGCTCTCCATCATGGGCCACGACTACCACGCCGAAGAAAATGTGGTGGGCTACTGCAACATGGGCGACCGGATGAAGAAATGGGGCGGCAACGGGGCCTTCTGGGGCAGCATGCGGGGCATGTTGATGGGCTCCGCCTTCATCCTGATTCCGGGCGTTGGCCCGCTGCTGCTGGCCGGGCCGCTGGTGGGCATGTTGGCAGGCGCTCTGGAAGGGGCCGTGGTGGTGGGCGGC